>CAWCTF010000005.1:0-268713 GCA_963798435.1 uncultured Flavobacteriaceae bacterium
CGGCGATCCTGACCGGCTGCGGCGCTGTCGTTCAGCCGGGCCCTGGGCGAGTTCGGCAGCGTGGTCATGGTCGCCGGCAACCATCCGCTGCTGACCAAGACGGCCCCGCTGTACATCTTCGGCGAGATCGAGAGCGGCAATCGCCACGGCGGCGCTGGTCGTCTCGGCGGTCCTGCTGGCCAGCTCGCTGGTGATCCTGATCGGCCTGAACGCGCTCCAGCAGGCCGGGGAGGAGCCGACCATGGCCGTTGATCTGCGCTCGACGAGCCGCGCGCTCGGACGGCGCCGGCCCGGCGTCGCGCGGACGGCTCCGGCGCGGTCGCCTGGGCCGCTGGCTCCTGATCGGCGGCGGTGCTGGGCTGGTTCGCGATCCTGATCCTGGTGCCCGACGCTGGCCCTGGTCCGGCAGGTCGTCGTCGGGCGGGCTCGCGCCGTTCCTCGCGGCGCTGGCCGCGCCCGAGGTCGCAGCGGGCGTTCGGCCATGTCGCTGGGGATCACGGCCTGGCGACGGTGGTCAACACGGTCTTCGGCGTCGCCTTCGCGCTGGTGCTGGTCCGCCAGCGGTTCTGGGGCCGGGCGCTGGTCGACGGCCTGGTCGACCTGCCGTTCGCCATCTCGCCGATCGTCGCCGGGCTGATGCTGGTCGTCCTCTACGGCCCGGACGGCTGGCTCGGGCCGCTGGCTCGAGCCGCACGGGATCCGGGTCGTCTACGCGGTGCCCGGGCATGGTCCTGGCGACGATGTTCGTGACCGTGCCGTTCGTGGTCCGCGAGCTCGTGCCCGGTGCTCCGCGAGCTCGGGCGACGATACGAGCAGGTCGCCTACACCCTGGGCGCCGGCCGCTGGCGGACCTTCTGGAGCGTCACGCTGCCGTCGATCCGCTGGGGCCTGGCCTACGGCGTCACGCTGACGGTCGCCCGGTCGCTGGGCGAGTTCGGCGCGGTGCTCGTGGTCTCGGGCAACGTCATCGGCCGGACCCAGACGGCCACCCTCTACATCCACGACGGGATCGAGAGCTTCCACCCCGAGGGGGCCTACGCCGCCAGCCTGGTGCTGGCCGGCGTCTCGTTCGTCCTGCTGATCGGGATGGACGTCGATCCGCAAGCATCTCGAACGGCGGAAGGGAGAAGCGGTCATGATCGACCGATCGAGGCCGGATCATGCCAGAGCTCCGCCGATCGCAGGCCGCGATGCCCGCATCGACGACTCGGCAGCGACGCGGTCCCCGACGGCACGCCGCGAGCCGATCGAGCAAGGAGTCACGACCGTGGGCATCGAGGTTCGCAATCTCTCCAAGCGGTACGGCTCGTTCCAGGCGGTCGAAGGACGTCTCGTTCGAGGTTCCGGCCGGCCAGCTCGTGGCCCTGCTGGGCCCTTCGGGGTCGGGCAAGAGCACGATCCTGCGGATCATCGCCGGGCTGGAGCCGGCCGACGCCGGCAGCGTCGAGCTGACCGGCGAGGACGCGACGCGCCTGCCCGTCCAGCAGCGGGGCGTCGGCTTCGTCTTCCAGCACTACGCCCTGTTCCGCCACATGACGGTCCGCCAGAACATCGCGTTCGGCCTGGAGGTGCGGAAGCTCGCCCCGAGGCCGAGATCAAGGCGCGGGTCGACGAGCTGCTCGAGCTGGTCCAGCTCTCCGGCTACGCCGGGCGCTACCCGTCGCAGCTCTCCGGCGGCCAGCGGCAGCGGGTGGCCCTGGCGCGGGCGCTGGCGCCCCGGCCCAAGGTGCTGCTGCTGGACGAGCCCTTCGGCGCCCTCGACGCCAAGGTCCGCGACGAGCTGCGCACCTGGCTCCGCAAGCTGCACGACGAGGTCCACGTCACCAGCCTGTTCGTCACCCACGACCAGCAGGAGGCGTTCGAGGTCGCCGACCAGATCGTCGTCCTGAACAAGGGCAGGGTCCAGCAGATGGGCCCGCCGCAGGAGCTCTACGAGCAGCCCGGCGACCCCGTTCGTGACCGAGTTCCTCGGCTCGGTCAACGTGCTCCAGGTCGAGACGGTGCTGGGGATGGACCTGCTCGGCGACGAGGTGCCCCTGCCGCTCGACGTCCCCGGCCCCGACGCCGGCGCGGCCCTCGGTCTACGTCCGTCCGCACGACTTCGAGGTCGCCCGCGACCGCAACGGCCGCCCCGCCTGGTCCGCCCGGATCCGCCGCCTGACCCGCGCTGGGCGGCCCTGGTCCGCCTCGACCTCGTCCTCCTCGACGGCACCAGCCTCCACGTCCAGCTCACCCGCGAGCGCTGCCGCGAACTCGCCCTGGCCGAGGGCGAGGACGTCTACGTCACCCCCAAGGACCTGAAGGTCTTCCACGAGTCGAAGGCGTTCGTCGAGAACTACGTCATCTGAACCCGCCGCTCCCGGCCAGCCGCCCCTCCCGCCCACGAAATCCAGCCCGTTGACCCCGGACCGGCGAAACGGCTAACCTAATACAACTGTCAGACAAAGAAGTGAAATGCGGGGCAAGGCCTGATGTTGGACCGAGGAGCCGCTGTCGATCGGGGGAGGAGCCGCGCCATGCGTCAGCGGACTGCGTCCTCGGGCTTTAGCATGATCGAGCTGCTGGTGGTGATCGCCATCATCGCGGTGCTGGCCGGCGCTGTTATTGCCGGCGGTGCAGGGCGCGCGAGGCTGCGCGGCGGATTCAGTGTCGGGCAACCTGCATCAGCTCGGGATCGCCCTGAACCACCACGTCACGCGAGGCCGGGTGCCGGGCCGGCTCTCGGGGTTCCTCCGCGGGCTCGAGCAAACCGGGCTGGCCGAGGTCCCGCGCGAGACGCGACCACCGCCACCGCGGCCGGACAGACCGCGCGGTCGATCAAGGTGGCCGTCTTCCTCTGCCCTTCCGAGCCGCGTCGCGACGGTGGAGGGAGGGACCAGTTACGCCGGCAACGGCGGTGTCGGTTCAACCCCTCCGGACGGGTGAAGAACGGGGCCTTCGGCGCCTCGGTGCGCGACTTCTCCGACGGCCTGAGCAACACCGCGGCGGTCGCGGAGTGGGTCCGCGGCAACGGCGACCCCCAGGTCCGCGACCCGAAGCGCGCGGTGTTCGCCACCACCATCGGCCTGGTCGACACGACCGACCTCGGGCCGTTCGGTTCCGCCTGCCACGGACTCGACCCCCTTCAGGCGAAGCTGGAAACGCTCGGAAAAGGGGACCGACTGGACCCGCGACGGCTTCGGCTACTCGCTGTACAACCACATCCTCGGGATCAACGACCACACCTGCACCAACGCCGGCCTCGTCGAGCAAGCGCATGGACCGCCGGCACGCGCCATCCCGCGGCGCCAACGTCCTGTTCGTCGACAGACATGTCACCTTCGTGAAGGACTCGATCGCCCTGCCGACGTGGCGGGCCTGGGCACCCGGAACGGCGGAGAGGCTGTCTCGGCCGGATCACTAAGGAGGCTCGCCACAGATGAACTGACAAACCTGAACTCAGGGTGGCTGGGGTCGAGTTCGAGACCCGGATCAAGGGCCTCGCGCCCGGGGTCTAAGAAGACTCACCCCAGCCACCCTTATCATCGGCTCCATCAGCAAATTGGATAGGTCATTGTGGCGAGCCACCTAAGAAGTTGGACCAGGTTTTCCAGGAGAGTTCCCTACGGCAGGCTTCGCCCTGCCGGATCACCTCGGACGGCAGGCTGAAGCCTGCCCTAGGGTCAACACTTCCAATCAAACCGCGTTGCCCGTCTGCTTGGCGATTCAACGCATTAAATGGAATGGCAAGACCGGGCCGGGACGTGCCTCCCTGGCCGGAATGGCCACGTTTCCCGAGAGGAAACGAGCTTTGACCGTCGCTCACTTCGCCCGGTCGCCTGCCTCCTGGCCCGAGGCGGGGAGCGGGTTCCCCTCGGGGTCGAGGACGTTGAGGACCTTGGCGTAGGGGAAGCGACTTCAAGCCCGGCTCGACCTTGGCGCGGTCGCCGACGACCAGGATCGTCATGTGGCTCGGGGTCGAGGTACTTCTTGGCGACCCGGTCGACGTCGGCCTTGGTGACGGCCTCGATCTTCGACTGGTAGGTCGTGAAGTAGTCGTCGGGCAGGTCGTAGATGACCAGGTCGGCGAGCGTGCCGGCGACGCCGGAGGTGGTCTCGAACCGGCCGGGGAAGCCCTGGATCGATCCGGTCCTTGGCGAAGGCGAGCTCGGCGTCGGTGACGGGCCGGGCGCCGGTGATGTCGGTCGAGCTCCTTGATCAGCTCGACCAGCGCCTCCTTGGTGACGTCGGTCTGGACCGCGCCGCCGGCCTCGAACGGGCCGGGGCCCTGGCGGAAGGCGAAGTGCGAGCGGGCGCCGTAGGTGTAGCCCTTGTCCTCGCGGAGGTTCAGGTTGATCCGGCTGGAGAACTGGCCGCCGAGGATCGCGTTCATGACCGTCAGCGGGAAGTAGTCGGGCGTGCTCGCGGGGCACGCCGACCTGGCCGACGGCCAGGACCGACTGCGCGGCGCCCGGCTTGTCGACGAGGTAGACCGTCACCGGCTTCGGCCGGCGGCGGCTCGGGCAGGCTCGGCCTGTCGGGGCCTCGCCCGGCTTCCAGTCCTTCGAGCGCCGTCTTCGAGCGTCGGCGGTGATCGCGTCGGGCGTGGTGTCGCCGACGACGATCAGGCTGGCGTTGTTCGGGCAGGAAGAGCTGCTTGTAGAAGGCCGACCACGTCGTCGCGGGTCAGTCCCTCGACCGACTCCGGCGTGCCGAGGTCGGGCCGGCCGTACGGATGCTCGGCGCCGTAGAGGAGCTGCGGGAAGACGACGCCCGGCGATCGCCGTCGGGCTTGTCGAGCCGCGCCTTGAGCTGCGGCGAGCCGCTGCGTGCTGGAGCCGCTCCAGCTCCTTCTCGGGGAAGGCCGGGTTGAGCAGGACGTCGGCGTAGAGCTCGAGCGCCTGGTCGGTGTGCTTGGTCAGCGTCGTCAGGCGACAGCGTGCTCGATTCCAGCGCCGCCGCTGGCGTCGAGCGAGGCGCCGATCTCGGACGAGCTCGCCGGCCAGCTCGAGCGAGTCGCGCGTCTCGGTCCCCTCGGTCAGCAGGTCGGCCGTCAGCGAGGCCAGCCCTTCCTTGCCGTCGGGGACGAGCGTCTCGCCCCCCTTGACGACCAGGTTGAGGGTCAGGATCGGCAGCTCGTGCCGCTCGGCGACGAGCGACCTCCAGGCCGTTGGAGAGCTTCCGGCGCGCGACCGGCGGCGGGGTGAACTGCGGGGTCGGGCCGACGCTCGGGCATCACCGAGCGGTCGAACGTGTCCTTGACCTCGGCGAGCCGTCGGCTGGCGATCGGCGGCCTGCGCCGAGCGATCGACCTCGACCTCCGGGGCCGCGGCGTCGGCTGGCCGGGGATGACGTCGAGCCGGACGCGGTTGGCGGTCAGGTACTGGTTCGCCACCCGCTTCACGTCGGCCGGCGTGACCGCGAAGAGCCGCACCATCTCGTCCTTGTAGGCCAGCGGGTCGCCGAACTCGACGTTGTAGCTGGTTGAGGAAGTCGGCCTTGCGCGTCGGCCGACTGGAGGCCGATGATCAGGCCGGCTCTCGCTGCTGTTCTGCGACCTTGGCGACCTCGTCGTCGGTCGGCCCCTCCGTCTTGAGCCGCTCGATCTCGCGTCGGCGATCGTCGACCAGCTCGTCGAGTCCTGGCCCGGCCGGGCGGTAGATCATGACGTTGAACGTGCCCGCGAGAGCGCTGCGTCGGGTGGCACGGCGCACGACCTGCGGCGAGCTGCCGGTCGTACATCAAGGCGCGGAACAGGCGGTTCTCCTTGTCGAGCCCGCCGAGGACGACCGCCAGGACGTCGAGCGCCGGCTCGTCCGTCGTCGCCCGCGCGGCACGGTCGGCCAGACGAGCTCGACCCGGGGCAGCGAGACCTGGTCGGTCATCGTGATCGTGCTTCGGCTCGGTCAGCTCGGGCACGTTCGGCTCCATCTGCTCGACCTTCGGGCCCGCGCGGGATCGGGCCGAAGTACTTCTCGACCAGCGCCTTGGCCTCGGCCGGGTCGAAGTCGCCGGCGATGACGAGGCTGGCGTTGTTCGGGCTGTAATAGGTGCGGAAGAAGGCCGAGACGTCCTCCAGGCTGGCGGCCGAGAGGTCGGCCATCGAGCCGATGACGCTGTGGTGATAGGGATGGTCCGGCGGGATAGAGCGCCTCGAGCAGCTTCTCGTGCGACTGGCCGTAGGGCACGTTGTCGACCCGCTGCCGGCGCTCGTTCTTGACCACGTCGCGCTGGTTGTCGAGCTTCGCCTGCGTCAGGGCCGGGAGCAGGAAGCCCATCCGGTCCGACTTCGAGCCAGAGGGCCAGCTCCAGGGCGTTGCTCGGCACGGTCTCGTAAGTAGTTCGTGCGGTCGGTGTTGGTGCTGCCGTTGATCTGGGCGCCGACCTTCTCGATCGGGCCGAAGTATTCGTCGTCGTGGTGCTGCGAGCCCTGGAACATCAGGTGCTCGAACAGGTGGGCGAACCCGGTCCGGCCCGGCTTCTCGTTCTTCGAGCCGACCTTGTACCAGATGTTGACGCCGACGACCGGCGTCGTGTGGTCCTCGTGGAGGATGACCTCCAGGCCGTTGGGCAGGGTGTACTTCTCGACCTTCAGGTCGGGGATCTGCGGCTCGCGCTCGTCGGCGCGCGCGAGGTCCCGGCGCCGGCGCCAGGGCGGCCGCCGCCAGCAGGAGGATGGAGGAAGTCCGCGCTTCATCGAGGTGCTCACTCCGTGAACGTGAGGTGATCGTCCGATTCCCGCCGTTCTAACCATTTCCGGGGGTGGTCGTCCAGAGACGGCTCCCCGCGAGGCAGGCTTCCGCCCGCCAATCGGAGTCCGTGGGCGGGAGGCTGAAAGCTGCCCGCCAAGGCCGACTCCGCCGAGCGATCGTCCAAGGCAGGGGTCGGATGGCCCCGGGGGAAGTCTGCGTCGCTAACGCCTCCACCCGTTCTCCAGACGGCCTGACAATCATGGTCCGATCCCCGGATCATGATGGCCAGGCATTTCTCCCGCGCATACTCACCTTGAAGTCGTGAAACCCTTGTGGATGGATCAACTCTCCATCCCATGGTTGTTGGTGGGCTGACGCACGAAGAAGAGCATTCCACCACGTACCTGCCAGCCCTCCGGACCGTCGTCACCAGGCCCAGGTCCCGCCGTTCATCAGCGGCCATTTCAATTCATATTGGTAGATCAGCGATTAAGGCCAGGCTTTTGGCTTGGCCGCCATCCTTCGTGTCGCTTGGACTTCATCGGCGGCCTTGCTTCAGGGAGGCGCGAGGATCCGGTGGCCGGCCGACGTCAGACGTAGTCTTCTCGTCGCCGCCCGGCGGCGAGTCGCGAACCATGAGCTGGCATAGGGACGGCTCGATCTTCAGATCCTGGTGAGGGTCGATCGCCTAAGCGCGACGTTCGGCCCGTGATCGTCGGGGCCGAGCGACATCCAGGCACGAGGACGCCGAGGAGATACACGATGAAGCCGATCGGTACCATCAGGCCGCCGATCGGAAACCGCGTGTCGGGGAAGCGCATCGCCACCAGGGTCAGGATCAGGATGAAGACCGCCACCCCGCCGACCGTTGCACCATATCCTTCAGTTGATCATCCGAGGCCTTCTTCTCCTCTCTCTTCTTCTTGGCCCTGACCTTCGCGGCGCTCGATGCTTCCTCCTTGGCCATCATCTTGGCGACCAGGGCCGCCAGCTCGGCCGGGACCTCGGGGCGGACCAGGTTCAGCGGGTCGGCGTCGCGGGAGATGTGGGCCTGGTAGATGTCGTAGAGCGAGTTCGCCTGGAACGGCGGGCGGCCGGTCAGGAGGTAGTAGAGCGTGCCGCCCAGGCTGTAGATGTCGGCCCGGATGTCGGCGTTCGGGGCGTCGAGGATCTGCTCGGGGGCGATGTAGTCGGGCGTGCCGAGGGCCTGGCCTTCGCGGGTCAAGGCCGTGTCGACCTTCTGCTCGCGGGTCGGCCTTGGCCAGGCCGAAGTCGAGGACCTTGACGATCCGCCTCGTCCCCCTCGCGGGCGAGCATCAGGTTGCGCGGCTTGATGTCGCGGTGGACCATGCCCTCCTCGTGGGCGTGCTGGAGCCCCAGGGCCGCCTGGTGGGTGAAGTAGCAGGCGTGGGCGACCGGCAGCGGCCCCTTGGCCTTGACCATCCGCGACAGGTCGAGCCCCTCGACGTACTCCATCGCGAAGACGAGCCCTCGCCGAGCCGGAAGGCGGAGTAGGCCGTGACGATGTTCGGGTGGCGGAGCTTGGCGACGGCCCGGATCTCGCGGAGGAAGCGGTCGAGCACGCCGGGGCGCTCCATGATCTGCCGGCCCATCACCTTGAGCACCTCGTCGCGGCCCATCAGCCCGTTGTGGGCCAGGTAGACGACCCCCATCCCGCCTCGTCAGCTCCGGTTCACCGGGTGATTCGGCAGACCGCGGCAAGGATGTCGGGTTCACGCTGGTCGCACTCTGGGCGCAGGTAGGTCATGGTCGAGGTCGACGTGCGGTTCGGAGGCGCCCAACGGTGGGGACGAGCTTCCGAATCCTCGATCGATTCGGACAAGCCGTACGAGAGCTGGTCCACACGCCGATCGGCATCCCGGCCCTCGCCAGGGGCCAGAGGACGGCGCCGGCCGCTGGATCCTCCGAGCCGCGCTGCGCGTGCGAGCGAGCGTCGGCGGAGGGATGCAAAGGTGGAACGGCGTCCATCGATCGCTATCGCCGCCTCCGGATGTCCATGGTGGCGTCGAGACGATTCCGGGCTGCGCGACCGAAAAAGACAACGCGGCTCATCGCGACGCCGCCGGGTCGGCCTGCGGGCTTGAGCCGGGCGCCGTTGATCCAGTCGAGAATCGCCTGATACTCGGGCGAGGACTTCGCCTCGAACCGGACGCCGCCGGCGTGGGCCTTGATGGTCGGGTCGTTCTGGGCCTCGGCCTCCTCGGCGGCCTCCCAGGTCGGCTTGCCGAGGAGGAGGCTGTCGGCGGGGCTGGGCGAGGTTCGACGACCCGCAGGCGCCGCGCGGAAGTTGGCGCGGACCGCCTCGGGCGACCACGTGCCGTCCTTGCCGGGGGCGACCATCTTCAGGATCGTGTGCGAGCGGTGGCAGCCCATGCAGTTCTGGCCGTCCTCGCCGAGCGCGTTGAAGATCGGCAGGACCTTGGCCTCGAAGTAGGCCAGGTCGAGCCGGTCGGCCGACGTCGCCGCGCCGCTCGACCGCCCGCGCGAGGCCAGCAGCGCGGTGGCGATCTCCTTCTGACGCGCGTTGTCGTCGATCCGCGGTCAGCTTCGCGGAGGCCTCCTCGACCGCCGGGTTGGCCACGAGGTCGGGCTGGGCCTGGATCACTGGAGCGCCTTCTCGCGGACGCCGCCGTTCTCGTCGACCAGGGCGTTGCTGATCGACGCCGACCAGGCGGAGGTCGGCCGCGGACGCATCCTTGGCGGCGATCAGCCGCTCGAGCAGGCGCGATCCGGTGCGTCGGCGAGGGGTCCTCCAGGGCCTTGCGCAGGGCCGACTCGGCGACCTTGACCTTGGCGGCCAGGGCCAGCCGGATCGCCGCGACGCGGACCTCGACGTCGGGGTCGGCCAGGCGCCTCGAGCACGACGTCCTCGGACCTGGCGCTTCGGCCAGGAGCTGGGGAACGACGCAGAGCCTCGAGCGCGGCCGCGCGGACCACGGGGCCGTCGCCGCGCCAGGCGTGAGCCTGGACCGTCGCCGAGCGATCGGCCGTCGCCGCGTCGGTCCGATCCGTGCCGAGCATGTCCAGCGCCGTGGCCTGGGCCTCCGGGGCCGGGTTCGCCAGGAGTGTCGTCGACCAGGGCGAGCAGTCGCGGATCGGCCTCGCCCGGGCTTGACGTGTCGAGCGGGAACTCCTTGGCCATCGTCTCGGCCCAGCTCGCGGACCGATCGGCGTCGGCGTCGCCCATGCCGGGCCGACGACCGGCGGCGCCGGCGTCGGGTCGAGGTCGCCCCGCAAGGTCACGAGCGCCTCGAGGGCCAGGCGGCGGATCGTCGGGTCGGGGTCGTCCATCCGGGCGATCAGGGCCTCGGCGACGCGCGGCAGCGCCTCGCCGTGGAAGAGCATCGGCTCGACGTCGTTGCCGATCCGGCCGTCCGTCACCGCCGGCCGCTCGCCGAACTCGGTCATCGCCAGCAGGATCCCCTCGCGCTGGAGCGGGTTGCCACTCTCCAGCGCCGGCGACGTACTTCATCGCCCAGGCGGTCGACCGTCGCGTGCTGCGCCTCGGTCACGCGGCTCGCGGCCTCCTCGGTCGGCCAGCGACGGGACCCAGTTCTTGTACAGATAGCGGATGTTCTCATCGCCGATGATGTAGAGCGCCTCGATCAGGTTGCGGCGCACCCAGGGGTGCGGCGGCTCGGCCGAGCGCGGCGATCAGGCGGTCCTCGATCCGGTTCCGCAGAGCGAGCGTCGGCACTGCCAGTACCACCACCGCCAGAGTCCCTTGATCGCCTGCATCTGCGACGACCGGGTCGGGATCGTCGAGCCGGGCCAGCAGCGCATCGGCGAGCGGGAGCTCCTGCGAGAGGTCGCGGAAGTGGTTCGGCGAAGACGCGGGTGGCTCCCCGGCGGATGCGGTCGTTGCCGGACTTTTCGGTTTCTATATCGTATTTACTGGATACCGGATCATTCGAAGTTCCTTAGCTGGTATAATGGATGAGGCGGATGAAAAATTACTTGGCCGGATGGTGGAACTATTAAATGCGAATCGAAGAGAAAATTGGGTTGATCTGCACAACCTTCGGGTTATTAAATACGGAATTGTCCTACATCTTGATTGTCATTTAACCGTTCCCTGGTTCCTGAATGTGCATGAGGCACACCTGGAAATTGACGCACTTTCGGATTTGATAAAAAAAGAATTTGACGAATCGCTAGAGTTATTTGTGCATTCGGATGGTTGTCTTCCTTTCTCCTGCAGGATCTGCAATAAGGCTCATTGCCCGGAAAGAAAGAATAATTTTGAGCAGCAGATTACCTGGACGCTGGAAAACATTTCAAGTAATAAAAAACATGAACTGAAATAAATAAAATGGCAAAAACAATAACAACCTGGATCAAAGGTCATGAATTTGAATCGGAGCACGAGGGTAATAAAATAAAAATAGACGGGTCCACGGAAAACGGACATGGCCCCAAAGCCCTTCTCTTGTCAGCATTGGCCGGATGTTCCGGTATTGACGTGGTTGATATTTTAACCAAAATGAGAATTGAATTTTCTGGCCTTTCTATTGAAGTGGAGGCAGGTCAAACGGAAGAACATCCGAAAGTATTTAAGGATATACATATTGTATATAAATTAAAAATAGACCCCCTAAATGAAATCAATTTAAAAAAAGCTATTGACCTGTCATTGGATAAATACTGTGGCGTAGCGGCTATGTTAAAGAAAAATTCGTCGATTGATTATTCCATAAAAATTATAGAATAACTTCACCTTCTTTTTTTAATTATTCATCTTAAAATTTTATTGTCTATGGCAATCCGTTTAGGAGATACGGCTCCCAACTTTAAAGCACAAACCACTGCAGGGGAAATTGACTTTTATGAATTCCTGGGCAGCAGCTGGGGTATACTTTTTTCGCATCCTGCTGATTACACACCTGTTTGTACTACAGAGCTGGGCAAAACAGCTTTGCTGAATAAGGAATTTGAAAAACGAAATGTAAAAGTGCTGGCGGTAAGTGTGGATCCGCTGGACAAACATGAAGGTTGGGTAAAAGACATTAATGAAACACAGAATTGTACCGTCAATTTTCCCATCATTGCTGATGCGGATCGGAATGTAGCCACATTGTATGATATGATCCATCCGAATGCATCAGCTACTGCTACCGTACGTTCTTTATTTGTAATTGGTCCCGACAAAACAGTCAAGCTGATGATCACTTACCCGGCTTCAACCGGCAGAAATTTTTACGAGGTATTGCGGGTCCTGGATTCATTGCAACTGACCTCAGGATACAGTGTGGCCACACCAGCTGACTGGAAACATGGGGAAGATGTCATCGTTGTGCCTGCGGTTACTACTGAAGATGCAATTAAGAAATTTCCAAAGGGAGTTAAAGTGGTGAAACCTTATCTGCGTTACACACCACAGCCCAATCTCGAATAAAGAGTTAATGCTTACCTACTCAGGGGCGATGACGAAAGTTATCTGCCCTTTTTTCCCTGCCCGAACTTCAGGCGGGTTTTACCCAACTGTTGCAGAGTTGCCCTTAAATCTTTTGGCAGGGGAGCTTCCAGTTCAATCAATTTATTATTTGTGTCTTTGAATGCTAGTTGAAATGCATGAAGTGCCAGCCGGTTTAATATTGGTTTTTCTTCCTCGGCATCTTTTGATAATTTGAATTTTGATTTTAATGAAGAGACCAGGACCGGTTTCCCATCGCCATAGGGCACATCACACACAACCGGGTGCCCGGCTTCTTTCATATGCACCCTGATCTGGTGTGTCCGGCCGGTGTGTATCTGAAACTGCAGCCAGGAGTAGATCCCAAAGTCTTCCAGCACTTCATAATCGGTCAGCGATTCTTTGCCATTACGGTGAACGATCATTGTGCCATTTTTCGCAGGATGTTCAGCGATCGGGTCATTAATACTTCCCTTTTTATCCATCAATGAACCTAATACTAATCCCTGGTATATTTTTTTTGTTTTTCTTAATTCAAATTGGAGGGAAAGATGTTTATGTGCCGCTTCATTCTTTGCAAAAACAATCAGCCCACTGGTTTCTTTATCCAGGCGGTGAATGGTGAATATTTCACCATACTTTTCTTTCAATAAAATTTTTAGTGATATATCGGTTCCCTTCCTGTCAGGAATAGATAACAGACCCGGGGGTTTATTGAGTGCAATAAAATCATCGTTCTCAAAAATTATGAATTCTGAAATTTTCATGAAAAAATCTGTGGTTGATTATTTCCCTTTTCCAAAATGTTTCAGATCCCTCACTTCTTTTTCAGAAAGGAAACGCCATTTACCCCGTTCAATATTTTTCTTGGTTAAACCTGCAAATATCACCCGGTCAAGATTTTTGACATCATAACCTAAATGTTCAAAAATGCGGCGTACAATCCGGTTGCGGCCACTATGAATTTCCACACCAATCTGTGTTCTATCTTTTGCATCAGCGTAGGCCAATGCATCGACAGTGGCGGGCCCATCTTCCAGCACAATTCCTTTCAGTATCTGATCAAAATCTGTTTTATCAAGGGGTTTATTTAATGAAACGTGATAAACTTTTTTTATCTCATTGCTGGGATGTGTAAGTTTTTGTGCCAGTTCGCCATCATTAGTAAGCAATAATACTCCCGAGGTATTTCTGTCCAGCCTTCCAACAGGGTAAACTCTTTCCTTGGTAGCCCGGCTGACCAGGTCAAGAACTGTTTTTCTTCCCTGCGGGTCTTCAGTAGTTGTTATGAAGTCTTTGGGCTTATTGAGCAAAATGTAAATCAAGGTTCTTGGCAGGGAAAATTTTCTTTCCATTTACTTTTACTTCATCTTTTGCTGAAACTTTATGACCGGGCTCAATTACCGTTTCGCCATTTACATTTACCAATCCTTTTTTCACCAACTCGGCGGCTTCACGCCGGCCGCAAATGCCTGCGTGGGCGATGAATTTATTGAGTGGCATTTGCTGGTTACTGGTTGTTGGTTTCTGGTAATTTGTAATAGGCTGCTGACTCCCGACTCCCGACTCCTGACTCCCAACTCTGGGCTGGCTTCGTTTCTTTTCAAAAAACTCTTCTCTTTCCTTCTTCCACTTTCTTTTTTCCTGCCTGAATTGTTCTTTGATGGCTGCATTGCTTTTTTTAGGTGCAAACTTGGTGAAGTTGTTCGCGGTTTTCTTTTTCATGTATCTGGTTTTGCTGTTTTGCAACAGGAATGAGGAACAAAGATAGTATAAAGGAAAAGCCCCGTTTGAAACGAGGCTTTCTTTGATTTCATAGTTAATTATTTTATATCACTTCTTTTTTTTCGGGTCTTTTACCATGCATTCCGCCGGGCCCCTGTTTTCTGCCTTCCTGGAGTTTTTTCATCTGCTCTTCAGTTAAAATGGACTTCATTTGTTCTTTCTGTTTTTTCATCAATTCCTTCATTTGCTCTTTTTTCTTGTCAGCATCGATTTTATCATTTTCCCGCAGTGCTTTCATTTTCTCCATGGTCTCAGAACGGTTTTTACTGATTTTTGCTGCTTGTTCGTCTGTTAGTCCAAGGTGGATCTTCATTTTTTCCATCCTTGCTTTTGCATCCACTTCCTGCATCGCTTTGTGCTCAGTTCTCATTTTCTCCATCTGGGCCTTTTGACCGGGGGTCAGGATAGCCTGCATTTTTGATCTTTGATCTTTGCGAAGCGCTTCCATTCTGCTTTTCCATTCTTTCACAGTAATGTTATCATTTTTTTTCAATTCTTCCATTTGTTTGCGGAAACTTTCTTTTTGAGCTTTAAACTGTTCTTTCTGGGCATCTGTGAGGTTTAGCTGCTTCATCTCCATGCCCTGCATGTGTTGACGACCCTGATATTTTTGATTCATCATTGGTCTTTCCATTTTTCTTTCCGGTATTTCCTGGGCCTTAACAGCAACTCCCAGGGATAATACCAGCATTGATAAGATTATTTTTTTCATGATTAATGTTTTGTGTTAGACGCCTGATGATCATAAAACCTTTCGCCAGGGCTGTCAGGTGGAAAATGATTTTAACATCTTACAGACTGTTTGTAATCGCCCCGGTTTAACCGGGGTAGGAAAAACTTCGTAGATTAACTTTCCATAACATGGTTTTCTGCGGCCAGACTTGTTTTATAGGTTTTAGAGTCTTAATTTACCCGTATAAAGACTTTAATATCCATAATAGAAGACAACAAGGAATACCAGGTGGCCCTGATAAACCTGATAGCAGAAAGCAAAAGCTTCCAGGTGGATGGCGTATATTCTTCCGGGGAAGAAGCGCTGCCTCATATTCAAAAGTTTAAAGGGATTGTTATTGTGGATATCAAACTCCCGGGTATGAATGGAGCAAACCTTGTTTCGAGGATAAGAGAAGTTAACAAAAATGTACAGTGCATTATTTGCAGCATGTATGACGATGATGAATTTATCTTTTCTGCACTCAAAGGCGGAGCCATGGGCTATTTACTCAAAGACAGCACCGGGGATCAGATCATTGCTGCACTGGAAGAACTTATGAATGGCGGTTCACCCATGAGCCCGTTTATTGCCCGCAGGGTCATTGCCAGTTTTCAGCAACCAAAAGAAAAAAAAATTTCACATTTATTAAGTGCCAGGGAGCAGGAAGTACTCCAGCAATTATCGCAGGGACTTATTTATAAAGAAATCGGTGAAAAATTATTTATCAGCCATGAAACTGTCAAACAGCACATCAAAAAAATTTATAATAAACTGCATGTACAGAACAAAGTGGAGGCGCTGAACAGGTTAAGGAATGACTAATTCTTATTAGCTAATTGACCACAGGCCGCATCAATATCTTTTCCCCGGCTTCTGCGCAAACGGGCATTCACCCTGTTTTTTTCGAGGTATTTCATAAAAGCTTCGACTTTGTTTTCATCGGGTTTTTCAAATTGTGCAAAATCTATCGGGTTGTATTCAATGATATTTATCAAGATCAACCGGAACCTGCCTGTACAATTTTATCAGTTCATCTGCATCTTTCATTGAATCATTGAAGTTTTTGAATAAGATATATTCAAAAGTGATCTCGTTTTTTGTTTGCTTATAAAAATAATTCAATGCGTCCATCAGTGATTTGATATTGTTCGTATCGTTAATAGGCATGATCTCATGCCGTTTCATATCATTGGCGGCATGTAATGAAAGCGCCAGTTTGAACTTTACTTTATCATCCCCCAGTTGCCGGATAGCTTTGGCAACACCGGCTGTGGAAACCGTAATTCTTTTTGGGCTCATTGCCATTCCATCCGGTGAAGTGATCCGTTCAATTGCCTTTAATACATTTTTATAATTCAGCAGTGGTTCGCCCATTCCCATAAAAACTATATTGCTGAGTTTCTTACCATTTACTTTTTCACATTGCTGGTTAATAATAGCCACCTGGTCATAAATCTCATCAAAGTCAAGATTCCTTTTTCCTATCCATATAACCTGTTGCACAGAATTTGCAAGTAAGCGAACAGCCAATCTGTGAAGAAACACAGGCTGTAAACCTTGAAGAAGTGGGTATCAATACTCCTTCTATCATGTGACCGTCATGAGTTTTGAAACGGGTTTTTATAGTGCCATCCTCGGAATGCTGAACGGTGTCAATAGTTAATCCCGGTAATGTAAAATCTTCTTTAAGTTTATTACGAAGTTCTTTGCTCAGGTTTGTCATGGCTTCAAAACTCTGTACAGGTTTTAACCAGAGCCATTCATATACCTGTTTTGCCCTGAATTTTTTTTCGCCCAGCGTTTCAAAATACTGTTCAATATCGGCAAGGGAAACTGTCCTGATATTTTGCACTTTGGTCTTTTGCATCCGGCAAAGTTAGGTTTGCAGGGCCGATTGCTCCCTGTTGATTATTTTTGATGATTCTTTCAATTATGCAAACAGCTTATATAATAGATGTAATCAGGACCCCTGTTGGTAAATATGGCGGCGTTTTAAGTTCATTACGCCCCGATGATTTGCTGGCCCATGTAATTAAAGAATTGCTGAAAAGAAATCAAAATGTTGATGTGAGTGTAATTGAAGATGTGATTGCCGGGGCAGCCAACCAGGCAGGAGAAGATAACCGCAATGTAGCAAGGATGGCTGCGTTACTGGCAGGATTGCCGGTTTCAGTTGCAGGTAACACAGTGAATCGTTTATGCGCATCCGGTTTGCAGGCCATTATGGACGGTGCAAGAATGATCAAATGCGGCGATGCAGAACTGATCATTGCCTGTGGAGTGGAAAGTATGACGAGGGCCCCTTTTGTAATCAATAAATCAAATGAGGCCTGGAGCCGTAAAACAGAAATATTTGATACCACGATGGGCTGGCGTTTTGTGAATCCAAAACTCGCTGCAATGTATCATCCGTTTTCAATGGGTGAAACTGCAGAAAATGTAGCGAAGCAATGGAAAATAACAAGAGAAGAACAGGATGCTTTTGGCCTTTCATCGCAACAAAAATATTTTGCCGCAAAAGCAGCAGGCAAATGGCAAGATGAAATTGTTTCTATTGAGGCAATTAAAGGAAAAGAGAAAGTAATTGTTGACACAGACGAACATCCAAGAGAAACATCATTAGAAAAATTAGCTTCTTTAAAACCGGCATTTACTAAAACCGGAACAGTAACTGCAGGTAATTCTTCAGGCATCAATGACGGAGCAGCAGCGATGTTGCTGGCCAGTGAAGATGCGGTTAAAAAATATAACTTAATTCCAATGGCGAAAATAATTTCAATGGCTGTTGCTGGGGTTGACCCATCTATTATGGGAATTGGACCGGTGCCTGCCACTAACAAAGCATTGCAAAGAGCAGGATTGAAAGTATCTGATATAGATCTGATAGAACTGAATGAAGCCTTTGCATCGCAATCTCTTGCCTGTATCCGGGATCTGGGTCTTGATATAAATAATGTAAATGTAAATGGCGGTGCCATTGCCATTGGTCATCCTTTGGGATGCAGCGGCGTTAGAATTTCTTGCACATTATTGCATGAAATGAAAAGAAGAAAAACTAAACTGGGTCTTGCGACAATGTGTGTAGGTGTAGGACAGGGAGCGGCCATCATTTATGAAGGCCTGTAAATATTTCCCTTCTAACTTGCCTGAACCGGGTGTATGTCTTATCATGAATTCCGGAAAAAATCGTATAAAAGTTTCTTCACCATTCTGAAATTGGTGATTGCGGATAAAACAATAAGCAGGGCCGTTGCAACCAATAAGTACCAGTGAATAAATACAGAAAGTTCAGGACGATCGGACATTACATAATGCACGAAGGTCCATTGTAAAACTGTTGTAACTGCTAAAGCGATTATCACAGTGATAATATAAACGGGAATAAAACGCTGCGCCATCTTTTTGCTTAACCATCCCGGAGAATAGCCCAGGGTAAGTAATAATTGCAGGTTATCTTTGCTTCTTGCGATAAGAAGTTGCAGGTAAAAGGAAAACAACATTAATGCCAGTACTACTACCATTAAACCAAAAACGCCCAGGCCGGTAAAAATGCCCTGTAATACTTGCTTCACCCTTCCAAACCTTGTTTTGTCCTTATTGATCAGGTAGTTTTTCTTTTTCAGAAAACTGAGCAATTCAGGATTGTTCGCATCCTTTGTTTTCAGATAAATTCGTGATGCTTTTGTTACGGGTTTAACGCCAAAATTCCTATTACTCCAATCAAGAAATGATTTTGGAACGAGTATAGAATTGATGCGGTCGCTCAGCGCTACGATCTTTCCATAAAAAGAAATCTCATTTTGCTGCCTGTCAAGACAATGGATGGTTAATACCAGTGATGAAATGGTGGATTCTGAAACCTGCGGCAGGTCATAACCCGGAGCAAACACATTATATATCTCCAGGAAATCCGAGGAAAGAATAATGGGAACTGTTCCTTGTCCTTCCTGCCAGGTGAAAGAAGGGGGTACCGTATCAATAAATTCATTGTCTATGGCTTCAATAAAAAAATCAGTTTGAAATGCGATCAGACTGCCGGCGCTGAGTTGCAGCCTGAAATTATTGGCTATTAATGGGGCCGCCCCGTCAATAAAAGGTTGCCTGCGTAATTCTTCAGCTTCTTCATTTGAAAACATATTCAGATCAGGCTTGCCCATCGTTTCATTGGTTACATTTTTCCGGATTGAAATAAAATCAAACCCCTCTTTACGGGTTGAGCTTTTATGCATTAGTTGCTGCAGGTTCACATACATCTGTATGGAACAAAGTAATAGCAGCACACCAAAACACAACCCGATATAAGAGAACCACCGGCTGCTCACATTGCCGCCGGTTAGTAATAAGGATTTGATATGCTTAAAAGATGGATTCATTTATAAATGCAATATCCGGGTGTAAGGGAACAACTCGTTTCTTTCCAGGTCTGCGAAAAGGATGCAGGCATCTCTTTTTTTTGTTTCTTCTCCGATCAGCTCCATGGCTTTCTCTGCATTTGCATTATCCAAGTGACTGAACGGTTCATCAAGCAATAAAATATCAAAAGGTTGCAATAACGCCCTGATAATTGAGACCCGTTGCTGCTCACCGTAACTGCAATGGCCGCAGGCTGATGTTAATTTATGTTTAATACCCAACCTATCACACATGGCAGTAATTATTTCAGTTGTATGAAATGGATTAAGCTGCCGTTTGATTTCAAGATTTTCCCAAACAGTTTGTCTTGGGAACAGCCGCATATCCTGGAAAACAATGCTGATATGACTCTTTCTGAGCCCGGCCATTTCTTCTATGGATTTTTTTTTCAAATCATTGCCGTCATACAGGATGCTGCCCGTGTATTCCTTGCGCATACCATACAGAAAGTGCATCAGCGAGGTTTTACCGCTGCCGGATGGGGCAACTATTTTTACCCAATCGCCTTTTGAAAATGATAAATCTTTGCCCCAGGTTTCAGAATTGTTTTTCTGTATTTCTTCAAAATAAGAGGGCAGTAAATTTTTTACCTGCAACTGCATGGTTCAAATATAAAGAAAGCCACAGGTTGTAGATTGATAACCCGTGGCTTTTATTGTATAATAAATTTATTTCAATCCTAGTGACCTTAATTGGAAACCGGGGGAGGAATACTAATTGAATCTGGTTGAACGACGTCCCTCATATCAGAAAACTTTTTCTTATCGTTAATCGTTTTGGCTAAGGCGCCGATATAATTATTGAATTGTTTCAGGCTATTGGTCTTTTTGTCAATCATATTGACCTCAAAATAACTGGTCATGGCCCCGGACTTCATTTCGCCGCCATAGAAAATTATATTTTCCCAGATATTTCCTTTGCCTGACAATAAATCTTTGAAGCCTTCACTTTCTTTTATTTGTATGCTTCCCAGTATTTTTTGCAGATCAATGTATCCACCCGCCGGGTGGCCGCTTATTTTACTGATAAAAGCATGTTCAGTTGCATTGCCGGCAACAAAGCCATCAACATTTTCCTGCGAATTTCCGGCAACGAACCATTTGTCATTTACCGCATATTTTATTTTGTCTAATTCTTCAGCGCCTTCCTGTTTGCTGATTTCTTTTTTTAAAACATCGGCTATTTTATCAAATGAAGCTTTGTCATTAATGGAGGTTGCAAATAAGATTTTTGCATCGGGCTCAGGGTTTGAAAAGGACATGCTATCAGTTCCGAATTTAATTGTTTTTTTCTTATCCTTTACACTGAAATCAGAAACAGCAAAAAGCATATCGCCTTTAATTGCTTTTACAAAATCATCAATCGAAACGTCAAACATTCCGATAAGACCGTTTACGAGCCCATCCATTCCCAATAATTTCAGGAATTCTTTCAATCCTTCCGGGGGATAATTCATTGCAAGAACAATAGCTACATCCTGGCCGGGGATTTTTTTCAGCATATCGGTATTTATATTCCCGGGTTTGTACTTATTCATAAAGTCGCCGAGTTCTTTATTGAACCATGATTTGGCTGAAGCAGTTATTTTTCCGTCATCAAAACTCAAGGTGTACCCTGTAGCATTCCCTTTCATTAATGAGGATGCTTTGAACATTTCACCCATGCCCATAGGTATTGAACCCTGCATAAGTAAACCTGTATTTAACCAGAAATGCATATCTCCTTTTTCCTGGAGCAATGAAGCAAACCTGGAATCATTGCCCAGGCTGTTACTTTTTTTCAGGTTATATAGATCTTTAGCATATTTCAAAACACTATCCATAGTCAGGGGTTTCTCAGTCCGGTCCCCGTAAAAATCAGACCTGTTGGGTTGAAAACCGGCAGTTTGAGCAACAATAATGAACCGGTCATTGGTCCAGGTCACCAGCCCGTCTTTATCACCGGTGTAACTAATACTGCCTTCTTTTTTTATGTCCTTAATTTTTCCAGCTTTGGTTAACATTGCTTCATAAGCCTTTGCGTCTTTCAATTTGCCCTGCAATACCACATAACGATTGTTACCCTTTATTTGGATAGATATATAAAAATCACCTTTCAGATCAATCCCGGATGTGTCCGGGTTTTCTAAAAGTTTTCTTTCAAAATCAGTAGCCTGGCTCTTATTACCTGCCATTTTAAACCAGTCTGAATTTTTTATATCATCCCAGGGGAGTTTGGAACCCAGCGAGGCCGCATTGATATGAAATACCATAGCGGCATTGTCGGGGATCAAAACATTGGCTGTTTTTTTACCGCAACTGCTGATAAGCAAAGCCAGCAGACTGAAGCAAAACAGGTTTTTAATGATTGTTTTCATAAATGCAATTTTATGAATTTAGTAAAAGAAAAATTTATTGTCATTTCGGTCTGGCCGGATATTTACCTGGTTTCGCCAAAAAAACATTTACTTTGATAAAAGTGCTTTTACGTCTCTTTTCTCCGGTTGTGTTTGCGAATCTAATACTGTTTTTTCAGGATATTCAACATTGACTTTAAAAAGAATGGAATTTCATTTTATCATGTTTTAACGAACATATTTCAGGATGAGCCCCCTGAACCTGCTATTGTTTTAATGATATGGGTTGTGGTGTATTTTGTAATGATCGCATAACAGGCTTCATCAATCAGTCTGAACGTTTCATGATAACCGGGCTCAGGCCCATACCAGGGATCAGGCACATCCATATTTTTTCCGGGATACAATTCATTCATCAGCAAATCAACTTTTGAATGATTGAATTTATTCCCGGCAATTCCTTTTATATCTTCCAGAACATCATTCGCCAAAGCATAGATTTTATCAAAGACATCAAAATCTTCCGGGCGGAATCTTCTTGCCCTTTGGTTACTGATATCAATGCCATTTATCCCTGCAATTTTTTGTGAGAATGGATGCGGCGGTTCTCCAATGTGATAACTGTTGGTGCCGGCACTTTCGATACTCCATGTTAAACCTGCCTTAAAAGCTTTGTCCTGTAAAATACCTTCTGCAAGAGGACTGCGGCAAATATTTCCTAGACATACCATCAGGATTTTCATGGAAACAAAAGTATACTAAAAATAAAAGGGAAGGCAAAGGAGATAAAGTCATTATAATAGATATGTTGAAATGCTTGGCCCTTGTTACTTGTGCCTTGTGGAATTACTTGACAAAGGCATCTAATAACCAAACACACTACCATGACAAGCAAAGAAATTATGAAAGCCGATCTTCTTGATATCATTTTCGAGAAACGAAATAAAGATTACGGGGCATATGCACTCCGCCGCAGATATAACCACCGTTTATTGACGGCACTGGGGGCAGCAATGTCGGTGATCCTTATGTTTGTTTTTATAAATGCCATGGGAAAAAAACAAGGTTCATCTGTTCCTTTGCCCAAGAATGAACGTATTGTGGAAATTACAGAAATAAAGTTGCCTGAAATAAAACCGAAAGAACCCGAAAAGCCCAAAGCGAAGGAAGTAATAAAACCAGTTGAAAAAATAGCTACTCAGAAATATGTCAGCAAAATTGAGATCAAACCTGATGATAAGGTTAAAGAAACATTGACTGATGTTGCCAGTTTGAATGACAAATTGATCTCAGACAAAACTCAGGACGGGAAAAAAGATGATGAGATACCCAAAGCAATTGAAAAACCGGGAAAAACGGGAAATGACAATGTAAACGTTGTTACAGAAAAACAACCGGAATTTATTCCCGTTGAGAAAGACCCTGAATTTCCCGGCGGACCGGAAGCATTAAAAAGATTCTTATCAAATAATCTTTCCACTCCATCCGACCTGGAAGATGGAGAAGTGAAAACCGTTCATATACGATTTAAAGTGGACAAAGACGGATCAGTTAAAAATTTTGAGATCATTACAAGCGGTGGCAATGCATTTGATAATGAAGTAGTAAGAGTATGTAAAAAAATGCCCCGTTGGATCCCGGCTTTACAGAATGGTGTTAATGTGCCGGTTAGTTATGTATTGCCCGTAACATTTATCGGGGTTGAACAGTAAAAATTCTATAATTTGCCGCCCTTGAAAACTGGTATTGATGTTTGAAGAATATGAAAAGAAAAAAAGGAAACAAGTTTCCCAGATGAAGTCTTTGCTGGATTACAGTATGGGTCTCATATTTATTTTGATTGGTGTATTCTTTTTTTTCAGAAACAGGATTCATAGTATAATAAATGAATACTTACGGTCTCCCGATATGTTGGATAAAATATTGGGATTTATTTTTTTAGTATACGGGGGATGGCGAATTTACAGGGGCTACCAGAAAAAATATTTCAGATGAATTGTTGCCGGCAGCCGAAAAATATAAGCTTCTTTTTTTTCTTTATTTGCCTGCTGGTCTGGATAACAGGCTGTAAATCTTATAAGGAAAAACAAGATGAATTAAAGGATACGCCATACAGGGGAACAATAACAATAAGCGCCGATGAATCCTTTAAGCCCGTTCTGGATGAGATGGTGAAAGTATATGAATCCAGTCATACCAGGACTAAAATCAATGTTCTTTATAAACCGGAAGCGGAATGTTTTAAGGATTTTTTTGTGGACAGCATCCGCATGGTGATTGCCACCAGGAGATATAATGCCTATGAAAAAGATTTCATGGTTGATTCACTGGGCGTATCACCCCAAAGCCTGACAATAGCGAGGGATGCCGTTGCAGTAATTGTAAATCCTGCTGCACCAGACTCATTATTCACCATGTCAGATATCAGGGCAATTCTGAAAGGAAAATTTAAGAAAAAATTAATTCCGGTATTTGATGGCGTAAAAGCAACCAGTACCGTACGTTTTATCATCGACTCAGTATTACATGGTGATTCCCTTTCTTCCTCAGCAGTAGCTGCCCGCAGCAGTGAAGGTGTGATTGATTATGTTTCCAAAAACCCGGGTGTGGTTGGTTTTATCGGAATAAGCTGGATTGGAAACCCGGAGGATGAAGAACAACTGAGTTTTTTGAAAGAAGTAAAAATGGCTCAAATAGAGAGTACATATAGCGGAGAAGGTTATGTTAAAGCATACCAGCAAAACATTTACACAAAAAGTTATCCTATGGTACGGGATTTGGTTTATACACTTAAGGAGAATTATAAAGGATTGGGATTTGGTTTTGCAGCATTTATGAGCGGAGATATAGGGCAATTGATTTTCAGAAGAGCTTACCTGGTACCGCAGGTTTTAAAAAATTTCGGTATAAGGCCGATTACGCTTAAAAAGTAAACAAATGAATTATATTTACAATCATTTAAAGAGAACAGTAAAATGAAGAGAACCACCATCACATGTTTAGCAGCAGGGTTATTAGTGATAACCGGGCTAAAAGCACAAACCGTTGAGGAGGGGATTAACGATCTGAACTCCGGAAGGGTTAATAACGCTGTCGGTGTTTTTGAAAAGTTATTGGCTGTTAACCCAAACAACATTGAAGCTACTTATTGGCTTGGCCAGGCGTACCTTGAAACCGAGGAAATAAAAGGAGCCAGGGTTGCTGACGCCCGCAGCTTATATCAAAAGGCTTTGCAGAACAGTTCAAATGCACCTTTATTGCTTGTTGGTTTGGGCGGATGTGGATCTATTGGAAAATAAGAACAGCCAGGCTCTCCAGAATTTTGAAACAGCCCGTACGATGACCAGAACAAGAAAAGGAGACGATCCTGAAATCCTTACAGCAATTGGCCGGGCCATTGTGAATTCAAAAACCGGCGATTATAAATATGCGATCCAGTTGTTGCTGGACGCCGTTTCAAGAGATCCCAAAAATCTTGAGGCCCTTCTTCAGTTGGGTAATGCTTACCGGAAGGCAGACCCGGGTAATGGGGGCAGCGATGCATACATTTATTACAACAAAGCATTGGCAATTAATCCAAATTATTCTATAGCCAATTTAAGGCTGGCTAAATTATTTGAATCGCAGAAAAACATGGACATGGTATTGAAATACCTGAATGAGGCTGTAACAAGGGACCCGAAATTTACCATCGGCTATTATGAGTTATTTTATTATTATTTCTATACCAGGAAAATTTTCTGAAGCAGAAGCTTATCTGAAAAAATATATTGATAGTAAGCTTCCGGAAAATGATATCCAGGACCAATACCTGTATGCTCAGTTATGCTGGGCGCAAAAAGATTTTCAATGTGCAGTAACGAAAGCAGAGAGTGTTGTGGCGGCGTTTGGCACCATCACTAAACCAAAGATTTACAGCTTGCTGGCCGATTCCTATTTTCAAAAAGGCGATTATCCCAATGCGAAAAAATACAGTGATGAATTCTTTCTGAGAAAAAATCCTGAGGATGTTACCATATATGATTTTCAGTTGAGAGCAGATATACTCAGCAAAACGGGCGGCACAGTCGATGAAATCTATAATACCTATATGCAGGGAGCCAATGTAGATACTCTTGCAGCTTTAAAAGTAGATCTGCTGAAAAAAGGTGCTGCCTATTTCAAAGAAAACAAACTTCGCGGTAAAGAAGCCCAGCTTATTCAAAAAATAATTGAATTGAAAGCCAGCCCGATAATCAATGACTATTTTGATCTTACGGTCGCTTATTATTTCGATTCCAGCTATTCCAAATCAAGAGATGAGGCTTTAGTAATGGAAAACAAATATCCGGATCAGCCATATGGTTACGAGTGGGTTTTTAATAATTCCAGAGTAATTGATACAGTAAGAAAAGACAGTATTGCGGTTCCTGATGCCTATGCATTACTTAATTTCAGTAGAAAGGATACATCTAAATTCGCCAAACAATATATCAGCGCTGCCAGTTTTCTGGCTATTTATTATGCAAACGATGCAAAACAGTATGACAGCGCTATTATTTATTTAAAGAAATGGCAATCTCTTGATACTGCCAATGCAGAAAATATTCAGAAGAATATTGATATTTTGGAGAAAGCCACTTCAAGTCCAACAAAAGGGAGTACTCCGGGAAAAACAGGTAATAAAAGCTCCGGGTTAATTAATAAGAGCCCGGCTAAAAAAAGCCCGGTACTTGCAAAAAAATAAATGAATTTTTATCACCGTCAAATTAAAAATCCCTGCTCAAATGGCAGGGATTTTTTTATTTTATCATGTCATCTTCTTTTTAGTTAAGGTAATTCCATGTTACCGTCTTATTTTTGCACAACAGTAAAGAACCTATGATTCGTTTATTACAAACAAGCCTCAACAGTACAGAAGCTAGCTCATATTTTCCGGTTGCGATACAGGTTTTCATTGCAGTTGGATTGGTCGCATTCCTGACAGTTGTAACGCATTTATTAGGCCCCAAGAGAAAAACTTCCGATAAATTACAGAACTTTGCAAGTGGTATTGAAACACATGGAGATGCCCGGCAGCCAATGGCAATCAAATATTTTCTGACTGCCATTTTATTTGTGTTGTTTGATGTAGAGGTTATTTTCTTCTATCCATATGCAGTAAATTTTAAAGACTTGGGTTGGAGTGGTTTTTGGGCGGTATTGATGTTTGTAGGATTTTTCCTTTGCGGCTTTATATATATTATTAAAAAAGGCGCTTTGAAGTGGGAAGATTAGAATAATTGAGATATTTAAATTATGCAATTAATGCTATGAAAGGGATTGAATTGTTATTAATACTGTAATCGTAAATTATAAATTTTAAATAATAATGTCTCGTCCTGTATCATATAATCTTAATAAGAAACCGTTGGAAGAGGATATCAGTATGGATGAAATGCCGGAAGGTCACCAGGGGGAAGGTTTTTTTGCTACATCATTAAATAAAGTGATTGGTCTGGCGAGAAAAAATTCAATCTGGCCTTTACCATTTGCCACTTCCTGTTGCGGTATTGAGTTTATGGCTACGATGGGGTCACATTATGATCTGGCAAGGTTTGGAAGCGAAAGAGTAGGTTTTTCTCCCCGCCAATGCGATCTGTTAATGGTAATGGGTACTATTGCTAAAAAAATGGGGCCTGTTGTAAAACAGGTTTATTTGCAAATGGCAGAACCACGATGGGTAATAGCTGTTGGCGCCTGTGCCAGCAGCGGCGGAATATTTGATACATATAGTGTATTGCAGGGAATTGACCAGGTAGTTCCGGTTGATGTATATGTGCCGGGTTGCCCGCCAAGACCGGAAGCCATTATTGATGGAGTGATGAGAATACAGGACCTGGTGGGAA
This sequence comes from uncultured Flavobacteriaceae bacterium, assembly GCA_963798435.1. GTDB lineage: Bacteria > Bacteroidota > Bacteroidia > Flavobacteriales > Flavobacteriaceae > JALHST01. The sequence goes on from CAWCTF010000005.1 coordinate 27,221, forward strand.
AGAAAGTTTGAGAAGAAGAAATGGTGAACAGTATAAAGCATTATTGGAGAGTTATGGAATACAATAGAAGAAAGCTGCTAGCAATAGCTTTGAATACAAGTTAAAAGTAATAAAATAATTAATGTTTGCAGCTTCAATTCTGACTCTAAAAATGGCATTGACAAACGAACATATCAAACAAAGGTTAACTGAAAAATTTGGAGAACAGGTTAATGGATTTCGAAGAACCATATGGTATGCTCACTTTTGAAGCACCCAAAGAAATGAACCTGAAGGTGCTGAATTTTTTATATGATGATGAAGAATTAAAATTTCGTTTTCTAACAGATCTCTGCTGCGTGCATTATCCTGAAAAAAAGGAAAAGAACTGGCAGTTGTTTATCATCTGCATAACCTGGAAGATAATATCCGTATCCGGTTTAAAGTATTTACAGATATTGAACAACCTGATGTTTATACGGCTACAGGTTTATTTTCTGCTGCCAACTGGATGGAAAGGGAAACATATGATTTTTATGGGGTGAATTTTGTTGGTCATCCGAACCTGAAAAGAATATTAAATGTAGATGAAATGGATTATTTCCCGATGCGAAAAGAATTTCCACTGGAAGATCAGACCGGATAGATAAAGATGATGAAATGTTTGGAAGAGGCGGAACTACAGGTTTGGTACAGAAAACAGATCGGACATGACAACAGTTATAAGTAAAATATTGTTAAAAAATAAAATACAGAAATCATCCCCTTTAGGGAGATCTGAGGGATATGTCAGAACATCATATAAAATTACCGGAAGGAAGTATTGAAAAAACAACCACCACGCTGAACCTGGGCCTACACACCCGGCTACACATGGTGTGTTTCAGAATATACTTGAGCTGGATGGCGAACGAATTGTTTCAGCAGAACAAACTGTAGGTTATATTCACCGGGCATTTGAAAAAATTGCAGAACGCAGACCCTTTACCAGATCACCCCACTTACCGACAGGTTGAATTATTGTTCATCCCCTATCAATAATATGGGCTGGCATCTTACCTGCGAAAAATTGTTGGGTGTAAAAACGCCCAAACGGGTTGATTATCTCCGTATCATCATCATGGAACTGGCAAGAATTTCAGATCACCTGATCTGTAATTCAATTGTAGGTGTGGATAGCCGGCGCTTATACGGGTTTCTTTATGTGATGCAGTACCGCGAATTGATTTATGAAATATATGAAGAAGTATGTGGCTCCAGGCTTAACAACTAATATTGGCCGTATCGGTGGTTTTGAAAGAAATTTTAATGACATTGCTTTTCAGAAACTGGAAAAATTTTTAAAAGAATATCCGAAAGTGTTAAAAGAATTTGAAAATCTGTTTAACCGCAACCGGATATTTATGGACCGAACAATCGGTGCAGGGCCTATCAGTGCAGAAAGGGCATTGAATTATGGTTTCACCGGTCCTAATCTCCGTGCTGCCGGTGTTGATTATGATGTACGGGTGCATACACCTTACAGCAGTTACGAAGATTTTGATTTTAATATACCGGTTGGAACAACGGGCGATTGTTATGACCGTTTCCTGGTGCGTGAACGAGGAAATGTGGCAAAGCCTGAGCATCATTGAACAGGCTTATCAGAAAGTACAGGAATTCAAAGGAGCGGATGCAGAAGTGTTTCATGCAGATGTACCTGAATATTATTTGCCGGAAAAAAAAGATGTTTATACAAAAATGGAAGCACTGATCTATCATTTTAAAATTGTGATGGGTGAAACTGAAATGCCCGTCTGGTGAAGTATATCAGTCGGTAGAAGGGGCAAATGGTGAATTAGGATTTTATCTGATCAGTGATGGCGGAAGGACACCTTACCGTTTGCATTTCCGCAGGCCATGTTTTATTTATTACCAGGCTTTTGAAGAATTGATAAAAGGTGGCATGCTGAGTGATGCAATTATTACGATGAGCAGTTTGAATTTGATTGCAGGAGAAATGGATGCTATAAAATAATTAATTGAATAAGTTGTAATTATGAATGTATGAATTTTCAGAAGAAAAATTAAAAGAAGTACAACAGATCATTAGCTCGCTATCCGGAAGGAAACAGAAAAGTGCTATGCTTGCCTGTATTGCATCTTGGCACAAGAGGAATTTGGCGGCTGGCTGATGTGCCGGTACGATGGATTATGTGGCTTCATTATTACAACATTGAACCTATTGAAGTGTATGAAGTGGCTACATTTTACAGCATGTATAATTTGAAGCCTGTTGGCAAATATATGTTTGAAGTTTGCCAGACAGGCCCTTGTATGTTGAATGGAAGCGATGATATCATTACAGTATATAAATGAAAAACTGGGAATCAAGCCGGGGGAAACAACAGCTGATGGAATGTTTACTTTAAAAACGGTGGAATGTCTGGCGCCTGTGGTTATGCGCCGATGATGCAGATGGGAAAAAATTACCGGGAGCATTTGACAAAAGAAAAAGTGGATGCAATTATTGAAGAATGCAGAAGAAATGCAGCTAATAATAATTAAGCTATATGAAAAAGATTTTAGTTATTTGCATTTTCATTATTTGTTTCTGTAAGGCAACATGCTCAAATCAGATCGAAGGCAAAAATAACAGGTGACGATGAAAGAATTTCACCAGGCATTGATAGATCAGGAAAAGACAGTATTCTCTGTAAACCTGCATAGCAGATGATGCGTTGAGTTATGGTCATAGCAGTGGATGGATACAGAATAAAGGCTGATTTGATCAAGGATTTTGTAAACCGGGATGATATTACAATAGTATCGACTCAATCTGAGAAGATAGTATACAGGCTATCTGATGGATACAGATATTGCCAATGTTCGATTTTGCAGGGGACTATACTGTGTCATCAAAGGCGGAAATAGTATCTACATATTCATTTAAAAGTACTGGAAGTGTGGGTGAAAAAGGGAAATCAATGGATATTGTTTGCAAGACAGTGCAAATCATAAAATAGAATAATTCATTGAAGATTAAAATATTAATGGGAAGAAAATTATTATTAGATAAAGCACATATTGAAAACATCAGGTTCTATGATGTGTATCGCCGTGAAGGTGGTTACCGCAGTGTGGAAAAAGCATTGAAGACAATGAGTCCTGATGCGATTAACGGAAGAAGTAAAGAAAAGCGGTCTTCGTGGACGTGGTGGTGCAGGTTTTCCTACAGGAATGAAATGGAGTTTTTTGGCAAAGCCGGAAGGGTGCCACGTTACTTGGTTGTGAATGCAGATGAAAGCTGAACCCGGAACTTTAAGGATAGATATTTAATGGAATTCATTCCGCATTTATTGATAGAAGGAATGATCGTTTCATCTTTTGCGTTGGGTCAAAGTTTCCTATATATATATCCGTGGTGAATATGCATGGATTGTTGATATACTGGAACAGGCAATTGCAGAAGCAAAGAATAATGGATGGCTTGGAAAAAATATTTTAGGAACAGGTTTCGATTGCGAAATATATGTTCATCGTGGTGCCGGTGCTTATATCTGTGGAGAAGAAACGCTTTGCTTGGAATCATTGGAAGGTAAAAGAGGAAACCCAAGGATCAAACCTCCGTTTCCCGCGGTAAAAGGTTTTGGGATTGCCCAACTGTTGTCAATAATGTAGAAACCATTGCGGCAGTTGTTCCGATCATCAATGAAGGTGGTGAAGAATATGCAAAAATCGGTATCGGAAAATCTACCGGAACAAAATTGATTTCTGCCTGTGGCAATATCAATAAGCCTGGTGTTTATGAAATTGATATGACCATCTCTGTTGAAGAATTTATTTACAGTGATGAATATTGCGGCGGTATTGCCAATGGAAAAAGATTAAAAGCCTGTATTCCCGGCGGTTCATCTGTTCCTATTTTACCGGCCAATCTTTTATTGAAGACAGCCAAAGGGGAAACAAGGATGATGAATTATGAAAGTCTTGCTGATGGCGGATTTGCAACAGGCTCTATGATGGGTTCAGGTGGTTTTATTGTATTTGGATGAAGACAATGCGTGGTAAGAACATACATTATACATTGGCAAGATTTTACCGCCATGAAAGTTGCGGACAATGTTCACCCTGCCGGGAAGGAACAGGCTGGATGGAAAAAATTTTATTGAATATTGAAAATGGCAAAGGAAAGATGAGTGATATAGATTTGCTTTGGGATATTCAAAGAAAGATAGAAGGAAATACGATTTGTCCGTTGGGTGATGCGGCGGCATGGCCGGTAGCAGCAGCAATCCGGCATTTCAGGGATGAATTTGAATGGCATGTATTGAATCCGGAAGAATGCACAAAGAAGAAATTATGGATTGGCAGCATTATGCAGATCCGTTAGAGGTGGTAGCAGTATTAATAACTCATGAATTAGTTCATAGAAGAAATAATATAATGTCAGACTGACAGAAAAAAAATTATTTAAAGTAACCATCGACAATATCACGGTTGAAGTGGAGCCGGGAACTACTATACTTAATGCTGCACGGCAGATTGGTGGTGATGTGACTCCGCCTGCCATGTGTTATTATAGCAAGTTGCAAGGTAGTGGTGGTAAATGCCGTACCTGTTTGGTAGAAGTTGCAAAGGTTCTGAAAAAGATCCGCGGCCAATGCCAAAGCTGGTGGCAAGTTGCCGAACAACGGTGATGGATGGCATGGAAGTAAAAAATATTACCAGCGAAAAAGTAATAGATGCAAGAAAGGTGTGGTGGAATTTTTATTGATCAATCATCCGCTGGATTGCCCGATTTGCGACCAGGCCGGCGAATGTCATTTGCAGGACCTGGGTTATGAGCATGGAAAAGAAGGAACCCGTTATGAATTTAAAAGAAGAACATTTGAAAAAGAAGATATTGGTCCGTACATACAATTGCACATGACAAGATGTATTCTTTGTTACCGTTGTACTTATGTGGCCGACCAGATAACAGATAAAAGGGTGCATGGTATTTTGGACCGGGGCGATCATGCAGAAATATCAACTTATATTTCAAAAGCAATTGATAATGATTTTAGCGGAAACATGATTGATGTTTGCCCGGTTGGTGCATTAACTGATAAAACATTCCGGTTTAAAAACAGGGTTTGGTTTACCAAGCCGGTGGATGCACACCGTGATTGTCCAACATGCTGTGGAAAAGTAACATTATGGAACCGTGGTGATGAAGTATTGGGGTAACAGCCCGAAAAGATGAATGGGGCGAAGTGCAGAGTTATGATGGCAAACCAGGCTGGATATGCAATGCCTGCCGTTTTGATAAAAAGAAAACAAGTGATTGGGTGATAGAAGGTCTGACCAATATCAGCCGTCATTCCGTGATTGCACAAAATAAATATCCCGGATTAAAAATGCCGCAAGAAACAATTGCAGAAGTGATGGGAGGAAGGGATCCAAAATTGTTGATGGATATTCAAGATATCAGTGATGTGAATGATCCTTCAGTTGATCTAAGTAAAATTGGGGACCGGCAACAAGTAAAACTTTGAAAAGAACAAAGAGCATATAATAAAAGAACAATGTTATTTTAATAGTCAATTGACTTTGGTTTTGTATTATTGGGAAAGACTGATGCTGATTTTCGTGCATCATGTGGGCATTGTCATTTCTTGTGATTGCTATGTACACCACTTATGCGGAAAGAAAGGTCGCGGCATTGTTTCAGGACCGTCATCGGCCCTAACCGGGCGGGCCCATTTGGAATTTTGCAACCACTTAGCGGATGGAGGAAAATTATTTTTCAAAGAAGAGATCATTCCATTGCTTCATCAAAATTTTTATTTATTCTAGGTCCTGCCTGGCAATGATCACAGCGTTGCTGACCAGTGCTGTTATTCCATGGGGACTCCATTCATTACAATAAGGGTGGAGATGATTCCATTGCAGATAGCTGATGTCAATATGGGAATATTATATGTATTCAGCGTAGTAAGTGTGGGTGTATATGGAATTATGATCGGCGGATGGGCATCCAATAATAAATTTTCATTATTGGCAGCTATCCGCGGCGCTTCGCAAATGGTGTCTTATGAATTGCCAATGGGGTTGGCATTGATTGCTGTTGATGTTATGACAGGTTCATTAAAGATGAGTGAGATCGTTGCAAATCAGGTAGCAGCATGGTGGAATATTATTTACCAACCCTTGGCTTCATTATATTTTTTGTTTGTGCCTTGGCGGAATGTAACCGGACACCTTTTGACCTGGCCGAAGCAGAAAACGAATTGAACTTTGGTTATCACCAGGAATATTCATCCATGAAACTGGGATTTTATTTTTTTGCTGAATATATTAATATGTTCATCAGCAGTGCGGTAATGGCAACTTTATTTTTTGGCGGTTATGATATTCCATTTGTGAATGAAGCATCATGGGGATTGAGTCACATTCTGGTTGACCTTTATCGGGTTTCAGTGTATGATGATAAAGATATTAATGTTCCTTTTTGTGTTTATGTGGATACGATGGACGATCCCCCGTTTCCGTTATGATCAATTGATGAACCTGGGATGGAAAAAATTGATACCATTGGCGTTGCTGAATATGATCATAACTGCGCTGGTGATGTTGTGGTTGAAAAAATGATTTCACGCAAAGGCGCTATGAGGAACGCAAAGAATTAAGAAGGCTTTGCGGCTTTGCAAAACTTTGCTTCTTTGCGTGAAACAAAAAAGTTGAGTAGCGAACAGAAGGATGAAGTGAGTGACACAACAGGCGATGATAGTAGTTCTGAAGCCGGGAAAATAAATAAAATATATTTGCGAGGATTTAAAATGAGTATGCAATTAACAAACAGATCAAAACAGGTGGACCGGAAGATATCGTGCAATATCACCTATCCGGAAGCCGGGAAGAATATCTTTATCTCAATCCGATAAAATTATTGATTGATGAGATGCGGCAAATTGCTACCAAGGAAAACTATACCTATTTTAATCTAGGTGGGGGCGTTGGCAGTAGAGAGGATTCCTTATTTCAATTTAAATCATGTTTCTCCAAGAATTATAAGGATTTCAAAGTCTGGAAGTACATCGTGAATCAGGAGGTTTACAATGAATTGATAGCGAAAAAACAAAAGCGTGAACACGCGAATCTTAATGATGCCTGTTTAAACTTCTTTCCTAGCTATAGATGCGAACTATAGGCCTAGTTGTATGATCTTATGAAAAGCAATCCGTTCTTGTCAAAATTGTTCACCCATGTATGGTTAAAACATTTTAACAAGGGTGAACCCTCGGAATCATTTCGTGCTTTTGGCGATTTGGATTTTGTCAAGCACAGAAAATTACCGCTGTATATCAATGTAGGTAAAACCCATACAAAAGGTATCAGCTATACCCCTACTCCTGATTTTGAAGCTACCTATAAAAATAAGGTATTCCTGATTTATGATGTCCCTACCTATTTTAAGCAGGAAATAGCTTTTAATGATCGTTTTAACGTGCTTAGAACGAAACAGTATCCAGGTTTCCTTGTCGATCTTGACCCTTATACTTCTCTTGATACCTATTTGAATTCGGTCTTTAATAGAAAGAGCCGGTACAAGATACGCAGCTATAAGAAAACCCTGGAAGCTTCTTTTTCAATCTCCTATAAGATGTTTTACGGGGCGATTTCAAAAGCGGAATATGATGTAATATTCTTTGCATTTAGACAGCTACTTGAGCGGCGGTATACCGAAAAGCAGGAGACGAACAATAATCTTGATCCCATAGAGTGGGCTTTTTATAGTGAAGTGGTCTATGAGATGGTCCTTGAAAAAAGTGCTTCTATTTTTGTGGTGTACGATGAACGGAAACCAATAGGTGTCATGCTTAATTTTATGGGAGATGATACCCTATTCGTTGCTATTACGGTCTTTGATACGGCGTATTCGAAATTCAATGTGGGAACCGTCAATATTTTGAAACTCATGGAATGGGCTATTAATAATAACTTCCATAAAGTTGACTTTTCCAAAGGGTATTATGACTATAAAAAAAGATGGGGAAGCACCCCGTATGATTTTGAATACCACATTGTGTACGATTCCAAATCGGTCCAGGCAAAGGTCATTGCCCGTTTCCTTTACAATTTCTTTCGGCTAAAACAATTCCTCCGGGATACTGGGGCCAATAATTTACTGCATAAATTTACCTATTTTTTAAAGAAAAACCCCAAATCGGATATCGAGTAACCCATATGTACAAATTACTCGAATCCATTGAGACCTATAAAATCAGATCGTGAAATTCAAAACAAGTGATGGCCGATAAAGAATTAAATTTCGTACTAGATCTTTGTATTGGGAACACCATTCAACCCCACTACGAAACTATCCTGACCAATACGATAACGGGAACAAAAATTCGTGGGGAATATGCTGCAGTGGCTCCAAACATACGTAAGGATCTTACCGTTGTCACTGATATCCCGGATTATTTAGAAGCACCGCTTTCTAAGAACGCTTATCCGCTTCAAATTCTGCGTGTCCCGCAGTATGAGGGTTATCTAATAAACCTTAAAAAATTCGATGACATAACTGCCCTGATCAATAAAACATTCGGTAGAAATTCTCGAAAAAATTTAAGGGCGAAAATCAGAAACTTGGAGTCCGAGCATGAGGTTACCTACGCTTTTTACTTTGGCGAAATAGAAAAGTTAGAATACGATGCTATTTTTGATGTATGCTATTCGCTCATGAAAACACGCTTTGATCAAAAGAAGGTGTTCAATAGATATCTTTTGGAATGGAAAAAAAACTACGAACTTTTTTATCCTAAAATAGTAGCCAAAGAGGCTTCGATCTGTGTTATCTATGACGGGAAGAAGCCGATTACCGTTACCTTGAATTTTCACAAAGCGGATATTGTTTTCAGCTTTATTCAAATATATGATGTCGCCTATTATAAGTACAGTATGGGGGATATTGCCATGCTGAAAAATTTGGAATGGTGTTTTGAAAATCAGTTTGCGGTCTGGGATGTTTCTAAAGGCGCTACCGAAAATAAAGTACGATGGAGTAATCATACCTATCGTTTTGAATATCATTTGTTTTATGACCCCAGTTCCCTACCCTCTAGAATTCGGGCAACCTTGATGGCAAAAAAATTCATCCTGAAACAGTGGTTAAGAAACAAAGGGATCATTGGTGAATTAGTTCAGCTCGATAAAGTATATTATTATACCAAAATGAAAAAAATCAAACACCATAACTGGAAAAATTAAGAATTCAAAAAACCAGCTAGGAACAGGGGGTACGTGTATGTGGTTCTTTTTGCATTCAAAACCCTCACCCTGTTTCCTAAGATAGATACCAATGAATTTCTTCGAACAATTATATAAAATTCAGGAGTTGCCTACTTGTTATACTACAATTGGGTTTAATCAAAATAGGGAAATCTTGGATTTTAAGAATCGTCCCTCGGTTTCTGCCACGAAATTCAGCGTTGGTTCCTTCATGCTTGTACCTAACTATCTTGACTATCTACTACATCCTGATTTTCTGCTAAAAAATATCGAGCAGACCAATCTAGGGTATGCCGTCGATCTCCAAGATCATGAAAATGCAAAAGAGTACGTTAGATCCCAATTTAAAAAAGATACCAAGAATATACTAAAACGCAATGATCGATTAGCACGCTGTTTTAGTATAAACTTCAAGGTCTATGGGAAAGAGATCACTGAAGAGGAGTACGAGTTCCTGATGGGCTACTTAAAAAAATTGCTAGTCGACCGGTTCGATCAACGTAATGACATAAATAAAAATCTATCGAACTGGTCATTATTATATTCTGCTTTATACCAAGATCTGCTTGTGGGTAAGGCCCTGGTATTCGTAATTTATGATGACCTGAAGCCTATCCAAATAACCGTTACCTATCGTTTACAACACGTATTATTCAGTGCAATCCCGGCCTATGACATCGATTACAGTAAATTTGGTCTTGGCAATACGGCGATTTTCAAACAAATCGAATGGTGTTTGCAGCATGGGTTTAAAATCCTGGAAATGGGGTACGGCGATTTGGAATACAAAAAAAGATGGTGTAACCTGATTTATAACTACCATCATCATGTCGTATATAATTCACGCGATTTAATCGCAAAAATGGAAGCGCATGCCATGTACGCATTTGTGCATCTTAAGGAGCATCTTAAAAGGAGAAACCTAAATACCCTTTTTACCAAATTAGCATCTTTTTTTACAGCAAAAACAGCAAAAATCAGCGCTACGGAGCAAATGATCTTCGAATCACAAGTAGCTACGATTTCTAATGGGAGTAACCAAAAAAAACCTATTGATATCGAAAGCGATGCCTTTGCATTTTTGCGCAAGCCAGTATACGACTTTCAATACCTGCAACTTGAACCATCGCAGAACATACACGTCTTTCAGATGGTGGGTAAAAGCAATACATTCCTCGTGCAAGGAACCAAGAGCGAAATGATCCTAACGGTTAAAAATAACTTGCATACAGAAAGTTGATCAGGTTTTAATAGACGCTTTCCTTGCCAAAATGTGCTCAGTTTTATCAAGTTTCGAGTATCCTTCTTAACTACATGGCCCTTGTCAATTGCCCTAGTAACTAAAAGGGCATGGCATTCATCTAAAAATATGAATGCCATGCCTTAAAAATATTTAAACATACACTATTAATCGTGTATTAAATATCAACCTTAAGTCCGTTCTTAATTTTAAATGCTAACAATTGAAGCTTCAGCATTTAATAACCTTGCAAATGCAATTTAGTATAACTTTAAAAAAGGTATAATCATACCATTAATTTCTAGATTTAGCCCCCCCTTACAAGTCAAGTACCTTAAAGCTTGATCTTCTGTTTATACGATGTTTGGCCTCGGTGCAATAGGTAGCGTCATCACATTCGTTCAACAATTCGGTTTCCCCATGCCCTTCAACGGCTAGGCGTTCTGCTTCGATCCCTTTGCCCAGTAAATAGGTCGCAGTCGTTTCACCCCTACGTTCCGATAACCAAACGTTGTATTGATCGGGACCTCTTGAATCGGTGTACGCATTGATTTGCAGGGTCAATGTGGATTCCCTCATTAGGATCTGTGTCAACTGATCTAATTTTGCCTTATCGTCCTTCGTCAAAATCGAGGAATTAAAATTAAATTGAATGTTCCCTAAAGCATCAATTTCAGCCTGTAGGTCGTTTCTTCGTTGGTTGTAGGCATCCAAGCGAGCCTTTTCGGCAGCTGCTAATTGGGCTTGCTCGCGTTCTTTGGCCAATCGCTCTGCCAACGCCGCTTCCTCTTTGGCCCTGTTCATCGCTGCAATCGAATCTTGCTGTCGTTGCTTTTCTTTGGCCAAGGAGTCGATCAATGCCAATTTTTCGGCGCCTTTTTTAGAGAGTCCTTTTTCGATTCCAAATCGATATACCACCCCGGCCGAATGTTGAAGTTGTTTTGTAGAACCTTTAGGGATACCCCATTTGCCCATGGTATTGAAATCAAGACCCCATTGGTCGTTCAACCATATATTGAAACCAAATCCCGCATTGGCGGTACTCCGTTTCACGCCGCCAATTGAAGTGTACCCCGCCCCCACTTGTAGAAAAGGGTCGAACCAGCCGGTCTCACCGATTAGTTTATTTATATCATAACTTATCATGCCGTCAAAGGCATAATAATTTCGTGGAATCGTATTTATTTGCCCATCTACCAATTTACCAACCTTATATTTATTATAAGATCCGACCACCTTAAGACCCAATCCGTTCTTAAAAGAGCGACCGATACTTACTGATGATGGATAGGGCAGTCCATGCCACGTTTCCTTCATATTCAAAAAATATTGACCAAAAGGGGTAGCGGAATCGTCGACAAAATTATAGCCGAGACCTACGGTCCAGGCGCTTATCACGATACTGTCCTTACTTGTTAGTTGTAGGTCGTCCTGTAGTTCGAGATCATTCTTTGTTTGCAGGTCATCCTGAGAAAAAATCTGATTGAAACCACCTAATATGATCGCAAACAATAGTAGTACACTGTATTTCATAGGTTAAGTATTTAAGGGGTAATAATTGGTAAAATTATGGGTAAGAGCCTATTAAAACAAAAAAGTACTACGAACAGCAGGTATTCTCGATGGTTAGTTTAAAGGTAAAAAAAGTCGCTGATTTACTCGATGCCCTTAAAACTGATTTCTTTTGAAGTCAATGGAATTTTATAAACACTAAACGGAGTGATTTGTGCCGTCGATGCAGTAGTTTTTATAGCCATGTCCTTAATTGGTTCAAAAACCAAAGACGTTTTACTTTCCTCGACCAAAGTGAGCTTGGGGGTATTTCCGCCCCTTTGGGCACCCGGGCAATAAATAAGTACCATGTTTTTTGAAAAGTCCACCTGTGGGACAGGAAGACCCGGTTTTCTGGTGCGATTGATTTTTGAGAAAAAGTCCTGTAGGCCTTTCCCGTTATGAATGACCAAGGTCTCTGGCAGCTCGGTACCCCCATAGTTATCCTGAGTCAGAAGTTCCATTGCGTAATCGGAGGTCATTTTTTTAGCGTCCAAACCCTTTTCACCGACAGCCTTCCGCTGACCATGGCATGCTACAAAGATTGTCAAAAAGAGCCAAAACCAAGATTTCATATTAACCGAATGAATTTTTAAATCGGGCGTTATAGGCCTTTTCGTATACTGCTTCATACAAAGGCAATACTTTCAAAATATCAAATCGTTTGGCAGACTCAAAGGCATTGTTTTTAAACCGTTCCAAGGTCAGTGGATTTTCAAGGATCCGCAACGCATTCGCCGCCATTTCCTGAATATTGCCAACATCGCTCAAGAATCCGGTTTCCCCATCAATATTTACTTCGGGAATACCCCCGGCATTGCTTGATATTACGGGCACCTTATTGATCATTGCCTCCAAGGCGGCCAGCCCAAAACTCTCCGATTCGGAAGGTAACAAGAACAGGTCGGAAAAGCACAGAATGCGATCAATTTGATTGCTATTTCCCAAGAAAACGACTTTCTCCCCGAGACCCAGGGAATTACAAAGTCTTTCGGCCACTTCTTTTTCAGGCCCTTCCCCTACCATTATCATTTTGGCTGGCATTTTTTTCTGGATCTCATTGAAAATATAGATCACATCGGGAATGCGCTTTACTTTTCTAAAATTACTGATATGCGTAATAATTTTTTCATCTTCATTTGCCATGAGCGACCGCTGACAATCGGTGAATGATAGATTGTATTTTCTTTTATCGATAAAATTGGGTATGACCAGAATCTCCTTTTTTATATCAAAAAATTCCAAAGTACGCTGCTTCAGGTTTTCAGACACCGAGGTAACCACATCCGATTGATTGATACTGAAAGTAACCGCCGGTTTATAAAATGGATGTTTCCCTACCAGCGTAATATCGGTACCGTGTAAGGTGGTAATCATCGGAATGTATATGTTTTCCTCCTCCAGCATCTTTTTAGCCATATAGCCTGCGTACGCATGGGGAATCGCATAATGCACGTGCAATAATTCAATGCCATACAACTTAATGGTATCTACTAATTTGCTTGATAATGCCAATTCATAAGGTTGATAGTGAAATAATGGGTATTCGGGTACGTGCACTTCGTGAAAATGGATCCTACTGCTCAAAAGTTCTAGCCGTACCGGTTGCTGATAGGTTACGAAATGTATTTCATGGCCCCGATTGGCCAATGCAATTCCGAGTTCAGTGGCTACAACACCACTCCCTCCAAAAGTTGGGTAACAAACTATGGCTATTTTCATTTTTCAAATTTAGTGAAAACTCCTTGCTATGTCGAAAACCGAAGGTTTTATTTACACTACAGCGCGTTAAGAATTGGTTAATGTTCCGCTGTAATAGTGTTATAAATTTTACGATCTAGTTGAGAATCGCTTCGTAAATCGCCTTTTGGATCCGGGTTCGCAAGGCAGATTTGACCAACAAGGTATTGGAAGCAGTCGGGTAGGTACGATTGGATAGGAAGACATATACCAGCTCTTCTTCCGGGTCAGCCCAGGTGTAGGTGCCTGTAAACCCACTATGGCCAAAACTCTTACGTGATACGCACTCGCAAGCGGGTCCGCCGCCCTTGATTTCAGGTTTATCGAAACCGATGCCTCGCCGAACATTTTGATCACAGAAATAACAGGTATTGAATTTTTTGATCGTCCTGGCTTCCAAAAACCGATTTCCACCATAAAAACCCTCCTGCAGATACATTTGCATAATCTTGGCCACATCATTCGCATTGGCAAATAAACCGGCATGTCCCCCTACGCCTCCTTGCATTGCAGCGCCCATATCATGCACATAGCCTTGTACCGTCTGATATCGAAAGTATTTATCGATCTCACTGGGAACGATCCTATTTTTTGGAAATTTATCCAATGGATTGTAGCTAGTATTAGCCGCACCGATCGGCCCAAAGAGAAAATCATTTGCCACTTTGTCCAAGCCTTCATGAAAGGTGTCCTCTATATATTTTTTCATCACATAATATGCTACATCACTATAGCGATATCTATTTGATTTCAATTTTTGGCGGCCAATACGATTGTAAATCGAATCACGATATACATCAGAGAGAAAAAGATTCTCGGCCACCTTGATAGAAAAACCCGGGGTCGGGGTATTGCGATAAAATTCAACTGATGGCTTATGATCTTTGTCCAAGGTATCAACATAAAATGCGATCCATGAGGGCAGCCTGCCATAATGCGATAACGCCTTGAGCACGGTTACATTTTTGAGCTCTGAATCAGAATATTCAGGAACCATTTCCTCAAAAGTTTCACTTAAGGCAATTTTCCCATCTTCCTCCATCTTCATAATGACGGGTAAGGTGGCCAATACCTTCGTAAGCGAAGCGAGGTCATAGATAGATTCAGGAGTGATTTTTTCGGATGATTCATAGGTTGGCTTGCCAAAACCTTTATTGTAGATTACTTTACCTTTCCGGGCGATCAAGACTTCTGCCCCAGGAAACATTAGGGAATCAAGGCCGTCTTGGACCAATTGGTCTACTACCGACAATTTGCTCGAACTCATACCGACGCGTTCGGGAATACTATAGCCCAAACGCATCAAAGATGCTATTTGAACAGTGGTATTCACAGGGAATTCAGGGTTTGCCGTCACTGGAAGGACACCTTTGACCGGCAATGCGCCAAAAATTACCTGTGCCGCCTTTTGTTGTGCCAAAACACTATTTTGATAGGCCACTACAATCGCGTCGATATTTTCGAACGACTGTATATCTAGCAGTGCATAGGGTTTCACAAAAAGTGATAAAATGAGATTGGATCCGCGTTCATTCGCGATTTCATCGAGCCACTGTAGCTCATTTTCAGTAAATTGATAGGGTTTCCAGGGACTCTCATTACTTCTATGCAATCCGATAATGACAAGGTTATAGTTCTGTAAACGTTCTTTTAAGGTGCTGATATCCCCAGCATTTACTTGGTCGACATTCATATAGGCGTTCAATTCCTTTAGGAACGGTTGGCCATCATCGTCCCCGAATTTCACGTACGCTACTTTTTTGTTTTCCAAATTTTTAATACCTAACAAATCATATTTATTCTTGACGACCGTAATCGCATTTTCAATGGCCTCCTCATACACCACCTCGTCTTCTAGGGAGTTCAAGTCCTCATATAGCTTGTCTAGTTCGACCAATTTCTTTTCGGCAAGACCTGCCTTGTATTTGGCCATTAAAATCTTTTTGACCGAAAGGGCCAAACGCGCTTCACTGATGCGTCCTTTTTCAAAAGCCACTCGCAACTTTTCCTTTGCCTTGCCAATATCGGTCGGCATAAGTAAAATATCGTTTCCTGCTAAAAAAGCATCCAATTCAACTTCCCCGTTTTCACCATGATCTGCCACTCCTTTCATATTCAATGCATCGGTAAATACCAAGCCCTTGAACCCCATTTGTTCGATAAGTAGTCCCGAAATAATCTGTTCGGATAGGGAAGATGGTAAATCGTCCTGGAGTTCCAAACTTGGAACACTCAGATGCGCGACCATAACACTGCTCACCCCCGCATCGATTAATTTGGCAAACGGGTACAGTTCAATACTATCCAGGCGCTTTTTTGTAAAATTGATGATTGGTAATGCCTTGTGCGAATCGGTTGCTGTATCACCATGTCCCGGAAAATGTTTGGCGGTAGACAGGACTCCGGCACTTTCCATTCCTTTTAAAAATGCGATTCCCTTATTTGCAACATTATCCCGATCCTCACCGAATGATCTATTTCCGATAATAGGATTTTGAGGATTTATATTTATATCGATATCAGGGGCAAAATTTATTTGAACGCCCAATCTTTTAGCCTGCAGTCCGATTTGACGGCCAACCTTTTCAACAATGCTATTGTCATTAATAGCACCAAGGGTCATATTCCAAGGAAACGCATAGGTCGAGTCAAGTCGCATGGAAACGCCCCATTCAGCATCCATCGCGATTAGTAGCGGTGTCTTTGATAGCGATTGATAGGTATTGGTCAGTTTTGCTTGGCGCACCGGACCGCCGGTAGAAAATATCACCCCCCCGATCTTCTGTTGTTCGATCAATTCCTTGATTTTATCGGTGGCGGCCTTGTTCTGGCTCGATGCTACGTTCACCATGAAAAGTTGCCCTAATTTTTCATCCAATGACATCGCATTGTATTGGGTCTCGACCCAATTTTGCTGTGAGAGGCTATCTACCGATATCAATGGATTCGTTTGTGCCCTGACGAAAAATATAGTAAGAAAAAGGAGGAAGCAAGTAAAAATCCGCATAAAAATATCTCTTAGGCAATAACTTATAACCCTATGAATTATTGCATTTCATCGAATAAATCAAATGGGTATGATCAAAATACCCAATTTTAATAAGGCCTGGAAATCACATAAACCGGCCGTGCCAACTTTCGGAGGCCGGGACTTCCCAGTGTTCTAAGTACTCTTGTTTATTATTGACCAGATTGTTGAAGACGATCGTATTTTTGGAAACCGCCTTCTGTTTGGCCATTTTTTTAAATTCGACCAATGGTTTGTAGGCAATGAATTCACCTTGTTTATAAGAAACATTCATCTTATCCAATAATTCGACATTGTATTTTTTTTCCAAGGCCTGGATAAAGTGCACCGAGGCATCAATAGAACAACCGGAAGCTTTATTCAACGATTGATCCAGCCCTAAGACAATAAAACGATTGTATCGAATTTCATAGCCCGCCTTTAGGTCAGCTCCATGGGCGGTCCAATCTTCGATAAAGCGATCCATGGATTTAGAGATCTCGATCAATTCTTCATTAGTAAAGCTCCGACTTCCTTGAAAGATCCAGATCCTCGAATCGTTTGATAATGTCTTGAAGTCAATCAGCATAGTTGTATCTCAATTTAATAGTTACCCAGTTCCCTTAGGTGGCAGGAATCTAATTCAACGCTGATTCCCGTTTATAGGTCTTTCGCACTCGCGATCAATTCTGCGATGTCTAGTACCTTGACAGCCATTTCTTGTTCCTTGCCTTTCACTCCATCGGTCAACATAGTATTGCAAAAAGGACAGGCGGCGGCAATTATTTCCGACCGGGTTTCAAGTGCCTGTTCAGTGCGTTCAATATTGATGTCCTTAGCCCCTTTTTCAGGTTCTTTGAACATTTGGGCTCCACCAGCACCACAGCACAGCCCCTTTTTCCTGCAATTTTTCATCTCGACCAATTCTGCATCCAGTTTTTTGATCAATTCCCTAGGCGCCTCATAGATGCCATTCGCTCTCCCTAGATAGCAGGGGTCATGGTAGGTTATCCGTTTTCCTCTAAATTTTCCACTCTCGACGGAAATTCTACCTTCAGCCAATAACTCATTTAAAAACTGAGTATGATGCACTACCTCATACTGTCCCCCAAGGCCGGGATATTCGTTTTTAAGCGTATTAAAACAATGCGGACAGGCTGTCACCAGCTTTTTTACACCATAGGCATTCATGACCTGTATATTGGTCATGGCCTGCATTTGAAATAAAAACTCATTTCCAGCCCTTTTTGCGGGATCCCCCGTACAACTTTCTTCGGTTCCCAATACGGCGAAGGTAACGTTGGCCTCGTTCAAAATCTTCACAAAGGCCTTGGTAATCTTCTTCGCCCGATCATCGAAGCTGCCGGCACAGCCCACCCAGAAAAGTACTTCCGGCTGTATTCCAGCGGCAGCCATTTCGGCCATTGTGGGTACTTTTAGCTGATTATCCATTTTATATTTCTTTGCTCCAATTAATCCTATCCATTTGGTTGAAAGGCCAAGGCGCTCCATTATTTTCTATGTTGCCCATCATCGTATTTAATTCAGAAGGGGCCGCAGATTGTTCCATTACTAAAAATTGGCGCATGTCCATGATTATCGAGAGCGGGTCGATACTTACCGGACATGCTTCCACACAAGCATTGCACGAAGTACAGGCCCATAACTCCTCACGCGTTATATAGGTATCTAACAACTGTTTGCCGTCATCTACAAATTTGCCCCTATTTTCCTTGATATTTTTGCCTACTTCCTCAAGTCGATCTCGTGTATCCATCATGATTTTACGAGGAGACAGCTTTTTCCTGTCTGATTCGCGGGACATTCGCTGGTACAGCGACCACATTCGGTGCACGTATAGGCATTCAGAAGTTGTACCCAAGATAAATCGAAGACATCGGAGGCCCCAAATTTTTCAGGGATTTCTGAACTTTCAGCCGAAACCGCAAACGGATCTGCCGAAGGATCCAGCATTAGGCGTACTTCGCGTGTCACCGAATCGAGGTTTTTGAATTTCCCTTTAGGCCCCAATTTGCCATAATACGTATTCGGAAAAGCTAATAAAATATGTAAATGCTTGGAATAATATAGATAGTTCAAAAACAGTAGGATTCCTACAATGTGCAACCACCAGGCGGTTCGTTCCAACGCGATCAGATCTAGGGATCGACATATTGGTAAATAAATTCGCAATCAATGAACTTACCGGGAAGGCACCGGCTATTGTATAATGTTCTGCCCCCAATTGTTGCAATTGAAAATCGGCCGCGTTCATGGTTAAAAAAAACAGCATCAGCGCCAATTCTATATAAAGAATCAAATTTGCATCCGTTTTTGGCCAACCTTTCATTTCAGGTTTTATAAAGCGCCTCAAACGAAGTATATTTCGGCGGATCCAAAACAAAATGACCGCAATGATCACCAATACTGCCAAAACTTCAAAGGTGGCAATAAGAATAGTATAGATAGCACCTAAAGGGGCAAAAATTCGATGCGTCCCAAATAGGCCATCAATGATAATCTCAAGAACTTCGAGATTTATGACAATGAAACCCAAATACACAAGAATGTGAAGCAATCCTGGAACGGGTCTGACCACCATCTTGGTCTGACCCATGGCGATACGTGCCATATTTTTAAAACGAGTGGCTTTTTGGTCGCTAACATCGACCTGCCTTCCTAGATTGATATTCCTGCGTATTTGTCCAACGTTTTTAACAAAGAAACCGATACTCGCTATGAGTATGATTGCGAAGATTACATTGGGAAGATACGCCATTTATTGGTTGTCAATTTTTGCTGCGGGATCATCTTCAGGTAGCTCATAGTCTATCTGCTTCTTTCCAAAGACAGAAACATTCACATATCTTTTCGGATTCAATCGCACATCCTGTAGCAAAAGCTCCAATTCCCTTGAGGCGCGACTCAAATTATCATAGAGTTTCTCGTCTTTTAGCAATTTACCAAGCGTACCGTCTCCTTGTTCGATTCGGCCCATTAATTTGTCAAGATTGGTGACCGTTTTTTGTAAGCTTGCCAGTGTCTTTCCAAGTCCCATGTGGTTCAAGGAATCTGAAAATTCCGCGAAATTATGAGTGAGGTCCTTGAAATTTGTCAAGGAACTGTCTAATTTACCCTTGTTGTTGTTTAAAATCTGATTTAAAACATTGGCACTTCCCTGCAGATTTTTCATTAAACTGCTTAATCCGGCGATACTTTCCCGCAAATCTCTTTTTGTTCCGTCATCCAAGATATCATTCACATTCATCATCAGCGAATCGGCGTTCGTTACCGCTCCTTCCACCTTTTGTTGAAGTGGCGTTAATCGTGTCTGCAATAACTCGGTAAGACCCGGTTTTGAGGAGGACCTTAAAGTATCTCCCGATTTGGCCAGGGGTGCACCATCGAAAACGGGGTTTATTTGAATTCCCTTACCTCCGATAATGCCCGTATCATATAATTCGGCTTCACTGTTGCCGGAAAAGGAAAAGTCGTTGCTTACTGTGAAGGTAACCACCAAATCCCCTGATGTATCCTTGAATTTTATATTGCTTACCGCACCTACCGTAAATCCGTTGATCGAAACTTGTGTCCCTGCCTGTAAACCGCCAACATTCTTGTAAACGGCATAGAGGGTTTTGCTATTATCGAATAACGGTGTCGATTTAAGATAACTGAACCCCAAAATGAACAAAAGGATACCGCCAATTACAATAATTCCTGTTTTAATTTCCCTGGATAGTTTCAAATGATAAATTTTGAGTTCTTAACAAAATTAGAAATAAATTTTACATATGGTCGCTAATCTGAAACGTATTTAAGTGCTTCTGGGAGGGGAATTCGCATACCATCCTTATACGCCACGATATAGGCATTGGAATATCCTTTTAATTCGGCGTTCGCTTTTAGTTTTTCAGCCGCTTTATAGGAAGTTGTGCTGCCATACATATAGCGAAAAAGGTTCGTATACGGTTCTTTGGATAAATCTCCCAGCCCTTTAAAAATCTTTGAGTTCAATGACAAGTCCCTACTACTTGCCAATAGTTGCACCTTGAATAAAATATTGGCATGCTCCAAGGCAGCTGTATCACTCATTTCTGCCTGGCTACCGTTCGAATTTGAAGGATTAAGTTCCTTGGGCAACGAGGTCGCGTCAACGGCTGTCCCTCCCGATATTTCCGTAGAAGTTTCGTTTTTAGCCTGGTTGATTCCCGATGGCATATCCGTTTCGTTCGCTGCTTTTTTTTCAGGTTGCGTTCCTGTATTTTCCGATACGATATCCTGCGTTTTTTCAACCGATTTATCAATCTTTTGAGGTACTTGATCTGCTGGCTTGACAACATTGGTCACAGTTGGCGCTACATTTGATTGCACGCTGTTCTTGTATTTTAAAATGGCTTCTGCGATTGCCGTACCCATTTCAGATTGGCCCCTTTGCGAATTCAAATAGGCCCCTTCATCTTTGTTGGTCAAGAAACCTGTTTCAACAAGTACGCTAGGCATAAAGGTTTGGTGAAGTACGATAAAACCCGCCTGTTTTACTTTTCGATCGTTTCTCTTCAACCCGCCTGCAAGATTATCCTGAATATCGGTTGCCAATGCAATACTTTGATCTAAGAACTCTTCTTGCATAATGGTAAGTCCGATTACCGACTCCGGGGAATTGATGTCATAATCGGCATAGCGTACTTCATAATTATCCTCTAAATAAATGACCGAGTTCTCTTTCTTGGCAATTTCGAAATTTTGTTTATTGGCGTGTAGACCCAATACAAAGGTACCAGCCCCATGGGCATCTGAGGTATGAGAATCACAATGTACCGACACAAATAGATCCGCCTTGGCTTTGTTGGCAATTTCGCCCCGCACAAAAAGGTCTACGAATTTATCATCCTTTCGGGTATAGATTACCTGTATGTCGGGGTGTTTTTCAAGAATCGCGCCGACTTTTAAAACGATGTTCAAGGCTATATTTTTCTCTAAATACCCATTCCCTAAATTTCCTGGGTCATGCCCTCCGTGCCCCGCGTCAAGTACGACGATAAATTTATCGGAACTCCTTGGCACATCCCCTGCGGTATTAAAGGAGGAAAATACCAAGGACAAGATTAAAATCGGTATATGAAAAATCACTCTAAAGTTCATTCTAGCTCGGTATTTTGGGGTGTTCATTAAGGTTAAATTTATGGTAATTCGCAACAAGGGGAACAAAAAATATATGTAAGTTTGGTTTTCAATTCCGATAACTATCAGGACGGCCAAACCTTTACAAAAATAGGATATCTAGCTTTGCAATCAAACAATCATCATTTACTTTTCCTATTCCTGCTATTTATTAGTGTTCTTGCTGCATCAGCCCAGGAAGGCCAGATTGTTCCGCTACCCATAAAAGTGATTAAAGATACGATTATCGCACCACTTTATCCTGCACCGGTTAGCGACTCGATCGCCCAACAAGATTCTACTAAGGCCAAGGCGCCATTGTTATTGGACAAAATAACATACAAGGCGAAGGATTATGTCAAAATGAGCCAAAGAGACCATCAAATATATCTTTATAATGAAGCTGAGATCTATTACCAGGATACCGAGCTAAAGGCAGGCATCATTATTATGGACTATGTGAAAAATGAAGTCTATGCAGGTCGAATCAAAGATTCCTTGGGCAATTATTCACAACTGCCCTATTTTAAACAAGGTGAAAATGTGGTAATCCCAGATTCGATCCGGTTTAATTTTGACACCCAAAAAGCCATTATATGGAACTCCCGAACCGAACAACAAGCCGGTATAGGCCCCCTAGGAAGTGATGTAATGAAAGTCTATGCCGAAATTACCAAAAAGGAGAATGACTCGGTATACTTTTTACGGGAAGGGAAGTTGACGACCTCTAAGGACACGATAGACCCCGACTATTACATACGCGTACGCAAAGCCAAATTTGTACCCAAAAAGAAAGTAATCGCCGGTTTTAGCAATCTGTATATTGCCGACGTGCCCACGCCTATTGCCTTGCCCTTTGCTTATTTCCCGTTGAAAGTCGGGCGCACCGCTGGATTGATGATGCCAACGATCGGAAACGATCCCAACCGAGGCTATTTTTTACAGGGAGGTGGGTATTATTTGCCCATCAGTGATTTTGTTGACCTTACAGTAACCGGCGATTACTACACCAATGGAAGTTATGGCCTTATGACCCAGTCGGTGTATGCCAAACGCTATCGCTATCGCGGTACCTTGAACTTTAGGTATGAAAATCAGGTGATCAGTCAAAAAGGTTTCGATGATTATGCAAGAAACACGATCTACAACCTGCAGATGTCGCATTCCCAGGATGCCAAGGCGAGCCCGAATTCCCGGTTTTCGGCATCGGTTAACCTCGGTAGTAGCTCGTATTATCAGAATTCACTATTGCAACAAAATTTACCCAATACCCAAAACAATACATTGAGTTCCTCCATTTCGTATTCAAAGACGTTTCCTGCCTATCCTGCGGTAAATACAAGTTTGACCATATCGCATAGTCAAAATACGAATACCGAAAAAATAGAAATGACCCTGCCCACCTTGCAGGCAAGTATGGAACGAATTTTTCCGTTTGCCAAAAGGGAAGGAATTAAAAAGGGGGTTATACAGAACATCAATTTTCAGTACGATTTGAATGCCCAGAATCGGCTTTCTACGAACGACGCCGATTTTTTGACGGGTAGAATGTTCGATGGTGCCAAAGTAGGTGCACGACATCGAATTCCGATCAGCACGAATTTTAAGGTGGCCAAATTTTTTAGTGTTAGTCTTGGGGGCAATTATGAGGATGTTTGGACACTTGAAACCTATCAAAAACGGTATGATGCCAATGCAGGCGCCAATGGTGCAGGCGCCGTCGTAAAAGATACGATTAAAGGCTTTGATCGCTTCAATAAATATAGTCTTAGCGCAAGTATCGGGACCACTTTGTACGGGACATTTATTTTTGGGGAGGACAAAAAAATTCAGGCGATACGCCATGTTATGCGTCCTTCGATCAGTTATGGGTACGCCCCTTCATTCGAACAATTCTACGATGAATATCTGGATGCAAATGGAAAGGTGATTCAATACAGTCGATTTGAAGGCACCTTGAACGGTTCCCCGAGTTTATCTAGGTCGAATAGCCTAAGTTTTTCTTTGGCGAATACTTTGGAAGCCAAGGTGCGTGATAAGGATTCTACGGCAACCAAGCCCAAAAAGGTACCTATTTTGAGTAACTTTAACATAGCGACCAGCTATAATCTGGAGGCCGACTCCTTGAAATTAAGTCCGTTTACCTTGAACGGAGGTACCACGTTATTGAAAACCAAAATGTCGATCAACTTTTCAGCTGGATTAGACCCGTATGCCATCGACAATAACGGCAGGCGTATCAATACATTCAACATCAACAATGGGGGTAGCCTATTTCGCTTGACACGAGCCAATGTAAACGTGGGCTACTCGATTAGTAGTAAGGACTTCGATAAGGAAAAAGAAGACCCCAAAGACCCCGATGATCCAGAAAGCGGAGAATACTATGTAGCGGCAAGCGGCGGAAGAACCGACGACCTGTTCGGACAGGCAGATAACTTCGAAAATCCCGATCAACGCACAAAAGATACCGAGGATGTCGAAAATCCGGTCTATAGCACCAAAATACCATGGGACTTCAGATTGGCCTATTCAGCGAGCTACTCTAATTCGGCCAGACAAAACGAATTCAGCAGTCATTCGTTGATGTTTTCTGGGGATATCGAATTATCACCTCGTTGGAAAGTGGGTGGATCATCGGGCTACGATTTCAAAAATCAGGGATTTACGCTTACCCAATTGCGCTTTGAACGCGATTTGAAAAGTTTTAATATGCGGTTTACTTGGTCCCCATTCGGAAAATATGAGCGATGGTATTTCTTTATCGGTATTAAAAGCTCCATCCTTAGTGACTTGAAATGGGAAAATAGAAGCCAACCAAATCGACGGTAGTCAAAAGTTGAATCTTTAGAATAGAAAAAAACAACCCTATGAAAAAAATCATCAACACTTCGAACGCCCCAGCGCCAATCGGACCTTATAATCAGGCCATTCTCAGTGGGAACACCTTATATATCTCCGGTCAGATACCTATCGATCCTACTACAGGAATGCTCGTTGAGGGCGATATTAAAAAAGAAGCCAAACAAGCCATGGAGAATTTGGACGCCATTTTAAAAGAAGCAGGCATGTCGTTCGAACAGGTAGTAAAGACTACGATTTTTTTAAAGGATATGGGTCAGTTTGCTGCGGTCAATGAAGTGTATGGTGCGTATTTCAATCAAGAAACAGCACCAGCCAGGGAAACTGTAGAAGTGGCCTGTTTGCCCAAAAACGTTCGGGTCGAGATTTCCATGATCGCGGTAAACGACTGAAAGACACTATAATAGGATTGTTTTGGTCTGGAAAAGGTTTCGGGATGGCCACTAGAGTGGCCAAGAAGGAAACTGCGAAAACAAAACCAAGCATAGCATGTACACATGCAGCAACATGAGGTATCTTTTTCTATTATAGTCGATTAATCCCGATTTCCTTTTAGATGGTCTGTACGTGGAATTCGACCAGGCCATCGATGGGTCGCTGTCGAATAACCCCTGGTACCAGATCGTTCCGTTCGAGTACCGTAGTGAGCTCATCCTTTAGGAAATAAGCGATACTGCCCACGAAATGAATCGGAACCTTTGTGGCCAATTCAAATTGCATCACATGATTGTTTATGAACTGTTGAAAGCCTTTATCAATGACACCTTTCGAATACGGATGGTCTTTATTTTCGACCAAGAATCTGGCAAAAGTCGCCAAATAGGTATTCGGGTTGGGTTGTTTGTATAAATTCTCCTTGATTACATCTGGATCTAAATTGTACCCTTTTTCAAATTTTCGGGCTAGATCTTGTGGCATTTTATGGTAATAGTAATCACGGATCAATTTGCGGCCGAAGAAATTCCCACTTCCATCATCCATAGGGATATAACCCAAGGAAACCACCTTTTGGATCAATTGATGACCATCATAGTAGCTACAATTCGAACCCGTTCCTAGGATGCACACGATACCTTGATGTCCTACCTTTGTCGTAGCGTATATAGCGGCGTAGGTATCTTCCTTTACTTCCACTTTGGCCTTCGGAAAAAAATCATTGAAAATCTTCCTCAAAAATTTACGCATACGATCCGTACCGCATCCCGCTCCATAAAAAAATAATTGGGTTACCTTATCCCTATTTTTAGAAAGCTCAAAATTATTGGCCAACCGATCCTCAATTACTTCTTTGGTAAGTACTTCCGGACTAAGTCCCAAGGTTTGCGTAAGGAATAATTGAACCCCATTTTTATCAAGGGCAATCCAATCGGCCTTCGTGGCCCCACTATCTACTATCAATATCATAGATTCCTATTTAAAAATTTTCCTGAAAGCGAAGGCTTTGAAGCACGCTTTCAGGAAATCCTCAAGTCAAGATGTTCTTATTTAAGACTTGCCACGTGCTGGGTCAAATCGACCATTTTATTCGAAAAGCCAGCCTCATTATCATACCAGCATATCAATTTAAAGAATTTCGAATTCAATTCAATGCCTGCTTCCGCATCAAAGATGCTGGTCCTGGAATCCCCTACAAAATCTTGAGACACCACAGCTTCTTCGGTATACCCTAAAATTCCTTTTAAAGATCCTTCAGAGGCAGTTTTGAACGCTTTTTTGATAGCGTCATACGTAGTCTCTTTTTTAAGGCGTACTGTCAAATCAACCACCGAAACGTCCGCCGTTGGCACCCTAAAGGCCATCCCTGTGAGTTTTCCTTTTAGTTCTGGAATTACCTTTGTCACTGCGACCGCAGCGCCTGTGGAGGCCGGAATAATATTCAACATAGCGCTTCTACCACCACGCCAATCCTTTTTAGAAGGGCCATCTACCGTCATTTGTGTTGCAGTGGTTGCATGAACGGTGGTCATCAGGGCTTCCTCGATGCCAAAGCTATCGTTCAAAACCTTGGCCATTGGGGCTAGACAATTCGTGGTGCAAGAAGCATTCGAAACAATTGTATCGGAAGCCTTTGACACTGGTATGGTTTACACCCATAACAAACATTGGGGCATCTTTTGAAGGTGCTGAAATCACCACTTTTTTAGCTCCACCATCAATATGGTATTGGGCAGTTTCCAAGGTGGTGAAAATTCCGGTACATTCGGCTACGACTTCAGCTCCTACGGCATCCCATTTGATATTTTTAGGATCGCGCTCGGCAGTTATCCGAACTGTTTTCCCGTTGACGATCAAATGACCGTCCTTAACGTCGACGGTTCCCTCAAACTTACCATGAACAGAGTCGTATTTCAATAAATAGGCGAGGTGTTCTACTTCTAATAAGTCGTTGATGGCCACCACATCGACATCCCCCCTTTTGACGGTGGTTCTGAATACCAATCTACCAATTCTACCAAATCCGTTAATTCCTATTTTCAAGTTTGACATTGCTTACTTTTTTAAAATTAAAATTATGTTGTCATTATTTCAGAAACCCGTATAAGTTCCTTGTCCATTTTTGTATGTCCCTTTATGGCCTTGCTTATTGGCGTCAGGATGAGTTTATTGTCCTGTACCCCGACCATGAGTCCTTTCTTACCCTCTAAAAGGGTCTCGACCGCCTTCACGCCCATGCGACTGGCCAGTACCCTATCGTAGCATGACGGCGGACCGCCGCGTTGCATATGGCCCAAAACCGATACCCGTACATCATAGATCGGCAAATGCTCCTCAACATATTCCTTCAGTTCAAAAACATTCTTCCCAGATTTATCGCCCTCTGCCACAATTACGATACTTGAAGATTTGCCAGAAAGCTTACTGCGTTTCAAGGATTCGAGCAGGCGATCAAGCCCCCTGTTTTCCTCTGGGATCAAAATTTCCTCAGCTCCGGCACCAACGCCTGCATTCAGGGCGATATGTCCTACATCCCTCCCCATGACCTCAACGAAGAATAACCTATTATGGGAACTAGCGGTATCCCGTATTTTATCTACGGCATCCACCACGGTATTCAAGGCCGTATCGAATCCTAGCGTAAACGTGGTCCCGAAGATGTCATTGTCGATGGTACCTGGAATCCCCATAAACGGAAAATCGTATTCCTGATCGAATATCATGGCTCCGGTAAAACTACCATCACCACCAATGACTACAAATGCGTCAATACCCTCGGCCTTTAATTGCTCATACGCCAGTTTACGACCTTCCTTGGTACGGAAATCGTTGCATCGTGCCGATTTTAGGATAGTTCCTCCCTTATTGATGATGTTATTGACACTTCGCGCATCCATGGGTTTGAAATCCCCTTCGATCATTCCTTGATACCCTCTAAAGATACCTACGCAATCAATATTGTGATATGCACACGTTCGTACTACGGATCGTATGGCGGCGTTCATGCCAGGAGAATCCCCACCTGAAGTAAAAACGCCTATTTTTTTTATTGGAATGGCCATCAAAAATTTTAAGCTAGCAAAATTAACAAACTAATTTCAATTAAGGGAATTGTTGAATCCTTAATTTCAATGTTCTTCGAACTTTCGATCGTTTTCATGCGGAATTAATGCCAACATCTGCAAAAATGTAACATTTCAACCTGCAGTCGTGGTAAATTTTAAAATCCTTTGGTTTTTGAATAGAATCGGATCAAACTATCATTTCCCATGACCGAGGGTGGCCCATTTTTACTGACCGGGACCTCTTTATTTTTTGTGTTTTTCGCAAAAATCTTTCTAAAAAGCTCCTTAAAACTGTTAAAATCAACTTCATAGGAAAGTCCGGCACCTTGGGTAGAGCCTTGTTGATTCGCTAAATATTCTTGTATTTCACTTTCACGACTAAAGAATTTGGCGCTCAAAGTGCCTTCTTCGTTCAAGAGTACCTGAATTTCGAAATCGCCCGCTATAATAGTTTCGGTAGCGCCGCCAACCGGCACTCCTACCCTACCATTCAACAAAATGCGATCACTTATTTGTGTGGATACCGTTACCCCCAGCCGATCATTGGTCTTAAATTCGGCAATATTGCTACCTTGTTCATAGGATAGGCCCAAATTGAACTTATCGTTGCCCCCTCCCAAGACCTGGTTTAGCAAACCAGATGCCGATTGGATCAAATTACCGGTAACGGCCTGTTGATTGATCCCGCTCTGTTCGTTCACAAAGGTACCCTGTGCCAGGAGAAAAATGGCATTCTTCTCCTCTATGGCAGGGTCTTGCAAGCGATACTCCAATTCTGATTGCACAATTGAATTGGTTCCTGGGAATTCTATATTAAATTCAATATCCGGACTTTGGAGCTGATTTCTTAAATTAATGACCACATTCGTGGGAATTCTGCGATTGTATCCTTGATTGGCCAACAAAGGTCCAGGATTCGCATTTAGGGAATAGACCGCCTTCATGTTTAATTGCGCCTCTAAAGGCTTCCCGTCCCAAACGATACTTCCACCAGGCTCAACCTTAAAGGTTTTGTTGATTACCCCTCCAAATTTGTAATTGAATTCCCCGGTCACGACAACGAAGTCACCGAACATTTCAAATTTGCCCGTTGTATTTATTCTGATCAACAATAGCCCCTCGCCCGTTCCTTTTAGGGAACTTCCCGTCCTTTGATCCGTAACGATCTCAACTTCGGCATCCGGCGTAACATTTAAATCGAATTCAAGCTCAAGACCTTCTATATCATCAAGAATTCGTTGGGCTTCTATGGTCCTTACATCGTTTTTCTCCACGAAGTTAATAAAAGAATAATCGCCCACGGTCACCACATCGCTTAAGGGGATCTTCAAGGAAGTACCTCGCGCAGTTTCCCCATCTACCTTAATTGTAAGCGCCTTGGTCGACCCATAGATCCTACCGCTCCCATTTAAAAATCCGGTTCCATAATACAGTGTTTCCTCTTCAAATTGGGTATCGAGGATCAAAAGGCGATTCCCGTTGGTGTCAACATTTAGATCAAGGACCCAATCCTTAAAAAACGAATGGGTGATCGTGCCATTCAAGGTGGCCGTGGTTCCATAGGCAAGATCCGTTAATCGTATCTGATCAAAATCAAATGATTTATTGACCAGATTTACCCGTGAATTCGGTGCAAAGTTATAATCGACATTTAAATACGGAATTCCCAAGCCAGCATTATCCAAGGTTAGTATGCCACTGAAATCGGGGTTATCGATTTTGCCTTTTATGCGGGCATTCCCGCTAAGATCACCTCGAATATTCGAGATAATATCCTCTCCTAGTGGACTAAAGGGTTCTAGATCAAAATCGGAGAAGTTGGCCAAAAGATCGGCCTCCGGAAAATCGCCCTTGTTCAATATTTTTCCGGCAACGCTCAATTTTTCCTTGCCCTTATCATTGATGTCGGCATTGACTACAAATTCGGTGAGATCGCGGTTTCCTGCAATACCAATCGTCAGATCGCCCATGCGCATGTCGTTGATGGAAAATTCACCGATACGAAGGTTTGAAGAAGGCAGATATACCCCATCTTTTTGAAATACGTTCAGGGTGCCATTCACCTCGCCTTGTAACTTTAAACCCGTGATGGCCGGCGTTATTTTGTTCAACGAGACGATTTTAAACTGTAGTTCCAGATCTTTGTAGGTAGAGTCTGCCAATTGACCCTTAAGGCGTATTTGCTCCTGTTGGCTATTGTTCATTACTATTTCCTGAATCGTAATACTGTCGAGCGAACGGTTGAAGATTACCTTGTTCTTATTATCCCCATCCTTGTTCAGGACCCATTTATTGCCCTTAAAACTTACATCGGAGGTTTTGAGACCGATTACCGATTTGTTTTCCTTGTTGAAGGTGTGATAAAAGTTCAGGTTGTAGCTATCATTAAAGGTGCTGCCCCCCTTAAATTCAGCCCTAAAAAAAAGGGTGTCCTTTAAAGTAGTGTTGATCAGATTGAAATCCTTGACGTCATAGTACTTCGTTTTTAAATTACCGACCGAAACAAACGTATTGAAAAGTGGATTCTTGTTGTCGATCTTTACTTCTATACTATCGGCTTCATTGCCATACGCCATAATACTAGGGGATTTGAAATTTAGCTTAAAATCACCCTCGTCGGCAATGATATTCCCTTTAATGAAGGTATTTGGGTCAAATTTCACATCGGGAAAGAAAACATCGACGATTTTATTATAAATCTTGAAGTTGAAAGCAATCGTCTGCCCATTCGAAATTTCAAAAGGTTTATAATTGGTATACACGCTTCCCAAGGAATTCTGTACCAATTTGCCCAATTCTTTCACCTTAAAATTGCCTTTCATGTAACCCGTTATAATATCCGGGGAATTGATATCGATTATGCGGGTGGTATCGTTCTCGAATGTGGATGAAATCTTGAAATCCTCAAAATAATAGGTATCGTTCTTATTCTGAAAGATGGTCTTTGTAAATTTAATATCGCCGGTTAAATTATCTAACGTGTTCCCGGTTACATCCATCGTAACATTCCCCTTAAAGATCGACACACTGTCTTTAATAAAATTCAACTTCTTAAGATCTGCATATGCCACGTTGGCGATGAAATTGAAATCGTTGCGGTCATTGCCAAAATCGGCCAATCCCTTAAAATTAAACTGCAGGTTCTCGTCATTACTTACCAAGGTACCATCGAACAATTGTTCTTTCAAAACCCCTGAAACCTTAATGTCCTTATATTCATAGCGGTTGAAAATCATCGAATAGATCTGTCCTATGACCTCGGTATTCAGGTTCTCCTGGGTAAAGCCCCGGCCTTCCACATTAAAATCCAGGGAGGTCTTGCCGACTTGCTTATTTTCAAGCAAAGTGCCCAAATCAAAATCGATCAGCGCTACGAAGCCCTTGTAGTAGGCATTGTCAATATGATTGATATTAACTAGGTCTAAATCTACATAACTACTTCCCAAGGCTGTATTCAGGTTTGCCTTGGCGGTAATCGAAGACTCTGACACCTCGGCATCGCCCCGAATCGTAAACTGTCCTAGCTTCTGGAAGGTCGATGGTATGGCTTTTCCTAGGATATTCGGTAAAAGTGAACGTAGCTCGTAATAACTTGATGTTACGTTTTTCATTTGGGCAACCATCAAAAAAGGCTCCTCTTTGGAGAAAAGATTTTTAAAATTGAAATCGCCCCGTATGCCCGAATTATCTGACTGCAAAAAGAGTTCATCGGTGTTCAGATCGTTCAGGACACCGCTTATATTCGCAGAAAAGGAGGCCTTTTTACCTTTTCCGAATTCATCATATAGCAAATTGATCTCATCGAAGGCCACGGTCGATTCCTCAAAATTTGCCGTTATTTTGACCTTGTTCAAAAAATCAACAAAATCCTGACGATCATAATTAAATACAAGGTTTCCTTTGAGATCTGATTCTGTAGTCCGAATATTTAAAGAGTCGAACCGCATTTGTTGTTTGCTATACTTGAAATCGGTCGCCAGTCGATTCACTTTGATGCCTTTGCTGCTCATAAAGGACATATCGGAAATCGCGGTGGTGACCTCAGGGCCTAAAATCTGGAAATCCCTAGCCGAAATAAATAAATCCTTGAAATTGAGAAATTCGGACTTTACCAAGTTCTCATCGCTGTATTTGAAAGTACTTTTATCGATTTCAACATCGGAAGAGGAAAAAAAGAAAGGTGGGGTTCCCGGGGCACGTGGTTGCTTATCATCTAGCTTATCAATAAAAACCTCCAAATTCGTATTCGATTCTCCCTTGTAGGTCTTTAGATTAAAGTCAAGATGGTCTATTGCAATAGCGCCAAACTCTAATCTCCCTTTGGCCAAGTTGCGCAAACTAAGTATCGATGTGGTAATTCTGTCAATATAAAACAGGGTATCGTTCTTATAATCCTGAACATAGACTTTGTCGAGTTGGGTGTCCCAGGAAATCAAGGAGACCCGCAGTCGATCAATGTTGATATTCGTTCCAAATTCAATATTGATCCTATTCGTGGCATATTGTGCAAAACGCGTCTGAACGATGGGCAGGGAAAGTACTAGAGTACCCAAAACACAAAGCAAGACCAGCACCATCAGCGTTCTTACCAGTATTTTTCTAAGTTTTTTGATAGTGCTTTATGTTTTACCTTTGTACTTCAGAGACTTTTATGAAATATGCCAATTATTATTTTATACATCCCTTAGCACATCACCTTGTTAAGATAGTTGAACAGTTGCCGGTGTTTTGGCAAAATCATGCCGTATTTGAATCAAAGGCAAGCTATAAAAATCCAAATCATATTTCATAACAAATCCACAATATTTGTTCCAAAGCCAATGGATCTCAAAACTATTTACATCCTCGCCATTGAATCTTCATGTGATGATACTTCAGCGGCCGTTTTGTGCAATAATAAAACGCTTAGCAATGTCGTTGCGACCCAAAAAATCCATGAGGAATATGGGGGCGTTGTACCCGAACTGGCCTCAAGGGCGCACCAACGAAATATCGTGCCAACGGTACACCAAGCTTTGACACTCGCAAATATCGACAAAAAACAGTTATCCGCCATAGCTTTTACGAGGGGCCCGGGACTTATGGGTTCTTTATTGGTAGGCATCTCATTTGCCAAGTCTTTGTCATTGGGTCTTGGGCTTCCACTGATTGAAGTTAACCATATGCAGGCCCATATATTGGCCCATTTTATCAAGGACGAAAAGAACCCGATGCCGCAGTTTCCGTTTTTGGCGATGACGATAAGTGGCGGACATACACAAATCGTGCGTGTAAATGACTTTTTTGATATGGAGGTACTCGGCCAAACCCTTGATGATGCCGTTGGCGAGGCTTTTGACAAAAGTGCAAAGCTACTCGGATTGCCATATCCTGGTGGACCCTTGGTGGATCGGTATGCACAACTCGGGAACCCGAAGGCCTTTCATTTTCCAAAACCAAAAGTCGAGGGTCTTGATTTTAGCTTTAGTGGCCTCAAAACGAGCATTCTGTATTTTATTCAGCGGGAAACCGAACGCGATGTCAATTTTATAAACAAAAATCTCAACGATATTTGTGCATCCATTCAATTTACAATTATTGAAATTTTAATGGATAAATTGAAAAAGGCCGTAAAAAAAACTGGAATTCAACAGGTCGCCATTGGTGGCGGAGTATCTGCCAATTCTGGGATACGCCGGGCCCTCAACGACGCCGAAATCAACTATGGCTGGACGACCTATATTCCTAAATTCGAATATTGTACCGATAACGCCGCCATGATCGGCATCGTTGGATACTTAAAATTTCGTGAGCGGCAATTTACCGATGCTGCCGTAAGTGCCAAGGCGAGATATACCCTTTAAATCATTATCTTTATCGTATGGCCTATCAGCAGGAGTTAGCAAATAGAATTCGCGATCTTATCACTATTTTTCCAGAGGAACTACGCGGGTACGTAAGCGAAAAAAAAATGTTCGGGAGAATCGCTTTTTTATATAGGGGGAAAATGACGGGCGGCGCCATTAAAGATGATCTTATGGTGCGGGTAATAGCAGACAAAATGGAGGAGATTAGGGCCTTAAAACAGGTGCGCCCAATGGATTTTACAAAACGACCCATGAAGGAATTCGTGTTTGTTTCCCCGGGCGGATATGTTAACGGGGAACAGCTGCATTTTTGGATTTCCTTGGGCATCGAACATGCAATACACAAGTCGAAAATCAATTAATTCTTAACTCTTCCCAACGAAACGATTTGAAAATATGCAACTTTTTTACAATCCTTCCCTAGATGATGCACATTCCCGATTCACATTTGATGCCGAGGAAAGCCGGCACATAATCAAGGTGCTTCGGAAAAAAGAAGGTGACTTGTTACATATCACCAATGGGAAAAGGAGATCTTTTTGAGGCACGTCTACGTACGGCAGACCTTAAAAGGTGTGAAGTCGAAATTATGGGTAAAACCAAAAGACATCAGAAAAGATATGCGTTGCACATGGCTGTAGCACCTACCAAAAACAATGATCGATTTGAGTGGTTTTTGGAAAAAGCCACAGAAATCGGGGTGAGTGAAATAACACCGATTCTCTGTGCGCGATCTGAACGGAAAATCATTAAGCTTGAACGCATTCAAAAAGTTGTTCAGGCCGCCATGAAACAATCGTTGCAATTGTATCTTCCGAAAGTAAACGATGCCATTTCTTTTACTGATTTTATGAATTTGGAAAAGAAAGGGTTCTTATTCATCGCCCATTGTGAAGAGAGCGAAAAGATGGATTTAATGCGACGGGTTCTCCCCGATAGGGACATTACGATCTTGATCGGTCCTGAAGGCGATTTTACGCACGAGGAAATCAATTTGGCGAGAGAAAATGGCTTTTTACCAATTTCATTGGGGGAGAATCGCCTGCGTACCGAAACAGCGGCCTTAGTTGCATGTACCATTGTAGCAGTAGTCAACAACGAATAACCTTATAGCGTATCTTTAAAATATGAATTGTCGTAGATTACTATTGGTTTCTTTTAGCTTCCTCTTCTGGATCGGTTGCCCTGCACAGGAAATTGCCCTCTTGAAATATAAAGGAGGAGGCGACTG
The DNA here is from genome assembly GCA_963798435.1 of uncultured Flavobacteriaceae bacterium. GTDB lineage: Bacteria > Bacteroidota > Bacteroidia > Flavobacteriales > Flavobacteriaceae > JALHST01. The sequence continues at coordinate 62,598 of CAWCTF010000005.1, forward strand.
GTACGCCAACCCTACCTCCCTCCCCAATCTGATCAAATTCTGCAACGACAACATCGGTACTAGATTGAATGTGAAGTCCGAAACGGTTGAAGTGGGCAATGTGAATATCTTTCAATATCCGTTTTTGCATATGACCGGGCATGGCAATGTGGTGTTTTCTGCAGAGGAAGCTGAAAATCTACGTACCTACTTAATCGCAGGCGGTTTTTTACATATCGATGACAATTATGGCATGGAACCTTATTTGCGAAAGGAACTCATCAAGGTTTTCCCAGAAACCGAATTGGTAGAATTGGGGCCCGATCATCCCATATTTTCGCAAGAATATAAGTTCCCGGATGGGCTGCCTAAAATTCATGAACATGATCGAAAAAGGCCCCAGGCATTTGGCATATTTTATGAAAATCGGCTTGTATTGTTATTTACGTACGAATGTGACCTAGGGGATGGCTGGGAAGACCCGGAAGTTCATAATGATCCTCAAGACGTCCGCGAAAAAGCGCTGAAAATGGGGGCCAATATCATTTCCTACGTTTTTAAAAATTAACCAATGAATTCAAGGGTCATTTCAAAAGGCATTTTACGGGCGTTCTGGACGATAGTCGCATGCGCGTTTGTCGTGTATTTACTGTACAAAATTCAGTCGGTGATCGCCTACTTGGTCATCGCTTCGGTAATCGCGCTTATAGGGAGCCCGGTAGTATTCTTTTTGCGCTTGAAACTAAAAATTCCCAATACCTTGGCTGTGGTCTTGACCATGCTGTTTATGGTAACCATATTTATTGGAATATTCGCCCTTTTTGTTCCCTTGATCTCGGAGCAGGGCCATAATCTAAAATTATTGAATATTGACGAGCTTCAAAAAAGCCTGAATACGCTATATTGGGAAATTTCGCATTATTTTAAGGCACCCCCTGAGATGGTGAGTGAGATTATCCAGGAAGGCGATCTCAAAAAAAACATGTTGGAAGGCCTCGATATCGGATTTATCCCCAATTTTCTGAATTCGTTTTTAGGGATCTTGAGCAATATTAGCCTCGGTCTCTTCTCAGTACTCTTCATTTCGTTTTTCTTTTTAAAAGATCGAAAATTGCTCCAGAATTCGGTTTTATTAATCGTCCCGGCAGATAAGGAAGCGCACACGATTGCCTCCATACACAAGATCAATAACCTGCTTTCTCGGTATTTCGTAGGCCTGCTCTTGCAGATTTTCATCTTGTTCGTGATTTATAGCTTGGTACTGTTTTTGGTCGGCATCGAAAACGCGGTCGTGATTGCCTTTTTGTGCGCCTTGTTCAATATTATTCCATATATCGGGCCTATTATTGGGGCCGTTATAATGATAATCCTTACCATGACCAGTAATTTGGGAGCCGATTTTAGCGATGTAATCCTACCCAAAACGGGACAAGTTTTGATCGGGTTGGCCATAGGTCAATTGGTCGATAATTTCTTTTCGCAACCCGTTATTTTTTCAAATAGCGTGAAGTCGCATCCTCTTGAAATCTTCTTGGTCATCATCATTGCAGGGCTACTCTTTGGTGTTGTCGGAATGATCGTTGCCGTCCCAGGTTACACCGTACTAAAAGTGATTTTAAAGGAATTTTTTGCCGAAAACAAGCTGGTGAAATCGATTACCGAAAAATTATAGTATTACATTGAATAAAAACATATTAAATACTGGTATACAGGATTATATCGTAAATAATAACAATACTGACATCCTGTCAGTATTGCTTAAAAAACCAATTTTTGAAGAGGTTACGAACCAGGAACTCGTCGAACAGCTGATTGCCAGAAATAAATGCAGGACAAAACTTCCCACTTGGTACAAAACCCCAAAAATTTATTATCCGAATAAGGTATCATTGGAACAAACATCCTCTGAAATTACTGCGGGCTATAAAACGGAAATTGCACACGGCAATTCATTGGCTGATCTAACTGGAGGATTCGGTGTCGATTCTTTTTTCCTTTCTTCAAAATTTGACACACTCGTTCATTGTGAAATCGACAAAAGTCTTTCAGAAATAGCACGCTATAATTTTGATCGCTTGGGAAGCAACAATGTACTTTTCGAATCGAATGACGGCATCACCTTTCTAAGGACGTCTGAAAAACAGTTTGATTGGATTTATATCGACCCGTCAAGACGCGATGACAGGAAAGGAAAAGTAGTTAGATTGGAAGATTGTACCCCGAATGTTTCAGAACATTTAGAACTGCTCTTTCAAAAGACCAAAAAAATCCTGGTCAAAACTTCGCCTTTACTGGATATTACCGCTGGAATCAATGCCTTGTGCCATGTCAAGGAAATTCATGTGGTTGCCGTCGACAATGAAGTCAAGGAGCTCCTGTGGATCTTGGAAAAAGAAAATAGGGATGCCATCACGATAAAGACCGTTAGTTTTAAAAAGACCACTACCGAACACTTTGAGTTTAATTATTCCGACGAAAAAAATGCAATTGCCCGTTACACGCTACCCGGTACCTATTTATATGAGCCGAACGCGGCCATTATGAAATCGGGCGCATTTAAATCGGTTGGCAATTTCTATGATCTCGACAAATTACAGGAGCATACCCATTTGTATACTTCCGATGAGCTGATAAAATTTCCGGGGCGCCGTTTCCGTATTACGGGGGTCTTTTCATACAAGGGGGATGAATTTAAGAAGTTGGGCATACGGAAGGCGAATATTACGACTCGCAATTTTAAGGACAGCGTTGCCAACATCCGTAAAAAATTCAAGATTTTAGAAGGTGGGGATACCTACTTGTTCTTTTGTTCGACCCTGAACGGGTCACCTGTTATAATTAGGTGTAGCCAGTGCTAAAAATGTACAATTTTCGCTAAAATACCTTTTAAATATTAGGCAATCTACAACGATATAGGTATTTCGATAAAACGATGGATATCTTAGAAATCAAGTTCATTTTGGGAAAGACTTAAAAGATTTAACAAATTCGTTAAAAGTCGTAAAAAACGACAACAAACCTAACAAATAAAGGCCTTTTAAGAGAAAGTGTCGTAGGCGCCTATAAAATTTTAGTATCAATATTTGACAAAATATAAGGTGTTGAATGAGCTTCTTTCACATATTTTTGCTAATATTATTCCCGATTTGGGTTTTTTTTAACATATGATCAATATTTGACATGCAAAAAACCCAACTAACTCAACATTAATTTAAACTAACAAACAACAAGGATTATGAATCAAAAACGTGATTACAATTCGTTAAGACCCAAAGGAAGGAATTCTTTTTTCCGATTAGGGTTTTTGTCGATGATGGTTTGTCTTGGAGCGCAGATGGCGCTTGCAAATCATGAAGCAAATTTTTCAAATGTTGACTGGAGTACAACACTCCAATCAACGGTAACCGGAACGGTTGTCGATGATGCGGGCCAGCCGCTTCCCGGAGCCAACGTTGTGGTCAAAGGTACAACCAATGGTACCCAAACTGATTTTGATGGAAACTATTCTATAAATGTTGATAGTGGTGCCGTGTTGGTATTCAGTTATCTTGGATTCCAACGCCTAGAAATAGCCGTTGGTAGTGAAACTACCATCAATGTCACCATGGAAGCCGACGCAGCGTTATTGTCGGAGGTGGTTGTAACGGGGTATCAAACCCAGACCAAGCGTGAGACCACCGCAGCGGTTTCAATTGTAAAGGCCGAAGATTTGGCCGCCGTACCTTCGGGCAACATCGAACAGCAATTACAAGGTAGGGTTGCAGGGGTTACCGTACTTACCAATGGTCAGCCAGGAACTACGAGTCAAGTTAGGGTTCGTGGTTTTAACTCATTTGGGAACAACGCACCTTTATATGTTGTAGATGGGGTACCAACGACCAATGTTGATTTCATCAATCCTGAGGATATTGAAACGGCAGTAGTACTTAAAGATGCTGCAGCTGCTTCCATTTATGGTGCAAGGGCTGCAAACGGTGTAATTGTCTACGTGACAAAACAAGGGTCAAGAGCCAAAAGAAAAACGCAAATGACCTTGAGCATCAATAGTGGGGTTACTGATCCCAACGTTGCAGGTTCACCAAAAATGTTGAACCCACAGGATATGGCCGACTATACTTTCCAGGCGTACCGAAACAATGCGGCTGCCAATGGTGTTCCAGTGCAGTATACGCATCCGCAATATGGTCCAGGTCCGAATCCTACCTTTCCTGATTATTTACTTGCTGGAGGCCAAAGTGGTGTAAATGCCGCTGATGTTGATTTAGCAGCAATTCGCGCCGCGTATGAAGCCGACCCGCTTACCACGTTTTTGATTAAGCCGAATTTGGCAGGAACGAATTGGTACAAGGAAATTACAAGAATTGCCCCATTGAGTAGAATCTCCTTGAATTTTGAAGGAGGCAATGAAAATGGTCGTTATTTTATGGGCATCTCTGCCCAAAACCAAGATGGTGTCGTACTTGAGCAGAAATTTGCCAGATATGCCGCCCGATTTAACTCTGAATGGGATATTACACCTTGGTTAAGTATTGGTGAAAATTTCCAGACTACCTATAGAGCTACCAGAGGTATTGCCGGTGGTGGAGGTGGCGTTGAAGTTGCCGATGATGAATCTGAAGTTTTATCTGCCTATCGTATGCCGACCATTATGCCGGTTTATGACGAATTCGGAAGTTATGCAAGTACTAAGGCCAGTGGTTTTAACAACCCACGAAACCCGGTAAGACGTTTGGTTAGAAACAATGGAAACGATAAATCATATGGTATTGGTGGTTTTGGTAACATTTATGTTGATATAAAACCACTAGATGGGTTAACCTTGCGTTCAAGTCTTGGAGGTTCTTATAGCAATTACTACTATGTTGATTACAACTATAAGTATCTTGGGGATTCAGAAACCGAGGCAAGTGATACCTTTGGGGAAGGCAGCGGCTACGGCTTCACATGGACCTTTACAAATACCATTTCCTACGAAAAGCTTTTTGGCCAACACAAACTAACCGTTTTAGCTGGTATCGAAGCTTTGAATACAGGGAAAGGAAGAAACATCGCTGGTAGTGGAATCAATCCTTTTTCTACCGATCTTGATTATCAAAGTTTAAGTGTGGTCAATAGCCCGGTCGTACGTAGTAATCAATTTAAAGGTGCCAATTATTTTTCCGAGTTCGGAAAATTGGATTACAACTTTGCAGAGCGTTATTACATAACCGGTGTAATTCGACGGGACGGTTCCTCACGATTTGGTGGAAACAACCGATATGGTACGTTCCCTGCAGTTTCAGCCGCTTGGAGGGTCATTGCAGAGCCTTTTATGCAAAATCAAACGTTCTTGACCGATTTAAAGATTCGTGGTGGATGGGGTCAAATGGGTAACGATACCAACGTAGATCCAAACAACCAGTATTCTCTATATCGCTCTGATCTTGGGAATACTTTATACCCGATTCAAGGACAGAATAGTGGTGCTGACACTGGATTCGCCCAAAGTCGTATCGGCAACCCCGATGCGAAATGGGAAACCAGTACTACCACTAACATTGGTTTTGACGCGAGTTTCTTGAACGACCATTTAGATATTGAACTAGATTGGTGGAAAAAGGATACCGAAGATTTATTATATCAAATACCTTTGGCTGCCGTGACTGGGAATTTTGCCGCTGCCCCTTCAGTAAACATTGGGGGTATGAACAACACCGGTGTTGATTTTAAAATTGGGGTGAACGGTCATATTACCGAGGATCTTTCCTTTGAAATAACCAGTACCAATAGTTTTTTAAAGAACGAAATTACCGCTTTGGCACCTGGAATCGAATTTTTTGGGGACCAATTTGGTTATAGAGGTATCCAACCGATTCGAAACTCTGTTGGTCAATCTATATCGACCTTCTTTGGATATGAAGTGATTGGATATTTCAACAGCCAAGCCGAGGTGGATAGTTCGCCTGCACAGGAGGGTAAAGGATTGGGTCGTTTTAGATATGCCGATGTAAACGGTGATGGCGCCATTACACCTGACGACCGTACCGTAATAGGCCATGCCGTGCCCGATTATACTGGTGGTATGGATATCTTACTACGATTTAAGAATTTAGAATTCCAAGCATTCTTCAGTGGTACGTATGGTAATGAAATTTTTAACCAATCAAAATGGTTTCGGGATTTCTTCGGTACGTTCGAAGGATCTGCCAAAGGCGTAGCCGCCTTCAATTCATGGACACCTGAATTGGGAAATAACGCTGGCGCCCCTATTTGGGAGAGTGCCTCTAATTTAAGTACAAGTGGAGCTTCAAATTCATGGTATGTAGAAGATGGCAGCTACTTAAGACTGGCTCAATTGAGATTAGGTTACAATTTTGATACCCGACTTATGGACAAAATTGGTATCAGCAAACTTAAATTGGGGCTATCAGCCAATAATATCTGGACATTGACCAACTATTCAGGTCTTGATCCACAAGTTGCGGGTCCTGATACGAATTTTGGTATCGATGTTGGTAACTATCCTGTTACTCCAAGTTATCTAATTAGCTTAGAAATAGGAATTTAACGAACAAAACGAAATAAAATGTTTAGACTTTTTATATCTTTAAAACAAAATTAACTATGAAAACTATGAGTAATATTAAAAAAATGACAGTCCTTACGATGTCGCTCTTAATGGTGAGCGTCTCGTGTAGCGATAAATTTTTAGAGCTTTTGCCGGCAGATTCCCTGGCAGATGCGCAAGTAACAACGGGTCCTGGTATAGAAGGCTTATTAATAGGTACCTATGCTGCATTGAATGGATCATTTGGGAGTCGCTTCGAAGGTCCTAACCGTTGGGTCACCGGATCTATCATGGGCGGTGAAGCCAACAAGGGAACGGATCCTGGTGATTATACCACTTTGAATCCTATTCAGCGGTATGAGACCAGTGCTACCGATGGTGATATTAACGCGCTTTGGCAAGGCGATTATGAAGGAATCAGCAGAGCAAATGCGGTTTTAAGGGCACTTGCCGGGAATCCTGATATTTCCGATGCCGATAGGGCACGTATATCTGGTGAAGCAAGAATGCTACGCGGTCATTTCTATTTCGATCTGAAAAAGCATTTTAACAGCGTTCCTGTCTTTGATGAGACGTTATTGGCTACCGAGATCGTGGTAATTCCGAATACGCCCGACGTGTATCCTCAAATTGAGGCTGATTTTCAATATGCGTATGATAATCTACCCGCAACAACGAGTGCAGGGCGTGTTAACAAATGGGCTGCCGCTGCGTATATGGCAAAAGCCAAATTATTTCAAGGTAAGTTTGGTGAGGCAAAAACCTGGTTTGACGATGTTATTACCAATGGGGTAACCTCTAATGGCCTTAAATATGCCTTGCTGGACAATTATGCCGGGATCTACAACGCTGAATTTGATAACAATGCCGAAGTTGTTATGGATGTCGAATCTGCGAATAATACAGGTAGTGTTAATAACGCCAACTGGTTCGATGATTTAAGCTACCCATACAACACAGGCCCAGATGGCCCAGGTGCTTGCTGTGGTTTCTTTCAGCCCAGTTTTGAATTGGCCAATTCGTTCAGGACAACACCTGCTGGTTTGCCTTTATTAGACAAATCATATAATGACCCTGCAAATGCGGTTAAAAACGATTTCAATATCGCTTCATCCGACCCGTTTACTCCAGATGCAGGACCATTGGATCCTCGAATTGACTTCTCAATTGGGAGAAGGGGTATTCAGTATTTAGATTGGAAAATATTCCCTGGTGCAGATTGGATTCGTAAGCCAGATTACGGAGGACCTTATTCACCTAAGAAATATATTTATTATAAGTCTCAGGAAAACAGCCTTACAGATGGTAGTTCTTGGACACGAGGGTATGCCTTGATGAACTATACGATCATTCGCTATGCCGATGTGCTTTTGATGGCCGCAGAGGCAGAAATCGAAGCCGGTTCGTTAGAACAAGCACGTACCTATGTAAACATGGTTCGGGCAAGAGCCGCAAATTCACAATATTGGGTTTCCAATGATGGAGGAGCAACTCCTGCTGCCAATTATGTAATTTCCGAGTATCCTCCTTCCCAGTTTGCCGATCAGGCATCCGCTAGAACTGCGGTCCGTTTTGAGCGCAAATTGGAACTATCAGGAGAAGGACACAGGTTCTTCGATTTGGTACGTTGGGGCATTGCTGCTGAGGAGTTGAATGCATATTTAGCGTATGATTCACAATTTTTAGTGACGATGTTCGGCGGTGCTAGCTTCAAGGCTGGTAAAACCGAGTATTATCCAATTCCACAGGCTCAAATTGATATTGAAGGTTCTGATGTCCTTACCCAGAACCCTGGATACTAACAGTTAATACGAGTAAATCAAAAAAGACCCTGGCAGAAACGTCAGGGTTTTTTTTGTTTCTTTCCCACTCTTCCCCATCTTTGTAGTCGCAATCAATTTGACACCCTAAGAAATGGTATTAAAAAAAACAGCTCCCGGATTCGCTATCATATTCATCCTTATAGTGCTGTCTTCCTGTGATAAGAACGTTACCCCTACCAAACTTTTTTCGAAGGTCGATTCTGAAACCTCCGGGTTAGATTTTAATAACCAACTTACCGAAAACGATTCGATAAACATCCTGGATAATGAATTTGTATATAACGGCGCCGGGGTGGCACTAGGCGATGTAAATGGGGATGGCTTTGACGACGTGTTTTTAGCAGGAAACCAGGTCGCTAATAAACTCTTTCTCAACAAAGGGAAACTTAAATTTGAAGATGTTTCACAACTGGCACATATTGGCAAACGCGACACCTTGAACTGGTCTTCAGGCGTCTCCCTGATTGATATCAATCTTGATGGCCGTCTAGACATCTATGTGTGCAACACCTTTCGAAAAAACCCGGAACAACGTGCCAATTTATTATACATCAATCAAGGGAATACGGCAGATGGCACCCCTACTTTTAAGGAAATGGCAAACGAATATGGGGTCGATGATACCACCTATTCCTCCCACGCCCAATTCTTCGATTTTGACAATGATGGGGACTTGGACCTCTTTATTGGAGTGAATCGTATTGAGGGAATAAATCCGAGTCAATTCAGTCCGTTGGAAGACGATGGAACTTCTCTCAGCCGGGATAAATTATATGAAAATACATGGAGCGATAGTTTGAATCATCAACGATTCATCGATATCTCTGACCAGGCAGGAATTCGCTATCATGGCTATAGTCATAGTACCTTGATCAACGACTTCAACAACGATGGTTGGATGGATATATACGTGGCGAACGATTTTTTAAGCAACGATCTTATTTATATCAACAACCAGGATGGCACCTTCACGAACAAGGCCGGGGAAATATTCAAACATTTTAGTCTCTCCTCAATGGGGAGTGACATCGCCGATGTGGATAATAACGGGAGTATGGACCTCTTTACCACCGAGATGCAACCTTATTACAATAAACGCAAAAAATTATTCCAAGGCCCCAGCAGTTATCAAAAGGAAATCTTTACACGAAAATTTCAATACGAGTATCAGTATGCCCGCAATATGCTGCAACGTAACCTCGGGAAGATACCAGCTTCCCAATTACCGATTTACGGCGAAATGGGGATGTATGCGAATATTCAGGAAACCGATTGGAGTTGGGCACCTCTTTTTGCCGATTATGATAATGACGGTTGGCAGGATCTTTTTGTCACGAACGGCTTTCCAAAGGATGTGACCGACCGTGATTTTGGGGACTTCAGGATGACTGCCAGCCGCTTGGTCAGCAAAGAGCGCTTAATATCGGCCATCCCTGAAATCAAAATTCCCAACTTCATGTTCAAAAACCTACATGGCGATCGCTTTGAGGATGTGACCGATGCCTGGGGCCTGAACTTTGGTACGTTTTCCAATGGCGCGGCGTACGGGGATCTTGACAAGGACGGGGATCTAGATCTGGTAATCAATAATATCAACGATCCTGTGCTACTCCTTGAAAACCATAGTGGTCAGCTATTTCCGAATGAGCACTACGTACGATTGAAATTGAAGGGTACCCGAGAAAATCCAGGCGCTATTGGTGCCACAGCGACCCTATTCGCAAATGGTTTGGAGCAACAAAAGTCGTTGCTCTCAGGCAGGGGATATCTTTCGCAACCCGAGGAAATCATACATTTTGGCCTCGGCCAAATTAGTAAGATTGACAGTGTACTGATAACATGGCCAGGAGGTGCTTTTGAAAAAGTAACGGGAATTCCGATTGACACCCTTTATCAGATTACCTATAACCCGAACAAGATCCTACCAACGCTTCCGAGAGATACGACCGACCGTTCACTCTTTCATGAGGTTTCCCGAAATTATAACCTAGATAAACTAATCGAAGACCTTGATTTCATCGATTTTAATTTCCAAAGTACAATTCCCCATAAATTTTCACAATACGGCCCTGCCATTTCCATTGGCGATGTTAATAATGATGATTTGGACGATATTTTCGTAGCTGGGAGTCGAAAATTTAAGGAAAAATGGTTTATACAACAACATGATGGTAGTTTTAAAAGTACCGATGTAGCCTATAAACACAGTCCTAAACTCGAAGAAGAAGATGCCGGGACACTGCTCTTCGATGCAGATAATGATGGGGACTTGGACTTATACATTGCTCGTGGATGTGCACAGTACCCTTCTGGCCATGAATTCTATAAGGATATCCTAATGGTCAATAATGGAAAGGGAGACTTTACCGAAAGCAAGGATGGACTACCTGTCATGATGACGAATTCATCTGCCGTAAAAGCCGCCGATTTTGACCAAGACGGCGATCTAGACCTTTTCATAGGAAGTCGCGTCCTGCCTTTTGCCTATCCAACGCCAGATCGCTCCTACTTACTAAGGAATGAAAGTACAGCTACTAAAATTAAATTTACGGATGTTACTTCCGAGATGTCCTCGGAATTGCTCTTTCCCGGCATGATAAGCGATGCAATCTGGACCGATTTTAATGGGGATAACTGGCCCGATCTCATCTTGGCAGGAGAATGGATGCCCTTGCGAATCTTCGAGAATGCCCATGGTAGCTTTGTCGATATTACCAAAAATTCGGGCCTGGAAGATCATTTAGGGTGGTGGAACAGTTTGGCCGCAGCCGATATCGACAACGATGGGGATATTGATTATATCGCCGGAAATTTAGGGGAAAATACCTATTTTAAAGGTAGTGTTAAGGAACCTGTTCGCCTCTATGCTAAGGATTTCGATCAAAATGGGACCATGGATCCCTTTATTTCGTATTACCTACGAGACAGTATCGGTGTCAAAAAAGAATATCTATACCACCCATGGCAAGATGTGACGAAACAATACGTCGGGATTCGTAAGAAATTCAATTCCTTCGGTGCGTTTGGTGAATCGACCCTTCCCGAGATGTTTTCGGACGGCATGTTGGATGACGCCCTTAAGTTCGAGCTGAATGACTCCAAATCTTCCTGGGTAGAAAATTTGGGCAACGGAAAATTCAAAATACATCCCCTTCCCTTTGAAGCACAATTAGCGCCTATTTTTGGCATACTACCGAAAGATTTGGACAATGATAACCGTATTGATCTATTATTGGTGGGGAACGATTTTGGGATGGAAGTGCAGCAAGGAAGGGCCGATGCGCTGGTAGGTTTGGCGCTCAGGAATATCGGGCAAGGAAATTTTGAGGCCCTTTCCCTTGAAGACAGTCATTTCTTTGTTCCTGGGGATGGCAAGAGTTTAGCTACCTTGAACGATGCCAATAATAAATTACTGGTGATAGCCACCCAAAACAACGATGCGATCAAAGCCTTTGACCAACCTTCCATGGGTGCCAATCAATTGATTCGATTACATGCGAATGAGGTTAAAGTCGAAATCAGCTATAGTGGCAACATACAACGAACTTGCGAATTTTATTGGGGAAGTACCTTTCAATCCCAATCAAGTCGTACCATCTTGATTACAAGTGCTATGAAAAAGCTACGATTTCTGGACGGCTTTGGCAAAGAGACCCGTACCGTCAAGTTCTAAAATATTGGTTCTCATAAATTTAGTACTCATTGGCATGTTTATAATCCCCAAAGCGATATTTGACCGTTCGTTTGAGAGGAATATTCATTCCCTTCGAATTTTCAAGCCAATCGTAAATAGACGATGCCATTGATTTAGCGATTTCCTGTTTGTCAGGATCAGAGATCAAATTATACATTTCTTCGGGGTCATTTTCTAGGTCATATAATTCGTTGCGATCCCAAATGCCCTGATAGCGTATATATTTATATTTATCGGTACGCATCCCAAATACGGTAGGCGTCATCGGAAAATCGTATTCCCAAAAATATTCGTAGAATATTTCCTTCCTGGGGGCGGCTCCGGCTTCCCCGGTCAAGATGGGTATAAAGGAGGTGCCAGGCATAGTATCAGGGGTATCGATGCCCGCCTCGGCCAGGATTGTAGGCGCGATATCAATGTTTTGGACCATTGCCATGGGTGTCTTCCCTCCCTCAAACAATTCAGGACATCGCACCAATAATGGCACCTTCACCGATTCTTCATAAAAATGGCGTTTATCGATTAACCCATGTTCCCCCCAGCTGAAGCCATTATCACCCATATAGATAACAAGTGTTGATTCGTCCAATCCATTCTTTTTTAAATATTCCATAATCGCACCGACACTTTCATCGACCCCCAAAAGGGTTTCGCAATAATCGACAACCATGCTATGAATATCTAAAAAATCATGATACATATAATCAACTCCGTGCCAACTGACCCGTTGGTCGGCGACCCATTGTGGCCATTTTAAATTCCTGTATTCCCCAGTAAGGGTTTGCCCATAGGTCGCTGGTAATTTAATTTTTTTGCCTTTATATTTTCCCTTATGCCGTTTCGCTGGTTGAAAGCCCGCATGTACGGCCTTGTGGGATAGATATAGGAAAAAGGGTTTCTTTTTGTCCCGCTCATCAAGCCATTTCACGGCATGTTCGGTTAAAAGATCCGTAATATAGGTCGAGTCGGTATACGCAATTCGTTTCCCATTAATGTTCAGGGTAGGGTTATAATATACTCCTTGTCCAGGAAAACTTTCCCAATGACTAAAGCCTGGTTGGGGGGCATCACCGTGGTCACCCATATGCCATTTCCCAAAAAAACTCGTTTGGTATCCTGCCTTTTGCAAATACTGCGGGAAATAGGTAAGATTTCCAGGATCCGGTGCCTGGTTATCGACAATTGTATGCGAATGTGAAAATTGACCAGTTAAAATAGAGGCCCTACTAGGTGAACATAGTGAGGTGGTAACGAAGGCGTTCGGCAAATAGGCACCTTCTTGGGCGAGCCTATCCATATTGGGAGTTTCCAACCAAGGTACTTTTCCGGTAAAACCCATGTAGTCATACCTGTGGTCATCGGTAAGTATAAAAATTACATTCCGAGGTTTTTTCTTTTGTTTTGGTTCACTCGAAGTTCCTGCATAACTACTCCCCAGAAAAATGAGGTACATGATGGGAAAAATGATTTTTTTCATTTCTTTCATTATTTATTAGAGATGGCTAAATTGAATTTGGCTTTCAATCCACAACTTTTAAAGTCTATTACTTGAGTTCCTGTTTCATAAACCATTCATACAGCGCATTGGTGCTATAGGCTTTTACCCATGCATCATGTCCAACGTGCGGGTATCTCGTGAACTGAACATTGTAGCCCATCTCCTTTAAGCGGGCCACCATGTTTTCTGACTCAGCTATGGGAATCGATTGATCTTCTTCGCCATGAAAGACCCAAATGGCCATTTTTTTATTTATCCAAGCTGCATAGGGTACCGGGGTCATCCCGCAGACAACGGCCAAAGCCGCAAATTTATCCGGGTATTGCACTGCTAGTTCCCAAGCCGCTCCACCTCCCCTACTCAATCCCGTTAAATAAATTCGATTTTTATCTACATTGTTGTGGGCAACGATCGTATCTAGTAATTGCATGATAGCCCGGGTATTCCACCATTTATTTTTATACGGATTTTGAGGCGCCAATACTAAAAAAGGGAAATTCTTTCCATTGGCAATCAATTTAGGGGGACCTATGCGCTTTATGGTACCCAGACTGTCGCCCGATTCCCCACCACCATGTAGAAACAACAAAAGGGGAAATTTCAGGTCACTATCAGCGTCATACTCTGCCGGATAGTACAGATAATAGTTCAATTTCTCTTTGATGATGGTCTCCTGTTCGCCATCTATCAAATGTGATTGGGCGCTGCAACCCTGAAAAACCAATAAAATGGCAAGCAACCAACTTAAATTTTTTAGGGTTATCATCGCATTGAAAATGCGTGTTTCGTAAATATTAGTCACAAGGCGCGTGCTTTTCACTATTAAAAATTCATTGTGATGAATATAGGGAAAAGTGGTTGACTAAAAAATTCTATTACCTGATAGGTTTAAAAAAGCGCAATACGAAGCAATAGAAACAAAAAAGGCATCCGATAGATGCCTTTTTTTTGAATCAGAATATGCTATTTACTAGCGATAGAGTGTGAAATGCCCAACGTAGCGCACCTTACTCTTATCGTTGGAATTTACAACATACCAGTAATCACCAGTAGGAAGCTCATTGCCGTCATACCTTCCATCCCAAAACGACACTTGATCTAAAACGGCAACCACCCTACCATAACGGTCATATATTTTTACCGTAATATTTGGGAAAAACTCCCTATTCAAAGGTGCCCATACGTCATTTTCATTATCCCCATTGGGCGAAAAGAAATTAGGTATATCCAGCATGCCTTCGAAGACAAAAGGAATTGCAACCTCGGCCTCACATCCCATTTGATCCACCACCTTCACGGTTACCGTTCCGGTTTCATTGGTCGTGAAGACGGTATCCGTTCCAAATGACTGGCCTTGGAAGAAAAATTCATAGCCACCATAGCCTCCTTCGGCAGAGGCGGTCACTTCGTTCGCGCCTGTTTTAATAGCTGTCAAGGTTAAGGGGTCATAGGCATCTATAGTAAAGTCAGTCGTATTCGTACATCCGTTTTCGTGATAGATATAAACCGTATGGTTCCCTGCCGGTAAATCGCCCCACGTGGTTTGCGTATCGGCCAGGTTGATATCATCGACATCGAGTGAGAACAACAACTTTGGCAGCAAACTGGCATCTTGCATCGTTACCAACACCGTATTGGTCGGGAAGATACCTTCGCAACCATATTGAACAACGGGTGCAGCCGTAAGATCTACGCCGATTTGAATCGTCAGTATCGTATCGGTTCCGCACAAGCTGGCATCTTGTATGAAGACCACATAGGTGGCCCCACCCCTTAAATTGGTGAAAGTCAAGTTATCATTTCTTACAAACACTTCGCTTCCATCAGAATCAGGACCAATCAGTTTCGTTTCATAATATGGGTTGAGCGTTAAGGCATCTACGAAAGGAGTCCCTCCGGTAACGGTCAGTTGTGCAGTGCCATCTTCAAACCCAATACAGGTTTCAGGCGTAGTACTTACATTGGTCACTGTAACTTCTGCAGGTGCGGTTACCGTGATTAAATCCTTCTCAAAGCAGCCATTTTCGTCCTGGATCAATATTTCATAGCTACCTGCCGCCAAATCGTCAAATACATATACACCCGGCGTCAATGGGTCGCTAAAGAATTCATTGAAGTTCGGCTCAATGGCAAACTGAATAAGTCCGACCCCACCACTTAATACTTCTACGGTAATCGATCCGTCGGCTTCCCCAGAACAGCTCACCGGAGATGCAACCGCATCGAAAACGATCGGTTCTGGTCGAATAATCTCAAAAGGTCCCGCGATATCACTACAGGTCACCCCGCTTGTAACTGCAATATAGTAGGCATTTCCGCCGGCAACCGAGCCTTCGGGCAATCCTTCAAAAGTACCATTATCCTGAGGTCCTCTAAAGAGGGTCGCTGACGGATTGGGAGCAAAGGCATCCCCTGGGTCACCTATATAGAGATAGAAAAGATTGTCGCCAACACCACCATTGATAAATGATTCTATACGCCCATCCAATTCGGAGGCACATGAAATATCATCGGGTAGATTGGGCAATAGGGTTATACCTGTGGCATCGGTCATGGTAATGCCATTCGAACGCACTGGTAAACAGGTATTCGAGGCATTCTTCTTACGTACATCGAATTGATAGGTTATTCCTGAAATCCCTGGAAATAAGGCCGATGTACCGATCATATCAGTATAGACTCCTACTGGTACACCATTTTCGATCAATTGGTATTCATACACGAATAATGGATCCGGATTTTGAATTTCAAGTCGCATTTCACCCATACCCCCACAACCAGGAACCCGGGTCTGTACTAATTTAGGCTGTACCGGTGGCGGTGGATTCACAAAATAAGGGGTAGTAACAAAAAGGCAATCAAAACTCGAGGAAACCTCAATGGCATACCAGCCACCACTAATAAATCCACCACTCGAACCAATAAATGTGGGTGAGTTCTGTAACCCACTTGCAGAGGCGATATCGGTATTATCATTGCTATTCAAATACAGCAACCGATAGTTATACCCAGCTCCAGGATACCCGCCCGTAGCACCTGCAATTGCAGTAATCGCATCCCCGGTGGTAGGATCATAAGCCTCAAGTACGGCATTGTTGCCATTTGGGCAGACAAGACCTTGGGGTTCACGAATGCCTGCATCGATTTGGGGAACTATAGGCAAATTAATGTCGAAAATCGCCGAACAACCTTCTACATCCCGCACTTCTACACGATAATCCCCACTTGACAAATTCATAAAATCGTAAACGGCAGAAAATGGCACTTCAATAAGATAGGTTCCGCTACCATCATCTTTCCAAAGCTGATATGAATAGGCAGAAGAATCCCATCCTCCGACGGCGTTGGCCTCGATCCTACCGGCACCGTCACTGCAACTAACATTCCCAATTTCGATTGCCGAGGCCGTTAAGGGGCCATTCGGAGTTCGTATAGTAGCAATGTTACTGTCAGAAGTACAATAGGGATCAGCAGAAGCGATGATTTCAACAAAGAAATTGCCGCCTGGTAAACCGGCAATGTTTTCAGGGTTATTGGCAGTGTCTAAACTTCCAGTGGCCAAAACCGTCGTCTTACCGGGATCACTTCCACTATAAACATTATAGGTATAGGGTCCTGTGTAATTGGTTACCGTAATAGCCAATTCCCCATCACTTCCACCAAAACAAGATATCGGTTTCGCTTCACTTATCGTAGCAATCGGCTCTATAGGTTCAATGACCGTATGTTTCGGCATCGGATACGCACAACCCCCGACATTATCCTGTACTTCGAACAAATAATCCCCGGCCGCTGGAAGATATACATCCACATAGTTGTTCCCAGGCGCATTGGTGACCGGCCCAACGGCAACAGCTGAAATGGTAGATACCGTAAAATCGGTCGTTCCTATCACTTGTATTCGCACCCGTTCGTCATCCCTACAATTCAAAGGGTCTAGTTCAATGACGGTGGGCACAACATCGGTAGGCGGGTTGATGGTAGGCAGATCAAAAGTTGTCTGACACCCATTTCCATCAATCGCATACACCGTAATATTCTGTGGCGAACCCGTATCGACAATTTCAAATGTATTCGCCGATTGATAATTTGAAAACCCGGAAATACTATATTGATAACCACCAGTAGCTGTGCCAGGGTCGACGATATTTATGGTTATTATAGTTGAACTAAAACGATTGGCACCAGGTTCACAAGCAAAGTCGGGGGCACTGGCAGTTATTGAAAAAGGCAATGGATCTACTATATCCAATGGTCCGGATAGAACGGAACAATTTCGTGTAGAAATTACCTCTACCTCATACGTCCCAGGGACCAGATTCGGAAAGGAACCAGAAGCATTATTCGATATCAGGGCCCTGGTGGCAAAGTCTACCAAGCGATAATCGAATGGGCCGTCTACATCGCTACCTGGTTGCAAAACAATATCGATACTGCCATCATCGGCCCCATTACAACTTATGTCTTGAGCGGTAGCCGTTAATATAATCGGAGGCACCGCCGCATCAAGATTGATATTGTTGACGGTAAACGAACAAAAACCGCTACCATCATTCACTATCCTATCGGTAACGATTACCTGATAATTTCCTGGAAATATCCCTGTAAATATTGGATTATTCGTTTGTGAAATACTAACAGGATTCGATAGGTAATCCAATCCGGTCAGGTCGAAATCGAAATCGCCACTTCCTCCAATTGGTAGGATGGTTATGACCCCATCGGCATCGTTACAGGTCGATTCGGTCGTGAATCCGCCGGAAGCCGATAAAAACTCATAGACCGTCGCGGTACCCACACTTGAACACCCATCGGCATCTTCTACCATCACGGGATAATCCCCAGGGGAAGAAACGGTAAAGGTATATTCGTAAACACCCCCGTTCAACACCCCGAATTGGGTATCTCCACCTAGGGTAAATCGCGGTGTGTCTACCGTATTGGGTACACTTACAGTGATATCGAATGCGGTGGAAGTAGGGTCACATTGATTTTGTACGATCGGGGTATTCAAAGTGGGAGGATTCTGTTGCTGGATGATCGTCCCGATATCAAAAGAGGTACATCCTGAAATGTCCCGCACGTACACTTGGTAGGTGCCCGCAGGGCCTCCAAAGGTGGTGGTCGTTCCAAAATCGTCGGTCGGATCGGCAGGGGTAGCAGTCCCGTCGTAATCCGGAGTGAATCCGGCAAGGCCAAATGCGAACTCATAGGGTCCCCCGGCCCCACCTCCACCGACAACCGTAAATTGGCCATCGGCATTACAATTTGCAGGCTCTGCGGTCAGTATATAAACGTTTGGTAGGTTTTGATTTATGGTAATCAAGGCTCCATCAGTACAAAAATCGGTTAAATTGGTCACGATAACCTGATAGTTGCCAGGCAATGTATCATAAAAACCATTGTAGGGTATGGTAGTTACCCCATTCTGAGTTTCCGAATGCATCAAAGTTCCTGTATCGACATTATAGATCTCGATAAATAAGTCATCTCCGCTGTTAAAATTGGAAACACTATACGTTATCTGTCCATTTCGTAGGGCGTTACAATAGCCTGGAGTGGAGCTGGCCGTAACATCCAAATTAGGCCCGTCAATCGGATCAATGGTCTCAATATGGGTACATCCAGTGCCTAGATCATTGACCTCGACCGTGTAAGCGACACCATATTGCAGCCCCGCAAAGGTATGCCTGTCAGGAGGCAGGTTTACAGGAACGAAGAGACTTGGTGGATCAGTCACCAAACGAATCTCAAAGGGGCCTACCCCGCCCACTATGGTTACCGTATTGGTAAAACCACCTGGGGTACATATTGGAGTGACTACGGGATCGGGAACAACATCGAGATCACCATCATCGACCCGAATATAATCTTGATCAAGACAACCATTGCTATCAAGGGTTATGACCATATAGTTACCTACAGGTACCCCGGAAAAAGTTGCAGAGGTACTTGATGTTGGGCCGGTTCTTTGTAATTCTACGCCATATTGATCTTGTAGGATATATGTAAAGTCGGGCGTTCCCCCACTTACCGTGGTGACCGATATGTCACCTGCTACGGATCCTGTAAAACAAGTCGCCGGGGTTGCAGTTACTGTAGCATCTGGTGCCGTCCCCGGGCTCGGTATCGTTACATCTTGCGGTATTGTTTCACAACCTCTGGCATCCCGAACCGTATACGTATAGGTTTGTCCTTCGATTAGATTGGAATAGAGGGTATTGGAGGACCATCCTGCACCATCAAAATTGATCTCATAAGGAGCCAAGCCACTGGTAGCATCTGGAGTAATGATGACCCTACCGCTATTGGTTTCCCCACAAGCAGGAGGAAATACCTGATCTGTCGCAGGGTTTATATTGACCGGGGGATCCAAAATAATCGGATTGGAAATCGCCGTACATCCGGCATTGCTGGTATTATTATCGGTTATCCTAAATACATAGGTACCTGGTATATCGGTATCATATAGAAAATTGTTCGAGGTCAAAGGCACCGCGGCCGCAAAAGTGACGCCATTATCAGCGCTCACTTCATACTGTTTTGGTCCAGCCCCCGAGGTATAACCGCCGGTAACGACAACCCTAATTTGTCCTGGGGCACCGCCACAGGGTATTTCGTTCTCAATACTAATATTTGCCCGTAATTGTGGATTAATGGTAACACTGATATTGTCTTTACAACTATTGCCATCAACGACCTCAAGGGTATAATTGCCAGGTGCAATCCCCGAAAATATCGGACTCGCTTGCAATGGACCACCATTTATGCGATATTGATGACTTGCCAAGGGTGCCGTACCGGCCGTAGAAGTAACGGCTATGGTAGCCCCTGTACCGGGAATATAACAAAAATCGGAAGAAGCCGTATCTATATTGATACTAGGCGCATCAATCGGTGTCAGATCAAAATTAAAAGTAGCAGTACATCCTTCTGCATCGGTTACTGACAAGGTATAGGTTCCTGCAACAGAAAGATTACCAAATGAGGTACCTGACTTTGGCCCTACCGTTGGGGCTCCCCCGGGATAAACCAATGTATATCGGTTGGTACCCCATCCGCCGGAAGCATTTGCCACTACCCTACCCAAATTGTTGTTCGAACAACTCATGGGCGTAACCGTACCCAGCAAGCTCAAGGGCGAGGGTGACTCTAGGACATCAAAGGAGGCACTATCGGTACATCCCGAATCGACATCGGTAACAGTGATCGTATATGTACCTGCCCCTAGACCACCAATAGTTACTTGGGCATTGTTTTGGGCACCGCTCTCTGCGCCGCCATTGATATTATAGGTATAATTATTTGCAAACCCATCGATTAAAAATGTACCAGATCCATCACTAGCACCCGTACACACCTTAAGATCGCCACCTGACTTTACCCTTGCCCGTATAGAACTAATAAGTGCAGGGGTGAATCCTTCGGTGTAGGTACAATTATTGGCATCGGTTATCTGAAAAATATAGGAAGTCGTTGTGCTTAGACCGATAAATGTATTGCTGGCACCGTTGTTGATTACAACCGGACTAATAATTGAATAATTCGTGATAGCCGCATTGCTCGTCGGGGTCAACTGCACATCAGAAGTGCTCGTTGCACAGCTGATATTCAATTGTGCAAACGTAATGTCTGAAGGAGGGTCAACGTCTAAAATCGTAATTGGCGTCAAGGTCAATCGGCATCCTCCACCGTCTTGAATTATCGGCGTATAGGTACCCGGCACCAAATTGGGATATGACGTGGCCCCTGAAAAGTTAAGTCCGTCAATACTAAACACATATCCTCCGCCAGATCCACCGGTAAACGGGCCGACAAAATCAATCTGTCCGCCATTGACACCGCCACCACTGCACGTTCTATCTGTTATTTTGACCGCTGATCCCGTAATTGCGCCGACATTCGTTACGGTTACAGGGGGCAAGGACATTGTACATTGAAATCCGCCTTGTTGGTAAAGCACCTCGATATTGTTGTAGGTTCCGGCAGGTACTGAGATTTGGGGATTGGTATCCCAGGATCCCCAGAATTTACCCGATATGATAAATTATACCCTTTTGCATCATTAATAGTAAAGTTGATTTTAGCGCCACCATTTGAACAGGTACCATTAATTCCATTGGCGGTAACGTTTGGTGGCAGCAAGGTTTCTACATTCGAGGAAGCGCTAATTGTACACCCATTGCTATCTGTGATTAAAAAATCATACGTGCCTGGGGCAGTAACGGTATACGTGGTCGTTCCTGTGTAGGATGGCTGAAGTGGCCCACCATTGACACTGAAGCGATACGGTGCAGCACCTCCTGTGGTATTTACCGTAATATCGACATCGGTGATATTCGAACAACCAAAACTACTATTAACTTCGGTGGATGCATCTAATGGTGATAGGCCATTCCCAATAACTATGGGATTGCCTCCCGTGTCAAGATCCTGTCTTGGGGGATCGATTCCGTTCAATGGGTCGCCCGTGCATTGTTGTGTTTCAACTTGAACAATATACGTACCGAATCCAACTGCCGAGAACGTATATGGATTCGTTGCAACGAAAGCGGTGAATTCCTGAGGTACCCCAGAGCTATTTAATAAAGTATATTTAAAGGGGCCGGGGACGTTGTTGGCTGTTACGGTAATACTCCCGGTATCGCCTGAACATTGCGCATCGACGAATGTAACATCAATAGCAAGATCCTGTTGTAAGATCGTAATCGGTGCATACGGGTATTCACAAGTGTTCGGCGTATTTTTTAAACGCGCTTTTACGACATACGTACCTGGAAGAAGATTGTTGAAAATGGGGCCCTGCCATGGTCCGAAACCGCTGCCACTATTAACACTGAACTCATAGGCACTTGAAAGATTGGTAATCTGGATCCTCCCTGGAACACCACAGATATAATCATTCTTAACAAAGGTTTGGGTGATCGTACTTTTCTTTACTTTAAAATAATAGTTTACACCATCAACTACCACCCTATACTCTGCACCCGTTGTTGCAGGAATGGTGCCAGCATTTAAATTGAAGGTGGCCCCAGAGCCAACGGTAGAATAACATCCGGCTGTGGTATTCGGACAGTCATCGTTGATATTCGGGGTACAACCACCACCCAGCACTTGCCAGGTTATACTCGAATGTGATCCAGAAAGCGATAGTATTCGATTGTCTGAATCCCCGCAAAGATTAAAACGTGCAACCGTCAGACCATTTGTGCTACAGCCAACTTCCTGGTCTGCTCCTTGGATGATCGTAGCAAACATGAAAGCATTAGCCGATGAACTGACATTGGCATCCTTTTCAAAGGGAGAGACCACTGATTCGTGAATTGCAGGAATATCCGCAGTGGGAATGGAGGTACCCTTTTCAGAACCTGTATCCAAAACTGAGGCGACTTCGGCAATGAGCTCGTAAACTTTTGTATTCGCTATTGCCGACGTGCATATAGCGGTAAGAGCGGTCAATAGGAGGGCATACAGAATATGCCTTGGTTTTTTTGGGAGCATAGGTTAAGTCGAATTTTTTTAAGAATAATCAGATTTGGGGATGCTGGATATTCTTCGGGGTAATTGTTTAAACTTATATTTTCTATTTATCTTTATGCACTACAGCATATCTTATTACATTACAATTAACGTTAAATTATGAAAAATAGTATTGTATCACTTTATTTAATCGTTTTGGCACTAAATTTTTCGTGTGCACAGCAATCTGAAAATCAAGTTGATACACCTTCTGGAGTGCCATTTACTGAAGTGCTTTTTATCGATGGGATAACGATTCCTTGGGGGATGGCATTCCTTCCTGATGGCAGTATGCTGGTGACTGAAAAATCAGGGGATTTACTGCTTGTTAAGGATGGAAAGAAAACGAAAATATCAAATGTGCCAACAGTCTACGATCGTGGCCAAGGTGGCCTATTAGACATTGAATTACATCCTGACTATAGCAACACGGGTTGGCTTTATATCTCCTATGCATCCTCCGATGGAGATGAAAAAGGTGGAAACACCGCAATCATGCGGGCAAAATTAAAAGATAATTCACTGGTAAACAATCAATTACTTTACAAAGCTTCACCTAATACTACAAAAGGACAACATTTTGGTTCCCGCATTCAATTCGACAATGAAGGTTACCTCTATTTTTCCATTGGGGAAAGAGGTGAGCGCGATATAAATCCACAGGATATTACGCGGGATGGCGGAAAGATCTATCGATTACATGATGATGGACGAGTTCCCGTCGATAATCCGTTTGTTGATGCCAATGGCGCCAAAACGGCGATTTATAGTTATGGTCACCGAAATCCACAAGGTTTGGCTAAAAACCCGTTGACAGGTGAACTGTGGGATAATGAGCACGGTCCGCGCGGTGGGGATGAAATAAATATCATTAAGAAGGGGGCGAATTATGGGTGGCCGGTTATTACATACGGAATTAATTATAGTGGGACCCCAATAACCGATAAAACCGAAATGGAGGGAATGGAACAACCCATTCACTACTGGGTACCCAGTATCGCCCCAAGTGGAATGGCATTCATTACCTCGGACGCATATAAGGGCTATAAGGGCAGCCTGCTCGTCGGCTCGCTAGCGTTTCAATATTTGGAGCGCCTACAGTTTGAAGGCAATACGGTTATCGCTCGCGAAAAATTATTGCCGGATATCGGGCGTGTGCGCAATGTGAAACAAGGTCCTGATGGTCTGATCTATGTAGCGGTCGAAGGCAAGGGTATTTATAAATTGGTACCAAAAGCTTAGGTAATGGTGCAAATAGACGAATCAACTGTATGAAAACTTTCTTATTGATATATTTTGCGGCCGTCTTAGGCTTGTTTGCATTCCTTTTTCAAGAGCCGGAACGTAACGCAAGCATTGAACGTGGTCGCGAGATTTATGGTGATTTTTGTGTAAGTTGTCATCTTGAAAAAGGTGAAGGCATCATCAATACCTTCCCTCCATTGGCAAATTCGGACTATCTTTTGCAAAATAGGGAAGAAAGTATTCGTGGTGTAAAATTCGGTCGACAAGGAGTAATGCAAGTAAACGGCGTAAAGTATAATAACGTAATGACCGCATTGGGCCTGGAAGACCAAGAAGTGGCCGATGTAATGAATTTTATCCTGAATTCTTGGGGAAATACGTCCAAGACCCTGGTTACCGTTGAAGAAGTCGCCGCTGTTCAGAAATAGTCACAGAGCCTTTTTTTGTTATGGCCTTTGATCACTCCTTTTGTGCCTTAACCCACTATTTTCAGTTACAACACCGCTTAAATGACCGCTGGGAGTACGCGCTTCTATTTTGGAGAAATTCCAAACCCCCTATTTCCCTGCTTCCAACGCCGCTTTTACCGATCCATGCTTTTTGAGCAGCCCTTCAGCAGTGGCATAATCAACCTTCAGGCCTTCCATCACATAGCGTGCACCACGATCGACCAATTTGATATTGCTCAATTGCATATTGATCATCTTGTTTCCCTGAACCCTTCCAATTTTAATCATCAAAGCGGTGGAAATCATGTTCAAGACCAATTTTTGGGACGTCCCACTTTTCATTCGCGTACTGCCTGTAACAAATTCAGGCCCTACATTGACCTCGATGGGTATGTCGGCAGCCATGGCCAATGGCGAGCCAGGGTTGTTGGTAATCCCCGCGGTTAAAAGGCCATTCTTTTTGGCATCCCGTATACCTCCCAAGACATAGGGTGTTGTCCCGGAAGCAGCAATGCCAACTACGACATCATTCGTGTTTAGATTGAATTTCATTAAGTCCATCCATGCCTGTTGACCGTCATCTTCTGCATTTTCAACAGATTTTCGAATCGCGCTATCGCCGCCGGCAATCAATCCTATGACACGCGTATGTGGTATTCCGTATGTTGGCGGAATCTCGGAGGCGTCTAAAATGCCCAATCTTCCGCTGGTACCAGCACCAATATAGAATAGGCGCCCATTCATTGCAAATCGGGCTGCCAAAGCATCTACTAATATGGTGATCTGAGGGATGACCAAAGCGACTGCATCGGCCACTTTCTTGTCCTCAAGATTCATACTTGTCAAAATTGTCTGGGTATCCATGGTCTCTAGACCATCAAAATTAGAGGGCGTTTCGGTTATTTTCTTATATTCCATGTGCTGAATTTTCTGATTATTGGTTTAATAAGGGTTCCTATTTACCCAAAGTGGGATGTATTAAATTTAGTAGCAAAACTAAGAACGATTTCATGGCGATTGGCTCAAGGGAACGCTACTTTGTTTATAAAGCCACGAGCAATTATATCCACCGCCATTCACACTTGTTTTGTGACATAAAAGGAACAAAATTACAACAACCGAATATCGTAGTTTCTAAAAAGATTGAGCAAATTATTTTCGGGATCCAATTCGGTAATCATTGTATTAATGGCGCTAATATCACAGGTCTTATAGCGATGTTGTGAATTCAATTTCTCGGATATCGATAAAAGTACCGTTTTTTTTGATGCCTTAATGACCGCTTTTTTCACCTGAACGATATCCCAATCAAATTCGGTCAATCCAAATAACGCATCGACATACCCGGTACCGATAAAGCCATAATCGACTCTAATTTCCGAAAGGTGGTGGATGGCGTTGGCACCAATTGAGATCTGGGCTTCCCGCGAAATTTGACCGCCCACAAATAGTACGGTAACATTCGGTTTTGTCAATAATTGCATGGCAACCGGAAGACTAAGCGTAAAACAAGTCAATTCAAGGTCATCTGGGATAAGTCGTGCTAGCTCCATGCATGTGGTTCCCCCATCGATAAAAATAACACCGCCCGGTTTTAAAAGTGTAATCGCCTTTTCGGCGATTTTAGTCTTCTGCTCCAAGGCATAAATATTATTATTTCTGGCACTATTGGTAGTAAATCCCATTGAAATAGCACCTCCATGAACTTTTTGCAATTTGTTCGCAGCATCCAACTCTTTTACATCGCGCCGTACCGTATCGATGGAAACATCGAGAATTTCGGCCATATCTGTTAACAATATCCGATTGTGTAGTTCCACTTCCCCGATGAGCCGTTGTTGTCTTTCTTCTTTCAGCATGTTTTGTTCATTTCAAGGAGCACCTATATGGTAGCCGCGAGGTTCGAAAAACAAAGATACGCAATATTTCGAAATTGCCATTTTTTACGGTTTATATCTTATTCAAGCCCCATTATTAGAAATATAGCGCATAAAACAGCAAAATTCATTGCACAAAACAGCAGTATTTAAAAATAATGCCTATCTTTGTCCGGTAAAAAGAAATATATTTAAATATCACCATGGCGATAACATCCACAAATCCAAGCATTACTGTATTCCCGGCCGACGAGGAGTCAAGAAAATTCGAAAAAATCAATACGGTAATTCATGAAAGTTCCCAAGAGGCGTCCTTTTACGTTGCCAATGAAATTGCCCAATTAATTCGGGAGCGTCAAAAGGAAGGAAAAAATGCGGTTTTGGGTTTGGCAACGGGATCTACGCCTACCAAAGTATACGATTTCCTGGTAAAATTTCACCAAGAGGAAGGTCTAAGTTTTAAAAATGTTATCACCTTCAATCTGGACGAATATTTCCCCATGGAGCCAGATTCCATACACAGCTATGTTCGTTTTATGAACGAACATCTTTTCGATCACATCGATATCAAGAAAACGAATGTAAATATTCCAGATGGTACGATGGACAAAGAAGATGTGCGGGATTTCTGCGATACCTATGAGCGAAAGATTGAAAAGGCCGGGGGTATCGATATTCAAATTTTGGGCATTGGACGTACCGGTCATATTGGGTTCAATGAGCCTGGTTCATCCCTAAAAAGTAAAACTAGAATGGTTCGACTGGATCGGGTAACACGATTGGATGCCGCCAGCGACTTCTTCGGACTTGAAAATGTACCTGGAAAGGCGCTTACCATGGGTGTGGGTACGATTATGGCGGCGAAACGGATAATTTTGATGGCTTGGGGTGAAGGGAAGGCCGGAATAATTCATCAGGCGGTCGAAGGAAAAATACGGGAATCGGTACCCGCAACCTTCCTTCAACATCATGAGAACTGTGACTTTATCGTTGATACCGCAGCAGCCTCTAGCCTTACACGCATAAATACACCCTGGTTGGTGGCCGAATGCAACTGGACAGACCATCTTATCAAAAAAGCGACTATCTGGCTCTCCGAGAAATTGGATAAAGCCATTTTAAAATTGACCAATGAGGATTATAACGAGCATGGAATGGGAAGCCTCGTTGCCGAAGTAGGTTCTGCAGAACACATTAACCTAATCGTCTTCAACCAATTACAACGAACCATCACAGGTTGGCCAGGGGGTAAGCCGAATGCCGACGACAGCAACCGACCTGAACGAAATAATCCCTATCCTAAAACATCCCTGATCTTTAGTCCGCATCCCGATGATGATGTAATATCAATGGGTGGTACCTTATTGCGTTTGGTAGACCAAGGGCACAATGTACACGTGGCCTATCAGACCTCCGGAAATATTGCGGTATTCGATGATGAGGTAATCCGTTTTATGGATTTTGCCAAGGAAATTCAGCAGGATAATTCGGACATTGAAAAACAATTTAAAGAAGTTCGGAAATTTTTAGGTCATAAATTGCCTGGTCAAGTCGATAGCCCTGAAATTCAAAAATTTAAAGGCCTTATCCGAAAAGGGGAAGCCTTGGCGGCTTGCCGATATTGTGGTGTAAAGGAAGAAAATGCGCATTTCCAAAACCTCCCTTTTTATGAAACTGGAACGGTGAAGAAAAAGCCCCATTCCGCAGCGGACGTTCAATTGACCTATGATCTTTTAGACAAGATTCGCCCCCACCAAATATTCGCAGCCGGTGACCTTTCAGATCCACATGGCACGCATCGTGTCTGTCTACAAGTCATCTATGAGGCTATGGAACGATTTGTTCAGGAAAAGGCCGAATGGATAAATGACTGCTATTTGTGGCTCTATCGTGGCGCGTGGCAGGAATGGGATATTGCCGATATGGAAATGACCATCCCCATCGGTCCAAAAGATATGCAACGCAAAAAGAATGCAATCTTTAAGCACCAGTCGCAAAAGGACGCCGCCATGTTTCCCGGCAATGATGATCGGGAATTCTGGCAACGGGCCGAACAAAGAAATACGCAAACCGCAAAAAAATACAATGCCCTGGGAATGGCTGAATATGAGGCTATGGAAGGATTTGTTCGATATCATTTTCAGTAAGTAGTACACGGCGTGCAGCAATGTTTCCCTAGTACCCTGTTAGGCACTCGAACGTTGCTTGACAGGGGTTTTGTTTCAGGCTCCGATTTACTTGAAATGCTTTTATCCAGCACACTTTGAGACCATTTTAAAGATGAATATGTGGCAATACTAAATTGGTTTTCCTACATTTAAGCAACAAACTAAGGACAACCACCAACTTTACGAAACCGATGAAGAAGAATTACCGAATTGTCGTCTTGATTCTCGTCACATTTTTCGTAATCTCCTTTTTGACCAATATTCTTGGAGCGCTAAATCCCAGTGTTTCGGCTAGCTTTAGCCTGAGCGAGACAATGGCCGGATTTTTACCATTTACTTTTTTTATCGCGTATGGCGTCATGTCGATTCCTTCCGGATTTATGGTCGAACGATTCGGGGAAAAGCGGCTGATGCTCTTGGCATTCCTGCTATCCCTATTAGGCGCGATACTTTTTGTGCTATTGCCAACATTCGAGGTATTTCTCATTACATTATTCACTATAGGTACCGGCATGGCAATCTTGCAGGTCGTCATCAACCCGTTATTGCGGGTTACCGGTGGCGAGGAGCATTATGCCTTTACCTCGGTGCTGGCCCAATTGATTTTCGGCGCAGCTTCCTTCGTAAGTCCGCAGGTGTACTCCTATTTGGTTACCGGAATAAACAAGCCAGGACAGGAAGCTAGTTGGCTAATCAACGTCCTTACCAAGATAGTGCCGTCAAATATGGCATGGATATCAATGTATTGGATCTTTGCCGTGGCCAGTCTCATCATGATAGGTATTCTATTGACGATTACTTTTCCCAAAGTCGAATTGACCAGTTCCGAGAAAACCGGGTCTCGCAAAACCTATGTCGAATTATTCAAGAATAAGTTGGTCTTGCTTTATTTCTTCGGAATTTTCGCTTATGTAGGGGCCGAACAGGGCATATCATATTGGATGTCGAAATTTCTCCAAACCTATCACGGCCTCGATTACGAAACAATCGGCGCCACTGCCGTAGGAAATTTTTGGGGGTTAATGACCTTGGGCGGTATATTAGGGTTGATTTTATTAAAAGTGCTCGATAGCAAAGTGGTACTTAAACTCTTCTCAATGCTCGCCATCCTATCTTTGGCCATAGCGCTTTTCGGGAATGCCCACTATTCATTATATGGTTTTGAAATAAGTGGTTTTTTTCTCTCGGTCATGTATCCGATAATTTTGTCGCTCGGACTCAACTCGGTTGCTGAACATCATGGGTCTTTTGCAGGAATCCTCATGACAGGCATCATGGGCGGGGCTGTTGTGCAACTTCTTATTGGTTTCATAAGTGACTTTACATCCTTGAAAGTGGGCATGTTATTGGTTTTTGTAATGCTGGCTTACATTTTGGGTATCGGCATATGGGCCAAACCTATCATTAGAAATAAAACGATCCAACTTCGAAAAAATGAGGATTGAGGAGGATTGAGGAGGATTGAGGAGAACGTAGTTAGAAACGAATAACTAAAAAAAGTGCAGCCACTATTTGCTTCGTTATAGTTCAATAGAAGCGCACCATTTTTTTTAATTTTAGACCAAAGGGAAGTTTATGGTCCAAAAAGACAAAGGGGCTTGGGGATGGATCCCGATATTATATTTTACACAGGGTTTGCCTTATGTGCTTGTCGTGACTGTCTCAGTCATTATGTACAAAAAATTAGGGGTGAGCAACGAAGACATTGGCCTGTATACAAGTGTTCTTTATTTACCTTGGGTGCTTAAACCTTTGTGGAGTCCGTTTGTCGACCTAAGAAGCACCAAGCGCAATTGGTTCTTAGGAATGCAGCTGTTGATTTCGGTAGCACTCCTAGGAGTCGGATTGACCTTACCAACCAACTTGTTTTTTACAACTACCCTCGCTTGTTTTTGGATGGCCGCTTTTGCCTCGGCTACCAATGATATTGCCTCAGATGGGTATTATATGCTGGGTTTGACCGAAAAAAAACAGGCGTTTTTCGTGGGAATGCGCAGTGTCTTTTATCGCTTGGCCATGGTTACCGGAGAAGGCCTGATCGTAATATTTGCAGGGTATCTTGAACATAAATATGGTGACAATACAAAGGCATGGAGTATAACAATGACCGCAGCGGCCTTTCTAATGTTGTCCTTGACCATCGCGAATTTTATAGTTACCCCGAAATACGAATCCTCCTCGGTCATTTCCACCTCAAAACCACAGGGATTTTTGGAAGTTTTTGCTGCTTTCTTTAAAAAAAAACAAATCGGAATTGCTTTGGCGTTTATCTTAACGTATCGTCTGGGCGAATCACAATTGGTCAAGATGGCAGCACCTTTTCTGTTGGATTCCCCGGAAAAAGGCGGCTTAGGCTATTCTACTGAACAACTGGGAACCATTTTTGGTACGGCCGGTGTCATTTTTTTGTCGATCGGGGGCATCGTTGGAGGCGTTCTGATTTCGCGTGACGGACTCAAAAAATGGATGTTGCCCATGGTGCTCTCCCTAAATGTCCCGAATATACTGTATGCCCTTCTCGCGATGACTAAAACCACGAATATCTACGCCGTTACCGCGACCGTCGTTTTCGAAAAATTCGGCTATGGTTTCGGCTTTGCCGCATTTCTGATGTTTCTCATCTACATAGCGGAAGGAAAATCGAAGACCTCACATTATGCCATAGCAACAGGCTTTATGGCATTGGGCATGATGCTACCCGGAATGATCAGTGGCTATATGCAACAATGGTTGGGGTACGATGGGTTCTTTGTATGGGTCGTATTGGCCTCACTTCCCGCCTTACTCCTACTAAAATACCTAGAATATCCCATTGATTTCGGAAAGAAAACCTCAGATACGAATGGATAAAATACTGGCATACGAAGAAGCTACCAAGGTGCTTACCCCTCTCGAAAAAATTGGCCAACTTTTTATGCCGGCGGCATTTGTCAATGATTCTGAAGAAGAAATACAGCAGTTGGAGAAGTTGATCGAGTCGCATGCTATCGGAGGGCTTTGTTTCTTTCACAGTCGTGCCAGCGCGGCCACCAATTTTGAGGGCAAGAAAAAAATAGTAAAAAACACCAAGAGTCTTGAATGTCTCAAGGAGTTGATACAGCGCTATCAAGAACGTGCCAAATATCCGCTAGTGTTCGCTATCGATGCAGAATGGGGTTTGGCCATGCGCATTGAAAATACCCCTCAATACCCATATGCAATTACCTTGGGTGCTATTCGCAATGAGAATGAACTACTATATCAAGTCGGTAAAGACATCGCCCAAGACTGTAAAATTGCCGGCATACATTGGAATTTTTCGCCGGTTATTGATATCAACAATAATCCGAACAACCCAGTAATCGGTTATCGCTCTTTTGGCGAAAACAGGGATGCGGTTACCGAAAAAGGCATCGCAATGATGAAGGGAATACAGAGTATGGGTCTTCTAACCAGTGCAAAACATTTTCCAGGCCATGGGGATACCGCTACCGATTCGCATTTAGGACTCCCCATTATCGAAAAGTCGAAATCGGCCTTGTTGGCGAACGAGTTGTTTCCATTTCAAAAATTGATAGAAGCTGGGGTTGATTCTGTTATGGTGGGTCATTTATCGGTTCCCTCATTGACCATAAGTAAAAATATTCCAACGAGTATTTCAAAAGATTGTATTAAGGGAGTTTTACGCAATGAAATGGGTTTTGAGGGTGTCGTGGTTTCCGATGCCCTGAATATGCACGCGGTTTCAAAACTGTATCCCCTAAAAGGGGAACTTGAATGGGTCGCCTTTGATGCGGGTAACGATGTACTTTGTTTTTCCGAACACGTTATCGAAGGTGTGGCCACCATTCTGAAAAATGCCAGCGAAAACCAGGTTGAAGAAAGTTTCAAACGATTTTGGAGATTGAAGGAAAAAGCATTCTGTGTTATCGAGAACTTGGGATCAAAACTCAGTGATCCTTATAGCTTGAACAAACGGATTGCTCTTAAGAGCATCACAAGATTCAAAGGTAGCGAAGAAGACATTCGTACTTTTAGGGACCATCCTGTTCGTGGGATACATATTTCAAATGATGTTGATACGCTATTTTTTAAATTGATAAATAAGGATACTGCAGTAGCGGATTTTTCGATCGTCGAAAGTGGTCTCGGGAATTTTGGCCCAACTCTTCCCCAAGAAGAATACATACTTTTGGCACTTTTTCCACCAAACGTAAAACCTGCCAATAACTTCGGATTTTCGAAGGAGGTCTTACCCCTTGTCAATGAGATGCTTCACACAAACAAGGTGGTATTGTATCTTTTTGGAAATCCGTATACACTGAATCACATCCACACTGAAAAAGCACATGCAATCGTAGTAATCTATCAAGATTTTAAGGTGTTTCAGGAAGTGGCTGCCGATCATTTTTTAGGAAAAATCGAAGCTGTAGGAGAACTACCAATAAAATTAGCACGTTATGAAGGTGTATAAAATTATCGGCCTCATGTCGGGAACTTCACTTGACGGTCTGGATCTGGCCTATTGCCATTTTTGGCAAGCCGAAGGTACCTGGCAATTTAAAATTATGAATTCGAATAGCCTTGCTTATACCACCGAAATGCGCACAAAATTGAAGGATGCGGTATTTCTTCCTGCCGATGCGTTATTACAATTTCATACGGTCTATGGCACTTGGTTGGGCGAACAAGTAAAATCTTTTATAGACACAAATCGATTGGATGTAGATTTGATATCCAGTCACGGGCACACAACGCACCATAGACCTGAAAAAGGATTTACTTTTCAAATTGGATCAGGCCAGCACGTTGCCAATGTAAGCCAAAAAACCGTCGTTTGCGATTTTCGAACCAATGATGTATCGCTCGGTGGACAAGGCGCACCTTTGGTACCCATTGGCGATAAAATGTTGTTTGGAAGTTATAATTTCTGTTTAAATCTGGGTGGTATCAGCAACATATCGTTCGAAAAAAAAGAAAAACGAATCGCCTATGATATCGGACTTGCAAATATGATCCTGAACTACATTAGTCGAAAAAATGGTCTAGAATATGATAAGGGAGGAAAATTGGCAAAAACAGGAAAAATCAATTCTGGGCTGTTGCGGCAATTGAATCAGCTTGCGTTTTATGCATTACCCTTCCCAAAATCAATCGGATATGAATGGTTCGTGGCTGAAGTAATGCCCTTGGTAGACAGAACCCCCGATTCACTTGAAAATCTGTTATGTACCGCGATCCACCATATTTGCGAACAAATTTCAGCACAAATTTTACCCCATGCATTGACTTCCCCT
This sequence comes from uncultured Flavobacteriaceae bacterium, assembly GCA_963798435.1. GTDB lineage: Bacteria > Bacteroidota > Bacteroidia > Flavobacteriales > Flavobacteriaceae > JALHST01. The sequence goes on from CAWCTF010000005.1 coordinate 96,673, forward strand.
AGCACGGTATTGATTACGGGGGGAGGAGCGCTTAACGATTTTTTGATCGAGGTTTTACAAGAGAAATTGGGACCCGGCATTCAGTGCATCATCCCGGTCAAACAGCTGATCGATTTTAAGGAAGCCCTGATTTTTGCCTTAATGGCAGTCCTTCGGGTGGAAGGTAAAACGAATGTACTTTGTTCAGTTACCGGGGCCCTCCGGGATTCGTCGAGTGGGGTGATTTACCTTCCAAATTAGGAAGTAGCGCGCAATTACTTATATTAGTAGGTACAATACAAAAACGAATCGTACTTAAGCATGTCTGAAAAACAAAAAAAAGCAACGGCGTATTGGAAAGTGAACGTTCGATACCTCACCATATTATTAACGATCTGGTTCCTTGGTTCCTATGGTGCTGGTATTCTATTTAAAGATGCCCTTGACACCTTTCATATGGGCGGCTTCAAAGTCGGATTTTGGTTTGCACAGCAAGGCGCCATTTATCTATTCGTGCTTTTGATTTTCGTGTATGTTCGCCTAATGAACAAATTGGATAAAAAATATGGCTATGATGATTGAACTGATTCAACAATCAAGATGCAGCCAATAGCCATAAAATATGAATGATGTACAGGGACCACAATACAGTGTACTATATCAAGCGTAGATGCCAGAAAGTGGCGAACCATTCTAGATTCAATGCTGAATTTAAAAGGGCCGAAGTACGAATTGCATTGTAGGCACAATTTGCATTAACCGATTAACCGAAACAATAATGAGTGTTCAGACCTGGACGTATATTTTAGTTGGAGTCACTTTCACCCTTTATATAGGCATTGCCATATGGTCACGGGCCGGCTCCACCAAGGAATTTTATGTGGCTGGCGGAGGGGTTTCCCCTTGGGCCAATGGAATGGCAACCGCAGCCGACTGGATGTCAGCAGCTTCATTTATTTCTATGGCCGGTATCATTGCATTTGCTGGGTATGATGGTTCTGTGTATCTAATGGGCTGGACGGGTGGCTATGTGCTCCTTGCCCTTTTACTTGCACCCTATTTGCGCAAATTCGGAAAATTTACGGTACCCGATTTTATAGGGGATCGCTATTATTCAAAAACCGCTCGCATTGTTGCAGTGCTCTGTGCCTTGATAATATCATTTACCTATGTGGCAGGTCAAATGCGTGGTGTTGGGGTCGTGTTTTCTAGATTTCTTGAGGTCGATATTGAAACTGGCGTGGTCATTGGGATGGTCATCGTGCTATTCTATGCCGTATTGGGGGGAATGAAAGGAATAACCTATACCCAAGTTGCACAATATTGTGTATTAATTTTTGCGTTCATGGTGCCGGCTATCTTTATTTCCATCCAGATGACAGGAAATCCGATTCCCCAATTGGGAATGGGATCTACCTTGAACGATGGCACCGGAATGTATCTTTTAGAAAAATTAGACGGACTTTCTGCCGAGCTCGGTTTTAATGCATATACGAATGGCTCCAAGTCAATGATCGATATTTTTGCAATTACCCTTGCCCTTATGGTAGGTACTGCCGGGCTTCCGCATGTAATCGTTCGCTTCTTTACCGTAAAACGCGTTCGGGATGCCAGAAAATCAGCAGGTTTGGCGCTCTTACTTATTGCCATTTTATACACAACGGCACCTGCCGTGGCCGCATTCGCAAAGACAAATCTGATTAAGACCGTGAGCGATCAAAACTATTCCGAGATGCCAAGCTGGTTTAAAAATTGGGAGAAAACCGGGTTGTTGACCTTTGACGATAAAAACAAGGATGGAAAAATTCAATATGTGGCCGATAAAGAACGCAATGAGTTAAAAATAGATAATGACATCATGGTCCTTGCCAACCCAGAAATCGCCAATTTGCCTGCTTGGGTAATAGCCTTGGTGGCTGCCGGCGGACTGGCGGCCGCTTTGTCTACCGCCGCAGGCTTGCTATTGGTTATTTCATCATCGGTATCCCATGACTTAATAAAAAAAGTTTTCAGTCCTGGTATTTCAGATAAGGGCGAACTATGGGCCGCACGTATTTCGGCTACCGTTGCGGTGGTCGTCGCTGGATATTTTGGTATAAATCCGCCTGGTTTCGTCGCAGCAGTAGTGGCTTTGGCTTTTGGTCTGGCGGCTGCTTCTTTCTTTCCGGCCATCGTACTTGGAATTTTTTATAAAAAAATGAATCGGGAAGGCGCGGTAGCCGGAATGATCGTGGGTATGCTCTTGATGCTATTTTATATGATGAAATTCAAATTCGGCATGTTCGGAGGGGGGACTTCGAAGGAATGGTGGTTCGGTATTTCTCCTGAAGGTTTTGGTTCACTGGCCATGATCGCCAATTTTGTTGTTTCGATACTCGTAATGAAGTTTACACCTGAACCTCCTGTAGAGGTTCAGGAAATTGTAGAGGATATTCGAATTCCCAGTGGTGCTCGAGAAGCCATTGGTCATTAATTTTTTTTTAATTTTATAGGAGATAGTACGCACCCATGAGCAATTACCATATAAAACACTTAGAGGAATACTTTCAAGTTTATCGAAAATCGGTTCGCAATCCCGAGGCATTTTGGGAGGAAATCGCCGAAGAACATTTTGTTTGGCGAAAAAAATGGAACAATGTGCTGAGCTGGGATTTTACAAAGCCCGAAATTAAATGGTTCGAAGGTGCGAAACTTAACATCACTGAAAACTGTATAGATCGCCATATCCCTACACGCGGTGATAAGACGGCGATTATCTTTGAGCCCAATGACCCCCTTGAAGCAACTCAAAGCATAACATATAGGCAGTTACATGAACGTGTTTGCCGAATGGCGAATGTGCTCCTCGACCAAGGTGTCAAAAAAGGGGATAGGGTCTGTATTTATCTCCCCATGATTCCGGAATTGGCCATTGCAGTTTTGGCTTGCGCCCGCATAGGCGCCATTCACTCGGTCGTATTTGCCGGATTTTCAGCCAATGCCCTCTCAACACGTATCAATGATTCTGATTGCAAAGTGGTCATGACCTCAGATGGTTCATATCGCGGCAATAAAAGTATCGATCTAAAAGGTATTGTAGACAAAGCCCTGGAAGATTGCCCAGGCGTACGAACTGTTTTGGTAACAAAACGCATTGGGAGCAAAATCAAAATGAAAAAAGGGCGAGACTTATGGTTGCAGCCTTTATTGGATGAAGCATACGCCGACTGTGTGGCCGAAGTAATGGATGCAGAAGATCCGTTATTCATCTTATATACTTCCGGCTCCACTGGAAAACCAAAAGGAATGGTGCATACAACCGCCGGTTACATGGTCTACACGGCCTATACCTTTAAAAACATATTTCAATATCGGGAAGAGGATGTTTACTGGTGTACCGCCGATATTGGATGGATTACGGGCCATTCCTATATCGTTTATGGTCCATTGGCCAATGGGGCAACTACCCTCATGTTCGAAGGGGTTCCCTCCTATCCAGATTATGGCCGCTTCTGGGAGATAATCAAAAAACACAAGGTGAATCAATTTTATACCGCACCTACTGCAATAAGGGCTTTGGCCAAGGAGAGTTTGGAATATGTAGAGAAACACGATCTTTCTTCCCTAAAAGTGCTGGGTTCTGTAGGGGAACCTATCAACGAGGAAGCCTGGCATTGGTATAACAACAATATCGGCAAACGAAAAAGCCCTATTGTAGATACTTGGTGGCAGACCGAGACTGGCGGAATCATGATCTCACCCATCCCATACGTAACGCCAACTACGCCGACCTATGCTACCTTGCCCTTTATTGGGGTGCAACCTGCATTAATGAATGAAGAAGGTGAAGAAATAAAGGGGAATCAAGTCTCGGGAAGGCTTTGTATAAAATTTCCATGGCCCTCGATCGCAAGGACCATTTGGGGAGACCACGATCGGTATCGGGATACCTATTTCTCAGCCTACAAAAATAATTACTTCACGGGAGATGGGGCATTACGGGATGCAGTCGGTTATTATCGAATAACAGGCCGTGTCGATGATGTGATCATTGTTTCCGGTCACAATTTGGGAACGGCTCCCATTGAAGATTCTATTAACGAACATCCTGCCGTAGCCGAATCTGCCATTGTTGGATTTCCACACGATATCAAGGGAAATGCACTTTACGGATTTGTAATATTGAAGGAGTTCGGGGAAACCCGGGATCGGGACAACCTCCGCAAAGAAATCAACCAACAAATAACCGAGCATATCGGGCCCATCGCCAAGCTAGACAAAATACAGTTCGTTAGCGGCTTGCCAAAAACACGAAGTGGTAAAATTATGCGAAGGATCTTGCGGAAGATTGCTTCGAAAGACACAAGTGATCTAGGCGACATTAGCACACTTCTTAATCCGGAGGTTGTCAAGGAAATCCTTGATAATTCGCTCTAATGCTCGTTTGGGAAGTCATTTTCATACCTTGAACCATGAAAATAGCTTTAAGGGTTGTTTAACGCCCATGATTGCTTCGATTTGTAATGATTTGGCTTTGTTCCCTGATACCCTTGTCGGTTATTCGATACGCACCTTACCGATTAAGGCCATGCGATTTCCGAACATTAAGAAGATTGCCAACGAAAGCAGGCCACAGACCGAGAGGCCAGCGAATAATGGCCAAACAGAATCCTGAACGAAACCACCTATATAGGTAGCGATGGGAATGGATAAAATCGTGGAGACAAAACCGTTGATAGCGGCACCGATGCCCGCGATATGGCCGATAGGCTCCATAGCGATCGATCGAAAATTGCCCCACATAAATCCGAGGCAAAAAAATTGGGTAGACAAGAATCCTACCAATATCAAAACACTCGGATTCTTCGAGTTCCAGAACAAAAGAACATACAGCACCGCAATGGCACAAAAAGATGCCAAAGCCATAAAAGACAGTTTACGCATCCCAAAACGCATTACCAAAGTGCCGTTTAAAAAAGTGGAGAGTCCGATTGATACCGCCAAACCCGCGAAGATATAAGGAAAGGTATCCTTGAGGCCGTATTGGTCTTCGAAGACATGCTGGGAAGCACTTAAATATACCAAAAAGGCCCCGGTGATGAGACCCGAGATCATCGTGAAAGCCATGGTCTCCCGATAGCGAATAAATTCTTTAAGGCCATCGGTGAACACATGAGACGAAAATCGAATTCTATTCGCCATTTTTAAGGTTTCGGGCTGTCGTTTCCAGAACCAAATTGCGATTAAAAGCCCAAAAAAAAGTTGCATATAAAATATTGCCCTCCACCCAATAGTATCTAGAATCAACTTTCCAATGGCCGGGGCGACCACAGGAACCAGGATGAAGAAAGCAGTCACAAATGACATGATCCTCGCCATATAATCGCCTTTGTACATATCACGTATGATCGATATCGTGACCGTTCTTGGTGCCGAGAGCCCGACTCCTTGTAATATACGCCCTATGAGCATTATTTCAAGATTGGGTGCTAAAATGCAAATCAAACTGGCAATACCAAAAATTACGAATCCGACATACACTATGGGTTTTCTTCCAAAATTATCAGACAACGGGCCTAAAAAAAGTTGTCCTACTCCCAAGCCTAAAAAAATCATAATGATAAGCATCTGATTTTCAGTTGGGTCGAGGCTGTTGATCGAAATACCGATTTCGGAAATGGCCGGCAACAAGGCGTCTATTGCCAAGGCAACAATAGACATCAAAGAGGCCATCAGGGCAACGAATTCAAAATTGAGCACGGAATTGGGTCGCTTCATGCGGCAAAAATAACCAATACCTAATGAAAGCATGTCAGTTTGAGTTCAATTTTGTTTAAATAAAAGTTTGTTCCTAAAACTGTATTTTTGACTAAAATTAGCGAATATGCTTATAATTGGTATCGCTGGGGGTACGGGCTGTGGAAAAACGACGGTGGTCAAACAGATCATTGACGAACTTCCTATGGGCGAGGTAGGTGTCATCTCCCAGGATTCTTATTATAACGACCTCTCAAATATGACCTTGGAAGAGCGAAAGAAAACCAATTTTGACCACCCAAAATCAATTGATTTTGATTTGTTGGTTCACCATTTGGGTCAATTAAAGCAGGGACGCTCTATCGAGCAGCCTGTATATTCATTTTTGGAATGCAATAGAACTTCCCAAACCGTCCGGGTGAACCCTACCAAAGTATTGCTGGTCGAAGGCATCCTAATTCTTACGCATCCAATGATTCGTGAAATATGCGATATTAAGATCTTCGTACATGCCGATACAGATGAACGTTTGATCAGAAGATTAAAAAGGGACATCAACGAACGCGGTTGGAGTCTCGATGAGACTTTACATTGCTACCAAAACATTTTAAAACCGATGCATGATCAGTTCATCGAACCTACCAAGGAATTTGCCGATATTATTATTCCGAACAACAAGTACAATACGGTAGCGGTTGATATAGTGCGCACCATCATCAACGAAAAACTAGTTTAAAAGCCATGGCCTTCAAGGAAATTAAAAAGAAAAAATGGTTTGGGATACTTACTAACATGTATGTGCTCGTACTCACGGTTTTTGTAATATGGATGATTTTTTTTGACACGAATTCCTTACTTATTCATTTAGAGTTGAAAAAGGAGATTAAAACACTGGAAAAACAACAGGAGTTCTTGAAGGATGAAATCGCCAAGGACAAATTAATCATCGAAAAACTTTCAGATCCAAAGGAGCTCGAGAAATTTGCACGGGAACATTATTATCTAAAGAAAAAGGATGAGGAAATATATCTTATCGAATATGAGGACAGTATTAAGACCGAACCCAAAAATTGAAGTCGTTTTGAGGCAATTATCTTACAATAAACCGATTCTTTCAGGATTTAACGAACTTTAGTCATTTTGTAGTTTGGAGCATGAAAATATGCTGTACGTCGAAGAATCAAATAGTAGCATTGAGGGATGCGCATTGCCCATTTAAATTTTAACGCACTTTAACAGCAGGATGCCTAGATATTCACGTTGTGTTAACAAAATCGTTTCCCTAGCATTGTAAATAATCGTATTTTTACCCCTTAACTTACTAGGATAATGGGCAAGATTATTGCTATTGCAAATCAAAAGGGCGGTGTTGGTAAAACCACTACCACCGTTAATCTAGCAGCCTCATTGGGTGTTTTGGAAAAGAAGGTTCTGCTGATCAACGCAGATCCCCAAGCCAATGCCACCTCGGGCTTAGGTATCGATGTTGATAGTATCGAGTTAGGTACGTATCAGTTGATAGAACACTCCAAATCAGCGGCTGAAACTATCATTCATACCTCTTCGCCCAATGTCGACCTTATCCCTTCACACATAGATTTGGTGGCCATCGAAATTGAGTTGGTCGATAAGGAGGAACGGGAATACATGATGAAAAAGGCCATTTCAGATCTAAGAAATGTCTACGACTATATCCTAATAGATTGTGCTCCTTCGTTGGGTCTTTTGACTCTGAATGCCCTCACTGCGGCAGATTCGGTAATAATTCCCATCCAATGTGAATATTTTGCGCTAGAAGGCCTTGGAAAATTATTGAATACAATAAAAAGCATCCAAAAAATACATAATCCTGATTTAGACATCGAAGGCATGTTATTGACCATGTACGATTCTAGACTTCGTCTCTCAAACCAAGTTGTAGAGGAGGTTCGAAAACATTTTGGGGATATGGTCTTCGATACCATTATCCAAAGAAACGTTCGCCTTAGTGAAGCACCTAGCTATGGGGAAAGTATCATTAAATACGATGCTAGTAGCAAAGGAGCCTCCAATTATTTGAATATGGCAAACGAAGTGGTGCAGAAAAATAAGCAAACGGTTTAAATGGCGAAAGCGACTCGAAAACAGGCTCTAGGCCGAGGTTTATCAGCACTGTTGAAAGATCCGGAAAACGATATTCAATCGGCAACCGATAAGAATGCCGATAAAGTGGTCGGTAATATCGTAGAACTTGATATTGACGCCATAGCGGTAAATCCGTTTCAACCCCGGACTAATTTTAATGATGAAGCGCTCAACGAACTTGCTTCCTCCATCAAGGAATTGGGTGTCATACAGCCCATTACAGTTCGGAAAATCGAATTCAATAAATATCAATTAGTATCGGGGGAAAGAAGGTATCGGGCATCTAAGCTCATTGGCTTGGAAACCATACCCTCCTATATACGAATTGCCAATGATCAGGAATCATTGGAAATGGCCCTTGTTGAAAATATTCAACGGCAAGACCTTGACCCCATTGAAATTGCCCTTTCCTATCAACGATTGATCGATGAAATTGAACTTACCCAAGAAAAATTAAGCGATAGGGTCGGGAAAAAACGTTCTACCATTGCCAATTATATGCGGTTGCTAAAATTAGACCCCATAATACAAACTGGGATTCGCGATGGCTTTATCAGTATGGGCCATGGTAGGGCATTGGTCAATATGGATGGGAAGGAAGACCAAATCGAGCTCTATGAAAAAATTGTCGGCGAAAATCTTTCGGTTCGGGAAACAGAGCAGGCTGTCAAGAACTATCAAACCGGAGTTTTTCGACAGAAAAGTGGAAAAAAACCTACGCATATCCCCGATTTCATAAGAAATGGCCGTCAGGAACTCACAGAACATCTATCGGTAAAAGTAGCTATTAAGGCAGCTGGGAAAGGCAATGGCAAAATTACGATACCCTTTGGTTCTGAAGCCGAATTCAAGCAAATACTAAAACGTATCATAGGTGAATAACAACCTATTTTCTCTAATCTTATGTTCACTTTTTACCACATTTGTCTTAGGACAACAGGTAAAGGATTCGACCAATATTTCAGGAAAAAAAAGTAAGGATACGCATGAGATCGATTCGGTCAAAACGGAATTGAACAAGGAAGGTATCATACTTCAGGATAGTTTGATAGAAAAGAGAAAACCCATCAATCCACTAGCTCCCAGTAAGGCTGCATTTTATTCGGCCATCTTACCCGGACTAGGACAAATCTATAATAAACGCTATTGGAAAGTGCCAATCGTCTATGCCGCACTAGGTACCGGAATTTCGATATACCTGTTCAATGATGATAAATACGTGCGATTCAGATCTGCATTTAAAAGTAGGTTGGCCGGATTCAATGATGACGAATTCTGGAATTTCCGGAATCCCGGCGGGCCTACACCGGCTACACCAGATTTACCAACGACCGCTTTGCAGGATGGCCAAGAACGCTACCAACGCGATCGTGATTTATCACTATTGGTAACCATTATCATCTATGCTTTGAACGTCGTGGATGCGAATGTAGATGCCCATTTAAAACAATTCAATGTCGATGAGGACCTTGGCCTGGATGTACAACCGTTCTTGGAAGTGGATCCGATTACCAATAAACCCAATTACGGAATGGCATTTGTAATAAATTTCTAAAAAATGAGGATTGCATTGTTTGGTTATGGGAAAATGGGAAAAATGATAGCACATGTGGCGCTACAAAGAAAGCATGAAATTGTCGCCAGAATCGATGTTGACACAAAAGAGATAGATTATTCTAAAATGGATGTGGCCATAGATTTTAGTATGCCGAATGCCGCTTTTCGAAATATTAGTAACTGCTTTGATCATGGAGTCCCGGTTATTTCTGGTACTACTGGCTGGTTGGACGAATACGAAAAAGTGGTCGCTATTTGCCATCAAAAGAACGGCGCTTTTATCTATGCTTCGAATTATAGTTTAGGTGTGAACCTATTTTTTGAATTAAACCGCCACTTGGCCCGAATACTAAATAAATTTGAGCAGTATACGGTGTCAATGGAAGAAATTCATCATACCCAGAAACTTGACGCCCCGAGTGGTACGGCGATTACATTGGCCGAAGGAATAATTGAAAATTCTCGGTATACCGCTTGGAAATCAGCGCAGGCACAACAGGACGAAATTCCCATTGCTTCTAAAAGAATCGATGCCGTTCCGGGTACACATACTGTGGTCTATCATAGTACGGTAGACGATATTGAAATAAAACATACGGCGCATAATCGCGAAGGGTTTGCATTGGGAGCGGTAATCGCGGCAGAATGGCTTGTTGGAAAAAAAGGCGTGTACACGATGAAAGATGTACTGCAGCTAGACTAATTTTGGGCAAAGAACCAGGCTAAATTAAACGTGTACTTTGTAAATTTTTTGGGAATACCTAAAATAAAGGACACTAATTGAAACAACAATACGCGATTTGAATAAGGTATTTCATTAAACCTTTAATTTTGGAAATCGTAACTTATCAACATCAAAAGGCATAGGCATGAACGCGACAGGTTGGATTATTTTTATTCTAATTGTACAAGTAATCCATTTTTTGGGCACTTGGAAATTATATGTAAAAGCAGGAAGAAAAGCTTGGGAAGCCGCTGTTCCGGTCTATAATGCCATAATTTTAATGAAAATCATCAACCGTCCTAAATGGTGGGTGTTCTTACTCTTTATACCCATTATCAACCTACTCATGTTTCCAGTGGTTTGGGTCGAGACCATTCGGAGTTTTGGTAGAAACAGTCTTCTTGAAACGTGGTTGGTCATCCTCACCTTGGGCTTCTATATATATTATGTGAATTATGCTTTGGATGTACACTATATTGAAAATAGGAACCTACATCCCAGCACCGCCATGGGCGAATGGGTAAGCTCAATCGTTTTTGCCATTGTAGCGGCTACCTTGGTGCACACCTATTTCATACAGCCCTATGTAATTCCTACTGGATCTTTAGAGCGTACCCTTCGTATTGGCGATCTATTGTTTGTAAGTAAGTTTCATTATGGTGCTAGAACGCCCATGACCGCTATAGCCGCTCCTATGGTACACGATACCTTGCCCATTTTAGGTACGAAGTCGTACCTCAATAAACCGCAGATACCGTATTTTCGGCTACCTGGTTTTAAAAAGATAGAACGTAATGAAATCGTTGTTTTTAGTTGGCCGGCCGATACCGTGCGAATATTTTTCAAAAAAGAAAAAGGTGTCGACAAACCCATCGACAAAAAATCGAATTACGTGAAGCGTTGTGTCGGGCTTCCCGGGGATTCTTTGGAAGTTCGGGCCGGATATGTTTTCATTAATGGCAAACAGTTACAACTTTCGGACCGTGCCAAGCCACAATACGATTATTTAGTATATGCGAACAAAGGGGTATCGTCAAAACTATTGAATCAAGTCGGCGCAACCGACTTTACCAGAAAATACATTTCACCCCCGATAAACCAGCAACAGGCCGATTTAATCAATCCATTTATTTACGGATTTAATAGAAGGGAAGATGGTCAATTAGAGATTTACTCGAATGAAAATGGCATTCCCATTGAGACGATTCGAAAAAGCGGGCTTTCCCTTACCGAAGAAACGGGCCGGGAGCGAAAGGTACCCTTGACTGACGCTATGGTAAAGGCATTGCGCGCAGATGCCTCAATTGATTCTGTGGTGCGAATTGTAGAACCCAAAGGGCAACGGGGAGTGAATTTATTCCCTCAGAATCCATCATATCAGTGGAACTATGATTATATGGGGCCCATTTACATCCCTCAAGAAGGAAAAACGGTATCGCTCACATTGAAAACCCTTCCGCTGTATAAAAAAATAATACGCGATTATGAAAATAACACCATCAGCGTTTCTGGCAACCAAATTAGCATCAATGGTACCGTAGTCGATTCCTATACCTTCAAACAGGACTATTATTGGATGATGGGGGATAATAGAGATCATTCTGAAGATAGTCGTGCCTGGGGATACGTTCCTGAAAATCACATTGTGGGTACTCCGATTTTTATTTGGATGAGTTTTGACAATTTCAAAGATGCCAAGGGGAACGTAAATAAACCTTGGAAATGGAAACCACGTTGGGACCGAATCTTTACTACCGTGAACGGAAGTGGTCAGCCGGTTTCTTATTTTAAATATTTCCTAATAGCGCTGGCTGCTTATTTTGTAGGCGATTACTTTTGGAAAAGAAGAAAAAAAAGTAACCCTTAAAAACGAATAACAAAGGTTTGGGTTTTAATTTTAAAACCTATCAAAACCAAAAATCGCAGCGAAAAACGGTGAACGTACTACTACACCCTACCTACTTTCCTAATATCACGTCCCTTGCTTGTGTCGTTCAAAACGAAGTCTGTTGGGAAGTGCAGGACAATTATCAAAAACAGACTTTTCGCAATCGGTGCCATATTTGTACTGATACGGGGCGTCATATGTTAACCATACCCGTGCAACACGTAGGAGGAAAACAAGGACGTCAAAAATATTGCGATGTGCGAGTAGACAATGCGTATCATTGGCAGCGCCAGCACTGGAGAACCTTACAGACAGCATATCGCTCATCGCCTTATTTTGAATACTTTGAAGACGATTTATCATACTTGTTCGAAAAGCCTTTTGAATTTTTATTGGATTTCAATTTTGCATCGATTGAATTCTTATGTAATTGCCTTTCGTGGGAAATGCCAACACAGAAAACGAAAAATTACCAATTGGAGACCCAATTTGATGTCGATTACAGATTCCTTGTAATGGCCAAGAAAACGGTTGAATTTGATCAAGAAACCTATGTGCAGGTTTTTGGGGATCGTCATGGGTTTGTTCCCAATGTGAGTACGCTCGACCTTCTTTTTAACGAAGGCACCAATGCCTTGTACTACCTGCAAAATAGAAATTTGGATGTACTGAATGCTTAGGCCCCTACTGCATTACGGCATTCATTTTTTGGTTCCAGTGGCGATCGGCTTGCTATGTTATAAGGAACATCGTATAAAGGCCGTCCTAATTTTACTGTCAGGAATTCTAATTGATATTGATCACCTGTTGGCAGACCCCATTTTCGACTCCCAAAGATGCAGTATAAATTATCATCCTTTACATTCATATTGGGCCATAGCCGGTTATTTCATACTTTGCTACTTTCCTAAAACACGGCTTTTCGGCCTTGCCCTACTGATCCACATTTTCGCAGATTGTGTTGACTGTTACTTAATCGGTCTTTAATTTGAAGGAAGCCATAACAGGATAATGATCCGAAAGCCGCTCATTGAAATTTTTATGTGCCATTATCTCAAATGAACTGTCGGCCAAAATAAAGTCAATTCGCAACGGGAAACGCAAAAATTGGTACGTTCTCCCAAAACCACTCCCCTTTTCGATAAAACTGTCCTGCATATCGCCTTTGATTACTTGGTATACGTTCGAAAATTGCGTGTTATTAAAATCCCCGCAAACTAGGGTCCGAAGTGAAGATTTGCTCTTGTGTTCCCTAAACTGATTGGCCTGTCCTCGCTGCAATTCAAATGAACGGGACAATCGAGCATAAAGGCCCTCCGATAACTCATCGGAAATTTGCATGGCGTGGTGCGGTAATCTTAGCGACTCTAAATGAATATTATAAATACGTAGGGTGTCTCCCTTATATAAAATATCAGCGAATTCGGCGTCATTGGCACTCTTTTTAAAGTCTAGATACCCCGAGTCGATAATCGGGTATTTTGAAAATATACCCATTAAAGACTTATCCTCGTGGTATTTTAAATTTCTATATGGATATTGGTCTAACTTTTTTCTTGCAAAATATCCGAATTCCTGAAAACAGATGATATCAGGATCTTCATGGTTGATTAATTGTAAAATATCCTCGAAAACATTCGGCTTTTTAAGCTGCCCGGTTCTATTGAAACCGCGCACATTAAAGGTCATGACCTTGAGTTCATCGGCACTCATTTTGGTATGCGGCGCCCTGAATTCATAAAAGGTACCAAGCAAAAAATAGCCGAGCATAAGAATAATAAACGAAACTGAAAATTGCCATTTCCGCTGAACTGCCCAATAGGCAGAAAAGAGAAGGTTCAGAATCACTAAAAAAGGGACCATCAGATTCAAAAAAAACACGAAGGGTACTTTTTCAATAGCTACAATTGAAGTTACTGAAGCGATGAAAAGTAATAGAGCGACCGCTAAATTGCTAATGAATACAAACGTATTGAACCTTGATAATCCTTTCATTGTTTTACTATATAAGAAAGCCTGGACTACTAACAAATCTTGAATAAGCGGCACCATCCACCCTATTGATTCGCAGGGCCTTTTTCAAATTAATGGGCGTTTTCAATCAAATTTGGGCCATAACAATCCCAAATTTGAATGGGCCTCGAATCACTATGCTATTAACGTTGTTATACCTACAATCGTATCGATGCCATCACGGGAAAATGATCTGAAAGTCGCACATCAAAGTTCTTGTGGGCCATGATTTCAATAGCGGGGTCGACAAAAATATAATCGATACGAAACGGTAAAAATTTAAAATCATAGGTTCGCCCATAACCAAAACCCTTTTTCTCGAACGAATCTTGTAAATCGCCTTTTAACACCCTATAGACATTTGAAAATTGGGTATTGTTCAAATCAGCACATATGATTTTTTTAAGTTTGGATTGATCTGCATGTCTCCGTATCAAGTCGGCCTGTTCTTGTTGTTTTACAAATGAATTGCCCAACCTTTTTAATAATCTTTGGGGTTGTTCCCTTTTAAAATTACCCGCACGAACCTTTAATGATTCTAAATGCGCATTATACAATCGCACGGTATCTTTCCCGATGACCAAGTCAGCAAAAATGGCATTGTTCGAAGTGTCTTCAAAATCGAAGGCGCCTTTATTAATTATAGGGTATTTCGAATAAATGGCTTGGGCTGAACCTAGCTCGGGATTCCTCCCATAGTTCACAAAACTATAAGGATATTGTTTAAAGCTCTCATCGTAGGTATGGGTGTAGTCAAATTCTTGAAAGCAAATGATATCAGGATCTTGAGCGGCGATGAAAGCAAGGATATCTTGTCCGATTTCAGAATAATAATCATCTAAACCACTGAAAGACAATGTATTGAAAGTCAAAATACGAAGATGCTTCGACGAAATTTCTGAATTCGAATCAAAAATACGAATAAATGGATCTTGAATAAAATAGCCGATAAACAGCACAAGAAAGGAAAGCCAAAAATATTTTGTGCTTCGCAGCAACCAATACAGACAAAATACTACGTTCACGGCTACCAAAAAAGGAGCGGCCAAACTTAGAAGAAATAAATAGGGAAAGTGGGCTACGGAGACATAGGTCACCAAAATGGCCAAAAATAACAGCAGTGCAGAAAGGATATTAACTGAAAAAACTATTTTGTCAATCAAAGGCAATCCCCTCATTTTCTCAATCTTCTTTGCCGGCCTTAAATAAAAAGTCCTTTTCGGTCTTGGTCAGGCTTTCATAACCTGATTTACTGATTTTATCTAATATGGTATCGATCTTGCGTTGGTGTGCTTCCCTTTCGTAATCAACTTTAGGTTTGGTGGCCACCTTGGTCTTTCGATACACTGTTTTCATGGGCGATTTTTTCTCCTTGCGTTTAAATAAATTACCGATACTATCCAAGAAATTTGAAAAGCCCGCGCCAATATCCCTCCCCTTAACTAGCTGCCTTGCATAAAAATATCCCAAAAATGCGCCGCCTAGGTGGGCTAAATGGCCGCCGGCATTTGACCCATACGGAATTTGAATTAGGTCGACAAGAACGACAAAGACACCCACTTGCCATAATTTAACATTGAAGAAGATCACCCTCACTTCTTGAGCGGGCATATACGTACAGACAAAAATAAGGATTGCAGTTACACCCGCTGAGGCTCCAATTAGGGCTGTATTTGATGCCAATAGTGCCGGAAATATATTATAGCTCAACAAAAAAACGAGGCCTCCTAATAGTACCCCAAGAAAATAAACATTGATAAATCGTCTATTTCCAAAGAGATTCAAAAATATACGACCCGCAAAATACAATAACACCATATTCCAAAAAATATGTCCTAGGCTCCCATGAAAAAAAGAATAGGTAATCAAAGACCAAGGCTGTCCTATGAATTCTGCAAAGTTCTTGGGCAATTGAAACCATTGATCAAAAATAAATTTTGGCCACCCAAAAAGAAAAGGCACCAAGGCATTCAAGATAAATATACAAACATTGACAGCTATGAGCTTCTCGGAGATGCTCAAGCGTGCAAATTGATATTTTAGACTGCTATTCGACATTAATTCCACCGTCTATTATTATAACTATTTCTTTTCCAATACCACATAATGATAAATCCTATAAAGGCTCCGCCAACGTGGGCCATATAAGCGGTATTTCCAGGGCTGAAGAATGATTGCCCCGATATAGCCGAAATCACATCGAGTAAAATAATTCCGGGTATGAAGTATTTAGCCTTGATGGGTATTGGTAAAAATATCAGCATAAGACGTGCCTCTGGATTCATCATCCCAAAGGCAGCCAAGATGCCCATGATACATCCTGAAGCTCCGACCATTGAAGCATTGTATATCGGAAATATCTCTTTCAAATGCGCAAGTTGAGAACCGTCTAATCCACCGATCGCCTGGTTCGATGTCAGCATCTGGGTAATCTGGGCAGGGCTCAATCCTGAATCGACCAAGTCAGTAAATCCAGGTAAATAATTAAAGTAATAAAAACCAAGTTGAAAAAGTACGGCTCCCAAACCAGCCGAAAAGTATAAGAATAAGAAACGATTCTTTCCCAAACTTTCTTCAACTGGCGATCCGAACATCCATAAAGCGAACATGTTGAACGCAATATGCATAAATCCACCATGCATAAACATATGGGTAACGATTTGCCAAATCCTGAAATTTTCATTTTTAGGAAAATAAAGGGCAAACCATGCCATCATTTGTGGTTCGTACATCAAGGTGGCTATAAAAAACAAACCATTTATTATCAATAAATGCTTGACTGCTTCGGTAATCCTCATCATCTATATAAATTTTTTATCAATGTCGTTTTCATTGATGGTAATGTATATTGGTTTGTTGAACGGACTCACCCTTGATTCCTTGCAAGCAAACAAATCATTTACGAGGGCTACTTGGGATGATCCGTCTAAAACTTCGCCGGTCTTCACGGCTAGCATTTTAGAAAGGGTTTTTGATATCCTATCGGTTTGTGAAAAACTATTTCCCTCAATCTCCATTTGATAGTCTGAAAGCAATTGGTCTAAGACCATCCCGACTTCACTCTCAGCCATTAAAACAGGTACGCCCATCACCTGGACATTTTCATCAAGCAATGGCCCAAACGCAAATCCCATACTTTCAAGACTTTCCATAATCTCCTGTAAAAGCACCATATCAGATTTCGAGAATGTAAGTGACAAAGGAAATAATAATTGTTGGCTTACGGTATCCTTAACCGTGCCATTTCTTAACAATTTTTCATACAAGACCCGCTGGTGCGCCCTGCTCTGATCAATGACCACCATGCCCGATTTTATAGTGGTAACGATATATTTCCTACGCAACTGAAAGGTAGGTACACCCGATTCGATATCATTGGTTTGCCCTTCGAAAATAGAACCGGTGATAACGTCAGACTCATAGCGTTCGCCATCTGCACCGTCTTCTGCATTAAAATGTGATCCGACTCCGGTATATAATGCCTCCCAATTTGCGGGAACCTCTTTTCGGGAATAGGCACCATGCCCTGTAGGCACTTTCTCCTGTATAAAAGGATTAAAGCCCCTATCGACTGATACATTGGGCATTATCGCGTACTTATCTTTATAGTCATAGGGCGTTTCCAAGTTTTGATCATGTTCAAAGTCTAGGACCGGAGTGACACTAAATTGACCCAAGCTGTGCTTAATGGTCGAGCGTATTATGGCATACAGTGAATGTTCATCGTCAAATTTCACTTCAGTTTTCGTCGGGTGTATGTTAATATCGATTGATGCCGGGTCTACCTCCAAATAAAGAAAATAGCCAGGATAAACATCGGGGCGAAGTAATCCCTCAAAGGCCGATACCACCGCGTGATGTAAATACGGACTTTTGATAAATCGATCATTAACAAAGAAAAATTGTTCCCCCCTACTCTTTTTGGCAAATTCAGGTTTGGTGATAAATCCCGCTATTTTTACCAGGGGTGTCTGTTCATTTACGGGAACCAGCTTTTGATTGGTCTTTGCCCCAAAAACATGAACGACCCGTTGTCTGTAATTTTCGCCCGTTAAATGGAACAATTCACTCCCGTTGTTATAAAAATGAAAGGCAATGGAAGGGTGTGCTAATACCACCCTATGAAATTCATCGATAATATGTCTTAATTCTACATGGTTCGATTTTAGAAAATTTCTTCGTGCAGGTATATTGAAGAAAAGGTTTTTTACGGCAATCGAAGTTCCTTTAGCTGTAACGATCACCTCTTGGAAGATGAGCTTACTGCCCTCTATTTTGATATGGGTCCCGATATCCCGATCACCCGGTTTGGTTTGCATTTCGACATGGGCGATTGCAGCAATTGAGGCAAGTGCCTCACCGCGAAAACCTTTGGTATTGAGTTTAAATAAGTCTTCGGCCCTTTGTATCTTCGAAGTAGCATGGCGTTCAAAACTTAATCTTGCGTCGGTTTCACTCATACCTATGCCATCGTCAATTACCTGTATCAAACTTTTACCACCATCCTTTATGATTAGTTTTATCGCAGTACTCTGAGCATCTATGGCATTTTCAAGCAATTCCTTGACTACCGAGGCAGGCCGCTGAACCACCTCGCCCGCTGCAATCTGATTTGCAACATGATCAGGTAAAAGTTTAATGATGTCTGCCATTATTTTTGGTAGAAGATAGAAAGATCGAAATCTATGATATATAAAAAAACGAGGATTAGAAGTGTCAGGATTATCAACATGCGTATTTTCAAATTACGATCCCCTCTTTTTTTTAGGTCACCCATGGCAGTTTGAAACTTGCCTTTGAGACCTCTAGGGGCATCTACGGTACTTCGATACCTATCGAATTTATGCTCAACCTTATAAGGACTTCCTTCTCCCTTATTTTCATAGTACCTTGGAGCATAATCGAATTTTTTGTTCTTATTAAAACGCGTAAATTTTTGTAAAATACCCATTAAGCCAAAGTTACTTAAATTCAAAAAATATGCCGTATAAGCTTTGTGAAAATTTGTTAACATCCTTCTAAGTGCAGCTTGTAATGGGACGTCCTGATTCGACCGCCCACTTAGAAAATGAAAATAGGAAAAAGGACTTTATAAATTCGTTGGAGCCTTGATAGCGACCCGATGCAAAATGAGCTGACGTTCTATCAATTACCTAGTACAGCCATCTTTATCGCGGCAATGGCCGCTTCGGTACCTTTATTGCCATGTTTACCGCCACTTCGGTCGGTTGCCTGCTGAAGGGTATTATCGGTAAGCACGCAAAATATTACGGGTACGTTCATCTGCAGGTTGAGATCCATTATACCTTGTGCCGTCGCATTACATACAAAATCAAAATGCTTCGTTTCTCCTTGTATAACACTTCCGATGGCTATTACGGCATCGACCTTTTGCGTCATTATCATTTTTTTGCAGGCAAACGGCAGTTCAAAACTCCCAGGGACATTCCAGCGAAAAATGTTTACTTTTTGAGCACCGCAATCGACTAGGGCTTCAAAGGCACCATTGAAAAGCGCTTCGGTAATGGTGGGGTTCCATTCAGAAACCACAACGCCAAATCGA
Organism: uncultured Flavobacteriaceae bacterium; assembly: GCA_963798435.1. Lineage (GTDB taxonomy): Bacteria > Bacteroidota > Bacteroidia > Flavobacteriales > Flavobacteriaceae > JALHST01. Next base: position 116,257 of record CAWCTF010000005.1, read on the forward strand.
AGCGTGTCCGCATTCGGGATTGTATCTTTGTTATACGCCGATAAGTTTTTAGAACTCGTGGCCATTACTGCCGACTTTGGGCCATTCCTATAAATGCATCGATTGATTTCGCTTCATCGGAAGTAGAATAGTCGTCTTTAATACGTTGAAAATATTGAAGGGCTTTCTCCTGCTGTTTTAATTCAAGCGCCGTCAAACCGGCCTTGTATAAGAATTTAGGCGTAGTATATTGATTCTGACTCAAACTGAGTGCCTGTTCATAATAGCCCAGGGCATCTTCTGGCTGGCCCAATTGCATAAAAGCATCGGCAATACCTCCTTTGGCCAAGGGTCCAAGTATGGCATCGTCAGAAGAAAAGTCTTCAAGATGATCAATGGCTTCTTGGTATTTTTGCATGTTCAAATATGACATGCCAGCCGAATAATTGGCTAAATTTGACGCTTTTGTCCCAGGATATTCATTGATAATATCCAAAAAACCATACTTCCCATCGGCGCCATCCAAGGCAATCATAAAAAGTGAATCCTTCGCGCTAGTGCTATTCAATGCCTGCTCAAAATAACGTTGTGGGTAAAGTAGCTCATTGGTGGCTTCTGCCTCCTTTGGTTTTTGCACAAATTGGTTATAGGCCAAATAACCAAGAACTCCCACCGCGATCACCCCTATCACTCCCAAAATATAATTTTGGTTTTTCGCAACCCATTCTTCAGTTCGGGAAGCACTTTGATCCAAGGTGCTGAATACCTCTGCGGTAGTACTTTCATGCACATCCAATTTTTTCTCTTCTTCCTTGTTTTTTGGTTTAGATCCCCGCTTTTTATATGTAGCCATTGCCAATTTTATTGATCGCGCAAAAATAAAGTTTTTATTGAAATCGGAAGAGGTATTTATTCGTTATTTTTCGATATTTTGCAGCTTACCGAAAAGCCTCAAACAAAATACTACCAGATCTGGAATGTTTTTGAATAAATTATCCCTTATCAATTATAAAAATTTTAGTTCCCTGACCCTTGAGTTCGATTCAAAGATAAATTGTTTCGTGGGGGCCAATGGCATTGGAAAAACGAACATTTTAGATGCGATCTACCATCTTGCATTCGGCAAAAGTTATTTCAATCCCGTGGCCACACAGAACATAAAACACAATGAGGATTTTTTTGTGATCGACGGGGAGTTCACAAAAGATGAACGGGATGAAAAAATTGTATGTAGCCTGAAAAAAGGGCTCCAAAAAGTAATAAAAAGAAATGGGAAGACCTATGAGCGATTGTCAGACCATATCGGACTGTTGCCGTTGGTTATCATTTCACCTGCAGATAGGGACCTTATTATCGAAGGCAGCGATACACGAAGAAAGTTTATTGATGGTGTAATCTCCCAATCGGATAAGGACTATCTCCAAACCCTTATCAGATATAATAAGGTGCTGATGCAACGTAATTCACTTTTGAAATATTTTGCCGTTAACCATACCTTCGATGCAGCGACCCTATCGATTTATAATGAACAGTTACATCTATATGGTACCACCATTTATGAAAAGCGGAAGGCATTCATTCAACCATTCATCGAAATTTTTAAGGAACAATATGCCATTATCTCGGGGGGCAATGAACTTGTTACCCTTTCCTATGAAACAACGCTTTCGAATGGAAACCTAATCACACTTTTGGAAAATTCTATAGATAAGGACAGGGCCGTTCAGTATACCAGCGTTGGGATTCACAAAGATGACCTTGTGTTTGAAATCGAGGGACACCCTATAAAAAAATTCGGGAGTCAGGGTCAACAAAAATCGTTTTTGATAGCCTTGAAATTAGCGCAATTTCATTTTATTAAAGAATTGGCCAGAACCATACCCATTTTATTATTGGATGATATTTTTGATAAATTGGATGAAGACCGTGTGGCGCATCTTATCGCCTTGGTGAACGATGAAAACTTTGGTCAGATTTTTATAAGTGATACCCATGCCGATCGCACTGAAAAAGTGGTACGGGAAATACATCAATCATACAAACTTTTTAAATTATAGGATGCGTGGTACCTTTATTATCGCATGTATGATGCTGCTGGTAGGATGCCACACCAAGGTAGTTGAAGACGACCTGCACTTGTTAAATGGGTATTGGGAAATTTCAAAGGTCAATTTCCCGGATGGCCAATTAAAAGAGTACAATGTCAATACTTCGATTGATTATATCTATCTTGAGGGTAGAAAAGGATATCGAAAAAAAATGCAACCAAAATTCGATGGAACCTTTGAAACCTCTGATGATGCTGAAATGTTTGTAATAGAAAAACACACTAACCAGTATCAAGTAACCTATTCGACAGCACTTAGTTCTTGGAAAGAAGACCTTATTGCTCTTTCAACCGAGGGGTTTTCAGTAATTAACGAGGCAGGCATTACCTATACCTATAAAAGATTCGAAGTGTTCAATATTCAAAAATAATGGCAAAAAGAAAAAATTCCTCGATTCCTCTGAGTGATGCCCTAAATGAATTTATCAAGGCAAATAAACTCGAGAAGGGTATTGACAAGGTCAGTGCCCGAGACGCTTGGGAAAATCTTATGGGGAACGGCGTAAATAATTATACGACGGCCCTTGAACTAAGAAATGAGACGCTATTCGTTTCACTGTCTTCCTCAGTGCTACGTGAGGAACTAAGTCATGGAAAGTCAAAAATCATCGCGATGCTGAACGAGGAACTGGGCAAAGAACTAATTAAGTCTCTCGTACTTCGGTGACAGGAAAATCCATTTACCAATGAACCATCCAATTTTGGGATACAAGGTAGTTGGGGAATTCAGGAAATTAAAATGCTTAATATATTTCCCTTCCTGAAAAATGAAAGGCACCTTCAATTGCCGCATTTTCGTCACTATCCGAACCATGTACTGCATTCTCCCCAATATCCTTGGCATATAATTTACGAATCGTTCCTGCTGCAGCTTCCGCAGGATTGGTCGCCCCAATTAGGGCCCGAAAATCTTCTACGGCATTCTCCTTTTCTAAAATGGCCGAAACAATAGGCCCACGGGTCATAAAATCTACCAATTCGCCAAAAAATGGCCGTTCCTTATGGATGGCATAAAACTCCTTGGCATCCCTCCTACTCAATTGCGTATATTTCAATGCAATGATTTTAAAACCAGCCGCGGTTATTTTTTCCAAAATGGCACCAATGTGTCCATTCTCGACTGCATCTGGCTTGATCATGGTAAAAGTTCTGTTCGTTCTCATTTGTAAAATTTTGCGCAAAAATACGCTTTATTGAACAACGCGCAAGAAATTTTAGGATAGTTGGCCCTCTTATTGCAGCTTGAATTACTATGAACGAATTATTTTACCCTAGAACTTTGACCTAATGTATATCTTCAATCTTGGTTCAAGTTCATATTCTAGTTTAATATTGTATCTTTGCACGCATGAATTTTGAGGATATTCAGGCTGTAAAGGGACTTCTTTCGACGCCGCAGAAAATTGTGATCGTACCCCATAAAAATCCGGATGGGGATGCCATTGGATCTACTTTGGCCCTATGGCATTATCTTAAGAACCATGGGCATGATGCCACTATTATTGTACCAAATGATTATCCTAAATTCCTTAAATGGATGCCGGGTACTGAGTACATTTTAAATTTTGAGCGCGAAAATGTGCAGGCCAAGCAGCGAATCACTGATGCTACTATTATTTTCACATTAGATTTTAATCATTTGGGCCGAGTAGGCCAGATGCAAGCGATTTTAGAAGTTTCCGATGCGGTATATATTATGGTTGATCATCATCAGGAACCTTCAAATTACGCAAAATATACCTATTCGGATGCCACAATGAGCTCTACCTGTGAAATGGTATACAATCTCATTGAATATCTTGGCGATGTGGATTGTATTACCCCTGAAATCGCAAATTGTCTTTATGTAGGCATTATGACCGATACGGGTTCGTTTAAATTTGCTTCTACGACCAGCCGAACACATCGCATTATTGCCCATCTTATTGATCAAGGAGCCGAAAACACTGTGATTCATCACAAAATTTATGACACCAACACATCGAATCGGCTACATCTTTTAGGATGCGCATTGAAAAACATGGTCATTTTAGAGGATTTTAAAACGGCCTACATCACCTTAAGTCAGGAAGAATTAGATACTTACGGATTTCAAAAAGGCGATACCGAAGGTTTCGTAAATTATGGCCTTACCTTGGAAGGTATTATCTTTGCTGCAATCTTTATAGAAAATAAAGAAGAGGGAATTATTAAAATTTCATTTCGGTCGGTCGGGGATTTTTCGGTAAATCAATTTGCACGAAAGCATTTTGAAGGTGGAGGCCATGACAATGCCTCTGGTGGCAGGAGTGAGCGCTCAATGCCCGAAACGACGGCATATTTCGAATCATTATTAAAAACTTACAAGGAGGTTTTAGCGCTATGAGATATTATTGGTACATTTTCTTTTTGATAGGTGTCGTTTCCTGTGCAAACCCAGAGCCACGTAGGCCCATTAAGGTTAAATCAGGTTCTTTCTTTGGTGGTGAGATCGAACGGAATAGAAAATTGTTGGCGATGGAGGAGCAAATGATACAGGAAATCATCAAAAGGGACTCCCTGCACCTATATGAAAATAGCGGAAGTGGATCTTGGTATTATTACCAGCAGAAAAACGATGCAACTACCTATAAGCCCCACACCGATGATCTTGTTACCCTGACCTACAATATCATGGGCTTGAACAATGACACCATTTACTCACACAAAGATATTGGCATTGTCACCTATAAGGTCGATAAGCAAGAACTTTTTCAGGGTCTTCGTAATAGCATCAAAATCTTAAAGGAAAATGAGACCGCTACCTTTCTATATCCTTCCTCCTTGGCGTTTGGCTATCAAGGGGATAATGACCGCATCGGAGTTAATGTTCCCATTAAATCAACCATAACCCTATTAAAAGTAGAAAAGTACCAAGATAGTATTCCTTAAAATTACATAGAAGAAAATAGTTATAGTGGAACTTTTAGCAGATTGTTTTTGACCCTTTATAAACCTATAATTAAATTTAAATAGTAACGAATGAAAAGAATATATGTATCAATATTGATAGTGGGCTTAGCCTTGACCAGTTGCAAGTCTAGCCAACATGCCGACCTAGGAGATGGTCTTTTTGCCGACATTAATACTACAAAAGGTGACATAATAGTTAAACTTGAATCGGAAAGAACCCCAGTGACCGTAGCGAATTTCGTGTCGCTGGCAGAAGGGAATAATCCGTTTGTAACAGACAGTCTGAAAGGAAAAAAATATTATGATGGGTTGATCTTTCACCGGGTCATGAAAGACTTCATGATACAAGGTGGCGATCCACTTGGTACTGGAAGGGGATATCCAGGCTATAAGTTCAAGGACGAGTTTGATGATTCATTAAACCTAAATAGACCGGGAATACTTGCCATGGCCAACTCCGGACCAAAATCAAACGGGAGCCAGTTTTTTATAACGCATAAGGAGGCCCCTTGGTTAACTGGCGATCATACTGTTTTTGGGGAGGTAGTCGATGGGATGAACGTGGTTGACACGATAGCAAATGTAAAAGTATCAGCGGATCCCATGACAAAAAACCGCCCAGTGGTCGACATAGTCATGAACACTGTAAAAATCATACGCAATGGCAAAGCAGCCAAAAAATTTGATGCGGTAAAAATTATGACCGACTATTTCGCCGAGGAACAGGCAAATGAGGCGAAAATGGCCCAGATTCAGTCTGACTTTGTGAACGAGTTGAACAACCAAAAGGCCATGGCACAAGAATTGCCATCAGGGCTCCGTATCCTTAAAATAACCGAAGGAACAGGCGAAAAGCCAAAACTAGGTCAAAAAGTGAATGTATTTTATGCAGGTTATCTCCCGAATGGCACCCTTTTCGATAGCAATTATGAAGAAGTAGCCAAAAATTTCGGAAAATTCGATGCCCGTAGAAAGGAAATGGGTGGCTATGAAGCCACTCCTATGGATTATTCACCTGAATCAAGCCTGGTTGCCGGCTTTCGAGAAGGATTGTTGACCATGAAGGTCGGCGATAAATATCGATTGTTCATACCGCCTCACTTGGGTTGGGGGCCACAAGGTTCGGGACCAATTCCTCCTAATTCAGATACCATATTCGACGTCGAGATTACAGGAATCGCCGAATAGGGTTTTCTATATTTGAATTAATTAAAAGTTCTGGATTTTAAACAAAAACGGAAAATAGCTAGCTCCATGCCAATTTAAAATGGCAGCCATTTTCCGTTTTTTCCAAGCCTAAAAGGTAAAAGTGACTCCCAAGGTCTTTGCAGCGCCCAATCGACCAAAACAGAAATCAGTTTTGACCCTTTTATTCCTTGAGGCACCTTCATTATCCGCAGTACTGGTTTTAATGATTCTACGGTTTGCCGCTGCCTTGCCAACCACATATCCAATGAGTATGGCCAAGGGATAATCGGATACCCAATGCACCTGAGTACTCATCATCTCAAAGGCCAAGATGCCCATCAAGGTATATCCCACTGGTTTTATCCATTTCAGTTCCGGATAATTGGTGGCAATGACGGTAATCGTAGCCATGAAGGTAGCTAAATGTCCGGATGGCATAGCATCATAATTGGAGGTGTTCGTTTGATACTCCTTAAAACCTGGGAAAGGTCTCCATTGGCCTCCGGAATCTCCTGTTTCGGCAGCCTTGAACGGACTTTGCCTTCCGGTAACTCGCTTTAAAACTTGGGTAATGAGCCCCATGGAGAGTAGCACTTCGATTAATTCACTTGAAGTGTTTAGCGCCCTATAATCGGTACGTAAACTGCCCATCGCCAAAAAAGCCCCGCTTAGAAGTAAGGTGGTTCCCCCATTCCCAATATAATATACCGCCGAATGGATGTCGTTTGGGATGAATTTTATAGGGCCAACACTGCTGTATGAATGCCCCTTATCCCATCCAAATCCACTCCCAAAGTCGGTAGCGGCATCGGTAATCGACTGATCGAACGGAATTAGAAGGGCGGTGGTACCGAGGGTCAATCCCATCCACTTTAAATTCTCTTTTTGCACGGTAAACTTCCCGAAATCGGCAATATCCTTCGGTAGATATTTGACCATATCGAATATCTTTGGCTTTTTATAGCTGTAGAGCATCGAATCATTAATTGAATAGTCTTGTAGCAGCAACTTTTGTTCCTGGGAATATATTGCAGTTACCATCAAAATACCTATGCAGATCTGAATATTTTTGACGCGTATCATAGCTTATTGATATAAGGTGCTTTCTCTGATAAATTGAAACTGAGATAGTTTTGTGGATTTGGCTATGCTCGTCAAGACGATTCAATATACTGCCTAAATATAATAAACAAAGCTAGCTTTCATACAGCTTCATTGCTGAATTTTGAGTCCGTCGTGTGAATATAGATAGTCGGCCACTTCATAAAGCGAAATGGAGCTGTGCAAATAATTTTCGTCTAATGGCAACGGAGTTAAACCGTTATCTGTAGAATTCCATTGATAAAAGTTGGCCACTTTCTGGTCTCCCAAGACCATCACCCTATCGTCTTTTAAATACCCGAGTTTCCTGTAATTGCCAATAAGCGCCCTTTCATCGCTAGGAAGCATCCTTAAAATATCGCTCCCAAAGAGATTGCTCGAATAGTCCCAATGTAACATTGCAAAAAGGGTTGGGAATAGATCTATTTGCGAACTCAGTTTGGCCACTTCGGTAGGTTCTTGGCCGGGTGCATTGAAAACAAGGGCAGGAATGTGGTAATTCTGAATGTCGAGTTCCCATTTACCCGCACTACTGGCACAATGGTCACTCATAATCACGAAAACCGTATTTTGATACCAAGGCCGGGTGCGTGCTTTTTTGAGGAATTCCCTGATCGCAAAGTCAGTGTATTTTATGGCCCCTTCACGACTGCTTCCAGAAGGGATGTCTATCTTATCTTCAGGATATGTATACGGCTTATGATTGGAGGTCGTCATTACAAAATCAAAGAAGGCTTGTCCGTTAGTATATGCTATATCGGCTTCCTTAAGCACCTTGTTATAAATATCCTCATCACAGACTCCCCAGGCATTCTCGAAGGTAACCTCGTCGTCCTCTATATTGGTTCGCTTGGTCTTAATAGTTTTATCCAATAAAAATCCACGCCCCCTATCAATAATATTGAAGCCATTTCCTCCAAAATAGGTGTTCATATTATCAAAATACCCATCCCCACCATAGAAAAAATTGTTCTCATAGCCTTTCGACCTGAAAACTTCCCCGATGGTAAAAAGGCCCTGATTGTTTTTTCGCTTTACGATACTCCTACCCGGAGTAGGAGGAATTGAGAGTGTAATGGCCTCCATGCCCCGCACTGTACGCGTTCCAGTAGCATACAGGTTTGTAAAGAAAACGCTTTTTTTAGCCAAGGAATCCAGGGTGGGGGTAATATTTTGATCATTGCCGAATGAATTGAGAAAACTAGCACTTAAACTTTCGATGCAAATGAAGATTACGTTCGGCTTTTGTTCTAAATGGGTGCTATCTGAATTTTTTATAGTACGCCATATTTCGTACTTATTCGGATGATGAAGTGAATCTCCTTGCGCAATAAAGTCTTTTTTAAGGTTTTCAAAAGCCTCGTTTTCAGGAATCGTCCTGTAAAATTCGGTATATGAAAGCTCATTGTTCCTGAATGCCGCAAAAAACGAATAGATACCAGCCTTCGATAGCTCATTGTCATAGCGATTCTCAGACCAGTCGGCTTGGTTATTGGTTATAAAAAAGGCAAATATACCAGCAATAACAAGCCAAGGAGTCGTGGCGATCACCCGCTGTTTGAATCGGGTTTCACTGTCAAACTTTATTTTAAAAAAACCCAATCGATGCACGAGAAACATGCTCAAACCAACCAATGTCAATAAGACCGAAAATAAAATGGGCAATGGGTACGACTCATTAATATTCTTTACGACCTCATAGGTATAAATGAGGTAGTCGACCGCTATAAAGTTATAGCGTCTATGAAATTCATCCCAAAAAGTAAATTCACCAAAAAAAGAAAAATAAATTATCAGTATCGCTAAAAAGAAACCTACCCATGTTAAAACTCTATCCGCAATACTCCCAAACCATTTTCTAGGGAAAATGACTAAATAGACCGCATAAAACAAGACAAAAAACGATAGCGTCCCGAGATCAAAAAGAAAGCCCGTCAAAAATATATGGGCAATGTTCAACACCCCTTTGTCGACTTCCTTAAAGTCCCAAATAAATAAACTGAGACGAACACCAAATGACACCAAAAGGAAAAGCAGTACGAAGGCCTTTAGCACTGCAAATCGGGATGGGAAAATTTTATCGATTATCGCCATGGAATATTTTTGGCAAAGTAACGAACTTCACAGGATTTATTATGGGTTGTCTACCAAAGATCTTAAAATCGATAATTAATACCAATTTGATAGCTTTTGTCCTGACCGGAAAAAGAAAGCTCAAAATGTTCCTTTTCATAGGGTGTTGTAAATAAATACGTGCTGCCAATACCGACCAAGGCACCCGCTAGAACATCCCAGCCATCATGTCTATGATGAACACCTTCCAACCGGCTATAGGCAACAAAACCAGCAATTGCATAGGCCGGTACGCCATATTTCCATCCATAGCGGCGCTGTAAAAAAGAGGCTCCCTGAAAGGCGAAAGAGGTATGTCCCGAAGGAAAGGCATGGCCATCGGTCGCCCCTTGTGGCCTATGTTTATTTATTGCATTCTTGAGGATCCATGTTACGGCCAAGTCGGTTCCAAGCGATTTACCCAATTGCCAAATTCCCTTTTTATCGTTTTTGGCCAAAACCATAATCAAGGAAACTGCCGTGGGAACAAATTGTGAATAATCGCCGATTTTCTCGACACTGGTCTCTAATCTGGTTACGCTGGGTGAATCTACATCTTGCGCCATCATAGCGCCACAATAAAATAGAAAAATTAAGGCTAGGTAGTATTTCATTTAAATTGGTTTTAAATGTTTTATATACGGGGAATCTGGGCCAAGGCCCACAGTCTCATCACCAAAGAACTATCGATAAATCAATAATACGTTTCTTAATGGGAACATTTTTATTTACTCACTTTAAATGACCTTTAACTTGCCAAATTAAGGTCTTAAGAATTATCATCCTTGGTATTAAGTTATTGCTTTTATGTTCATTATCCTTTTAGATATTAAGATGTGAATACATCCCCTTCAAGTTTAAACGTCCACTATGATGCGCTAACCTAAGCTATTAATTTCATCCATTAAAAATTATTCTACATTTTCTAGGCATAAAAATCTGATCCAATTTCAAGAACCTGAGGCAGTCTCGAAGGCAATTCATTCATATGGGGCCTTACAGGCTCATTTAGATAATGGGTCTATGCTAACCTGGTTCGCACACAAGGTACAAAGACATCCGTAAAGCCTACTTTTTTAGGTGTTCTTACCTACCCGTAGGGTATTGGCGTCATAATCAAAATATTTTTTTAAGCCTAAGAATCGAGATTCGAAATATCGGTAACTTAGACCGGCAAGTGCATATGACAATACACAGATAATCAGTAAATCGAATAAAATAATACCCGTACTGAAATAGGTCGTGAAAATCAAAAGTACCAAGGGGTGATAGACATAGAGTCCATAACTAATTTTACCCGTATAGGAAAGGAACCCGGTCTTTAATACCCTATTTATGAAATGACCATCCCTGAGGGATAATACAAAACCTACCATCGCAAAGTACGCAAAGGATAGCAACAGGTATCTTAAATTTTGAAGCAGATCATTACCTTCCCCAAAGAAGGCATATAAAAATATTGAAAGACTTAGGATACTAATACCCAGTTTTAGAAAAATATGGGATCTTTCAGGTCGAAAAATACGCTTCAATTCTAAAATGGCCAATAGGGCGCCAATGGCCAAGGCATCAAATCTTGTAAATGTAAATATAAAGACAGAATAACCTTCCCAAAGCATATACGCCCGCAGGAGCAAGGCGAACAGAATGACCCCGATGATTATTTTAGTAAGACTTCTTTTTGAAAAGAAAAAGATGACCATTGGCCAAAACAGGTAAAAATGTTCTTCAACGGCCAGCGACCAAAAATGATGTGGGCCCGTCGTATCCCAGTCAAATGTACGCGCAAAATTTTGCAGGTACGTGAAATAATAGATTTCTTGATTAAAATCGGCCAACGGGGTTCCCGAAACGAGGGGAACCACGAGATACCATATCACTAGAAATAAAAAGTATAATGGCATGATGCGCAAAATCCTTCTCACATAAAAATTCTTGAAATACCCACTTGTTTCTTTCGTATTCAAAAGTATCCTTGTTATCAAAAAACCCGAGAGCACAAAAAACAAAGTGACCCCGGTTTGGCCGAAATTCGAAAGCTCCTTAAGGATATTCAGGGGCAAACTGACGGTCGTAATATCCCTAAAAAAATGAAAGAATAAAACCATCAATGCCGCTATTGCGCGAATACCATCGAGTTGCCTGTAATATGTTAATTTAATCATTGATTTGTGGGCCCTATACTAGGTTTATCCTATTAAATTGAACATTTCTTGCCCATGTATACCTTTCGGCGTAGTAATTTGGGGATTAGTCGGCACACCTATTTACCATCCTTGGGAACTATTCAGCCGATGCGATAATTAAGAATGTTAGGCCCTTAGTCCTTATCTTCTTTTTCCTCACCTTTTTTCCTTTCTTTCTTGACGATTTTGCCGTTCATGTCGACGGTTACTTCCATTTCGGTTTTTCCCTTTTCAATGGCAAATTCGTATACCGAACCTTCCGCAGTTTCTGAAATTTCAGCTTCCTCGACTTTGTAAGTGGGAAACGCTTTCATCAACGAGTCATAAATATCAGCCGGAATTTCCTTTTTTGCGAGTTCATGTTCGGTTTCCTTCCACGTACCATCCTCTAAAAAGTTGGCCGAATACGCAACCCCGTTCATTTTAAATTCAGCTTCCCATTCGGTGTCAGACTCCTTGTCCCATTTAATTGACTTCGCCGCCGGAAATTTTTGAGTGAACGCATCCTTTACTTTTTGGGGTACTTCGCTTTTTAGGCCGAAGGCTAATAGACCACCAGATACAGCTGCGAGCAATAAGGCAGTAGTTATAATTTTTACTTTTTTCATGAGAGTGTATTTTGAGATTATTAATATCCTACTTTAGATACAGGCATAAAATTACGGTCCAAATCTAAAGAAGGTCTTAAGCAAGCGGCCCTTGCTGTAGAATTAACAGCATTTTTTGAATGAGCTGGGTATAACGGAGATAATTGAAGGTGCTTCCCAATTTTAACTCGGACAAATAGCCCTAAAGAAACTAAATTATTCCGGGGCAATATCCAAAAGGGTAAAAGTTCCTTTTGCGATTTCAGGTCTCGGTCTTGGATTATCGACAGTGGCTTTTGGCCGGTCACCGAATGCTGCGGTAGGCAAATAAATATGATGCGTTCTTTTATCAACACATATAGTGCGCGCCCCCATTTGGGTCGTAAGGGTTTTAATTACAGAATAATAATCATTGGCGCCTTGCTGGACTACCGTCAATGTGCCCTCGCCATTTGAACTGTATGCCCGTTTCAATTCGGGATCATATGCGCAACCATCAGATCCGTTACCGATATCAAGTACCGAAATGATTTTTCCGTTCAATGCGTCCATGACGACCATTTTCTTATTACTACAAACCGAAAATAGGCGGTGATTCACATTGTCCAATGCAAGACCACTAGGTTCATCACCAGGGGTCAAAGGCCATGTATTCAGTATGATATGTTTTTTTGAATCGATTTCGACTATCAAGCTTTTATCCTCGATGTTGACATACACCTTACCCTTGCCATCGCTTACTGAAAATTCGGGTTTGCCCGGTAAAGCAATAGTGGCTACCACCTGATCTGTTTTTGAATCGATAACGGTGGCATTCGAAGAGCCGCCATTATAAACAAATACGTTTCTTGAAAAGGTGTCATACAAGATGGCATCGGGATTTACACCTTTAGTGGGTATTCTAGTGAGGGTTTGAAGCGTGGACAGTTTGATTACAACTACCGATGAATCCTTACCACAACTAATATAGGCCTTGTCAAGTTCTTGGTTAAGTGTAATCCCGTGTACCCCTGAGGTATTTTCAATGGTACCGACCAACTTACCTGTTTTACTATCCAATACTTGTGTCATGGTCCCATGCGATACGAATAGCCTCCCTGTTTTTTCGTCAATCGTCAGATAATCCCAAAAGCCATCCCCTGGTACTGAATATTTATGTACGATCCGATACGAATCAGGAACAGTTTGTTGGCTTTGAACGAGCAGAATGCCATTCACGATAAATGCACAGGCGACTATGATTTTCTTCATGTTTTTAGTATTTAGATCTTATGATTTGTACGAACTTCCGAACCGATGATTGGGGAAAATCATAGGCCATGGCCATCAATTTTACAATAAGCAATATCCAGGTATCTAAAATTAGGAACAAAACAATTCTGAATGCCTGCTTCAATTTTGCGCTAGAAATGAATTAAAAGTAGGTCTCAATTCTAAAGACAACTTAAAGTGAAAAGGCATACGTATGAATCATCAAATGGCTGTTGATGAAGTCACACTCTGTAGATCTACCAAAATTATGCCACTAGCTCGTTCGGTTTAACCCCAAACCTGAAATACAGTACTACCAATAATGTAACGAATCCGCTTACTATAAAGGTTATTGAGGAACCAAGGCCATACCAAATGAGGCCTGCTACCGTACTGGCCAAAAGTGCACAAATGCTCTGAAATGCCGTGTAGGTTCCTATCGCAGTAGCAAGGTCTTTTTTGGGTGTTATGTTACTTATCCAAGCCTTTGAAATGCCTTCGGTAGCCGCCGCATAAATACCATAGAGCGCAAAGAAACCAATTATAAAAAAGGTATTCGAACTCAAGGCCATCCCAAAATAAACTACTGCAAATAGGCACAACCCTATCAAATACATCGTTCGCAAACCAATTTTATCGGCAAGGATCCCCACTGGAAATGCGAATAGGGCATATACAAGATTATAAAAGATGTAGATCCCAATAACCATACTATCATCCAGGCCCACCTCCTTGGCTTTTAATATCAAGAAGATGTCAGAACTATTGAAAAGCGCAAAAAGCAAGAGTCCGGTCACCACATGCCTATAATTTACCGGAGCGTCTTTCCAATAACGGATAAATGAAAAGAAGGTGGTTTTTTTTAGTGGCTTTTGTTTCGTAGTTCTTTTCTCCTTGAGATAAAAAGTGGCCAAAATAGCCAGGATTCCAGGGACAAATGCAAGATAAAATAGTGTCTTGTAATCCTCCTTATAAAAGAAGAGGTATAAAAGTGCCAAAGAGGGGCCTAATACGGCCCCCAAGGTGTCCATGGCCCGATGAAGACCGAAGATTCTTCCTTTCGTATTCGGAGTCGCTTCCTCCGAAAGCAAAGCGTCCCTAGCTCCTGTTCGAACCCCTTTTCCAATTCGGTCAAGGGTTCTTGACATAAAGATCCATAGCGGAAAAACAAAGGCGGCCATCATCGGTTTTGAAAGTGCACTTAAGGAATACCCGAATCGAACAAAGGGTACGCGCTTACCAGAGTTGTCAGAAAGTTTTCCGAAATACCCTTTGCTCAGGCCGGCAGTAGCTTCTGCGATACCCTCCAAAAATCCGATCATGGCCACCGAAAACCCAATAGTCTTCAAGTAAATTGGCATAATGGGATATAACATCTCACTGGCAGTATCAGTGAACAGGCTGACCATCGATAATACCCAAACAGTTTTTGAAATGTATTTCAGCATGCTGGTGTTTTCAAATTGGTATTGAAAATCGATGCCCTAACAATCATTCTTTTATCAATTTTAAAATGGTCGGCAAGACAATCAACAAAAGTGGCAGTGCAAAAACCAACCCCCCGATAACCGCAATTGCCAAGGGTTGGTGCAATTGTGCCCCGGCCCCGATACCCAGGGCCAAAGGCGTAAGTGCCATTATGGCCGCGAAGGCGGTCATTAGTTTTGGTCGTAAGCGTGCAGCAATTGAATATTCTATTTTTTCGATATGCGTTAACGAGGCATCCCCTTCCTGATATTGGCGATACGTAAAAATCGAGTTTTCACCTATGATACCTACTATCATAATGATGCCGGTATAACTTCCCACATTTAAGGGTGTGCCTGTAAGATAGAGACTAAGTAGACACCCGGCAACCCCTAATATGGCAATGGCAATGATGGCAAAGGCGATTTTGATTTTACGGAATAGAAAAAGGATGACGATAAAAACCAATACGATGGCTGATATCAAAATCATCATCAGTTCTTTAAAGGCCTTTTGTTGTTCTTGATAGGCACCTCCGTATTCAATGGTATAGCCTGACGGAAGACTAAGTTGTTGATTTAAATGGCTACGAATCTCCGTCAATGTGGAGCCCAAGTCCCTATTATTCAATCGTGCGGTTATTACGCCCATCGATTTCTGGTTCTCCCGATTGATCTCGGCGACTCCTTTGCCTATTTCAATTTTTGCCACCGTACTTAATGGTACACTCGAACCCTTGGGCAAAATAATCGAGGTATTTTTTAAATCAGCAACCGAAGTCCGATAGGCATTCGGATAGATCAGTCGTATATTGATAATCTGCTCCTGATCGATCATGGTACTTACTACCGTGCCTTCGATCTGGGTTTGCAGCTGTAATTGAAAATCGGCCGGGGTAAGTCCCAATTGCGCCAAAACCGGGACGTTCGGTATAATCGATAATGCCGGACCCGCTACCACTATGCCGTCAAAAACGTCGGCAGTCCCAGGAATGGTTTCAATTTCTGCTGCAACTTGCTGGGAAAGGCCTTCCAAGACGTTTACATCATCGCCGAAAACCTTTATTTCGATGGGCTGTACAGAACTCATCAGGTCTCCCAACATATCGCCGATTACCTGTCCGAAATCAACGGTCAGTTGTGGCACAGTGGCTTCGATGCGCTGGCGTATTTCATCTGAAACTTCCTCGGTGGTCGTGGTACGCTTGTCTTTTAATTTTATTAAATAATCGCCCCGATTGGGTTCGGTAATAAAAAAACCCATTTGGGTCCCCAGCCTGGCGGAATAGGCCGCTACCTCTGGCTGCGTGTCAAGGATCCCATTTACGATTTGTAACATGCGATCGGTTTCCTCGAGGGTCGTGCCCGCCGGACTATTGTAATCAAGGACAATACTACCCTCATCCATTTCGGGCAAAAAGCCCGAGGGCAATCGCGAAGGTAAAACGATAATAATGACGATACATGTTATCAAAAAAGCAATCCCAATGATCGGTCTTTCCAAAATGGCATGGATCCATTTTGTCTTAGGCCGGTGTTTGCGTTCGATGGGCTTACTCTTGGAAAATAGGATCGACAACACAGGAACGACCAACCAAGTCACTAAAAAAGAAGCGGCCAAGGCAATAATCATCGTATAGGCCATTACCTGAAAATAGGCGCCGGCAACCCCGGTCATTAAGACAAAGGGGATAAAAATGACCAGTGTACTTAACGAGGAGCCTATCATAGCTGGTAACAGATGGTCGATGGCCTCATGTGCACACCAACTGATGGCTTCCCTGGGATGTTCTTCTCGAATCTTATGGATCTGTTCTATAATGATGACCACATCGTCGATCATCAAACCTATAGCCGCGGCAACGGCTCCCAAGGTCATAATATTGAAAGTGTAACCTAGGGCATCAAGTATGATCAACGTAAGGGACAAGGAAATCGGAATAGTACACAGGACGACCATACTTGCCGAAAATGAACGAAGAAAAAATATGACCACCATCAAGGCCAAAATGAGTCCGATCCAGAGCACATCCTTGATACTCGCAATACTCTTATTTACGAAATCGGCTTGTTTATAATAAGGTATCAACCGAACATCCTTTGGCAGTATTTTTGCCAATTCTGCGACTTTCTGTTCAATGGTATTGTTAACATCGATAAGATTGGCGGTGGGCTGTTTAACAACGGCGATGATGGGGACATTCTTTCCATTCGCCAAGATCTTTATGTACTCCTTTGCTTCCTTGACTTCAATATCGGCGACGTCCTTTAAGCGGATCAACCGATTGGGACTATTTATAATAACCAGATTCTCAAGATCGATTATATCATCGACCGCATTATCGGTAAGCGTCAAGTACATGCGATTGAAATCGGTTATATACCCATTTGATTGCAGGAGGTTTGAATTCACTACGGCATTTTGGATCGTGCCAATCGAAATCCCCAAGGATTTGACAACATCTGGCCGTATTATGACCTGATATTCCTTGTCTTTTCCTCCGATGACCACGATATCTGAAACCCCAGGGGTTGCAGCCAAATACGGCTTGATTTGATATTTTGCAATCTTCTTCAAATCGACCTGTGAAAGATTGTCCCCTTCCAAAGAATACCCCATCACCGGTAAAATCGAAGGGTTCATTTTTTCTACCGAGAAAACGGTATTGGGCAAAATACTGCCTTGTGATTGATTGATAAAGGATTCTATTTGGGATTTCGCCGTATTGATATCGGTACTCCAATCCAAAAAAACCGATATTTCGCAGCTTCCACGCGATGTAGTACTGCGTATATATTGCAGGCCTTCGGTTCTTCGGATGATGTTTTCCAGTGGAATAGTTACCGTGGTCATCATCTTGTCTACAGGCTGTTGGCCCGCATCTGCAATTACCTTTATTTTCGGAAAAGTGATGTCTGGAAACAGGCCGGTCTTCAGGTTGCGATATGAAAATATTCCTCCGGCCAAAAGAAGGAGGGCGATGGCCAATAAGGGATACTTGTATTTGAAGTGTAGGTTCTTCATTGTATGGGAATGCTAACAAGGGTCGAGTCGTTCATCTGATAAGCACCTTTGACAATGACCTTATCGAATAGCTGCAAACCGGTTGCCGTGGGTTCTATTTTTACCAGCGAATCATTTCGCAACAAAGGTTTTACAGGCTGTTTCAGGGCCAGGGTATCATCAACCACTTTCATAACCCAATATTCGGTGAGCAATTCGTTGGTCTGTAAAGCCGCAAGTGGAATGCTCATGGCCTTTTTATCTTCTTTGTAGATAGTTCGCACTTGAACATTCAAATTCTCAGGAAGTTGTACATCGGGAAGTGAAATCAAAAACGATTGTGCCTGGGCGATGGGATCAATGGTTGGCAGTGCAGCTGAAATCTTCCCAATGATCGACGCTTCATTCTGAAGGACAATTTCGCAAGTACTTCCTATATGAACAAAATCTTCATATTCATAGGGAACATTAACTTGAACGACGAGCGATTTTGGTTGTATCACGGTGGCTAAAATATCCCCTTCGGCCACATAATCGTCTTGATTAATATTCAAAACAGAAATTACTCCGGTCGCATTGCCCTGAATTTGCAACGGACGAATAAATTTAGAAAGTGAACTATCGAGTTGAACAGCCTCTTTGAGGGCATCCTGCTCTTTGGTTCGTATGGTCGCAAAAGTATCGCCCTTTCGAATGGCGTCACCGACCGTATACTTCATCTTCGAAATGTACCCAGTAACATTCGACCTAATATTCTCTTTTTTTTGATATTGGGTTACCCCGTTGAACGTTAGATACTCTTTGATATCCGCCTCTCCTACCACTACGGTCTCAACGGCGATTGCGGCTTTTTTTTCTGGCTGTGCCGTACTGGTTTCTTTGCAGGAAATGAGCGGAAAGAAACCAAATATCAGTATAAATTTAAATTTAAAAGTATGGGTCATCGGTTACCAGTTTAAATAATTGTACTGACTTTGTAATAGCCAGACATTGGTTTGCATCTGTAATTTTGTGTACACACTTTGCTTATAGGTTAGCACGACGTTTAAATAATCAACAATAGACACTTGACCCTGAACGAGCTTTCCCTTATAAATTTCAAGTACTTTTTGCTGTTTCCCCAATTGCGCTTCTAGCAACTGCAAATTATCTTGTAGGGTGCGCATCTGACTTTCGATATTACCAAGTCCATTGGCCAGCAAAATACTGTTGTTCTTTTTGTAAAATTCGATGTTTTCCTGCTTAAATTTCGATTGTTCCGCATTAATACTCCGTTGCTTCCCATCATAAATGGGGACGGTTAGACGAAGGCCAGCACTAAGACCTATCCTTTTGTCAATATTCTTAATTTCAACCGCATTTAAGCCGGAGTTGCCATATAGACTCAACTGTGGCTTGTATTTATTTTCAAAAACCGATCGATCCGCTGCTATTTGAATGCTATCATTTTCAAATTTCCTAATATAAAAATTCGTAGTAGGCGTGTTTCCTAGGACCAAATTGGGTATTGCAATGGTCGTAGTTCCTGGCATCGGAATCCCGCTAAGGCTATACAATTGACTAATGGCCGTTCTCAGCGTATTTTTTATCTGTTCCAATTCTAGTTTTTTTGACTCGACATCCAATTGCAACAAAAGATAATCGCTCTCCATCAGAACGGCGCGCTTTACCAATAGCTCAACTACTTTTAGGCGATTGTCAAGATCTTCTATGATTTCTGAAGTAAAATTGGCCTGAAGTTGTAATTGATAAGCCATAATATAGGTATCCGTAATATTCTTTATCAGGTTGTGTTCTATTTCCTCATGGGTCAACGCCAACGAATTATTCTGAATCTTATTCTGCAACAAGAGATTATCAACAGCGGCCTGGTTGAATAAATTTTTAGTGATGTTCAATTGAACAGAATACAATCCTCCATTGGTGATGCCTATATCATAACCATAGGCTTGCGGAGATGGCGTGGTAGTAATATCAATAAACCTGCCCTTGTTATCAAAATAGGGGGCTATCAATATTTCGGAAGTCATGTTCACCTGCAAGGCCTTATTCTGGGCAACAATTAAATCGTTTTGAAGGCTACCGATACTTTGCAGGTTCAAATTCTCGGATAAGGCAGGCGCATTCTGTTTGGCGGTTTCCAAAAAATAGTCGAGTGTAGGTGCTTGCGACTGAACAAATTGCCATGAAAGAAACAAAAGGAAAAAAAACCAATACTTCATCCTTTTAAAAATTAGTTACGATAAGGGGGCAAAAGTAAGCGGGAAATCTAAAGAATCTCTAAAGCCCTTAACTAATAATCAATTTGCTTGTCGTCCTATTATCACAGGAACCACTGGACAACCTATGTTCCTAGACTACCTAAAAATCATACTGATATGCTTGATAATTTAAAATGCACTTTTAATAAGCCTAGAATTTATATTTGAATCCAAGTCTGAAAATCTGGGTTTCATAGAAATTTTCGTAAGCCGTAGTAAATCCTTCGCCGATTAATCGTTGTCGCATTCCAAATCTATTGAATATATCACTGGCCGAAAAGGTAAGTTCAGCTTTCTTGTCCCAAAGATTTTTTTTGATACCTAGATCGATAGAAGACCGAGCGAGCTCCTCCCCTTGTGGGATATTCTTCCTGGAGTAGTAAATTCCGGTCAATTGAAATTCCATATTCCAAGGCAATTTAAACTCATTATTGAGTTTGGTATCCCAGGCATTGTTGGTTGAAGATTCTATAAAGAAAGGACGTTCATATGGGAACAACAGGGTGCCTTGATAGGCATCGATCGCATTGGAGTACCAGTTCATGCTTGCCGAAACTTTCCAATTCGAAGTTATGTCCTGGCTAAACAAAACCTCAAATCCCGTATTCGTGGCCTGCCCTGTATTCTGATATATCTTATTTAGGATATCATATTGCGGATTCGAATTGTCAATACTGTATATGCGCATATAGGCGTCCTGTATTATCCGGTGATACACCGCAGAAAATAGGATCCCCCACGCCATGAATACTTATGCGCCAATTCGAAGGCATCGGTAAATTGGGGACGCAAATAGGGATTGCCCACCTTCAAAAGTTCCGGATCGTCATACTTCGGGAAGACCCTTAATTCTGGTTCTCCTGGCCGATCGACCCGCTTGTTATAAAAAAGTGATATTTTGTTTGCTTCGTTCACGATATAGGTGAACCGGATACTTGGAAAGAGTTTAAAATAATCATATTTATCATTGTTCGGATAATAAATATTCGTTGGATCTAAGTCATAGGAAACCTTGGTCTGTTCGGCACGGAGACCCCCTTCCACATCGAATTTTTCCCGTTCCAATACATAATTGAAATAACCGGCATATAAATCTTCTGCCCAATCCGAATTCGTTCCGAGGCCAGGATAAATGATCGAATTAGCACCTGGGGTTATGGTATAATCAACTGGGAGCCTGCGGATACGCACTTTTGCGCCCATTTCCATACGACCGCTTCGCAACGGCCTCACATAATCACCCGATAGACTCGTTGTGTGCTCCACTGCAATTATATTCGTCTTATCTTTTCCGATACGTATTGCCGAACTATCGTTCAATGAATAGGTTTCGTCCTCTAAACCTTGTGTGTATTGCGCATTCGCACTCAAAGTATGCCCTGGTTGTTCATACCTATGGCGGAAATTCACCGAAACATTAATATACCGCGTTATTTCTTCCTCGCGCCAAGTATACAGACGATTGCGTGATTGGGTATTCAAATCGATAAAGGCAACTTGGGCCGTATCGATATGTTTTTCCCGGTCGTAAAGTCCAGAAAAGGTGAAACTGTTATCGTCATCCAGATCCCAATCGAATCCCCCGTTGATGATCGATCTGAACTGTCTGCGATTTTCCGGGACTTGTGAACTGATTTTACGGCCATCATCATACGTACGCGTCGTAAATTCATTATTGGGCAGAGCTTCCTGCAGTATAAACTCCGATTGTAAAAAATAATTAAGCTTGTCGGTTTTATAATTAAAGTTGATACTGGGAATCAGT
The DNA here is from genome assembly GCA_963798435.1 of uncultured Flavobacteriaceae bacterium. Lineage (GTDB taxonomy): Bacteria > Bacteroidota > Bacteroidia > Flavobacteriales > Flavobacteriaceae > JALHST01. The sequence goes on from CAWCTF010000005.1 coordinate 138,195, forward strand.
TTCGGATTTATTGAAAAGCTACCCAAATCAGTAGGCGTATCAGCCTTGCGCTTGCCCAGGGCACCCAATCCGAATGAGAGGCCGACATCGCCATTAAATCCTGTTTGCTTCTCCTTTTTATAAATAATATTGACGATTCCCGCAAAACCATTCGCATCATATTTCGCTGAGGGATTATTTATTATTTCAATTCGTTCAATATTCGATGCCGGGATATTTCCCAAGCCCTTCTGATTCCCAAAGCCCGTTAAACTACTTTGCTTGCCATCGATAAGGACAACTACTTTATCACTCCCTCTTAGAATGACTTTACCATCCTGGTCAAAGGAAACGCCTGGCATCGTCTTCATGGCATCAAGAACCGAACCACCTGACTGTGCAATATTGTCTTCTAAATTGAATGCTATTTTATTTAGATCGGCATTTACCCTAGCTTCTTGGCCGATCAATTCGATTTCTTCCAACTGTTCGGCATTTGGTATCATACCTATTTTGCCTAAGTCAAAATCTGTATTCAACCCACTTGCCGTAAATTTTTGCAGTATGGAGGTATACCCAATAAATGAAAAATTAAGCTCATAGCTTCCAATAGGCAATCCCTGTATCTTAAAACGACCCTGCTCATCAGTAATGGCCCCAGTCACTAAACTTCCACCATCGATTCGATAGATGGATACATTGGCATAGGGCAATGTTTCGTCGGTCTCGTTATCGAATAGTTGACCTACGATCGTTATGTCTTCTTGTGCCGACAAAAATGCCACACTGAAGAATTGAAGTAATACAAGCCAAGCTTTTCTCATATTTGTAAAGAATTTTTAATTTATTAGTATCATTAAGCTTCACGGAAGCCAAAATAACTTAAGGGCATCATCCTGTTTGCCCAATTTGGAACCTTATTTTAAATATATGTTGTTTCTCTTCGAACCTATAGGTCGGTAAAAAGCTGTATAAATCACATATTTTTTGAACGATGGCGAGACCCAGGCCCATAGATTTTTTGGCTATGGCTTCACCATAAAACCGTGTAAAAAGCTTTTCAGGATGCCGCAAAGCCTCATCTCCGGGGTTCCTCACCGTTATGCCTTTGGGGTCAATTGTAACTTTTACGGCGCAACTATCGACCGAATGTCTTAGTGCATTTGATATTAAATTGTCGCAAAGGATGTCAAGAAGATAGGGGTCCATCTTCAGGTGAACCTGTGCTTGTTCCACCAATTCAATTTTGGTAGAAAAAAGTTCTTTAAAATTATCGATACGCTCCTTGATAACCGAATTTAAACAGAGTTCCTCCGGATTTGTAAACTGCCTATTTTCCAACTTTGTTAACAGGCTTAGACGTTTGTTCAATTGGGTCAGACGCTGAATGTCTTTTTGTATCGATGTGAGATGCTCATACTGTGTTGCATTCAGGTTATTACTATTGATGATATTCTCTATTTTGGCCTGAATGATAGCTAGTGGCGTCTGCAGTTCATGCGACACGTCTTCAGTGAACTGTTTCAAATTTCTATAATCGGCATTGACCTTCTGGGTCAAGGTCAATATTACAGTATTTAGTTCTGAAAATTCTAGTATTGAACTATCTACCAAATGAATGGGCTTTTCAGATTCAAGCGAGAATTGTTTTATCTGCCCAAGATTCGTAAAAAAGGGTAGCCAAAGTTTTTGATTGCCCGCCTTATTGAAATAGAATAAAAAGACAAATACAAAAAAGATAATAATGAAATAAGATACGATTATGGCCATTAGAATATTACGGGTTTCTACAACCAAGGCCCGCACCTTTATGCTGTAATAAGCTCCATTGATTTCAGAATAGGTGGCCAGTTCCCTGAATTCTTCCATTTCGTTCTGAGATGGGTCGTATATGATAGTATCCTTCAATTTTTCAATACCGATATTCGCCGTTCTCTTGATTTCAATAACGGGAGGCAATGCATAGAGTATCGTATCATTTTTCAAGGAGTTCTCGATCCTTGCTTTGGTAGAATACAATTCTTCCTCAATTTCAGACTCCAAAAGATTGCGCACATAGAAATATAGGGCGATGGTGCTGATAAGCATGAGGGTAATACTTATCCAGAGAAATGTGCTTGAAGTCTTTTGGATAAGTGGTATTTTTTTCTTGGAAATGGCCATCTATCAGTCGGCTATAAATTTATAACCACTGCCATAAGCGGTCTTGATATATTTAGCTCCTGCCTCGGTCAATTTTTTTCGTAAGTTGTTGATATGAACATAAATAAAATCATAATTATCTATCAAATCACTATGATCCCCCCACAGATGTTCGGCTATAATCTCTTTTGAAAGCACCCTTCCCTTGTTGGTAATAAAAAAAAGCAACAAGTCGTATTCTTTTCGTGTAAGTGGTTTATGAAGATCGTTGATATAGGCCGTTTTAGATTTTGTGTCAATGGTGATTTCATTAAATTTGATCGTTTCATTGCCACCGAAGGCACCCCGTCTCAACACAGCTTTGATACGCGAATTCAACTCGGCCAAGTGAAAAGGTTTTGTCAAGTAGTCGTCCGCACCAAGGTCAAGCCCTTCGAGTTTATCCTGCAACGAATTATTGGCCGAAATAATTATTACGCCAGCACTGCTTCTGGTTTCCTTTAAAATCTTCAAAATCTCAAGACCACTGCCGGTAACCAGGTTGACATCAAGTATTATGATATCATATTCGTAAAGATCGACCTTGTAATGGGCTTCCCCAAAGTTCGCTGCGACTTCGCATATGTTCCCATCTCCTTCCAAATAGGTGACTATTGATTGTTGTAAGGCAATCTCGTCTTCAGCAATTAAAATTTTCATCTTCCAAATCTACGAATCGAACCTTAACGAATTCTAAAGTTTGTATTTTGGACGCCCTAATCCTTTTTCGGAATATCCTTTAAAACTTCCAAGATAAACTTCCAGAATTTCTGCACGGAAGTTACACTAACACGTTCATCAGGGGAATGCGCCCCTCGAATTGTGGGGCCAAAACTTACCATATCAAGTTCGGGATAATTTCTCCCGATAATGCCACATTCAAGACCCGCATGGCAGGCAACTACTTTTGGTTCATCCCCAAAAATGAGCTTGTAGTTGCTTTGTAAAATCTTAAGGATCTTAGAGTCCGGATTTGGACTCCATCCTGGGTAATCCCCAGAGAAAGAAACCTGCAATCCGGCCAACTCAAATACAGATTTCAGCTCATTTGACATATCCCTTTTTAAAGAATCGCCCGAGGACCGCACTAAACATCCGATTTTTATATGACCATTTTTTACCAGTACCCTCGCTATATTATTAGAGGTTTCGACCATATCGGGAATAGCCACACTCATGGCATATACCCCATTATGGGCAGTATAGATGGCTTTGATCAAGGTATCCTGTGTTGCTTGGTCCATGATATGATCAGGCCTTTGGGCAGTGCGCAGTCTTATTTCAAGTTTAGGTTCCCGGAGCAAAAATTCGGCCTGAATGGTTTGGGCCCATATTTCAAATTCATTTTTGAACGCTTCCGATTGATTCGTATCAACAACTATAACCGCATTGCTTTCACGGGGTATTGCATTCCGAAGTCCGCCCCCATCGATAGCCGAAATTCCCAAATTGAAAGACTCCTGTAACTGATATAACAAGCGATTCATGATCTTGTTCGCATTGCCCAATCCTTTATGGATCTCAATACCACTATGCCCTCCCTGCAGTTTACTCACTGAAATTGTATAGGCTTCAACCGAATTTGACAGGTCGATCCTTGTGTAGCTGCCTTCGGCAGTTACGTCAATACCTCCAGCGCATCCAATATCGATTTCATCATCCTCTTCGGTATCGAGATTCAATAGTATCTGCCCTTTTAACAGGCCGCCTTCAATGCCCAACGCCCCCGTCATACCTGTTTCCTCATCAATGGTGAACAAGGCTTCCAAGGCGGGATGGGGTATATCGGTACTTTCCAATAATGCCATTATCGTTGCTACCCCGATGCCGTTATCGGCACCCAAGGTGGTGCCTCGGGCCTTTACCCAATCGTTGTCAACGTACATTTGAATGCCCTGTGTTTTAAAATCAAAGGGAGTTTCGGCATTTTTTTGGTGTACCATGTCCAAATGTGACTGTAGGGTAACCATTTTGCGGTTTTCCATGCCAGATGTTGCCGGTTTTCTTATTATTACATTGCCCACTTGGTCCTCAAAAGTCTCCAGGCCCAGGCGATTTCCGAAATCTTTTATGAACTTTTTTACGCGTTCTTCCTCTTTTGAGGCTCTGGGGACTGCGTTCAGATTTACAAAATTATTCCATATACTGCTGGGTTTCAACTTTCTAACTTCTTCACTCATAAAATTGCCCTATTTTCGACCAAAAATACAGTTTGAAAAACTAAAATGGGGCATTATTACCTATTTTTGATTGCATGGGCTCACGATTTAAAACCGCAATTGCACTATCACTCCTCCCCCAAATCATATTGGTTAAATGGTGGGGGTCTTATCCTGAATCAATTGAAAAATACTATAGTAAGGGCCTCTATCCCCTGGTTTCCAAATTTTTTCGCTATTTGTTCGGTTGGGTCCCTTTCTCGGTAGGTGATGTGCTCTATACGCTCCTTGCGCTCCTTGCGATCGGTTATGTGGTTCGAAATAGGAAACAAATAAGAATGAAACCCATGTCATTTGTGCGAACTATTATAATGGCACTTTCGGTGGCCTATTTTACATTTCATTTTATGTGGGGCCTAAACTATTACCGCGTCCCGATATCCCAAAAATTCGATTTGCCGAACGCATACACCCAAGAAGATTTGCTGGCGTTTGTACAGAAATTGACGATCAAGACCAATCAGATACAGGTTGCCATAACCTCTGATTCAGCGAAGGCGGTGCAAATACCATATTCGAAAAAACAGATCTTTGATAAAACGCTTGAAGGATTCGATGCATTGGGCAAACGTTTCCCGTTTTTAAAATATGATGCGCCTAGTATAAAGAAATCGATTTATAGTCTCCCCTTGACGTATATGGGGTATGCAGGCTACTTGAACCCTTTTACCAACGAAGCCCAAGTCAATGGGAAGCTTCCCCGCTTCCGATATCCAGTAGTATGTGGCCATGAAATCGGGCATCAGTTGGGTTATTCTGCCGAGGATGTAACCAATTTCATAGGGTATTTAGCGACGGTAGGCAACGATGATATTTATTTCAAATATGCGGCCTACGCCTATGCCCTTTCGTATTGCCTATCTGATTTACGGGCCAATGATGAAACCCAATTCAATCAACAGTACGCCGCTTTGAACCAAGGAGTCAAGAAAAATTTTGAGGAAATGTATAGCTTCTGGATGGCCTATGAAAATCCTATGGAACCCCTATTCAAATCAGCTTTTGATATTTTTCTAAAGTCTAATAATCAGTCCAAAGGAATTATGAGCTATAATTCGGTGGTATCGCTTTATGTCAATTATTACAAGGAGCGCCCTTTGTGATCGCAACCTGTTTATACTATTTAAAAACGTTAAAATATCGATTTCTCTAGTAAAATTCCCACTACTTAACTTATTTTTAGATCGACTAATTCAAATAATACAGAACTATATGAAAATGCGATTGTTCGCCCTGTCCTTCCTTTTATGCACTTTTACCTTATTTTCCCAAGACTATTTTCCTAAAAACGATGGCGTAAAAGCAAAGAATACAAATTATACAGCCTTTATCAATGGCAAGATTTATGTGACTCCGTCTCAGATTGTCGATAATGGTACCCTACTCATTCAAAACGGAAAGGTCGTTCAGGTAGGAAAATCGGTTGCGCTACCAAAAAATACAGTCATTGTCGATTTAAAGGGCAAGTATGTGTATCCTTCCTTTATCGATGTCTTTTCTGATTTTGGGGTTGAAAAGCCAAAAAAGGATTCACAAGGTCGGCGCTCCGCAGATTTTGATCCTGTTCGCGAGGGCTATTATTGGAACGACCATATAATGCCCGAAAATGATGCAACTTCCGTATTTAAATATGATGACAAAAGTGCAAAAACGCTACGCGACCTAGGTTTTGGCGTCGTCAATTCACATATCGAGGATGGTATTGCCCGTGGGACTGGGGTCTTAATTGCACTAAATGGTGCAGGGACAGATGCTGATCGCATCGTGTCCGACGAATCGGCACAATATTTTTCCTTTGAAAAGAGTGTTGCAAAAAACCAATCTTACCCGACATCATTGATGGGCGCTATGGCCTTACTCCGACAAATGTATTATGATGCCGATTGGTACGGAAAAGGGAATGTAAGTACGATCGACAGGTCTTTGGAAGCGTTAAACAACCACAAGGGCCTGATTCAGATTTTTGCCGCAGGAGATAATGGGAATGTCATGCGTGCAGATGCAATTGGCGATAAATTTGGAATTCAATATACTATTTTAGGCGGAGGTGATGAGTATGAAAGGATTGCCGATGTGAAAGCGACCAATGCCAAATTGATCCTACCATTGACCTTTCCTGAACCATCGGACGTATCGAACCCGTATCAAGCCAATTATTTTTCAATCAAGGATTTGCGCCAGTGGAAACAAGCCCCATCGAATCCGAGGGTGGTAGCTGAAAACGGTGTGCTATTTGCGTTCACTATGAACGGATTAAAATCTACTTCCGATTTTAAAAAGAATGTATTGAAATCAGTAGCCAATGGTCTTTCGAAAACAAAGGCATTAGAGGCACTGACCACCGTTCCTGCGCAAATTTTGGGGAAATCAGACCAAATCGGTTCTCTTAATATAGGCTCCCTCGCAAACTTTTTGATCACTTCAGGCGAGCTGTTTGATGATAAGACCACCCTTTTCGAAAATTGGGTTCAGGGAACTCAGAATATTGTCAACGACATGCGACTTATCGACATTCGCGGTGATTATGACCTTACAGCTGGAGGAAATCAATTCAAGGTTTCAATTACTGGCGAGCCTGGCAAACCAAAGCTCGAAATCAAGAAGGATACGATGGCATTAAAATCAAATCTCAGTTATTCCGAAAACTGGTTGGATATTACGTTTTCGTCCGATAATGGTGCGAAAAATTATCGTATGACCGGTTTGGTAGAAACTGCGGCTGGGCCACATACAGGATTGATGGTGCTGCCCGACGGAACGGAAGTTTCGTATCGTGCCATAAAAAATGCCCCATTTGAAGAGAAGGACCAAAAAGAGGACGAACCCGAGGATGGAAATAGCACCCTTGCCGTGACCTTCCCGAATGTTGGATATGGAAATTCGACACTACCCAAAACGGAAAATCTGTTGATCAAAAATGCAACGGTCTGGACCAGTGAAGCGGCTGGGAACCTTGAAAATACGGATGTATTGGTAAAAAATGGCAAAATTGCCAAAATAGGTCAAAATCTAAGCGATGGAAGTGCCAAGGTAATCGATGCCAAGGGAAAATACTTGACTGCTGGCATTATTGATGAACACAGCCATATTGCGGCGTTAGCCATCAACGAGGCTGGTCAAAATTCGTCGGCAGAAGTAAATATGGAAGACGTTGTTGATCCTACAGACATGGATATTTATCGGGATTTGGCCGGTGGTGTTACCTCCATTCAATTATTACATGGCTCGGCAAACCCCATTGGTGGTAGGTCGGCACTGTTAAAATTAAAGTGGGGAGAAAGTGCGAAGAATATGATTTATTCGAACGCCCCTAAATTTATAAAATTTGCCCTTGGGGAGAATGTAAAACAAAGTAATTGGGACAGTCATAATCGTTTTCCACAATCGCGTATGGGTGTGGAACAGGTATTTATCGATTATTTTCAACGTGCCAAGGAATATGATGCTAAAAAGAAAAGTGGTCAGCCATACCGTTATGATGAAGAAATGGAAACTTTGGCGGAAGTCTTGAACGGCCAACGATTTATAACATGCCATTCATACGTGCAAAGTGAAATCAACATGATGATGAAGGTGGCAGAAAAATTCAATTTTAGGATCAATACCTTCACCCACATTCTTGAAGGTTATAAAGTAGCCGATAAAATGGCAGCCCACGGAGTCGGCGGATCCACATTTAGCGACTGGTGGGCGTACAAATTTGAAGTAAACGATGCAATCCCCTATAATGCGGCCATTATGCACGATGAAGGTGTTACCGTAGCCATTAATAGCGATGATGCCGAAATGTCGCGCCGACTCAATCAAGAGGCGGCAAAGACCATCAAATACGGTGGCATGACTGAGTTGGAGGCTTGGAAAATGGTCACCATCAATCCCGCGAAACTGTTACATCTTGATTCACGAGTTGGAAGTATTAAGGAAGGGAAGGATGCCGATTTGGTTTTATGGACCGATAATCCGCTTTCAGTGGCCGCAAAAGCCGAGAAAACGATTATTGAAGGTGCTACCTATTTTGACCTGGACAAAGATAAGGCGCAAAGGGAAGCCGTTAAAAAAGAAAGGAGCGAATTAATCAATATGATGATGAAGGCAAAAGCAAGTGGCGGAGACGCGAAGGGACCAAGTCCCAAGAAGAAAGAACGATTCAACTGTGATAGCCTATAATTCGGATAATAAAGACAAAAAAATGAAAAAAGCACTATATCTCTCAACACTTGCCCTTAGTATCACATTTCAAGGGTTTAATCAACAGACCCCGGCCGCAAAACAAAGTGAACCTATAACCATTCAGGATGCAACAATTCATGTAGGCGATGGCAACGTTTTGGAACACGCTACTCTCGTTTTGGAAAATGGAAAGATTTTGGCCATCGGCGACAAGAGCACCCCAACGAAAGGAACCATTATAGCGGCGACAGGAAAGCATGTCTATCCAGGCTTTATCGCCACGGCCACTAAATTAGGACTGGTGGAGATAGATGCGGTAAGGGCAAGTGATGATCAAAGTGAACTGGGTGACCTTTTACCACATGTGCGAAGTCAGATTGCCTATAATGCCGAAAGTAAAGTGGTCGAAAGCATGCGGCCCAATGGCGTACTTTTAGGCCAGATTACTCCAGTTGGCGGACGTATTTCAGGTACATCGACCATTATGCAGTTCGATGCATGGAACTGGGAGGATGCCACGGTAAAAGTAGATGATGGTATACACCTTAACTGGCCCGATTCATTTCGTAGGGGAAGATGGTGGATGGGTGAAGACCGAGGTTATCAGCCCAATAAAGAGTATCAAAACCAGGTCTTGGAGGTGACGACTTTCATTCAAAACTCAGAGGCCTACGGTAAAGATTCGGCAAAAGCAGTAAATGCGCCATTTGCAGCCATGCAAGGCCTATTTAACGGCTCCCAAAAGTTATACATTTCAGCCAATGGCGAAAAGGAAATTATAGATGCCGTAACCATGGCAAAAAATAACGGTATACAGCATGTGGTATTGGTTGGTGGTTACCATGCCTATAAAATTACCGATTTTCTAAAGGAAAATAATGTTGCCGTATTGGTGCGCGCACCTCACAATTTACCACAATATGAAGATGATGATTACGACTTGCCATACAAACTTCCAAAACTACTGGCAGATGCGGGACTTTTGGTTGGCATACAAAATACCGATGAAGCCGTTTTTCAAACGCGAAACCTGCCTTTTTATGCCGGGCACTTAGTGGGGCAAGGCATGAATAAGGAAAAGGCCCTGCAATTGATAACGTTAAACCCGGCCAGAATTTTGGGAATTGATGCCGACTATGGCTCTTTGGAAGTGGGAAAAAGTGCAACGCTTTTTATTTCTGAAGGAGATGCGCTAGATATGCGCACCAACCAGTTGACGAATGCCTTTATCGATGGCAGGGCCATTTCCCTGGAAACCCATCAGACCGAACTTTGGAAAAGATATTCCAAAAAATATGAAGGCGAATAGTCTTGCTCGTATACGTTTCTATCTAGCTGTGAATGCCGCCCTTCTTATCCCTTAAAAAAATAGGGGATTTGCGATTAATGACTGCCAATATCTCGGAAAGGATCGACACTGCAATTTCCTGGGGTGTTTCAGCCCCTATATTCAATCCAGCCGGACCATACATAGAGCCAAAGAAAGCGTCAGTAACTTCAGGACAAAATTCCAAAAATTCATTTAGTAGTTTTTCACGTCTTTTTTTGGGTCCTAGGATTCCCAAATAGGCGTGTCGACTTTTTTGTAAGGCGATTAAATATTGTAGGTCTTTTACATAACTATGGGTCATCAAAATTACCGCAGTCTGCATATCGATTCCGTCACAATCGAATTCCTCAGGAAATGGGGTTATAATTTCATGGGCCCCTGGAAAATCTGAAATTTGCTTTTCTTCCGACGGATGTGCCACAATGGTCACTTCCCAGCCTAAGAGTCCCGCCAATAAACACAGTTGAACTGCGTCGTGTTCAGCACCAATGATCACTAACTTAAAACAAGGTTTTAACCGATCTCTATAGACCTCCAAATCAGGGTCGATTTGATTTGTCGGGTGCATGGCAAAACGGGAATCCTTAAATTCGAAGATGGTTCCGACTCCCGATTTCGATCCTTCCTTCTTTTGGTAATATGCCGAAATCTGAAATTCGGAGCGGTCCTTAATCGCTTTAAAAAAAACGTCTAAAAACACATCGCTTGGTTGAAATGGCTCTATCAAGATATAAAGGATGCCTTCACAGCCCAAGCGGTACCTTCCATCATAGGTCATTATCTTAGGTATGCCATCGCTGAAAACGGTCAAGGCCTGTCTGAAAACCTCCTTTTCTACACAACCTCCACTTACAGCACCGATCATTTGACCATTTTCGAAAACCAGCATTCGCACGCCGGGTTTGCGATACGAAGAACCTTCTAAGGCCACGACCGTTGCCAATACAGCCTTTTGTGACTGTTTACGGTTTTTCAAATAGGCTTCAATAATTTTTTTTAGTTCGTGGGTCATGCTTTGACATGTTTTGACAATATTTCACGATGATTGGGTTCTTTTCAATAATTTGCGGCTATAATTTCAAAAATCACTATCTTGAATACTACATCTTTACTGACAAGATAGCAAATACAGGAATAACATGACCGATTCATTCGATAGAGCAATTGATTATGTACGGATCGCCATTACGGATCGGTGCAATTTACGTTGTTTTTACTGTATGCCAAAGGAAGGGATTCCATACGAACCAAAAGCCCACCTCCTAAGTTATGAGGAAATTACAAGATTGCTCGAGGTGCTTGGAAATCTGGGGTTTCGAAAGGTACGATTTACAGGTGGCGAACCGTTCTTAAGAAAAGACTTCATGCAGTTACTCGAAAGTACTGCAGCACTTTCAACCTTCAAATCGATCCATATCACCTCGAACGGAACATTGCTTCAAAAGCATATCCCGCAACTTCTTGAATTGGGAATTACCCATATCAATTTAAGCTTAGATACGTTAGATCCAGATCGATTTAAAAAAATTACCCGACGTGATGATTATAAAAAGGTAATCCAAACCCTATATATGCTAATGGAACAAGGGTTTAAGGTAAAGGTCAACGCCGTAATCATGTCAGACATCAATAGTCAAGATATTGTTCCTATGGCGATGCTTGCCAAAGACCACCCGGTCGAGGTGCGCTTTATTGAGGAAATGCCATTTAACGGAGGGTACAAACAAAATACGGAAATGTACAATGCCCAACAAATATTGAAGGACCTAAACGATCATTTTCCGACGTTGCAAAAGATGGAATCTAATCATGGAGATACGGCAAATTTGTATAAAATTCCTGGCTATCGTGGAAATATCGGTGTGATCGCAGCGTTTACTCGTACCTTTTGTGATACATGCAACCGCCTTCGGATTTCATCAAAAGGGGATATTAAAACATGTCTTTATGATGGCGGAGTTTTCAATATCAAGGATTACATGCGTTCTGGGGTTACTGACATTGAATTAGCTGAAAAGTTCCAACATTTGATCAAACTAAAGCCAAAGAACGGATTTGTGGCCGAAGCGCTTCGCAATGACAACGACAAAGTGTTGGAAAGTATGAGTGCTATTGGCGGATAGTATGGATGAACCCTTGATTACATATGAACAGGCCTTGCAAATTTTGGCCGAACACAGCAGTAGTTTTACAATCGAAACAAGACCCCTCGAATCTTGTATGGGCGCCTATTTGGCCGAAGACTTATTCGCCGACCGCGATTTTCCGCCCTATGACCGGGTAACCATGGACGGTATTGCCATTGCCTACAAGGCCTTTGAAAACGGCCAACGGTCTTTTCAAATAGAAGCAATCGCCCCGGCAGGCACTGCACAAAAAGAATTGCAAGATCCAAGACATGCCATCGAGGTCATGACTGGTGCCATTTTGCCCCAAAAAACAGATACGGTCATCAGATATGAGGACGTGGTCATCAAGGAGCAAGTGGCTGCACTGCAAATCGATACGCTGCGTTTCAATCAAAATATTCATTTTAAAGGGATTGACATTCGAGAGAATGCCCAGGTCGTAAAGAAGGGAAAGAGGCTTTCAAGTGCCGAAATAAATATTGCGGCAGCTATTGGAAAGGCCTCCCTAAAAGTTCAAAAAATGCCCAGGACGGTAATCATTTCAACAGGAGATGAATTGGTCTCCATTACAGAAGTGCCAAAACCGCATCAAATTCGAAGATCCAATGTCTATGGGATACAGCACAGTTTGCAGGAATGGGGAATACATGCCGACTTGGCCCACGTACCGGATGACCCTAAAATCATGCATTCCAGAATTTCAGGGTTCTTGAAAAAATACGAGGTATTGGTTTTTACGGGAGGCGTTTCCAAAGGTAAATTTGATTATTTGCCCGATGTACTCGAGGCATTGAAGATTAAAAAAAATATTCACAGAATTCAACAACGGCCAGGCAAGCCCTTTTGGTTTGGTACCAGCACAGACCACCACAAAATATTCGCGCTTCCAGGAAACCCCGTATCCTCGTTTGTTTGTGTCTATATTTATTTTCGGCATTGGCTTCGAGCGTCTTTAGGATTAAATGAAACGCCATTTTATGTAACGTTAGGGGAAGATGTTCAATTCAACCCTGATCTGACTTATTTTTTGGAAGCGAAATTAGAAAATGGCACCGATGGTTCTTTCACGGCCCTGCCAAAACAAGGCCATGGCTCGGGAGATTTCGTCAATTTGGTGCAGACCGATGGCTTTTTAATTTTACCACAAAAAGAGAATACATTTCGAAAAGGGGAAATATATCCTTTTATATCATATCGCTATACGCTTTAAAAGGTCAAATGAAGGCCATTAATGAGCAAGACGCGCATACCCACTATCAGTACCAAGATGCCCGTAATCAGTTTAATGCCATTCCCGGTCAACTTGCTCAAACTGATTCGAATGCCCAACTGGCCGCCAAGCAAAACGGCTACTATCAGCATGGAGGCCTCCAAAAAAGGTATTTCAAAGGTTCCATTGATCAATAACCCGCCAATGCCCGATACCGAATTCACCAAAATAAAAAAACTGGCCAAGGCAGCAATTTTTATCGATTTGTCCCATTTCATATGATTTAGGACGGGGGCTAGGAATATTCCACCTCCAATACCTACCAAACCTGACAATAAGCCAATACTGCCCCCGAGTAAATAATTCATATACGGGGGATACTCCCTCATCGTTTCGTTGGATGTTTTTCGATAAAAGGTTTGATAAATGAGCGCCAATGACGAGATGATCAAAGCGGCCCCTAAAATGATGAAGAACACATACTCCTTGAGTCGAAATGATGCCCCAAGGAATGCCATCGGAATGCTGCTAATGATAAAAGGCAAGAATTTCCTCAAATCAAGATGACCACTTTTAAAGTAGAGATAGCTACTTCCCGAAACTACGACGAAGTTGCATAACAAGGCTGTGCTGCGTATCGCGAAAAAACTTGTAAAAACAAGGGTTAGTATGGCTAAGTAACTAGAACCACCCCCAAAACCCACCGAGGAATAGATGGTGGCGACTATAAAAAATCCGATACATAACAATATTAGGTTCTCAATGTTCTGTGGCATACCCAATTAAATTGTTGATACCCCCTTTAACATTGATAAAAGGTGTCCTTGGTTGTAGCTCGCGGAGCATTGCCACTGCCTGATAACTGCGTATCCCCGACTGACAAATGACATAGACGGGTCCCTTGGCATGGATTTCAGTTACGCGAGTTTTCATTTCGTCCAGGGGGATATTTACCGATTTCGGCAGGTGAAAGGCCTCATATTCAGGTCTTGTCCTTACATCGATGCAGACGACATCCTCATGGGCAAGTAATAATTCAAATTCAGGAGCCCCTATAGCTGGTACAGGTATATTGCATCCAAAATCATACGAAGGCTGTAAAGCAACAATTTCAAGGTTGCTATCTACCCTATCAAATTTGATTTTCGTGATACTTTGATCCAAGCCATTATAAAGAAGGAGTCTGCCAGCGAGCACTTCACCAATTCCGGTTAGTGACTTTATGACTTCCAATGCCTGTAAACTCCCGACGATACCAGGTATAATTCCCAAAACCCCATGTTCTTCGCAGTTGGGAATCTCAGCAGGTCTAGGCATATCCTTGAACAGGCAACGATAGGTAGGCCCCTTTAAATAATTAAAAACACTGACTTGACCTTCAAAACCATGCAAGGCACCATAAACAAAGGGTTTTTTAAGGATTACACAAGCATCGTTGATCAAATACCGTGTCGGGAAATTATCGGTCGCGTCAACAACGATATCATATTCGCCAATAATTTCAAGTGCATTTTCAGTAGACAGAAAGGTATGATAACCCTTATGGATGGTTTCTGAATTTTGGGCCTTTAATTTTTCGAGTGCCACAGTGACTTTCGATTTTCCAATATCTGATTCCGTATAAAGAACCTGGCGATGCAAGTTGGATGCCGATACGATATCGTTATCGATCAAACCCAATAGGCCGATACCCATGGCATTCAAATAAGTCATTACAGGGACGCCCAACCCCCCAGCGCCAACTACAAGAACCTTAGAGAGTGCCAATTTTTCTTGACCGGCCTGACCAAAGTCTTTCAAGATAGTTTGTCGGGCATAGCGTGCCAAGTTCATACCGCTAATAATTTTATCATAGCCTCTTTATATTCGGTTTCCGAATTCGCATTGAGAAGCACCTGTTCATTTCGAGGAACTACCAATTCAATAGTACTGTTTATCAAATATTTACGAGGGCAGGTCCCATTGCCATTTCGTAAATAATCGATTGATTCAGATAAGGCAATTGGTTCCCAAATAGCACACAAGGGTTCCGGTAAGTGATTTTCCTTGGATGCAAAGGCCGTTGCTTTTTTTGCTGGATTTCTAGCGGCAATTAATTCCTTCAACGCGGGCATATCGATCAAAGGCATATCACAAGCTAAAACCAGCCATGCCACATCGGGATAGTGTTTGTGTGCCGATAAAAGTCCGTTAAAAGGGCCTTTGAATTCATCATCATCGAAAATTACTTCTATATCCGTCGGAAGATCAGATAGCTGATCCCTTCGTATGCTCATGCATGTTTTTTCACAGACGGTCGAAAGAAGGCCATAAAGATACTCTCTTTGTGGCATGCCGTGATACGGTATCAATCCTTTATCCTGGCCCATACGGGTACTTTTACCCCCTGACAGTACCAACCCGTAAATTTTATCGGACGAAATCATTTTTACCTCCTGTTTTTTCTTTCAATTGAATATCTGAAATTTGAATTTCATGGGTAAGTGCCTTGCACATATCATAAATTGTCAATGCGGCGATAGACACCCCGGTTAATGCTTCCATTTCCACACCCGTTCGATCTTGGCACTTTACGATACAGACAATTTCCAGAGAACGCTCGTTTGGAAAAATATCGATATGAATTTTAGATAGATTGATCTGATGGCATAGGGGAATAAGTGACGATGTTTGCTTTGCGGCCTGTATTCCCGCTATAATAGCAGTCTGGGGGATGCTCCCTTTTTTACCTAAAAATTCTTGTGCATTCAAGGTATCGAATACGGCTTGCGGAAAAATAACCCTTCCAGTAGCCATTGCTGTGCGAAATGTCTTTACCTTTTCGGATACATCGACCATAACGGCCTTCCCGGTTTCATCCAAATGTGTGAGATTCTTTGACATTTTATTTGAATCTGGGTGTTAGCATTTGCTAGGGATGGGCCGAGACCCAAACCGTTTTATTTCGAAAAATCTCCTTTTTCCAAATGGGAACACGTTCCTTTAGGGTATCGATCAGGAAACGACAAGCCTCGAAGCATTCAGTTCGATGTGATGAGGAAGCCCCCACGATGACTACAGGTTCTTCGACCTTTTTAAGCCCTATGGCATGTCGTAAAATCAATTTGTTCAAATCCCATTTCGATAGCGCCTCTTTGGCAATTTTTTCCATTTCCTTCAAGGCCATGGCCTTATAAGTCTCGAACTCCAACGCCACTACCTCTTCTTGGTCAGTAAATTCCCTTACCGAACCAATAAAGATACAAATACCTCCACTTTGTGCATGGGAGAGTTCTGAATACACTTGGGATGTATCAATGGTATCTACGATTTCTATGAGTATTTTTTTCATCAGCCTCCACTTACTGGGGGAATAATGGCAATTTCATCATTCCGACCTAAAGGTACATCATCTGCCGCATACTCACTGTTTACGGCAACTGCAAAAGAGGTCAAATTCGTAAATCCCGGAAATTTTCGCTTTAGAAATTGCTTCAGTTGCCCGACCGAAACGACTTCTGAATGTTCCCCTTCAAGCAGCAATCTCGATTCTCCCACGATATCCTTGGCAATTCCAAAAAGTAAAATCTCCATATTATTTTATCCAATGACTTCTTTCGCCACCATCGTGTTTATAAAAGGTTGTTTATAGATACGATTGCCCGTAGCTTTCTTTAAGGCAATCGATACAGCGGCACCAGCAGGTGGTAATGCGGGTTCGCCCAAACCGGTCGGACTCAGCGTGTTCTCAACAAAATAAGTTTCGACCTTTGGTGCTTCATTCATGCGTATGAGTCGATAACGATCATAATTATTGCTCTCTGGCGTACCGTCTTTAAACACAAAGTTGGCATACATCGCGTGCCCGACGCCATCGACAATCCCACCTTCGATTTGATTGCGTGCCCCTAAAGGGTTGACAACCACGCCACAATCGACGGCAACCGTTATTTTTTTCACAACAGGAGTGTTATTTTCAAGCACCACATCAGCGACTTCAGCTACGTGGGTATTATGACAATAATACGCACAGAAACCTTGAAAAACACCTGGTTTTGGATTTCTGTAGCCCGATTTTTCAACGACCAGATGAATCACATCTTCCAGACGTTGCGGGGAATATTCAATTCGTTCGTCGGTGGTGCCCTTTACTTTTTGCAACAGATCCAACCGCATTTGAACCGGGTCTTTATCCATCAATTCGGCGAGTTCGTCCAGAAAGCTTTGCTCGGCGAAGGAAAGGAAATTGGTGTAGGGCGCCCGCCAAGCTCCTGTGGTTACATTGCTATTATATTTTGCAACATCGACCTGATAATTTTCAAGAGATCCCGCAGGAAAAAAATTGGGAATCAAGCCATACATATTATCATTTATTGCAGCTTCCTTTAAATGATATCCTGTAATTTCCCCGTTTTTGATACTTGCCTTAATGCGATATTTGATGGCAGGGCGATACACCCCTGTGGTCATATCATCTTCCCTTGTCGAGACCATTTTCACAGGTTTTTTGATGGCATTGGCGATCTCTGCCGCTTCATATACAAAATCGCCATAGAGCCTCCGACCAAAGCCGCCACCCATCCGGGTCATTTCCAAATGAACATCCCCAATGTCCCGTCCCAACATATCGGCGACCGTTGCCGCTGCGTCCGCGGGAGTTTGCACAGGTCCGACCAAATGAATGCGATCCTGAGTTACATTGGCAAAGAAATTCATGGGTTCCATACAGTTATGGGGTAAAAAGGGGGACTCATAGGTACGCTCCAAAACCTTGTCGGCCTGTGCAAAGGCTTTCTCGACATTGCCATCCTTCCGAAGCGTGGTAAATTCCTTGCCGTCTAAAAGACCCACGAGTTTCTTATCCTGATAATCGGTACTCTCTAAGGGGGTGCCATCGCTCCAGGTAGCCTTGATCGCTTTTTTCCCCTGAATCGCTTCCCATGTACTGTTGGCAATAACTACCACTTTATCACTTTCCGACAATTGCACTGTCCAGTTTTTTTCTTCTTTCCGCAATAGTTCCCGCGCTTTTTCGCCGATACGGATTACATCGATTACACCTGGCATCTTAAGGGTTTCCGAAGCGTCAAAAGTTTCCAACATTTTTCCGAATGAAGGTGGCCTTAAAACCGAGGCATATACCATGCCTTCCTCTTTATAATCCAGCCCGTACAATGGTTTACCGGTTATGATCTTATCAATATCCACATTTGTAATGTCCTGGCCAATAAGCGTATACTCCTTCGGATCTTTTAAGGTAACATTCTCGGGCACTTCCAGTACCGCCGCTTCATTCACCACATCCCCATAGCCCAGTGTTTCGCCTTTTGCATTGGTGATGATACCTTGTTTGGCTTGGCATTCGCCCGGATCAACACCCCAACGGGCCGCGGCCGCATTGACAAGCATTTGGCGCGCAGTTGCCCCGGTTTGGCGCAATGGGTCCCATCCAAAACGAATCGACTGACTACCTCCCGCAATTTGACGGGTAAAATTCTTAGTATCCAAGATACCCTGTTGAACATAAACATGCTCCCAGGGCACATCCAATTCTTCTGCAATAATCATTGGCATGGAAGTTTTTACTCCCTGGCCGATTTCTGGATTGGGCGAAAAAATGGTAACCATCCCGTTATCGGCAATTTTTATAAAGGCATTAAAATCATTAAAGTTAAGTTGCGAAATAGCTACAGGCATTTCGGCCTTGGGTTTACAGGCCGTAAATAAATTAAAGCCAATAAGCATGCCGCCACCGGCCAGGGAGGAAGTTCTTAAAAAAGCCCTTCTACTAAATTTTGAGGATATTAAAGTCGACATGTTTTTATCTTTTGTAGTTATACCATTTTTTCAGCGGCCATGGCCACTGCCTTTTGAATACGATTATAAGCCGCACATCTGCAAATATTACCTTGCATCGCATTCTTTATATCTTCCTCGCTCGGATTCTGATTATTGGCCAAAAAGGCCGAAGCAGTCATAATCTGTCCTGCCTGGCAGTACCCGCATTGCGGAACATCAACGGCTTTCCATGCCTGCTGTACAGGATGGGTGCCATCACTGGAGAGCCCTTCGATCGTCGTGATTGATTTGCCATCTAACTGGGAAATCTGCATTTGGCAACTGCGCGCGGCGTATCCGTCGATATGAACGGTACAGGCCCCACATTGTCCGATACCACAGCCATATTTTGTGCCAACAAGGTCAAGATGGTCACGCAATGCCCAGAGTAAAGGTGTTTCGGCACTCGCTTCGACAGTATGCGACTGTCCATTGATTTTTAAATTGTATGACGGCATTGCTTAAAATGTTTAGATTATTGTATAAAATGTTGATTGCAAAAAAGATACAAAGATGCTCCTACAAATGGATATCCTTCCCATGGCAGGATTGCTTCTAAATTAATTATAAAAAACAGAATAAATATCCATAAAAAAAAATTAACATTTTTTATGTTAAATAACTATCGTAACAAATGCGTTACTTTTGTGCCCATGGATTCTTTTAAACAAATTAGCAGCCTGCAAAATCCATTGGTAAAAAGCGTGCTTTTGCTCAAGGAAAAATCGCGGGAACGCAAGAAAACAGGGCTGTTCGTAATCGAAGGATTACGTGAAATCGGAATGGCCGTGCGAGGAAACCTCGACCTTGAAACAATTCTTTTTTATCCGGATCTGATCAGCTATCCGCACATCTTGAACCAAATCAAAATAGCGGTCGCCGGGACAACTTTTATA
Source organism: uncultured Flavobacteriaceae bacterium (assembly GCA_963798435.1). Taxonomy (GTDB): domain Bacteria; phylum Bacteroidota; class Bacteroidia; order Flavobacteriales; family Flavobacteriaceae; genus JALHST01. The sequence continues at coordinate 158,126 of CAWCTF010000005.1, forward strand.
GCGCTAACAAAAGAGGTTTATCAGAAACTTGCACATCGTGAAACTACCGAAGGTATATTGGCCATTGCACGAAGCAAGACACACGGTTTGAACGCTCTTGAATTCGATCGTAAAAACCCGCTGATCCTTGTTGCCGAAGCTCCTGAAAAACCTGGTAATATTGGTGCATTGATGCGAACGGCCGATGCAGCCGATTTGGATGCGGTTATCATTGCAAATGCAAAAGGAGATCTGTATAACCCAAATAGTATTCGATCTAGTATCGGATGTATATTCACCAACCAAATTGCCGTTGGAAGCACTGCTGAAGTTATTGCATTCTTACAAGAACTGAAAATTTCGATTTTCTGTGCCTCACTGAAGGCATCAAAATCCTACCTTGACGTTGATTATCGCAAAGCCTGTGCCATCGTCGTAGGTACCGAAGCAGATGGATTGTCTGAAGAATGGCTCGCCGCTTCCGATCAGAATATCGTTATTCCCATGGAGGGCGAAATCGATTCTATGAATGTTTCTGTATCGGCAGCAATACTTATCTTTGAAGCAAAACGACAACGTTTACGCTCGTAATGTTGTTTTTAAAATGCGTATAGTATCATATAGTATCATATTTTATGTGGGATAGCCGTACCTTGTATTATATCATAATTAGCATCTTGCTTGTTCAATATTTTATTGAAGTCCTGCTCGACTTCGTGAATGCCAAGCGATATGACGATCCCTTACCAAAGGAACTTAGTGATATATTTAATGCCGAGGAGTATACTAATTCCCGCGAGTATAAAAAGACCCGTTATGAATTTGGTTTGATCAGCAATACTTTTTCGGTAGTACTTACCTTGGGTTTTTTGATATTCGGTGGTTTTCAAATGATCGATGTCCTAGTTCGTGGCATTACCGACAACACTATAGCAATGGCCTTATTGTTCTTTGGGATTATCATGATTGGATCCGATATAATCACCACACCTTTGGCCTATTATTCAACCTTTGTAATCGAACAAAAGTTCGGTTTTAACAAGACAACTCCAAAATTATTCTTTATCGATAAACTGAAGGGTTGGATTATGTCGGCCATCTTGGGGGGTGCCCTGTTGGCCGCAATAATTTGGTTCTATGAATGGGCAGGACCTCAATTCTGGTTGTATGCATGGGGGTTGATAGTTGTATTCACCATCTTTATGAATCTTTTCTATAGCAAACTTATTGTGCCTTTATTCAATAAGCAAACCCCTTTGGAAACAGGAAGTCTTAAATTAAAGATAGAGGCGTATGCGCACAATGTGGGCTTTGAATTGAAAAACATCTTTGTTTTAGATGGTTCAAAACGTTCCACAAAAGCCAATGCCTATTTTTCAGGCTTTGGGAAACAAAAACGGGTTACTTTGTACGACACCTTGCTTCATGATCTGGAAGAAGATGAAATCGTAGCAGTTCTGGCCCATGAAGTGGGTCATTATAAGCGAAAACACATCGTATTTAATTTAATGGCCACCTTGTTGATGACCGGACTTACCCTGTATATCTTATCATTATTCATCAACAATCCCGAGGTTTCATTGGCCATTGGCGTTGCAACCCCCAGTTTTCATGCCGCACTAATTGGTTTCGGTATTTTATATAGTCCTATCTCAGAGATTACAGGCTTGTTAATGAATTACTTATCCCGAAAATTTGAATACGAGGCCGATGACTATGCAAAAAACACGTTTGCGGCCCAACCTTTGATAACCTCCCTTAAAAAGCTTTCAAAAAATAGTCTTAGCAACCTTACGCCACATCCCGCATATGTATTTGTACATTATTCCCATCCTCCATTAATTGCCCGCATAAGAAATCTAAGGGCATGATTTTTGTTGTTTATTGATGAAGATTGCCGTATTTTAGATAATGATGAGCCCAGCAACGCTAGAAAAGGAAAATAAGGAAATTACCCGGCAGTATAAGGAATTACTGCGCATAAGCTACCAAATTCTGTCAGATGATGACAAGAAGATGATTCGCTCAGCCTTCGAAATTGCGATGGACGCCCATAAGGATCAACGTCGCAAATCGGGAGAGGCCTACATTTTTCATCCCATCGCCGTAGCCAAGATCGTTGCCTCCGAAATAGGTCTTGATGCGATTTCTATAACGGCCGCCCTTCTTCATGATGTGGTCGAGGACTCAAGATACACTTTAGACGATATTGAGCGCATGTTCGGGGAGACCGTAGCCAGGATTGTCGACGGACTCACCAAAATTGCCCATCTAAAAAAGGACATGAACATTTCTCAACAAGCTGAGAATTTTCGTAAGATGCTCCTAACCTTGAATGATGATGTTCGGGTAATTCTTATAAAGATTGCCGATAGATATCACAATATGCTCACGCTCGATTCAATGTCCGAGCAGAAACAAGTACAAATTGCTTCAGAAACATTGTATATCTATGCGCCTTTGGCCCATAGGATAGGGCTATACAATATCAAGACAGAGCTAGAGGACCTAAGCCTAAAATATACAGAACCCGATGTCTATAATGATATAAAAGGAAAAATTGAAGATTCAAAAGAGGAACAACAGGCCTATATCACTGCGTTTACAAAGGTCATTCAAAAATCGCTGGACACCGAAGGGCTGAATTATATTATTAAAGGAAGAATGAAATCAATTTTCTCCATGCGGAGGAAAATGAAGGCGCAAAATGTGACCTTTGATGAGATTTATGACAAATTCGCCATTCGAATCATCTATAAATCCGACAAGCAGAACGAAAAGTTTTTAGCTTGGAAGATATATTCGATAGTTACAGACCACTTTACACCCAATCCCGTTCGCTTGAGGGATTGGATTTCCTCACCGAAATCAACCGGATATGAAGCCTTACATATCACGGTAATGGGACCAAAGGGTCGTTGGGTCGAAGTTCAGATCCGTAGTGAGCGGATGCACGAAATTGCCGAAAAAGGATATGCCGCACATTTTAAATATAAACATGGTGATCAAAAGGAACAAGGTATCGACGTATGGCTGAACCGATTACAGGAAGCCCTTGAAAATGCCACGGCAAACGCGGTCGATTTTGTCGAAGAATTTAAACTGAACCTATATTCGAAGGAAATTTTTGTTTTCACACCCAAAGGCGAACTCAAATCGCTGCCCAAAGGCGCCACTCCTTTGGATTTTGCCTTTAATATCCACACCGAGGTCGGCATGCGAACCCGGGGCGCGAAAGTGAATGGAAAATTAGTCCCTTTGAACACGACCTTGAGCAGTGGGGACCAAGTCGAAGTTATCACATCAGAACAGGCAAAGCCCAATCAAAACTGGCTCGATTATGCCACCACGGCAAGAGCACGGGCAAAGATAAAATCGTCTTTGAGGGAAGAGAAAAAGTCCATGGCCGAGGAGGGAAAAGAAATTCTGCGTAGAAAATTAAAATCGCAAAAAGTAACTCTCAATGAAGATGTGATCAACAAGATGGTCGTCTTCTTTAAATTAAAGACGAGCCTTGATCTTTTTTATCGCGTCGGTATCGGGGCCTTGGACAATCAAATGATCAAGGATTTTGCATCTTCATACAGCAATGCCTTTATCAGTTTCTTTAAGAATAAGATTCGACGAACACCTATTCCCGAGGATATCAATAAAGATGAGATTACTTCAAAATATGACATGCTCGTCTTTGGAAAGGAAGAGGAAAAATTAGACTATAAACTCTCTCAATGCTGCAATCCCATCCCGGGCGATGAAGTGTTCGGTTTTGTAAGCGTCAGTGAAGGAATAAAAGTGCATAAAAAGAACTGTCCGAATGCCATTGCCCTTCAATCGAACTATGCCTATCGAATTATAAGCGCCAAGTGGATCGATTCTTCCCAGGAAGAATTTAAATCGGAGATTCAGCTAACGGGAATCGATAATTTAGGATTGGTCAGTGAAATCACCGAAGTTATATCAAATAACATGCACGTTAATATGCGTAATCTCAATTTCAGTACCGATGGCGGAACCTTTACGGGTAGGATAACCGTGGTGGTGAAAAATATCGGAATACTTAAAAAGTTAATAAACAACTTGAAGCAGATCAACGGCATCGACAAAGTCAGTCGGATTTAAATTTTAACCGTACATTTGCACATTGTCATTGTGCTAAAATTTGATATGGCTCCCAACAAAAATCAGGAAATAGTAAAAAGCGTTTTTACGACCTTTTTGGAAGAAAACGGGCATCGGAAAACACCCGAGCGCTATGCCATTCTACAAGAAATATACGATAGTGACGAACATTTCGATATTGAATCATTATACATCAATATGAAGAACAAAAAGTATAGGGTCAGCCGCGCAACCTTGTACAATACCATCGAACTTCTATTGGAATGTAAATTGGTACGTAAACACCAATTTGGAAAAAACCAAGCACAGTATGAAAAATCGTATTTTGATCGGCAACATGATCATGTCATCCTCACCGATACCGGCGAGGTGATGGAATTCTGCGACCCCAGGATACAATCTATAAAAAAGACCATCGAAGAAGTATTTGATATCAAGATCAATGCACATTCATTATACTTCTATGGCACAAAAAACCTAAAAGAGAAAACAAATAGCTAACCAAGGATTACATGGCAGTAGATTTATTATTGGGCCTGCAATGGGGTGACGAAGGAAAAGGAAAAATCGTAGATGTATTGACCAAACACTATGATATCATTGCACGCTTTCAAGGCGGTCCGAATGCAGGACACACGCTTGAATTTGATGGAATTAAACATGTATTGCACACGATACCATCTGGCATCTTTCACAAAAACGCGCTGAATATCGTTGGCAACGGGGTAGTAATCGACCCGGTGATATTTAAAAAGGAACTCCAGGCACTTGAACAGTTCAACATCGATTTCAAATCAAGGTTATTGATTTCTAGAAAGGCCCATCTCATCTTACCTACCCATAGGTTATTGGATGCTGCCTCTGAAGCAGCCAAGGGCAAGGCCAAAATTGGATCCACCCTAAAAGGTATCGGACCAACCTATATGGATAAAACGGGCAGAAACGGCATGCGAGTGGGTGATTTGGAACTCGATAATTGGAGAGGAAAATATCGCCTGTTGGCAGATAAGCATGAGGCGATGATCGCTTTTTATGACGTAGAAATACAGTACGACCTCAAGGAACTGGAAGCCGATTTCTGCGATGCCGTCGAGAATTTGAAAAAATTAACTTTTATCGATAGTGAGGAGTACCTTTTCCAAGCGCAAAAAGCCGGTAAAAAAATATTGGCGGAGGGCGCCCAAGGTTCCTTACTGGATATCGACTTTGGAACTTATCCGTTTGTAACCTCAAGCAATACCACGGCTGCCGGGGCCTGTACCGGACTTGGGGTCGCCCCTACCCAGATCGGCGACGTAAAAGGTATTTTTAAGGCGTATTGCACCCGAGTGGGCAGTGGGCCCTTCCCTACTGAACTTTTTGATGAGGATGGCGCTACCATGGGGCGCGTTGGCAATGAATTCGGTGCGACTACCGGAAGGCCACGCCGCTGTGGTTGGTTAGATTTAGTTGCACTTAAATATGCCGTTCAAATCAATGGGGTTACCGAACTTATGATGATGAAGGCCGATGTTTTAAGCGGGTTCGAAAATGTAAAAGTCTGTACGGCATATAACTATAAAGGCGAACGAATTACACATTTTCCATTTAATATCGAAGCCGAAAATGTAACCCCCCTATATACCGATTTAAAGGGATGGGGCCAGGATCTAACTAAGATGAGCCATGTAAACGAGCTGCCAGAGGCCTTAAAGGATTATATTTCCTTTTTGGAAAAAGCGCTTGAAGTACCCATCACAATCGTATCGGTAGGACCTGATCGTACACAAACGATTCACAGGGAAGCTTAAGGATATCCCTTTAAAAGTACGCGTGCATTGAAAGTAAAAACAAGCAGCTGATTTTTCTTTTTATTTTATTAAATTAGGGCATGAAAAAACGTTTCCCACTTAGAAGCTTCGTTCTACCGGTTATGGCCGGCATCTTATTTTCATGTGCTGCCCAACAAAAAAATGAGGAAATCGACTTTGTGCCACTATTTAATGGCCAAAATCTAGATGGTTGGGTAGGAAATAAGGAAGCCTATAGGGCAGAGAATGGGATGATCGTGGTCAATCCGGAAGGTGGAGGCAGTGGTGGAAATCTATACACGGTGGGGGAATTCGGCGATTTTATCCTGCGCTTTGAATTCCAATTAACCCCAGGAGGAAACAACGGACTTGGAATACATGCCCCACTCGAAGGAGATGCCGCCTATGTTGGTAAGGAAATTCAAATACTTGACAATACGGCTGAAAAATACGCCGATCTACAACCCTATCAATTTCATGGTTCGGTCTATGGGATTATTCCGGCAAAAAAAGGCTTTCTAAAACCGGTTGGGGAATGGAATTCTGAGGAGGTACTCGTGAAGGGATCCAAAATTAAGGTCATCCTCAATGGAACACCTATCGTAGATGGTGATTTTCTAGAAGCAAGTAAAAATGGAACAATGGACCATAAGGAACATCCAGGCCTAAAGCGCACCTATGGCCATATTGGCTTTCTAGGTCATGGTGATGTCGTTCGTTTTCGTGCGATTCGAATCAAGGATTTAACCAATTAAATAACTATAAAAAAAACACAAATGGGTGTACCGAACAAGGATCGAAGGGATTTCGTCAAAAAGAGTAGCTTAGGAATTTTAGGGGTCGCCTTGGCACCCTCGTTTAGCGGGCAGTTCTCTGTTCAAAAACGTTTACGAACGGCCCATATTGGGGTAGGAAATATGGGCGGAGAAGATCTTAAGGCAATATCATCCCATGAGATGGTAGATGTTGTGGCACTCTGCGATGTAGATGAACTCAACTTGGCCGCAGCACTAAAATTACACCCCAAAGCGAAAATATTTTCAGATTATCGAATTATGTTAAAGGAAATGGGCAACGCAATCGATGCGGTAATCGTTTCTACCCCCGACCATACCCACGCTCCTGCTTCGATGATGGCAATGGGAATGAACAAACCCGTATATTGCCAAAAACCGTTAAGCCATTATGTTTCCGAGGCTAGGGCCATGCGCAAAATGGCAGAAGAAAAAAATCTGGTTACCCAAATGGGTATCCAAGTGCATTCGTTCTACGACTATAAATTGGCCACCTTATTAATCCAGTCGGGTATTATAGGAAAAGTCAATACGGTGCGCGCTTGGTCGCCCAAAAATTGGGGATATGACGGCCCCGTCCCGGAAGGTAGTGACCCTGTTCCTTCTAAACTGAACTGGGAACTTTGGTTAGGTACTGGCAAAGAACGGCCCTATAAAGAAGGGTATTACCACCCTGCCAACTGGCGGAAATTGGTAGATTATGGCTGTGGAACACTTGGTGATATGGGCGTGCATATCTTTGACACCCCCTATAATGCTCTGCAATTGGATGTTCCGAGAACCATTAAAAACTTATGTAGAATGCCTACAGGATATGGATATCCTGAAAGAAATATAGTTACCTATGAATTCCCTGGTACTAAATACACCACCGATACTTTGACATGGGTTTGGTACGATGGTCCTGGTGCCCCGGATAGTCACGAAGATCTAGTACTACCCGATGGCGAGGCTTTGCATGATCAAGGCGCCATGTTTATGGGCGAAAAAGGAAGGTTGTACTTGCCTCATTTCCAGAAACTTCCCCAATTGATCGTCGATGGCAAATACAAGGAAATAGACGTTGAAAAGTTCAATTTGGGGGCCCCTGTACGGGATTATGATTCGGAAGGAAAAAAACATTATCACCAATTCGTGGATGCCTGTCTTGGAAAAGGCGCGACCAGTGCCCCATTTTCGTATGCGTCACGATTAACCGAGACCATACTTTTAGGTGTAATTGCCGGTCGTTTCCCTTATCAGACATTGCACTGGGATAACGCCACAGCCAAATTTTCGGAAGAGGAGGCCAATAAATTTTTGGAAGCCGCCTATCGCTCGTTCTAAATTCAAAGGATAAATCGCCCCTAGGGTGGGAAATGTATGCGGGTATTAGATCCTAAATAGGGGTTTAAAGACCTATGCCAAATCTATGCTAATCTTTACGGAGCTACTACAAAAAGCCTTATTTTTGGCCAAAATACAGGATTTGAACCGCATTCTTTTCTTCTTAGTGTTCCTTATATTTTTGATGAAGGGTCATGCCCAGGAAACCCAGAACCTTGGAAAACAGATCAACATCGTTTATGGGGCCAACTTCACAAAGGATGAGGCCAACTTTCCTGGTGCGAGTATTTTTAGTAAGGACACGCGTCAGGTTCAGTTTGAGCATCAAGGGGCTGATCTTTGGTGTGATATCGCGATATTCTATCAGAAGGAAAATAGGTTGCAGGCCATTGGCAATGTAAGGCTCCAACAAGGCGATAGTGTTCAAATGACCAGTGGAAGAATAAATTACGATGGCGATACCCGACTTGCCAAAGCGTATGAAAGCGTACTCCTGAGAAATACGACCAAGAGTTCATCAATGACCTTAACGACCGATACCCTCTATTTTGATCGGGAAAAAACAGGAATCATATTATAAGGATTTTGGTACGGTAATAGATTCTGCAAATACCTTGACCAGCGAAATTGGAAGGTATTATATGGAACTTAAGAAGTATCAATTCTTGGATAGCGTACATATTAAAAATCCGGAATATATTCTAGATTCCAAACAGCTCGACTATTATACAACCTCGAAAAATGCCTATATGTACGGGCCTTCCACCATTACTGGTGCTAGCTATAAAATCTATTGTGAAAGAGGTTTTTATGACACAAAAATCGAGAGTGGATACGGCATAAAGAACACACGAATAAACTATAACAATCGCATCATAGAAGGAGACAGCGTGTATTTTGACAAGGCCTCTGAATTTGCTTCGGCCACCAATAATATCGTGGTGACCGATACGATTAATAAAGGCATTATTCGGGCGCATTATGCCGAAGTATATAAGGCAAAGGATTCTGTGTTTGCCACTAAAAGGGCAGTTTCAATTGCGCTTGTCGAACAAGATTCCCTGTATATCCATGGGGACACTTTGATGGTGACCGGGAAACCGGAAAATCGAATCCTAAAGGCCTTCCGAAATGCCAAATTCTATAAGACCGACTTAAGCGGGAAGTGTGATTCAATCCATTCAGAAGAAAAGACGGGGATTACACAGCTCATCAAGAATCCTGTTCTCTGGAACGGTGAGAACCAGATGACGGGCGATAGCATCTATCTAATATCGAATGTAAAAACCGAAAAGTTAGACTCCTTAAAAGTATTGAACAACGCCTTTATTATTTCGTTAGACAGTGTCAGTATGACAGGGTACAACCAGGCCAAGGGGAAGGACCTCTTTGGGCAGTTCGAGGACAATGTTCTAAAGATAATCGACCTGGTAAAAAATACCGAGGTAATCTATTATGTTTACAACGATGATGATGAATTAATCGGGATCGATAAGACAATCTGTAGTGCCATTCGCATAACTATGGCCAATAACGAAGTCGAAGACCTGACGTTCATCACCGATCCAGACGGCAACATTTTTCCTGAGAAAGATTTCCCCGATGACACTAGAAAATTAAAAGGCTTTGTTTGGCGTGGTGAAGAGCGTATACGAACGAAAGATGATATTTTTGATAGTGACGACAATAATTTGATCTTACCGGTGATTCGCGGTATCGATAGCCCCATCGACCTTGACGCCAGCGAGGAAGACCGCAATAACAATGAAGGAGATCCAGTAAATAATATCGATCCGAATAGTAAAAAGACGCAAAAACCGAAAGAACGGCCCAAAGTCAAAAAAGTAGTAGCGAGCAAAGCGCAATGATCGATGAATTCTTAAAATATCAAGCACAAACTAGTGAACACCCGCTCGGCATGGTAGTTTCCCATGCCAAAGGCAGCTATATACATGATATTCATGGAATGGCCTATTTAGATTTTGTTGCCGGGGTATCTGCCTGTAGTTTGGGCCATTGCCATCCGAAGGTAGTAGAAGCAGTACAAATACAGTCTGCGAAATATATGCACGTTATGGTCTATGGGGAATATGCACTGGGTCCCGCCGTGGCCTATAGTAAATTACTCGCATCGTTACTTCCTGCCCCACTGGAAACCACCTACCTCGTAAATTCAGGGACCGAAGCTATTGAAGGTGCCCTAAAACTTGCAAGAAGGTATACGGGCAGGACTCAAATATTGGCCGCCAATCATGCGTATCACGGAAATACCCTCGGAAGTTTAAGTATCATGGGGTACGAGGAACGAAAAAGTGCTTTTAGGCCGTTACTTCCCGATGTGGGCTTTATTGAATTCAATGATGCACAGGATATTCTAAAAATCACCGATCAAACGGCGGCGGTCGTATTGGAAACCATACAGGGTGGCGCAGGCTTTTTGGTACCCAGCCACGACTATTTGCATAAAGTACGCCAAAGGTGTACCGAAGTAGGCGCCTTGTTGATCTTAGATGAAATTCAACCTGGTTTTGGCCGCACTGGTAAACTCTTTGCTTTTGAACACTATGATTGTGTGCCCGATATTTTGGTAATGGGCAAAGGAATGGCATCGGGACTCCCGGTGGGCGCCTTTACCGCTTCAAGCGAGATGATGCAGACCCTTAAACATAGCCCGAAATTAGGACACATTACCACTTTTGGAGGCAATCCTGTTATCGCAGCCGCCTGTTTGGCCACTTTGAAGGAAATCACCGAAGGTAACCTTATGGTCGAGGCGCTGGAAAAAGAAAGGTTATTTCGAAAATTATTACAACATCGGGCCATAAAAGAAATTCGCGGAAAGGGTCTTATGTTGGCTCTAATAATGGAAAACAAGGAGCAGGCAGATCATTTGATCTTAAATTGTGCGAAAAGAGGCCTTATTTTGTTCTGGTTATTGTTCGAGCCCAAAGCGGTACGAATTTCTCCACCATTGACCATTTCTATTGAGGAAATCAGGCATGGTTGTGAGCTATTATTGGCAGAATTAACGGCCTTGGAGCAATAATTTGTTAACTAATTTGTTAATAATATAGGCCAAAAGAGCCCATTTAGGTAGTCTCAAAGGCCTACTTTTAAATCCATAGTTTAACCAATACGTTCCTATGGCGTTAGATTCAGAAGAAAGACCAAACGAACCCATCGTAAAGTTTGAATCAATGCTCAAGACTGACGACATCTATTTCTTTGATGCCGAGGATTTTGAGGATATCATACACCACTACCTGAACAACGGGAAAATTTCTCTTGGCAAGAAGGCGATTAAAATTGGCCTTCAACAGCATCCACATTCCATTGAATTAAAGCTACTGCAGGTCGAAGTGCTCGTCTTTGAGAACAATCTTGATTTGGCTGAAAGGTTGCTTGATGAATTGCAGATTTTGGATAGTAACAACGAGGAAATCTATATTCAACGCGCAAATATCTTTTCAAAAAAAGATAATCACGAAGCGGCCGTCAATCTTTTGAACATAGCTTTGACCATGGCGGAGGATAGTTTTGATATTCATTCGCTTTTAGGTATGGAATACCTTTTTATGGATGATTTTAAACTGGCCAAGGAAAATTTCATGAAATGTGTAAGTTTTGATGAACAAGACTATTCGTCTCTATATAATGTGATCTATTGCTTTGAGTTTTTAGAGGATTACGATGGCGCTATTCTTTATCTCAATGATTATCTAGACAGAAATCCGTATTGCGAGGTTGCCTGGCATCAATTGGGGAAACAATACTATTTTAAGAAGATGTACCCAGAAGCGTTGGCTGCTTTTGATTTTGCGATTATTTCGGATGACCTATTTATGGGTGCCTACTTCGAAAAAGGAAAGGTGCTCGAAAAGTTGGGTAAATATCAGGATGCTATCGAAAATTATGAGACCACGATAAAAATAGAAGACCCTACATCTCATGCGTATCTTCGTATCGGAAAATGTTACGAAAAGCTGAATAATGATGATATGGCCAAGTACTATTACTATCAAACAGTGCATGAAGATCCATTGTTGGATAAGGGTTGGTTGGCGATTACGAATTTTTATTTTCAGAAAAAGAATTTCAAAAAAGCGCTTTACTATATTAACAAAGCCCTGAACATTGATGGTGAAAATCCCGATTATTGGAGAAAATGCGCCCTAATAAATACAGCCTTGAAAAATTATGACCAGGCCGATTATGCATATAAGCAAACCATTGATCTGGGTAATTATGATTTGGATACCTGGCTTCAATGGGCCGAAGTAGCCCGCCTGAACAAAGATGTTCCTTCTGGCCTACATATTTTGGAACAGGGGCATGATTTTTATCCAGATAGCGCAGAAATCTTATTTAAGATGACGGGGTTTCACTTACTTTCCGAAGATCAAGTAAGTGCGCGCGTTGCATTGAGCAAAGCGCTTAAAAAAGATATTAAAAAGTTACATCTCTTCAAGGAAGAATTTCCACAGTTCAGTGAATCTGAATGGTTGGACAATATTATCACCCACATCAAAAAGGCATCCAGATAAAATAGCTATTTTTACGCCTTTGCCCAACTATCTTACCATCAAGATTCAATGATAGAAGCTGTTGAATGGTAGGTGAAGTCGGCGTATACCAGCAAGGATGGAAAACCGTAATTTATTGCAGTACCTATTTATCGTATTAAAGGGCATGGCCATGGGAATTGCCGAATTGGTACCCGGTGTTTCCGGAGGCACGATCGCTTTTGTGGCAGGCATTTATGAAGAACTGATTACTTCGATCAACAATGTCAGTCTCAAAACATTTAAAATTTGGCGCACCTCAGGTTTTAAACGATTTTGGGAGGCGTTAAATGGCAATTTTTTAATTACCCTTCTTTTGGGAATGGCCATTAGTATCTTTTCATTTTCAAAACTGATTCGTTGGCTACTTGAAAATGAGCCCATCCCACTATGGTCGTTCTTTTTTGGTTTGGTAGTCGCCAGTATCATTTTTGTTGCCAAGGAAGTTGAAAAATGGCAGCTCGCGACTATTTTGGCATTTATTCTTGGGGCTACTGCGGCCTATTTTGTCACAGGCTTGCCCCCTTCCCAAAATACCGAAAGCCTGCCTTTCTTGTTTTTCTCAGGAGCGATAGCGGTTTGCGCTATGATCCTGCCGGGCATATCGGGGTCTTTCATTTTAGTATTACTCGGATCTTATAAAACCGTGTTGGATGCGGTAGATGATAAAAATCTTAAAATATTGATTACCGTCGGATTGGGCATCCTATTTGGAATCCTAAGTTTTGCGAGATTGTTGAAATGGATGTTCAATCATTACAAAAATTTCACCTTGGCTATTTTGACCGGCTTCATTATGGGCTCCTTAAACAAGATCTGGCCATGGAAAAAGATTTTGGAGACCCGAATGATAGGCACGAAAACCATCGTACTTGATGAGAACGTCTCTCCCTTCAAGTTTGAAGGCGATGCCCAAATAATCTTGGCGATGGTGGCCGCGCTCATAGGTTTTTCACTTATTTTTATCCTCGAAAAAGTTGCTAAACGAGAAACTCCCGAACCTTAAAATGTACGAAACAAGAACATTTCTTGACAAATTCTTTTTGGTCGTCAAAGGACTTTCAATGGGTGCCGCCAACAAAGTACCCGGCGTTTCAGGGGGCATTGTGGCATTCGTAGGCGGATTTTACGAGGAATTTATATACTCTTTACAAAAAATAAATGTGAAAGCCTTTAAACTTCTTATAAACGGGCGGTTTAAAAGTTTTTATCGGTATGTAAACGGCACATTTTTGGGTTTGCTGATCGCTGGAATGCTGATAAGCTATTTTAGCGTTTCGCGTTTGCTTGATTATTTTCTGGAAAGAAAGGAACTGTTTGTTTGGGCCACTTTCTTCGGCATGATACTAGGTTCGATTTATTTTATTTCCAAGGATTTTGAACATTGGAACAAGAAGACCATAACGGCCGGTATGATTGGGTTCATTGTGGGCATATCAATCAGTTTTCTAAGTCCGGCGAAGGAAAACGATAATCTCCTTTTTATTTTTCTTTGTGGAATTATCAGTGTCTCAGGCATGACATTGCCTGGATTATCGGGATCTTTTATCCTCATTCTATTGGGCAATTACGTATTGCTCCTTGTCGATTCGGTCAATTCACTCTACGATACGATCAGTGAAATTTTTAGGGGCGATTTCAGTTTTATCAACAATTCATTGCGCTTACATACCCTAAAAATCCTGGCAATTTTTACCTTGGGTTCGGCCACGGGATTGGTCTCACTTTCGCACCTGCTATCGTATGTGCTGAAGCACTATAAGCATGTCACCACGGCAGTCATTATTGGCTTTATAAGTGGTTCCCTTGGGGTCGTTTGGCCTTGGAAAAAGACCATATTCAAGACCGATACTCTGGGGAATGTATTTCAAGATTCTGACGGGAAGGCTATAATCGTATATTACGAACGCTATTTGCCAAATTTTGATAGCTCGGAAACTTGGTGGGCCATTTTCTATATTATTTTGGGAATCGGCGTTTTATTAGGACTCGAATGGTATGGAAACAGGCGAAAATAATAAAGTATTTTTGGGGTTGGTGGGTCGCAATATCTCCTATTCGTTCTCAAAAGGTTATTTTACCAAAAAATTCCTCGAAATGGGACTTTCAAAGTATACGTATGAAAATTTTGACCTGCCCAACATCGAAGAATTTCCTGCCCTCATTGAGAACAACAAATCACTTATAGGACTTAATGTGACGATTCCTTATAAGCAATCGGTTATCCCATATTTAGACCAAATCAGCCGAAAAGCAGAGAAAATAGGGGCAGTCAACACGATTCAATTTAACAGCAATGGTTTAAAAGGTTACAATACCGATGTTTATGGATTCAAGAAATCGATAAACCCCTTTCTGCAAAAACAACATACAAAAGCGCTGATTTTAGGTACGGGAGGTGCGTCAAAAGCGGTGGCCTACGTCTTTGACGAACTTGGAATCGCCTATACCTTCGTTTCGCGCCAGGCCAAAAAAGGCCAATTGACCTATGATGCCCTCACCGAAAAATTAATACAGGAATACACGATCATCGTAAACTGTTCGCCCGTAGGAACTTTTCCGAACATTGACGATATCCCGCAGATACCCTATGAGTATCTTGGACCAAAGCACCTACTTTACGATTTGATCTACAATCCTTTAAAAACTACCTTCCTCAAAAAAGGCGAAGCTCGCGGCGCTCATATCTGCAATGGTTTGAAAATGCTTGAATACCAGGCCGAAAAAGCATGGGAAATATGGCAAAGGTCAATAGAGGATTAAGTAATCTTGGGATATAAAGGGAGGTCTGTTCAATAAACATCTCCTATGCAGTAGTCAATCATACACACGAAAATTCAGGCTATCGGCCTTTTTATCAAAATCATCTTGCTTTCCCGAGGTCGCTGGATAAATACAAAAAGAAGTCCCATATTTTTTGCTATTCATGCGGTAGTTAGTATCTTACATTGCAGTTATTGAAATATTAAGAGTAATGCTGGAAGAGAAAGAACGGGAACTACATGAAAATGTAGGGGGTGAAGAAAATTCAGAAACTACCGGATTGCAAAAGGATCCGGAGAAAAGCCCTGAAAAAACATCGAAGCCAAAAAAAGAAGTGGTCGCGCAGGAACCATCGCAAATCGATTCTTCTTCTGAATCTGATGATGTCCTTGAGGAAATCGATGAATCGAATGCTGAGGATGCCGAGGATAGCGATACGCATCAGCGCCATCAAATTCCAGAACTCGACTACCATGCCTTGAGTATGGAAAACCTGGTGGGAGAACTACAGCGACTTGTACGTAATGAAAAAATACAGGCGATTAAGCGACATGTCGATGCCATTAAACACGAATTTGACCTAAAGTTCCAAGAGTTCCTAGAACACAAGAAAGAAGATTTTATCAGTAATGGCGGCAACGAAATCGATTTTAAATATACGTCGGTAGCGAAACGTCAATTCAATGAAGTTTACTCCGATTACAAGGATAAACGAAACCAGCACTACAAAAGTCTTGAAAGAAGCCATAAGGATAATTTGGCCAATCGCTTGGAAATTATTGAAGAATTGAAAGGTCTGGTCAACATTGAGGAAGACATAAATACTACCTATAAAAACTTCAAGGACATTCAGGAACGTTGGCGAAATGCAGGTCCTGTGCCGAGAACCCATTATAATGATGTATGGCGAACGTATCAACATCACATTGAAATATTTTACGATTTTCTGCATATTAACCGAGAACTAAGAGACCTTGATTTCAAGCACAACCTCGAAGAAAAGACCAAAATCGTCGAACAGGCGGAGACCTTGGTACAGGAGGAAAACCTAGATAAGGCCTTTCGGGAATTGCAAACCCTTCATAAAATTTGGAAGGAAGACATCGGTCCAGTAGATAAGGAGCATCGCGATGCTATATGGGAGCGTTTCAGCAATGCCACCAAAGTATTGCACCAAAGACGTCAGGATCATTTTAAGGAGCTTGAAAAAGTCTATGAGCAAAACCTGGTTAAAAAACAGGAGATCATTTTGGCTATAGACGAAATTTCTAAAAATGTAGCCGAGGATCATAAAGCGCTACAACAACAAATGTTGAGAATAGAAGAATTGCGCGACGCATTCTTTAAAGCTGGAAAGGTTCCCCAAAAAGTAAATGAAACAACCTGGGCGGCCTTTAAGGAGTCGGTGCGTAAATTTAACCGAAATAAAAATTCATATTATAAAAATCTAAAAAATGAGCAGCAGGAAAACCTGGACAAAAAACGCGCGTTGCTCGAACAGGCCATTTCGTTAAAAGATAGTGAAGAATGGGAGACCACGACCCAAGAGATGAAACGTATTCAAGGTGAATGGAAAAAAATCGGCCATGTACCCCGTAAATATTCCGATAAAATCTGGAAAGAATTTAAAACGGCATGCAACCACTATTTTGATCGGTTGCACGCATTAAAAAATGAGGCTTCCAAAGGGGAATTCGACAATCTTGAAAAAAAGAACGCCTGTCTTGAACGTATAAAAGCATTTGAACTGTCAGGCAAAAGGGGCAAAGACCTGGCCGAGTTAAAATCATTCATCGAAGAATGGAGAGCTTATGGCAGAGTGCCCTTTAATAAAAAGAATATCAATCAAAAGTTCAATAAAATCGTCGATGCGCTTTTTAGAAAACTAGATGTTAGTCGCCAGGAAGCCGAATTATTAAAGTACGGAAATAAAATCCAGGAGCTTACCCAAAAAGAAGACGAACAGGCAATTTATCAGGAACGCACTTTTATTCGTCGCAAAATTGACGAAAGCAAAAGCGAGATCCGACAATTGGAGAACAACCTGCAATTTTTCTCGAATGCTTCCGAGGACAATCCACTTGTTCAGGAAGTCATAAAAAAAGTTGACAATCATAAGGCTGAACTTGCTACTTGGAAAGCCAAACTGAAAAAGCTCAATATTCTAGAGAATAACCTGAATAAGACCGTAGAGGTCGAGGATTCAGAACTTTCTGATTCAGAGGAAGCCTAAATTCCCTTTTTGGCAACACAGAGACCTCTTGTACTCAAATAGAATCGTTTTGCTTGTCGAACTCAATATACACTTTACGCCTGAATGAAATTCCAAACGGTTTGGATACCCCAACATGGCGATGGCTAAATTGATGGTTTTATGAAAAACAGATACCGAGCGACTTCATACAGGCTTAAAAGCGGTTATCCCCATCCAAAATACGACCAAGGCCCCCTAAAATGCTTCCTTCGCCCACATCTTTGCCGCCTTCCCTAGGCGCCGCTGCCCATACGCGACCGGCCAAACGACTAAATGGCAGGGATTGAATATACACGGTTCCTGGGCCGCGCAAGGTAGCAAAGAACAATCCTTCCCCACCGAATACCGTATTTTTAATACCTCCAACAAACGCTACATCATAGTCGACGTCCTTTGTAAACCCAACGATACAGCCCGTATCGACTTTTAAAACTTCACCGACCGCCAATATTTTTTTGGCCATGGTACCTCCTGCGTGAACAAACGCCATGCCGTCCCCTTCAAGTTTTTCCATAATAAAGCCCTCGCCTCCAAATAAACCGCGCCCAAGCTTCTTTGAAAATTCAATTCCGATGGAGACCCCTTTAGCAGCACAAAGAAAGGCATCCTTTTGGCATATGAACTTGCCACCGATTTCCGAAAGGTCAATTGGTACTATTTTGCCTGGATATGGTGCCGCAAAACTTACGTGTTTTCTTCCTTGCCCTTGATTAAGAAAGGCCGTCATAAAAAGGCTTTCCCCTGTTAAAACACGTTTTCCGGCAGAAAATATTCTTCCGAGGACGCTATTGTCTTGATTCGAACCGTCGCCAAAAATGGTATCCATGATGATTTCTGATTCCATCATCATAAAACTCCCTGATTCGGCAATAACGGCTTCTTGTGGATCTAACCCAATTTCCACATATTGCATTTCTTCCCCATGGACCTCAAAGTCTATTTCGTGTGCATTCATTGTTTTACTATTTAAAAGTATTAGTTGTGCGTTTTATATAATATGTTACACTTAAGTGGCACTTTTTTAGGCGGTCCTGCAATTTTATGTAACAGCTCCAGTTGCTTAGAAGGTTAGACCCCCGATCAAGAAGCTCATTCCTTGAACGGTCGACCCTTGGGTCTTATAGTCCATTCAAAATCAAAAGTCGAAACCACGACGCCTTCCTCATTGACCCCAATCGACTGCATCCAAAAGGTCTGCCCCTCCCCTGTGGCAACGGTACTCCGAATCGCATCGGCTATCGGCAGACCATCGACACAGGTAAACGTAATTCTGCCGACTGCTTTCTTTGTGAATTCGGCCTTGTTCTTTGCGACAAGCATTGAAATTTTATGGTCACTTTTACGTATTTGATTGATTAATAGAGCTCCCGTACTTAATTCTGCGGCCATTCCCTGCACCGCCCAATACATTGACTTGAATGGATTTTGATTGATCCATTTATAGCGAACCTGCACGATGGCTTTTTGGTCATCAATATATTTCAATCGAACACCACACCACCATGCGGCAGGCAATTTGAAAAAGGAATAGCTGTTGATCTTACGCGCCGAAATGCCCATTATAACTCGTATTTACATCAAAAATAACCAAAATAGTAATAGCTTAAATTGTTAATATTTTGTTAAATATTAGTACTATGTGTTGCCTAGTACCTTCTTTTAGATATATATTTGTATAAGAAATTACTAAGCCATGACAGATACTTTGACCAAACACGACAAAAATTTATCGGCCATCATACATGCATCTACTTTTTCAAAGTTTTTCATACCCTTTGGGAATTTTCTTTTGCCTTTGGTATTGTGGACTGCAAACAAAAATGAAAATGACTTTGTGGACTACAATGGGAAACAAGCCTTGAATTTTCAAATAAGCATTTTGCTATACGGTCTGGTACTTGCCGCTATCACCGCCATATTGTTCTTTGTATTTGCCTTCGACTTTGTAGGATTCATTGATATTTTTGAATTGAACCGACATAATCTTTCCCAATTCAACCATGATCATTCAGGTTGGGGCTTTCATATCATGTTTATGCTTATGGCCATCGTTTTAGGCTTGGGACTGCTCGTACTAGATGTTGTCTGTACTATTTTGGCGACCTTAAAAAGTAGTAGGGGCGAAAAATATGTATATCCGTTTACAATTAAATTTATAAAATAATGAAAAATATTAGTCGCATAAAATATCGCTCGGCCGTAGCCCTTTGCGGTATAATGATTTTAGGTGTCACAGCCTTTAAACCCGCGCAAGAAAAGTCTGGTAAACGGAGCCTTTCAGATACGATGCTTTTCGACGAGATCGTGAAACAAGACAGCCTCTTCTTTAACGCCTATAATCAATGTGATCTTGAAACACAGGCGAAGATGATCGCTGATAATGTAGAATTCTACCATGATCAAGGTGGGCTATCAACCTCAAAAAAGGAAATTTTGGAAATGACCAAAAAGAATATCTGTGGAAAGGTTACGCGGGAATTGGTTTCAGGGACCGTTGAGGTTTATCCCATAAAGGACTATGGCGCTGTCGAAATCGGACAGCACAAATTCTACAACAATCAGGAACCGGAAGGCACCCCGTCACACGCCTCCAAGTTTATTGTGATGTGGCAGCACGTAGGCTCGGAATGGCAAATGACACGGGTCATCAGTTTACATTAATCCTATAATAAAAGAATTTAAAAACGGGTACTAATCACACCCAATCAAGGAGTTTTATCATCAATCACAAATCAATCAGGATGTTTATTCATCAATCAAAAAACGAACCGTTAACCCATGCAGGCCAAAATTAGATTTTTTGCAAACGCCCTCCTCCTGGTAGGCTGGCTTAGCATAAACAGAAAAAAGAAATTATGAATGTAGAAAACACAAAAGCACAAATGCGCAAAGGGGTGTTGGAATATTGCATACTTTCCATCTTGGATGGTAAGGACAAATATGCATCGGAGATTCTAGAAACCCTAAAAGACGCCAAAATGCTCGTCGTAGAGGGTACCATTTACCCCCTATTGACCCGCTTAAAAAATGCCGGTCTGCTTAACTATCGTTGGGAAGAGTCGACCTCAGGGCCACCAAGAAAATATTACACTTTGACCGAAACAGGCAAACTTTTCCTTAAGGAATTGGATAGTACCTGGGACGAATTAAGGAATGCCGCGAATTTGGTAACTAAAAACAAATAGCCTAGAAACAAACAGACCACAATTTAAATTTGGGGTAAAAAAAAGTCAACAATGAACAAGACAGTAAATATAAATCTCGCAAATACACTTTTTCATATCGATGAACAGGCGTACAATAAAATGCGCCGCTATCTGGAATCAGTCAAACGATCCTTTGCCAATACACCAGGGAGCGATGAGATCCAGGCAGATATCGAGGCACGCATTGCCGAGCTTTTTTATGAAAAACTAGAAAACGAACGACAGGTCATCACCGAAAAGGAAGTTGATGAGGTTATCACCATTATGGGACAACCCGAAGACTACATGGTCGATGAAGATATTTTTGAAGATGAACCTAAAGCACCACATGCTTCAAAAGAACAAACAAGGTCTAAAAAGTTATACCGGGATACCGAAACAAAATATGTAGCCGGGGTCTCCTCGGGTCTAGGATATTATTTTGGAATCGATCCAATTTGGGTACGTTTATTATGGGTATTTCTAACCATAGGTTCCGGGGGAGGCTTTATTCTCTTGTATGGCCTTTTATGGATTCTTATTCCGGAAGCCAGGACCACCTCCCAAAAATTGGATATGCGCGGAGAAGCTGTTAATATTAGTAACATAGAGCGAAAAGTAAAAGAAGGTTTTGAAGATGTGGCCGATCGCGTAAAAAATGTCGATTATGAAGGCGTTGGCCGAAAAGTTAAAAGCAGTGGCAAGACTTTTTTCGATACTTTGGGCGACATCATCCTTTTCTTTTTCAAGATCATCGGTAAATTCATAGGCATCCTATTGATCATAATCGGTGCATCTACTGTAATTGGTTTGTTTATCGGACTTTTCACGGTTGGTATTCTTGATATGATCCATATCCCCGGCATTGATTTCTATAACATCATTAATTCGACGAATACCCCTGTCTGGTTAATTTCTTTGTTGAGTTTCTTTGCGATTGGGATTCCGTTTTTCTTCCTGCTCTATTTAGGATTGAAAATCTTGGTGAACAACCTTAAATCAATCGGTAATGTTGCCAAATTCACCCTGCTAGGTCTTTGGTTGATATGTTTGATATGTCTAATCGTTCTAGGATTCAGGGAGGCCGCAGCCCATGCCTACTCTGGAAGCACTACGGTTGAAAATGAATTGGTCTTCGAACAGCCTATCGATACGCTAAATCTCGTCATGAAGTCTTCGGATACTGAAGAAGATGGGCATAACATGGGAATGAACGGTATCATACTGGATTATGATAAAGACGGGGGCGAATTTCTTGTTTCACAAGATGTGCGAATTAATCTTAAAAAATCGAAAGACTCGATCATTCGCATCGAAGTTCGAAGGAATGCCGATGGCAGTTCATTTCAGAATGCCCGGCAGACCGCCGAAAAAATCAACTATTCATATGAAGTTGAAGGGAATACCCTTTTATTGAATGACTTTTTGACCACTCCCAGGGAAAATAAGATCAAGGACCAAGAAGTTCGGGTAAGTTTATACATTCCGGTCGGAATGGTCCTCGATTATGACAAGACGAATGGCCGCTGTTGGACCCTTCGGTCAAATAATGATCGGGATATGGACGGCTGTGAATTTGGTGATTATTTATGGAAAATGGGCGATGCGGGCGAACTTGAATGTCAAAATTGCCCGAGTACCATGACGGATGACGAGGATACTTCTGGGAATAACCGCGTAATTATTAACAAAAATGGCGTCGATATCGATATTAAAGACAAGGGCGATACTTTTAAATTAAAGATCGATGAGAAAGGTGTCAAGATAAAAGCCAATGACAGTAATAGCGACGAAAAGGTTGATATTAATGTCGATGAAGACGGTCTTCGTGTCAGCCATTAGTGGCGTCCGCATAGGAAGACGATCCATCGCATCAATTCAACAATTGGGTATCATAATCTATTATACAAAAGTATTATAGTTCAATTTTACAAGTAAGCATACTATATCATCTTAAGAATCATTAATCAATCGTCGTCTTTGATATTATAAACATCGGGTTCGACCTAAAAACAACCATCATGACAACACTAGCACGAATTACCATCGCATTTATACTCGCACTCATTTTATCATCCTGTGGGTTTGATATTAATTTTGGGGACTTTGGCCCCGGAATCAAAGGAAATGGTGTAGTGGTAGAGGAAAATCGGGAAATTACCGCTGACTTTACTGAAATATCCGCTTCTGAAGGCCTAGAGGTAACCGTCACCCAAGCGAACAATTTTGAAATTACGGTAGAAGGCGATGAAAACATCATCGACCTCATCGGTACCGAAATCAAAAATGGAAAACTAAGAATACATGCCATCGAAAATATTGGTAGGGCCACTAAAAAAGTACATGTTTCCCTCCCAAAAATTACGGCATTGAGGAGTTCCAGTGGAGCCAATCTTAGTACTGAGAACGAAATCAATACTGATAATCTAGAAATCGACGCAAGTAGCGGTGCTTTAGTCCGAATTGATGTTACTGCAGAAGCTATTGATATCGATGCCAGCAGTGGTGCCAATCTTGATCTATCAGGGAGCGCTCAAAAAGCCTATATCGATGGAAGCAGTGGAGCCAATATCAATGCTAAAAAACTATTTACAACAGATTGCAATGCCGAGGCCAGCAGTGGAGCCAATATCGGCATAAATGTTTCCGAATCGTTAACGGCCGACGCCAGTAGCGGGGGTAATATTTCCTATTCGGGAGATGCCACAGTTCAAAAAAAGAAGTCTGTTTCAGGAAGTGTACATAGAAATTAATGCGAATTCCTTAATAAAAACGAGGCACAAAACCACCTAACTCGAAAAGCCCTGGCTTCAATGCCGGGGCTTTATTTTTGACTTCCGCGATTTTGGAAACCAACCCGGTCTTTCCCTATCTTAGTAAAAAGAACTGGCGCAATGCAATTACGACTTAAAAGGTACACCCTTCCTTTAAAACATACATTTAGCATTTCACGTGAATCACATGATACGCAGGATACGTTAATCGTAGCTCTTTCAATGAATGATCACACAGGGTATGGGGAAGCCACATCAAACCCCTATTATAAGATTACCCTTAACAGTATGACATTGGAAATCGAGCATGTACGCGATAAAATTGAAGCGTTTAATTTTACGACCCCTGAAGTACTGCATCATTTTCTGACACATCTGAATTTAAGTAATTTCGCCATCTGCGCAATTGACCTGGCGGCCCACGATCTATATGGTAAGCTTTTGGGCAAGCCCCTCTATGAAATCTGGGGAACCTCGATTGAAAGCTATCCTACAACGAATTATACAATCGGTATCGATACAATTGACAAAATGATCGGAAAAATGGCGGAAGTACCTTGGCCCATATACAAGATTAAATTGGGTACTAAAGATGATATAGCAATCGTACGGGAATTACGCAAACATACCGATTCTGTATTTAGAATAGATGCCAATTGTGCTTGGACTGCTAAGGAGACCGTCATGAATGCGCCCCTACTAAAGAATTTAGGCGTTGAGTTTTTAGAACAGCCTTTAAAGGCCGATGATTGGGAAGGCATGGAGCACGTAATGCACAAAAGTGTGCTCCCTGTTATTGCTGATGAGAGTTGCATCGTTGAAAAGGATGTAGAAAGTTGTGACCTTCACTTTAGTGGCATAAACATTAAACTCACCAAGTGCGGCGGACTAACCCCGGCCTTGCGAATGATCAAGAAAGCGCGTGATCTCGGTCTGAAGGTAATGGTGGGCTGTATGACCGAAAGTACTGTCGGAATATCAGCCATTGCCCAGCTTTTGCCACAACTCGATTATGTAGACATGGATGGCCCCCTTCTCATAAAGCAGGATATTGCCGATGGGGTACAAATCCTGAAAGATGGTACTTTGGTATTCCCAAAATTGGGTGGAAGCGGTATTACCCTACGTGTATGAACCATTATATTGACCGTTTTCCCGATCGTGAAATCCTAGTGGAGGATAAAAAATTCCTCTATTTCGGAGGAACTGCCTATTTGGGGCTACAGACAGCTCCCGAATTTCAGGCGCTTTTAATCAGTAATATAGTGAAGTATGGCACCAACTATGGTGCATCAAGGAATTCAAACGTTCGACTTTCGATTTTTGGGCAAGCAGAAAGTTACTTGACGGAAATGGTCGGAAGCAGCAGCTGTATGACCATGTCATCGGGATATTTGGCAGCACAATTAGTAGTCCAAAAATTTAGTAATCCCATCCATAAATTATTTTATGCACCTCATGCCCATTCGGCATTATTTTCAACCAAACATAAATCATATACTTCTTTTGAAACGCTCAATACAGCCATCAGAAGGCATCTTGAGATCAAAAAATCGCCCGTTCCTGTTGTTTTATTGGATTCGATTGATTTTTCAGGTGGTAATTATCCTGATTTTAATGGACTTCGTTCATTGCCTTTAGATAAAATCATCCTAGTCGTTGACGATTCACATGGCATCGGAATCCTAGGGGCAAATGGGGGGGGTGTTTTTAGCCTGTTGAAAAAAATGGAACCCAAAGAACTAATAGTATGTTGTTCCCTGGGCAAAGGACTTGGTATTCAGGCCGGCGCTATCTTTGGGGAGAAGCCTAGAATCGAGGCACTATCGAATAGCGAACTCTATGGTGGGGCAAGCCCGGCAAGTCCTGCTTCCTTGGCCACACTAATGCAAGCTGCCCATCTTTGCAAGAAAAGAAGAAATAGGTTGCAAAACAATTTATCCATATTCCTAAATACGCTACGTAACAAGAAAACATTTGTAATGCTGAAGGATCATCCGACATTTTCATTTGCAGATAACCAACTTGCAGCCTTTTTGGAAAGTCAGAACATCATCATTACCAATTTCAATTATCCTTCTGACGGCAACAGTAGTATGAAACGCATCGTAGTCTCTGCAAATCATATGAAAAAAGATCTTTTGAATTTGGCAGAATGCATTGATCAGTATCATACAAAGACCGGTCAAATTTGATCCATTCTCCTTTTGTGATATCGATAATTTATTGCCTATAAAATTATCAATACTTCATAATTTTTTTGTAACTTTTGATTGATAAATAATCATTAACTCTAAAGTATACAGACCATGAAAAAGTTTCTTGCACTTGTATTCTTGATGCTCATGTTGGTTTCAGCCACCCACTATCCAGAGCCAACATCAAGAGCCTTTCAGAAATCAATTGAAGGTACGTGGGAACTCGTAAGCTTCTACAATTATAGGGACGGTGTAAATGTATCGGATACAACCGCGACTGCCAATGGCTATCGACAGATAAAAATGTACTATAACGGGAAGGTCATGTGGACTCGGTACGTCCCGACCGACTCCATTGAATGGTTTGGTTATGGATCATATAAGAATACAGATAGTACGTTGACCGAAACCTTGGAATATATGTCGGCTTCGATGCGAAGGGCTTCTGATACCTTGAGTGTTTACAACTTTGAATTAAATATAGGAGATGGCTGGTACAGCCAAATTTCAGTAGATGCCGAAGGACAACGGACATTCTCGGAGAACTACAAACGACTCGACTGAGTTTCAATCAATAAAAGCGCCACTTTCGTGGCGCTTTTATATTGTTTTGAATACGTTTTAGACTACCTCTTCAGGGGTTTCTACAGTTGCCAAATAACGTTCTGCATCCAAGGCGGCCATACATCCGGTACCTGCAGCAGTGATGGCTTGGCGATATTCCTTGTCTTGTGCATCCCCAGAAGCGAAAACCCCGGGTTTATTGGTCTTCGAGCTTTTTCCTTTCGTAATAATATAACCAACATCATCCATATCCAATTGCCCCTTAAAAATTGCAGTATTCGGCGTGTGCCCAATGGCTATAAAAAGTCCGGTAATCGAAATGTCCTCCTTCTCACCGGTCTTGTTGTTGATAATTCGTAGGCCTTCGACTACGTGATCTCCCAAAACTTCATCAACCTCCGAATTGTACCGAATTTCTATATTTGATAAACTGTTGACCCGATGCTGCATGGCCTTGGAAGCCCGCATTTGATCTTTGCGTACTAGCATGGTTACCTTTTTACAAATATTGGCCAAATAGGACGCTTCTTCAGCTGCGGTATCACCGGCCCCGACAATAGCCACTTCCTGCCCTTTGTAGAAAAAGCCATCACACACGGCACAAGCCGATACACCTCCACCGCGTAATCGTTGCTCACTAGGTATATTCAGGTATTTGGCGGTTGCACCCGTTGATATAATAATGGTCTCAGCCTCGATTACTTTCATATCATCAATCGTGACTTTATGAATTCCGCCCACCTCATTACTCAATTCAACAGCGGTCGCCATGCCAAATCGGACTTCGGTACCAAAACGTTCTGCCTGTTTTTGAAGCTGCACCATCATGGCGGGACCATCAATGCCATCTGGGTATCCTGGAAAGTTATCTACTTCCGTGGTGGTGGTCAATTGACCACCAGGTTCCAATCCGGTATAAACTACGGGCTTTAAATCGGCACGAGCCGCATATATTGCTGCGGTATACCCTGCTGGACCTGATCCTATTATCAATGTTTTTATGCGTTCCAATTTATCTTCCATACGTATATACTTCAATGTATTCTTCTAAACAAAAGTAGGATTTTTGTAAAAAAACTTACATTAAAAGTTATCAAAAGTTATAGGTTTCCGAAATAGACCTATTCGAAAGCGTTCTGTCTGCAGATGCCATTTAGTCAAATCACTCCCTGAATGTAGTACTGCCCTACACCGTAATTTGAAGATTGCAACCGTACGTTGAGACAAACGATGACCATCGCTGTTGAAGGCTGTACTCAAACTGACAAATCTTGGGAGGATAATCGGTCAATTGAACACTCATCTAACAATATATGAGCGATTTACAAATGCGATTCGCAAATACCTACTATCTTTGCCAATGAATTCAAGTATATACCCCGCAGCAATTCAAGGATTGAGATAGCCCCGACATAGGAGTCTATTATAATTTCAATGAAACTAGGTTAAGTTCAGCTATGAAGCCCACATTAAAATGTATGGTAATCGATGATTCAGCCGTTCAGCGCGCCGCTCTGACAACGCTCATAGAAAAACATTCCAGCTTGGTCTTGGTTGATGTTTTTCAGAATGGCATCAATGCAAGGGCAAGTATAAAGCGTGACGAAGTAGATCTTATCTTTTTGGATGTTGAGATGCCTGTAGTCAATGGCTTTGAATTGATTGAATCACTTGAAACACGGCCACAGATTATTTTGATTACCAGCAATCCAAACTACGCGCTACGTGCCTTTGATCATAACGTAACCGACTATTTATTGAAGCCGATTATGAAGGAGCGATTCAATGAATCTATAAAACGGGCATTGGTAAACTATGTTGGGGCCGAGCAAGTTGATATGGATACAGAGTTTATCTATGTGAATAGCAATCTCAAAAAAGTAAAAGTATTCTTGAAGCATATTAACTGGGTCCAGGGATTTGGTGATTATATAAAATTGATTACCGAAGATGGCAATATCCTGGTGCTTTCGACTATGAAATCATTTATGAAACTTCTTCCACCAGACAAGTTTTTACGAACTCATAAGTCGTATATTATTAATCTAGAGAAAGTCAAGAAATTTAGTTCGTCTTTCGTCGAAATTAGAGGTCAGGAACTGCCTTTAAGTAAACATAAGAAAACAGCACTGGAAGAGGCCCTCATGCAGGGTTAATCGTCCTTAACTCCCCCTTAGGTGTCTTTAACAAGCGTTTGACCCCCTACCTTGCGAAGGATATTGAGGTTCCCGTACTTGGGGTAACTTCAAATGCGGTTAAGTCAATTCCGAATTGGCTTTGATATGCTTCACTAGCCTCGTGTATAAACTTAGCAACCAAATCCCGATGTACAATATTCATAGTACAACCACCAAAACCTCCACCGGTTTGACGTGCACCTAAAACTCCCGAATAGTTTTTTGAAAATGCTACCAGAAAATCAGATTCCTTGCAACTTACCTCATATAATTCACTAATGCCGGTATGGGCCTCATACAACAACGCACCTGCGGATTTGAGATCCCCTATCTTTAAGGCATCCGCCATTTTCAATACACGCGCATTTTCCTGTAGAATGAAGGTACATCTCTTATAAACGACTTCGCGCATCTTCGTTTTATTGGCCATTAATACGGTTGAAGTGACATCACGAAGCGAATTTATATGCGGATGGGTTTGCCTTATAACCGCCACGCCTTCTTCACATTCAAGTTTTCGAACATTGTATTCACTGGTTGCCAAATTATGTGACACCCCTGTATTCAATAAAATGATTTTATAGGGCGCAAACTGAATCGGTATCAAATCGTACCTTAAACTATTACAATCCAATAGAATACCATGGCCTGTTTCACTCATTACAGAGGCAAATTGATCCATAATGCCACATTGAGTCCCAACATAATTATGTTCTGCGATTTGGGAGAGCTTCACAAGATCTATTTTGGCCAGGCCCAACGAAAAAAGTTCATTGAGACCAAATGCAAGTCCACATTCCAAAGCGGCCGAAGAGCTCAATCCCGATCCTTGTGGCAGATTACTTTCTAAAACACAATCAAAACCTCTGAGGTGGTTCGAACGCTGGGTGATTTCAAACAATACGCCCAAAAGATAGTTTTCCCATGGTACCGAACTTCTTGAAATTTCTTTTAAATCTGCCTGAAAACCAACGTCGGCGCCTTTACTGAAAAAGTTGCACTCGTTTTCTGAGCCATTTTTCTGGAATGAAAGCGTAATGTGCTTTTCTATTGCCGTCGGTAATACATAACCAAGATTATAATCGGTATGTTCCCCGATTAAATTTATTCTCCCTGGTGATTCAATGATCAGTTCTGGGTTAAATTTTTTTAAGAATTGCATAGCTTCTATCGCTGATTGTTTTTTGCTTCCACCATTGCGATGGTAGCGACGGTACGAAACCCTAAATGCTCAAGGGAAGAATCTAAACTGGTGGCCATTCTTGCAGAGATACGATAACTGGCACAATACGAGGCACTGCATAAAAATGAGCCACCCTTCATGATTTTCTCCTTTGCCAATGGATCGCGTTCGTTATAAGCAACCGGGGCACCTTCGGGATTTTTAGTGACCTCATGTCGCTGCGCCATTTCTCCATAATAGTTTGAATTGTACCAATCACTCGTCCATTCCCAGACATTTCCCGCCATATCATAAAGACCAAAGTCATTTGGAGGAAACGATTTTACGGGCGCGAGTGACTCGAAACCATCTGCCAAGGTATTTATGACAGGAAATTCCCCATTCCATGTATTGGCATTTTGAGACAACCGTGAATCATCGTCTCCCCAAAAATAGATACTATTTTTTTTGTTGCCCCGGGCAGCCAATTCCCATTCTGCTTCGGTCGGCAATCGCCTGCCCGCCCAATTGCAATAGGCAATCGCATCTTCATAGGCAATCTGTACAACCGGGAAGTCTTCTTTACCCACTATCGAGGTGCCAGGTCCTTCAGGATGTCGCCAATTCGCTCCAATTGTCCATTGCCACCATTGCGAAAAATCATATAAATTAGGCAGGGAGTTCCTCGATTTTTTAAAGGTCAATGCACCTGGTTGCAAAATGCTGTCAGGAGGTCTGGGAGTTCCCTCTGGAAGTTGTTTTTTTATCTCTTCCCAATCAATTGGCCTTTCGGCTATGGTAACATACCCGGATTGGTTCACGAATCGTTCAAATTGCGCGTTAGTCACTTCAGTGACGTCCATAAAAAATCCATCCACGGCGACCTTGTGGGCGGGCTTTTCGTGATCCATGGCCAATTTGTCCTGGGTTACGGCCCCTTGCTCGAAAGCACCACCGGGTATCCACACCATGCCCTTAGGCACCGATATCGTATCAGGTTTCTTGGTCAGTAGCCCTATAATATCTTTTTCGTCAGGTGTATCAGCTATTTTATTGATACCATTTGCTGCCTTGGTTTGCTGCTTGCACCCGGCAAGGAAAATTACAAGGACCGAAAGAATA
The DNA here is from genome assembly GCA_963798435.1 of uncultured Flavobacteriaceae bacterium. Classification (GTDB taxonomy): domain Bacteria; phylum Bacteroidota; class Bacteroidia; order Flavobacteriales; family Flavobacteriaceae; genus JALHST01. The sequence goes on from CAWCTF010000005.1 coordinate 188,895, forward strand.
GCAACTTTGTTAAGGAAAATCCGCATTTTGATTATTTTCGGTCTAAATTGTAAAGTTATTTTATATCTTCATAAACCAAAGAAAAAACAAATGAAAATTACCGATTTACCAAGGCTTCTTGTCGCTATGCTACTTTTGGGCACCTTAAGTTGCAAGGAAAAAATAACAAAAAATGAAACTGATCAAAACATGGCTCAACCTCAGTCAGACACCACACTTTCCGGAATTTCAAAAGCCAATTTTGAACAAATAGTCGATGAAAAGCCTGTTTCACTATATGTCTTAAGTAATAAAAACGGAATAGAGGCGACTTTCACAAATTACGGACAGCATTTGGTGTCACTAATGGTACCTGATAAAAATGGAAAAATGGAGGACGTTGTTTTAGGGGCAGCGAACCTTGAAGGCTATAAAAAACCCAGTGGAAAATATTTTGGTTCGGTGATCGGTCGCTATGGCAATAGGATTGCCAAAGGTAGGTTCACATTAGACGGCACCACCTATGAATTGGCTAAAAACAATGGGGAAAATCATTTACATGGTGGCATAAAAGGATTCGAATCCGTGGTATGGGATGTAGATTCGATTGCCCCAAATTACATCAGGTTTCATAGGCTTTCTCCCGATATGGAAGAAGGCTACCCCGGGAATTTAGATGTAAAAGTCGATTACACGTTGACAGACTCCAATGAATTGAAAATAAATTACTTAGCTACTACTGACAAGAAGACGCCCATAAATCTGACCAATCATTCTTTTTTCAATTTGAAAGGAGCTGGCAACGGGACCATCGATGATCATCTGTTACAAGTTAACGCCGATAGTTTTAATGCGGTTGATGAAGGTTTGATTCCGACTGGGAAACTTATGCCCGTAGTGAATACACCTTTTGATTTTAGGACACCAAAAACCCTTGGCCAAGATATTGGCGCCGATTTTCCACAAATAAAAATAGGCAACGGGTATGATCATAATTTTATCCTTAATTCTGGGCCAAAGAATGAAGATGGACTCGTTTTTGCCGCAAAGGTAATTGAACCAAAAAGTGGTCGGGTTATGGAAGTTTTTACAAGCGAACCAGGGGTACAGGTCTACACCGGAAATTTTTTAGATGGGACCACCCTAGGTAAAAAAGGCACCCCGTACGTATTTCGGGGATCGATTTGTTTAGAGACACAGCATTATCCTGATTCCCCGAACCAAAAAGCATTTCCGAATACGATTCTTGCCCCTGGGGAGACGTATAGATCGACTACCATCTATAAATTCTCAACGCAATAACACAATTGGATCTCCTTGCCAATTGTAGGCCGTACCTATTGCTGGGTGTCGCCGAGCAGCCCGTTTTCTACCGAAGGGATTCGAAACCGGGCTACTTCAGAATTCGTATGTTGCGCCTTGAAAATTTCGACGGCTTTTTTTATGATTTCCGGATGTGTTTCCGCAACGTTCGTTGTTTCCAAAGGATCATATCGAAGGTTATAAACTTCAAGGGTTGGATTTGCCGTATCGTTATTCAAATTTTGTCGTATTACTTTCCAATCCCCCATCCTGATGGCCACCTGTCCTCCATATTCAGGAAATTCCCAATACATGAAATCGTGTTCTATCTGGGGCTGTTCAGAAAAAAGCGTTGGCGAAAAACTAATGCCGTCGGTTTCGGCAGGAACCTCAAAACCTGCAATAGCTCCTAACGTAGCCATCATATCGTAGTGTGCTGAAACAAGGTTTGTGCGGCTTCCTGCCTTGATATGTCCAGGCCAAGAAGCGATCATGGGTACCCGTATCCCTCCTTCATAAACAAAACCTTTCCCTTTGCCATACGACCCTGAAAATGGCCTGGCACTCTCGAAGAATTCCGGGTCGACACCTCCGGCATAGGTTGGTCCGTTATCAGATGTAAAAATAATGAGCGTCTGTTCGTAAATACCTTCCTCTTTGAGCTGTTGCACCAATTTGCCAATATTCTCATCTAAGTACGATATCATTGCCGCATACCCTGCATGTGGATTTTTATGCGGAAAATAGCCATTTTCTCCCAAATAAGGCTGCTCATCACCAAACTTGGCAAGGTAATGATCTAGCCATTTTCGAGAAGCTTGAATGGCCACATGTGGAATCGGGGTGGCCCAATATAAAAAGAAGGGATGGTCTTTGTTCGCCGTGACAAAATTAGTGAGTTCCTTGAACATCAAATCGGGCGAATAGTCTTTTAAGGTATAAGCAGCATAACTCCTCGGATCATGAATATCGGCCCCTTTGGGAAGTTTCGTATTCGGGGCAACGGTATCATTGTCGAGATGTACACGGGCTTTATTTTTATAGAGATGCACTGGATAGTAGGTATGGGCTTGTCGCTGACAATTATACCCGAAAAAGAAATCAAAGCCCATTTCGTTGGGTATTGAATGTGTTTGAGGTGCGCCCAGGCCCCATTTTCCGATTAGAGCGGTTTGATAACCCACTTTCTGAAGCCGATGTCCCAGCGTAACGGTATTTGAAGGCATTGGTTTTTGACCTTCCAAGGAAGAATCTTTTGCCATGGCCTTGTAGTTCCAAACATCCCCACGGGCATCCCATTCATCATTTCCACGAATGTAGGCGTGTCCAGAATGTGTTCCTGTTAAAAACATATAACGTGCCGGGGCACACACCGGGGCACTGGTATAATGTTGTGTAAATAGCATGCCATTCTCGGCCAAGGCATCGATGTTTGGCGTCTCGATCTTTTCCTGCCCATATGCCCCAATTTCCCCATAGCCCAGATCATCGGCAAGAATATAAATTATATTGGGCTTCCTAGGCTCAATGACACTGGTGGTAGCCTGATTGTCCTTACAGGACCAAACAAGTGTCCCTGCCAGAAGCAGGGACAGAAATTTTAACTGGGATAACATGGTACGCCCATTAAATAACCACCGTCTGGCCTGGCATCGGAATTTTATAGGTTCCATCAGCATTGGGTTGCACCGGTGCCGGAGAATCCCATGTAAGACCATCAGGAATTAGGACTATGTTCGAATTCAAGGCCTCGTCCCATTTGATTACTTTTCCAGAATACGTGGCCATTCTACCCATAATCGCGGTCATCGTACTATGAGCACCATATTCGGCATTCGAGAGAACCCCGCCATTTCGAATTGATTCGAACAAGCGAACATGCTCGACCTCATACGGATTGGGATCATCCTTACCCCGATGTTCGAAAAGTATATTCCCATTCCAATCGGTTAAGGTAGCATTGTCCCCTTCGGTGGAGACGGTTCCTTTGGTTCCCTGGAAAAATTCTGAAACCCTACTCATGGTTTCTGGCTGATGTCGGCATTGGCTGGCGATAACCGCTCCGCTTGGATAGGTAAATTCAACGAAATGGTGATCAAATATCTCGCCATGGTCCTTACCTGTGCGTACGGCCCTACCACCCATTCCCTGAGCTGAAATTGGGGTTTCCCCTACAAACCAATTGGCAACATCAATGTTATGTATGTGTTGCTCCAAGATATGGTCCCCACACAACCAACAGAAATAGTACCAATTGCGCATTTGGTATTCAAGTTCGGATTGACCGGGTTGTCGCTCGCGCACCCAGACCCCTGCACTATCCCAATAGACCTGCCCAGAAACGATCTTGCCGATCTTATCCTGCTTGAGATGCTCTAAAGCCGCTAGATAACTATCTTGATAATGTCGTTGAAGGCCAACCACCACGTTTAATTTCTTTTCTTTGGCTATTTTTGCCGCCGCTAATACCCTGCGAACGCCTGGAGCATCAGTGGCAACTGGTTTTTCCATAAAAACATGCTTGCCATTGTTTACGGCATATTCAAAATGCTGAGGCCTGAAGCCCGGAGGTGTCGCTAAAATTACTACATCGGCTAAATCGATGGCCTTTTGGGCGGCATCAAATCCTACGAATTGATTTTCCTCTTTTACATTCACCTTTTTGCTATCTCCGCTTTCTTTACGAATATTGGCTAAACTATCCTTCAATCGGTCCTCAAAGGCATCTGCCATGGCCACCAATTCAATATTATCATCGGCCTTCAAGGCTTGTAATGCGGCCCCGGTTCCCCTACCACCGCATCCGACCAATGCTATTTTCAGTTTTTTGTCATTGAATACGTTAAACATTGAGTTCATCTGCATTGAGGGTAAGATCAACGCTCCAGAAAGCAACGCCGTATTCTTAACGAATGACCTGCGGGACTTGTCAGAGCCGATACCTTTCAGATCGTGCTTCTTTAGATTTTCCATGATGGGCTTTTTAAGGATTGAATATGTAAAAATTTTGAGAATTAACTATTTATCGTGAATATAATTATAATTTATCATTATCAAATACTGGTGCCCGAGCTTTTTCGAATGGCATGCCTTGCAATCGATTTAGCCAAGAACACTTTAAGGATGCTCGATCCTGAATTTCATACTATAGTGAAAGCGTACTGAATGAAATCATAATATACAAGACAATAATTATAATAGCCGCCGAGGCGAATATATCCCAGAAATTATAGCTGGCTTTGTTCTTCGCTTTTTGTTCGGCAGTGACGCTACCAAATGTCAAACCGGCCAATTGTGACTGAGATGGTGCGGGGTAAAACATACTAACAATTACCGCAATGGCTACGCAGATCGCAAAAAAATAGGCGCCAAAGACCAACCAATTGATATGTGCAATCGAGTACAACATGCTGCCCTCCTCAAAACTCGACTTCATGATTTCGAGGCTGAGTTTTGAAAATCCAATAAGAAATCCGCCGACCAAGGTGGCAATGGCACCATTGGCATTTATGCGCTTATAAAATATCCCCAAAAGAAAGACCGCAGCAATCGGAGGTGAAATATAGGCCTGAACATTTTGTAAATATTCATAGAGGCCATCAGAGAGCTTCGTTATAATCGGAATCCATAACAAACCTAGACCAACAACAAAAAAAGTGGCGATCCTACCGGTCCTTACCAATTTTTCCTCAGGCTTGTTGGGTTTCAATTTTTTATAGATATCCAAGGTAAATAGGGTCGAACATGAATTAAATACCGAAGCCAAGGAACTCATCAAGGCCGCAAGTAAACCCGCTGCTACCAGACCACGAAGGCCCGAGGGTAAAATGTTGCTCATCAAAACGGGAAAAGCCTGATCTGGACTATCCCAATTTAGTTTGCCCTGCATTTTCAAGGCCAAGGCGATTACGCCCGGAATTAGAAATAGAAATACCGGCATCAATTTTAAAAGGGCTCCAAAAATACTACCCCGCCTGCCTTCTTTGATGTTTTTTGCCGTTAGTACCCGTTGAACGATTACCTGATCTGTACACCAATACCAGATACCAACAATAGTACTCGTAATAAAGAGGGGCAGCCACGGATAATTTGGGTCTGAATTGGGCCGCCACATGTTAAAATAATCGGGGCCGATGGTGCTTTTAAGCGTAGCCCAACCTCCTACTGTTTCCAACCCCATAAACGTAAGTATGCCCGCTCCCAAGACCAAGATTACGGCTTGTATCGTTTCGGTGTATACTACGGCACGCATACCACCAAGCACTGTATACAAACCTGTGAGAACAACCGTTGCAACGGCACCGATCCAAAAAGGTATTCCCAGTAAGGCCGATACTACTACCCCACCGGCATAAATTGTAACCGATACTTTCGTGAGAATATAGGCAATCAAGGAAACGACAGACAGTACCCAACGGGAACGGGCATCGAATCTTTTTTCCAGAAATTCAGGCATTGTAAATACGCCGCTTCTTGCATAAAAAGGCAGGAAAACCCAACCTAACATCAAAACGATCCAGGCATGCAGTTCATATATAAGCAAGGGCATCTTATCCCCGGCGCCATTGCCCGCTAAGCCAACCACATGCTCAGATCCAATGTTCGAGGCAAAAATGGATGCGCCGACCATAAACCATCCGATATTTCGACCGGCAAGGAAGTAATCCTCTGTACTTTTTTGTTTTTGTCTGATTACCCACCAGGCGACACCCAGCAAGATTAAAAAATAGGCGATGATTACGACCCAGTCTAATGTATCAAGTCCTTTCATGGTTGAATTTTTGGTTGGTTATGCCTAAATTAGACTAAAAACTTCACAGTTTCCAATGGTATTACGTTTTTACGCTTTTTGATATGCCCATGGCCAAACCCCGTAGTTCGGCAAGGCCCTTCAAACGCCCTATCGCTGTATATCCGGAATAGAAATTTTCCGCGTTAAGATCATGTAACAATTGATGCCCGTGGTCGGGCCGCATAGGGAGTTGCACGTCGCGTTGATTTTCTACCTCCAAAACCGCTTTGACAATGGCAAACATATCCGATGAGCCTTCTAAATGGTTATCCTCATAGAAGCTGCCATCGGCTTCACGTCGTACATTGCGCAAATGCAGAAAATGGATTCTATCGGCAAACTTCCGAATCATTTTTGGCAGGTCATTGGCCGAATTGGCGCCCAATGATCCTGTACAGAACGTAATGCCGTTCGAAGGGCTATCAATAAAAGCGACCAAATCCTCAAGATCATCTTCCGATTTAATAATACGAGGGAGACCCATAATATCAAAAGGAGGATCATCGGGATGGATTGCCATTTTAATACCCTGTTCTTCGGCAATCGGGATGATTGCATTTAAAAAATAGGCTAGGTTGGCTTTTAAATCTTTATGCGTCATCCCTTGGTACTGTGCGATCATCTTCTTAAATACCGGAATGGTCAAGTCATCGACGGTTCCTGGAAGGCCTTTTAATATAGCATCCTGGAGTTTATTTTTCTCGAACCCGGTCATTTTTGAAAAGCGTTCCGCCGCCCGTCGCATGATCTCTTCAGAATAGTCTTGCTGAGCGCTTTCCCTTTTCAAGAGATACCATTCAAAGATGGCCATATCTACCTTATCGAATCGTAAGGCAGTCCCCCCATGATCCAATTCCCAATGCAGCTGAGTACGGGTCCAGTCTAAAACGGGCATAAAGTTATAGCAGACATTTTTCACGCCGCTTTGCGCAATATTCCTCAGACTTTGTTTGTAATTTTCAATACGTTGGAGGCAGTCGCCCGTTCCCAGCTTGATATTCTCATGTATCGGAATACTTTCGATAAAGGTCCATTCCAAACCAGAAGCTTCAATTTCATTCTTTGTTTTTTTGATATCCGCCAATGGCCATATCTCACCATTTGGAATTTGGTGCAATGCCGTAACCACTCCCGATGCCCCAGCCTGTCTTATATATGACAAACGTACCGGGTCATTAGGGCCAAACCATCTGAATGTTTCCTTCATTTCATGCGCCAATTTAGACCCCACTAAATGCACTGAAACCGCCATCGACAGGGATCACTACCCCGGTAATAAATTTTGCGGCATCACTGCATAAGAAGTGGATTACCCCATTTAATTCATCGGCTTCACCGAAGCGGCCCATGGGGGTATTGTCGATAATGGTCTGTCCTCGTTTTGTATAGGTACCATCATCATTAATTAAGAGTTTCTTATTTTGATTCCCAATGAAAAATCCCGGGGCAATAGCATTTACCCGAACACGGTCCCCAAATTTTTTTGCCATTTCGACCGACATCCAGCGGGTAAAATTTTCCATAGCGGCCTTTGAGGCACTATACCCTGCAACGCGCGTAATTGCGCGATCAACCGCCATGGAAGAGTAATTTATGATGACGCCATTTTTCTGTTTGGCCATTTCCTTTCCAAAAATCAGGGACGGAATTACAGTTCCGTTCAAATTGAGTGCCACTACCTTGTTAAAATCGTCCATGGCCATGTCAAAAACCGTACGATCATCGGCAATGGTCGCACCGGGCAGGTTGCCACCAGCAATATTCAAAAGAATGTCAATGTGCCCATAATCTTGGAGTATACTCGTTTTTACCTGGTTTAGATCGGTTTCCGACAAAATATTCGATTGATAGCCTTTTGCGATTCCTCCATCCCGGTCAATTTCTTCAAGTAAATCAGCAATTGTATCGATTTTTCTTGTCAATAGTGCCACTTTAACCCCACTTTTTGCCAGTGCTTTTGCCACAGTACCTGCGAGCGTTCCAGCAGCTCCAGTAATAATGGCTACCTTGCCTGCAATATTGAAATAGTCGTGCATGAAAATGAAAATTGATAATAGCTAGATTACGAAATTATTAGTTCGGTCCCAAATTTTGTTAGGGCGATAACGAGATTGTCCCTATTTGTACTTTAAAAACCATGGTGTTGATTACGAACTACCACCGGATGCTCAAGATTACTTGATATAAAGATATTATCAGCTGCAAACTAATTAAATAAATGCTTAAATTATTCGCTATTAACTGGGATCGAAAAATGGGGAGCTACTATTTTTGTTTTTAGGAACTTTCAATGTTACATACCATGACATTACCAACCAAGACTATTTTTATTGCTTCAGTATTGGGAATATTCATCGTTCAGGTGGCTTGCAGTCGTTTCGGGAATAAAGTAGTCCCACAAAATGCCATAGCGAATGATGACTATGTGCGTGACGAACTGTCGGTACAGCACGGAATGGCCTTATTTAATCAGCATTGTGCCAGCTGCCATAACTTTAGCGAGGCTGAAATCGGCCCCAATCTGAGCGGAGTTACTTCTGCCGTGGAAAAAAAATGGTTGGTAGCCTTCATCAACGACCCAGCCACCGTAATCCGAAATGGGGACGAGCGCGCTGTGGCTCTTTTTGAGAAACACCATCTCTATATGCCGGCATTTCCGATGATCAAGGACAAGGACCTGGAAGATCTTTTGGGATTTATCCATAAGTTTTCTGAAGGTGAAAAAAAGAGCAAAAATATACGAAAAGATGGTCTTTTGAACCCCATAGCCGAAAAGATCAAGCCTTCTGGCCTTTCTTTGATACTGCAAGAAGTTTTAACCGTGCCCCCAAGTGCATCTACAGGACCAAAGGCGCGTATTAATACTCTTGTTGCTTTAAAAACAAAGCACGGGGAGCGTCTATTCCTTGCAGATTTGCGTGGTAAATTGTATGAAATGGTCGATACTACGGTGCATCAATATCTGGATATCAAAGAAGAAGAACCAAATTTCATCGATCATCCAGGACTTGGTACAGGATTAGGTAGTTTTGCCTTTCATCCCGAATTTGAAAAGAACGGGCTATTCTATACCACGCATACAGAACCTGCCAAAACGGCCCAAGCCGATTTTTCGATAAATGATAGTATTCGCACTACGTTGCAGTGGGTTTTGACCGAATGGAAGGCCAAAGATCCTAGCGCCGCTCAATTCGCCGGCACACGGAGGGAACTTTTACGGGTTGATATGGTGAGTGGCATCCATGGTTTTCAACAACTTACGTTTAACCCGTTAGCGCGGCCTGGTGATAATGAATACGGCCTTCTATACTTAGGTATTGGTGATGGTGGCTCCGGATTGGGGGGCTACTCGTTTTTATGCGATACTCCAGGAAAGATTTGGGGAAGTGTCATCCGAATCGATCCGGCCGGGCACAATAGCGCAAATGGGAACTATGGGATTCCGAACGACAACCCTTATGTAAATGAAGTCGGGAACGTAGGGGAACTATGGAATCGAGGCTTTCGAAACCCACATCGTATTTCCTGGGATGAAAGTGGCTCCGGCAAGATGTTGATTTCAAATATCGGACAACACAGCGTGGAGGAAATTAATTTGGGTAAAAAAGGGGCCGATTATGGATGGCCAAAGCGCGAAGGCACGTTTTTATTCGATATAGATGCGAACGCCGAATTGGTGTACCCACTCCCACCCGATGATTCGGGATACACCTACCCCGTCATTCAATTTGACCACGACGAAGGCAACGCGGTTTCGGGAGGTTATGTGTATGCAGGAACGAAAATCCCCGAATTAAGGGGGAAGTATATTTTTGGTGATATCCCACGTGGCACTTTATTCTATTCGGAGGCCTCCGAACTGGTCGATGGGCACCAGGCACACATCTATTCCCTGGGTCTGGAAATAAACGGAAAAGCGACTAGTTTATCGGAAATTACCGAAAATGATCGGGTTGACTTACGTTTTGGCACCGATAGTACTGGGGAATTGTTCATTTTCACCAAGAGCAATGGGACGGTTTATAAGGTAGTCGGGGTAAAAACTGCTACCCTATAAACTGCTTTTATAATCCAATTTAGGGCTGCACGTTCTGCTGTTTGCATTCAATTTTAGACTTTGCCACTTAATAAGAAATATTGAATTCATAGGTCCCGGAAGCCAATTCCAAAACAACTTGTTGACTTTGTGACGGTAGAATTTTGATACCATTCCCATTTTTAAGCTTCCCGCTGTTTTCAGTAATATTTTTAGTACTGGGCGCCTTTAAATAAAGGGTTGCCGACGTATTCGGAGGTATGGTCGTTTTGTAGGTCCAGCCATTTTCACTTGATTGCCATGCACTTTCGATTCTTCCATACATAGCATCGTAATATCCTTTCGCCCACGTCATTTCCTTATTCGGATCAGGGGTCGGTCGCAATATAAAATGCTTAAATCCAGGTAATTGCGGATCTCTTTGGATGCCTAGCGAATAATTATACATCCATGATACAACCGAACCAAAAGAATAATGATTAAAAGAATTCATACTATTGTTCCCGCCAAAACCATTTTCCTGGGTATAGGAATTCAGGCGTTCCCAAATCGTCGTGGCCCCATTTTTTACCGAATACAGCCATGAAGGATAACTAGTTTGCTGTAGTAGGCGATAGGCAATATCACTTCGGCCATTTTCCGAAAGTGCCAGAATAATGGAGGCCGTTCCTATAAATCCTGTCATCAAGGAATATTCGGGACGCGCTATCCCTAATTCATCTACGTTTTTACGTTCAATACTGGCGGCCAAATTGGCAACAGCGGCTGGCTTGTTCCCTGCATTGAGCACCTCAAGATGCAAGGGAATGGCATAGGAGGCCTGTGTATCGACCAAATCGCCGGCTTTCTTTCGCATCGATTCTGGCAAGGGAGGTCCGAAACGTAGGCTTTGATGCCCTAGATGCAGTGTTTTATGTTGTACAGGTTCTAGAAAGGTGGTGTTGAAAAATGCCTTGCGTTCGTCATATTGGGTACGATAGATTGCGGCGTCCTCGATTTTGTTTAATAGTGCGGCTGTTTTAGAGACTATATCCAAGTCATAAAGATGATAGGCTGCCCAGAAGAGCGTATCATCATTTTTGTAGCCTTCCGGACTCAACCAGTCACCCAAGGCACCTTCGTTCAAGAGTCCGGTTGCAGGGTCGATTTTCGAATTGAGATATTCTACATACCTTTTCATCGCATCGTAATTTGCACTGAGCACATGCAGGTCCCCATATTGCTGGTATAGCTCCCATGGGATAATGATCCCGGCACTGCCCCATAAGGTACCTCCGAAACCACCGCCGACGGGGGCAACATCCGGAAATCGCCCATCTTCCCTTTGCAGGTCGCGCATCGCCAACATATGCCGTCTTAAGAATGGTTCTACTTGCGCCAAATAGGTGGAAGCCTTTGAGAATACGTTAATGTCACCGCTCCATCCCATGCGTTCATTTCTTGCAGGCGTGTCGGTTGGGATTGATAAAAAATTGCCCCGTAATGACCAGGTAATGTTTTCCCAAAGCTTGTTGACCAGTTCGTTGGAAGTGGTATAGTTTGAGGCCAGTTCCCCAATCGAACTAATTACAAGGCCTTTCACACTCTCGAGAGGCAAGGGGGCATCAAGACCCGTAATTTCCAAAAATCGGAATCCATGAAAGGTAAACCGTGGTTGAATGGTTTCAGCACCCCCTTTGCGAATATATTGGTCTTGTGCAAGGGCCGCTCGGATATTTTCAAGCATCACCATGCCCACATTTCCTTCATACTCCGATAGGTCTGGATATCTTACTTCAGCATATCGCAAAGTAATGGTATCATTTGTCATACCATTCGGCAAGAGTACTTGGGGAACACCAACCATGTTTTGGCCCATATCGTATACATACACTTTTGGGCGTACTTCTATCATATCAATGGCCGTAAGTGTCTTGACAATCGATGCATTCTTGCCGATTTGTCCGATCATTTCCAAATGATCATATTTCAACGCATCATCTTGATAGGTAGTTCCTGACAAAGGGACTTCGACAGCCGATTTCCATTGAGCGTCATCATAATCGGCCGTGTTCCAACCAGAGATGTTGACATCTTTAGAAGCATCATATACTTCGCCTTGAAAGAAACTGCCATATCGAATCGGACTTTCTGTGAAGAGCTTCCATTGACGATCATTGGAGGTTATAACCTGTTCGGAACCATCGGAATAGGATACGATTAATTGTGTCAAAAGCGAATTGCGGTCACCAAAATAATTCCAGTTTTCACCACTGTACGTAATGTTACCGCTCCACCAGCCTTCTCCCAACCAAGCACCGAGCGCATTTTTGCTTCCCGAATTTAAATAGTTTGTAACATCATAGGTTTGATACATATGGTGTTTATTATATTGGGTGAGACCAGGATTGAAATACGCTTCACCTACCCGGCGACCGTTCAGGTAAATCTCATAAATTCCCCGTGCCGTCACGAACAATCGTGCTTTTGAAATGTTCTTGTTTTTCAATTCAAATTGATTTCGTAACATGGGCGTGGCGTTCCGACTGGGATCGGCCAATTTGAGCATCCCGCTTTTTCCGCCTTGGATTTGGTACCCGTTCTTTGTAATACTGATCGCCCCGGTACCTTGGTCAAGATTTGCAAAAATGCCCGAGTAGGTCGATGGATCTGACAGGTCTTCTTGGAACAATACGTTCGCGGGTTTTCGATAATTTTTTATTTTGATATCAGTGAACAAGGCCTTTTGGTTCGCACCGACCTGGAAACCAATATCCCCGACCATCGGAAAACTGATGTAATTGTTGCCCGTACCTACGGGGTTCAGATTAAAACCTGGATTTCCACGAGGTGGAGGGGTGTTATCGTCATTAATCGATATTTTATTCTCTAGTTGATTTCGATCCAAATACACTTCAAAGAGACCGAAATTACACGCAACAAAGAAGTTATGTGAATCGTATTTATTGCGATCGTTGATCAAGGAGATGGGGATAGAAAAACTTCTATAGGGCTTTTCATCGGTATCATTTGGATCATACCCCTTTCGGATGACGTTCAATTTGGCAAGGCCATTTTCTGAACCGTCAACGGCTGAAATGTCAAACTCAAAGGCGATATACCCTTGGTCTTTTTTGTTCGCAACTCCTTGAATGTTCAAGTTTTTGTCCATTAAGCGCCTGTCATTCCCACCGAATACAAAGGCCGCTTTCGTGCTCTTTGATTTTTTATCGAGCTGTAGGGCATATTCCATTCGAAATACCGAAAGGTAATGGGAATATAAAACCATATCCCCATCTCCTCCCCCAATCCATTGAGCGTCATGCCATGCAGACATTGTAGTATTCAACAAACCGGTTTCGAACCAAGAAGAATTCTCGCTCTGATTTCCATTTTGATCCCAAACCGTAATATGAAATGTATAGCGCATCCTTGGCTCTAATTGTTCACCTTCATAGGGGATATCAAGTGAAGAACCATCTTGTCTCTTTTTTGAATCCCAAACCATTTTACCACGCTCATTGGTTACAACGATTTGATAGGCAACTTGTGCAAGGCCTCGCTTTTTTGAAGCGTCATGCATATGCCAGCTAAAATGCGGTGTGATAATGTCTATTCCCAAGGGTTCGGTTTGGTAATCGACCTGCAGTTTTTCAATCGTAGTCTGTGAAAAGCCGCCTACAAAGTTAAAAAAGAAAGTCAGCGCCATAAATAATAGGCGAAAACGTGGGATTATGAGATGCATAGGATTCGTTTTATAGTAATCAGCCATCTGTTTTGTATGGGGTTAAATTAACGACTTCAATCTGTGCAACTGTTCCGCACTGTTAGGGATGCGAATCGGGACCCTGAGCATTCCTTATAGATAAAACCGAAGGGCCAATTCAATACATGGGTTTGGCAGCATGGCCTGCCTGTTAGCGACTTCTAGAAGTGGCCCTGTTATAAATCAGGCAGGTTTATCAAGTAGGCCTAACATGCTACAGGCATTTTCCTTTAATATCAATGGCTTGACTTCCTCTTTAAACCCCGCAACTTCAAAATCCTTCATCCAACGTTCTGGGGTGATTAAGGGAAAATCGGTTCCGAATAGCATTCGGTCTTTAAGTAAGGTGTTGGCATATTGAACCAACTGTGGTGGAAAATACTTGGGACTCCAACCGCTAAGATCAATATAGACATTGGGTTTGTGCATTGCAACACTTAATGCCTCATCCTGCCAAGGCCAGCTGGGATGTGCGATAATGATCGGACTATCTGGAAAATCGATTGCGACATCATCTAAATGTATCGGGTTCGAATAGGCAAGGCGCAACCCACCACCTCCACGAACACCACTGCCAAAACCAGAATGCCCGGAATGAAAAAGCATCGGCAGTTTATACGATGCGATGACTTCATATAGGTGATAGGCCATTTTATCGTTGGGGTAAAATCCTTGCACGGTCGGATGGAACTTAAATCCCTTGACCCCATAATTTTCAATTAGGTCCCTTGCCTCCCTAGCGCCCATTCTTCCTTTATGTGGGTCAATACTCGCAAAGGCTATCATGATGTCGTCATTCTTCAACGCACATTCTGCAACCTCGGTATTGGGAATTCTTTTTTTGCCCACCTCAAATTCCGAATCGACGGTAAACATCACCAGAGCAATATTCTGGTCTCTATAATAGTCGGCCGTTTCCTGCATGGTGGGCCGTTTGTCGCTTTTAAAGTATTTGGCAAAGGCGGTATCGAATTCCGATCTAAAATCATCGTGCGGCTGTGAGCACGATACTTCAGCATGGGTGTGTACATCAATGGCCTTTATTTTGCGAATGTCGATCATTTATAAATTCGGTTTATCTAACATTATAAACAACTAAAAAATTAAGCTTCGCCCCAAACTTTTTCGGCAGTTTTCACAACGAGTTCCAACTTTCTCCACTGATCTTCATGGGTCATTGAATTGCCATGGTGTGTAGATGAAAAGCCACATTGCGGACTAACGCACATATTTTCAAGGGGCATATAGCGAGCAGCTTCATCAATACGTTTGCAAAGGTCATCCATCGACTCAAGGTGCGGTGTTTTCGATGAAACAATTCCGAGTACCACTTTTTTATGCCCCGGAACGAATCGCAAGGGTGCAAAATCGCCAGAACGTTCATCATCATATTCTAGAAAATAACCATCAACGTTGATCTCATTGAACAATATTTCGGCCACGGGTTCATAACCCCCTTCGGCGAACCAGGTACTTCTGTAATTTCCTCTGCAGAGATGGATGGCCACGGTTAGATCATCCGGACGGTTATTGATGACCGAATTGATCAAGGCGGCATAGGTTTTTGGCAATTCATTGGGATCCTCTCCCCTAGCTGCAGCTGCGGCCCTCATTTTGGGATCACAGAGATAGGCAAGGTTCGTATCATCTAATTGTAAATAACGCAACCCAGCAGCATATAAATGGTCGACTTCCTGCCGATAAGCGGCCGCCAGATCATGAAAGAACAGGTCCATATCAGGATAGGATTCAATGTCGATTGATTGTCTGCCGCCCCTAAAATGCACCATGGTAGGCGAAGGAATGGATACCTTAGGGGTAGCGGTGACTACCGATTTAAGATATTCGAAATCGGCCACCTGGATATCCTTGCTATGCTTCAATCTCCCAGTTACACTTAATACCGGCGGCTTAAAACCGTCTTCGGCGACCTTGGCATTCGGATTTGCCTCTATGCCTCCCGTAACACGTACCCCATCAAGTTCCTTCAAAAAATCGAGGTGGAAATAATCCCTCCTGAACTCCCCATCGGTAATCGATTTCATACCCGTAGCTTCCAGCTTTTTAACAGTATCGGCAATGGCTTCATTTTCTATGGCACGCAATTCATCGGCGGGCAATTTTCCTTGCTTCCATAGCATTCTATGGGTCCTTACTTTATCTGTTCGTAGCAAACTGCCAACATGATCTGCCCTAAATGGGAATTTTTTCATCTTTAATAGCTTATAGTTATTCGGGTTCTAATAGGCACCTGGAGTAGTTTTTACTCCTGTCCTTACCCAAGTTAATAAATCTTCCAACGCCATCTGGGTTTCCTCGGGGGTAAACATACAATGGCCTTGTCCTTTCGTTCGCTTTACGGTCAGAAAATCGGTTTTACCTTGTGCGATGACCATATTCTCAAAGTTGGTAACCCCAAAAGGCGGGGGAATCAAAGGATCATAAATAGTATGAACGAGCATGACGGGGGTATTGATGTTGCCGGTACGATCATACTTGCCAAAAATGACACTTGGGTCTACGGTAGCTGCCAAACGTATCGCTTTTTGATTTACCTCCCAATCATTCGGGAATCCTTCATACAGCGTATTCGTATTGTCAAATGGGTTTCCACCGGCTTTTTGTGCCAAATCCCTTAATACGTTTTCATTAAAAAAAAGAGAAAATGGAAGGTCCTCGAATTTAAGATGGAACTTCTGGGCAAATGCCATTCCTAAAATGGAATCCTTGGCCATAATCTTTTCCCGTATTTCCTTTGCCTCTGCCAGTAATTTTCTTGAATCCCTGGCCTCATAGGGCTTTTGCAAATCAAAAATATCCGAAAGTGGTGTAACTACGTCGGGGAAAAGTCCGTTAAACGTCGCGTACATATCAAACTCTTTGCGACATTGCAAGTAGGGTCTGCTAGATAAAGGGCAAAAGGCCAGACCCCCGTCATAAAATTCACCAAAGTTTTCGAGCGTCGCCAAGGTTACCCCGCCGCCCATCGAATGTCCGACGATAATAGTCTGTTTTGGCTGCCCATATTTCTGAATAAAATACTTTCTAAGGGCTTCGGTATCATCAACTCCTTGGGGCAAAGCAAAACCTTGGTAGGCGTAGTCAGAGGCTGCCACAGCAAAACCTTTTTTCAAGAACAGCTGCATATTATTTATGAATTCTGGATTACGGCTTTGTAAGGGAGCCCCCATAAAAGCATATCCATGGGCATACATTAGCAATGCGCCATCCCATTTTTCGGGTATAAGTATTTTATAAGTGGCACCGTTGATGCTTCCTGAATCGATCTTGACTTCAGTTTGCGAACAAAGTACCTGCGACACAAATAAGAGCAGTATGAGTTTTTTCATTTAATATGTTGTTCGATTAGGATACTTGTTTTGATGATATATAAAAGGTAATGACTCCGGCCAATAACGTTGGAATGGAAAAAATAAGAAAATTAGCTGCCATGGTAAACCCCAATCCGATAAGGACGCCACCTAGTGCAGGACCAATTACCCCTCCCAGTCTTCCCATCCCGATCGCCCAGCCCAATCCGGTGGTTCGGAACTCGGTCGGATACATTCTTGCAGCGACCGCATATAAGCCCACGAAACCACCTTGCAAGGTAAACCCAAGTAGGGCAAAGATAAGGAGTAGGATGTCCGAACCTATGAACAGCCTGAAAACTGCCATTAAAACAGCGGTTATCACCAAGAAAATGGACACCGTTTTCTTAAGGCCGATTCTTGAAGAACAATATCCTTGGGTAATGATTCCGAAAAAGGCGCCGACATTGAAAACGGTCCCGGCATAGATGGCCAATGTCATCGAAAGACCGGTTGCTTCGGCCAGCTTGGGAATCCAGCTGGTAAGAAAATATAGGCTGGCAAACGCCATGAACAAGGCGGTCCACAACTGAAAAGTTGGGATTTTATAAGCATTCTCCATTAATTTCGCAATGGGTATGCCCGAAGATTTGATGTCCATCACGGGCAAGAAATCAAGGGTGGGCCGATTCAATTTTAGTAAAAGTGAATTTGCTTTTTGCAAGGCATTTTTGGGATGTTTTTTAAGGTAGTACGAAATCGATTCGGCCATAAACACATAGATAAGCGGGAATGTCAGGAAGGAGGCGATGCCAGCCAGTTTGAACATTGACTGCCACCCGTATTCAGGTACCACACTAGCGGCCACCATTCCTGACAGTACCGCACCGACCGGATACCCTGAAATCACAAAACTAACCCAGAAGTCGCGCGTGCGATTCGGGGTATATTCCGCAGTGAGGGCAGCCGTACTAGCTAACATACTCCCAATACCAATACCACTTACAAAACGCAAGAATATCAATTCAGGAACCGTCTCGGTCCACCCTGTCAATAGCATACTGACGCCCATTAACAAGGCACTTATGAGAATCATCTTTTTCCTTCCAATGGCATCGGCAAAAGGCGCCAGAAACAATGCGCCTATCGTCATTCCGGCTAGTCCTGAACTGAATACAACACCTAGGGCTTCTGGGCCTACCTGCCATGATTTGGCGATTGACGGGGCACAATACGAAATGACCAGTACGTCCATTCCATCTAGAATGTTCATAAGAAAACAGACCATAATGGTACTGTATTGCAATTTTGACATCGCTTGTCCGTCGATCGACTCCTTACTGGTTTTTTGCATGGGTTACTTCTTGGTCGGATTGAATTCTATGATTCCGGATATGGGTTGTTTCGCATATAATTTTTGGACGGTCGACTTTCTGTTCGCTAAGACCGCCCTTTGGTTTAAGGAACCCTTATCGGTTATTTCCCCGAGCTGAACCGAAGGCTCAAAATCGGCGAACAGTGCCCTTCTAATGATGGTGGAACTACCTGTTCCCTGCCTCCCCAAGGTATTCAAAATTTTTTGAAGTGCGTGCAACACAGGTTCCGAATCCAATATATTGGCCTTGCTATCTTTTTCTTCCAGCAATCCCATACAATTCTCAAGGTCTGGAAAGACAATAGCTCCTATAAAATCCCGATCATGCCCGGTAAGCACTGCTTCCTTTATGAGACCATTTCCGGCGGCAATCAATTTACCTTTCAACACGCCAACATTGACCCATGTTCCCGAACTCAATTTAAAATTTTCTGCAATGCGACCATCGAAAATAAGGCCTGCGTTCGGGTCATCGACATTCATAAATTTCAGGCCGTCTCCCGTTTTATAAAATCCTTCCTCATCAAAAGCATCGGCAGTCTGACCTGGGTTTCGCCAATAGCCGGGCGTCAAATTCGGTCCACGAAATCGGGCCTCAAAAGTATCTGCCCAAGGCACCAATTTTATTTCAAGACCCGGTACAGGGACCCCCAATCTACCAGATTCATGACCTGGTTCGGTATTGAACATCGCAGAAGGGCTGGCTTCGGTCATACCCAAGCCGGAGGATATCAAAAGCAGTTTGCCAGTGGTCTTATAGGACAGTTCCTCAAGCCCGTCCCAAATATGTTGCGACATGCTTGCACCTGCATAGAATAACATTTTCATTCGGCTGAAAAAATGTCGGCACAAATCTTCATCCTGTCTCAAGGTCGTCACCAATTGCTCAAATCCTTTAGGCACATTAAAATAAACCGTTGGGGCAATTTCCCTTAGATTCTTAATCGTATTCTGAAAACCTATGGGGGTAGGATTGCCTTCATCGATGAATAACGAACCTCCATTGTAATGGGTCAAGCCAAAATTATGGTTGCCCCCAAAGGTATGGTTCCAAGGGAGCCAATCGATTAAATTCAGCCCACCATTGGCCATAAAGGGAAACGTCTGTGTAATCTGTTGAAGGTTCGAAGTTAGATTGCCATGCGTATTAATAACGCCTTTTGGCATTCCTGTCGAACCAGAAGTAAAAAGAATCTTTGCAATTGTGTCCGGCGTAATTTTTTGATGGGCCGCCTCAACCTCTGATGTCACCGAAGAAGCCAACAATTCTTCAAAAGGAATCATATCAGAAATCAGATTCGTAACCGCCACTGTAGGAATCGATTTTGCAACGGCTTTTAAGGCCTGTTCGAATTGTTTTCCATCCTGAACAAAGACCAATCCCGGCGTTAAAAGATCGAGGCAGTGTTTTAGCTTCCCAAAATCAGAAGATTTTAAGGCATACGCAGGACTTATTGCGGCATACGGAATACCCACGTGCAAGGCCGCCAGGGAAAGAAGCCCGTGTTCAAGACTGTTCTCCGACAAGATAACAACGGGCCGTTCTAGAGAAGCTCCAATACGCAAAAGGTATTGACCGACATGTTGAATTTTGTCGTAGGTTTCCGAATAGGAAAGTGTGAGCCAAGAACCATCCTGGCCCCGACGTGCCAGAAAGGTTTTATCGGGGTTCTTAACCGCCCAGTATCGAAGGCGTGTCGTTGTCCTCTTGGGATAATCGTCGAGGGCGATGGCTGACTTTAGATAGACCGTGCCTTCTTTTTCTACGCGCTTTTCAATTGCGATCTTGAGCGTTGGAATTTCTAGATACGTACTATTTTGTTCCATCGACCTTTTTAGTTTACCTGATAAAAGCGAATTACCACCTCATCTTTTAACCGTGCACCACTGGCCACGGCAATAATTTTATTCAGCCATTCGTATTTTTCATCGGAGACTTCAAAGGTAGCCGCGGTACGCATGTAGTATTCGCCCGCATTGACAGCTTCTCCTTTGGCCATACGCGCCAAAACCTCCGGGGATGCATGTCGTATTCCCTTGTTAACTATATAAATCAAAGCACCGTCATCAGTCTGGAGGGTGTATTGGGCTACCAAATCGGCCGTGCCATCTGCCCGTACTGTTTGCCAATCTGCCCCACCCGAAAGTATCTTTCCTTTCAATCTTGGACCCTCAAAAGTGCCCCCGACAATATTTATTATCCTTCGGTTACCATACGTGGTTATACCCAGTTCTTGGGCGGGTGCTAGCAAGACCTTCTCTTCAAAAAGAAATTGAAGTTTCGGTTCAGGTAGCTGTTCTTGTGTCCAGGCCAGTTGCATACTGGCCAATAGGGTCCCCATCAAAAATAGTTTGCCGACTGTTTTCATAACTTGCTATTTATTGCCCCACTTTTTTGGCCCTTCCTTCCAGAAAGTCCATCATTCTTTTTTTCGCCTCTGGGGTATCTTTTACCAGCCCTCCTGCCAAAGCCTCGATTAATAGACCAACATCATGGCCTCCCTCTACGATTCGCGGGAGAATGTTCGTCAAGATGTAATTGGTCATCTGGGTATTTTCGCAAATTTTACGTGCCAATTCTATGGCCTTTTCCTTGGCTGCTCCCTCATTTACCACATATTGTGATAGGCCTACCTGAAAGCCCTCATCTGCCTTATAAACCCTGCCGGTCAACATCATGTCGGTCATACGTGCAACCCCAATAAGCTCAGGTACCCTCAGCGCCCCGCCTCCTCCGGTAAAAATCCCTCGTTGGCCTTCAGGGAGCGCATAGAAAGTGGAGGTGTCGGCCACCCGAATATGACATGCGGCCGCGAGCTCAAGTCCACCTCCTACGCAGGCGCCATGAAGCGCCGCAACAACGGGAATGGCACTGAACTGCACCTTGTCCATGGTGGAATGCCAGGTTCTTGAATGCAGCATCCCCTCCATGGTAGATCGTTGCTTTAAATCAGATAGGTCTGCCCCCGAGCAAAAATGTTTTCCTTCCCCGTAAAGCACGATACACCTTGCTTCCTTCGGAAAGTTTGAAAAGACCGTATCGATTTCATCGATGGTTTGATCGTCAAGGGCATTTCTTTTTTGAGGTCGGTTCAGGCCTACAAAAAAAATGGCATCCTTTAATTCCGTGATTAGATTATCGAAAGTTTGTTGCATGGGATTCTTCTTATTCAATTATTTACCGGCCATTCGAATGGCACCATCCAAACGTATGGTTTCACCGTTCAGCATTTGGTTTTCTATAATATGTTTCGCCAAGGCAGCATATTCATCGGGTCGCCCTAGTCTTGAAGGAAAGGGAACTTGTTGGCCAAGCGATTGTTTGACCTCCTCGGAAAAATTCATGAGCATCGGGGTTTCAAATATCCCCGGGGCAATGGTCATCAACCGAATACCAAACCGCGCCAATTCGCGGGCAATCGGCAACATCATCGCCACGATACCCCCTTTGGAAGCGGAATAGGCCGCCTGTCCGATCTGCCCTTCATAGGCGGCCACCGACGCCGTATTGATGATTATCCCGCGTTCCCCGCTTTCATCGGGTTCATTATGCTGCATGGCATCGGCTGCCAAACGGAGTACATTAAAGGTACCTACGAGATTTATTTCGATCACTTGTTTGAAAATCGATAATCGGTGGATGCCTTGTTTGCCCAATACACGCTCTGCGGGCCCGATACCTGCACAATTTACCACCCCATGAAGCCCGCCGAAATGGGCCAATCCCGTCGCGATGGCCTGTTGCACATTTGCCTCGACGGTAACATCGGTCTTCATAAAAAGTGCCTGTTTTCCGAGTTCTTGTACGGCCTTAGTGCCGACCTCGGTATTCACATCGGCAAGTATGGCATTGCCACCGGCTTCGATGACCATACGGGCCGTCGCATAACCCAATCCGGAGGCACCTCCGGTAACAAGAAATGTTTTGTTAAGTATGTTCATGTTGATAATTTTTAGTTTGGTCTTACCTTGGGCCAAGTGATTATTTTAACGTTGCATGGTACGTCCTGGTTCCCTTTAGACGCCTGTGATCATAGGCTCGTTTCTAGGTCAAATACGTTCTAATGAGTATTAAAAAAAGTACTTTCAGTTGGTTCAATTTATTTATAAAGTTTTAAAAATGTCATTTTTATGGGGATGGGATCAAGATACATTCTCAATAATAGTCGCATAGCCCATGCCCACACCGATGCACATCGTCACCAAGGCGTATTTACCTCCGGAACGCGACAATTCATTAGTTGCGGCTTGTACGATGCGTGTACCGGACATTCCCAAAGGATGTCCGAGGGCAATGGCCCCGCCATTGCGATTGAGTCGCGGGTCATCGTCAGAAAGTCCCAATTGACGCGTACAAGCCAATACTTGGGCCGAAAAGGCCTCATTGAATTCGAGTGCATCCATACTAGCGAGCGTCAAACCTGCCCGCTGCAGGGCTTTACGAGTCGCCATAACGGGACCAATCCCCATGATCCTGGGCTCTACACCGACCACGGCAGAGGCGACTATACGAGCTTTAGGCTTCAAGCCATACTTTTTCAATGCCTCCTCGGAAACGATCAGCATGGCGGCCGCACCATCGTTCAACCCTGAGGCGTTTCCGGCGGTTACCGTTCCACCTGTTTTGAATGCCGGTTTCAAAGCCGCCAATTTAGCTAAGGTCGTGTCGTGCCTTATAAACTCGTCTTGATCAACAATTACTGTTGCTCCCTTACGTTGGGGAATTTCAATTGCCATAATTTCCTCCGCAAAGATCCCGTTCCTTTGGGCTTTGGTCGCTTTCATCTGTGAATTGAATGCGAATAGGTCCTGGTCTTCCCGACTAATGGAAAATAACGCTGCTAAATTTTCTGCCGTTATACCCATGGCATCCGTACCATATTGCGTATGCAATTTCGGATTGACAAATCGCCAACCGAAACTTGAATCCTCCATTTTCGAATCATTGCCAAAGGCCGTCGAAGCTTTCGAAATTACATACGGCCCACGGGACATGTGTTCGATTCCCCCTGAAATAAAAACATCCCCATCATTGGCCTTAATGGCCCTGTTGGCATGCACAATTGCCGACATGCCCGAAGCGCATAACCGGTTGACTGTCTCTCCAGGGACGGTATGGGGTAAGCCGGCCAAAAGTAGGGCCATACGTGCCACATTGCGATTGTCTTCCCCGGCTTGGTTATGGCAGCCTAAAATAACATCATCGATAGCATCTTTTGGTACCTGCGGATATCTTTCGAGCAACGTCTTTATCGGCATGGCCGCCAGATCATCGGCCCTTACCGTTGCCAATGCCCCCTTGAAACTGCCGATGGGTGTTCTGACCGCGTCAATAATATAGGCTGCTCTCATAGTTCGTTCAATTTTTCAACAAATTTTGCAGTGGTTTTTTCCCGAACCTCTTTCAAGGTACTACCTGGCAATATTTCTACTAAGGTAAGTTTTCCATCCAAGAATTTGAAAACCGCCAAATCAGTAATACACACATCGACACATGCGTAGGCCGTAATCGGCAAGGTACAAGCCGGCACCACTTTCGAGGTTCCTGTACGATCGGTATGGTTGAGGGTAATGATCAGCTTTTTGGCTCCCGAAGCCAAATCCATCGCTCCCCCGACGCCCAAGAGCGGCTTTCCGGGTACGGCCCAGTTTGCCAAATTACCGGCTTCATCTATCTCGAGTCCGCCCATAATGGCCACATCTACGTGGCCGCCTCGAATCATGGCAAAGCTATCGGCACTATCAAAGTAACTGCTTCCCGGCAATGCCGTTACGGGTACCTTGCCCGCATTCACGGGATAGTGCATTGCCCCGCCCCCATCTTTAGGTTCGGGTCCTACCCCCAGCATACCGTTTTCGGTATGGAGGATAATCCCGTCTTCCGTGGTAATAAAATCGGCGACCAAGGTCGGTATCCCAATACCTAGGTTGACCACATCGCCTTTTTGCAATTCGGCGAAGGCCCTCCGGGCCATGTTCCTCCTATTTTCATCCACTACTTTTGAAGCACTTACCGAGGCCGAGGAACCCAGATCCGCTTCCGACAATTCTTTTTGCACCAGGAAGTCTATAAAACAGCCGGGCGTATGTATTTCGTTGGGGTCCAAACTACCTACTGGAACAATTTCCTGTATCTCGGCAATGACGAGATCGGCTGCAGTCGCCATGGCCCGATTAAAATTTTGCTCGGTCATACGGTATTGCAAATTTCCAGCAGTATCGGCCTTCCAGGCGCGAATGAACGCAACATTTCCCCGAATCCCCGTTACAAAAACCTGCTCGATCCCGTTAATTATCTTGGTTTCCCTTCCTTTGGCGATAAGCGTGCCAGTAGCAGTCGGCGTGTAAAAACCACCGATGCCCGCCCCACCTGCACGAAGGGCTTCGGCCAACGTGCCTTGAGGGAGTAATTCATAGGCCACTCGACCGTCTTGTGCCGCCTTTACAGCCTCGGGATTGGATGTGAAAAAAGAACCGATCATTTTTTTTAATTGCCCATTATTGAGCAAGCGCCCCCCTCCCATATTGGGCTCACCAACATTGTTGGCGATAAAAGTAAGGTCCTTGGTTTGTGTTTCTGCCAAGGCATGTAGCAAATGAACGGGATTTCCGGTCATTCCAAAGCCTCCGCCTAATAGTACATCACCATCCTTCACCATGGCTGCCGCTTCAGCTGCAGAAATTATAGGTACATTTTTCATTTTATACTCTTAGAAGTCATAGGTAGTAAAAGGGAGCCCTACATAGTTTTCGGCTATCGTAGTTTTATAGGCCATGGACATTTTTATATAATTGAATTTAGCTTTTTGCAGCCGATAGGTAAAGGAGCCATGTTCGTCTTGTTTGTGAAACAATCGGGTCATAAAGTTTGAGAAATCCTGCGCCCTCCATATTCTTCGCAAGGCCATTTCGGTATAATTATCTAGAAATTCAGTGGTATTTTTTTTATAAAATCCCACCAGACCGTCCACCAAATGTTTCACATCGGCAACGGCAAGATTCATGCCTTTTCCACCAGTAGGAGGCACGATATGGGCTGCATCCCCGGCTAAGAACAGCCTTCCCGAACTAAGATTGTCAATCATATGGCTACGCATGGGCGTAATGCTTTTGTCGAATATCGGGCCCGATTCAAGGATCCAATCTTTGGTACCCAAACGCACGGATAATTCACTCCAAATGCGATCATCGGGCCAATCAGTCAATTTTTCGGCATTCCCTACCTGAATGTACAGGCGGCTAACGGTTTCGGATCGCAAACTATGCAGCGCAAATCCATTTTGGTGATAGGCATAGATCAATTCGTCTGTTGAAGGCGCTACATTGGCCAAGATACCCAGCCAGCTGAAAGGGTAGGTTATATCATACGATGTATAACTCGCTTTGGGCATCATTTTTCTACCTATCCCATGAAAACCGTCACAAGCGGCCACAAAATCGCATTCGATGATTCCCTCTGCCCCTTGATACTCAAAATGAATCTGGGGACGGTCGGTATCAAAATCAACAATTTTAGTAGCTCCCGCTTCAAAATAGAGCTGTTCCCCAGCTTCCAACCACGCGTCCGTGAGGTCTTTTACAACTTCCTGCTGCCCATATATCGTAATTTGTCTACCACCTGTTAATTCGGAAAATGGCACATGTATGCGTTCTTCATCAAAACTGAGATACACGCCATCATGCATGATGCCTTCTTTCTGCATGCGTGCACCTAGGCCCATTTCGTTAATGATATCGACCGTGTTCTGTTCCAACAAACCAGCGCGCACGCGTCCTTCAACATAGTCCCTGCTGCGTAGTTCTATGATCACTGAATCGATGCCGTTGCGCTTTAACCAGTGAGCAAGTGTAAGTCCGGCCGGACCTGCCCCGATAATTCCTACCTGCGTCTTTATTTTTTTCATCGATTCGATTTACAAGACAATCTGTAGCTCCTTAAAAACTTCTTCCACTGAATGCATCGCTTCATTGGCGGCGGGCAAGCCGCAATAGATTCCCGCTTGCAAGATAACTTCCTTTATCTCCTCGATCGAAACCCCATTATTCAATGCCGCTTTTATATGCAATTTAAACTCAGCTTTCCGGTTCAATGCCATGAGCATGGCCAAGGTGATCAAACTTCGAATGTCTTTGGGCAAACCAGGTCGGGTCCAAATTTCGCCCCAGGCATACCTGGAGATAAAGGCTTGAAAATCGGTATTCAATTCATTCTTGTTCCTCAAGGAATGGTCAACATGCGTATCGCCTAAAACGGTACGCCGCACATGCATCCCTCTTTCAAAGGGATCAGAACCAACGATAAAATCGATTAGGAGTTCGGCATAGATCTCGGGAAGTTCTGTACTCGCCAAATGACGTGCAGGTAGAATTTTTAATTGGGAATTGGGAATTGCATCTGCCAGTATTTTGGCTTGCACGATATTAGTGACTTCATCTTCATCGCCTGTAATTACTAATGTATCCAAGGATATGTCCTTCAACTGACCGTTAAAATCGGCATCGCGTACCGCAGCGCAGCAGCCAGTATACCCTTTGGGATTATTTGCCAGAAATACCCGCTTGGTCTGTGCTACCCGGGTTGGATTCTCTTTTCTAAAAGTATCGGTAAACCATTTTACCAAGGTGGCATCTACAATGGCCGCCATGCCATTTGTTGAAATAGTTTCAATGCGTTCGTTCCAAGCCGCGACAGTGCCGATTTTAGAATCGGTATTACTAATGATGAGTTTAAGTAGTCTTTCGGGGTGATGAATCCCCAGCCACTGTCCAATCAATCCTCCCATGGAGAGTCCGCAGAAATATACCTTTTCGATTTTTAAATCGTCTAACAGATCAATTACATCCTGTCCCAATAGATCGATCCCATAGACCCCCGTTGTAGTGTCACTGTCACCGTGTCCACGCGTGTCATATTGTAAAACCCTGAAATACGGTAATAGCAAGGGTACTAGTTCGTCCCACATGGTCATGTCGGATCCCAAGGAATTTGAAAATACTAAAACCGGACTGTTCGGGGTGCCTTGAATTTTATAGTTTGTATGCATCTTGTTACAAATTACTGATACTTTTTAATAATAGCTTCGGTCCATGCCACTGAATTACCAATAGCCCCTTCCGGTTTAAAGAGCCTCTCTAACTGCGGAATTTCCAATTTCATATCGGTTAGGACCTCTTTGAGATGTATTCCTTTTTTGATTGCCGTAGCGCAGGCCTTCTGAATCAGTTCATGTGCCTGTATTTTCCCCATTGTTTTAGACAGCTCAAGCGCTATCAATTCTGCATAGATCAACCCATGGGTTATTTCTAGATTTGCCAACATGCGGTCAGTATCGACTTCCAAATTTTGAATCAAATCAATCGTTTTTTCCAAGGAGCCTGCCGTTAATCCCATTAATTGTTCCATCGTTTCCCATTCAGCATGCCAAAACCCGGCGGCACGTTCGTATTCCTGCACCATTGCAGAGAGCATTGTTGCCACCAAGTTGGGTGTCCGGGTACTGTTGGCCAATATCAAGGCACAACTTACAGGGTTCCTTTTGTGAGGCATGCTACTAGATCCTCCCTTACCCTCGGAAGCCCCCTCGAAAACCTCTCCCACTTCAGTCTGCATCAACAGGGAAATATCCTTGGCTATCTTACCCAAAGATCCACTGAGTATGCCAAAAAAGGTGGCAATTTCATTAAGATTATCACGTTGTGTCTGCCAAGGAGATCCGTTTTGCAAGTCTAAAAGTGCCGCAAATTTTTCCTGTACAACCGAGGTGATATTCGCATTCCCACTTCCAACGGCTCCACCCAATTGAATTTGCAGCACTCTTTCTTTCAAACTTTGCAACCGAAGCTTGGAACGTGTAATACTTTCAAGCCATCCGGCTACTTTGAGTCCAAAGGTAATCGGTCGGGCCTGTTGTAATAAGGTGCGACCTATCATAATCGTCGTGCGATGGGTTTTTGCCAGGGCAAGTAACGCTACTTCCAAATCAAGCAACTTTTCCTCGAACCAAGCTAGACTTTCCTTTAAAGTGAGCATGGTGGCGGTATCGATGATATCTTGACTGGTTGCTCCCAAATGCACATATTTCGATGCTTCGAAATTATTGTTCTTAATAATCCGGGTCAATTGATTTACAAGCGGAATAGCGGCATTTCCACCTAGCTTGATTTCCGATTTAAGTTTGTCGAGGTCTATTAAATCTACCCGCGCACTGGCAGCGATAATGTCGGCGGCTTCTTTGGGAATAATTCCACTCGCGGCCTGTGCTTTGGCTAGGGCGGCCTCTACCCGAAGCATTTGCCCAATACCATTCACTTCACTGTAAAGCTGATTGATCTTGTAGGCATAAAAAGTTTCAGCATAAAGTGACATACAAGTCGGGGTTTAGATTTGAAAAAATACGGTTTCCATGGGGCCTTGCATATGAATATTGAATTCATAATAGTCCTCCTTTTTTTCTGCAATCAAGGTTCGCTTTCTGTCTGCGGGTAATGAATTCAAGACAGGATCTTCTTGATTTAATACCAGCTCATCCGAAAAATAGATACGGGTATACGAATGCAGCAATTGACCACGCATAAAAAGGATTACCGAGATAAAGGGCGGCTGGCCGTCAGCAAACTTCGGCTTGATGGTGTGAAAGGTAAAGCGATTGCCCGCCATGGTTCCTGTACCGCATCTACCAAAGAGTTGATTTTCACCATCGTTCTGCCATAGTTCGATCATTGCATCCTCAATCAGTTTGCCATCGCCGTCGTATATTCTTCCCGATATGGTAATGGCATCTGGATTTTTTTCAGGATCAACCATTTTATTATCTACGAGGCTTTTAAAATCATACCCATATTGCTCCGGGGTAAGGCCATAGGCAAAAAAGGGGCCAATGGTCTGAGATGGGGTTTGTTTTGAAATAGGCATCGCTTGAACTTTAGTTTAAAGGTTTTCAAATGGTGTTGCCCTTTGACCACGAAGCACGATATCAAAACGATAACCAAGCGCAAAATTGGCCTCGGTGGCCGATAGGTCGAATTCCGAAACCAAAAGTTCCCTACCCTTTTCAGGAACTGCATTAAATATTGGGTCATAGGCAAACAACGGGTCACCTGGAAAATACATTTGGGTAATCAATCGGCTGCAAATATCTGCCCCGAACAACGAAAAATGAATATGGTTAGGACGCCAGGCATTCGGATGGTTCCCCCAAGGGTAGGCTCCTGGCTTGATAGTATAGAATTTATAGTGGCCATTTGAATCGGTCATACAACGGCCGGTACCCAAAAAATTGGGGTCCAAGGGAGCATTATGCTGATCTACCTTGTGAACGTAACGTCCCGCAGCATTGGCTTGCCATACCTCAATCAAGGTATTTGGAACGGGATGCCCCCTTTCGTCGGTCACTTTCCCATGCACCACAATACGCTCACCTATGGGTTCCCCTCTTTTAATCGAATTTTTGGTAAGATCATGGTCAAGGGCTCCCAGCCTAAAATCTTCGAACAAAGGTCCCGTTAACTCTGCTAATGATTTCTTTATAACCACTAAAGGTTTTGATGGCGCCCTCAGAATCGTAGACTTGTACTCAGGGGCCAGATAGGGCGGCTGTACCTGCATATCAAAGGCTTCTTTAATCGTATTGTTCATCATTCAACGAATTAGTACCATCTCAAAAGTAGGGTGGTTATACAAAAAGAGCTTGGATAAAATATACTTTTTATAGGACATAATTAACATTTTTTATTGATTTGAAATGGTTAATGAAGTTCGAATCAATTACAACTAACTTATATATAGTATTTTTAGTTAATTTTTGTATTTAATAACAATTGCATATATTTAACATGTATGAGTAAGAAATTAACGCTATACAAAGGCCTTTTCGGGGATGATCAATTACCCTATATGCCCGATTTTATCCATACCGAATCCCTCGAGTTTCGAAGTAAAACCTACAATTGGGAAATTTCAGATCATACACATTCGGATCTTTTTCAGATGTTCCTGATTAAAAACGGGGAAGGTGTTTTCGTTGCCAACGGTGCCGAGACGCGCATTGTTGGCCCCGCTATTATTACCATTCCAGCCAATAATCTTCATGGTTTTCATTTTCAATCGGATATAAAAGGGGAGGTAATCACCGTGTCGGATGCTTTTTTGGATGGTATTTTAAGGGATACACCCCTTGTGCAATTATCGGTGAACCAAATGACCTTATCAAGGTTTGATGAATCTGACGACGACTGGGCAGAAATAGTGTTCGTAACAGCAAAAATTCAGCGCGAGCTTATCGAGGAACAGCCCGAAAAACAAATGGGAATCAAATCATATTTTGAAATTCTATTCCTGCTACTCTACAGAAAGCGACTCTTATCGGAGGTATCGGATCTTCCCACTACCCATAAAAGCCTGGCCTATTATCAAGATTTTAAAAAGCTGGTCAAGCAATCGCTGCAAAATCCCCTGTCCATAAAAGAATATGCACAAGCGCTCGGCATCACCCAAATGCACCTCAACCGGGTCTGCCATGCCGTCGTTCAGGAATCGGCACTCAAGGTGGTCCAACAGTATATACTAGGGGAAGCCAAGAAATACTTGCTCAACACTTCGTATTCAATTTCCGAAATCTCCTATTTTCTTAACTTCACAGACCCGGCCTATTTTAGTCGCTTGTTTAAAAAATGGGTCGGGGTTTCTCCAAGCGAGTTTCGTAGGGAGTGATCATGAGCTTCCCCAGCAAATCATTAATAAAGAATATTACTTTATGATCAAACCGAGGTCTATTCTAAAATAGGATTGATAATGAATAGAAGTATCCTATGTATGATTCTTATTTAAATGAAGTTTTGATCAATTTTGTAGCTTTCCCCAGTAAACAATAAGCATTCTGGTTTTAGAAATAGCGACTTTCGATTTCCAGAAAAATACGTTTGCAGCAACTAAAATTATATTTGAAAATATCAAAAACATCGTTTAGAAAGGCTATAGATTCCAGAATTTGGAAACTCAGGAATACCACGAAACTAAGAGTTGGTTCGTTGTATTGATTGGGTAGGAAACCATCGAAGCACCAATGAGGTTTGTATTCATGCTCTTGGCACCATAGTTTCAAGAGTAGGAAGTCTGAATTGAAATTACGTATTATTATTCACCGCAACTGTTTAAAAGGGCTTTAATACAGCAGGCGAAAAACAAATTAAACCTTCCAGACCAACTGATTCCTTGCTTAATAATGGGCACCGGGTTTTTAAAGGTGATATCGGAAGCTGAGTTAATTGATAAATGCATATATTCAATGTATCAAGTTGCATTTTTCGTAGTTCTAACAAATACTAAAGCCAAAAAATATAATGAACACTATTCGGATTCTTTTTCTGATTTTAACTACGGGTGTATTTGCCCAAAATACCGTTACAACAAGCGATGGTCAAGTAGAGGGCTATTCCGATAACGATATTCTAATATTTAAGGGAATTCCTTTCGCCCAACCTCCCATTGGTGAACTTCGATGGAAGGCTCCGCAACCCGTTATACCCTGGGAAGGTATTAAGGAATGCATCGTTTTTGCGGCCAGTCCTATTCAGAACACCCCCGAACCTTTTATGTGCTGGACCGAGGAGTTTATTGCAAAACCGGAACCTCTTAGTGAGGATTGTTTGTACTTGAATGTGTGGACCCCAAATGTAAAACCTGAAGTAAAACTACCGGTTTTTGTATGGATCTATGGCGGTGGATTGAGCAGTGGTTCGGCAAATTGTGACATCTATGATGGTACTGAAATGGCACAGCAGGGTGTTGTATTCGTGAGTCTTAATTACCGGGTCGGGGTATTGGGGTTTATGGCGCATCCAGAATTAAGTACCGAATCTGGGCATAGTGCTTCTGGAAACTATGGTTTTATGGACCAATTGCAGGCCCTTAAATGGGTCAAGGAAAATATTTCGTCCTTTGGTGGTGATCCCGATAATGTGACCATTGCCGGCCAATCCGCGGGGTCTTTTAGCGTTAACGCCCTAATCGCCTCTCCTTTGGCCAAAGGGTATTTTCAAAAGGCCATTGCCCAAAGTGGTGGATTATTGGGAGGTCGCTTTTTGCAAGAACTTCCTACCGCTGAAGCTCAAGGACAAAAGTTTATGGAATTGGCAAATGCCAAAACTTTGAAGGAGCTAAGAGAACTGCCACCGGAAACCCTTCAGGCTTTGAGCAATCAGCCGGAGTCGGGAAGATTCGGAGGGGTGTTGGACGATTATTTTATACCGAAAGACCTGATGGCCTATTTTAAGGCGGGGAGGCAAAATGAAGTCAAGGTGCTTACGGGCTGGGTCGCTGGGGACGGAAGTCTTTTTCCGACTGACGGAATTACAGCTGACGGCTTCAAAAAATCGGCTGCCGAAAACTATGGGGCACGATCAAAGGCGTTTTTCACACTTTTCCCTGCTAATACCGATGCAGAAGCAAAGGCTTCACAACAACGGTTAAATTTATTGTCGTTCGCAGGCATACCCGCCTATTTATTAGCTAAAAATATGTCAGAGAGCGTATGGCTCTATGAATTCACCCATGTACCGACCGATAAACCAGGCTTTCCCAACTATGGAGCTTTTCATACCTCGGAGGTGCCATTTGCGTTACACACGCTTGATCAATGGAATCGATCTTGGACACAGGAAGAACACGAATTGGAGAAAAAAATGTCAGGATATTGGGTGAATTTTGCGAAAACAGGGAATCCAAATGGCCCCGGACTCCCGCTGTGGAATCCATTTAAAACTTCGGAAAGTGCGGTATTGGTCATTGATACCAATACCTTGGGAATGCAAACCAAATATTTGGAAGAGTTTAAATTTTTGACGTCCAAGTAATCAAATAAATCAGGTTGAAACTTCGAATTCGGGTGTTGGAATTCGTTATTCAAAATGTGAATATTTTGCAATTCTTCATTTTGACATTTAATGCGAATGCACACTATAGGCTAAATCACATTGATTAACTTTATAGAAGGAAAAACTACCGCGATGCTAGCGTTGATCACCATCAATGAATATTCTAAAATTCCCAAGTATCAGCAGATCATTAATTCGATCCTGACCGCCATTGAAAATGGCGAGGTCGAGGTCGAGGATAAATTACCCTCGGTCAACGAACTGCTCATCGAATTCGATATATCACGCGATACCATCGTCAGGGCCTATGACCATTTAAAACAGTTAAAGCTTATAGAATCGGTCCCCGGAAAGGGCTACTATATTAAAAGGGACGATCTTGTACTTAAGGCGAAGGTCTTTTTACTCTTCAACAAACTCAGTGCGCACAAAAAAATCATCTATGACGCCTTTGCCAAGGAACTTGGGGACAGTGCCACCATCGACTTTTTTATCTATGACAACAATTACCGACAATTTAAGGAACTCATACTAGCCAGTAAATCAAGGGACTATACGCATTATGCCATTATTTGCCATTTTGAGGAAGGTGGGGACGATCTGGTCCCATTTCTTCGCAAAGAAATTGCCTTGGATAAATTAGTAATCATAGATAAGCAGGTAGAGCAATTGGGCGATAAGGCAATCTGCGTATATCAAGATTTTGAGAAAAATATTTATTCGGCTTTGTCGGAACTAAATATGCATCTGAAGAAGTATAACAAGATAAAATTATTGTTTCGTAAGAGGACCTATCATCCTGTTGAAATCAAAAAGGGGTTTTTGCGATTTTGTGCAGAATTTGCCTATGATTTTGAGATCGTCGAAGTCATTGAAAATGAGGTTATCGAAAAACATTCAGCCTACATCAATTTGATGGAGAATGATCTGGTATTGCTGATAAAAAAAATCAAGGAAACCAACTTCGAACTTGCCAAGGATGTCGGAATCATCTCCTATAATGATACGCCACTAAAAGAAATCTTATTGGAAGGTATCACGGTAATCTCGACCGACTTTGAAAAGCTGGGTAAAAAATCTGCACAACTGATCCTAAACAACAAAAACTTCAGGTAGAGAATCCTTTTTACGTGATTCCCAGAAGATCGTTATAAATCCCGCTAGTTTAAAGATCCTAGTTCATAGGCTTTATTACGTCTTATTTTATTGGTACCAGAACAGAACGGAATGGTTTGTAAAAATTAATTGGCTACACTTGCGTATCATACTTAAGACTAACCTTTTCACAATTAATCATAACGCGCAATGAAAAGAATTAAAACCATATACACTTTTTTTTTCTTTGCCTCCCTTATTGTCGGTTGCGAAGAAAGTGCTCCTTCCTCGAAATCAACTTTGAAGGGGAACGAACTGCTCCAAAATTTCCAATCTCCACCCAACGAGGCCAAACCCCGTGTTTGGTGGCATTGGATGAACGGCAACGTGACCAAAAGCGGGATCAGAAAAGATCTGGAATGGATGCACCGTACGGGTATTGGAGGTTTCCAGAATTTTGATGCCAACCTGTTCACGCCTGTGGTGGTCGATAAGAAATTGGTCTTTATGGAGCCCGACTGGAAAGATGCCTTTAAGTTCACCACTGAATTGGCAGATAGCCTTCACTTGGAAATGGCCATTGCCGGATCCCCGGGATGGAGCGTAACGGGTGGCCCATGGGTGGAACCCAAAGATGGCATGAAAAAATATGTTTGGTCAGAACTTGAAGTTGAAGGTGGAAAAAAATTCGATGGGAAATTACCTGCACCTCCACGTAATACGGGGGTGTTCCAGAATATAGGTCCTGAAGCGGGCATGAGTATGCAGGATGTCGCCCGTGAAATCCCCGAATACTATAATGACGCTGTCGTTGTAGCCTTTAAACTAGGAAATGAAAGCTGTTAGCCTCCATGATTTACGGCCAAAGGTGACTTCCTCGGCAGGGCGTTTCCAAGTAGCGAACCTAACGGACGGGAACTTGCAAGAAAGCGCCTTTTTACCTCCATCTGGCGTTGGCGAAGCTATGTGGATTCAATATGAATTCAACACACCACAGACTTTTAACGCTTATTCGGTAACCGGGGCCTACCACAATGCGCTGGAACAATTCAATGGAAGTCCGAATAATAGATCTCTCATGGTCAGCGACGATGGAAAGAACTTTAGAAAAATAGCGGATATCCCAGGTACTCTGGTTCCACAAACAACAGGAGACTTTCAAAAGACCACCGCAAAATATTGGCGCTTTGCCATAGAGACGCTTCCTCCGGCACCATCTGGATTCGCCGCTATGTTTGGAGCTCCGACACCTACTGAACCGGACGGCATACAGGTGGCTGAATTCAATCTTTTTGCATCACCCCGCATTTCGCTCTTTGAACAAAAGGCAGGCTTTGCGGCGTGGCGTGAAAAACCATTATTAACAACCGATAATCCAATCGCTGGGGTGTCCATAGAAAATGTCATTGACCTCACCGACCAAATGGATGCCAATGGCACCTTAAAATGGGAAGTACCTGAAGGGAATTGGAAAATTATTCGATTGGGCTATAGTTTAACAGGGAGAGAGAATCATCCCGCTTCTCCGGAAGCCACAGGACTCGAAGTCGATAAATTGGATGCAGATGCAGTACGTACATATATCAATACCTACTTGGATATGTATAAGGATGCCACAGGGGGCCTTATGGGTGCCGAAGGCCTAGGATACATGGTACTCGATAGTTATGAGGCCGGACACATGAACTGGACACATAATATGCCCATCGAATTTCAAAAACGCAGGGGGTATGATATGACCCCGTGGATTCCTGTTTTGGCGGGTTATATTGTTGGTGATAGCAATCAATCCGAAAAATTTCTTTGGGATTTCAGGAAGACGATTGGAGAAATGATCGTCGATAACCACTACGATGTCATAGGGGAGGAACTACACAAAAGAGGTATGAAACGCTATACCGAATCCCATGAAGGCGGGCGTATCTATTTGGCCGATGGCATGGATGTAAAGCGAAATGCCGATATCCCGATGAGTGCCATGTGGACTCCGGGTAGTCTTGCCGGGGGTAACGATGAGGAAGTACGCAGCGAGGCAGATATTCGTGAAGCGGCCTCAGTAGCCAATATTTACGGGAAACCTTTTGTTGCAGCAGAGTCTATGACAGCTATTCAGAATGCTTTTTCTTGGTACCCCGAAAAATTAAAACGTACCGCTGATATGGAACTGGCATCAGGCCTCAACCGATTTGTCATCCATACTTCGGTACATCAACCTTTAGATGATAAAATGCCGGGCTTTTCATTAGGGCCCTTTGGACAATATTTTGGCCGTCAAGAAACTTGGTCAGGTGCGGGAGCCAAAGCCTGGATAGATTATTTGGCACGTAGCTCATACTTATTGCAGCAAGGCCAGAACGTGGCTGATATTCTTTACCTCTACGGGGAAAATGATAATGTTACCTTGATCAGTTCGGAAAGTCTGCCCGAAATACCAAAGGGTCACGAATTCGATTTTACAAGTGCGACCATCTTAAAAGAGGCCATTTCAGCAGAAAATGGAAAGTTAAAGGCCAAAAGCGGGGTTACCTATGAACTATTGCAATTGGATAAAGGAACCCAAAGAATGACGATGTCGACTTTGAAAAAGCTAAAGGAGCTTTCCGACGCCGGGGTAAAGATCAAAGGAGCAAAACCCGTCGAAACTCCAAGCTTAACGGATGATGCAGCAGCATTTAAAGCGGTAGTCGATGAAATTTGGGGCAAACCGAATGTGGGAGAAAACATCGCCCTTGAAATACCTAAAGATGTTGAAGTTACCGGGACTGACCATAAGATTCTATTTCGTCATAGGGCTTCTGGAAAAAGCCATATTTATTGGTTGAACAACAGAAGTATAGACCCAACAGAGGCGAAAATTGCCTTTCGGGTAATCGGTAAGCAGCCTAAAAAATGGAATCCACAGACCGGGGAAGTTTCAGAAGTATCCTATTCTATTGAAGATGGAAAAACTTGGGTCGAGCTGCCTTTTGACGCTTGGGATGCCTATTTTATCCTCTTTTTGAATGAAGCCGCCACCACCAGCCTTGTTCTTCCCGCAACCAATACAGAAAACGTTTTGACACTGAGTGGCCCATGGCAGGTCGCATTTCAGGAAAATAGGGGTGCTCCCGCCCCTACCACTTTCGAGAACCTGCAATCATGGACGGAAAGCGAGGAAGCGGGGATAAAATATTTTTCGGGTACGGCAAGTTACCAACATACCTTCAACCTGGCCGATGTTGAAGAAGGAGCTTCCTACTATATTGATTTGGGAGAAGTCAAGAATATTGCGGAAGTTTTCATCAATGGCAAGAAAGTTGGCGTGGCTTGGAAAACCCCGTTTGTTTTGGATATTACCGAAGCCGTGCAAGCAGGTGAAAATACGTTGGAAATCAGGGTGACAAACACTTGGGTGAACCGTTTGATCGGGGATGCACAAAAGAAGCCTGAAGAACGTATTACCTTCACGATCATGCCGTTCTATCAAGGCAAGGAGCCTTTGTTGCCAGCGGGATTGCTGGGGCCGGTTCGGGTGATGAAACAAACCAGGAAATGATTAAACCTAAATAGTTAGCATAAAAACAACAAACGATGAGTACGAGGTTAAAAGATTTCAAGTACGTGGCGTATCTCTGGGACGAAGAGAAAGCTGCCTCTTTGGGCGATGATCAGGTGGCACTTTTTCTATACCGTTCCAATATCCTAGGCGCAGATCTTCGCATTACCAATTATGGCGGTGGAAATACCAGTTGCAAGACCCTAGAAAAAGATCCCTTGACCAACCAAGAGGTAGAAGTCATGTGGATCAAAGGCTCAGGGGGTGACATCGGTACCTTGACCAAAGCGGGTATTGCAGGTTTGTACACCGAAAGACTCCGGAATCTCAAAAATGTATATGGTGGTCTAACCGATGAAGATCGCATGGTGGGCCTCTTTGACCATTGCATTTTTGATCTGGAGAGCAAAGCGCCATCGATCGATACCCCCTTGCACGGCTTGCTTCCGTTCAAACATATTGACCACTTACATCCCGACGCCTTGATTGCCGTAGCCGCGGCAAAGGATAGTGAAAAAGTGACCCGCGAAATCTGGGGCGATACCATGGGATGGGTACCTTGGCAACGGCCCGGGTTCGATTTGGGACTCCAACTTGAAAAATGCCTGAATGACAACCCCGGTATTCGCGGCATTGTTCTTGGAAGTCATGGCCTCTTTACGTGGGGCGATACGTCGTACGAATGTTATATGAACAGTTTGGAGGTTATTGAAATGGCTTCCGAATTCATTGAAAAGAAAATACAGGAAAAAGGAACGGTTTTTGGAGGCCAAAAAGTACAGAGCTTATCTGCAGTGGGTCGTAAGGACAAAGCTGCACGATTGATACCGCTGCTTCGTGGACTCTGTTCTTCGGAAAACCGGATGATCGGTCATTTTACCGATTCCGATGTGGTTCTGGAATATATCAATAGTTATGATTTGGAGCGGCTTGCCCCCATGGGTACCTCTTGTCCCGACCATTTTCTGCGTACCAAGATCCAACCGTTGGTCTTGACCTTGAGATCCCAAGGAAGATGTATCCGATTCGGCCAGTATTTTAGAAAAATTAAAGCCTTCTTTTCATAAATACCGACAAGAATATGCGGCTTATTATGAAAAATGCAAAAAGGCTAATAGCCCGGCCATGCGGGACCCCAATCCGGTGATCATCATCTATCCGGGCGTCGGGATGTTCAGTTTCGCGAAGAATAAGCAGACGACCCGGGTCGCCAGTGAATTTTATATCAATGCCATCAATGTGATGCGCGGGGCCGAGGCTATTTCTGAATATACCTCCCTCCCGCGACAGGAGGCCTTTGATATCGAGTATTGGTTGTTGGAGGAGGCCAAATTACAGCGCATGCCCAAAGAACAACCCTTATCACGAAGAATAGCCTTGGTCACTGGGGCCGGTGGGGGCATTGGCAAGGCCATTGCCGATAAATTGGCGGCCGAAGGGGCGAATATCGTATTGTCGGATATTGTCGAGAATTGGTTAAAGGAGGCCATTGGTACCTACAAACCGGATACTGCGGCGTATGCGGTCTGCGATGTGACTCAGGCCGGGTCGATTGCCGATGCCTATCAAAAGGCGTGCCTTGAGTTCGGGGGTGTCGATATCGTCGTGCATAGTGCCGGACTTGCCATCTCAAAACCCTTGGAAGATACTTCCGAAAAGGATTGGGATATCTTGCAAAACGTGCTGGTAAAAGGGCAATTCGAGCTGGCCAAACAGGCCGTGAACATTATGCGCATGCAAGGTCTGGGCGGCGACATCGTAAGTATTGCGAGTAAAAATGGTTTGGTGGCCGGACCCAACAATGTGGCGTATGGTACGGCGAAGGCGGCGCAACAGCACATGGCCCGTTTATTGGCGGCCGAATTGGGGCCCGATAAGATTCGAGTGAATACCGTGAACCCCGATGGAGTCATCGTAGGCAGCAAAATATGGGAAGGAGCCTGGGCCGAAGGCAGGGCCAAGGCATATGGGATTACGGTAGAGGAACTTCCCGCACATTATGCCAAACGGAATCTGTTGAACGAAATCATCTATCCCGACGATATCGCGGGTGCCGTTTTTGCACTGGTGGCCATCCTGGATAAATCAACAGGAAATATCATCAACGTAGATGGGGGCATGGCCAATGCCTTTGTACGATAGCGTATTCAATCGGTTTCGTTATCTTCATTGCACACAATCAGATTGAAATCAATATTCAATGAGAATTACCAAAAAACGAATTGCGGAAGACAACCGGCTTTATTTAGAAACCCATAACGAAGGCTTCAATTTTATAGCGCAAACCCTCGCCCGTTCTGGAAGTGATGTTGATGCAATCTTGGAGCGGTTAGCAGCCTTTCAAATTGCCATTCCCAGTTGGGCGTTGGGTGCAGGTGGCACCCGCTTCGGCAGGTTTTCTTTTTATGGGGAACCGGCCACTCTGGAACAAAAAATCGAAGATGTAGGCATCTTGCATGCCCTGACACAATCGGCTGGCGCCATATCGTTGCACATTCCGTGGGATGTGCCTAGCGATTATAAGGCTATCAAGGAACTGGCTGAAAGTCATGACCTTCTTTTTGATGCCGTCAATTCAAATACCTTCCAAGATCAGAAAGACGCAAAGGAGAGCTACAAGTTCGGATCTTTACGTTCAAATTGTTCAGCCGTTCGTAAGCAAGCGGTTCAACACAACGTCGAAGTTATTGAAATCGGTAAAAAATTGGGCTCGAAAAGTTTGACCGTTTGGTTGGCAGACGGGGCCAATTTTCCAGGACAATACAACTTTCAAACGGCATTGCAATATACCGAGGCCAGTCTTAAGGAAATTTACGGCCACTTACCCGCTGATTGGAAACTGTTTATAGAATACAAACCCTACGAACCCAATTTTTACAGCACGGTCATTCAAGATTGGGGTACCTCTTTTATGCTGGCGAACGCCTGCGGAGACAGGGCCTATACCTTGGTAGATTTGGGACATCATTTGCCCAATACCAACATCGAACAGATCGTTTCTACATTAATGCTCAAAGGCAAACTGGGTGGCTTCCATTTTAATGACAGCAAGTACGGCGATGACGACAGTACCGTGGGCAGCATTAAGCCCTATGCCTTGTTTTTGATCTTCAACGAATTGGTATACGGTATGCAAAACAATCCGCAAAATCCGTATCCCGCGTGGATGATCGATGCCAGCCATACTATCAAAGATCCCTTGGAAGATTTGATCCAATCCCTTGAAGCCATCCAAGAAGCCTATGCCAAGGCCCTTTTGATTGATCAAGAACAATTGAAGACAGCCCAGGAGGCTAACGATGTGGTCCTTTGCCAGGAAATTTTGCAAAAAGCCTTTCGCACCGATGTAAGACCGCTTCTAGAAGCTGCACGATTAAGACGAGGTGGCGCACTGCAGCCTCTAAAGACTTTTCGTTCCTTAAAAATCCGGGAACAATTGATACAAGAAAGAGGCAAACATACCGTTGCATCGGGACTTTAAGAACCAAAAAATGAAAATCAAGGTATCGGCCGTATTCGACATAGGAAAGACCAACAAAAAGTTTTTCCTTTTTGATACCGACTATCATGAAGTATATCGAGAATTCATCAACTTTGATGAGATTGAAGATGACGACGGGTATCCAGCAGAAAACTTGGAGGCACTTGTGCAATGGATACAGGAAGTTTTTGATCGACTTTTGCAATCGCACCTGTATGAAATACAGACGTTGAACTTTTCATGTTATGGGGCGAGCTTCGTACATATTGACCAAAAGGGCGAGGTATTGACGCCCCTTTATAATTACCTGAAACCCATGGATGCAGACATCCTTGATACGTTTTATAGGCAATATGGTCCGAAGGAGGTGTTTTCAAGAATAACAGGTTCCCCACAACTCGGAATGCTAAATTCGGGACTGCAACTTTACGTACTCAAATACACAAAGCCACAGGTTTTTTCGAAGCTCAAATATTCGTTGCATCTGCCCCAATATCTCAGTTATCGATTTACGGGTGTCCCAGTCAGTGAATACACCAGTATCGGCTGTCATACCACCCTTTGGGATTACGAAAAGAAAGACTATCATGATTGGGTCTACAAAGAGAAAATCGATGTGTTATTACCGCCCATCACAGCGACCAATACGCTATTTCCGATACTGATTCAAGGTAAAAAAATCAACGTTGGCATAGGCATACATGACAGCTCCGCTTCCCTAATCCCTTTTATTCGAACTATAAAAAATTCGTTTATCCTGGTTTCAACTGGTACCTGGAGCATTTCTATCAATCCCTTTTCGAATCATATGTTGACCGACCAAGATATGCGGAATGGTTGCCTCTTTAACATGCAGACCGATGGTCGACCCGTGAAGGTATCCCGCCTATTTCTAGGAAATGAATACGAACATCAAGTGGCGGTCTTGGCCGCAAAATATCAAGTGCCTTTAGAATTACATAAGCGCATTGCGTTTGATAAGGACATATTTGTTAAAGTCAGAAAAGAATCAGGACCCTTTTTTGAATGGAAGCATTTAGTAGGAGATAAAAAAACACCGGCAACCAATCCTTTGTATTGGGATTATGAACATGCCTACCACCGTTTGGTATTGGAACTCGTTGAATTACAAGTGCTTAATATTAAATTGGTAATGGGCGAACAAACCATCGACCAGATCTATATCGATGGTGGTTTTGCCGATAACGAAGTATTTATTAAACTATTGGCTTTTTATTTGGGGGAGGTAAAACTTTTTACCACCGAATCCCCAATGGGATCTGCCTTAGGCGCAGTTATCGTACTTAAGGACGTCACCTTGAAGCCCGCCTTGCTCAAAAGAAATTATGTCCTCAAAAAACAATTATCACTGAAAATAAGATAGCAACCAACCAACGAACCAAGTACTATGAGTCAAATAAGTTTAGAACAAGACGAAATCGAAGAAATCGCCGGGGGTGAATTTGAACGTACCCCTGTCCCTAAATCAAAATTAAGAGGCTGGACAAATTTTTTAGGGATGTATGCTGGGGAACATGCCGCAGGAACTGAATTTGTAATTGGCCCGTTATTCTTGACCGCCGGGGTAAGTGCCTTTGATCTGATCATTGGGTTGCTCTTGGGGAATTTCCTGGCAGTCCTTAGCTGGCGGTTCCTTACCGCGGAAATCGCCGTAAAATATCGCTTGACCCTTTATTATCAATTGGAAAAAATCTGTGGCAAAAAATTGGTTATCGGGTATAACCTGGCCAATGGTATCCTGTTTTGTTTTCTGGCTGGCGCCATGATCACCGTCTCGGCGACCGCCGTAGGTATCCCTTTCGATATGGAAATGCCGAAACTTACCGATACGATGCCCAATGGCATCACCTGGATTGTCATTGTAATTGCCATCGGTGCAATGATATCGCTTATTGCAGCTAAGGGCTTTACCATGGTTTCAAAGGCCGCCAATTGGATGGCGCCTATCATCGTCCTGGCTTTCTTAGCCTGCGGAATTGTGGCGATCAACCAATTGGGCGTCAAAAATTTCACTGATTTTTGGAATATTTGGGGAGAAGGCTCCGAACCATTCCCAGGTCAGATAAAGTATACATTTTGGCATGTGGTCATCTGGTCGTGGTTTGCCAATGCGGCGATGCATGTGGGCATGTCAGATCTTTCGGTTTTTCGATTTGCTAAAAATGCCAATTCGGGTTGGACCACCGCTGCAGGGATGTACGTGGGCCATTATATGGCATGGATTGCTGCAGCACTCTTATATGCGGTGTATCTCAAATCTCCTGAAGCCCAGTTGATTTTGGCCAACGGGCAGGCCCCGACGGTGGCCCCCGGTCCTTTAGCCTATAATGCCCTCGGCGCTTTCGGAATCATCGCGGTCATTCTAGCGGGATGGACGACCGCCAATCCGACCATCTATAGGGCCGGACTCGCTTTTCAGGCCATCATGCCCAAAGTGTCTACATTTTGGGTGACGATTATTGCCGGTGCCATTGCCACCGTTGCCGGAATTTTTCCAGCATTTGCCATGAAATTACTTGATTTTGTTGCCCTATATGGGTTTATTTTAGCGCCTATTGGAGCCGTGATCGTTTTCGAACATTTCTTTTATAAGCAAGTGGGAATCGTTAAAAATTATGCAGATGTTGCGAATATAAAGTACAACAAGGCCGTGCTCTTTGCCTGGGCAATCAGTTTTGGGCTCTTTTATTCTATCTCCCTACAATTTAATGTGTTCCTATCGTTCGTTACGCTTCCGGCTTGGCTTTTATGTGGAATACTGTTTTTGTTTTTTAGTAGAAGGCTCCAAAAAAATGATAAACTGATACATAATCCTTGAAAAAATAGCATTTGCCAGTACCTAAAATTCTGGACAATCAAGGGAATACTTTTTTAGGAATTGATCGATGGCTACTACTCTGAGATCGAACCCTAGGCAATATTGGCAAAAGGAATGGGGAAGAGCATCGACCTGTAAGCTTTTTGTATAGGTACCATATCCTTTCAGGATTTTGATGGAGTCGTCCCCACCTGCATGC
Organism: uncultured Flavobacteriaceae bacterium; assembly: GCA_963798435.1. Taxonomy (GTDB): domain Bacteria; phylum Bacteroidota; class Bacteroidia; order Flavobacteriales; family Flavobacteriaceae; genus JALHST01. Next base: position 233,455 of record CAWCTF010000005.1, read on the forward strand.
ATTCTTGCAAGCGAACTATTGATAAAAGCGTAGGTGGTGTTTCAGGGCCCGCATACGATTAGACAGCTGCCGCTTCCCATAAGATCGGATTGGCCATTTTTGGATCTCCAAACAAGTAGGTAGCGGCAGAGGTCTGCGACAGTCCTCACCCTCTATAGAATACAATTGTCGGCCATTTTAAGAGGGCAACGCTTTTCTTGCCTCCCTATCGGGGTCGTTTTTCATTTCGCAGGTATCACTAAGAATCATGGTCTCTCCATTATTCGAAGTGTATTTGGGCCACTTTGGCAAGCCACCACCATTTGGATCACCCGTTTTCATAAATTGTATTAATGCTCCGGCCATTTTAGCCGATAAGTCCCTTGGTCTTTTTCCCCCTCCGGTATGTGTTAGCATCAAATCGGTATTATAAAGCCAAAAACAGATATCAAGACAATGGAACGAACGCATCCGATTATCGAAAAGTGGCGGCTGCCATCCGAACCAAGTTACGAATACAGGTGCTTTTTGTTTTGATTTCGCGTCCGCCAAGTCAACGACACTTTGCCGATTGCTACTGACCAAAGACCATATTTCTACAGGTTTTTTGCCTGGAAACGCCTTTGTGTAGGCCTCGATTACATCTTCGGCCTTATCGCCGAATCCGGATCTAAATCCGGCGCGTTCCTTCACTTTTTCCACCACTTCATCAAGCGTTATATTCTCAAGGGACGAATCGGCCCAACTTGGGGATTGTTCATTAAAAGTCGAACATATCATCATAGGTATGTCGGCCGCAATCGGGGTGGGGTCGGGCCAGTAAGGGTGCTCTGGAAGTATGGCGCCATCCACAACAGGTCTAAAGCCTGCCCGCATTCCAGAGGAGGAAGCCTCTTTTGCAAATTTGGCCCTCGCACGATCGGAAATGGCATAATAGTCTTGCCAGGACATTTCCTGAAGTTTGTCTATTTCAGAATCGGAAATCCCAGCTTCTTGCAGCAAATAGGCTCCCAGTTTTTCAGAATCTTCCTGGTCGCCCGCTTTGGTCGAAGCACCACTCAGCACCACCGCTTTATGAAAAAGCCCTTTTGCAGCTGGCATCGCCGAAATCGTGCATACTTTCGCCCCACCCCCAGATTGTCCCATAATCGTTACGTTGGCAGGGTCACCTCCGAAGTTGGAGATATTGTCCTGTACCCACTGTAACGCGGCTACAAGATCTAACATCCCCACATTGGCCGAAGAAGCATATTTTTCACCGCCCACTGCAGCAAGATTCGCATATCCCAGTGGCCCAAGGCGATGATTCACCGAGCAAAATACGACATCGCCCAGTCTGGCCAGGTTTTCACCATTATACCCATCGTGCTCAATGCCATTCCCATTAGTATAGCCTCCACCATGCATCCAAAAAAGGACAGGCCTTTTCTTGCCATCATTAATTGCCGGGGTGAAGACGTTTATCCTAAGACAGTCCTCACTGATCTTCCCATAGTTCCAGTGGTCCCTAAAGGCACCATATGGGTTGCCGTACCAACTCTCCATATATTGCGGGGCAGAATCTCCCCACCAAATTGCGGGATAGGTTTCTTTCCAAGGCTCGGGCTTTTTTGGCGGCATGAAACGATTGGCCCCGGCCGTATCCGCACCATATGGGATACCTAAAAAATAATTGATTCCACGCAAGACATAGCCTCTCACTTTGCCATATTGCGTTGCTACCACGGCAATATCGTCGCCTATAAACAACTGTTGCCCGTCATCTTCGGGCTGGGGACCTTTAGTTTCATTTTGTTTCGCAAAGCCTAAGGCAGGTACCAGGCCTACTCCAGCGGCCCCCGCACCTAACTTCATTAAAAAATTGCGTCGTTTTGTATTCATATCATTTTGATTTAAGGTTATTCAGTTCTTTGTTTTCAATCGATTTTAAGCCACCTATTTTGCGATGACCTCACGCCGCAATTGCTATAAACCGCAGGTTTGTTGCTGCATGCGACTGGGATTGATCCTCATTTTTTAAAATTTAAGATCCCCTAGTCTCAAGTTCGGTCGTGATTTCAGTGCGTTCATGCCAATGTTGGATATCTTCTTACATTCAACCCCAATAATCTGGCCAGAGCATCTAAAAATATGCAGTAAAGAACCCCAAGAAGAGCTTCGCGTATCGTTTAGTGGGCATATCATCGCATTCAGTGGAAATCGTAAGATATTGACTTTTTGATAAGCTATTCTATGAAGATCGTACTTTTTTTCTACAAAATGTCTTTAAATCACACTTAATCGCAGATTGGAACTGCTTTCTATGATCTACTGCTGTTGTATGAAATGAATTTTAAGGTGACACCCTGTGAAAGCGTTCGATTTGGCGGCGAATTAAATGAGTATAATAGCGCCATTTGTGGATTACGACTGGTTATATCCCATAAAATAGGTACAAAAGCAATTGGTGATTTTTTAAAAAATGTATAGGTTACCTATGCCTTTGGTTATTTTTAATTTGAAAAATCAATCGCCATCACAACCCGAAAAGTAGCAGCCAAAACCACTTCTAATCCCTGTTGAGTAATTTTTTACGAACACAAAGAAAGCATACGATAATTCCTACATTCGCACCATATTTTCAATTATGTTAAAAATTATTCAATGAAATCTCATTTTTATTAATATATTTACAATGTTATTGCCCCTAAATTTTTCCAAACTTAGTACTGTTTTTTGTGCCTTGCTTTAATTGGCAATTCATTATGTGAATGTTTGGGACCTGTATGGTCTCATTTTCACAAAAAAATACCCCCCCCTTGTGTTTTATTGGTATGTTCTGTTTTCAGACGCCGAGGTGGCTATCGCCAATCGCGCTTGAATAGGCATTGATTGATAGTAAAACTTTGGCAGTAACGCCTAAGTTCGTGAGCCATTATTTTTCGGCACAAAGCCCTACGACCGATATTTTAAATCTGTCAAAATGAATATGCCTTTAGTACGGAAATAATGACCCAAATACATTGCAAATTTGAGATAGTAGACCAGACCAATCGACCCACACTATGAAAAAAAATTACCCCTTCGGACTTGAGAATCCTATATCGCTTCCGAAAATAACCTTAGGACTTCGCCAAGCCATATCCCCTTATATTCAAGTATCCATAAATCCTTTTATCAGTTGCTTCCTCGTCATAGGCATGCTTTTTGGCACGGCTTTCATAGGCTATGGGCAAAAAAAAGGAAAAAATAAAGACGATGAAGGTCATAATGGCAATAAGAATGATGTAATCTTATTTACATGTATCAGGAAGCTTGACAATGGGATGTATGAAGCCTATTTTGGGTACACAAACCCTACCAACCAGACAATTACTGTCGACCAGAAGGATAGTTTTGTCTATCTAAAAGATGCGCTTGATACTGATGAAAGCGATGATGATGCAGAGGATATTCGCGAACCCAGGGAAAACCATCATCACGGCGTAGAAAAATTGCCGGGAATAAAATCCTTTAAACCAGGAACGGTCGCAAAAGCATTTTCGGTGGTATTCAATGGACGCGGACATGCCAAATGGACAGTGGTCTTCCCGGGTCAAAAACGAAATGAGCAATCCCATAAAACGAAAGTGTGGGCCACCTCCCGCTCTTCTGTATGCTCTAGTGATAACGTTATTTTCCCGGTTTTCGGTGGGGCCGGGAAGTCTTATACTTTGATAGGTGCCGAATTAACGGCTTTGGCCACCAACAATGCCGGGGAGCAGCCCTCTGGTTTCATTTATCAGATAAAAGAAGGGAAAGTACTTCTGGAAATCGTCCCAAAGGAAGGTCAAATGCAAAATGCCCTTGCCTTGCTTACCACAACAGGCGGATTTAATGTTCCTATGGCCGATTTTACCGTAGCACCAGCAGTTGTCATTGCTAAAAATTATGCGACGATTGACGTCTTCTTTCCGATCAATAGGTTGCTTGAATTAAACGATTACCCCACCACTTTCAATTTTATTCGACCGATGTACCTGCCCTTTCCAAAAGTAGGCATCGCCGAAACTCAAGGCGATGGGGCCATGTTAACGAATATCGCACGCGAGTCATTTGGCACACGGGACAGCGAAGGGAATTTTAAGCCATTAGATGGTACCGGGGTTTTAGCGGCCGTCATTTCTGACAGTTTTGATACCCAGCCCGCAAGTGCAGGGCAACCATCAAAGGCAACGGTTGATGCACAGCAAGGTGATTTGCCAGGTGCTGGCAATCCACAATATCCAACCCCCGTACAGGTACTTAAAGAATATCCGAATGGGGTGGGATCTGATGAAGGCCGGGCCATGCTACAGATTTTGCATGATGTTGCCCCGGGTGCCACCCTGGGTTTCCGTACAGGCGTTTTATCGCCAAGGGATCTTTCCCTTGGCATTGATAATCTGGCTGATGCGGGGTACTCTATTATCGTCGACGACATCACCTACCCCTTGGAACCCTTTTTCCAGGATGGGCAAATTGCCGAATCAATAAAACGTTTTACGGCCATTTCGGGGAATTTTTATTTTACCTCGGCAGGAAACTTTAAGAATATCGGCTATCAAAGTGTGTTCGTGAACTCCACCGCCGCCCCAGTGACCGATTTTCTCACAGGGGGAAGTCCGGCACGGGCCCATGTATTTGGAGCGAACCAGGATGTGAAGCAAAAAATACAAGTGGCTCCAGGAACGTATATGATCGTGTTGCAATGGAACGAAGACCTGGCCTCCCAGAATAATCAAGTGGGCGCCGCCACCGACCTGGATATCTATCTGGTAGATGATGCTGGGAATCGCATTGTTGATACCAACCGGGTCAACCTATTCGGCGATTCAGTGGAGGCCATGTTGTTTGAAGCTAGTGCCAGTGCCCCCGCCAATATCATGATCGTGAGTGCCAATGGTCCTGCCCCGGCCAACTTGGCGTTTCGATATATCGTATTCCGTTCAGACGGACTCCAAATTATGGAATACAATTCAGGTGCGCCCACGGTCAGTGGCCATGCCATGACCGCCGAAGCAATTACGGTCGGTGCCGTAGATTATCGGGTAGCCCAAAACCCGTCAGCGGAAGCCTTTTCCTCCTACGCAGGTATCTTATCAAACAATCGTTTGCTGCAAGTAGATATTTCGGCCCCTGATGGAGGGAACACGAATGTAGGATCGATTGGGCAGGATATAAGTGCGGATCCCCGATCTTTTACCCAACTTTTTTGGAACCTCAGCTGCCGCCCCCCATGCTGCCGGGGCCTTCGCACTCATGAAATCGGCCTTATCCTCTTGGTATCCAGATGGATTACCCACCGAAGTGCCCGTATCGACAAACTTGCAAGCCGATCAAGTTCTGCAATTATTCAAAAATAGCGCGGTACAGATCCCCGGGGACGAAGTACAGGCCGGGGATGGCTTGATCAATGCAGGGCTGGCACTCAAACAGATTGCCGCTCAAACCGCAGTGCTTACAAGTCTAACTGTTGGGGAAGGAGAACTTAGTATTGAAGATGTCGATGTAACCTTGACGGGGAAATACTTTCCGGTTCCCGTTGACAATGGAGGATCAGGAGAGCCCGAAGTGCCACTGGTAAAATTCGGGGAAGGTGAAGGTCAGGTTCAATTGGCGGTCAAATCGTTCAGCGATACCGAGATTATAGTCACAGTACCTCCCTTTACGGGGAATCCGAATGTCATCGTAAATACGAATTCTGAAAATTTAGGATTCCCGGCAAGTGCTGGGGGAGGAGATTCAAACCCATTACCCATTTTTAACGATGGTCGCATTGCCTTAAAAATTACTGCGAATAACGTGGACATCGAATATGGACAATCGTACGAATCTCAATTTGATGTTGTAGTCGAAGGGCTTCCAGAAGGGGTGACTTTGGCTGATTTGGGGCTTCCGAATATCAAATTTTCAACGCCCGCCGTCGGGTCCTATCCCGATGTAAATAACTATGCCCTTGTACCTTCTTTTGCAGCACCCCTTTCTGAGGAACAAGCTGCAGCTTATCAGGTAAACTTTGTAAACGGATTATTTACGGTGACTAAAAAAGACCTGACGATATCCCCTGAAGATCTTAATATTACCTATGGCGACGCGGTCGAATTGCAGTTGAATTATCAATATGCTACAGTAGGTATTACTGACAACACACTGTTTTTACAGACAATTAAGAATGCCCACGCAGCTGATTTTTACGCTGATAATACCTTGGCATTGATAAATAGGGCTAAAGCACTTGTTAATAATGAATTTTTGGATGGAGGTAGTTGGATGGCTACTGAGAATACGATTCTCAATAGAGCGAAGGCATTAGTAAATGATATGCATGTAATTGATTTGGATGTTCAGGTCTTCGAAAATTATTTGGTCAACAGGGCAAAAGCGTTGGTGAACGGTGAAACCAATTTATTTAGTGCCATAGTGAACGGCGAGGATTTGCTAGCTGGAAATGTTACCTTCAACAATCGCGCTAAAGCATTGGTCAATGATAGTGGTTTAGGGGGTGCCGATGACAAAAACAATTACGAATCGGTATTTACGATACTTGACTTATTGGATGATTCAGAAGAGGGTGGTTCGGTTGATAAGTTCTACTCCTTGAATTTATTAAGTGGGCTGGATGTCACCAATGGGGATGAAGATCTTGAATATTCTTATCCAGGAACCTTTTTGTCACCTACTGCCGCTAATTTTAATATCACCTATGCTTCGGGCAAGATTCGTGTCGCTCCGGCTACTTTACATATACAAACACCGAATATAACGCAGGAATATGGAGACCGAATAACCGCGGAAGATATCAATTCTATTATTTCAGGATATAAATATGAAGAAACGGCAACAGACATTTTCAGTGAAGGTATCCCCTATTATTTTGTGGATATTGCTACTAACCAGGATTACGAATTGGGTGAACAGTTAAATGTAGGCCGATATGAAATAAGGGTGCATGCCCCGTTAAATTATTCGTTGAATTATGATGTCGTGGGAATTTTGGAGATAGCTAAAAAATCGCTTACGGCCAAAACCGATGCGCTAGAGATTCCCTATGGCCAACTGCTTTCGGTGGGCGATATCAATCTGAACGTTTCCGGCTTTGCCGAAGGGGAAGATGAAAGTGTATTTGCGGAAGAGTTCGGGGATATCCCGTATTATTTAGTAGATGCTCAAAATAATCAATATGAGTTAGGGCAACCCTTAAACGTCGGCCAATATGAAATCCGCCTGAGGGAACCCAAAAACTATGTAGTGGCCAATGAAGTGGGCAGTGGTAAATTGACCGTGGTCCCTGCCATACTCACTATTCAAATTGGAGATTTATTGGTAAATCAAGGAACCGTGCCGGATCCCGAATCCATCCCAGTAGAATTTTTGGGCTTTGTTTATTATGATACCGCGGAGACGATATTCCCACAAGGTATCCCCTACTATTTCGAGGATGCCCAAGGCAATGAACTGGTCATCGGCAAACTCGGTAAATATGCTATCAAAATTCGCGATGCACAAAATTATATAATTAATCTGGCCACGATAGGTACGCTTTATATAAATCCGTACGGCGTAGGTACAGTAAACGTACATGCCCGCTTAAAATGTGTTGAGTATGATCGCTCAAGTCTGCAATATATTGCTAACTTTAAATACGAGAATAATAACACAGGAACGGTATATGTTTTTCAGGGAGCGGATAACCAATTAACCAGTGAAGGTACATTTGTTGGAGAAGCTCCTTTTGAATATGCCCCGGGCAAAGGCTATTTTAGTATCCATTTTGATGGTGCCAAATTAATTTGGTCGCTCACAACGAATGATGGGGTCGCTAGAAAAACCGAGACGGTGACCGCCACTTCCAGATCCAATGATTGTCGCGACGATGATGACCATGAGGACGATGACCACCATGAGGGTGAAGATGACCATGATAGAGCGCATGAACTGCATGGAAGTTATGGAGTGGTCTATCCAAATCCTGTAAAAGATATTTTAAAAATAGCCCTAGATGAGCCGCAGGATTGTACGATCAAGATCTATGACTATTATGGACGGTTAAAATTTAAAAAAGTATTTACCGCAAGCAACACACAACCTATTGAGGTCAATATGGGCTCCTACCGAAAAGGCATGTATATTTTAAAAATAATTACTGCTCAAGGGCATGATGATTATTCGATTTTAAAGGATGATTAGACTAGAACACGATGTGGCCAACTAGACAGCTGTCAAAACGTTGGGGTTATTTTTGGATGCTGATGGTCGCGTTCACTGGTGCTTATGGCCAAAACGCAAAGGTCGACAGCCTGAAACTGTTGGCAAAATCAAGTCTTCAGGATACTACAAAAGTTAATATTCTAAATGCATTAAGTGTAGAGATTCTAAATAATGAAGACATATTGGCCTCTCAGGACTACTCCAATCAGGCCAAGGCGCTTGCAGAAAAGTTAGGATACTTAAGGGGCAAGGCCTATGCCGAAAAGAACTTGGGACTTGCCCAATATTATCAAGGTAACTATATGGAGGTGTTGGACCATTGGACCAAATCACTAGAAATATTCGAAACCATACAAGATACTTTAGGAATTGCAAATCTGGTTAATAATTTAGGTGCAGTTTACTATAATCATGGAAGTAATTCTAAAGCAATTGGTTATTATTTAAGGTCATTAGGCATTTCCGAAAAATTACAGGATACGTTACGCATCGCCACGGCCTTAATAAATATTGCAGGGGTTTATGGCGATACACCCAAAGATTATGATATTGCTTTGGATTATTATAATCAGCTTACCCCCTATTTAGACCCATTGAATGACGCCGAAGTAACTGTTTACTATTTAATGGGAGTGGGTGAAATATACTTTAAAAAGGAAAATTTTGAGCAAGCCCTGAAATATTACCAACAAGCCTTAAAATTAACCGAAAACACCACTGACCATCCAGACAATCTAATAAAATTAGGGGAACTAGAATTTAAAACCGGTCATAAGGAAAAAGCTATTGCGTATTTGGAACAGGCATACGAAATAGCTAGGGAGAATAATCAACAACTGCAGACCGTACAGGCCTTGACCGAATTGGGAAAAGTATATCAAGACGTTGATTTCCAAAAATCCCTCGAGGCATACCAGGAAGCAGAATCAATAGCGAACGAAATGGGCACTAAATTTGAGCTCAAGGATATTTATGAAGGTCTTTCTCGGGTTTATGCCAATAAAGGGGAATTTAACAGCGCCTTTAAGTTCCAGGCGAAACTCATTGCGGCCAAGGATTCATTATTCAATGTGGCCACCGACGATAAAATTCGCGGTCTGCAGTTCGATTTTGATCTCGATAAAAAACAAGGTGAAATTGATTTGTTAGACAAGGAGGCTGAAATTGCCCAATTAACCGCAAAACGGCAGAAATATGTCATTTACGGTACCATCGCTTCCTTGATTTTAGTAGTTCTCCTGGCTGTAGGGTCTTATAAGCGATACCGTTATGTCAAAAGAACAAATAGGATCATCGAGGAAGAAAAAAACCGTTCAGAAAATTTGTTATTGAATATTCTCCCCGATGAAACGGCCCTCGAATTAAAGCAATATGGGAAGGTCTCTGCTAAAAAGTTTGATTCGGTCACCGTCATGTTCACCGATTTTAAAGGTTTTACAAGTTATTCGAATAACTTATCGCCCGAAGTATTGGTGAAAACCATCGATTATTACTTTTCAAAATTCGATGCCATCGTCGAGAAATACGATCTTGAAAAAATAAAGACCATCGGGGATGCCTATATGGTGGCTGGGGGTTTGCCCTTTCCAACGCAGGACCATCCCCATAAAATGGTGCAGGCGGCATTTGAAATTGCCCAAGTAATGGAGGATGCCAAACAAAAAGTCGATGATGTGGTTGTGCCCTTTGACGTGCGTATCGGTATCAATACTGGAACCGTAGTAGCCGGAGTCGTAGGCACCAAGAAGTTCGCCTATGATATCTGGGGCGATACCGTTAATGTGGCGGCGCGCATGGAATCATTATCTGAACCCGGGATGATCAACATTTCCGAAAGCACCTACTTGTTAATAAAGGATACATACCAATGCGAGCATCGTGGTCAGATCCATGTAAAAAACAAAGGCATGATGGATATGTACTATGTTCATGGCCCAAAGAATCAAGTCGTGGGCAAAACTTCGGAAAATTCTAAAGCCACTATTTGAAAATTCCTATGAAATTAGGCAGTTTTTAAAGAAACATATTCTCGTTATGTATACATCAAATTCTTCCAACCTCTTGGCGTGATGTAGCTAGAAAAACACCGTCCTATTCCCCATCCCCGTTACTTAGGCCTCATTCACGTATGGCTTGCCCTATTGGCAGCGATTTATCTCGTTTGTACTCAAAGTATTTCTTAAATCGTAAAAAGGAGGATTCGAAATAATGATAACTAAGTGCTGCAATAGCATAGGAAAGCGCAAATCGAATTAAAAAATCGACGATTACATATTCGGTAGTTAGATACTGTACACAAAACAAATAGACCAATGGGTGATAGACGTACAGTCCATAACTTATTTTCCCCGTATAGTTTAGAAAACGGGTATTTAGTATCCTATTGATTGCATGCCGTTTTCGTATTGAAAGCAAATATCCTATCGCCGCAAAATACGTGAAGGAAAGCAATAGATACCTGGAATTCTGTACATAATCATTACCCGCTCCTGAAAAAAATATCCATACGGTTAATGTGGTCAATATCATACTACTGAACAGTAGTAGGAATTTGCCTGAATTTTCTGGTCGAAACAGATTTTTTAATTCCATCAGGGCCAATAAGGCCCCAATGGCCAAAGAATCAATACGTGTGAATGTGAATAAGAATACCGAATAGCCCCCACCTAACATGATCGCCCTCATAATTATGGCAAAAACCACAATACCCGTAATCATATATTTTAGGTTTTTATTCGATGTGAAATAGACGATTAGCGGCCAGAATAGGTAAAAATGCTCTTCGACGGCCAATGACCAGAAATGATGAGGCCCTAGTGTACTCCAATCAAAAGTTCTCGCAAAGCCTTGTAAATACGTGAAATAATACAATTGTTGACCCAAGGTGCCCGTTTCCATTACCAGGAACAAGGGTGCAATTGCATACCATAGAATCAAAAAAAGATAGTACAATGGGAAAATCCTTAATGTTCTTCGAACATAAAAGTTTTTAAAAAAGCCTTCCGACCGCTTTGTTCGTATTAAAATTCGAGTAATCAAAAAACCCGAAAGCACAAAAAACAAGGTAACTCCGGTTTGCCCGATATCGGAAACTTCGGTAAGCATGCGAATAATTCTAGTACTTGGGGGAATGGATCTAAAGAAGTGAAAAAACATGACCATTAATGCGGCTAGGGCCCTAACCCCATCCAGATTCTTATAATATTTTAATTGCATTGCCAAATAACTTAATTTCAACCCCATTCAATCGGTTTGTACCGAATTCTGTATAATCCTAGGACAGTAAAATGGTGATAGACCCTATTTTTTTTATAGTTATTTTTGGGCCTTTAAATAAACCCAGTACGCCCTATATTTATGAATGAAGAAGCGCCTTCAATTTGTGAAGAAAAAAACTACAATATGCTATTTCGCAAACTGTATGCACCCGTGACGAAATACATGTATTATAAGTGTGGTGACCTGCAGCAAGCGGAGGATATTGTGCAGAACGTTTTTATCAAGTTGTGGGAATTATGTGCCACAATTTCATTTTATAAGGCCAAGTCCTATATTTATAAGTCGTGTAACAATTCATTTATAAATAGCATTCAACATAAGAAAGTAGTGCTCAAATACCAATCAAATATTAATGAACATACTGATTATGAAAGCCCAGAGTATCTAATTGAAGTGGCCGAATTTAGGGCCAAACTAGTCAGGGCGGTAGGAGCCTTGACATTGAAAGAACGAGAAGTATTCCTATTAAGTCGAATTGAGAAGAAGACCTATTCTGAAATAGCCGAAATAACAGGTATCACCGTGAAAGCAGTTGAACGTAGAATGAGCAAGTCGCTATTGAGTTTGCGAGACATGCTCGGCAAAGAAATCAAACTATAAATAGGGTGTTCGCATCTTTGATTGTCACGTATTTAGTAGAAGCATCTTTATATGGATAAATATTACACAGACAAGACTTTTTTAGCACGATGGGTCGCCAATGAATTAACGGAGGAAGAGCGGTCGGAATTCGAAAAAACCGATGCTTATAGGTATTTTGATAAACTCAATAAGGAAGCCCTACTTTTAGAAGGCCCCGTCATAGATACCGAATTGGCCTTAAAAAAGGTGCAAAGCCAATTGCATTCAAGCAAATCCATCCGTATGAAAAGACGTATTTGGAAGTATGGTATTGCCGCTTGTTTTGCAGTAGCAATCGCTCTTGTCGGCTATTTGAACACCTCAATAACCTATAGCACCGGAAATGGGGAGAAACAGACGATTGCACTTTCTGATGGATCTGTCGTATATTTAAACGCCAATTCGAGTTTATCACGAAATCGTATATTTTGGTCTGATCATAGGCAGGTTGCCTTGCAGGGAGAGGCGTACTTCGAGATTACCAAGGGCAAGGATTTCGAAGTTAAAACGACCAAAGGTACGATTACGGTTTTGGGTACCAGGTTCAACGTGCATGACAGAGGCAATTTTGAAATTTCATGCTATGAAGGTAGAATCCGGTTTAAAACTGCCTTAGATACAAATCAAACTACGATTCTCAACAAAGGGATGTTACTTACACTCGAGCAAGATAAAATACAAACTAAAATCTTTGAGGGGGAAATTCCCTCTTGGAGGGCCGAACGATCCAAATTTAATGACCAACCCCTATCTAAAGTACTTATAGAATTGGAAAATCAATATCAGATAAAATTTCAATCGAACAATGTGGACACAGATCGACTGTATACCGGGGAGTTCGTTCATAATAATTTAAAAATGGCTTTGGAAGCTACTTTAACCCCTATGGGAATTAAATATTCATCTCCCGACCAACCCATAATTATATTGTCAAATTAGGGAAATGAAAATTTATTGGTTTTTTCTTCTTTTCCTGATCATGTCTTCAACCCTTGCGCAACAAAAGTTTGATTACACCTATGAAGAAACACCTTTAGCGGCTGTGTTAAATGATATTGAAATTAAAAATCAGGTTAAATTTTCTTTTGCCGAAGATCAGATTTACGATAAAAAAATCAATGTAATCGCAGAAAAGATTCCCTTAAACGAACTGTTATTCCTTCTTGAAGCCCAAACCGGCCTAGAATTTACCAAAATTTCAGGGAATCAAATTATTTTGGTACCAAAGGTATCGGCTGGAATGTTCTGTGGGTATCTATTGGATGCCAGTAGCAATACGCCAATTACGAACACAACCGTTTCAATTAATGGTAATCGCATCGTAGAAACGAATGATAAAGCATTATTCACATTTAAGACGACAAAAAATGCCGACTTCACTCTAAAAGTCATTGGCTATGTACCCATATTCTATAAGGGTAATGCAACATGTTCCCCTATTTATTTGACACCATTGGTCGAACAATTAGACGAAGTGGTAGTTACGGGATATATTACCACCGGGATCGATCGCAAGAATGATGGTACGATACATGTATCCCAAAAATCCTTAGGTATTCTTCCCGGTCTAACGACGGCTGACATTCTACAGGGCATTCAGATTATCCCAGGGATTACAAGTCTTGATGAATCCGTTTCGGGTATCCAGATACGGGGTGGATCGCCTGATGAGAATTTAATACTATTTGACAATATTAAAATGTTCAGTTCAGGTTATTTTTATGGGATGTTTTCCACATTCAATCCCTTAACCACCAGTAAGGCGACTATTTTGCGTTCTGGGGCCAGTGCTGCGTACGGCGATAAAATTTCAGGGGTAATCGATATTTCCTCGGGTAACGAAATTCCTGAAAAAACCGAGGTCGGTCTGGGATTTGATGGTTTAAGTTATGATGGGTTTATCAAGACAAACATTTCCGACAAAATGGGCGTTTATTTTTTTGCGCGGCGCTCTTACACTGATTTTTTTAAGAATGCGACCTATACTGGGTATGCCGAAAAGATATTCAACAATACGGGTGAGGTTAAAGATAGTAACGGAAATATTCTCAATATAAATTCCGATTACGAATTCACAAGTGAGAATAGCAGCAACGATTTTTTCTTTCAGGATATCACCACTAAATTAATCTATACACCCACCGAAAAAGATCTTATCACATTAAGTAGTCTGATTACAAAAAGTTCGCTTGACTTTTCTTTTTCCAATGGAAATGAAACGAAGTTGGATTCCTTGGTTACAAAAAATAACGGTCTCAGCCTGATGTGGGAACACACCATTTCAGATGCACATAAAATAACGCTAAAGACCTATCTATCGAACCATCGATCTTATTATAAAAATGAAGAAAACCTGAACCCTTTGGTCGAGGAAATCAATATTCGGGGGAACACGCTAACCGATTTTGGTTTGGATCTCAGAACCCATACCAAGATCGACAAAAACAAAGACTATACCTTGGGATATCAACTTTCACATACCCAGGTCAAAGTTGAATTGAGCAAGGAAAACCCGGGTGAACCAGAAAGTGCTTACAGTTTCCCCTCGAATGAACAAAATTATGTGAACGCGCTTTTTGGAGAGTATCAGCAGACTTTGAAACAATCAGGAATCCTTGTGGCCGGAATGCGAATCGTGCAGTATGACAACCTTCAAAAAATAGTGCTAGAGCCAAGGATCAACGTTCAATATCCACTGACAAACTCCCTTGGTGCGAATATGAGCTTTGAGATCAGAAACCAGTCGATATCGCAATTAATAGAATTCAATAATACCGAACTACGCCTTGAAAATAATATTTGGCAGTTATCCGACAATTCTAAATACCCCTTATTACATAGCCATCAGATTTCAAGTGGCCTGATATTTGATCAAAATGGCCTCACCGTAGACCTTGAGGGCTACTACAAGCAAATTAATGGACTTACGAGTTTCACGAACGGATTCAATACCCCTGAGCTTCAGTTTTCCGAAGGAAGGAGCAAGATAAAGGGAATTGATTTTTTGTTAAAAAAGCAAATTCGAAAGTATCGCGTATGGTTAGGCTATTCCTTTAATGACATACGCTATGATTTCCCCACCTTGCAGAATGCCGAATTTCCTGGAAACAATGATATTACCCACAGCCTGCGAATTTCGAATTCAATTAAAATAGCAAATTTTCAGTTCTCATTGGGATGGCTCTGTCGCACGGGAACACCCTTTACCCCGATACGTTCATTTGACCCTGAAACCACTACTGTTTCATTTGAATCTATAAATAGCGGAAGATTACCGACCTACACTAGGTTGGATGCTTCTTTAATCTATGATTTTGAATCCAATAAACGGGATAGATTTCATATGCAGCTGGGAATTTCAGGCCTCAATCTTTATAATCGGAAAATACCCATAGCAATTACCTATAGAACCGAATCGACCCCTGATGGTCTCCTGCTTAATCAAGTGATTCAACATTTTTCATTGGGCTTTACACCAAACTTTGTATTTCGAATTTTTTTATAGGGATTGATTCCTTCCACAAAAGAGCGATTCGCCGGTAACTTTAGATAATTATGGCATTAAAGTACTTTTCGATTTGCAATACAATTGTCCAAAAAGACAGAATTGGTTATAAGGAATCATTTTATAGGTAGATGAAGAATTCACCGTTTAAGCCGATTCGGGATATTCCTTTAAAATAAAATTCCAATGTCGTTTTTTAAAGAGTTCGACATATAAATAAAGCTTCAATTTGCGAGCTCCCATTTTCTTTTTGACTTTTAATGAAGATGTATTGAAGTACGAATTGATACTATAAAGTTTGTCAATATCATATTTCTCGAGCAGTTTAAAAGAATGGTACTTTAAGTAAGGTGCCAAATTCTTTCCCCTATAGGCTCGAAACGTATACACGTTTAATAGATAGGCTGCATGTTCCTCTAATGTAAAATGCCTGTGCTGATGTATAAAGTCATTGGGTTCGATAGATAGTAGCGAAGCCATGGTTCCCTTGTGACGCAGGCCTATACAAAGCTGGCCATTTAACATGGCTTCTACCATAACCTTGCCATTCAATCCCATGGTTTTATCCATAAGCCTTACCTCCTCAATACCCACATAATCTATTGTGTAATCATTGATATCATCCTTGATTATTGGTTCATCACATGCATTTTTTTCCTCAAGAAACCAATAATAGGGTTCGATATCTACCCCTATTTTTGCCAAAAGGTTGCGCAATGAAAATAACACCAGCCCATAACGGAACCGATACCATACTAATCGAAATTTGGACTGCTTATGTATTCCAGGCTCTTGCATGGATTAAACTGTAAAGGATTCCCCTCTGAAATTCAAGGCACTTGATTTTTTAGCCTACGCTACTTTTTGCGCGATTCGTTAGAAACCAATTGAACATGATCATGTGCTTCCTAAAAAGGAAGCCGCCACATCGCGGCATAACAATCGTTTTCAAATATACCAATTTCATTGCTGCTCGGTGGGCCTAAAAGCCTATTTGGCGCGCCCATTCCCTTTGTTCAAATACGAAATAATAAATCGATAATTTCTTTTATTTACATTCATTACTTCAAACTTATCGGTTGTGTTGAAGTCAATTGCCCTTATCAGAGACGATACGATTGCCATCGATTTTATGGAATATTCGATTTAAGTCAAACTTTTAAGGTATCGCGTTAAACGCCAACATTTTTTTTGGCCAATTTTGCGGTACGAATTAAATGGCAATCGACCATAACTCACTAACAAATAAAAGTTTATAAAACATGAATAATGAAGGAAGTACAATTTTAGGAATTTTGGCAGGTACTGCCGTTGGCGCTATTTTGGGCATTTTGTTTGCCCCGGATAAAGGTGTGAATACGCGAAAAAAAATCGGCGAGCAAGCCGTTTCAGCACAAGACGCATTGAAGGAAAATGCTAATGAAATCAAGGATAAGCTCGGAAATAAGTTGGCCCATACCAAGGAAACTTTGGAAACTAAAGTAGCTTCACTTGCAACGGACGCCAGTTATAAAACTGAGGATGTTATCACATCTTTGGAAAATCAATTAAAAATATTGAAATCCAAAGCAAAGGAACTACAAAAGTCTTAAGGTATTCACGTATCCTGCATCCTGTTGGGAATACGCCAGAAAACGGTACGTTTAAACCGCCATGTTTTTAATTTGAACGTATAGGTATATAAAAAAGTGAGAGAACGTCCCCACGTTCTCTCCTTTTTTTGGTTTTTAGAACCATACATAACCTACTTATGTGGTATAAAGATATGAAATGAACTGTATTAACACCAATGTTTAACATAAAAATTTTAACACTATCACATGAATCTCAATTTAAAAGCGACATCCTTCAGGCAATTATCGCAACGTTGTTTGAAAAAGGTTTTGTTTATTAGGCACTTTCATGGGTGGTGAGGTAATCAAGTTAGCCTACTATCAATTTGAGAATGTGTTGTTTATCGATTTCATTCTCAATATTCATTTCTATATCCATCTGTAAGGCTTTTAACTCACGGCTGACAATGCTTCTTTTGTTCTGAGGTATTTTGGCGTCCTTTTCAAGAAATTTCAAGGCATTTATTAATTCACATACTACCAAACTATCTTTCTTAGAATAGTGCCTGATCGGTTGAATAATGGTGCGCATTAGCGTCTCACATGAAATGGTCTTACCTATGACCTTGAATTTAAAGGACTCATCAGTCATTAAAACCGTATCTGGGATTTGAAGTGCCTGATCTAAAAGAGTTCCCAATCTTCGGACCACATTTACCGCTGTTCCAGGGTCGTTGATTCCGGGGGACATGGCTTTCACGGCCACTTCCATAAGTTGGATCATTCCGCCGAGACTGCTATCACTTTCGTCGCGGTTGGTAGTGATGAGCAGTAAGTCTTGAAGTGTTTCGATGTCATCTTTTTCAAGATTCATCGTCAACCCTAGAATGGGTGTTCCTATCCATAAATATTCCTCCTCATAGGCCAATATTTCAATTTGCAAATCCAACTCTTTTATCCTTTTTGGTACTAGATCTACGTCAAAACCCATGAAGTAGCCCGATCGATCTAACTTTAATTGCAGGGCATATGTTGCTTCCGACACCAAGGCGTTCTCTTTAATGTAGGTTTTTCTTTCCAGTTTTTGCCCTAATTCATGTGTAGTGTACTTGGCAACCCGATCGATGATATTGTGTATTTGGATTGCCTTTGAAATACTGTTAATGAATGATACGAATAAGCCTACACAGAAAATCCCCAAAAAGGCGGCAATCATGGTCGAAAGTCCAAATGACTCAGAATCTACCCCATAGGCACCCAATGAGATTAAGATAATCATACAAAACGTTAACGTACCTATATAAATACCCAATATAATTTGATGTCCTTTGTTCGAAATCAATCCAGGTAGAAGCCGTGGTGAAAAGTTTGATGAAGCTTGATTAAGAACCACCATGACCATTGTAAAACTGAAGACGGTTAACGATAAGATACTCCCGACTAAAGTAGCCAAAATGACCCTTGCCGTTTCCCGGTCCTGTATGATAAGGTGTGGTACTTTTTCCTTAAAGGACATAACCATTTTAAAATCCTCGGCATACAATGCGAAAAAAGCGATAAGTATAAATGCCACGCTAATAACGACGGGATAGAAAGCAATACTATAAATTATTCTGCGGTAAATTTTTTTGATCTCGCTCCTCATTTTGTTATCAGTTTCAATGGGCCAAACGTCCTGTTTTGACTTGGAATTAAGTTACAAAAGAATAGGCTATTTTGAACAAAAGTAGTCGGAACGATGATAGGTTCTTGTTGAAAATTTCAAATAAGGCCACCAAAAGCGCGATAAAGCACTTTAATTAAAGCGAATTCGCCCAAATTTATATTTTATGATTAATTTACCTACCTATTGCGCCTAAAGAAAGTTGATGGTGCCAAAAATCTATTATACGTTTTAAGATAGTGCAATAATTCACAAATCAGGGTGAAGTTCATTGTTGCGATTAGAGATTTCTTACAAGGCAATAGGTTTGTTATTGCATAATACCTATTGAAACTTGTAGGCCGTTGATGTCGAAGTATTATTTTAAATTTCTAATTAATCAAAAAAATTGATACATGGGACTACAATTTTCTACAGCCTGGGATAAAATGATTGAAAAAATGCAGGAATGGTTCACAGCCCTTGTGGTGAACATCCCAAATATTATTATCGCAATTATAGTTTTTATTGTTACTTGGGCCCTTTCGAAATACATACGGAAAATTGCCTTACGGCTTTTGGATAAAGGCAGACTTGCGCGGTCAATGAAAAATCTTATCTCCAAGCTTATTTCATTCGTTATTGTGCTATTCGGATTGTTCCTTATATTAGGTATCCTTGACTTGGGCAGGGCCTTGAACACGATTTTAGCTGGTGCAGGTGTAGTAGGCCTAGCCGTTGGTCTAGCATTACAAGGTGCGCTATCGAACACGTATGCGGGCATTGTAATCTCCTATATCAAACATATACGGTATGGTGATTGGATTGAGTCAAACGGTTTCGAAGGAGAAGTGGTCAGCATCGATTTAAGGGCGGTTACCTTAAAACAACCCGATAACAATCTGGTATACATCCCCAACAAACTGGTAATTGAAAATCCTATTAAGAACTTTTCAAGCACAGCCCAATCCCGTGTAATTTTAACATGTGGTGTAGGGTATAAGTCAGACTTGAACCTAGTGCGCCAAGTGGTCATCAAAACCATTACCGCTGCCTTTGACTCGGTATCGAGTGAAAAGGATGTGATTTTTCTCTATCGGGAATTTGGCGACAGTTCGATTAATTTCGAGACCCGTTTTTGGATCGATTCGACCTCTTCCTTAGAAGTGGCCAAAGCAAAATCACAGATAATCATCGACATAAAACAAGCCTTTGACAAAAATGAAATAACTATTCCTTTCCCAATACGTACATTAGATTTCCCCGAAAGCGTCACAGTTATGTCAAAATAAAGGAACATTCGAAGGAAACCTTGAATTTTCTAGTATTGCTACTCACAAGCATATTTGACAGTCAAGATCAAACCGATGGTAGTTTTGGCCCATTTTAAAATCAAGTGCGTGATATGCTGCGAATACACGTACAAAAAATTATACCATTGGTACCTGTTTCAATAAAAAAGCCGCCCTTAAAAGAGCGGCCCTAAGTCACATATCATGGGAAACTACCTTGTGCAATTCGCCCCCCAAATTTCACCATCCCTACTATAGGATATTAACAAGACACCTTGATCAATTTTAACGGTTCCGGTACTATCTACTAGCACATTTTGGTTTTTTTCCATTTTAATCCCCTTTAAACTTGGGATACCGTCCGAAAAGTCAAAATTATACGAATCGCCTACTTTGACAAGGGTTACGCGCCCATCTGACGTAGTTATATCAGTATTGCTACTTGCTTCGGAATAACTGACCGACCCTTTATAGGTGCCAACAAAAAGATTGTCATCGGTGGGGTCGTTGTCCTTACTGCAAGATGCTACCACCATGCTCATAAAAAAAAGTACACTAACTATTTTTATCGATTTTTTCATTGTATTTATTTTTTGCTTAATTAGTAATAAAGGACAAAGTTATAGACTCCTCAATCGCTCAAAGACTATTTGAGGAAACTTTAAGACGCAAAAAGTCATTGCGTCAAAATTTTAAGCAAACCAGTCATAAACGGCACGAATGACCGGCTTTTTTCACAGACTAAATTTTAAATCCGGCTGTATTTGCCCCCTGACCCTCCACATCAATTAAAGCATATTGGTTAGTGTCTTTTACAACTAGTGATATTCGATTTGCCAGAGGGTATCTCTGAAAAATTGAAGCATCGACTCCTTGCCAATACTTCGCTGCTATTGCCATAGTTGTTATGTGGCGTTGCTGGTATGCCGCCATGGGCTTTCAAGGATCGAGGACAAAACACCTATGCAAGTGTACAACCAGCGTTACGTACAAAGCATTTCCAAAACATTTCATGCTCTCACCCTATTGAATCTCTATGAAGCAGGTAAAATCATACGTGAGACCCCGATACCGAAGTATCTTCCTACCAAGATTTCAAGTTATGTGACGCATGCAGAAAAAATTACCGTGAAGATGCTTTTAAACCATGCGTCAGGTGTTCCTGAATATAATTTTAATCCAAACTATATTGGGAAGCCTTTTCAAAACCTTGGCTATGACTTACGGGCGAAGATTATTTGAACAATACGAAACACAGGCATCTTGATTTTGAACCCGGAAGTCGCGATTCATATCGCAATACGAATAACGTTTTATTGGCATTGCTACTTGATGAACTCACTGGGGACCCTGCGCAATTTATCGATGATGTCATTTTTAAACCATTGGGCCTTTCCCATACTTTTTACAGAAACGACGCCCGGTATTTGAACTACCCAGCGCTGGTAAATAGCTATTGGGATCGGAATGGTACGGGCATCCTGGAAAACGCATCGTTTTTGCAACATCGAAATGTGAAGCGTTTGATCGGGGATGATGGTATTTTCACTACGCCCGTTGAAGCAATTAAATTCTTAAAAGGATTGGTGGAGGGCAAACTACTCTCCATTGAAACATTAGAATTAATGAAAACATGGGTAAAGAGGGATAATGGCCAGCCGGCGTAC
Source organism: uncultured Flavobacteriaceae bacterium (assembly GCA_963798435.1). Lineage (GTDB taxonomy): Bacteria > Bacteroidota > Bacteroidia > Flavobacteriales > Flavobacteriaceae > JALHST01. Next base: position 255,201 of record CAWCTF010000005.1, read on the forward strand.
GGACTGGGGCTGGAACTTGTAAATATAGACGGTATGGAAGCCTATGGACACTCCGGCGGGGGAATTGGGGCGGGTTGTGAACTGTATTACATTCCGCAGAAAAAACTGTATTACTTTATCGCCATCAATATCGGAACGGTCACCGAGAGCCCTTTGCATGAGGGTATATCGGAAGTGCGTGCAGAAATATATTCGATTTTGCCCCGATAATCGAGGAGATTTTCGTGATAGATCGAATATTGTCTGCAAAAAGGGGGCTTGTTCCCTTCACAAACGGGCGATAACTAGGATTAAAAAATGACGCGGTTAAAAATGGCACATTCAGAAGCAAACTTTATGCGTGTTTTGCGTTGTAGATTTAACGAATTATCCCATACCAAAAATCACTGATTCATGTAATCTTGCCATGTGACCAAAACATATTTTTCTTTTCCGTTGTCATTTTTACTCAAAAACCCGTACTCGTACACAAAAAGATATATCTCTCCCTTTTTATTCTTCCAATAATGCGTGAAAAATTTGGGGTCAAATCCTTCAGTGATAAGTGCCGATTTTCTTATAGTGGTAAAACCGGATCTGTTATATCTCTTCAATACTTTTCTATTAGTCCTTAATTGCCCTTCTACCTTTAGATAAAAGGCCTCAGTGCATTGGCGCTTTTCATACTGGTCGATGGACTTGCATTTTATGGAGCAAAATTTCTTGTCTGATCTACCCTTCACTATGGAGCCACATACGGGACAGATTTTAAGGTTGGTCATTATTAATAGTATATTATATGTTTAATATACCTATTAAAATCGAAAACATGATTAAACTTGTCATATGAACCCAACAAAATCCATAACACTTTACCATCTGATGATTCACGATCAGCAGATGATAGGCATAAAATTTTCTCCCGATAGGCTTATTCAAGGCCTAATCAAGAGACTTCCCGACCCTAAATGGAGCCACAAACATAATATGGCCTATATCACCAATACAAAAGATAATCTTGCAAGTATCTTCAATACATTCAAAGGAACCGTATGGATAAATTACAACCGGTTCTTGCCCAACAGACCTGTTAACACCAACAATGAAACTGTTGATGTTGAGTGGTTCAGGAAAAGGAAGACCATACCCGAATACAGGCTCTGCCCTGAAGAGTACCTTTTGAAACTAGAGCTGAAGAGATATGCCAATAATACCGTGCGCACCTATGTATCTTTTTTTGAAATGTTCATCAACCATTACAAAGAAAAAGAATTGAACACCATTGACGAAAGTGATATCAGGGCATTTCTTCAATTTTTAAACCGCCGGAAAGTATCCAACTCCTATCTCAATCAGGCCGTAAATGCCATCAAATTTTACTACGAGGTCGTTTTGGGGATGCCCAACCGATTTTATGATATAGAACGGCCTCGAAAGGAGTCCAAATTGCCCACGGTCATATCCAAGGAAGAAATACTTTCCATCATCGAAAACACCAACAACAACAAACATAGGTGCATAATAAAGCTCTTATATGGTTCGGGCCTTCGTCGCAGTGAACTGTTAAACTTAAAACTGGTCGATGTGGACAGCAAACGGATGTTGGTACGCGTAAAAGGCTCGAAGGGCAACAAAGACAGGCATAGCCTACTATCGATGACCGCATTGGAGGATCTTCGCAATTATTTTAAGGAATGGAAACCCAAAATATACTTATTCGAAGGGCAAAAGGGCGGGAAATACAGTGCCGAAAGCGTCCTCAAAATAGTTAAAAGTGCTGCATTAAAAGCAAATATCAGCCAACCCGTGACCCCCCATGTACTTCGACATAGTTTCGCCACCCACCTATTGGAGTCGGGAGTCGACCTCAGACAGATTCAAGTACTTTTAGGGCATGGATCGAGCAAAACAACGGAAATATACACCCACGTGGCAATAAATACTTTTAAAAACATCAAAAATCCGCTAGATTAGCGGTATTGACAAATAAGAAATATAGGTAACAGTAACTATATCCGTACGTTGGCAACAAGCTAAAAAAAAATCGGAAAAATGACAAAGATAACTGTAAGTTCTGATTGCGGAAATGCACCAAAAAAGGAGTTTTTAAAAGAAATAAATATCGCTTTTGCTAAAGGAAATTCTGATTTTCTGACAGAGAGCGTAACGGACAAAATTGTTTGGAATATAATTGGCGACAAAAAAATTGAGGGAAAAGAAAGGTTTAGCGATGAATTAGAAAAGATAAAAACGAAAAAAACATCGGAATTGACACTCGACCGTATTTTAACTCACGGAAAAGAAGGTGCTGTATGCGGAATTATGAAAATGCAGAACGGAAAAAAATTTGCGTTTTCGGATTTTTACGAATTTAGCGGAGCAAAAGGTGCGAAAATAAAATCGATAACATCATACGTAATTAAAATATAAACTTAAATCATATAAAATGTCATTTCAAGCTTATCTTGATAATATTCAAGCGAAAACAGGAAAAACCCCATCTGACTTTAAAGAACTTGCCGATAAAAAAGGATTTACCCAAAACGGAAAAATAAAAGACGGAGTTAAAGCGACCCAAATTACAGATTGGTTAAAACAAGAATTTGAACTCGGACACGGTCACGCAATGGCAATTTACGCATTACTTAAAGGAAAAAAATCATAATGAAAAAAGCCAGTTGCCAACACAACCTATAAACAATACGGGCTTCAGACTTAATTACTGGTCTTGTGTATTTTTATGAAGACCGCAAAATCTTATGGATTTTGCTTTAAACAAGGAAAAGAAAAAACAAAACAAAAAGATTTTGCTATGTGCGTGGCGGAAAACAAACGCCGGTTTGCTCCCGTACTGTTCATAGCTGAAACGTTGGCAACCATTTTGAGAGAGCATACATGAAAACAAAATACGCATCTAAGCAGACAAACTCTTTTGGGCATACAATTCAGATTAATGATATTGAGATGTATTACGAGGAGTATGGAAATGGAAAACCATTATTGCTTTTACATGGATTTGGTGGTTGTACACAGAATTGGCATCCTTTTATAGATGGACTTTCTGAGAATTATCGATTAATTGTTGTTGATTTACGAGGACATGGTTATTCCACAAATCCTGAGAATAAATTCACTCATCAGGATTCTGCTAATGACGTGTTCCTCTTGCTTGATAAGTTGAGAATTGACAGTTTTTCTGCTATGGGAATGAGTACTGGTGGTATGACTCTACTGCACATGGCAATAAGCCAACCCAAGCGTATTGACTCGATGGTATTAATTAGTGCAACTTCCTATTTCCCTGAACAAGCAAGAGCCATTATGCGCAGAGCTTCGTTTGAAACCTTGCCACAAGAAGTACGAGAAATGTATCGAGAATGTGCAAAACGTGGAGACGGACAAATACGTCAACTCATTTCTCAGTTTAACAAATTGGGTGAAAACTATGATGATATGAATTTAACTGAACAAAATTTATTAACCATTACTGCTCGCACGCTCATTATTCAAGGAGATTGCGACAATTTTTTCCCGATTGAAATTTCGGAAGGTATGAATCGTTCTATTCCGAAATCTGAATTATGGATTATTCCTGGAGGTGAACATGTACCAATTTATAACACAAAGATTTCGTTTACTTCAAGAGCACTTCGATTTATTGGTGGATTAGAAAACAAGACCCAATAAGGTAGATATTTGATAAACATGAATAAAAAAAACGGTTGCCAACACCGTGTATTATGAAAAGCCTTAGTCCAGTTCTTTAAAGTTAATTAATATTTTCTTTTTGCCTTAAACCACCTTTTTTTCTTTTGATATAACTTGCTCCGCATCCTATGTGTGATACACCTTTATCTTCGGGTTCACCGGCATCCGTATGATTATAAGTTATAATAGACCCGGCCACTTGCTATAAAATTATTCCAATCGTTTGGCTACCCGACGGTGTTTTGTGATAAGGGTCTGACTACTATTTGGTGAGCTTTGTTATTGTTGTCTTATTTTAAAATTATTCCTTTATTACGCCTCATCGCGGTATGGCGTCTCCGTTGGGATTACGGCCAAGGTCCTACTGAGCAATTTTTCGCTACTTTGATGATGATGCTCTTTACGTTCCTGCCTTGGTGCTTGCGATAATAGCCTTGCATGATCGGGTTGGCACGTATCGCCTGCCAGGCGGCCTCTACGAAATAGCTCCGTATCAAACGATGCGCTGTGGCGTTATGCCCAGGGTCTTATAATTGCTCCCACTTTGATGGACCCCGGGTGCAAGACCGACATAGCCCGCCAAATGTTTTATACTGTTGAAGCGCCGACAGATCGCCCAGTTCACACAATATACCGCAGGCCACGATACCTCCTATTCCCGGTATGCTCCTGAGCAACATATAATCTTTCTTATGATGGGTCTTGCAATATCTCCTGAGCTGGGTCGATACATCCCTGAGTTCTTGGTCCATACGAAACGAAAGAAGCGCATAACGGCCTATCCAAAGTCGCTTTTGCCGTCGGGTTCTTGAATACCATATCGTCCAACCAATTCCTATACTTATGGCTCCAATGATCGTTATCGAATTCTTCAGGTTCCTTGATACCGAAATACAACAACTGCATTTTTATGTAACTCTTGATCCTACGGAAATCCTTGACCAGATCGTTGCGACGACGGAAAAGACTCCGCAGTTCTTCCCTATCGATATCGGGTACATGAATGCTTTCAGGCGACCGTCCTTAAGTTCCCTTGCTATCAACTGCGCATCGATCTTATCGGTCTTGGTATGTTTCTCATTGCCTTTCCTGTGGATATCGGCAGGGTTGACCACCAAAGAATTCCAGCCGTATGACTCAAATGACCTGTGTGCCGAATAACCCACAGCAACCTGCCTCGTAAGCTGTCGATACTTCATAATCGGGAAAATGTTTTGATACGTAGTCCTTGAGCTGTTTCGGGTCGGGTCGCATCGAAAAAGACTTGCCCGCGAACAGATCCGTTGCACAATGTACTTTCCAACTTCGCTTGTGAATGTCGATACCAATGAATAGCTTTGGTAGAGCAGTTTGTTGAGATTCCATATCTTATTGTTTTAGAGAACTTTAAAGATCTCTGACTTACTGCTTTTTCATCGATGCTAAAAATAATTGTCTTGGCTTCTAGCCTATTCGGAAAATCCTGCGGATTTTCCTCTGGTTCGTTACATTTTTAGTAAGTTAGTTGCTGGCACACGCAACTATCATAGCCGGACCGTTAGCGAACATAGTGCCTTAAAAATGCAAAGCGGTACGCAATCCGGGCGGGTAATTTAAAAAAAAGACAATGGCCCGGTCCTTGGGGCTTTTTTAAAATGGTTTCTTGGGCTCGGGCAGGTTTTCCGGATTATTTTTACTTGACAGGATTCCCTCTTATTTTTTAAGGTTCGGGGCCGGACGGATTTCGGACTGTCTGCCAGGCAAAAAGGTCAGGCCCATAGGGTCGGCGCTGCTCTGCCAGGGCCAGTCGGACGGACGGAAGAAACCATTTTAAAAAGGATCTGGGCGTAAATGAAAGGTCTGGGAAATCCTAATGGTTCGGGCTGCACCACGTTCGCTAACACTAGCTATAATTCAGTGCTGCATTTGATTTTAAGGAAATTCCCTACTTTTAACAAGCTTGATCCCGGACCGGAAAATCCTATCGGATTTCCCGCACCGCAATCATAGCTTTAACGTTGGGCGCAACTATTTGAAAATATAATCTCTATCAAAAATTTGAAACAGAAAAAAAAAGTAATACCGACAAGACTGATTTTAAAGGCAGCAAGATTTCGAAATCAGATTATAGACGGACAAAATTAAATTAAACTTTTTCGGGAAAATAACTCGTTGCGGACAAATCAATATTCACTTTTTGCTGAATGTAAAAAAAAATTAAATATAAACAACATTAAAATGTCAGTTTCATTGAAAGAGACAAATATTTAAGAATATAATAGAAAAAGTAGGTCAATCCAGAAAGTATTTTGAAATTTCGATAAGGTTTGCCAAGGAATTGACACGAGACAAATAATTGGCTTTGTGCAAAATCGAACAAATTATTATGGTGTCGCAAACTCCTGAAGGACTTAGCGATAAATGTTAAGGTTATAGACAAAAAAACGGAACAAAAAGCATGGAAAAAATTAAAAAAAGGAAGACTCTTAACGGTACATCGAAATCTTCTCGACTCAATTTAAGGATATAAAATTATGAGTAAATTCTGGGAATTATCGGTCAAAGATTATTAAAAATGTACTGAACAAAATAAAACATTGCACAACACAATGTATAATTAATTGCTGGCGGATTTCCAAAAGGAAATTCCTTGCAATCAATTATCTTTAGAACTGGCGGACAATTTCCGACGGAAATGTCCGCAACTAATCATACACGAACCGTTGGCAACAAGCTAAAAAAAAATCGGAAAAATGACAAAGATAACTGTAAGTTCTGATTGCGGAAATGCACCAAAAAAGGAGTTTTTAAAAGAAATAAATATCGCTTTTGCTAAAGGAAATTCTGATTTTCTGACAGAGAGCGTAACGGACAAAATTGTTTGGAATATAATTGGCGACAAAAAAATTGAGGGAAAAGAAAGGTTTAGCGATGAATTAGAAAAGATGAAAACGAAAAAAACATCGGAATTGACACTCGACCGAATTTTAACTCACGGAAAAGAAGGTGCTGTAAGCGGAATTATGAAAATGCAGAACGGAAAAAAATTTGCGTTTTCGGACTTTTACGAATTTAGCGGAGCAAAAGGTGCGAAAATAAAATCGATAACATCATACGTAATTAAAATATAAACTTAAATCATATAAAATGTCATTTCAAGCTTATCTTGATAATATTCAAGCGAAAACAGGAAAAACCCCATCTGACTTTAAAGAACTTGCCGATAAAAAAGGATTTACCCAAAACGGAAAAATAAAAGACGGAGTTAAAGCGACCCAAATTACAGATTGGTTAAAACAAGAATTTGAACTCGGACACGGTCACGCAATGGCAATTTACGCATTACTTAAAGGAAAAAAATCATAATGAAAAAAGCCAGTTGCCAACACAACCTATAAACAATACGGGCTTCAGACTTAATTACTGGGCTTGTGTATTTTTATGAAGACCGCAAAATCTTTTGGATTTTGCTTTAAACAAGGAAAAGAAAAAACAAAACAAAAAGATTTTGCTATGTGCGTGGCGGAAAGCAAACGCCAGTTTGCTCCCGTACTGTTCATAGCTGAAACGTTGTGCGTCATTTGAGAAAAGCGAAATTATGAATGAAATTGAATTGCTAAATACAAAACTTGAGCAACCAGTAGCAAAAATATCAGATGCGGAATTGGAAAAACTAATTGACCGAGAATTTCCCAAAAATTCGGATTTAGTAAAACGAAAACTGACTGAAATTCGGAGTGACTCTAAAAACGGTAAAAACCGAATTGGAGCGGCGGTTCTGAAATTGGTAAAATCGAGGACTTAAACGCAATTGATTCTGTCATTTAAGAAAATGAATAGATTTGTTTCATACGAAGGATTACCAATCAAATCTGGAGGCGCACATAGTGTGAGCAAAAAATCGCCGATAGAGAATTACGAACAGATACTAGAATTTCTAAAACAATTTGGAAATACAACAAAAGCGAAAACTATCGCTCTGACCTTATACCAATCGGAAAAAAAGGAATACTCCTCTTTAAAATTATTACCAAAATTGAGCTTGAAATTTGGGATTCCAAAAATACGCAGGGACGGATATTTAAAATCTTGGAACTGGACACTAGATACCAAGGATATTCAAAAAGGATTTGAAATACTAGAACTAAACAAGGACTTGCCAAACAACGTAATGGGGCCTTTGACTTTAAGTTTCTTATGGAATTTCTTGTTTAAAGACCCTAACACAAATCAAACGCTACCGAATCAAGAAAAAATTCCTGAGTTGGATTTTAGAATTCAGAATTCGAGAATATATCTAAGAATCTCAAAATAATCTTCAATCGCAGTTTGGTTTGCCTTACCATTTGATAAAATGGACAGATATGAAAAAGAATATATAAATAACCTAAAGTCTAAATTGCCTTTTAAACCTTCTGAAAAACATTGGCGGATTTGGAAGAAATCTGATAGTGGCAACTGGACACCAAGGATCGGGAAAATCCTGACGGATTTACCGCACTGCAATGATAGATTTAACGTTAGCGAACAGTTGAATGAATTGATTAAGAATACGCAAACGGACTACAAAAAAACGTATACGGACTTATAACTCGGACACAATCAAAACGCAGATGGACCTAGAACGCAATTGGATCGGATTTTTTACTTTTTGTCCGCTTAAGGGCGTAAGCCCTCGAATTTTTTAGCGAATCTGTGCGTAATTAAGATGGATTGCCATGCAAAAAAACCGTTCGCTAACAAAGCGTATAATTAATTGCGGGCGGAATTCCAAAACGGAATTCCTGGCAATTAACTATCTTAGGACTGGCGGACAATTTCCGACGGAAATGTCCGCAACTAATCATACACGAACCGTTGTAGCACATTTAAGAAAACCCAATGGCAATAAACCAATTTCTAACATTCGTACTTCCAAAAAAACCGATTGAAGAAAAATATGACGGAATACCAAAACAGCTCGAAATTAAGCACGCTGAATGGGAAAAGTATTGGGAAAATTACGATATGGAATTGAATGACGCACCAGAACCCGAATTTGAAGATGCGATTTCAACAAAATGGTGGAAAGGAATTGAAATTGATATTGTGGAATTGAAAAAGGACATTGACAAAATAATCACTCGTGCGGAATGGAATGGCGGAAAGAAGCTGGAAAACGCCAAAAAGCGGAATTTGACCACGATTTGAGTATAGATTTTAACGACAAAGAAAATTACATTGAGGATTTTCGATTTCGAACTGACTTGACCGACTCAAATCTGACTTTTATAAAATCAATGTTGGATTTATGCGACAAAAACGAATGGATTTTAATGGACGCCAAAGGGAATTTGTGCGAGCCGAAAATTCAAGGTTTAGCGGAATTAATTAAAGATTCAGACGCGGACAGATTTTTAAGAAATCCGATTGAATTCTTTGAAAATATAAAATAAAAAAACGTGCTGCAACACAGGTGTATAATTAATTGCGGTCCGAAATTCAACAAGTGAATTTCCTTGCAATCAATTATCTTTAGAGTAACTGGCGGACATTTTCCGTTGGAAAAGTCCGCAACTAATCATACACGAACCGTTTGCAAAAATGGCTCATGACAAAATCTAGTGATTGGAAAATTGAACCAATGCCGAAACAGACCGAGAGTTTTTATTCTGGGCGGAAGTTGTTGTCTGAAGAATATTCCAAGCTTGTAATTGGGTTCAAACCTACTAGCATGGATGACAAATGGTTCATCTACAGTCAAAATGAATCAGTTTACTTTCATCGTAGCTGGTTAGGGCATTGTATTTTTATTGCTAAAATTGTAAAAAGAGAAGATGATATTGTTATTGGCGATATAACAGCTAATAAAAATCCTGACCAATTTGGCACTAGTGATATAGAAGTAAAAAAAGAAATGTTCAATAAGCTCGTTGACTACGTATTACGCAAATAGTTCAATATTTTTTTTTCGAATTTCTTAAAAGGAGTAATAGCCTAATATTGGTCAGATGGACTTTACTTAAGCGTAACTGTTGCACAGATGGACTTCACTCGGACGGAAAATAAACGGAAACTCAATCGTTCGCGCTTACTCTTGCGTGTCGCCACATTTTGCTAACAATACCTAAACGTAATGCGGACTTTAGGGCTAAATCGAAAGGTCTGTGTATATTTATAATGTCGCTAAATCTTATGGATTTAGCTTTGGATATAAAAAAGAAAGAGCAAAACAATAAGCTTTAGCTTCGTGCGCATACGGAAACGAAAGGTTTCCTTGCCTCCGCACTACGCTTAGCCGAGACGTTGGCACAATGTTGAAAAAGATGAAACTAATAACAAAATATGGTCTGATAATTTTAAGTTTCATAGTTCTGTTTCTATCTGTAGCAAATGTTCTAAAAAACTTAGATAATCTTTTTTCTTTATCGGTTCTGCTTTCCTTAATTGGTATTACGGGATTTTTATTATTTTTAGCCAAACATAAACTCCACAAAGTTATATATCTGATATGGATAGTTGCTCAACTTCCAATAATTACCACAAAAAATATTGATACTAACCGGCTCGGAAATATTTTCGATTTATCGCAAACCTATATCTTGAATTATGGATTTGGGCTTATCTACAATCCTATTTCATATAGAATTGGTTTAAATGTAATTCCTTTAATTTATTTAGCTCTTTATAAAATTTTAGAAAAAAATAATGGATTTGCATCAAACGAAATAGATGTCAAACTAAACATTAAGGTATTTTTCATATTTCTGATTTCATCAATCTCAATTGCATTTTTTAATATTAAAGAAGATGAGAATCCATTCAATTATACTGAAAACAATATTGTTCTACCTGATGGTAATACTGTACAGGCCATTGGATTTTCAAAATTAAAATTGAACAATAAAAATGTTTACACGGTTGTAAATTATTATTCTCAAAATGTAGTTAAAGATTCAGAATGCAAAAAATGTAAAGATGAAGCAGTCACACTAGCAAATTTTATAGCTGAAATGGACGACAAGCTCCCAGATACATTGATTATGAAAGCTCATGGACTAAGGACTGGGAAAATATTTAAATCTCAACAAAAATATAATACTGTTGTCTGCAAGACTGGTAGTAAATGGATTCTGTGCGCCGAGTAAAAACACTAAGCACAACAAAACCTATAAACAATACGGGCTTCGGGTTTAATCGTAGGGTTTGGGTATTTTTATGATGTCCGCAAAATCTTTTGGATTTTGCTTTAAACAAGGAAAAGAAAAACAAAACAAAAAGATTTCGCTATGTGCTTGGAGGAAAGCAAACGCCAGTTTGCTCCCGTACTGTTCATAGCTAAACCGTTGTGATGCATTTTGAAAAATGAAAAAAACTCTCGTATTACTTATTCTTTTGCTATCTATAACCAGTTGTCGAACCGATACAATATCAGAAGCGGACAAACAAAAAGCTGCAAAACTCAATATTGAAGCGGTCCAGTCATTTCTGCAAATGGATACTTTAAAGGCCATAGAACTTTATATTCACGCGAAAAACCTTGACCCTAATAACTGGACTTATAGAGGGAATCTAATCAACCTATTCATAGAAGAAAAAAAATTTGATAAGGCGTTCGAACTGTAGAGGAACTAAGCGAAGAGCAAAAGAATTCTGTAATCTATTTTCAAGTAAAAGGAAAAATTTATGATGAAAAAGGTGAAATTGAAAAAGCTAAACAACACTATAAGAAAGCCTATAATAAATCTGAAGATGTTAAAGTTGAATCTGAAATGGACTTGAATAATCTTATAGGTTATACTACGATACAAACGCTCGCAGGTCAAAAGGAAAAAGCGGTAAATAGAATGAACGAGACGTTAAATTTAGCCTGGTTAACAAAACAGAATGTAGAATATTTAGAAACATTTCGCAACGAATTTGAATATTATCAAGGTGGTGGATATAGAGAATTCGATTTTCCAAGAGACATTGAGATTTGCACTAAAAACATTGATAGCCTTCAAAGGATTCTAAAAAAGAATCACATAAATACATCTGGTTCCAATTCTACTGTGGGTCAATATGGTGGTTCCGTATTTGTGGCCAAGAAATTTGAAACTGGACTTGAAAGTTTAAGATTAGAAGCGTGCGAAAAAACGCATCACAACAAAGCCTAAACGTAATGCGGACTTTAGGGCAAAAACGAAAGGTCTGTGTATATTTATAAAGTCGCTTAATCTTATGGATTTAGCTTTGGAAAAAAAAATAAAACTAAACAATAAGCTTTAGCTTCGTGCCTAGGCGGAAACTATACGTTTCCTTGCCTCCGCACTACGCTTAGCCGAACCGTTACCCAACATTTGATGAAACTAATAGAAGTCTTAACAAAAATTCAGGAAATTGATGAAGAATCAGTTCTTTATGTAAAAAGAATTGATAGCCAGTTTTCTTGTGCATCAGAAGTTACAATACTGAAATTAACAGAAGATGAATTAGAATGGAAAACTTTTGAAGTAACCGAAAAGAAATGTCCTGGTTTTGAATATTTTATGGAAGTTTTCCTAGTAAAAGAATTTATGGAAGATGTATCATCACAATACCCTACTCTTGAAAAAAAATGTGACCGATTAATTCATTATGTAGAATTTGATGCTTAAATCAAATTGACCTTATAAATAGATATCATAATACGCAACTGTTGTGCTGATGGACTTTTTAGCAAGTTTACGCAAATGGACTTTACTCAAGCGAAACTGTTGCGTTAATGGACTTGAAAATCTGATGAAAAAACAAACTCGGACGGAAAAAAACGTTGGGTAACAATGCCTAAACGTAATACGGACTTTAGGGCAAAACCAAAAGGTCTGTGTATATTTATAAAGTCGCTAAATCTTATGGATTTAGCTTTGGACAAAAAAAATAAAACTAAACAATAAGCTTTAGCTTCGTGCATAGACGGAAACGAAAAGTTTCCTTACTACCGCACTACGCTTAGCCGAACCGTTGGGTCAAATTCAGCTGAAGCTGACCTATGTTGCTATACTTTGCTCCGCAAAGCCCCGCACCACAGGAAATTTGACCCAACGCCCCGCTAAACCAAATTGCTTTTCTCCCCTATCAACAAGCAGCTTCGGGCTGTCGGCGCAGGCCGCACACATGACACAACAATCGCTAAAAGCAATTTGGCAACGTCCCTATTGTCTTTTAAATCTTATATGTATCTTCGATACACAACGATTTAAAATCCAGGACGTCACTGCGTTTAGCGGGGCGTTAAGCACAAGCTAAAAAACTCCTACAAGTTACCGTTTTGGTAACTTTTTTTTGTATCTTTGTCCTAAAGAACATACTTTGAGGGTAATTGCCAAACGTACTTTGAGGGATTTTTGGGCAAAGCACGCTGATTGCGAACAACAATTGACGGCTTGGTACCGAGAAACCGAAAAATCGGAATTCAAGAACCTGAACGAATTAAAAAAGGAATATCCAAGTGCCAGTATATTGATGGACAATCGGATTGTTTTCAATATTAAGGGCAATAAGTACAGACTTATCGTAAAATTCAATTTCGACTACCAAATCTGCTGGATCCGCTTTGTTGGGACCCATGCGGAATATGACAAGATAAACGCAAACGAAATTTAAAATAAAAATAGCTCCAATCAGAAACGAAAGAGATTATCAGAACGCACTTGAAAGACTCGAACTGATTTTCGACGCAATAAAAGGTAGTGAACAAGGCGACGAACTCGAAATCCTATCGATTTTGATCGACCATTATGAAAACGAGAACTTCCCCATTGGTATGCCGGACCCTATCGAGGCCATCAAATTCCGAATGGAGCAAATGGGAATGAAACAAAAGGACTTGGCAGAAGTAGTGGGA
>CAWCTF010000006.1:0-694154 GCA_963798435.1 uncultured Flavobacteriaceae bacterium
TTTTTTTTAATAGCACAAAAAAGGCCGTACTCTGTGCTAAGTACGGCCATCTATAAACTTTCAGATCAATCTATTTAAACCCTCGGTAAGTCCCCTTCGCCCTTTAACGGCAAATACGATTCTCCCATAAGGTAGGCATCTACGTGATGCGCCGCTTGACGACCCTCCGAAATGGCCCATACAATCAAAGATTGTCCGCGTCGCTGATCACCTGCGGCATATACTCCGGGAACATTGGTCTTATAATCGTTCTCCGATGCCTGGATGTTGGTTCTGTTATCGGCAGCGACACCCAACTGTTCTGCAAGGGTCATTTCAGCTCCTGTAAATCCCAAGGCTAGCAAGGCAAGGTCACATTTCCATTGTTTTTCGGTGCCTTCGACCTCCTTCAATTGGGGCCGTTTTCCTGGTTGTTTTATCCATTCGATTTCCGAGGTGACCAGACCTGTTAATTTACCATTGCTATCGCCGATAAATCGCTTGGTCGAGATACTGAAAAAACGTTCGGCCCCTTCTTTATGGGAAGAACTTGTTCGTAAACGCATGGGCCAAAACGGCCATGGTTGATCTTCAGGTCTATCGGTCGTCGCCATGGGCATAATTTCGAAATTCGAGACTGATTTCGCGCCATGGCGAAACGAGGTTCCAATACAGTCAGAACCCGTATCCCCGCCCCCGATTACCACAACGTCCTTGCCGGTAGCCAGCAATTCTTCCCCCTCAATTTTTATCCCTCCGACACGGCGATTGTTTTGTGCTAGAAAGTCCATGGCTTGTACCACGCCTTTTAGATCTGCGCCTTCAATAGGAAGGGACCTGCGAACCGTAGCGCCTCCTGTAAGTACGATCGCGTCGAATTTTTTCCTGAGATCGGCGGCTTTTATCGTCACACCTACATGCACCCCACAGCTAAAAATAATTCCCTCTTCCTCGAGAATTTTGAGTCTTCTATCTATAATATGCTTTTCCATTTTAAAATCAGGAATCCCAAAACGTAAAAGACCCCCTGGCCGCTCGTCCCTTTCATACACCGTGACCAGATGACCTGCTCGGTTTAATTGTTGGGCAGCAGCCAATCCGGCCGGGCCAGATCCAATAATAGCAACTTTTTTCCCCGTTCTATTAACGGGAGGTTTGGCCACAACCCACCCTTTTTTAAAGGCGGTTTCTACAATATTTTTCTCGATGTTCTCAATCGATACCGGATCTTCATTAATTCCTAAAACGCACGCTTCTTCGCAAGGTGCTGGGCAGAGTCTTCCCGTGAACTCCGGAAAATTATTGGTTGCATGCAAAATTTCGGCTGCTTTTTCCCATTTTCCACGATATACAGCATCATTAAAATCGGGTATTAAATTGCCCAAAGGACATCCGCTATGGCAAAATGGTATGCCACAATCCATACAACGCGCCCCTTGTTCCTTAAGTTCGCCTTCCTTTAAGGGAATGGTAAATTCCTTATAATTTTTTACACGTTCCTTAACCGGAGCGTATTGCTCAACTTTTCTTTCAAATTCTAAAAATCCTGTAATTTTACCCATCTCTCTGCTATATAATTTCTAATGCCTCTTGTTCCAAACGGAGCAATGCTTGCCGGTATTCTTCCGGAAATACTTTAATGAATTTTGGCAAACAAATTTCCCAATTCTCCAAGATTCTTTGCGCCAAGGGACTCGAAGTCGCATTATAGTGACTTTCGATAAGGTCTCTCAACTGTTTCGTATCTTTTTCATCCTCTACTTTTAATAAGTTCAATGCCTCGGATGTACATTTCTTTTTGAAGGTGTTATTCTCGTCGAATACATACGCAATTCCGCCACTCATGCCGGCACCAAAATTTCTACCTACCTCCCCTAGGATTACGGCGATTCCTCCGGTCATATATTCACATCCATGATCTCCAATACCTTCTACGACGGCTTTGGCACCAGAATTTCGAACACAAAAACGTTCGCCCGCCCTTCCGTTAATATATGCCCTACCAGCCGTAGCACCATACAGGGCTACATTCCCAATGATCACATTATTTTCTGGGATTATCGTACAACCTTCTGGTACCTTGATGACCAATTTGGCTCCTGATAGGCCCTTTCCAAGATAATCATTGGTATTGCCGCTCACGGTCAAAGTCAAACCTTTCGTGGCAAAAGCCCCAAAACTTTGACCAGCCGAGCCTGTAAAATTCAGTTTAAGCGTATTGATTGGCAATCCCTGGGCTCCATAAATTTTTGATATTTCATTGCTGATAATCGCGCCAACGGCCCTATCTGTATTATGAATAGGGAAATCAAGGCTCAATTTTTCTTTCCTGAATAGAGAAGGATTGGCTTTTTCTATTATTTCGAATTCAATCGATTTATCGATATCATGATGCTGTTTTTGGGTATTATAGAATTTGGTACCAGAAGGGACGTCTACCTGATGCAAAATGGGTGATAAATCAATACCTCCCGCCTTGTAGTGGTCGATTGCTTTGGTGCGGTCTAATTTTTGAACCTGGCCGACCATTTCGTTTACGGTCCTAAAGCCCAACTTTGCCATAATTTCCCTTAATTCTTGGGCCACGAAGTACATGTAAGTTGACAACATGTTCTGGTTTTCCACTGAACTTTTTACGTAATTCCGGGTTTTGAGTCGCGATTCCGACTGGGCATGTATTCAAGTGGCATACGCGCATCATGATGCAACCTGAAGCCACTAAAGGTGCTGTGGCAAAACCGAATTCCTCGGCCCCGAGTAAACAAGCAATGGCCACATCCCGCCCTGTTTTTAATTGACCATCACATTCAAGGACGATGCGATTTCTTAGATCATTCATGACCAAGGTCTGTTGCGCTTCGGCAATTCCTAATTCCCAAGGTAACCCGGCGTGTTTTAGAGAGGTGAGTGGTGATGCCCCAGTACCTCCATCGTATCCGGAGATTAAGATTACATCAGCCTTGGCTTTTGCCACCCCTGCGGCCACGGTGCCCACACCAACTTCTGAGACCAATTTCACATTGATACGAGCCTTGCGGTTCGCCGATTTTAAATCATAGATCAATTGGGAAAGATCTTCGATCGAGTAGATATCGTGATGGGGTGGAGGCGAAATTAATCCGACATAGGGGGTTGAATTTCTAGTTTTCGCAATGGCAGGATTCACTTTAGGCCCTGGCAATTGGCCGCCTTCACCCGGCTTAGCCCCTTGCGCCATTTTTATTTGAATTTCCTTGGCGTTGGTCAAATAGTTTGAAGTAACCCCAAATCTACCGGACGCCACTTGTTTTATTGCGCTGTTTCGCCAGTCTCCAGTGGCATTCTTATAGAAGCGATCTGCATCCTCCCCGCCTTCGCCCGAATTACTCTTACCACCGATCCTGTTCATCGCAATCGCCAAATTTTCGTGGGCTTCCTTACTTATCGAGCCATAGGACATGGCCCCTGTTTTAAAACGCTTAACAATTTCAGTCCACGGTTCGACATCTTCCAATGGAATGGGGTCATAATTTGAAAATTCGAAGAGGCCTCGTAAGGTCATCAGATTTTTAGCTTGCTTATTCACCATTTCTGCAAACTCCATGTAGGTCTCTGGTTCATTGCCACGCACGGCCTTTTGCAGTTTGGCAATCGATATCGGATTGAACATATGTTTTTCGCCATCCCTTCTCCAGCGATATTCGCCGCCTATTTCAAGATCCAAGTTCGCTGGAACTTCTTTTTTTGCAAAGGCCCTACCATGCCGTTTCGCAATTTCCTTTTCGATTTCATAGAGGCCGATTCCTTGAATCCGTGTAGGGGTGTTCGGAAAATATTTGTCTACTACTTTGGTATTAATACCGATACATTCGAACAATTGCGAACCCCGATATGAATTCAAGGTAGAGATTCCTATTTTGTTCATTACTTTCAGGATTCCCTTTCCAATGGCCTTGTTGTAATTTTTTACGGCCTCTTCAGCGCTAAATTCGGTAATATCATGTTCCTCGATTTGCTCTCCAATAATCTCATTGACCAAATAGGGATTAATGGCGCTTGCGCCAAAACCGAAAAGCAATGCAAAATGATGTACCTCTCTGGGCTCGGCCGATTCTATAATGATACTGAGTTTTGATCGCTTGCGTAGTTTTTGAAGGCCACTGTTCACATAAGAACAAGCAAGCACTGCCGGAATGGGGGCATCGTCCTTATTTACGTTCCTATCGGATAATATGATAATATTCGTTCCTATATCGATTGCTTTGGAAGCCTGATCTAAAATAGATTCGAGTGCTTCTTCCAAGCCATTCAGTCCCCTCGCAATTTTATAAAGGATTGGTATGGAAACCACTTTATAATTGGGACTCGCGTCATAATTCTTAATCTTATCCAAATCTTCCTTCGAGATGACGGGATTCTGTATTTTAAGTTTTCTACAGTGGATTTCATTGAAATCAAAGATGTTGTGATCACTGCCCAGGGTAAGGCTAATATCGGTAATCAATTCTTCGCGTATACCATCCAATGGGGGGTTCGTTACTTGGGCGAACAACTGCTTAAAATAATTGTAAATAAGTTGTGGTCGCTCGGATAAAACAGCCAGCGGGGTATCAGTGCCCATGGATCCAATGGGTTCCTGGGCATTCTTGCCCATGGGTAGGATAATGGTATTGATATCTTCCAAAGTATACCCAAATATGGCTTTCCGTTTTTCTACAGATGCCTCGCCTAGAAAAAGGGGACAGTCATTGTATGGAATATCCCGTAAATGCACCAAATTTTTGTCTAACCATTTTTTATAGGGAAGGCGACTTGCAATGTCTTCCTTTATTTCCTCGTCATTGACTATTCTGCCCTCCACCATATTGACCAGAAACATTCTACCGGGTTCTAATCTTCCATGGAATTCAATATTTTCAGGGGCTATTTCCATAACACCCGTTTCAGACGACATCACCACATAACCATCTTTGGTCACCGTATATCGCGAAGGTCTTAATCCGTTTCTATCCAAGAGGGCGCCAATAAAATTTCCATCCGTGAATGGAATGGAGGCTGGCCCGTCCCAAGGTTCCATCAGGCAGGAATTGTATTCGTAAAATGCCCTTTTTGATTCTGACATATCAGGATTTTTCTCCCATGCCTCGGGGACCAGCATCATCATCACCTCGGGCAAGGAACGACCGGTCATTAGTAAGAGTTCAACTACCATATCCATGGTAGCGGAATCTGATTTACCTGGCAGGATAATAGGAATGATATTCTTTATTTCATCCCCGAATAAATCGCTTTTCATCATTTCCTCCCGAGACCGCATACGGGAAACATTGCCCCGTAACGTATTGATTTCGCCATTATGGCACATATATCGAAAGGGCTGAGCCAAATCCCAGGTGGGAAACGTATTGGTTGAAAAGCGTTGATGCACCAGTGCCAATCGGGTCACCACCCTTGGGTCCATCAGGTCTTTGTAGTACAGGCTAATATCCTTAGGCATCAACAACCCCTTGAAAATAATTATCTTGGTAGAAAGACTGGGAACATAGAAAAATGAGCTTTCCGATAATTTAGAATTTAGAATGGTATGCTCTGTAACCTTTCTAGCGGTAAAGAGTTTTAAATTGAAATTGAAATCGTCCTGTGCCTCGTTTGTTTTGGCCACAAATAATTGCTTTACAAATGGCTCGGTTTCCATGGCGATTCGGCCAGGAATCGATCTATTGACCGGGACATTACGCCATCCCAACAATTGAAGGCCTTGTTTTTTAATATTTTCCTCAAAAATAGAAATGCAAAAAGTTCGCTGATTTTCTTTTTGAGGTAAAAACACGTTGCCTACCGCGTATGATCCAGGCTCCGGAAGATCAAAGGTGCATACCTGACTAAAAAAATCATGTGGAATGTCGATCAATATCCCGGCCCCGTCACCGGTTTTACCATCCGAACTAACTGCCCCACGATGTTCTAGCTTATCTAAAATTTCAAGTGCCTTATGAATGATGTCATTTGCCTTTTTACCTTTTAGGCTACATATAAAACCGGCACCGCAATTATCGTGCTCAAATTCTGGTAGGTATAATCCCTGCTTCTTCAATTTCATCGGATGCTATTTAATCGTTTTTTAAAATCATATGTAATGTGCCCATTTTTTTTGATACGAGAATCAACCCGTTTGCGACGTAAATTACATATTATGGCATTTCTTCAAAAATATCATTTTATATGAACAATATTTATCAATTGTAGTCAATTCACACAAAAAACACAACGTTTTGAATAAAACGTTAAAAAATATTCAATATAAATAATTCTATCAGCGCATACTGCGATTATAACAAACACACCCTATTACGCCCTCGCATTTTATAAAACCAAGGGTCTGTTCTTCGAAATCATGACAATTTCAAACCTACACCCTAAAATAATGGCCTGAATACAAAAATAATAGTTATTAACAAGCCGTATACCGTAAAAAAATAAGGGTACAGAATAAAATTGTTATATAAAATTCGTAGAAAATGTGGGTTAATCCCTTAGGATTGAGCGCGAAATAACAATTTTTTGTATTTCTGAGGTCCCCTCATAGATCTGGGTTATTTTGGCATCGCGCATCATACGCTCAACATGGTATTCCTTAACAAACCCATAACCGCCATGAATTTGGACGGCCTCAACGGTCGTATCCATGGCTACTTGCGAGGCATACAGTTTGGCAATGGCTCCCGACAGGTCATAGTTCATACCTTGGTCTTTCTCCCATGCGGCCTTGTATACCAAATTACGGGCAGCTTCGATTTGTGTATGCATATCGGCCAGTTTAAACGCAATGGCCTGATGATTTGAAATTTCGGTTCCGAAGGCTTTTCTTTCCTTGGCGTATTTTAAGGCAAGTTCGTATGCCCCGGCGGCGATGCCCAAGGCTTGTGCGGCAATCCCGATTCTACCACCTGCAAGCGTTTTCATAGCAAATTTAAACCCAAATCCATCTTCTCCGATCCTATTTTCCTTAGGGACAATGACGTCATTAAAGCTTAAGGAATGGGTATCGCTACCTCGAATTCCCAGTTTATTTTCCTTTGGACCGATTTCGAATCCTTTCATGCCCTTTTCTAGGATAATTGCATTGATGCCTTTATGCCCTTTTTCTTTGTGGGTCTGGGCGATAACGATATATATTTCTGCCGAACTGCCGTTGGTTATCCAGTTTTTGGTACCATTGATGATATAATGATCACCTTTGTCGATCGCAGTTGTTTTTTGGGAGGTAGCATCGCTTCCAGCCTCAGGTTCCGATAGACAAAAAGCACCGATACAGGCCCCAGTTGCCAATCGTTTCAAATATTTCTGTTTTTGATCTTCACTCCCGAAATTTTCGAGCCCCCAACAAACTAGTGAATTATTTACCGAAACAATTACTGAAGCAGAGGCATCTACTTTTGATAATTCCTCCATGGCGAGGACGTACGAGATGGTGTCTAAGCCACTACCCCCATATTTGGGATCTACCATCATTCCTAAAAATCCTAGTTCAGCCATTTTCTTCACCTGTGCTTCTGGGAATTTTTGGGCATCGTCCCTTTCGATGACCCCGGGTAACAATTCCTGATTTGCAAAATCCCTAGCGGCCTGTTGTATCATTCGTTGCTCTTCGGAAAGTGAAAAATCCATAATATTGTGATATCGTTAAATAGGATTACAAATATAGAGGTAAGTCTGAAAATTAAAGTTATTTTCGACCATAGTTTTGAGGATAATTCAGTTGTTAAACTAGCAGAAAAATGAGAATACCAGTACAATTTTTTATATTTGACGGTGAACGTTACCTACTTCTTAAATACAACGGAACGCGCATTTCGGGAAGTAGTATTTTAAGCTGTTTAAAGCGTGATAGTTGAAGTATCGCTTATAGTATTAAATCGAATCAATGAAGGACCTACTCAAGATCTATGAGAATAAGCAACCCGAAATCGTTTTTAACTGGAAAGATCCGGAAACCGAAGCTGAAGGCTGGGCAGTAATAAATTCGCTGCGTGGTGGCGCAGCTGGCGGGGGCACTAGAATGCGAGAGGGCCTGGATATGAATGAGGTACTGTCTTTGGCCAAAACCATGGAAGTCAAATTCACCGTATCTGGCCCACCTATTGGAGGGGCAAAATCAGGCATTAATTTTAACCCAAATGACCCACGGAAAAGAGGGGTATTAGAGCGTTGGTATGCGGCTGTAGCACCCTTGCTGAAAAGCTACTATGGAACCGGAGGTGATTTGAATGTAGATGAAATACACGAAGTCATACCAATTACCGAGGATGCTGGTGTATGGCATCCACAGGAAGGAGTGTTCAATGGGCATTTTAAGCCTACGGAGGCCGACAAGATCAACCGTATTGGCCAACTTAGGCTGGGGGTTATCAAGGCCTTGGAAAGCAAAAAATATTCTCCTAAAATTGGCCGTAAATATACGGTGGCCGACATGATTACCGGTTTTGGCGTAGCAGAAGCAGTACGTCATTATTATGATGTCTATGGTGGTAATATCATCGGGAAAAGGGCCGTTGTTCAGGGGTTTGGCAATGTCGGTGCAGCAGCCGCGTTTTATCTCGCACAAATGGGCGCCAAAATCGTCGGGATTATTGACCGATCGGGTGGTGTCATTAATGAATCGGGATTCACCTTCGAGGAAATTCAAACGTTCTTTCTAAATAAGAAGGGCAATAACCTAATTGCCCCTGCGAACCAAATGATTCCTTTTGAGGAAATAAACGAACGAATCTGGCAACTACCCACAGAAATCTTTCTGCCCTGCGCCGCATCAAGACTAATTGCAAAACATCAGATCGATAAAATGATAGAAAGTGGGTTGGAAGTTATATCCTGTGGAGCCAATGTACCTTTTGCCGATACCGAAATTTTCTTCGGGCCTATCATGGAATATACCGATGGTAGAGTAAGCCTTATCCCCGACTTTGTATCGAATTGTGGCATGGCAAGGGTTTTTGCTTATTTTATGGAAAAGCGGGTGGGAATGGATGACGATTTGATATTTAATGATACTTCGAATACAATTAGAAAGGCAATTTTGAATATCTTTAAGCAAAATCCATCAAAAACCAATTTGAGTAAAACTGGATTTGAAATAGCGCTAAAACAATTGATTTAATCTAAACCAAGCCAGCATGGAAACTATTATTATCGTCGTATTTGTTCTGGGTTATCTCGCGATAACCATGGAGCATAACCTGAAAATTGATAAACTAATCCCCGCCTTGGGAATGATGGCCATACTCTGGGCTATTATTGCGCTTGCCCACTTGCCGGTTTTTGAGGTCAATCTCGATTTACAGGAACTTGAGAAAGGTAATTTGGAGGGCATTTTGCTACACCATATGGGCAAGACCGCCGAAATACTGATTTTTCTTATGGGCGCCATGACCATTGTAGAAATCATTGATTATTTTGACGGATTTGCCACCATAAAAAGTTATATAAAAACGAAGGACAAGGTAAAGTTATTATGGATCGTTGCCAGTCTGGGATTTTTACTATCGGCGATTATCGATAATCTTACGGCTACCATCGTACTTATAACCATACTTCAAAAATTGATAAAGGACAAGGAATTGAGGCTCTGGTTCGCAGGTATTATTATTATTGCCGCAAATGCAGGTGGGGCATGGTCCCCAATTGGTGATGTGACCACCACCATGTTGTGGATTGCGAATAAGGTGACTGCCGCAGTATTGATCGAGCACGTTTTGTTACCCTCTATTTTTTGTTATGCCGTGCCTACGTTTATTGCCTCAAGAATGTCAATCTTCAAGGGTAAAATTGCCATTGATGAAGACGATGATGGCACTTCATCGTCAAAGTACGGTCCTATCATGTTTTATTTGGGGCTGGGCTCCATTATATTCGTGCCTATTTTTAAGACCCTTACCCATTTACCGCCCTATGTCGGCATGATGTTATCTTTGGCTTTTGTAGCTGCCATGGCCGAAATTTACAGCAATAAGAAATTTACATTATCAGACGCTTTTGATGCGCAAGAAGGAAGCGATTCAGTTGGCCACCATAGTCCGGTTCACCATTCCTTATCAAAAATTGAAATGCCGAGCATCCTATTTTTCTTAGGGATCTTGTTAGCGGTGGCTGCGTTAGAATCCTTGGGAATCCTTTTTCACTTTGCGGGTGCCTTGAACGACACCGTTCCCGGTTTGGGAACCGAATTGCATTCTACTAAAATCTCCGATTTGGTTGTCTTGATTCTTGGTGTTGCATCAGCGGTCATTGATAACGTACCATTGGTGGCGGCAAGCATCGGGATGTTTCAAATAGGTCTTGATGAACCGGCTTGGCATTTTATTGCATATTCGGCTGGTACAGGGGGCAGTATGCTGATTATCGGATCTGCAGCGGGTGTTGTGGCGATGGGTATGGAAAAGATCAACTTTTTTTGGTATCTCAAGAAGATTTCAATATTGGCATTGATCGGTTTCTTGGCTGGCGCAGTGGCCTTTATTATTATGCGAAATTTTGTGTTGAACATATAATTTAATCGACAAAATACCGTTTATAAGGCAAATTAAAACAAGAGAGAACATATGTTAATGATTCAAGACCTTGCCAATGATCCAAGTATAGGGGATGTGGTATCCGAGGAAAAGACCCTATCAGTAATGGATTTGATTTTCAGCGGAGGTGCGGCCGGTATGGTGATTATATTGGTTTTATTCGTTATGTTGGCCGTAGCACTGTATATCTATTTTGAACGCCTTTTGGCCGTAAATGCCGCCTCTAAAATCGACAAGAATTTTATGAACCAAATTCGGGATCACGTCACCAGTGGCCGTCTCGAAGCGGCAAAATTGTTATGTGCCCAAACGGATTCCCCTGTGGCTAGACTTACTGAAAAAGGCGTTTCCCGTATTGGAAAGCCCTTGGATGATATCAACACGGCCATCGAAAACGCTGGGACCCTCGAAGTCTACAAATTGGAGAAAAACGTCAGTGTATTGGCCACGGTGGCTGGTGCAGCACCTATGATTGGGTTCCTTGGAACAGTTATAGGTATGATTTTGGCGTTCCATGAAATGGCGAGTAGTGGAGGACAGGCAGAAATGGGATCTTTAGCCTCGGGAATCTACACAGCCATGACTACTACCGTAGCAGGTCTTATCGTTGGCATTATCGCCTACATGGGCTATAATCATTTGGTTAACCGAACAGACAAGGTAGTACATAAAATGGAGGCCAATGCCGTCGAATTCTTGGATCTCTTAAACGAGCCGCTGTAAAAAAGAACGAGACTAGGTTAGGCGTATTGCCGCCCTTTATAGAAATAGTAGGTCTTTTTTGCAAAAGGAAGATTCAGTTGCCCATCGCGTTCCCAATTTACTTTCATTGAACAAGATTGAGCAAGTTTTCAAAGCAATAAGATCGAGCACTAAAATCAAAATAGAACAAAGTGAAATTAAAAGGTAGAAATAAAGTAAGTCCAGATTTTAGCATGTCATCAATGACGGATATTGTATTTCTGTTACTGATATTTTTCATGCTTACGGCCAATTCACCGAATGCCTTGGATTTGTTATTGCCAAAGGCAAAAGGCAAATCGACCAATACACAAAATGTATCTGTAAGTATCGATAAGAATTTACAGTATTATGTGAACAATGAAAGAATAAACGGAGAATATATTGAAATTGAACTAAAAAAAGCACTAGAAGGTAAAGATAAGCCTACCATTATCCTAAGGGCCGAGGAAAGCGTTGCCATCAAAGAAGCGGTAAACGTTATGGACATAGCCAATAGGAATAATTATAAGGTAATTCTTGCCGTGCGACCCAATTAATGTCATTTCTAGACACGAGACACAAGAAAAAATCGTTCACACTTACAACATTACTGTTAAGTGTGCTAGTGCTTATATTATTTTATATAGGCCTAACCTACATGGATCCTCCCATTGAAAATGGTATCTCAGTTAATTTTGGCACCACCAATTTTGGTAGTGGTACGGTACAGCCTAAAGAAAAAGTAAGATCCGAACCGTTAAAAACGCCTCCAAAAGAACCAACGAAACAAGAAGAAGTTGAAAAGGTGGAAGAAGTGGTAGAAAAAGCAGAACCTGAGGAAGTCGTTGTAAAGGAGGCGCCTGCAGAGAAGTTGCTTACTCAGGAAAACGAAGAAGCCATCAAGATCAAACAGGCCAATGAAGCCAAACGAAAAGCCGATGATGCCGCTAAGGAGGCAAAGAAAAAAATAGCAGATGCAGAAAAAAAGGCCAAGGCGGAGGCTGCTATTGTTGCACAACAGAAAAAGGATGCTGAAGAAAAAGCGCGACTCGAACAAGAAGCTAAAAAGAAAAAGTTAGATGAGTTGATGGGTGGTCTGAACAAATCGGATGGCACGGCAACAGGCAGCGAGGGAGATGATAATCAAGCCGGCGATAAAGGACGACCAGATGGCGACCCCTATGCAACAAGTTATTATGGTAGTCCCGGGACGGGAAGTGGCACAGGGGGCTATGGGCTTAACGGAAGGTCGTTGGTGAGCAAGGGTAAAGTTCCACAGGAATGTAATGAAGAAGGTCGCGTAGTCGTTAAAATCGTGGTCGACAGAAATGGCACGGTGATCAGTGCTATACCAGGGGTTAAAGGTACGACCAATACGAATCGTTGTCTTTTGGAACCTGCAAGAAAAACGGCATTACTACATAAATGGAATCTCGATTCCAATGCCCCAAGTCAACAGGTAGGTTTCGTGGTAGTCAACTTCAAATTGGGGGAATAAGTGACCTATAGGCAAACGCTCGATTGGATGTTCGAACAACTTCCAATGTACCAAGAAAAAGGTAAATCTGCCTTTAATGGTAAACTTGATAACATCCAAACTTTTTCGGAACTACTTGGTCATCCTGAAAAAAGGTTCAAAAGTATCCATGTTGCCGGAACCAACGGGAAAGGTTCGAGCAGTCATATGCTTGCATCGATCCTTCAGGAGGCAGGATATAACGTTGGCCTTTACACATCTCCTCATTTAAAGGATTTTAGGGAGCGCATTCGGATCAATGGGAAGGCTATTGAGAAAAAATTCGTACTCAATTTTATTAAAAATTATCGCTCTTATTTAGAACAACAACGACTTTCTTTTTTTGAAATGACCGTAGGCATGGCGTTTGATTACTTTGCCTTTAAAAAGATCGACATTGCAATTGTTGAGGTAGGTTTGGGTGGCCGACTCGATTCAACAAATATCCTAGAACCAGAGGTTTCATTGATAACCAATATAGGTTATGATCATGTCGATATTTTAGGTGACACACTTGAAAAAATCGCATTGGAAAAAGGGGGTATCATAAAAAATAATACGCCCGTCGTTATCAGTGAATACCAAGAGGAAATAGCAGCCACCTTTAGATTGTTGGCTGAAGAGCATAATGCAAAAATCATATTTGCGGATAAAATCATTCAAAATTCATTTACCACATCGCTACTGGGAAATTATCAGTCAAAAAACATGAAAGGCGTCCTAGCCGTACTGAAAGAACTTTCGGGTTTTGAGATCAAGGAAGCACATATAAAATCAGGGCTTTTAAACGTGGTAGAAAATACCGGGTTAATGGGAAGATGGCAACTACTTGGTGAATCACCTAAAATTGTTTGCGATACGGCACATAATGCGGAAGGTCTGACCGTTGTACTGCAACAAATTCTGCAGGAAGAATATAATGCCTTGCACATCGTTCTTGGGTTTGTAAAAGAAAAGAATCTGGATGTTATTTTACCACTCTTTCCAAAAAATGCCACGTATTATTTTACCAGGCCCCATATCCCCAGGGGATTGGATGTTAAAATATTATTCGAGAAAGCTCAGGAAATTGGTTTAAAGGGAACCGATTTTAAGTCGGTACGTCAAGGGTATAATGCTGCTTTAAAAAATGCCGGAAAAGATGATTTTATTTTTATCGGGGGAAGTACCTTTGTTGTCGCTGAGGTGGTATAATATTTATCTATTTTTTCTTTTGGCGTATCTAAAACTATTCTATATTTGCACTCCTTTATGAGCAATTAGCTCAGTTGGTTCAGAGCATCCCGATGAGAATCGGGAGGGTCGGTTCGCCAGAAGATAAAATAAGTTGGGGCAATTAGCTCAGTTGGTTCAGAGCATCCCGATGAGAATCGGGAGGGTCGGTTCGCCAGAAGATAAAATAAGTTAGGGCAATTAGCTCAGTTGGTTCAGAGCATCCCGATGAGAATCGGGAGGGTCGGTTCGCCAGAAGATAAAATAAGTTAGGGCAATTAGCTCAGTTGGTTCAGAGCATCCCGATGAGAATCGGGAGGGTCGGTTCGCCAGAAGATAAAATAAGTTGGGGCAATTAGCTCAGTTGGTTCAGAGCATCCCGATGAGAATCGGGAGGGTCGGTTCGCCAGAAGATAAAATAAGTTGGGGCAATTAGCTCAGTTGGTTCAGAGCATCCCGATGAGAATCGGGAGGGTCGGTTCGCCAGAAGATAAAATAAGTTGGGGCAATTAGCTCAGTTGGTTCAGAGCATCCCGATGAGAATCGGGAGGGTCGGTTCGCCAGAAGATAAAATAAGTTAGGGCAATTAGCTCAGTTGGTTCAGAGCATCCCGATGAGAATCGGGAGGGTCGGTTCGCCAGAAGATAAAATAAGTTAGGGCAATTAGCTCAGTTGGTTCAGAGCACCTCGTTTACACCGAGGGGGTCGGGGGTTCGAGCCCCTCATTGCCCACAAGAAGTCATCTATACGGATGGCTTTTTTTCGTATGTGCAGGTTCTACATCCTATATTCAACAGACCTTGACCGATTTTATGTCGGCCATAGCTGCGCCGAGCAGGAGCGCCGACTTCGAGAGCACCATTATGACCATGGGGGATTCACTGCAAGGGCAAAGGACTGGAAAGTGGTGTACCAGGAGGAGTATCTTACCAAAGCGGAGGCCTATGGTAGGGAACGCCAGGTAAAGGCCTGGAAGAGCAGGAAAAGAATCGAGCAGATGGTCCAAAATGCAAAAAAGAACCATGAATAGTCAATATCCCTGGCAAGCCCGGGGGCCAGGAGCATCCCGATGACAATCGGGAGGGTCGGGGGTTCGAGCCCCTCATTGCCCACAAGAAGTCATCTATACGGATGGCTTTTTTTCGTATGTGCAGGTTCTACATCCTATATTCAACAGACCTTGACCGATTTTATGTCGGCCATAGCCGCGCCGAGCAGGAGCGCCGACTTCGAGAGCACCATTATGACCATGGGGGATTCACTGCAAGGGCGAAGAACAGTGCATTGAGGCCCATTCAACAACTCATTGGTCCTGTATCAAATGGTTGGGAAAATCTTTAACTTTTTGGCAGCATATCTGATCCATGACTTGTTGCAATTGTGTTTTCAAAAGCGATATGGTATGATCACCACCTTGATCGGCCAAGGCAGAAACACCGTACATAAATGAGCGTCCCAAAAAAGTAAATTCGGCACCACTGGCCAGTGTTCTGGCGATATCGGGGCCTGAGCGCATACCACTGTCCATCATTACGGTCAATTGATTGCCATAGGCCTTCGCAATCCGGGTCAAGGGTTTAATGGTCGACTCCCCGGCATCTAATTGTCTTCCCCCGTGGTTCGAAACGATAATTCCGTCTAGCCCTAGACGAACGGCAATTTCAGCATCCGCTTCATTGGCAACACCTTTAAGTACCAACTTGCCTTTCCACATATCTCGTATAGGTTTGATTTTCTCTTCGTTTAATCTCCCTGAAAAAGTCTGGTCCATAAATTTACCCAATTGTTTGATATCCAAATTTTTTGGCATATACGGTTTTAAGGTGGCAAAATTGGGCTGTCCATGAACTAATGTTTTAAACGCCCATTCAGGTTTTCCCATTATTTGCAATATATTTTTAATTGACATACTTGGTGGCATGGCCAAACCATTGCGAATGTCCCGAGGCCTAAATCCAAAAGTTGGCACATCGCAAAGAATGACCAACACCGGACATCGAGCTGCTTCTGCTCTTTTAATGATATCGTCCCGAAGTGTGTTATCAGTTGGATGGTACAATTGAAACCATGCATGCCCTTCGGTAATTTCAGCGATTCGTTCGATACTACTTGTAGAAACGGTGCTAAGGATAAAGGGAATATTATGTTCAAATGCTGCTTTGGCAAGTATTTCAGGGGAATTGGGCCACATTAAACCCTGAAGCCCTATAGGCGCGATACCGAAGGGGGCGTCATAGGTGTGTCCGAATAAGGTTGTATGCATATCCGAACCTGTATGTTTGTTTAAATAAAAAGGCAACAACTCCACATCACGTATTTCGGAGGTGTTCTTATGGAGGTTGATATCCTCATTGCAACCACCATCTAAATATTCAAAAGCAAAATTCGGGATCTTTTTTTTCGCGCGACGCCTTAAATCTTCTACTGAAGGGTATTGGGCATTAAATTTTATATTAGTAATCCGTCCCATGGCACGTTTGATTTATAAGCTATATAGAAATATTTTATAGGTATCCTAATTTTTGAAACCTAGGTTTACAGAATATCATATACTTTATATGCCCTGTATCCGTAAAGGGCAACAACGGTAAAGCATATTAAGGGGAGTACGAATGAGAAATTTACTTCTGGCACCCCCATAATTCGAACATCGTCATATGCGGTACCCCCCAAATCTAAAACCAATCCTTGCAATACGGGCATAAAAGCACCTCCGACAATGGCCATGACCAAGAATGCCGATGCCGTTTTGGCATCGTCCCCCAAACCGTTTAGGGCAATGCCGTAAATCGTAGGAAACATCAATGACATGCAAAATGATACTAGGACCAAACTGTAAAGTCCACCGATTCCTTGTATAAATATTGTGCCGGTGCAACAGGCAATTGCGAGTAGGGCTAAAATCATCAAAAGCTTTCCAGAGTTAATAAATCTCAAAAGATAGGTACATAAAAATCGCCCGAGCAAAAATATTCCAAGTGCTGCATAGGCATAATCTACGGCATGTGCATTATCAATACCTAGGTTTTCCGCATATTGATAGATATAGGTCCAACACATGATCTGTGCCCCTATATAAAACAGTTGTGCCAGGACCCCGCCAACAAATCGTTCCTTTTTAAAAATTCTGCGAATTGAATCCCACATACTCACGACATTCTCTTCCTTCCTGGTTTCGGGTATTTTTACAAGAAGAATAAGGAACATCATAAAGATGACAAAAATGCCCAAGCCGACATATGGATTTCTGATAACCAAGAGATCCGCGGTTTTGATCGACGCCTTGGCGGTTGCTCCAAGGGTTTCATAGATACTATTTCCTTCGGCATCCAAATCATCGGAACCTAGGGCTCCCAAAATAAAGACTTGCGCCACCAACAATCCTGATAAAGCCCCTAACGGATTGAACGCCTGTGCCAGGTTCAAACGCTGAGTGGCCGTTTCTTCCGCCCCCATTGATAGGATAAATGGGTTGGCAGTAGTTTCTAAAAAGGCCAACCCAAAGGTCAAAACATAAAGTGCTAATAAAAAGAAATAGTAGTTTTCCATGGCGGCTGCCGGATAGAACAAAAGGGCACCTAGGGCGTATAGTGCGAGCCCTACTAGGATACCCACCTTATAGCTGTATTTTTTTACGACGAAGGCTGCTGGTAAGGCCATTGTAAAATAGCCGCCATAAAAAGCGGCCTGTACCCATGATGCCTGGGTGTTATTTAATTCCAGGATTTTTTTAAAGGCCGAGACCATCGGATTTGTAATATCATTAGCAAATCCCCAAAGTGCAAAGAGCGAAGTAATAAGTATAAAAGGGAGTAGGACTTTTTTTGAAACGACTGGGAATTTTTGTTTCTCTTTCATCAAAGTAGTATCTATTTATAAGGCACGATCTAAATGCGTATATCCTCCATCGACATAAATCAATTGACCCGTCGTATGACTGGATCTTCCTGACAACAAGAACACTACCATATTGGCAATTTCTTCGGCGGTAGTCATGCGATTTTCTAAGGGAATCTTTGCAGTGATTTCTTTTAGTTTTTTTTCCGGATCAGAAAATGTACGGATCCATCGCGCGTACAGTGGGGTAAAACATTCGGCCACGATTACTGAATTTACACGAATTGAATATGGCAACAATTCAACGGCCCATTCACGTGTCAAG
This sequence comes from uncultured Flavobacteriaceae bacterium, assembly GCA_963798435.1. Taxonomy (GTDB): domain Bacteria; phylum Bacteroidota; class Bacteroidia; order Flavobacteriales; family Flavobacteriaceae; genus JALHST01. The sequence continues at coordinate 18,140 of CAWCTF010000006.1, forward strand.
GCATTGCGTCCACCATTGGCGGAAGCATAGCCGGAAGTGCCCCCTTGTCCTGTTACGGCCGTCTTCGACCCTATATTTACAATAGCACCGCTACTTTGCTTTAAGGCTGGGAGGCAATGGTGTGCCATCAGATAATAATGAGTGAGGTTACGATTGATCGATGCAAGAAAATCAACATGGTTACCCGTCTCGAGACCAATTCCATCGTTTACGCCGGCATTGTTGACCAAGCCATCAATAACACCAAATTCATTCAACGTTTTTTGAACCGCCGCTTCGCATTGATTGGGATCGGTTAGTTCGGCAATTGCATAAAATGCCCTCTTGCCGGTAACTTCGATTTCCTGTACGGCGTCTTCGATATTTTTTACGTTTCTGCCTACAATTACTGGAATTGCTCCTTCTTGGGCAAGTACTTTGCAGATTCCATTGCCGATACCTTTAGAACCGCCCGTTACTATTATTACTTTGTCTTTTAGTTGCAGGTCCACTAATACGCTATTTAATTATAGGATTTTACATGTTGTTTGGCAGTTCCTAGCCCTTCAATGCCCAATTCAACAACATCCCCATCCTTTAGATAGGTAGGAGGATTCATCCCGAGTCCTACGCCAAAGGGTGTTCCGGTAGAAATAATATCTCCTGGTAATAGGGTCATGAATTGACTTATATAACTTACCACCTCTGGAATATTGAAAACGAAATCAGAAGTATTGCTATTTTGCATGGTCTCCCCATTCAACGTAAGCCAAAGATTTAGCTGATGTGGATTTGGAATTTCCTCTTTGGTTGCTAAAAACGGACCTATTGGGGCAAATGTATCACAGCTCTTGCCCTTTACCCATTGTCCTTCTCGTTCCAATTGAAAGGCCCGTTCGCTCACATCGTTATGCAGAACATATCCACAGACAAAATCCATGGCCTGCTCCTTGCTCACATAGGAGGCCCTTTTCCCCATAACGACGGCCAATTCAACTTCCCAATCGGTTTTTGTGCTGTTTTTTGGAATTATGATATCGTCATTCGGACCGACAATCGCCGTTGTTGATTTAAAGAATAATACGGGTTCTGAGGGAAGCTTCATCCCGCTTTCAGCGGCATGCTGGGCATAGTTAAGACCAACACAAACCAACTTCGAAGGTCTTGAAATTGGCGGTCCCAACCGCACATTGTCAGAAACTCCTGGGCATTTGGCCATGTTCTGGGTTAACCATTCCTTCAATTTATCGATCCCGCCAGTTCCGAGGAATTCTTCATTATAATCTTGAACAAATGCAGAGACATCCAACCTTGAACCATCACTTAATTGAATTCCTGGCTTTTCATTTCCCTCGTTACCGAATCGAATTAATTTCATTTTTAATCTTTTATCTTGTTATTAAATAGCGAGCCTCTCGACTTTCAGGAAATTTAATCACGAATTGTTGTTGCGCATTCAACTGTTCAATTTAATATATCCGCCGTCGATGGGGAAATCGGTTCCCGTGATAAACGAAGCCTCATCGGAACATAAATATAACACTAAGTTTCCAATTTCTTCGGGAGTGCCCATTCTACCTATAGGTTGGGTCTTCGATAATTTGTCGAACATTTCTTTTTCCCTACCTGGATAATTTTTGCTGATAAAACCATCTACAAATGGGGTATGTACCCGTCCCGGGGAAATGCTATTGCACCGAATGCCAAAACCGACAAAGTCTTTAGCCACGGAATAGGTCATGGTCAAAGTGGCCCCTTTTGACATTGAATACGCAAATCGATCACTAATGCCAACCGTAGCGGCTACAGAGGCCATATTTAGAATGACCCCCCCGTTCGTTTTCATAAAGGGTATTGTCGCATGAATGCAATTATATACCCCTTTGACATTCACATTGAATATGTTATCAAAATCGGCTTCTTGGGTGCTTTCGGCAGTGCCAATATGGGCTATCCCAGCATTATTTATCAGAATGTCTATAGTACCTTCATCGGCTATTTTTTCGATTACTTTTTTTACCTGATCCTGATCGGCAACATTGCATTGGTATATTTTCGCACTGCCCCCCTTCGCTGTAATTTGGTCACGGGTAGTTTGTGCAAATTCCGATTTGAGTTCCAAAATATGAACCATGGCGCCATTTTCACTAAGTGCCAGCGAAATTGCCTTGCCTATTCCGCTTCCACCACCCGTTACGATGGCCGTTTTACCTTTTAGATTAAATTTCATCAATATCAGTTTAAGCGTTATTCAAAATTGAACGAGCGCATATTTCCTAAAAATTTGGCACCCAATTATCTTTTAAGGTGTTCAAAGATATATACTACTTCCATATCCTTCCATCGGGAAAACTATAATCCTTTAATGATGCTGGTTTCATCGTTATGCTGTAGCCAGGCATTTTAGGGGGCATGTAGGCACCATTTTTTAGTATCACGGGATCATAAAAATGTTCGTGTAGGTGATCTACATATTCTATTATTCTATTTTCCAGCGAACCACTTACAGCGATGTAGTCGAACATCGAGATATGTTGGACATATTCACATAGACCCACGCCACCGGCATGGGGACAAACAGGAATATCAAATTTAGCAGCCATCAATAAGATGGCCAAAAGTTCATTTACACCGCCCACCCTGCAACTATCGATTTGACAAATCCCAATGGCGTTGGCTTGCATAAACTGTTTGAACATGATTCGATTTTGACAATGCTCTCCAGTCGCTACCTTAATGGGATTTATGGCCTTGGCTATTTTGGCATGGCCCAAAATATCATCCGGACTTGTTGGTTCCTCTATCCACCATGGATCAAATACCGCCAATTGGGCCATATTCGAAATGGCTTCATCGACATCCCATTTTTGGTTGGCATCCATCATCAATCGCACGTTAGGGCCAATTTCTTCCCTGATTATTTGGGAACGTCGCATATCGTCCTTGATATCCGAGCCGACTTTTATTTTTAAATGGTCGAAACCTGCATTTTTGGCCTCTTTGCAAAGTCGTCTCATTTTTTCATCGGAATACCCTAACCAGCCTGCCGAGGTGGTATATGCGGGGTATCCTCGGTCGATCAATCGAACCAAGCGTTCTTGTTTTGAGCTTTCTTTTTGTTTTAAAAGGGCAAGGGCTTCTATATCGGTAATGGCATCAGTGATGTACGTGAAATCGATGCAGGAGACCAATTCTTCAGGTGACATATCTGCTAAAAGTTGCCACAATGGTTTCCCGGCTACTTTGGCATAAAGGTCCCAAACGGCATTAACAATCGCTGCTGTTGCCAAATGGATGACCCCTTTTTCGGGACCTAGCCAGCGCAACTGGCTATCCCCAGTAATCATTCTCCAAAAATCGGCCATATTGTCGGTAAAACTTTCTAAGGTTTTTCCAATGACTAGCTGGGAAACGGTTTTTATAGCAGCAACACATAACTCATTGCCCCGGCCAATTGTAAAAGTTAAGCCGTGGCCTTCAAAGCCCATAGGATGGGAAGTCTTTAAGATAACATAGGCTGCCGAATAATCTGGATCTGGATTCATGGCGTCAGACCCATCAAGCGTTCTACTTGTGGGAAAGCGAATGTCTTTAACCTCTATTTCGGTGATTGTAGTGTAATTGGCCATTAAGGGAATGAAGTTAACAATCGATATTGAAATGGTTAAATGATATCAAAGTATGCCATATGTTTTTAATATCATTTCGTTGGTTTCATCTATTGATTTAAAAACTTCAAAATCCCGGCCCTGCGTACGTTGTGCCCCCAAGGCGTTGGCATATTTGACTGCCGTTAGATAATTGGTACGGTCTTTTAAAAGTCCGTATCCCAAGCCCCCGGCAAACGAGTCCCCACATCCAGTGGTGTCGACCACATTTTCCACTTTTATCGATTTCACCATTTCTTGATAAGGCTGACCATCCTTTAGAAAGAATACCACCCCCCCTTTAGAATCTAAGGTGACAATCAATGATTTTACGCCTTTTTGAAGGGCATGGGCGGCAAAATCAGGGAGATGATCAGTACTTTCGTCATTGGTATGGAAAAGGTGTTCTGGATGATATTCTTTTTCGAACCAGCAGCATTTAGATTCTTCTAAATTCATTTTGAGCACGTCGATAAAGGGGAGCCATTGATCCCGGTCGATCCAGAATTTTATAAGTCGATCTCCTGTCATGGTTACTGTATTGGTTGGCCCATGCGCATCGAAAATAATTGTCCCCTCACTATTTTGTTTGATATACTTAAGCGTTTCGAGAGGAACTTCGTAATCGGTTATGGGTACGCATACAAAGACATTGCAATGCAAGAGTTGTTCAATATCTTTGGGTATTATCGGATTCATAAATCCGGTCTGCTTTTCAAGCCGATTATTTTGGTCTATAAATTTAAGGCGTATTACATCCCCTTGATCTTCGTCGGAAGTGATGTGATCAACATTGATATTTTCATAGCGAGCTAATAACTCCTTTATCGCCTTTTCGTCCTTTTTTCGTACATGCGAGACTAGAAAAACCGTTCCTTCATCGCCCAACAGTTTGGAAAGCCCGATAGCGGTATGCGTTGCACATCCATATTTTTCAATAACCTCGCCATGATGCGTGGTAATATGGTCTCTTGGAATTGGCCCTAAGACGGCAACATTATATTTTGACATGGTTCACAATATCTAAATGTATACTTGGAAATATGGTTTCGGTTCGGTTGAAGAAGATACAATTAATTTTTATTCTTGCCAACAATGATGTAAATATGAAAATTTTAATGAACTACCAGCTTGTATTCCTGGCTTCAGATTTAACGTATGCTTCCTTATGAATCGGCCTAGCATCAAATCGATGAATCCGAAGGGAATGCCGATGGCCCTAAATTATAACCATGCAATGGTTTTGTACATTTAAACACGGTGTAATTTAATAGGATAGGTCTTTCCCGATGCCCATTGTGGGATATAAAGATTACCATCGTTGTCAACCAACACATCGTGAGGATTCCTGAACGTTTTTCCATCATATTCAGGGGCCGATAAAAGGCCTTTACTATACCTTGGTGCACTTCCACCAGGAAAAGAGACAATGGTATTGTTTTTATCGAGAACAGCGAGCATACCGTCGTAGCTATCCCAAGATTTTGTAACAATTACCGCAAAGTAGAGATATTCGCCATGAATGACAGGTCTACAAATCGAACAACCGGGCAATTTTATGGTTTCAAGATGTTCGCCCGACAGCGAGTAGCGTTTGAATTCTTGTTTGGCCCTTGATGTGATCAGCAAGGTGGGGTTGCTGGCATTTCGCGTATCAAGAGTGATACCATGGCAACAAGAAAATTGATCGTCGCCTTCGCCACTTCCACCAAAATGACCTAGGTATTCCCCCTTTTCGTTGTAATGTATGATAAAATTTTGCCCATAGCCATCGGCGATATAGAAATCACCATTGGGCATAACCGCGGTTTCAGTTGGTTTAAATTGGTCGTCACTTGTATAGCCATCGACCTCCTTGGGTCTTTCAATGGTCATTAATTTTCGACCCGCCAAATCGGTCTTTGTCACCTTATGGGTTTCAGGGTCGGTAATCAATAGAAATTGATCATTTCCCTCACCGAATATGGTCAGGCCATGAGCCCCTGGAAATTCTGTTCCCCACGAATCGAGTACTTTGCCCGATTTGTCATAAATTATTACATTATTATTGTGCTCGCCGGTAGTGGTAAGGAAGATTCGCCCCTTTTGATCAAATACCATTTCATGGCAATCGTTGACGGGCACTTTAGCAGGATCTTGAACGCCCCATTCCTTATCGACCCTGTACTTGAAATCCCCGTGACCTACGATTTCCTTCATATTTTTATTTGAATGTGTTATCCCGAACGTATATGTCGGCGCCAATAGTCCGGCACCTACTAATAATGACGATTTTTTTATGAAATCCCTGCGATCTTTTTTATGATTTCCTGACATATTTTCTAAATTATTGGCCATGGTATGCTATAGCTACCTTTTTTCAAATGCGAATTGATTTATTTTATTCCGTTTTATGATGTAATCGATTTTTGGATTCAATGGGTTTAAAGGGTATGTAACTTAAAAATAATAGGGTACAAAGTACTTTTTTATGCTTCCAAAAAAAGGTTGTCCAAGCTAATCAAAATATGCCAAAGCGCTAGTACCTAATAAAATTAGGCATTTTTTTTATGAAAACCGAGAAAGGATTGGCAGTGACCCGTAGTTTTTTTCGGGCTGTTTCTTAGGGCTTTAGACAATTTTTTCCACGAGCTGAACGGTACGGTGGTCAAAAGGGAATTCAAGGAGTTTTAGGAATCCAAAATAAGTTTTACCTTAGCACCCATTTTGGGATATTAGCTCAGTTGGTTTAGAGCGCTGCCTTGACAGGGCAGAGGTCACTGGTTCGAATCCAGTATATCCCACTCGGTCGTTTTGGTTCATTGTTCTCTCCGATGCCTCAGGGCAGTCATAACGATACCAAATCCCAAAGTATACCTAGCCGTTCAATGGTATTTTCGGTCATCGGTTTGGGAGGGATGCGCTAGATTGATAGGCGATAGGGCCTCATTAGCCAGGAATTCGTTGGTAATGAATCCGCCTTCTTGGCCCAAGCCACCTTAAAGCAGCTCTAATGTGCGTTCGAGTGCCATACCCCTTGATCCTTTAATAAGCACCAGGCCTTTAGGTAACTTGTTTTCTTTGAGATAGATAGAAAGGGCGTCAAAGGATTCGAATTTTTTAAGCTTGGAATCTGTCTCGAAAAAGTTTTTCCCCACCAACAATACCTCATCTAATTTCATTTCTGCGGCCAAATCGGCAATTTTCTGATGTTCGTTGGCCGCACTGCTTCCCAATTCGAACATGTCGCCCAAAATGGCAATTTTTATGTTGTTCCTCACAATTGCGAAATTATCCAACGCTGCCTTCATACTTGAGGGGTTCGCATTATAGGCGTCTAATATAATTTGGTAACCATTTTTATCTATAATTTGTGAACGATTATTATTTGGGACATAATTTTCAATGGCATTTTTAATTTCGGATAACGGCACATTAAAATACGTTCCGATGAGAATGGCAGCACCACAATTCGTATTATTATAGCTACCGATCAGGTGGGAGTGAATGCGTATATCTTCAACTTTGATCGTCACAAAGGGTTGTGCTTCCAAAAATCTGATTTTATAATACGGGGATCTTTCTTGAGCGAATCCGAATTTGTTGCGATAGTTCCCGATTATCTCATTTTGTCGGGTGTCATCGGCATTCAGGAAAATCGACTTATCGTGGGTAATAAGATAATCATAAAGCTCACTTTTTCCCTTTATGACACCTTCTTCACCTCCAAATCCTTCTAAGTGTGCCTTTCCAAAATTCGTTATATACCCATAATCAGGTTGGGCTATTTGACACAAAAATTCAATTTCCCTTAGATGATTGGCGCCCATTTCGACTATCGCAATTTCGGTATCGGTACGAATGCGCAATAAAGTCAATGGCACGCCGATATGGTTGTTGAGGTTGCCGGTTGTGGCCACCGTATTATATTTCTTGGAAAGAACGGCGTTTATTAATTCTTTTGTAGTGGTCTTTCCGTTACTGCCGGTCAAGGCGATTACCTTTGCCGTATGATGATTTCGATGATAAGTGGCCAATTGCTGTAGCGCCTGTAGCACATCGTCTACCAAAATGTAGTTTTCTGATATTGCATATGCCGCATCGTCGATTACGGCATGTGAGGCTCCTTTTCGGAGGGCTTCCGATGCAAATTCGTTCCCGTTAAAATGATCCCCTTTTAGGGCGAAGAAAATACAGTCCTGAGTTATTTTCCGGGTGTCGGTACACACCTCTGGAAATTTAAGAAAAATCGCATGTAACAGCGCTATGTTCATAGTTTCGAGATTTCTAGATGTTTTTTAGAATTATTTGGGCCCCTAAGTGATCAACCAAACATTTCGTTAAGTGTTCTCAGCATTGAGATTTCATCAATCGAAGGTATAAAAAAAGTCCCGACGTTTCCGAAGGGACTTTGTATTGTTATTATTTTAAAAACTATTTGGCTTTTTTTCCGCGAACGGTCTTGTTTTTTGTCTTTGATTTTGAACCCACGCGCGACATGGCACATCGAAATCCGATATAATCCGTTGCCATATATTGTGGCAAATATCTTCGTTGTGCAGGGTCTAACCAATAGGCCCTATCTCTCCATGAACCACCTTTGTATACCCTAACCTCGTCGTTGATAAGCGTTGTCCTATTATTTGACTTATCATACTCCCGGATAAGTTTGCCCGTAGAATCATGCTCCATTTTAAATTGCGGAGAGTCGTACATTTTTTTGCCTTCTTTTTCTTGTTCCTCGTCACTGAATTTATCAAAGAACCGTGAGGAACCTGGATCACCATCGCGATACCCTCGGTTATCACTTGACGAAAAGTTCGTTCGCAGATAGGTCTCTTTTTCATCAACAGGCACCATTTTAATTTCGCCTGGAAGGTTGACCGCCACGATTTTTCCGTTTGGAAGGGTATCGTAAATAATCGAGTCCCTTAGGATATTGACTTTTCCATCTTCCCCGATTGCGGTTTTCATATAGATGTTTCCTCGATAGTAGTTAAAGTCACTCACTTCGTCATCAACAATCGGTCGGTAGACGTCGGCCACCCATTCGGCAACATTGCCAGCCATATCGTACAATCCTAAATCATTTGGCTTGTAAGACATAACCTGCGCGGTAATATCGGCGCCATCATCAGACCATCCTGCGATCCCGCCATAATCTCCCTTACCTTGTTTAAAGTTTGCCATTTGGTCTCCACGTCCTACGCGCTGACCATTTCTTGTATAATCACCATCCCATGGATATTTTTTCCTTCCACGATAGTTGTTATATTCCCTGCTGCCCTGATTGGCCTGTGCTGCATACTCCCATTCGGTTTCTGTCGGAAGTCTATATTCAGGAATAATGATTCCACTACTTCTTTTGGCAAAGGTATTCACACTATCCTTTTTCATTTTTCCCTGCAAGGAATCAATCTGTCCATTGTACACTGCCTCGGGTCTGTTCAGATAGGTTTCTGTGCTGAAGGTACCAGAAACTTCTCCAGATTCTGCCTGATATTTGGCGTCTTTAGACAAATATCCTTCCCTTTCGAGCATTACTTCATTCACTCGATCGGTTCTCCATTCCGCAAATTGTGTTGCTTGAATCCAGTTAACACCTACTACTGGATATTCTGCATAAGCCGGGTGGCGCAAATAGTTATTGGTCATCGTCTCGTTGAACCCTAATCGGTTTCTCCATACCAAAGTATCTGGCAAGGCACCTTTATAAATATTTGTGTATTTAGGATTTTCCGGAGGATAGACACTTTTTAAATAATCTAAATATTCCAAATACATCACATTGGTCACCTCGGTTTCATCCATGTAGAATGACTGAACATGTTGAGCGGAAGGTGTATTATTCCAGTCGTGCATAACATCATCCTGTACCTTTCCCTTGGTGAAGGTACCCCCTTCAACAAAAACAAGGCCTGGAGCGGTTTCCTGTTCCTTGAAATCAGTGTTAAACTGAAAGCCGCCTTCTTTGGCATTTATTTTCCAACCAGTTGCTCTCGAAACATTCTTGGAAGTGCCGGATTTTTTACAGCTGGTAACTGTAAATCCACCTGCTATTACAGCAAAAGAGAGTATTACTTTGATAATCTGTTTTTTCATAATTAGGACTTGAGTTCAAAAAATTAACTACTATATAGGGGTAGTTAGAAAATTTCGATTTTGATTAATTTTAGTATCACTTTCGGCATATTAAACGATGATTTGCCTATAATATTTTATGATTTTCAAAATATTTTCGATTCACATGGCGCTTACATCGAAAGTGAAATTGATTCAAAAAATGATAACGGCATAATATGGCTTATAGTATGAGCAATGCCTTTTCTTTTGAATAACAAACCTTTAAATTTTTTCCTATAAATAAATATGCCCCGACCAATTTACCGGAACATTTTGAACTTGCCCGTAACATGGCGCCGTTTATCGAATGAATTCAAAATTTTGCGCGTGACATACAAGATATTCATAAAAAGCCCGTTTATCTTGATAATATATTAATAGGTGATAGGGTAAGCGACCTTTATATTGCCCGTATGTAACCATTTAAACTATAGATAGTATCTGATGAAAAAACTTGCAATATTTATTGTTTCGGCCGTATGTCTAACAGCGACTGCACAGCAAAATGAGCGCGTAATTACGACAGCAGTACCATTTTTGACCATTGCGGCAGATGCACGATCAGCGGGGATGGGCGATATGGGCGTTGCTACTTCGGCTGACGCATTTGCACAACAATGGAATCCGGCCAAATTTGCCTTCGCCGAACGAAAAATGGGCATCGGATTAAGTTATACGCCTTATTTGGAAAGTATAATTACCGATATTTCACTTTTGAATGCTAGTTTCTATAATAAAATCGATGAGCAAAGTGCCTTTGCCATCGGATTGCGATATTTTACCCTCGGTGAAATTGAATTGCGACAATTCGCAAATGACCCGGGCACGTTGGCGAAGCCCAATGAACTGGCTCTAGATGGATCCTATTCCCTAAAATTGAGTCCGACTTACTCAATGGCCGTTGGTGGTAGATATATTCGCTCAAATTTAAAATTACCCCAAAACGGGGATGTTGATTCAAGAGCGGCAAGTTCTTTTGCAGTTGATGTCGCCGGTTTCTACCGTTCAAGGGAAATTGCATATAATAATTTTGATGGCCGATGGAGGGCTGGTTTCAACCTTTCGAATCTGGGCGGTAAGATCCAATATGATAATGGGGGGCAAGAAAACTTTTTACCAACAAATTTAAAATTCGGCCTCGGGTTCGATTTTATACTGGATGAGGCCAATGTTTTGGGATTAACTTCCGAATTTAATAAACTGTTGGTGCCAACACCACAGGATTTCAATGGGGATGGCACCATAGACGCCGTAGATAATGAGGAGTATCAACAAATTGGCTTTTTAAGCGGGGTCTTTAAATCATTTGGGGATGCTCCAGACGGTTTTGGGGAGGAATTAAAGGAATTTACATGGGCATTGGGGGCTGAGTATACCTATCAGGATGCATTTATGGTACGAACAGGCTATTTTCACGAAAGTGAGGAAAAAGGGTCTAGAAAGTTTTTCACCCTAGGTGCCGGTTTCAAATTCAAGGCAGCTCAAATCGACCTCTCCTATCTCTTCTCAACATCACAGGTGAAGAACCCACTGGAAAATACCTTGCGATTTTCCCTCACCTTTAGTTTGGGAGAAGAATTTTACAACGATAATTAATTGGGAAACATCCTTATAAATAAAACCTGCCTTAGTGCAGGTTTTATTATTTTTAGACAATAGAAACGTAGCATGAAATGAGAAATCAGCAGGTAGCTTTTGATTTTTTGGTCTTTGATTCCATCGACGAATTATCGGAAGAAGATAAAAGTCTTATGGAAGTGGCCATAACAAGTAGAAAAATGGCCTACGCACCCTATAGCAACTTCTATGTCGGAGCAGCCGTATTACTGGAAAATGGCGAAGTAGTAATTGGTAATAATCAAGAAAATGCCTCGTACCCTAGTGGACTTTGTGCAGAAAGGGTGGCGGTATTTCAAGCAGGGGCCAAATTTTCCGGGATTGCCATTAAGGCCATTGCCATAAGTGCCGCTTCCAAAAATCATCTAGTTGACCGCCCTGCCGCTCCCTGTGGTAATTGTCGGCAATCAATATCCGAATATGAACTTCGACAACAACGTCCTATTAAACTGCTTATGATGGGGGAAAAAGGGGAGGTGTTCAAATGTCATTCCATTGCCGACATACTTCCTTTGGGCTTTGACAAGACTTATTTAAAATAAGGCGTTGCACACATAGGATGTTTTAAAAATGTAAAATGGCCTTCCATAAATTATCCGATTCGCTACATTGATTACCTTTTACAGCGATTTTTTTTATCGATTCATTTATATGTGTATTTTTGCTATTCGGGTATCTTACTATTGGCAAATGGCAGATATTTGTTTTTGACCAATTCGGAATTCTACTAAAAACATTGATTAATGGAAAAAATTACAAAAGCGACCTACCTGAAGTGGTATGAGGATATGTCTTTTTGGAGAAAGTTCGAAGATAAACTGGCAGCGGTTTACATTCAGCAAAAAGTCAGGGGGTTCCTTCATTTGTATAACGGTCAAGAAGCGGTTCTTGCTGGTGCATTGCATGCCATGGACCTAACGAAAGACCGCATGATTACTGCCTATAGAAACCACGTCCAGCCGATAGGAATGGGCGTTGATCCTAAAAGGGTGATGGCAGAGCTCTACGGAAAAGTAACCGGGACATCGAAAGGGATGGGAGGATCCATGCATATTTTTTCTAAAGAGCATCGTTTTCATGGTGGACATGGCATCGTCGGTGGACAAATCCCGTTAGGCGCCGGAATGGCTTTTGGCGATAAATATTTCGGGCGCAACGCAGTCACCTTATGTTATATGGGTGATGGGGCTGTTCGTCAAGGTTCTTTTCATGAAACCATGAATTTGGCCATGCTCTGGCAATTGCCCGTAGTTTTTATATGTGAAAACAACGGATACGCTATGGGGACCTCGGTAGCGAGAACGTCACATACTACCGATATTTGGAAATTAGGCCTTGGTTATGAAATGCCTTGTGGACCTGTTGATGGCATGAATCCCGTTACGGTTGCCCAAGAAATGAGTAAAGCGATCGATCGTGCAAGAAGTGGAGGAGGACCTACTTTTCTTGAAATGAAAACCTATCGGTATCGTGGCCATTCTATGTCGGATGCCCAACATTATCGCACGAAGGAAGAAGTGGAGGAGTATAAAAAGATCGACCCCATTACCCAGGTCTTGGATATCATCAAGGAAAACAAGTACGCAACCGAGGAAGAAATCAAGGCCATCGACAAACGGGTCAAGAGTATGGTTGCCGAATGCGAGAAGTTCGCCGAAGAATCGGAATATCCTCCGGTAAGCCAATTATACGATATGGTTTATGAGCAAAAGGACTTTCCGTTTGTAGAAAATAAATAATAGATAATAAACAACAATGGCAGAAGTAATAAATATGCCCCGATTGAGCGACACCATGGAAGAGGGCACGGTAGCCAAATGGTTGAAGCAGGTAGGTGACAAGGTAAATGAAGGAGATATTTTGGCCGAAATCGAAACTGATAAGGCAACCATGGAATTTGAATCATTTCATGAGGGAACTTTGCTATACATTGGGATCAAAGAAGGAGAAGGGGCACCCGTCGATTCACTTTTGGCCATCATCGGGAAGGAAGGGGAGGATATTTCCGGTTTGTTGAATGGTTCTTCGCAGGAGCTTGTTACTGATGTTGTTGCGCCAAAGGTTGAGGCCGAAGTAAGATCCACAAATGGATGCTATCAAAACGGTTGAACCGGGTACTTCAGCTGCAGAAATTCCCCAAGGCGTCGAAATCATAAAAATGCCGCGTTTAAGCGACACTATGGAAGAAGGTACCGTGGCCACTTGGTTAAAAAAGGTGGGCGATACCGTAGAAGAGGGCGATATCCTGGCCGAAATCGAAACTGATAAGGCCACCATGGAATTTGAATCTTTTTATAATGGCACATTATTATATATCGGAATTCAGGAAGGAGAATCTGCGCCCGTAGACACTATCTTGGCGATTATTGGCCCAAAAGGTACTGATGTCGATGCTATTTTGAAAGCGAAGCCATCGGCACCAAAATCAGATACTTCCGAACAAAAAAGTACCCCTGTCGCACAAGGGAAAACTGAAATTGAAGCTAATGAAGGTAAAATGGCTAGCGATGCCCATCGCATATTTGCCTCGCCTTTAGCGAAAAAGATAGCTCAGGAAAAGGGAATCGACCTAGCCAACGTAAATGGTTCGGGCGACAATGGGCGCATTATCAAAAAAGACATTGAAAATTACCAGCCCCTTCAAAAAGCCGCTACTTCGAAGGCATCCACTCCAAAAGAGGCTTCGGGAAGTGCGCCGGCGACACCGATCGCGTATCCCGTTGGGCAGGAGGGTAGTGAGGAAATAAAGAATTCCCAGATGCGCAAAACGATTGCCAAGCGTTTGAGCGAATCTAAATTTACGGCCCCACATTATTACCTGACTATTGAAGTCGATATGGATAATGCATGGGATTCCCGTTTAAAAATAAACGATTTACCCGATACTAAGGTATCGTTTAATGATATGGTGGTCAAAGCATGTGCTATGGCATTAAAGAAACACCCACAAGTAAATACCACCTGGAACGGTGATACAACGCGCTATAACCATCACGTACATGTAGGGGTTGCCGTCGCCGTAGAGGATGGCTTGGTTGTTCCCGTCTTAAAATTCACCGACCAAATGAGCTTAACGCAAATTGGATCCGCAGTCAAAGATTTGGCAGGTAGGGCTAAAACCAAGAAATTGACACCGGCCGAGATGGAAGGAAGCACCTTTACCGTATCCAATTTGGGAATGTTCGGAATTTTAGAATTTACGTCGATTATTAACCAACCAAATTCTGCCATATTATCGGTTGGTGCCATTGTAGAAAAACCGGTAGTACGAAATGGGGAAATCGTAATCGGAAAGACCATGATCGTAACCTTGGCGTGTGATCATAGGACGGTTGACGGTGCCACTGGGTCACAGTTTCTTTTGACACTTAGGGCCTTTTTAGAAAATCCAGTGACTATGTTGGCCTAATGCAAAGAGATCTTGTTAAAAAAAAATCATCACTATTGGAAAGCATCCCGTTTCACTGGATGCTTTTTTTAGTCTTAAAAGCGAAATTGTCATGAAGAACGGATTGATTGGAGTATTTTTTATTTTCAGCCTAATTGGCTGTGGCGGATCTAGGACGACCAAAAAACCATCATCCCAAAATTCGACGACTGAAGTAACTTCGGTTCAATCAGCGGTCAAGAAAAATACCGGGTTTGCCACGAGCGAAGATATTAAGGAGATGATGTTGGTTTTGACTTCAGACGCCCTAAAAGGGCGTGAGGCCGGAAGCCCCGGAATTGCAAAAGCTGCTGACTTTATCATCAACCAATTTGAGAAGTCTGGCGTATTGCCTTATTTTTCAAGTTATCGTGATACGTTGACTAATTTTGACAAAACAGCATATAATATCGTTGGCTTTGTCCCGGGCAATGCTGCGAATTTAAAACATGAGTTCATTCTTATCGGGGCTCATTATGACCATATTGGCATTCTTCCGCAGATCAACGGTGATAGCATTGCCAACGGAGCAAACGACAATGCTTCAGGAACCAGTACGGTACTTGAACTCGCGAGGTATTTTGGAACTACAAAGACCAATAAAAGGAGTATCATTTTTGCGCTGTTCAGTGCCGAAGAAAAAGGTCTTTTGGGATCTGAGCATTTGGCGAAGAAGCTGAAGGATAAAAACTTGGACCTCTATACGATGTTGAATTTTGAGATGGTGGGCGTTCCCTTGGTAGATAAAGATTATTTTATGTATGCCACAGGATATGAATTATCGAATCTTGCCGAAATGGGAAATCGAATTGTAAACACTAATTTGATAGGATATCTTCCACAAGCTGAAGAATTAAATTTGTTTAAACGATCTGATAACTATCCATTTTATGAGGAGTTCAAGATACCTTCACAGACATTTTGTACTTTTGATTTCACCAACTTCGGGGAATATCATAAAGTTGGCGACGAAGCTGGCTTAATGGATTTTGATCATATGGCGACCTTAGTGAATAGATCGATACCTCTGATCGAAGGAATTGCCAATTCCCCTACTAAAAGCATACACATCAAGTAATGGCCAATATTGTGATAACCGGCGCAAGCCGTGGTATCGGTTTTGAACTCGCAAAACTCTTTGCCGATGGGGGGCATAAAGTTCTCGCCATATCACGAAATGTTGCTCCAATTGCCCAGCTAGGGCATAAGAACATAGAATGCATACCCATTGATATCACGGCGTCGGAAGATCTTAAAAAACTTATGGAAGTTTTGGCTGCTCGGTGGAAACATATCGACATCCTTATAAATAATGCCGGAAAATTGGTAAACAAGCCTTTTCTCGAGACTACTACATTTGATTTCGAAGCGGTGTATAGGGTGAATGTCTTTGGCCTTGTCAATATTACACAGGCTGTTATTCCCAGAATGACGAAAAATGGCCATGTTGTAAGTATCAGTTCTATGGGGGGTGTACAAGGCAGTTTAAAATTTCCAGGGCTTTCGGCTTACAGTTCAAGTAAAGGGGCGGTTATTACTTTAACAGAACTTTGGGCCGAGGAATTTAAATCAACTGGGCCATCTTTTAATGTCTTAGCTATTGGAGCGGTACAGACAGAAATGCTTGCCGAGGCATTCCCAGGGTATCTGGCTCCGGTAACAGCCAGACAAATGGCGGCATATATTCGGGATTTCTCACTTACCGGAAATAATTTCTATAATGGCAAAGTGCTACAGGTCAGTAGTACTACACCTTAGGCGTTAATCGAATTGAACTAGTGATTTTTCGAAACAAACGCTGTTCACTACATTCGCATATTGGCCATAATTGGGAATGATATGATAGCCATTTTTTTGGTATAGGGCGATGGCCTCAGGCTGTTTTTTGCCGGTTTCAAGAATGCAGGTATCATATGCGAGTTCCTTTGCCCACGTTTCAAGTTCAACAAGGATACGTGAGGCAATTCCCGTACCCCTTCGTTCGGGCAAAACAAACATTCGTTTTACTTCCATACTTTTGCTCCCAAATTCCTTAAGGGCACCACATCCTACCGCAACGCCATTTTCATAGGCAACGATTGCTTGTTTTATTGAGGAAATTTTATTGAATTGATCATAAAATGCATGGTCTGCGCCATCACGTATGGCCAAATCACTGTCTAAGCGGGCTACCAGCGCTTTAAAATCGCTATTTTCTGAATTGGTGCGCAGTAACTGTATCATGGCAGGTATCACGTGCCTTATTTTTGGCACATCCACAGAACAAATTACATAATTCCCGTGTTTCTGAAAAAGTTTAATTCTTATTTTTGTCTCAATGCATGACATCCTTCAAAAATATCTTCCTGAAAGGGCCGTTGGTCCCTGTATAGAATTAATCAGACATTCAGGGGTGCATCTTAAGATCGTAAAGCAACGAATTACACGCCATGGGGATTATCGAAAAATGCCCAATGGAAGTCATCAAATTACCATAAATGCATCTTCCAATAAGTACGGGTTTTTAATTACCTTGATCCACGAAATCGCCCATTTATTGGCATTTGAAAAGTATGGTAGAAATATAAGACCCCACGGGACAGAATGGAAAAGAACCTTTCAATACTTGATGTTGCCTTTTATACGGCCCGAAATATTTCCGAATAAACTGCTTCCGGTAGTCGCACAACATTTCAGAAATCCGAAAGCGAGTAGTGATACCGATGCCATATTATCGCTAGCTTTGAAGCAATTCGATATTCGGCATCCTAATAAATCATTCGTTTTCGAATTGCCCCATGGCAGTACGTTCAAATTGCAGAATGGGAGGCACTACAAAAAGGGGAACAAAAGGGTGAAGCGTTATGAATGTATCGAGCTTGCTTCGGGAAAACTTTACCTATTCCAGCCAAATGCCGAAGTAGAATGGGTAAATTAGCGAGCTAACCCTATTTTGAAGCACTGGGGCATGCGTCCCCCGATTGCTGGATGCCTGACGGAAATGGCGAAGTATTGGTCGATTAACCAGCGGTTTGAGAGTGAAAATTTATAAAGTTAAACTATGAATAAAAATTATTATGCCGTATTGATGGCAGGTGGGGTAGGTTCACGATTTTGGCCTATCAGTACTTCTGAAAATCCGAAACAGTTTCACGATATGCTGGGTTCTGGGGATACCTTGCTCCAGAAGACGTTCAAAAGATTGAATGCGTTCATACCCACAGAGAATATCTTGATCTTGACCAACGAGCGTTACAATGCGCTTGGTACTAGAACAATTACCACTCGTAAAACAAGATCAGGTCGTCCTTGAACCGGCGATGCGAAATACTGCGCCCTGTATTTTATATGCTGCCCTAAAGATCCAAAAGATGAACCCAAACGGGCTCATGATCGTGGCCCCGAGTGACCATTGGATCGAAGATGAAGAAGCGTTTGCACGTGATGTTACCATTTGTTTTGACAAGTGTAAAAATGAAGATGTCCTCTGCACTTTGGGCATACGGCCAACATTTCCGAATACGGGTTTTGGTTATATCGAATTTGAAAGAAATGGCGCGAGGGCACTTAAAAAAGTGCGACAATTCAGAGAAAAACCCGACTATCAAACGGCCAAGGAATTTTTAGATCAAGGAAACTTCCTGTGGAATGCGGGTATTTTTATATGGAGTGCAAAGACCATTATAGCGGCATTCATAGGAGTTTCAGCCAACCCAGTACCAATTATTTCAAAATGGGCTCGCAAACTATAATTCATCCGAAGAATATGGGTTTATCCAAGAGAACTACCCCAAAGCGGCGAATATCTCCGATAGATTATGCGATATTGGAACCTTCGAAATCTATTTTTGTATTGCCAGCATCCTTTGATTGGAACGACCTTGGAACATGGGGTTCCTTGTTCGATAAGTTGGAAAAGGATGACCATAACAATGCCGTTGTAAATAGCCGCGTCATCTGCGAAGCGTCAGAAGGGAATATGATACGAACAGGTCAGGACAAAATCGTTGTTATTGATGGCCTAAATGATTATATTATCGTTGATAAGGAAGATGTGCTACTAATCTACCCCAAATCAAAAGAGCAGGATATTAAAAAAGTTTTGGCAAAAGTGAAGAGCACCTATGGGGATAAATACGCATAGCCATGAGCGAACAACTTGATCAGGATAATTTGACGCCGACCGAAAAACCTGCTAATGGCCCAGATGAATCAAAGAAAGAAATTCGGGGTCTTTTTAGAAGTGCCAAAAACTTACTCGGGAATCTATTAGATATTCGGGCCAATACCGACATCGAGGCGGCGAAGGAGGCCATTATTGCAGATATCCCGTTTCGTGGACACACAGCTTGGATTCTAATCTGTTCGATTTTTATTGCCTCAGTCGGTTTGAATACAAATTCTCCGGCGGTTATTATCGGCGCCATGTTGATTTCTCCGCTTATGGGTCCGATTTTAGGAATCGGACTGTCGGTCGCAATCAATGATATCGATACATTAAGGCGATCTCTAAAGAACTTCGTAGTAATGGTAGTCATTAGTGTTCTGACCGCTTTTCTTTTTTTCTATGTGTTTCCACTTCGTGATGAATCATCCGAATTATTGGCACGTACCGCACCAGACATACGGGATGTTTTGATTGCTTTTTTTGGTGGCTTGGCCTTGGTCATAGCACGCACAAAAAAAGGTGCTATTGCATCGGTAATATTTGGCGTTGCCATTGCAACCGCACTCATGCCGCCGTTATGCACGGTAGGTTTTGGGTTGGCCGTTGGTAATTTTCAATTTGCCATGGGTGCTATGTTCTTATTTACCATCAATACCATTTTTATCGCCCTGGCTACCTTTTTGATAATCAAGTTGCTTCGCTTTCCAGTAGTTAAATATATTAATTCGAAAAGACGGCATCTAATATCCAGACTAGCATCGATGCTCGCCGTTTTAATAATGGTGCCGGCTGGATTTACTTTTTATAAAGTATTTCAGGAATCACGATTTAAAGACCAGGCCCAAAAATTCATCAATACCAATGTGTTGCCTAGCAAGTTCGCTTCCCAAGGTCGATTTATTGAGGATTTTACCGACATAGAATTTAATAAAGGGAATCAACCATCTATCGAGCTGGTCTTTATGGGAAACGAGGCGATACCGCAAAGTGTCATAGATACCTGGATATCACAAAAGAATCAATATCCTATATTAAAAGACTGCAATTTGAGAATAATTCAAGGAGCACAAAATGAAAAGGTGGATCAGTTGAAATATGTAGATGCCTTGTATCAATCCCAAAAAAATGAATTATTAGACAAGGATAGTAAAATACAGTTATTGGAAGCAGAGGTAACCCGTCTAATGGGATTGCAAGCCAAACAAATTCCATTCAAGGAAATTAGCAAGGAAGCCAAAATCAATTATAGCAATCTCTTGTCTTTGGCATTCTCCAAAACGCTTCAAACCGACTTCGAAAAATTCGATACCCTCCCAATTTTTGAAGTACAATGGAAAAAGGGCACTGCTAAATCAGAGATCATAACCGATTCCAAGAAGTTGACCGACTGGTTGCGTTTGCGTTTGAAGGACAGCACGATCCAGGTACATTAGCAAGTTTGTTAATTACGTTCCTCAATATACATTTGCCGGACTTTTTTAAAAAGTTCGGAAGAGTATACAAAATTCGTAATGGCTTCATTGTCGGTTTTGAAGATTTCCTTATTGGTCCCTTCCCATTCTTTGACGCCGTCTTTTAGAAAAATGATTTTTTCCCCGATTTCCATTACCGAATTCATATCATGGGTATTGATGACCGTAGTAATATCATATTCCTCGGTAATCTCATGAATAAGATTATCGATTAGTATGGCAGTTTTTGGATCCAAGCCCGAGTTTGGTTCATCACAAAACAGGTATTTCGGATTCATTACAATGGCCCTAGCGATGGCCACTCTTTTTTGCATGCCTCCAGAGATTTCCGAAGGAAATTTATTATGGGCGTCCAACAGATTGACTCTTTTAAGAACGAAATCAACACGATCATGCATCTCTGATTTAGATTTCTTGGTAAACATTTCTAGGGGAAACATGACATTTCCTTCGACGGTCATAGAATCAAACAGGGCACTTCCTTGAAAAACCATACCCATTTCTTGTCGCAAGTCGCGCTGTTCGTCGGCAGTAAGTTCAGAGTATATCTTACCGTTGTAGCTAATGCTGCCTGAATCGGGCGTAATAAGGCCTAAGAGACATTTTACGAAAACGGTTTTTCCTGAGCCACTTTGACCAATAATAAGATTGGTCTTGCCTTTTTCAAAACTCGTGGAAATACCATTGAGTACCAAGGTGCCATCAAAGGATTTTTGTATGTCTTTTACTTCGATCATTAGCCCAATAACAATTGTGTAAGGATATAATTCAGAATAATTATCACCACACTCGTCCAAACAAATGAGGTTGTGGCCGCTTTTCCCACTTCCAGCGCACCACCTTTCATATAAAAACCATGAAAGGAAGGAATGGTAGCCAGTATAAATGCAAATACCAATGTCTTAATAAAGGCATATTCTACATGAAAGGGAATGAAATCTAACTGGAGGCCCTCAACAAAATCGGCACTGGTGCTAAATCCACCGAAGACTCCAGCGACCCAACCACCGAAAATTCCAACGTTCATTGCAATTGCAATGAGAAATGGATACAGTAATAATGCAATGATTTTTGGGAATACCAAGTAGTTCAAGGCATTTACACCCATGACTTCCAAGGCATCGATTTGTTCGGTCACCCGCATCGTACCAATACTCGATGTAATATAGGAACCAACTTTACCTGCCATGATTATAGAACAGAAAGTCGGTGCAAATTCTAGGATAATCGATTGACGGGTGGCAAAACCCACCAAATTTTTCGGTATTAGATCACTTGTAATGTTCAAAGCCGTCTGAATGGCAACGACACCGCCGATAAAAAAGGAAATAAAAATCAATATCCCCACTGAACCATAGATAAGTTCATCGATTTCCTTGAGTATCAGCGCCTTCATTATCCTCCATTTGGTAGGTTTTTTAAAAACCTCTCGAATCATTATGGCATAGCTCCCAATTGATGATATGTAATTCATGTAAATTAAGATAGTTTCATCGCAGTAAAAATAGCAATAATGAATGTCTTTTAAGCTTCCTTTGGGGCAGAAAGGGTTTTATTTCTATATTTTTGCGTCACTAAGTAAAAACACTATGTCTTCAAAAATTTCGATGCTTCGTTTTTTTATTATTGTATTGTTCGCCTTTAATGCATCAACTTTCGGTCAAAAAAATGCGAAATCCCAAAATGACAAGGGTATTAGTCAAACCCCCAAACTTGTTGTGGGTATTATCGTTGATCAAATGCGATATGATTATATCACACGGTTTTGGGACCATTATGGAGAAGGGGGCTTTAAACGAATGATCAACGGGGGATATAACTGCCAGAATAATCATTTTAATTATGCGCCCACAGTTACGGGTCCTGGCCATGCTTCGGTATATACGGGTACTACCCCGGCCACGCATGGCATTATTGCAAACGACTGGTACGATAAGGCATCGGGTACCTCGGTATATTGTGCCGAGGATGCTAGCTACAACTCGGTGGGCACTTCAGCAAACGCAGGACAAATGTCGCCTCATCGAATGAATGTAACCACATTGCCCGATGCGCTGAGGTTGGCCACACAAATGCGCGGAAAGACCATTGCCATTGCGCTAAAGGATAGAGGAGCCATATTGCCCGGAGGCCATACCGCCAATGCTGCCTATTGGTTTTATGGGGATAATGAAGGTCACTGGATAACTAGCTCCTATTATATGGTCGATTTGCCAAAATGGGTAAAGGATTTTAACGCATCCAATAAAATAAAGCAATATAAAAAGGCATGGACAACGCTCAAGGATATTAATACCTATCAGGAAAGTGGACCAGATAATACTGCCTTTGAAGGGTTATTCGAAAATGAAACAACGCCCACCTTTCCGCATAGCACACCTAGTCTTTTGGATAAGGAGCATGATTTTGAAATCCTTAAATCTACGCCCTATGGGAATAGTCTGACCGCTGATTTTGCGATTGCCGCTTTGGATGCGGAAGACCTAGGAGGGGATTTGACGCCCGATTTTTTGGCCATCAGTTTTTCAAGTACCGATTATGTAGGTCATAAATATGGGGTAAACTCGAAAGAAGTAGAAGACACCTATTTGAGATTAGACGAAGATCTTGAGCGTTTGTTGAAAGCCCTTGATAAAAAAGTGGGGGATGGGGAGTATACCGTTTTTTTAACTGCCGATCATGGTGCCAATGAAGTATCGGGCTATTTAAAGGAGTTGAAAATCCCTGCGGGATATTTCGATACCAACGCAATGAATACTAGATTAAACGAATTCTTAAAATTTACGTATGGGACTAATGAATTAATCAAGAGCAATTCAAATTTTCAATTGTTTTTGGATCATAAGCTTATAAAGAACCTAGACCTTGATTTACGCGAAGTCGAGGAGACCATAGCATTGGAAATACGGGACTATGATGGTATCGATAGGACCTATTCGGGATACCAGATGTGGCAGAACGACTATTCCGAAGGTATTGCCCACCTGCTGCAACAAGGTTATAACCAAGAACGTTCGGGAGATGTTTTATATGTCCTTAAACCAGGTTTTACAAATTATACGGTGACGGGATCGACCCATGGATCGCCCCAAATCTATGATACACACGTGCCATTGCTGTTTTATGGAAAAGGAATAAAAAAGGGGAAGACGGCCAAACGTACCGAAATTATCGACGTTGCCCCGACGATAGCCACCTTGTTGGGCATCGCTTTTCCCAATGGAACAACCGGAAATCCTATTGTTGAAGTACTCGAATAACTGCATAATGCTATGAACGAAGGGCCCATTGGTATTTTTGATTCGGGTGTCGGAGGGACTTCAATCTGGAAAGAAATCAATAAACTTCTGCCCAACGAGAATACGCTCTACTTGGCAGATAGCAGAAATGCTCCTTATGGGGAAAAAACAAAGAACGAAATTTTAAAATTAAGTGTAAAGAACACTGAATTTCTTTTAGAGAACGGCTGTAAAATAATAGTCATTGCCTGTAATACGGCCACTACCAATGCAATAAAGGAGCTTCGTGCGATCTACCCAATTCCGTTTATTGGCATTGAACCTGCAATAAAACCAGCGGCCCTGCAATCAAAATCAAAAACGGTGGGCGTCTTGGCGACCAAGGGAACCTTAACGAGCCAACTATTTCACAGTACCTCGGAGAATCATGCACAAGGTATAAAAATCATAGAGCAGGTAGGAACAGGATTGGTGCCACTGATAGAAGCAGGCAAGGCGCAATCAAAAGAGACCGAAACATTGCTTAAAAAGTTTTTAAAACCCATGATCGACCAGGGCATCGACTATTTGGTTTTAGGGTGCTCCCATTATCCCTATCTAATTCCAACGTTGCTTAAATTGTTGCCGGCAGATGTTAAGATCATTGATTCCGGGGAAGCAGTGGCGCGACAAACCAGGACCGTACTTGAACGAAACAAGCTGTTGAATCTCTCAAACGAAAAGGGGTGGCATCGATTTTATGGAAATGCCGACATTCGTACGCTTAAAAGTCTTATTGTAGGTGTAGATGCACAGCATGAAGTCTCTCGCATTGAATTTTAAAAAGCTCCCGAATCGTCGATTTTATGGGAGGAAAGACTAAATTCTAATGGCTGCCCGGCCCTCATCGAATTATTCTGGAGCGCATCGCCATAGGGGCTACAATTTCATGTTCCCATTCCGAACATAGGTCAAATAGGTGAAATCATAGTTGTGTTTTGAATCGATCGGGTGATATTCAGAATCGATCAGGTTCCAAACCTCTTCGTCGATTTCCGGAAAAAAGGTATCGGCGTGGTCAAAGATTTCATGCACTCTTGTAAGTTCTATTTTATGAGCGAATGGTAAGGATAGTTTGTAAATTTCGCCACCACCAATAATAAATGCCAGCTTCGTATCAGCAACGACCTCTAAAGCCTCCTTCATGGAGTGCACTACAACACAATCAACATGTGACACCGAATAGTCAGTATCCCTGGTAATGATGATATGTTTTCGACCTGGTAACGGTTGCTTGAGACTGGCGAAGGTTCTCCTGCCCATAATAATGGGATGTCCGGTAGTCAATTTTTTAAATCGCTTAAAGTCATCGGGAAGATGCCACATTAGGTGGTTGTCTTTTCCTAAGGCATTGTTCTCGGATGCCGCCGCTATCATGGTAATCGTTGGCACTATTCTTTTTTTTTATTTATTTGTGAAAGTGGAAACTCGGTCTCGATTTCTTTTTGAATTTCTTGGATACGTTGTTTCTGCTTGTGCACCAGTTTTTCTCGTTGTGCACGTTCCCATGCTTTCCCCATAAAGGGTTCGATTATAAAAACGCGGCCTAAATGAATGAAAAAAAAGAACCCCCAAAGGGTAATGGCCCAAATAAACCAATCGTACGAAGCCTCGTATTTTAATATTTTATTGACAAAGATCAAAAAAACACTGCCGATCAAAAAAATGACGAAATGCACAAAAAGACGCTTTTTTTGCTTGATCCGCATTTGAGCTGTTTCCAGCATATCGTGCTGCTCTAAATCAATTTCCGATTTGTTTTTATTCTTCGAGAACACCTGGTGAACGCTATTTAATGACAAAGATACTGTTTCGGTAAATAGGATGTGTGCATTCTACCCCTAAGGAAACGGGTAGCGGCTTTGTTTTTACAGTGCATTCGAAGATAACGAGGCTACATTAAATTGCAAAAAGCGTTGGATAGAATTTACTTACAATAAAAATCATCATTGTTTTTCATTATTGTGCGTTAAATGTTGCCAAATTATTACGAAAATCATAAAAATGATATTAATCATTGGAAATGAGCGGTTTAATGCAGTAGTTTTGCATCGAATTTTAAAATATAAATAACATGGCTATCACAAAACAATATTTAAAAAGTAAACCGGTATGTAAAGTGACCTTTACTGTACCCGCCGAAGAGGCAAAAAAAGTTGCTGTTGTAGGAGATTTCAATAATTGGAACCCAAAAGGAAGCACCTTGAAAAAATTAAAGAACGGAACGTTCAAAGGAACTTTCGATCTACCTAAAGAAAATGCTTATGAGTTTAAGTATATCATCGATGGAAATTACGTAAACGAATCAGCGGCCGACCGTTACCAGTGGAATGACTTCGCAGGTACTGAAAATGCGGTTATCGAGCTTTAAAAAACGCCAAAAAATTTAAATGCCCGGAAGTTTTCACTTCCGGGCATTTTTGTTTTGGCACCTATCTTACTAAACGGCGACAATGCCTTTAATATGAGGATAGGGATGATAATCTACCAACGTAAAATCGTCAAACGTAAATTCGAAGATATCTTTCACAGCTGGGTTCAGCACCATTTTAGGCAATGGATTTGGGGAACGGCTTAATTGCAGTGTGACTTGTTCCATGTGGTTATTATAAATATGCGCATCGCCAAAAGTATGCACAAATTCGCCCGCTTCATAACCACATACCTGTGCCACCATCATAGTAAAAAGTGCATAAGAGGCAATATTAAATGGGACCCCCAAAAAGATATCCGCACTGCGCTGATATAATTGCAATGACAATTTTCCATCGGCCACGTAGAATTGAAAAAAGGCGTGACAAGGAGGTAATGCAGCTTTACCCTCGGCTACATTTTCGGCAAAAGTTTGGGAGGTATCGGGCAGTACGCTGGGATTCCATGCAGACACCAACATTCTTCTGCTATTGGGATTTGATTTTAGGGAGCTGATGACCTGTTTTATTTGATCAATACCGTCGTCATTCCAATTACGCCATTGATGGCCGTAGACAGGACCAAGATCTCCATTTTCATCTGCCCATTCATTCCATATTCGTACTCCGTTTTCTTGGAGGTAGCCAATATTGGTATCCCCTTTTAAAAACCATAAAAGTTCGTATACGATCGATTTGAGATGTAGTTTTTTTGTAGTTACCATCGGAAAACCAGCAGCGAGGTCAAAACGCATTTGGTAGCCAAAGACACTCAAGGTTCCTGTGCCTGTTCGGTCTCCTTTTTGGTGGCCATTTTCAATAACGTGCTTTAATAAATCGTGGTACTGTTTCATACGTGCCTTGTTCCCTAAGGGAGCATTTTTAAATCATTGCATTTCGTATGGTAAAAATATACAAATCGAATTTTTTCGCCACGCTAAATCCGTATCGGTTATCAAAAATTATCAACGAATACAAAATACACCTTCGAATAAAGCTTTTGTTTTGTATTAACCCAATATCATGCCGGCAATGGTTGCCGATAGAAGTGAGGCCAATGAACCGCCTAACACCGCCTTCATTCCAAATTCTGAAAGGGTCTTTCGTTGGCCTGGGGCTAGCGAACCTATTCCGCCGATTTGAATTCCTATAGATGCAAAATTTGCAAATCCACAGAGCATATAGGTGGCCATGATAATCGATTTTGAATACGTGAGGTGAGGTGCAATTGCCATATTCTTTAACTCGGCCAATTGAGTATAGGCAACGAATTCACTGGAAGCCAATTTGATTCCGAGTAACTGTCCCATAAGGGTAATATCTTCTTTGGCGATGCCGATCAACCACATTAAAGGGGCGAAGATGGTCCCTAGGATGGCCTCTAACGATAATTGTTGATAGTCTGAATTAGCGGCAATTAAGTCGTTTAATGAAGTAATCTCCCCGATGTAGCCAAAGATTCCGTTGAGCATGGCAATAAAGGCAACGAATACCAATAACATGGCGCCAACGTTAACGGCTAATTTTAATCCTTCGGTAGTTCCGTTTGCAATGGCATCCAAAAGATTTGTGCCTATTTTTTCGGTCGAAACCTTGATATTGGTATCGATGGCCTCGGTTTGTGGATATAAAATTTTTGAAACCACGATCGCACCTGGAGCGGCCATTACGGAAGCAGCTATCAGGTGTCGGGCAAACTCCAGTCGAAGTTGCTCATCATTTCCTCCTAAGAAACCAATATAGGCTGCCAACACACCACCAGCAACGGTAGCCATGCCGCCGATCATCACCAAGAGTATTTCAGATTTGTTCATTTTTTCCAAATACGCCTTGATCATTAAAGGTGCCTCGGTCTGGCCCAAGAAAATGTTACCTGCGACCGAAAGACTTTCTGGTCCTGAAATACCTAATGATTTAGTAAGCAACCAGGCCAATCCCTTTACAATTTTCTGTATAATTCCCAAATAGAACAAGACCGAGGTGAGGGCCGAAAAAAAGATGATGGTCGGCAAAATTTGAAAGGCAAACACATAGCCTATATTCGGATTATCAAGATTTAACAAATTTCCCAAAAGAAAACGACTACCAGCAATTGTAAAATTTAGGATTTCGTTAAATAGTTTTCCAAGAATTGTGAAAATCGACCTTATAAAGGGTACTTTAAGAATTCCAATGGCCAAAAGAAGTTGCATGCCAAGACCAATGCCGACGGTCTTCCAATTAATTGCCTTTCTATTAGAGCTAAACAAGAATGCCAGCAACAAAAGTACTGCCATTCCTACTATTCCGCGCCATAGACTCTGTAGCGAAAATCCTTGATTGGGTATGGCCTGTGCGATTTGCCCGGAAGCAACGTCATGAAGAACACTACCTTGTTGTAGAGTGGCAATACTATCCTGGGAGAATGATTCTTGCGCTATGGAAGGAAAAATCATAAAAAGCGCAAGCAAAAGAATTCCCAGTTTAGACCTCATGCGCTATAGGTGTCGGTTTAGTTTCGTTTCGAAATTTCGTCCCTTAATTTGGCGGCCTTTTCATAATCCTCATTCGTAACTGCCTTCTCCAATTCTTTATGAAGTTCCTCTAAGGAAAGTGCTTTATAGGCGCCTGTAACCTCCGAATCTATTTCAACGGTTTCGCCCTCTTGCAAGATTTCGTCTACTATTATACTATCATCCTTCACCTCGCTGTCCTTATCTTTGTCTTTCGAAGAAAATTTAAGGAATATCCCGGCCTTGTCCAATATAGTCTTATAGGTAAATATAGGGGCGCTAAACCGAAGCGCCAATGCTATGGCATCACTCGTTCTTGCATCAATGATTTCCTCTATCTTATCACGTTCACAGATTATGCTCGAATAAAAGACGCCATCAACTAATTTATGGATAATTACTTGTTTAATGACAATATCAAAGCGGTCGGCAAAATTTTTAAAAAGATCGTGGGTCAAGGGTCTTGGGGGCTTAATTTCCTTTTCGAGCGCAATCGCAATCGACTGGGCTTCAAAAGCCCCGATTACTATTGGTAGCTTGCGGTCTCCTTCTACTTCGTTCAATATAAGGGCATATGCCCCATTTTGGGTCTGACTGTAGGAAATGCCTTTTATTTTTAAACGGACTAAGCTCATAGCATACTAAAAATACAAAAGGCTGCTTAAATATTGGGTAAAGCATTCAATTAAGCAGCCCCATAAGGGGTGCAAATTAACAAAAATTAAGCGTTTTGTGCTTTAAATTCCTTTAATTTTTCGGTCAATTTCGGTACAATTTCGAAGGCATCCCCGACCATTCCGTAATCTGCCGCCTTAAAAAAAGGTGCTTCAGGATCATTATTTATTACCACTTTCACTTTTGAGGCGCTAACCCCGGCCAAATGCTGAATGGCCCCTGAGATTCCGATCGCGATATACAAATTACTGGCGACCGGCTTTCCGGTTTGTCCGACATGTTCGCCATGGGGTCGCCATCCCATGTCTGAGACGGGTTTCGAACAAGCTGTGGCTGCCCCGAGCACTGTTGCCAGTTCTTCGATCATTCCCCAATTCTCAGGCCCTTTAAGTCCTCGTCCTCCAGAAACTACAATTTCGGCATCAGCGATGGTGACCTTACCCGCAACTTTGTCGATCTCTACGGATTTTATAGCAAAATCTGCATCGTTCAAGGATGGGCTGAAATCTTCGACAACCACATTCACATTATTTTCATGAAGTCCGTAGGAATTACTGGAAACACCGATGATCTTTTTCTCGGTCTTGATTTCGGTATGCACAAAGCCCTTGTTACTGAAGGCTGTTCTTTTCACCGAAAACGGATTGGTTTTTTCGGGTGCAGCAACTACATTGGGCACATACCCTGCCTGTAATTTCGCTGCTATCCTAGGTGCCAGATATTTTGTATCAGTACTTGAACTTACTATGATTACATCGGCACCTTCGTTTCCGGCTGCTTCGATGATGGCATCTGCGTAGGCCTTGGCGTTAAAAATGGTAAGCTTTTTGTCTGAGACATTGAGCACTTTTGATATACCATAGGCTCCTAATTGGCCACCTTCAGCGGCATTAATCGAAATGGCCGTCGCAGTAGTGCCCATTAGTTTGGCGACCCCACTCGCATAGGAAGACACTTCAAAGGCATTCTTTTTGAATTTTCCGTTCTCCGATTCTGTATATACTAAGACTGACATCTTTTTTGTTTTTATTGTTAATTACTGAACCTGATTTAAACATTACTAGTTACCAAAAATCATGAACTGATGTTGCTTCTAGTCGTTAAGTTAAGTTAAGATCAAACGGTTCTTTTTTAAATTGGAATTTGCCTATTGTAAATTGATTTCGCTAGATGACCTTTGCTTCATTGTGCAACAGATTGATCAAATCATCAACGTTTTCTACCAATTTTACGCCACCCTTGGGAGCGGGTTTATCGAATTTCAAATCTGCAGTGGCGTTCATCGCCTGAACAGGTTCGATTACGTGCAATTTTTTTTGGCGCGCCATCATGATTCCGCGCATGTTGGGAATGCGCAGTTCGCTCTCCTCGACGAGGCCTTTTTGGCCTGCGATTACCAAAGGAAGGGAGGCAGTTAATTTTTCCTTACCCCCATCAATTTCGCGAACGACGTTGGCCGTGTTGCCATCAACCTCAATATTGATACATGTATTCACAAAATTCATATCAAGGAAGGTGGCTAAAATACCAGGTACCATACCACCATTATAGTCTATAGACTCCCGTCCCGCGATTACAAGGTCATACCCGCCATTTTTTACAACTTCGGCTAG
The DNA here is from genome assembly GCA_963798435.1 of uncultured Flavobacteriaceae bacterium. GTDB lineage: Bacteria > Bacteroidota > Bacteroidia > Flavobacteriales > Flavobacteriaceae > JALHST01. The sequence goes on from CAWCTF010000006.1 coordinate 49,000, forward strand.
TTGTGTAGCAACAAAGAAACCGTCGGTAGGTTCAGCATTTACGCGAATCGCTTCATCAGCACCAATGGCAAGCGCTTTGCGCATAGTTGGTTCAACCGAAGCACCTCCAACCGTCGCGACATCTATGGTCGCTCCTTGTTTTTCCTTGAACCACATCGCTCGGGTCAAACCGAATTCATCATTGGGATTGATTACAAATTGCACACCGTTGGTATCAAATTTAGTATCGCCATCGGTGAAGTTTATTTTTGACGTAGTATCCGGAACATTACTTATGCAGACTAGTATTTTCATCTTCAAGTCGTTATTTTTAATTGGTACGAAGATAGCTAAACTTTTTCAGAAATACTATGCATGCATAGTAAATTTTCTAACGAATTTTAGCACGGGCAAACTTTTAGTTGCTATATAATTTCCTATTTTTGCTTGCATTGCAAAAAATGCCTTTAGAACAGAAATAAACGTAATTACATGAAGACAATACAGTTCAGGGAAGCCATTGCGGAAGCTATGTCCGAAGAAATGAGGCGGGACGAATCTATCTATCTGATGGGTGAGGAAGTGGCCGAATATAATGGGGCTTACAAAGCCTCAAAAGGAATGCTGGATGAATTCGGGGCCAAACGCGTCATTGATACGCCTATTTCGGAATTGGGTTTTGCCGGAATCGGCGTGGGTTCTACCATGACGGGCAACCGACCCATAATAGAGTTTATGACCTTCAATTTTGCATTGGTCGGTATTGATCAAATTATCAATAATGCGGCCAAGATTCGGCAAATGTCGGGGGGTCAGTTTCCTTGCCCGATTGTTTTTCGTGGTCCGACGGCTTCCGCAGGTCAGTTGGCGGCTACGCATTCACAAGCTTTTGAGAGCTGGTATGCCAATTGTCCGGGACTAAAAGTAATCGTACCATCTAATCCAAAGGATGCAAAAGGGCTATTAAAATCGGCCATTCGTGATGACGATCCTGTTATATTCATGGAATCGGAGCAAATGTATGGTGATAAAGGGGAAGTTCCTGAAGGAGAGTACACCATTCCGATCGGAGTGGCAGACATACGCAGGGAAGGAAGTGACGTTACCATAGTTTCCTTCGGTAAGATAATCAAGGAGGCCGATAAGGCCGCCGATGAATTGGCCAAAGAAAATATAAGCTGTGAAATCATTGATTTGAGAACGGTAAAGCCATTGGATTATGAAGCCGTATTAAAATCGGTCAAAAAAACGAATCGCTTGGTCATCCTTGAGGAGGCCTGGCCTTTTGGAAATGTAGCTACTGAAATTACGTATCATGTACAGGCACATGCCTTTGATTATTTAGACGCTCCGATTCAAAAAATCAATACCGCCGATACACCTGCGCCCTACTCTCCTGTCTTGTTGGCCGAATGGTTGCCAAATCATGAGGACGTTATCAAGGCCGTGAAAAAAGTACTATATAAATAAAGCCAACGAATGCATTAAAGTTACATTTGCTCCGCTGACAGAAGATGCGCGGGGCTTTTTTATTGGTATGTTTTTTGATTAAAGCGTTTCAGGACGACACAATTCGAATGAAAAAAATCCTATTCTTTACAACGCTATTGTATGCAGTCATCGCAATGGCCCAGACCAAGGTAGGTGGCATGGTTACCGATGAATCCGGACAGCCGATCGCCTTTGCGAACATTCTTTTTAAGAATTCGACGGAAGGTACGATTACGAATGAGGATGGACGGTTTTACATGGAATCCCCAACTACGTATACCCTGCTTGAAATTTCTTTTATCGGATTCGCGACCCTCGATATTCCCTTGACTTCAAAGGTTAACTTTAATATGGCCATAACCCTAAAGGAATCATCGGAAGAATTGAATGAGGTGGTTCTTATTGCCGGTAAACAAGCAAAGAAGAATAATCCAGCAGTAGAGATCCTAAAGAAGATCTGGGCAAAAAAGCGGGATAACGGAATCCGTAAATACAAACAATATGCCTACGACAAATATGAAAAAATAGAATTTGACCTGAATACCATCGATAGTGTCCTGATGAAGAAAAAAATATTCAAGGGCCTTGAATTTGTTTTTAAGGACTTAGATACCTCACGCATCACGGGAAAGACGTACTTGCCCATTTTTCTAAATGAAACGTTCTCTAAAGTATACGGCGATAATTTGATAAAAGAGGAGAAGGAGAAGATATTAGGAAACAAGAATTCAGGTTTCGACAATAACCAGGCCATCATCGCCTTTGTCGCCGATTCTGTATCAAGACTATGATATCTACAATAATTATTTAAAGTTCTTTGATAAAAGTTTTACGAGTCCGTTGTCCCGTACGGGCATCGATACCTACAATTATGCCCTTCGGGACAGTGCCTTTATCGATAACAAATGGTGTTATAATATAGTATACTATCCCCGCCGAAAAAATGAACTGACCTTCAAGGGTGATTTTTGGGTGAACGACACGACTTTTGCTATCAAGAACATTAATATGGAAGTCACCAGAAGCGCCAACATCAACTGGGTTAAGGAGATTTATATCGAACAGGAATTCGAGGTTATCAATGATTCTGTTTTTTTATTGAAACGTGATTATATGTTGAGCGATTTCAGCTTCAAGAAAAAAGAGGAATCAAGGGGCGTTTATGGTAAGCGGACGACCGTGTATGATAATTATGAATTTGATAAAGAGCAACCGAGGGACTTCTATAGGCCTGAGGAAAACCCATATGACCCTGCAGCCGTAATAAAGGATGATGATTTTTGGGCAAAGAACCGTCTTGAGAATTTGAATAAAGATGAAAAGGGTATTTATACCTTATTGGATACCTTGAAGACTGTACCCAAATTCAAGACCTATTATAATTTGGTCAGCATTTTAGGATCGGGGTATGTCGAAATTGACAAATGGAATATGGATATCGGCTCTGTGTACGATGTTTTCGGCTATAATGCGGCGGAAGGCCCTCGATTACGTGCTGGTGCACGTACCTATTTTGGGGAAAACGACCTTTGGCGGCTTGAAGGATATATGGCCTATGGTTTTACGGATCACAAATTCAAACACGGCATTTCGGGCAAATTTCTTATAGACAAGAAAAGCCGACTCATGGTTTCTGGGGGCAATCGCCGCGATATTGAACAACTAGGCGTGAGCCTAACCGCCACCAATGATGTACTTGGTAGAAGTATTGCCTCCTCCTCCCTGCTGACGGTGGGGGCCAATAATAGGCTCACCAAAATTAATTTAAGTGCCCTGAATCTCGAAATTGAACCAGTGACCAACCTAAGGGTGGGCATAGGTGGTACTTTCAGGACGTTAAGCTCTGCCCTGCCCCAGGATTTCAGTTTAGATTATTTAGATCCTACCACGACAACGGGCGTGTCATCTGAAATTCGCCAATTCGATTTTAACACCCTTATTATTTATACACCAGGTAAAAAGACCATTGGATTTGGTGTAGAGCGAAGGAGCATCAATGATAACTATAGTACCTTATTATTGAATTACACCAAAGGTATTGATGGTATTTGGGATAGTGATTTCAAGTATGATAAAATACAATTTTCGTACAGTCAGCCATGGCAGGTCGGAGGATTCGGAAGGTTGTACAGCACGATTGAAGTCGGTAAAACTTTTGGGGAAGTGCCATTGGGCCTATTAAACGTTATTCCCGGAAACCAGACTTTTTTTACGAATTATGGTACGTTTCCCAATCTTGACTTCTATGAATTCGTGACCGATACCTATGCCGCGGTTTTCTTGGAGCATAATTTTAATGGCAGGTTTTTTTCCAGAATCCCTCTTTTACGGAAACTTAATTTAAGGGAGATCGTTGGGATACGTGGAGCCTGGGGGGAATTATCGAATGCCAACATCGCCTTGAGCAGTCCGACAAACATCCCTCTAATCGCCCCCAATAAAACAATCTATTACGAATATTCATTCGGGATAGGGAATATATTTAAAATTTTTAGAATCGATTTTAACTTTAGGGGCAACTATCTCGATAGTCCGAATGCTCGCCCATTTAGTATAACGGGAACCTTCGGGTTTGTTTTTTAGCCACCTTGCAAGGCATGCCTTCAAACCTCTTTATGGGCGCGATTTAAGTAAATACAGGAACCTATGGAAACAGAAACAATAACCTCCTTTGATGTATTGATTGAGATACCGAAAGGCAGTCGCAATAAGTATGAATATGATTTTACCTTAAAGAGGATCCGCTATGATCGCATGATATTTTCATCGATGATGTATCCGGCCGATTATGGTTTTGTGCCAGAAACCCTCGCTCTGGATGGCGATCCATTAGACGTTCTTGTCTTAGTGACCGAACCTACCTTTCCTGGCTGTGTGATCGAAGTGAAGCCGATCGGTGTTTTTCATATGGCCGATGAAAAAGGCCCTGATGAAAAGATTATTTGTGTTCCGGTAGCTGACCCTATTGCTAATTCTACCACTGATTTAAAGGATTTAAATCCACATTTGCTGAAGGAAATAGAACATTTTTTCAGGGTTTACAAAGACTTGGAAAAGAAAATCGTCGATGTAGAAGGATGGGGCGACGTGCAGGAAGCGAAGTCAATTGTGGCCCAATGTAAAAAGCGGTTCAAGGATAGCGACGTGCCCACTTCGGAAGTAACGATCAAGTAAAATATGTAAAATCTGGCGTGTACTTTTAAAGGCAATGCACCTCAAAAGTTAGTGCTTTTTTATTCTGAAAGGTTTTACTATTTTTGCAGCCATTTTAAATCAATAAACAACTAATCACAATGGAATACATCATTACGTTTTTACCAGCCTTCGGTCTTTTGGGACTCCTGTTTGTATTGATCAAGAATATGTGGGTCTCCAAGCAGGAGGCCGGGAACGAGAGAATGACTCGAATCGCTAAAAGCATTGCTGATGGAGCGATGTCCTTCCTAAAGGCAGAATATAAAATACTCTCCATATTCGTAGTGGCGGTAGCGATCCTGCTCTATTTTAAAGGAAACAATGAGGTCGGATCCAATGGTATGGTGGCAGTTTCTTTTGTTGTTGGGGCGCTATGCTCAGGGTTGGCTGGTTTTATTGGGATGCGGGTAGCTACCAAAGCCAATGTGCGAACCACCCAAGCGGCTAGGACTTCTTTGGGCAAAGCCCTTGAAGTTGCATTTGCCGGTGGTTCAGTTATGGGACTTGGTGTGGTTGGTCTTGGGGTTTTAGGACTGAGTAGTTTATTTTGGATCTATCAGGAAATTTGGCCGGGTGCCGAAAATTTGGCCATGGTCTTGAACGTCCTCACAGGATTTTCAATGGGAGCCTCGTCCATCGCGTTATTTGCGCGTGTGGGTGGTGGCATCTATACCAAGGCGGCCGATGTCGGTGCCGATTTAGTCGGAAAGGTAGAGGCAGGTATTCCGGAGGACCATCCGTTGAATCCTGCGACCATTGCCGACAATGTGGGCGACAATGTTGGGGATGTAGCTGGGATGGGCGCCGATTTGTTCGAGTCATATGTAGGCTCTATCATAGGTACTATGGTATTGGGGGCCTTTATAATTACCCCGGATTTTGACGGCTTAGGAGCCGTATACCTTCCGTTGGTCTTAGCGGCAGTAGGCATTGTCATGTCGATAATTGGAACTTTTTTCGTACGCGTAAAAGACGGGGGAAATCCACAGACTGCCCTTAACATCGGAGAGTTTGGTTCGGCCATACTTATGGTGATTGCGTCTTATTTTATCATAAAAGCCATGATACCTGAATCGGTCGAAGGATTGCCTTATGGGTACATGGGCATTTTTTGGGCCACCATTGCAGGTCTGGTAGCCGGTTTGGGAGTAGGTAAGATTACAGAATATTATACGGGAACGGGAACAAAACCAGTTCGTTCGATCGTGCGCCAATCTGAAACCGGAGCGGCTACGAATATTATTGCAGGTCTTGGCGTGGGAATGATGTCTACCATGATTCCGATTTTGTTGATTGCAGCTGCTATTTTAGTATCGCACCATTTTGCAGGATTATACGGTATTGCTATTGCTGCCGTTGGTATGTTGGCCAATACGGGCATTCAATTGGCGGTTGATGCATACGGACCGATTTCCGATAACGCGGGTGGGATTGCCGAAATGGCTGAATTACCGCATGAAGTGCGTGACCGTACCGATAAATTGGATGCCGTAGGGAACACCACCGCCGCCATTGGCAAGGGTTTTGCGATTGCCTCCGCGGCCTTAACGGCTTTGGCATTGTTTGCTGCCTTTATGCAAGTGGCACATGTTACTTCTATTGATGTTTCTAAACCAAATGTAATGGCCGGACTCTTAGTCGGTGGAATGTTGCCTTTCGTGTTTTCGGCTTTGTCGATGAATGCGGTCGGCCGTGCTGCCATGGCCATGATCGAAGAGGTACGTCGTCAATTTGCCGATATCCCTCAATTAAAAGCAGCTTTGGAGATTATGCGGAAGTATGATTCCGATATGTCCAAGGCAACTGCGGCGGATCGTGCCATTTTTGATGCGGCCGATGGTTATGCGGAATATGAAAAATGTGTGGATATTTCGACCAAAGCGTCTATCAAGGAAATGGTATTGCCCGGATTATTGGCCATTGCGGTTCCGGTAGCCGTCGGATTTATCGGTGGCGCCGAAATGTTAGGCGGTCTATTGGCAGGTGTTACCACGGCAGGGGTGTTAATGGCGATATTCCAATCGAACGCAGGTGGGGCATGGGATAATGCGAAAAAGATGATCGAAGCCGATGGACGTAAGGGAACTGCTGCCCATAAGGCTGCGGTCGTTGGTGATACAGTAGGTGATCCGTTTAAGGATACCTCTGGACCTTCCTTGAATATTCTTTTAAAATTGATGTCGGTAGTAGCCTTGGTAATTGCACCTAGTATTGCCTTATCATCTGATGAAATGGGCGCGTATACTATCGAAAAGGCGGCAACCGAAATGGTCGCTCAAAACATGCAAAAGGAAGTAAAGGTAACCATGAACGGGAATTCAGATGGCATGGTCAAAGCGATTGTTACCACCACACGCACCGAAAATGGTGAAACGACCACCTCCGAACAACTATTTGAAGGAACAGAGGAAGAGGTCAAGGCAAAGATCGATGCGTTTAACAAAACTTCCGATGGGGTGCATGTCGAGATTCAAAAGGTTATCAAGGAAGTTCAGGAAGTAGAGAATAAGTAAACGATATTTTTGATTATAAAGGAAACCCGGGACGTATTTTCCCGGGTTTTTTGAATTAATGGTTCCTGCGTTTGTTGCCGGTCTTAATGTAATATAAAGGTGATAGGAATACTAAAGGGCACATTGACTGGGCTCCCTCGTTGTTTTCCTGGTTTCATTAGCGGTAGTTTGCCAATGATTCTTGCTGCCTCTGCTTCCAGGTTTTTGTCCGGGCCTCGTAATTGGATGTTGCCGATATGGCCATCTTTTTGAATAAGGAATGTGACGTAAACCTTGCCTTGAATGCCCATTTCTTTTGAAATCTCAGGATATTTGAAGGTTTGGGCGATATGCTTGCCGATCATCTTTTGAAAACAGGCCCTTTTATCATTTTCGTCCTCACAACCTGGAAAAACAGGTACATTTTCAATAATCGCAAAGGGAATATCCAAATCTTCATCCAATTCTTCGACCTTGATACTATCAATGGCTATTATTTGATCGGGAAATACTTCAGTGGAGGCGAGGACCGTTTCCTGAATCTCGGGATCATCGGGGGCTATTTCAATGAGCTGGGGCGCTAGAGGCATTGGCTTAGGTGGAAAGGCCTTGATTTGAACGATAGGCGCCTCTTCGGTAAGTTCATCCATAATATTCAAAGAAATGTCATAGTCGTTGGTAGTATCATATGTACGCCACTCAAGTGCCAAATAGGTCAAGAAAAGTACAAGTGCGAGTGCTACCGGAAAATAGATGCCCCCATTTCGGTTCACATCTTTTTTTAGATTTTTTTTTGGTTCCATATTTTATCAAATTGTGTCTATCTTGCGATAAACTTGGTTATACATTGCATTAAACCTAGACGTTTTAGGGTAATTAAAAAATAACCGATGCGTGAAAGATACGTTTCAATGAGGGAAGCCGGTTTTAAGACGGGGATGACCTCTATGACCTATCGGTTCGTGTGCAACCGAAGCCAAACGATTTAGTATATTAGAAACCATGGGGCTATTTGGTAAAAGAGACCCGCTACAGATCATTGCCTTCCAATCGTATGGCACGGAAACGCAACTCTATGTGCGTGGAAGGGCGCTCGAAGACGAACACATCGACCTTTCCCAAAAAGGCTTTTTCAATTTGCTGTTGAATAGCTATAAGCGGTTTAAAACAGATGAGATTCGGAATACACCCATTACCATCAGCTTTCCCAATGGGGTCGTATTTTATGAAAAAACAGACGGTGAAGGCTATTTTCTCAGTAGTCGGCACATTGGGAATCTGGGAATAAATGCGAATAGTGAGGGCTGGTTGCTTTATGAAATCGCTTTTAACGATCCGACATTAAAAATGGAAATACAACAGCAGAACCGTTTCCCAGGTGCTATGTTGATTCCTTCAACGACATCTGATTTCGGGATAATCAGTGACATTGATGATACCATAATGCATACAGGGGTAGTTTCATCCTTAAAATGGCAGGTTATCATAAACACCTTTTTTATAAGGGCCCAAAGGCGAAAACCAATCCATGGTTCCGCCCATGTATATCATCAATTACATCGCGGACCGTCGGGGAAAAAAGCAAACCCGATTTTTTATGTAAGCCATAGTCCATGGAACCTCTATCGCTATCTGGAATTATTCCTAAAGACCAATGAGTTTCCGAAAGGGCCAATATTGTTGCGCAGTATGTCGAGTATTTGGGATAGAAGAGCCCAAACGCCTCAAAAACAACATGAAATAGAGAACATCCTCAAAACGTACCCTGAACTTGCTTTTCTTTTGATTGGGGATTGTGGGGAGCATGATCCAGATATCTATATCGAAATTGCCCAGGCTTTTCCCGGTCGTATCATGGCAATCTATTTGAGAATGGTTGCTGATATAAGGCGAATGGATCGGGTTGAAAGACTGGTCAAAAAAAATGCTTCGTTACCGATTATAATGGTCCAAAAGAGTCGGGATATCGCGGAACATGCACGAAAAATGCGTTTTATTAAATAACGATTGGTCTGAAGGGCTAGAATAGACCATTGATTTCAGCATCTATTCTATTGATAATAATGCCCAAATCCTCAGGTTTATCTACAAAATCCAGGGTATCAACGTCGACCACCAGAAGGTTTCCTTTTTCATACGTATGTGCCCAGGCTTCATAACGCTCGTTCAATCGGCTTAGATAATCGATTGAAATCGAGTTCTCATAATCCCTGCCGCGCTTATGTATCTGCTTTACCAAGTTCGGTATCGAACTCCGAAGATAAATTAGCAGGTCGGGCGGTTGTACTAAACTTTCCATCAGTTCAAAAAGACTTGAATAGTTGTTGAAATCCCGGATGGTCATAAGCCCCATGGCATGCAAGTTGGGGGCGAAAATAAAGGCATCTTCATAAATTGTACGATCTTGGATGATATTTTTGCCACTTTCCCTGATCTTCAATATTTGGCGATACCTACTGTTCAAAAAGTAAATTTGGAGATTAAAGCTCCAGCGTTCCATCTGATTATAAAAATCATCCAAATAAGGATTGTCGACAACATCCTCATAATGCGCTTCCCAATTATAGTGTTTGGCCAATAATTTCGTCAAAGTGGTTTTTCCAGCTCCAATGTTCCCTGCAACGGCAATGTGCATTCTCCCTATGTTTATTGGTTAGATTCTCGAGTTTACTCAAATGGTACACAATATACAAAGTATATTGAGCCTGCGAAAAAATAGTTGTTGAAATACCTACAAAATAAAGTCTTGGTGAAATTTTTATTTCATTGGTAAATATGTACTTTTGCCTATCTTAATTTGTGAGGAAGGATTTGACTGATTGCAACCTCGTGCCCTACTTTTTAATCGGGTATAAAATGCTAAAGCAGGTCGTTGCGTTCCGATTTCGGAGGCATCTGAAACTTTAGCCTTCTGGCAATCCTTTTTCAAATCCAAATCATCCAAAATTAATTTTTATGTCGTATTTGTTTACGTCCGAATCGGTAAGTGAAGGACACCCTGATAAAATTGCCGATCAAATAAGCGATGCCCTTTTGGATAATTTTTTGGCATTCGATCCGGAAAGTAAGGTTGCTTGTGAAACGTTGGTTACTACAGGACAGGTGATTTTGGCCGGTGAGGTTAAAAGCCATACTTATTTGGATGTTCAACAGATTGCTCGGAACGTTATTAATAAGATTGGTTATACGAATGGTGATTATCAGTTTAGTGGCGATTCGTGTGGGGTCATTTCATTGATTCATGAGCAATCAAAGGACATCAATCAAGGAGTTGACCGTGGTTCAAAGGAAGAACAAGGGGCGGGAGATCAAGGAATGATGTTTGGTTATGCAACTCGTGAAACGGCGAATTATATGCCGTTGGCCCTCGATATTTCACATAAAATACTTCAGGTATTAGCAGAATTAAGGAGGGAAAATACCGAAATTCCGTATTTGCGGCCCGATGCGAAGGCGCAGGTGACTATTGAATATTCTGACGGGAATGTGCCCCTTCGTATCGATACAATCGTGGTTTCTACGCAACACGATCCCTTTGATGCCGACGATGTGGCCATGCTTGCCAAGATCAAAAAAGATATTATTTCAATCTTGATACCAAGGGTTCGGAAACGTTTGCCGGCGCATATCGGAATTCTTTTCGATGATCAAATAAAATATCATATCAATCCGACCGGGAAATTTGTAATTGGCGGTCCCCATGGCGATACGGGCCTTACAGGACGAAAAATAATTGTAGACACCTATGGGGGCAAGGGTGCCCATGGAGGGGGTGCGTTTAGTGGAAAAGATCCTAGTAAGGTAGATAGGAGTGCAGCATATGCTGCGCGTCATGCTGCTAAAAATCTGGTGGCGGCTGGGGTAGCCGATGAAATATTGGTTCAGGTGAGCTATGCCATTGGCGTGGTAAATCCGACTTCGATCTTTGTTGATACCTTCGGGACTTCCAAAGTGTCGATGACCGACGGGGAAATCGCCATCATAGTATCAAAATTATTTGATATGCGACCCTTTGCCATTGAAGAACGCCTGAAGCTGAGAAACCCTATTTATTTAGAGACGGCGGCTTACGGGCATATGGGCAAGGAACCCCAAAAAGTGACTAAGGTTTTTGAATCACCTTACAATGGTCGGGTTGAGAAAGAAGTTGAGCTTTTTACTTGGGAAAAGTTGGATGCCCTGGAAAAAGTAAAGGCTGCCTTTGATTTATAATTTTATGGTTAAAAATTAGGAAAATCAATTGCCCCATCCTTATATTTGCGAATCAAAAGTTCAAACACGTATTGAAAAGTTATCAAGAAAGGTGGAGGGAATAGACCCTTTGAAACCTTAGCAACCCTTTGATTGTCCCGAAATCTATCGGCATTAAAGAAGGTGCTACATTCTATCACGCCGGTGGCGTGACAGATAACGAAACCAAATTACTATCGTAATTTTTCGCTTTCTTCTTAACTCTTTGATTTAACTTATTCACGACGTCGGTGAAATAAGGTTTGGATTTTTTAATCTATTATTCTCCATGGAAAATCCATGGGTTAACCATTAAAAAATCAAGAATCATGAGTGATCAAAAATTTTCAACAAATGCATTGCACGCCGGGCACGATACCAAAGCACACGGCGGAACCCGAGCAGTACCTATTTATCAGAGTACTGCCTACGTATTCAATAATTCAGATCATGCGGCCAATCTATTCTCCTTGGCCGAATTCGGAAATATTTATACCAGGATAAATAACCCTACGAACGATATTCTCGAGCAGCGCTTGGCGGCCTTGGAAGGCGGCATTGCCTCAGTAGTTACCGCCTCTGGCACGGCGGCCCTGAATACGGCACTGTTGGTGCTCTTAAAAGCAGGCGATCATATCGTGGCTTCCAATAGCCTTTATGGGGGCACCTATAATTTATTAAGCGTAACCCTTCCTCGATTAGGTATTACAACGACCTTTGTAGACCCGGATGATGCCAAGAATTTTGAAAAAGCGATCCAGGAAAATACGCGGGCTATTTTTGTCGAATCCTTGGGAAATCCGAAATTGGATGTCTTAGACCTCAGGGCAATCGCGTCAGTGGCACAGGCTGCTAAAATACCCTTTATAGTCGATAATACAGTCCCAAGCCCAGCGCTTTTAAATCCGATTGAACATGGTGCCAATATAGTGATCCATTCCCTTACCAAGTTTATTAACGGTAATGGAACAGCCCTAGGCGGTGCCATTATTGATGCAGGTACCTTTAATTGGGCCAATGGAAAATTCCCGGAGTTCACAGAACCTTCTGCAGGCTATCATGGTTTAGTATATCATGAGGCCTTAGGGCCGGCAGCCTTTATTGCAAAAGCACGCATCGAAGGCCTTCGGGATCATGGTGCCTGTTTAAGTCCGTTTAATGCCTTTCAGATAATCCAAGGCCTTGAGACCTTGGATATTCGTATGAAAAAGCATAGTGAGAATGCCCTCGCCTTGGCCCAATGGTTGCAAGATCAAAAAGAGGTGACCTGGGTGAATTACCCTGGCTTGAAGACCAGTAAATACCATGCCAAGGCAGCGGAATATTTGCCCAAAGGTCAAAGCAGCCTAGTAACTTTTGGTGTAAAAGGCGGGTATGAGTCTGCTAAGAAGATTGCCGATGAAACAAAATTATTTTCATTGTTGGCCAATATCGGGGATACAAAATCCTTGATCATACATCCTGCCAGTACGACCCACCAACAATTAGACGATGCAGCACAGGTCGCGACCGGGGTTACAAAGGATCTGATCCGATTGTCGGTAGGCCTGGAAGATATCGAAGATCTAAAGAATGATCTAAAAAACGCCTTTGCCACCATTGATAAATCGGTATTGGCCTAGCAAATAAAGGGTCGGCACCTAGCAGATAGTGGCCGGCCCATATCGATAACCCTTGAATATGCTGCATCATATACATCTTAAAAACTTCACCACCCTAAATGGTGCGGTCCAGGATATAGCACTTTCCTATCAGCTGTTCGGAAAAGAGCTTCATACCGCGCCCATTGTTCTGGTAAACCATGCGCTTACAGGAAATTCACACATTACTGGAGACCAAGGATGGTGGTCATCTTTGATCGGTGATGCGAAATGTATCGATACCTTGAAATATACGGTACTATCATTTAACATTCCTGGAAACGGGTATGACGGCTTTGTAATCGATAACTATAAAGACTTTGTCGCAGGAGATGTGGCCCGTATTTTTTTGATGGGCCTTGAACATCTTAAAATAAAGCGATTATTTGCCATAATCGGAGGGTCACTGGGAGGTGGCATTGCTTGGGAAATGGCGGCCATAAACCCAAAAATCACGGAGCATCTAATTCCTGTGGCCTCTGATTGGAAATCAACCGATTGGTTGATTGCCAATTGTCAGATACAGGAGCAATTCTTGGTCAATTCGAAACATCCCGTGCAGGATGCCCGCATGCATGCCATGCTGTGCTACAGGACCCCTGAATCTTTCAAGGAACGATTTAAAAGGAGTACCAATGAAGAATTGCAGGTATTCAATGTTGAGAGCTGGTTGATGCACCATGGGGAAAAATTACGGGATCGATTTCAATTATCTGCTTATAAGTTGATGAATCAGCTATTAAGAACCATTGATATCAATCGAAATGGGGAAAAGGCGTTTATTGATTTACAAAACAGTGATACCAACATCCATATTATTGGTGTTGATTCTGACCTTTTTTTTACGGCCAAGGAAAATAAGGAAACATTTCGGCAATTGGCACAGGCCAATAGCAATGTGACCTATGGCGAAGTACAGTCCCTTCATGGCCATGATGCTTTTTTGATCGAGTTTGAGCAGATGCAAAAACTTCTGGATGGTATTTTTAATGAGAGTGCACTGCAGCAAAAAATCAAAGTGCTGAAATTTGGCGGGAAATCCCTGAGTAATGGTGAGGGTCTTGACAATGTCCTTGATATCATTCGCTATAAAGTAGAAAATAAAGAGAAAATAGCGGTAGTGCTTTCGGCGCGTGAAAAAGCGACCGATCAGTTGGAGCTGATTTTAGAAAAGGCGGCACATGGGGAGGATTATTCAAAGGATTTCGGGAAATTCGAAAAATATCAAACACATACCTATAAAAACGTAAACCTTAACGAAGAATATGCTGCTTTGGTCAAGTTGTTCGATGGGGTTTTCCTTGTTGGGGATTACAGCGCCAAGACCAAGGATCAGGTGCTGGCATATGGTGAGATTATATCGGCCAAACTGCTTACCAAATTATTGATTGGCAAAGGAATACAAGCTGAATTTATAGATTCCAGGAAGCTCATTAAAACAGATGACTCTTTTGGGGATGCCAACGTACTGGAAGGCATATCGAAGGAGAATGTACTTCGTGTATTCAATAAATTAGGCGCTGAAACGGTACCCGTAATTACCGGTTTTATTGGTGCGACGTTAGCCGATGAGACAACTACCCTGGGGCGAAACGGGAGTAATTATTCGGCCGCTTTGATTGCCAATTTTTTAGATGCAGAGGAACTTCAGAACTATACCCATGTAGATGGTATTTTTACCGCCAATCCAGATTTTGTACCCGATGCGAAGCGAATATCGCACTTATCATATGCCGAAGCCAATGAGCTGGCAAGTTTTGGGGCCAATATTCTGCATGCAAAGACCATTATCCCCTTAATAGAAAAGAACATTCCCCTGCGAATTTTAAACACCTTCAATAAAGATAATGAAGGCACATTGATCAGTGCTAAAACGACCCGAGAAGGAATTAAGTCGCTTTCGGTCATAGAAAACGTCTCACTCATTAATTTAGAGGGGAGGGGACTCTTAGGTAAAGTTGGTGTTGATGCACGTATTTTTAGGGTTTTAGGAGAAAACAATATCAGTGTAAGTATCATCTCCCAGGGTTCCTCGGAAAGGGGTATCGGCTTGGTGGTAAACACCGATAAGGCACAACGGGCAAGGATTGCCCTGCAGCGTGAGTTTGATAGTGATTTTCAATCGAAGGATATTAACTTAATCAAAGTAGTAGATGATGTTTCGGTAATATCGATCGTCGGACAAGATTTGAGTACGTTTCATAAGCCGTACAATGCCTTGATAAAAAACCAAATTGTGCCCCTGCTATTCAATAATACGGTTACTGGCAAAAACGTTAGCCTGGTTCTCAATAAATCAGATTTAAAGAAGGCCTTGAATGTAATGCACGGACAAATATTCGGTATTAGCAAAAAGGTGAATGTGGCGATATTCGGCCATGGAAATGTAGGTGGCACGTTGATCGATCAAATTCTAAAATCGGCAGTTAGCATTGAAAAGAGAAAAGGGATCGATCTGAATGTTTTTGCAGTAGCCAACTCCAAAAAAATTCTCTTGTCAAAAGATGGGATTCCAAAGGCCTGGAAAAGCACCATTTCAGAAAAAGGAAGTTCCTATCGGGTTGAAGATGTGATTGCGTTTGCCAGGTTACACCATTTGGAGAATCTTATTTTAGTCGACAATACGGCCAGTGAGGATTTCGTCTCTAATTATTTCGAGTTTGTTGAAAAGGGTTTTGATCTGGTTTCATCGAACAAGATCGCGAATACGTTGGGCTTTGATTACTACCAACTACTGCGTGGTGAATTGGCCCAATATCAAAAGCAATATCTGTATGAAACCAATGTCGGGGCTGGCCTTCCTTTAATTGATACCATTAAACTTTTGCATTTATCGGGAGAGAATATAACGCGTATAAAAGGAGTATTCTCGGGGTCATTGAGTTATATATTCAATACCTTTTCGGAAGTAAACGCCCCTTTTTCGGCCATTTTAAAAGATGCAATCAAAAAAGGCTTTACCGAGCCCGATCCCCGGGAAGATCTATCAGGAAACGACGTAGGCCGTAAACTCCTGATCCTAGCCCGAGAACTTGATTTAAGGAATGAATTCAAGGATATCAAAATTCAAAATCTAATACCTGAGACGTTGCAATCAGCCACGGTGCCATTCTTTTTGGAAAACTTGGATGTACTTGACGATACGTTCAACGAAATAAAAAAGAACCAAAAGCCAGGACATGTTCTACGATATGTTGGGGACTTGCATGGTAACCTACAAAAAGAAAAGGGTATTCTCGATGTAAAACTGGTATCCGTACCAAAAGAGAGTGCATTGGGGCAGGTCAAGGGCTCTGATTCGATTATAGAGATCTATACGGAGTCATATGGGGAGAACCCCCTTGTGATCCAAGGTGCGGGTGCGGGTGCGGCCGTAACAGCTAGGGGCGTTTTTGGGGATATATTGAGAATAGCCGAGAAAGGATGATGTTGGCCTTGCTGCAGGTTTAGGTCGTGGCAAAAATATAGATAACATGCGTGATAAAAATAAATTTGAAACGAACGCGATACGAACCCAGATAGAACGGTCGCAGTATTTGGAGCATTCGGTTCCGTTGTACCTTACTTCCAGTTTTGTTTTTGAGGATGCAGAAGATATGCGAGCTTCCTTTGCCGAGGAAAAGGACCGTGTTATTTATTCCAGGTATGCCAATCCCAATACCTCTGAATTTATCGAAAAGGTATGCCAAATGGAAGGTGCCGAAGACGGCTTTGCGTTTGCTTCGGGCATGGCTGCCGTATTTTCTACGTTTGCGGCACTATTGAATAGTGGGGACCATGTGTTATCGGCCCGCAATATTTTTGGTTCGACCCACAGTTTGCTTACGAATTTCTTTCCGAAATGGAATATTTCGCACAGTTATTTTAAAATTGATGACCTTGAAAATATCGAAAATTTAATCCAGCCCAATACCAAGATCCTATATGCCGAATCACCTACAAATCCTGGTGTAGACGTGCTCGATTTGGAAAAGCTCGGAGCTATCGCAAAAAAGCACAAGCTGATTTTTATCGTAGATAACTGTTTTGCAACGCCCTATCTACAACAACCTTTAAAGTTTGGTGCGGATTTGGTAATCCATTCCGGGACGAAATTAATGGATGGACAAGGACGTGTTCTGGCAGGAATAACCATTGGCAGTCGTGAACTGATCGATACGATCTACCGCTTTTCCAGGATAACCGGCCCTTCGTTATCACCCTTCAACGCTTGGATTTTGTCAAAAAGCTTGGAAACCTTGGCTGTTCGAGTAGACAGACACTGTGAGAATGCCTTGAAATTGGCCGAATTTTTAGAGGGTCACCCGAAAGTGAGTTGGATAAAATATCCGTTTTTAAAATCACACCCGGCCTATGCTATCGCTAAAAGGCAAATGAAGGCAGGTGGCTGTGTCGTGGCATTCGAAATTCAAGGTGGGCTCTCTGAAGGAAAGCGCTTTTTTAATGCCGTAAAGCTACTCTCCCTTTCGGCAAATCTAGGGGATTCTAGAAGCATTGTTACCCATCCGGCTTCTACGACCCATAGTAAACTTACAGCTGCAGAAAGGGCAGAAACAGGTATCACCGATGGAATGGTCCGTATTTCGGTCGGTCTTGAACATATCGACGATATTATCGGTGATATTGCCCAAGCATTGGGTTAGGATCTATTCGGCTTAATTAGAATTCAATGCGTTTAGGCCCTAGTAGGGCTTTTAAAACCCAAATACTGGTAGGTATTCGGGAATGTGCTGGTTGATTCAGTTTTTCCCTATCTTAGCGAAATGCTGTCCAAAAAAACAAAATACGGCCTAAAGGCACTAACTTATTTGGCATCCCAAAAAGACAATAAACCCGTTCAAATCGTTGAAATTGCGAAAAACGAGAACATTTCCCAAAAATTCCTCGAAAGTATCTTATTATCCTTGCGAAAAACGGGATTTCTAGGTTCAAAAAAAGGGAAGGGAGGCGGGTATTATTTGATCAAGAAGCCGAACGAAATTATCATGACCGATGTTATGCGGATATTGGAGGGACCTATTGCGATGGTGCCCTGTGTAAGCCTTAATTTTTATGAAAAATGTGCGGATTGCCCCGATGAGGTGTCCTGTTCGGTACATTTTTTAATGTTAAAAGTTCGGGATAGTGCCTTGGAAGTCTATCGCAGCAATACATTAGCCGACATCTTGGTGTAGAAAGATTTCCCAAGCATTCCCGAATTCTTCTAAAAATATCGCAATTATTCAGGCACAAATTTATTAATCTATCAAATCTATAGGATAAAAGTAATATCCTTCGATTGTTTTCGTAATACTTCGTAAATAAACGTTATTTTTGCTTACCCTATTGAACATATAGGATAAAAAGATTAATAAAATACCATGATCGTAGACCAATTGATTTTACAAAAGAAAGGCGATAATGACCGATATGAATCGGATCGGAAATCAGAGAAGCCCATCCGAAGTGTCGCCAAGGCCGTAAGTTGGCGGATCATCGGGACTTTAGATACCTTATTGATTTCCTACATCCTAACAGGAAAAGTGGCTTTGGCCGCGTCGATCGCCTCGGTCGATTTTATTACAAAAATGGTTTTATACTTTTTCCACGAACGTATTTGGAATCGTGTGAATTGGGGTAAATAAACAGTTAATTATGGGAATAACACAGGAGGAAATACGAATCTTAAACCTACAATTCAAGGGTATTCCGCCGGAAGAAATTATTTCGTGGGCCATTGAAAAGGCCAATAAGGCGGTAGTAACTACTAATTTTAGACCCTACGAGGTATGCATTCTCCATGCGGTGGTGACTGTAAAAAATGATATTCCAGTGATTTGGTGCGATACCGGGTACAATACCCCAAATACCTATAGACATGCAGAAGCATTGATCAATACCCTGAAGCTAAATGTTGATCTTTACGTGCCAAAACAAACGTCCGCCCATAGGGACGTAGTCTTAGGTATTCCCCAGATCGATGACCCACGGCATGCCGAATTTACCGAACAAGTTAAATTAGAACCTTTTAGAAGGGCCATGCAAGTGCATCGACCTGATGTCTGGTTTACCAACCTTCGAAAAGGGCAGACAGCACATCGCGATTCATTGGATATTTTAAGTATTGGCCAGGATGGGGTAGTCAAGGTGAGTCCGTTTTATCATTGGACCGACACCCAATTAGACGCTTATTTGAAGGAACATAATCTCCCCAATGAACATACCTATTTTGACCCGACCAAGGTTCTCGAGAACCGGGAATGTGGTCTGCACACATAACCAAGTCTTGTGACTCCCAGACTACTTTAAAATTAGAACCTGACATTTGAATTTCTTATGAAAGACACATCACATATCAATGCACTTGAAAACGAGGCTATTTATATTCTCAGGGAAGTGGCGGCCCAATTTGAACGCCCCGTATTATTGTTTTCAGGCGGGAAGGATTCAATAACCTTGGTGCGCTTAGCGCAAAAGGCATTCTGGCCAGCAAGGATTCCTTTTCCGTTAATGCATATCGACACCGGCCATAATTTTCCTGAGACCATTGAGTTTCGAGATCGGCTGGTCGCCGAATTGGGGCTCGAACTCATTGTAAGGAATGTGCAGGACTCCATTGATCAAGGAAAAGTCAAGGAAGAATCTGGGCGCTACTCAAGCAGAAATATTCTTCAAACAACGACTTTATTGGATGCCATCGAAGAATTTAAATTTGATGCCTGTATCGGCGGTGCACGAAGGGATGAGGAAAAGGCGCGGGCGAAAGAGCGTATTTTTTCGGTTCGCGATGATTTTGGACAATGGAACGAAAAAAACCAAAGACCGGAATTGTTCGATATGTTGAACGGTCAAATTGAATTGGGACAAAATGTGCGGGTCTTTCCGATTTCAAACTGGACCGAGTTAGACGTCTGGTCCTATATTCGCGAGGAAAATATGGAAATCCCCTCAATCTACTTTGCGCATATACGAAAGGTGTTCTTGAGGGACGGACTCATATGGTCACATTCTGATTATGTATATCAGGAAGAAGACGAGGAAATCTTGGAGCGCATGGTTCGATTTAGGACCGTAGGCGATATGAGCTGTACGGCCGCCGTATTGTCCGAGGCCTCTGACATTGCCTCAGTAGTTCGGGAAATTAGGGACTCCACCCTTTCTGAACGTGGCGCGCGTATCGATGATAAGCGATCCGAGGCCGCCATGGAAAAAAGAAAGCAGCAGGGATATTTTTAGAACGCATCAGAATAAGGGAACTGCTTTGAACGATCTTTAAAATGGGGTCGTTTTAAGGCAACTACCAACAAAGGTATTGGTAGTACTAGTAGAAATAAATAAAGACACTAAAAAACACCATCTCCATTGGAGTGGGCCAGGAAAAAAGCCATGGAAGTACTTAAAATAGCAACAGCAGGCAGTGTAGATGACGGCAAAAGCACCTTGATCGGAAGAATTCTCTATGATACCAAGTCACTTACAACCGACAAATTGGAGGCCATAGAAAGAACGAGTAAAAAAAAGGGGTATGACTATCTTGATTTCTCTTTGGCGACCGATGGCTTGGTCGCAGAACGTGAGCAAGGCATTACCATTGATGTGGCACACATTTATTTTTCGACCGCGAAAAAAAGCTATATTATCGCTGATACCCCAGGCCACATAGAGTATACCCGAAATATGGTTACCGGGGCCTCTACTTCCCAGGCCGCCATTATTTTGATAGACGCCCGCAAAGGGGTCATCGAACAGACCAATAGACACTTTTTTATCAATAACCTCTTACGCATCAAGGATGTAATCGTCGCCATTAATAAAATGGATCTGGTTGATTTTTCAGAGGAAAAATATGAGGCTATCAAACAAGATTTTGAGCGCCTGATGGCCAAGAGAGACTACCAAGATCAAAAAATCACTTTTATTCCTGTAAGCGCACTCAAAGGTGACAATGTGGTAAATAGGTCAGTGCATATGCCCTGGTACCACGGCCAGACCTTGTTAGAGCACTTGGAAGCTTTAGATCGACGGGATATTTATAATGTAGGGACACCCCGGTTTCCGGTGCAATACGTTATTCGACCAAAGACCGATGAGCATCATGATTTTAGAGGTTTTGCCGGAAAAGTTTATGGTGGGGAACTCAGTGTCGGTGATGAGGTGGTCGCCCTACCTTCGATGAGCCGATCCAAGATCAAAGCCATTTATTTTTATGATACGAACTATCAGACCGCTTCAAGACGTTCATCGGTGACCATAACTTTGGAGGATGAAATCAACCTGAGCAGGGGCGATATGTTGGTCAAGGTAGGTGATTTGCCCACTATTGATAAACAATTCACGGCCACAATTTCTTGGATGGATTCCCAAAAATTAGAAACAGGTAGTAAATATATCGTGCAACATGGTGTCAATAAAGTACTGGGCAAGGTAGAAAACATTCATCATAAAATACATCCCGATTATTCGGGTATCGATACCGAAGTTAAAGGATTAGGAATGAACGATATCGCCCAGGTGACCTTTCGATTGAACAAACCGATCTTTTATGACAGGTTTAAAAACCACCGGACCAATGGCTCTTTTATTTTGATCGATACCCAATCGAACAATACCGTTGGGGCCGGATTTATCAACTAATAGTTAAGATAGGGCCATCACAACGGGCAATTTTCCGTCGTCCCTTTACAATTAAATTAGTCTATAAAATCTATAGGAAAAATATAATAAATTTATTCGATCCGAGGTACGGATCTCAATAGTTTTAAAATTATGCAGAGCTTCAGAACTGAAATAGAGAACCCGGTTGTAGAAAGGGATATTCTTGAATTGGCCGCCAAGATCAGGCAGTTCAAGGAAGGCAATCTCGATGAAGAGAAATTTAGGAGCCTGCGATTGGCCCGCGGCGTTTATGGGCAGCGTCAGGAAGGCGTGCAGATGATCCGCATAAAATTGCCCTATGGCAAGGTTACTTCGAACCAATTGCGCAGAATTAGTGACGTGGCCGACGAATATTCTACCGGTAGACTTCACATCACAACGCGTCAGGACATACAGATCCATTATGTAGATTTAGATCGAACCCCTGAATTATGGGCCCAATTGGAAAAAGATGCCGTTACCTTACGAGAGGCCTGCGGTAATACCGTGCGCAACGTAACGGCTAGTGAAACGGCCGGCATTGATGTTGCCGAACCCTTTGATGTTTCACCGTATGCACAGGCCGTATTCGAATATTTTCTCCGCAATCCGGTAGGTCAGGAAATGGGAAGGAAATTCAAAGTTTCGTTTTCTTCAAGTGACGCCGATACCGGGCTTTCCTATATGCATGATCTTGGTTTTATCGCCAAAATCGAAACGGGTATCAGAGGCTTTAAAGTGATGCTAGGGGGAGGTTTGGGGTCACAGCCCAGACATGCCGATGTCTTGTACGATTTCTTGGCTTCCGAAAAGATAATACCGCTTATGGAAGGTGTCATTCGCGTCTTTGACCGGTATGGGGAACGTAAAAGTCGCGCCAAGGCACGCATGAAGTTCCTGCTAAAGGACTTGGGGATTGAGGGCTTTAAAGATCTTTTAAATGCAGAACAAAAAGCCGTTCCACACACATCCTATCCGATTGATTACACATCCTATCCGGCAATCAAAACAGCCGATGTAGTAGCACCCGATGTTCATATTTTGAACAGGAAGGCCTTTGATAAATGGCGAGAGACCAATTTAATTCCCCAAAAGCAGGCAGGGTTTGTGGCCATAGGCATCAAAGTGTTCTTAGGGGATTTTTATACCGATAAGGCACGTTTGCTGGCCGATTTGGTCGAGAATTTTGCTGCAGGGGAAGTGCGATTGACCCTGCGACAGAATATACTGATTCCGTATGTAAAGGAAACCATGGTTCCTTTTTTCTATCAAGAGTTGGAAAAATTGGGCTTTGTTGATCCGGGGTATAACAGGGCGCTCGATATTACAGCATGCCCAGGAACCGATACCTGTAATTTGGGGATTGCGAGCAGTACTGGGATTGCCGCAGAACTCGAGCGGGTAATCAAGGCTGAATATCCGCATTACATAGCCAATCCCGATGTGGTCATCAAAATTAGTGGCTGTATGAATGCCTGCGGTCAACACAATATGGCCAATATTGGTTTCCAGGGCATGAGCATCCGAACAAAAGAGAAATTGGTCGCCCCCGCCCTTCAAGTACTTTTAGGGGGTGGAAATCTAGGCGACGGGGAAGGCCGCTTTGCCGACAAGGTAATTAAAGTTCCGGCCAAACGAGGCCCGGCAGCGTTGCGGTTGATTTTGGACGATTTCGATGCAAATGGGAAAGGAAGATCCTATGCCGACTACTATGCGCAAAAAGGGCAATTGTATTTTTACGATTTTTTAAAACCCTTGTCCGAGGTAGGGAATTTGACCTCCGACGATTTCATCGATTGGGGCACTACCGAAAAATATGAACAGGCAATCGGGGTTGGCGAGTGCGCCGGGGTGGTCATTGATCTAATTGCAACCTTATTATTCGAAAGTGAGGAAAAAATAGTGATGGCCCAAGAAACCTGGGAAGCTGGGAAGTGGGCGGCAAGTATTTATTACTCCTATTCCTCAATGGTCAATTCGGCCAAGGCCCTATTGACATCCGAAAATACCAAGACCAACACCCATGCAAGTATTATCAAGGACTTTGACGCACTTTTCATTGCTTCCAAAAGAATTCAGTTACAGTGTGGTTTTGAAGATCTGGTTTTGCAACTTAATAAAAATGAACCCTCCCAGGCGTTTTCAAAAAGCTATCTGGAGGATGCCAAAAACTTTCTTGAATCGGTCGAGGCCTATAGAAAACAAGAACTTATAGAAGCATAAAATAATGAAGGACAACGTGCGAAACTTTAATTATAGCGAGCAAGTAGAAATGGCCCCATTGAAAGGTCAAGGACTTTTAACGGTCATTGGCGCGGGACCAGGCGATGTCGAGCTCATTACCTTAAAAGCCGTGAGGGCTTTGGAAAGTGCCAAAGTGGTGCTTTATGATGCCCTGGTCGACCCACAATTATTGGCCTATGCACCGCATGCCGAACATATTTTCGTAGGCAAACGGAAAGGCTGTTATGCATATCAACAAGATCAAATAAACGAACTTATTGTCAGTAGGGCACAGTCACATGGCCATGTGGTACGATTAAAAGGGGGTGACCCGTTTGTTTTTGGGCGGGGTGCCGAAGAGATGGCGTATGCCGCAAGCCATGGATTGCAAGTGGCCATGGTTCCTGGAATATCCTCAAGCCTTGCAGTGCCTGCGATTCAAAATATCCCCGTTACAAAAAGGGGATCTTCCGAGAGTTTTTGGGTCATTACGGGAACCACGAAAGACCATAATTTATCAGATGATATTCGATTGGCGGCACAAAGTAGTGCCACGGTTATTATTCTAATGGGGATGTCAAAACTTTCACAGATCGTGGCTCTTTTTAAACAACAAGGTAAATCGGAAACCCCGGTAGCGATTATCCAAAATGGGACAAGACAGGATGAAAAAGTGGGAATCGGCACCGTAGCAACTATTGAAAAGGAAGTTGTAAGACACCAGTTGACCAATCCTGCGATTATTGTAATCGGCGAAGTGGTAGCGCATAGGGAAACAATGGCCTTGGCAGGGATTGAATAT
This sequence comes from uncultured Flavobacteriaceae bacterium, assembly GCA_963798435.1. Taxonomy (GTDB): domain Bacteria; phylum Bacteroidota; class Bacteroidia; order Flavobacteriales; family Flavobacteriaceae; genus JALHST01. Next base: position 73,665 of record CAWCTF010000006.1, read on the forward strand.
AGGGTATCGTCTGCAAAAAAGAATGAAATGGCCGCAAATTAGTATAAACGGGCTAGGCTCAAACAATTAAAAAATGATAAAAACCGATATCTTGATCATTGGTGCAGGACCAACTGGGTTGTTCACTGTTTTCGAAGCAGGGCTCCTCAAACTAAAGTCGCACCTCATAGATGCCCTTCCGCAACCCGGCGGGCAATGCACTGAAATTTATCCGAAAAAGCCCATTTATGATATTCCGGCGTTTCCGGAAATCCTGGCAGGGGACCTTGTCAAGAATCTAATGGAGCAGATACGGCCATTTGAACCAGGCTTTACCTTGGGAGAACGGGCTGAAACATTGGATCGTTTGGAAGATGGCTCGTACGTAGTTACAACGAACAAAGGAACACGGCATAATGCCCCAGTAGTCGTCATTGCTGGAGGATTGGGTTCTTTTGAGCCTAGGAAGCCTCCCATTGGGAATGTGTTGGATTTTGAGGAAAAAGGCGTGGCCTATATGATTAAAGATCCAGAAGTTTACAGAAACAAAAAGGTCGTTATCGCCGGGGGTGGTGATTCTGCCTTGGATTGGGCAATTTTCTTGGCGGATGTTGCCTCTGAAGTGTCGCTGGTGCATCGTAGAAACGAATTCCGGGGGGCCTTGGACTCTGTTGAAAAAGCGGCAGAATTGGCCAAATTGGGTAAAATAAAGTTGTTTACGGAAGCAGAGGTTAAAAAATTGTATGGCGATGAACGCCTAGAGGCCGTCGTAATCGAATATACCGATGCCAACAAGGGAGAAACCTATTTGGAAGTGGACCATTTTATTCCACTTTTTGGGCTTTCCCCCAAACTGGGTCCCATTGGTGCCTGGGGCCTCGAAATCGAAAGGAACGCCATTAAGGTAAACAATGCCAAGGACTATCAGACCAATCTGCCGGGCGTTTTTGCGATTGGCGATGTGAATACGTATGAAGGCAAACTGAAGCTAATTCTTTCCGGTTTTCATGAGGCCGCCGTAATGTGCCAATTTGCCTATCAAATTATAAACCCGGGGAAGCGCTATGTTATGAAGTATACTACAGTCGGTGGCGTAGAAGGTTTTGATGGTACTAAGAAAGAGGCGAAAAAGGAAGTGGTTCAAAGTATTGGTTGATTATTTAATTAGTCTTGTTAAGAAACCCACCACCCTCCGAAGCGCGGTGGGTTTTCTATTGTATGAATAGCGCATACATCGTAGCCTAAAGTGTATGTGACCGTTTCTTTTCCAAATATTTGGGCAATTCGACTAGGTAGTACTCCTAGGTATTCAATACAATACTTAAAAACAACCTACTTTCCTTGTTTTTAATCTGAGTGTAACGTTACTTTGTACCCGGTTCATATACAAGTTGAATTTGTTATCAAGAAAGGTGGAGGGATTAGACCCTTTGAAGCCTTGGCAACCCTTTACCAAAAGAAGGTGCTACATTCTACCTGGTCCGATTCATCCTCGGTTCCTAGGAAGATAACCGAAAAGAGCGTTCCCCGTTTCTTTTCCTTTCCTGATAGACGATTTTGCTGATTATTTTGCTTTCAATAAGACATTTTGATTTCTTGGAGGTTCCAAAAATTTTATAATTACGTAGCATATTTACGACATGACCGATATAAAGGAATTATTAAAAAAAAGGATTTTGATTTTAGATGGCGCGATGGGTACCATGCTACAACGCTATAAATTTTCCGAAGCCGATTTTAGGGGGCAGCGTTTTAAGGATTGGCCGACCTCATTGCAAGGAAATAATGATCTTTTGTCTTTGACCCAACCGGAGGCCATTGCCGAGATCCACCGCAAATATTTTGCCGCGGGGGCCGACATAGTAGAGACAAACACCTTTTCGGGTACCACCATTGCCATGGCCGATTATCATATGGAAGCACTGGTCTATGAGCTTAATTTTGAATCGGCAAGGATTGCTAAAAAAGTGGCTGATGAATTTACCAAAAGCCAGCCCAACAAACCGAGGTTTGTTGCTGGGAGCATAGGCCCGACTAATAAAACCGCCAGTATGTCGCCTAATGTAAATGACCCTGGATTCAGGGCTATTTCGTTTGATGAGCTTCGCATTGCCTACAAACAGCAGGTAGTGGCCCTACTTGATGGGGGCGTCGATATGCTATTGGTGGAGACTATTTTTGACACCCTGAATGCCAAAGCTGCCCTCTTTGCGATTGAGGAAGTTAAGGAAGAACGTCACAGTGAGGTCCCTGTAATGGTGAGTGGTACGATTACCGATGCCTCGGGGAGGACCTTGTCAGGTCAAACGGCCGAAGCATTTTTAATATCCATATCCCACATCCCCTTACTTTCGGTCGGTTTTAATTGTGCCTTGGGTGCCAATCAGCTTGTGCCACATCTCGAAGTACTTTCGGGTAAAACGGAACATGCCGTATCTGCGCATCCGAATGCCGGCCTGCCGAACGCCTTTGGAAACTATGACGAAACCCCTGCGCAAATGGCCGAACAGATCAAGGAATATCTAGAGAAAGGCTTGGTAAATATCGTAGGTGGATGTTGTGGTACTACTCCAGAACATATCAAGGCGATCGCCGATTTGGCAAAACAGTATGAACCGAGACAATTGCTTGTTGAAAGCGAATAAATGCAGGAAATAAAACCGAAATATCTTAAGTTAAGCGGTCTTGAACCCCTCGTGGTAACTCCCGAAAGTAATTTCGTGAACGTTGGTGAACGCACGAACGTAGCGGGATCCAAGATGTTTCTTCGCCTAATCAAGGAAGAAAAATTCGAGGAAGCCTTGGTTGTGGCCCGTGAGCAAGTCGAAGGAGGGGCGCAGATCATAGACATTAATATGGATGATGGGCTGATCGATGGTAAAAGGGCCATGGTCAAGTATTTGAATCTAGTTATTGCCGAACCCGACATTGCGCGCGTACCGATCATGATCGATAGTTCAAAATGGGAAATCATTGAAGCCGGATTACAAGTCGTTCAGGGAAAATGCGTGGTAAACTCGATTAGCCTAAAGGAAGGAGAGGAGCAGTTCATTCTTCATGCGAAACTGATCCGAAGATATGGGGCCGCGGTTATTGTCATGGCATTTGATGAACTTGGCCAGGCCGATAATTACGAGCGTCGTATTGAGATCGCCAAGCGTTCTTACGAGATATTGGTTCATAAGGTCAATTTTGCCCCCGAGGACATAATCTTCGATTTAAACATTTTCCCGGTAGCTACCGGGATGGACGAACACAAGTTGAACGCCCTTGATTTCATACGTGCTACGAAATGGGTGCGCGAGAACCTCCCATATGCAAGTGTTAGCGGAGGTGTCAGCAATGTATCCTTCAGTTTTCGTGGTAATAATCCCGTTCGTGAAGCCATGCATTCGGTTTTTCTGTATCATGCGATAAAGGCAGGGATGAACATGGGCATCGTCAATCCTACCATGCTTGAGGTGTATGATGATATTCCCAAGGATCTCTTGGAACGGGTAGAGGATGTTATCTTAAATCGCAGGGAAGATGCGACTGAGCGGTTGCTCGATTTTGCCGAATCGGTAATCGGGAAAAACAAGGAAAGCAAGGTCGATCTCACGTGGCGGAAAGATCCTTTGCAGGATCGCATTACCCGAGCATTGGTCAAAGGAATCGACCAATACATCATCGAGGATATCGAGGCGGCGCGGGTCAGTGTCAATGCCCCAATTGAAGTTATCGAAGGCCATTTGATGACCGGAATGAATGTGGTCGGCGACCTTTTTGGAAGCGGAAAGATGTTTTTGCCACAGGTTGTCAAATCGGCACGCGTCATGAAAAAGGCGGTCGCCTACTTGTTACCATTTATTGAAGAGGAAAAGCTAAAAAATCCCCAAATAGGGGATACCCGAGGAAACGGGAAAATTCTTATGGCGACAGTGAAAGGGGACGTGCATGATATAGGGAAGAATATTGTAGGGGTGGTTCTGGCTTGCAATAATTATGAAATCATCGACCTAGGTGTAATGGTCCCACCAGAGCGTATACTTGCCGCGGCCATTGAACATAATGTCGACATCATCGGACTAAGCGGTTTGATTACTCCTTCACTCGATGAAATGGTACATCTGGCCAAGGAGATGGAACGAAAAAAGTTTAGCGTTCCTTTGTTGATAGGTGGTGCGACCACGAGCAAGGCACATACCGCGGTTAAAATCGACCCGCAATATAGCCAAGCGGTGGTGCATGTGAATGACGCCTCCAGGGCGGTAACCGTCGTAGGGGATCTATTGCAAAAAGAAACGCGCGATGGGTATAAAAAATCGGTGAAGATCGATTATGGGATTTTCAGGGAAAAATTCATGAACCGATCACAACATAAAGAATATAAGACACTCAAGGACGCCCGCCAGAATAGTTTCAAAATTGACTGGAAAAAAGCCGAGATCGATCCCGCCCCGTAATTTGGGGATTACGGTAATCGAAGAAATGCAACTTTCGAAACTAGTGCCTTTTATAGATTGGACACCTTTTTTCAGAAGTTGGGAATTGCACGGGAAGTATCCTGAAATTTTATCTGATGATATCGTCGGGGAGCAGGCCAAAGAACTTTTTAAAGACGCCCAAAAAATGTTAGAAATGGTCGTTTCTGAAAAATTAATAACGGCAAAGGGTATTTTCGGACTATTTCCTGCGAATCGAATCAAGGACGATGATATCGAAGTCGATGCAACCCTGGCAGATTCTGGAGAGGCCTATAAAAAGGAGACTACCACTTACATTTTTAGAACATTGCGTCAGCAATTGCAACGCAAGGAAGGCGTGCCCGATTATGCCTTGGCCGATTTTATTGCTCCCAAAAGTTCGGGGGTACAAGATTATATAGGCTGTTTCTGTGTTAGCACGGGGTTTGGTACCGATGAACTCTCAAATCGATACCGCGAGGATCTTGATGATTACAATTCAATCTTAATCAAAGCGTTGTCAGATCGGTTAGCAGAGGCATTTGCCGAATACCTGCACAAGGAAGTCCGCCAAAAATATTGGGGGTATGCCACGCATGAGAACTTGACCAATGAAGAACTGATCCAGGAATCGTATAAAGGCATCCGGCCGGCACCTGGGTACCCAGCTTGTCCGGATCATTTAGAGAAACTAACTATTTGGGAGCTATTGCAGGTGGAGCGGAGGATTGGGGTCAAACTTACCGAAAGTCTTGCCATGTGGCCGGCTGCTTCGGTAAGCGGCTATTATTTCGGCAATCCCGAGGCCCGCTATTTCGGATTGGGAAAAATAAAGGAAGACCAAGTTGCTGATTTTGCGAAACGAAAAGGAATGCCATACGAGGAGGCCGCCAAATGGTTGGCACCTAACATCGCAGATGATTGAAATGATAGGCATTTAAAGCAACCGAGCCGATATAAGACCAAACAAGCCGTCTCCTGCGGTCATGCGCGTAGGATTGCAAAATTTGCTAGGTCAATACAACTGTACTGTGGGTAGTGACCGTGTTCTGCGTTCGGGATAGGAACGGCATCTTTTTTAGGGCCCTCTTGAGCGAAGTCAAAAGGCGACCCTAAAAAAATAAAGTGGATAGCCCGCTTGAACGCCAAAAAAAGAAATTACAAAGTATACAACCACACAATAATCGATTCCCCACAAGGGGAGTTGGGAGCCAAGGATGAAAGTAACAGACCACATTAAAGCAGCAAAAGGGGAGACCCTATTTTCCTTTGAGATTATTCCCCCCGTAAAAGGCAGGAATATCAAGGAACTTTACGATAATATCGATCCCTTGATCGAATTCAAACCCCCATTTATCGACGTTACGACTTCAAGGGAAGAGTACGTCTATATTGATAGGGAAGGGCTTCTTGACAAAAAATTGACACGCATGCGGCCTGGGACTGTGGGTATCTGTGCCTCGATCAAGCACAAATACCATGTTGATACGGTACCCCATGTACTCTGTGGTGGTTTTACGAAAGAAGAGACCGAGTATCTTTTGGTCGACTGCCATTATTTGGGCATTGACAATGTTATGGCCCTTCGCGGAGATGCCATGAAAGAGGAAAAATATTTTGAACCTACAAAAGGTGGACATAATTATGCGGTAAGTTTGGTCAAGCAGATCCATGATCTAAACTCAGGAAAGTATCTTCATGAAGTAATCGAAACCGATGATTGTGCTAATTTTTGTATCGGAGTGGCCGGCTATCCGGAGAAACATTTAGAGGCACCCTCCTTACAATCCGATTTGAAAAGATTGAAGCAAAAGGTCGATGCGGGGGCCGATTATGTGGTGACGCAAATGTTCTTTGACAATACCAAATTCTTCGCTTTCGTGGAAGCGGCCAAAAATATGGGAATTAACGTCCCAATCATCCCGGGAATAAAACCAATCGCGGTACGACGTCATTTACAGTTGTTACCACAAGTATTTAGGATCGACTTGCCACAAGATCTAATTGAAGCCATTGATGCATGTAAGGACAACAAAGCCGTTCGGCAAGTGGGCATTGAATGGGCAATACACCAGTCAAATGAGCTCAAAGCTGCCGGGGTACCTGTGCTGCATTATTATTCGATGGGTAAATCAGATAATATCCGGGCCATTGCCAAAGAGGTCTTTTAGGTTCAAGATTCAATGTCCAAGGTTCAAAGCGATCGTTCGCCCCTTGAATCTAAAACTTGGAATGGTTTTGAATTTTGGCTCCCTCCCAATAACAATCGGGAGCTACCGGGATGGAATTTTTAAAATCGTACTTCGTACTTCGCAATTCGTACTTATATTTGCCTCCCATGAAACAAAGGCTGTTTATTCTTGCGTTATTAGGGAGCGTTTTATGTTTTTCCCAGGAACAAGAAATGCAGCACCCACATTTTAATGGGCGGCGCTACGTCTTGGATGCCAATGAATTTTATGGGTCTATACTCCTTCACAACCCGGACATCTCCCATTTGATCAGCGAGCATACCGGAGGCCTTATCGTGGGCCTTAATAGAAAAACCTACGGATACAGCGAATGGGAAGAAATCTATAACTATCCTGATGTCGGTTTTTCCTTTGTGTATCAAGATATGAACAACACGACCTTGGGAAGGAATTTTGGTCTTTATGCACATTACAATTTCTATTTTTTAAAAAGATACCTGCAGTTTCGGTTTGGACAGGGAATCGCCTACAACACAAACCCCTATGATAAGTATGGGAATTTTCGCAACAACGCCTACGGATCTAGGTTTTTAAGTTCGACCTATTTAATGTTGAACTTTCACAAGGAAAATTTGCTGAAGGGCCTCGGATTCAAGGCCGGGATATCGGTTATACATTATTCGAATGCCAACGCAAAGGCGCCCAATACCTCTACCAATTCGTTTGCCCTTAACGCAGGGTTGACTTATGATCTAGATGGAGGCAGCGACATTGATTATATACATACCCCAAATCGGGAAAAGGTGGTCGAACCGATTCGTTATAATTTCGTTTTTCGGACCGGGATAAATGAAAGTGATATCATCGGGTCGGGCCAGTTCCCTTTTTATATCTTTTCGGCCTATGCCGATAAACGCCTGTCTCGAAAAAGTGCCCTACAGGTAGGAACCGACCTCTTTTTTTCTAATTTCTTAAAAGAGTTGATCCGGTACCAATCGATTGCCTTTCCCGAATATAACGTGGCAGCGGACACTGATTTTAAAAGGGTCGGACTCTTTTTAGGGCATGAATTGTTTATCAATAAGATAAGTATCATCGCACAATTGGGATATTATATTTATTATCCGTTTGATTTTGAAGGGCAGGTATACAATCGAGTCGGTTTAAAGCGCTCTTTCGGAAAAAAAGTGTTTGGGGCCATCACATTGAAATCACACGGCGCGAAGGCCGAAGCAGTGGAGTTCGGTGTTGGAGTGCGATTGTAAGTCGGCCGTTATGCATGAATAAATGACGGGGCAGGCCGCTATATGAGCTATATCTAATAGGCACATGGAGCGTGGACTCCACGTTGGATTTTTTGAAAAATGGGATTAAAATTGCTTTTTGAAATCCAGGATAATTAACAATACAACACGTATTCACATGAAGTCACTTTTCTACAGCGGCGTTTTCAATGGTTCTGGGATGGGTCGATTTAAGGAATTGCCCTGCACTTTGAAATCGGTTGTGGGCAGCATCATGAAAAAATACCTCGAAATAGCGACTTTGACATTTTTTCGCTACCATGGAACGCTCAGAACATTGGCGCATGGCGTATTTTCGGCTTTTGTTATCCTGGTGGCGAACAGCTGCAACTCGGATTCATCACCGGACTGTTTGCAAAATTCAGGTGAAATCGTGCGAACTGAAATTTCGGTACCCAACTTCACAAAGATCACCATTTTTGAAAAGGTAAGTTTGATTTTAAAGCAAGGGGATACCCAAAAAGTGGAAATTGAAACCGGGGAATTTCTTCTTAATGAAATCTCGGCGAAGGTCGAAGGGGATCGGTTGATCGTACGCAATGAAAATGGATGCAACCTTTTTCGCGAGTATGGGATTACAAAGGTGTATGTTACCTCGCCCAACATTAATGAAATAAGAAGTAGTACAGGTCAGGACATCATAAGCGACGGCCCCCTGAAATACCCAAATATTACGCTATTATCAGAAAGTTTCCTAAATCCTGAAGCTATTACGGTTGATGGGGCCTTCGATCTTGAACTTCAGGCCCAGAATGTCAATGTTATCGTCAATGGCATAGCCTATTTTAAATTAAAGGGCACCGTGATAAATTTAAGTCTGGTAATCGCCTCAGGTGATTCCCGGATCGAAGCCCAGGATCTTGAGGCCCAAAACATCGATTTAAACCATCGTGGGTCGAACGACATGTTGATCAATGCCCGGCAATCGATCAAAGGGGTCATACGGGGTACCGGGGACGTACTTGGCTATTATCGACCGGCTACCATTGCTGTGGAGGAAATTTATAAAGGGCGGCTTATTTTTGTGGATTGACACCAAATGAATCGTTGCAATACCGTCTGGTAATAAGCTTCACCATGAATTTTTTACAAGGAACCCCTAAAAATGGCTATTTAATTAATTCGGAGGATGACCCTGTGATCTGTACCTTTGTACTCCGATCCCGATCCGACAAAAATTAAATAATTTGCTGCACTTTGCCTATACCTAGTAGGGAAGGCTCGCCAAAGCGAAACCATGAATCCGATCCTAAAATACATCCTGAATCTGTCGGCCTATCAAAGGGTCCTGGGCGACCACCCTAAGCTCAAAGGTTTAGTTCGGGCAGAGGCCCTGCTTTTAGAATTGGTAAATGACAAGAAAGTGCCAGGAATTTCGATTACCGTATTGCATGAAGGCAAAAAGTTTCTTCAAAAGGGGTATGGATATGCCGACCTTGAATTAAAGAGCCCAATACATCCTCAAACAACCTTATTTCGTGTTGCCAGTGTTTCTAAGCCGATCGCGGCAACGGCTTTGGCCGCTATGGTCGCCGAAGGTAAAATAGATTTGGACGCTTCTTTCTATGACTACGTACCCTATTTTCCCAAAAAACAATGGGATTTTACAATTCGCCAATTGGCGAGCCATACGGCGGGTATACGAGGCTATCAAGGTTTGGAATATGGTCTCGACGAACCCTATTCGATTAAGGAAGGTATTGAAATCTTCAAAAAGGATAAACTGCTATTCGAACCAGGTACCGACTTTTTATACAATAGCTTCGATTGGGTCTTGATATCACTTGCTATGCAGGAAGTAAGCGGGATGCCCTTTGAGGAATATGTGCACAAAAAAGTGCTACTTCCTATGGCGATGCACAACACTTTTCCTGAATCCTTAAACCCTTTAGTCGATTGCTATGGGAAAGCTGACGCACTATCGAAAAGGGATGCTGGGCTGATTGGCCGAGACCCAAAGGGAAACAAAACCAAAAATGTCGCTACTTTTTATTCTAAAAATAAGCTCGGGTTTCGCACGGCCAAACCCGTCAACAATTATTACAAACTGGCGGGTGGTGGTTACCTATCAACCTCTGAGGATATCGCTAAGTTGGGACAGGCCTACTTGGATGGCCTACTTGTGCCCAACGAAATATATTCCCAATTTCTGACATCACAAAAAGTTAAGGGAAGGTCAACCTATTATGGGCTCGGTTGGCAGGTAAGCCAAGACAGGCATGGTCGAAATTATTATGGGCACGTAGGCAATGGCATCGGAGGCTATTCGAACTTTTTTGTTTATCCCGACCAGCAAATGGTGTTTGTGATTTTGATGAATTGTATTGATCCAAAAGTGCAAGAAATGCTGGATCAGGCGATTGATCTTTTAATCAAGGCCGCAAACGCTGCAACATAATTACAATCCCTAATTTTCAGCGACGGATGTAAAAATCGCTGGGCATTGGATACATTTAAATAATTTTTTGATGAGGCGTATGAAACCAATTAAAAGGTACATTTTAACAGGAATATATGTGTTACTTTTCATCTCCTGTAACAATACAAAGTCGTTATTCGGGGAACATGACCCCAACTGGCTTGAAAAGGGCGAGGCCAGTTGGGAATTTGTCAATGACACTATTGTGGGCACTACCCAAGGTGGTGGGGGTTTCATAATGACCAAGGAACACTATGGTGATTTTGTGCTAACGCTTGAGTTTTATCCTGATGAAACCGTTAATTCAGGCATCTTTATTCGTTGTAAAAACGAGGAACTCAGTTATACCGATTGTTATGAAATCAATATATGGGACAGGCACCCCGACCAAAAAAACCGGACCGGGGCAATTGTTTCAAGGACCGTTCCCATGGCTCAGGTGCAGACCGTGAACAAATGGAACACCTACAAAATAAGAAGCGATAAGGACCACATTCAGGCATGGGTCAACGGCATATTGACCGCTGATATAAAAAATGATGACCGTAAGGAAGGGTATATCGGCCTGCAGGCTGCCGAGATCGGTACCGTCAAATTCCGTAACGTGCGTATCAAGCGAATATGATTTGAATTGTATTTAAAAATGGAATACCTTAGTAATTAAAGCAAGAATGATGTTCAAAAAACATTTCACTGTGCTATTCTTTTTTTTGATAGTGGGTCTTTGTGCCCAAAATGTTATTACGGGACATATAAACCTTCAAAATGGGGCCGATGGAGCACAAAGGGTCTACCTTGCCAAACTTGATATCGACCATTTAGAAAATTTAAGATATGCCCATCCTATTGCATGGTCGCCAATACAAAGTGACGGTTCATTCACTTTTGATCGTAAGCACATTGCCGATAAGAATTCGGTATATCATTTGTACGTGAATAGACTCGAAAAGGCCATCAGTGATACGATTTCCTCGGGCGCCTCTTTTATACTAGCAAGTACTGATACGATACGGTTTGCAAGTACAAATAGTCTTTTCGACCAGTACACGACGACCAATTTGGCAGACAAGGAATGGAAGAAATTTCAGGAATTCGAATCCCAATTGGATGATTCACAAATAGATGAACAACAGGAGGCTACCCAAATGAAAAGTTATGCCAAGGATTCCCTGCGTATTTTAATTGTAAAATTAATCGGGATCAAGCTGTTAGACGATAAGCATTTGCTGGAACAGGATATTACCAAGAATCCAACATATTATTTGGCGCTTCTGGAGGAATTGAAAAGGAGCGAAATACCTACCGAACAATATCATTTTCTTAAAAAGAAACTTGCCTATTTGACACAGGATGTTATTGTTCAAAAATATGCCTGGAGCAGACTACTCAATCTTTTTTTAGGGTTTTTGACACTGGGATTGGGTTTTTTAATGGTCTATAGAAGAAGAAAACGTCGCGTACTGCCAGACCTTAGCAAACAAGAGCGTACCATTCAGGCGCTGATCCTTGAGGGGAAGACCAACAAAGAGATCGCCAATGAATTATTCATAAGCCACAGTACAGTCAAGACCCATATTACCCATATCTATGGAAAGTTAAACGTGAGTAGCAGAGATGCGTTGCAACGGCTTTACCAAAACTCCTAGTATCTTACATGCTGATCGTTGATCTGATTCCCACACCTACGATACTCGAAATTGAGCGCTTCGGAAGCGCTAGTCTAGCTCGGTCATCCTGCGGAATTCAATCATCGATACATTCAACTTAAGCACCTCAGAGAGGTTATTCTTTCTTTTTTCAATTTTCTAAAACAACCAAAGTGCTTAAAGAAATAAGCCAAGAATGCCTTGTTGGCCCTCATGTTTTACAGGAACCTATTGAAAATTCCTTACCTATCAAAAATAGTTGAAGTAAAAATTAGTACCCGTACTACTACTCAATTCCGACCACTTAAAATTACAAGAACCTCGGTTTTCAAAGATCTTTGTTTAGAAACTTTTTCAATGAATACTGAAGTTTTTGATCGATGGAATCTTCGCCTGGGATGGCTTGCTTTTTCAATTGCCGTGGTCGTTTATGGCAGTACGGTAGAACCTACTGTTAGTTTTTGGGATTCGGGCGAGTACATTGCTACATCGGCCAAATTGCAAGTTGCACATCCTCCAGGGGCACCGTTACATCAAATGATAGGTGCCTTCTTTGCCCTCTTCGCGGCCAGCAAATCGCACGTGGCATTGATGGTCAATTGGGTGTCGGTAGTGGCATCGGCATTTACCATTCTATTTCTATTCTGGACAATTACCAACCTGGCCTTGAAATTAATTGCCCCCTCAAGTGAATTGACGAGATATAAGTCAATAATGGTTTTGGGAAGTGGACTTATAGGGTCATTGGCCTATGCCTTTTCCGATAGTTTTTGGTTTAATGCCACAGAGACCGAAGTGTATGCAATGGCCAGTTTGATTATGGCGTTGTTGTTATGGTTAGGGCTCAAATGGATCGACAATTCGACCCACCCGCGAGGCAATAGATGGCTGGTGCTTATCGCGTTTGTAACTGGACTCACCTTTGGAATTCAGTTCATGGGTTTTTTGGCCATACCATCTATCGGCCTTCTTTATTATTTCAAGCATTGTAGATCAGTGAGTGTTAAGAATTTTATTTTCGCCAATGTAGTATCCGTTTTGGTGCTCATAGTGGTTTTTAAATTTTCTTTGACATATGTCCTGAAATTATTCGGTTGGAGCGAGGTGTTTTTTGTCAATTTAATCGGCCTTCCTTTTAATTCGGGCAGCATCATTTTGGGAATTTTATTTAGTATGTTTTTTTTCTTTGCGCTGCGAATTACCCATAAAAAAGGCTTCAGGACCGCAAATACCATACTCCTTGCTGCCGTATTTCTGATGCTCGGTTTTTCTTCCTGGATTATGCTGCCTATCCGTGCGAGTTCACATGTCGTCATCAATGAGAATGATCCCGCTGATGCCCGTTCCTTATTGGCGTATTATAACAGGGATCAGTATCCGAGCACGGATAGTCCGTTCTATGGGGCCTACTATTCAGACATGTTCGCCTCGGACCACCCTTATGAAGATGACCAACCCACCTATGAAAGGGATGAAGAAATGGGCAAATATGTCGTTGTAAATAAATTTAAAGGGGCATCACGTGGATCCAATAAAGCACATATCGGCTTCTTACCAAGAATGTGGAGCGATGTCAATGCGGAGAATTATATGCGCTATTATGGAGCCCTCGATTTTACCATAAAACCAGAATTTAGGGGCAATGCTGAATTGCGGGAATCTGTCAGTGAAATTCAAAAAAAGTATGCTGAAGGGCAGTTGACATCAGACCGATACCTCACATTTTTGAAACGCTTCAGTGACTATATTGATGTTAAGCCGCCTTCGCTTTGGGAAAATGTAAAATATATGTTCCATTTTCAATTTGGGTATATGTATTGGCGCTATTTCATGTGGAACTATGTTGGGCGACAGAACGATATTCAGGGCCGGTTCGATGGCAATGGGGAATGGATTAGTGGGATTAATGCAATTGATGGTATGCGATTGGGGAGTCAGAATAATTTGCCGTCCGAAGTACTGCAGAACAAGGCAAGGAATACCTATTTTTTTCTCCCTTTGATCTTGGGACTAATCGGCCTGGTATTTCAGATTGGAAGATCTTGGAAGCAATTTTGGGTGCTGTTCGTATTTTTTTTGTTTACCGGAATTGCGATTCAGTTTTATACGAATCCACCTATTTTTCAACCTCGTGAACGGGATTATTCCCTAGTAGGTTCCTTCTATGTTTTTGCCATATGGATTGGTCTTGGGGTCTATGGCATTTTCGATGCATTTAAAAAGTATGGTAGGCCAATGATCCTTGTGCCTGTGGTACTAATCCTTTGTTTTATTTCGGTTCCTATGCGAATGATGCAACAGAATTGGGACGATCATGACCGTTCAAATCGCTTCACTGCATTGAATATGGCCAAGGCGTATTTAGATTCTACCCAGGAAAATGTCGGTGCCATACTCTTTACCATTGGTGATATAGACACATTTCCCCTTTGGTATGTTCAGGATATCGAGGGCTATCGAACGGATGTCCGTACAATCATTTCAGGTTATTTGAACTTGCCGTGGTACATAGATCAAATGAAACGGCAGGCTTATAAAAGTGACCCTATTCCGTCCCAATTGAAGCATGATCTCTATAAATATGGTACGCGGGATGTCATTTATTTTGCCGCAATGACCGATAAGCGCTGGGATATTCAGGATTTTATGAAATGGGTGGCAAGTGATCGTCCCGAGACCAAGGTAAAAAGCCTTCTCGAAAAACAAGGTAAGTCTATCAGTGGGTATCCTGAAAGTTATTTGGATGCAGTGTATTACCCCACCAACAAAATACGCGTACCGGTCAATAAAAAAAGGGTCTTGGAAACCGGTTTGGTAAAGACAAGTGATGCCAAAGAAATTGTCGATTTTATCGATATTGATTTGCCTGAGACGGGCATCAGCAAAGGTTCCTTGCTTATGTTGGATATTATTTCGAAGAATGACTGGGAACGGCCCATTTATTTTTCCGGAGGAAGCTTTGATGAACAGGAATATATTTGGATGAGTAACTACCTTCAATTGGATGGGTTGGTCTATAAATTAGTACCGATCAAGACAGAAAACGAACATATTTTCGATAAGGGCAGGATCGATGCTGATTTGATGTATACTATTGTCAACAAATGGGAATGGGGAAATTCAGGGAATCCGGACATTTATTATGACCCCCAGACTCGAAAGCAAGGAATTTCGTATAGGGTCAGCCTAGCTCGTTTGTTGGAAAAATTATTGCAAGAAAATAAGCTGGAAAAAGCCAAAGGCATTATCGACATGGCCATGATAAATATGCCGGTACGTTTTTTTGATTATTATCGATTTGTGGAGCCCTTTTTAGATGGGTATTACAAGGTAGGACAAACGTCAATGGCGCGAAAGGTTTTCAAAGAACTAAAAGAGATTTATAGTGCCCGTCTGAGTTATTATGCAGGCATCCCTCAAAAGGAACAATATGAAAAAATCGAAAATATCGTTGCAGATTTAAGTGCCTATCAGCATTGTGTCGATATTCTTGTAACGAATGGGGATTCTGAATTTGCCGCGGTGGAGACCCTCGAATTGAATCTATATTACAAAACGTTTACGGGTTTGTTAGATCAAAGTTAATCTCAATAATTGTTGAAGAATTAATTAGTATTTTTAAACAAAAATTCAATATGAAAACTTTAAGACTATTAGCATTCGTTATTTTGGTAAGTGGGTATGCACTCAATATGAGCGCCCAGGAAATTACCGTTTTTCAAGGGATGTGGGGTGATGAATTTTATCAGGATACGAAAAAGATTACGTGTAAACAGTTCGATATGCTGATAAAAGAGAATCAAATTGCCGATATGCATTGGCAGAAATCTAAAAAACAAATGTTGGGAGGCCTCATTGCAGGTGCGGCCAATCTTGGATCGGCAATATGGTATCTTGCCAATGAAAATGGAGATACAGATACGGCTGCTCCCATAGCGACCTTTGCCGGAACAGCTATTCTTGGTACTATTTTTTACCTTTCTGCCAATAACAATAAGAAAAAGGCCGTTTTAGAATACAATGATGGCCTGGGTAAAAAGACATCCCTACATTTGCTTCCCACCAGTGGCCCCAACGGTGTCGGTCTTGCACTACGGTTTTAATGAAATTTGGGCGCGTTCGAAACTGTTTGGCGCAACGCTGGGCACTTTGACCGCGTTCTCTATATTACGTTTTTAAAGCACCTTGACTAGGGCCATGGTCTATTTGGTCAATTCGGTAAATAAATTCTCCAAATTTTTATTTTTTCGACTCAATTGTAACGTCTTGAGTTTATTGTCATGTGCAAAGTCAAACACGGTTGGCCTCATATCCTGGGAAGTGTCAAAGGTGATTTCATACATAAAACCCCCCAGGTTTTTTACATGGGTCACGTGGGGAAGTTTTTCCAAAAAGGCGTCCTCGACCCGGTAATCAAACTCTACCTCAAGAATCTGTTCTTCGTTCTTATGAAGGTCGTTAAGCCGCTTGTCGGCCACCAAAACACCTTTGTTGATTATCAGCACCCGATCACAGACCGCCTCGACCTCCTTCATGATATGGGTAGAGAGCAGAATGGTTTTCTCACTGCCGATTTCCTTTATCAATTTTCGTATTTCAAGAAGTTGATTGGGATCAAGTCCTGTGGTTGGCTCGTCGAGAATGAGCACTTCGGGATTGTGCAGTAGGGCTGCGGCGAGTCCGACGCGTTGTCGATACCCTTTGGAAAGCTGGCCAATTCTCTTATGGGCTTCAGGGGCGAGGCCAGTCTGTTCAACCACCTCGGCAATCCTGATTTTGGGAGTATTATATACATTGGCATTGAAGTTTAAATACTCTTTTACGTACATGTCCAAGTATAACGGATTATGCTCGGGGAGATACCCAATGCGCTGCTGCACATTTTTTTTATCGCTTTTTACATCATACCCGTTCACAAATGCCTCGCCTTCATCGGCGTTATGGTAGGTGTTCAAAATTTTCATCATCGTCGATTTTCCGGCACCATTGGGCCCTAGAAAACCAACGATTTCGCCCTTTTTAATTTCGAAGGAAACAGCGTTCAAGACTTTTTGGGAGCCAAAAGATTTGGAGATGTTTTTGACCGAGATAGACATACAAATAGAATTTGACCAAAAATAAACAATTAACCAATGAATTCAATCTTAAGCTAAGCGCGATACGAATTATAGCCAAATTGATTTTAGTGGATGCTTTCGCTATATATGGTTGAGCAACTCAGCCAATACGAAATTTTGTCGCGCCAAATAATGCGTATTTTGAAAGTATCGGGTATTCCAAATAAATTGAAGGAAACCAAATAGTATTCGTAAAATTCTTGTTGGGTCCGAATTAATAAAAAAATAGGGCCAGTCTTCATCCTTTTTAATTTAAATTCTTACATTAGCCGAAGTTTTTAAGAAAATGACAAAGCAATATTTCTGGAACGGTTTTTATTTTTACTTCTTTTTTAAGAGAAGTACGGGACTGTTGTAGCATATTTAAAAAAATAGAAACAAGTAGAAGTCCCGTAGAAAACGGGACTTTTTTTGTTAGTAATTTTAATTTTCCTGATTCCATAATACAGAACGTGGTAGGGTAAAGGCCTATGAAAAAAATAGCGATACAAGGGATCAAGGGATCTAACCACCATCAAGTGGCCCGGGAATATTTTGGGGACACTATTGATCTGGTAGAATGTATGTCATTCGATGCCTTGGTAGATCAATTGCTGGATGGTTCAGCGGATAAAGGGGTCATGGCCATTGAAAATTCGATTGCAGGATCCATTATTCCCAATTATGCCTTGGTCTATCATAATAGGCTGCATATCATTGGGGAACATTATCTTAACATCCATCATAATCTAATGGTCTTGGAAGGACAGGCAATTTCCGATATTCAAGAAGTACGTTCGCACCCTATGGCCCTTTTACAATGCAAGGAATTCTTTCGGGACTATCCTCATATCAAATTGGTGGAAGATGCTGATACCGCCGAAACGGCGAAACAGATCCAAGATAAGCAGCTCAAGGGGGTCGGGGCCATTGCGCCGAAGGTGGCTTCTGAATTGTATAGTCTTCATATCATCGCGCCTGAGATACAGACTATTAAGAACAATGCCACACGATTTATCATCATCACGACAAAAAGTAAGGAAATTCCGAAAGATGAAATCAACAAAGCCTCGATTCGTTTTGTAACGGATCACAAGAGGGGTAGTTTGGCGGCCATTTTGAATGTCATGAGCGATTGTTTACTGAATCTGACCAAAATACAATCGTTGCCAGTTATCGAGACTCCCTGGAAGTATGCTTTTTTTGTGGATGTTACCTTTGAGAAATACCATAATTTTGCCAAGGCGAAATCGCTTTTAGATATCATGTCGGAAGATTTTACCGTATTGGGGGAATATAAAAATGCAAGAATATGATACGCACGGCAGATCGTCTACATACGGTTGAGGAGTATTACTTTTCTAAAAAACTTCGGGAGGTTCGTGATCTAGTTGCGCAGGGCCGTCCCATTATCAATATGGGTATAGGAAGTCCGGATTTGGCACCTTCGGAAGAGGTAATGAAGACCATGAGGGACGTTTTAGAAGATGCGGGCGCCCATCAATATCAAAGTTATCAAGGGCTACCCGAATTGCGCGAGGCCATCGCAGAATTTTATGCCACGAAATTCAGGGTTAGGGCGAATCCTATAAATGAAATATTGCCACTTATGGGATCTAAGGAAGGGATCATGCATATTAGTATGGCCTTTTTGAATCCGGGGGACGAAGTATTGATTCCCGATCCTGGGTATCCCACATATACTTCGGTCACAAAATTAGTGGGCGGCATTGCACGGCCCTATATGCTAAGTGCTGATGGGCATTGGTTCCCTGATCTGGAAGCACTTCAAAATGAAGATCTTTCAAATGTCAAACTTATGTGGGTCAGCTATCCGCACATGCCAACCGGGGCGACCGCAAATAGGGGTCAATTGCAAAAACTCGTCGATTTTGCTAAAAGGAATGCAATCCTTTTGGTGAACGATAATCCGTATAGTTTTGTCCTAGGAAAAGATCCGTTAAGCATCTTAGAAATCGAAGGGGCCAAGGACATTGCACTTGAATTGAATTCCCTAAGCAAAACCTTTAACATGGCAGGCTGGCGTGTGGGTATGGTCCTAGGAAGTCCGAATCATATCAATGCCATATTAAAGGTAAAGAGCAATATGGATTCCGGTATGTTCTACGGAATCCAAAAAGGAGCAATCGCAGCCTTGAAAAGCGGTCCTTCTTGGTTTGAGGAGTTGGGTCGCATCTACTCGGTACGACGGGAGTGCATGTTTCAACTGGCCGATAAACTTGGTTGCACGTATGATCGGGCTTCGGTCGGGATGTTCGTATGGGCACAATTGCCAAATGGGATCGATTCTGCAGAGCAATTTGTTGATGAGGTATTATATACTAAGAATATATTTATTGCGCCCGGGACCATTTTCGGCAGCAGAGGGGAAGGCTATATTCGATTTTCGCTATGTGTTACAGAGGAAAAGATCAAGGAGGCAATAAAAAGATTTTAGGATTTCGGAAGCTGAAATCAGCACAAAAGAAAAAAAGGGAAAACGTCTAAAAGGATGAATATATTTATTATCGGTACCGGATTAATCGGAGGATCTTTTGCCAAGGACGTTAAAAGGAATTACCCGGATTCAATGATTTATGGGGTGGATTCCAACGCAGCACATTTGGAAGAAGCCTTGGCACTAAAAGTGATAGATCAAATAGCAAGTTATTCCGAACTGCATTTGGCCGACATGGTTGCAGTGACCATCCCGGTAGATGTTCTGGTATCTGAATTGCCCTCGATTTTAGAAGCCGTTCATGATGAGTGTGTTGTGTTCGACGCGGGATCTACAAAAGGGCTACTATGTAAAACCTTGGAGGACCATCCCAAACGGCGTAATTTTTTGGCAAGCCATCCTATAGCGGGTACAGAATTTTCTGGACCCTCGGCAGCTATCGAAGATTTGTTCAAAGGCAAAACAATGATCATCTGTGAAATAGAAAAAACAGCTTTTAAATTACAGGAAAAGGCAGTGCTCCTCTTTCAGCAACTCGGCATGCGCATTCGTTATATGAACCCGGAAGCCCATGACAAGCACATTGCCTATGTGTCGCATTTATCGCATATTAGTTCTTTTATGTTAGGAAAGACGGTCATTGATAAGGAAAAAAACGAGCGTGACATTTTCGACATGGCGGGGAGTGGGTTTGAGAGCACTGTGCGATTGGCTAAAAGTTCTCCTGCCATGTGGACGCCTATTTTTGAGCAGAATAAAGACAATGTAGTCGAAACTTTGGAAGAGTATATCCAAAATTTAGAAGCGTTTAAGCAGCTCCTATTGCAGGAGAATTTTAAAGGGATTTTTGAGGAAATGAACAATACGAATAAGATAAAGGAAATATTAAAAGGAATACCACTTAATAAGTAATAAAATGGAAAATACAAAGCAAATGAGGGCCTGGTTAGATGATATGAAGTTGGATCATCCACTTGTTATTGCCGGACCCTGTAGTGCCGAAACAGAAGAACAAGTGCTGAAAATCGCAAATGAATTGAAAGATACCGATGTAAATTACTATCGGGCCGGTATATGGAAACCGAGAACGCGGCCTGGTATGTTCGAAGGCGTAGGTGCTATTGGTCTTAAGTGGCTGCAAAAGGTAAAGAAAGAAACCGGTTTAAAAACCGCAACCGAGGTGGCCAATAGGGCCCATGTAGAATTGGCCCTCGAACATGATGTGGACCTTTTGTGGATCGGTGCTCGCTCTACAGTGAGTCCGTTTATTGTCCAAGAAATAGCCGATGCCTTAGAGGGTACCGATAAGATCGTGTTGATCAAAAATCCAGTGAACCCGGATCTTTCGCTTTGGTTGGGAGCCGTTGAGCGATTACACACGGCCAACATCAAAAATTTAGGAGTGATTCATCGGGGATTTTCTAGTTATGAGAAGACGAAATATCGAAACATTCCTGAATGGCAATTGGCCATTGATCTCCAGACAAAGTTTCCCGATCTGCCGATTATCAATGACCCATCGCACATTACTGGCAAGCGCGATATGATTTTTGATGTGTCACAGACTGCATTGGACCTTAATTTTGATGGATTGATGATCGAGACCCATTTCGATCCCGATAACGCATGGAGTGATGCTGCACAACAGGTAACCCCGAAGAGATTGGTACAGATTATGAAAGATTTGCGCATTCGGAAAGAATCGGACCCAGAAACGGAGTACAATAAAAATTTGAGTAATCTCCGTGCCCAGATAGATATTTTAGACCATCAACTGATCGAAACCTTGGGAAAACGAATGAAGATTTCCGATGGCATTGGGGCACTTAAAAAACAAAAGAACGTTGCCGTTTTGCAGTCTAGTAGATGGAATGAGATTTTAGGAGCGATGATATTGGAAGGCGAGACCAAAGGACTGAGCGAGGAGTTTGTACTACGCATGTTTAAAGCCATTCACCAGGAATCGATCAATCATCAGGAGAAGATTATCAATTCCTAGGCATTCGGTAGGTAGTACGGGCGATGATATGCACAACGAAGTGGCGTTCGATATTGAACGCCACTACGCATAGCATGTTGACAGAAGCCTTTGTGGTTGGTTTACCTTATAAAACCAAATTCATTTGTACTGGAAATAGAAGGTTAGTTGAAAACTACGGCTTCTTAAAAATGAACCGGGTAATAAAAATTCCCTGTCCGTCATCCTTTCCTGCATCTGATTCTACGGCGCTGGTTACGAAGACCAATTCCCAACCCTCTGCGACCATGGCCGTTAATTTCGAAGATATCAGGGCATCGTTGGCTACAATGTTCTGAAATCTGATTCCCCCAATATTGTAAAAGTTGAGCAATTTGGTCTCCTCAAAATTTTTCACCCGTATTTCGCTGCGATCCGCCTTGTTTCGCGTATTGTCTTCCTCGGTCTGTACCGACGTGAAGTCCTGGTAGTTTTTGTCTTCGTTCCCGTCGATAATCCGGGAGCGCCCTAGTCCACTAGGTACGATTGATTCAACACTTGTAATGACCTTAAATTGCTGGGCAGTTGCTTCAATCGTGGCAAAAAAAATACAGCAAGCGATAATCATAAAGTTTCTCATGGTATAATTCTATTTTTAGTTGATACTACCTTAAAGATAGCCAAATCCTAAAAAGAAAAATCGTTATTTTGCGGGAATCATGATAGTAAGGAATCGAAGGAACCAATGACAGGAACAGTTTATAAATCTACAGGTAGCTGGTACATAGTGAAAACTGATATGGGCGACTTTTATGAATGTAGGATCAAGGGCAAGTTTCGAACCCAGGGTATCAAAAGCACCAACCCCATAGCCGTTGGGGACGTGGTCAAGTTTGCTTTGGAAAAATTGGGCGACGCCACAGTAGGCACCATTTCGGAAATTAAAGATCGCAAGAACTACATAATACGCAAATCGGTCAATCTTTCGAAACAGACCCATATCATTGCGGCAAATTTAGATCAGGTATTTTTATTGGTTACCTTGAACAACCCCACTACCTATACTATTTTTATTGATCGGTTTTTGGTCACTGCGGTAGCCTATGATATCCCGGCCATTCTCTTGTTCAACAAAATCGATACCTATACAGACGAAGCACTTGGAGAGGTGAACTATTTGGCGGAGCTATATCGAAGTATTGGCTACACCTGTATTGGAATTTCGGCCAAAAGCGGGCATCATGTTGATCTGGTACAGCAATTGATGATCGGTAAGACAAGCATGTTCGCAGGTCATTCCGGGGCAGGTAAGTCTACGTTGATAAATGCCTTGGAACCTAGTTTTGATATTAAAACGGCCGAAATCTCGGAACAGCATCAGCAAGGTCAGCACACGACCACTTTTGCCGAAATGTTCGACCTGTCTTTTGGGGCAAGAATCATAGATACCCCGGGAATCAAAGGATTCGGAATTGTTGATATGCAAAAAGAGGAAATAGGGGATTATTTTCCCGAATTCTTTCGATTGAAAGGGTTTTGCAAGTTCAATAACTGTCTTCATCTTGATGAACCCCACTGTGCTATAAAGGAGGCACTCGAAAAGGATCATGTGGCTTGGAGCCGCTATAAAAGCTATGTTCAAATGGTTAGCGGGGAAGAAGGAAATTATCGTACCGATATACATGATACAAAATAGTAGTATTCAATGATTCCAAGCGGGGATAGCGCAAAAAAATAAGACTATGAGGGCTGTAATTCAAAGGGTTTCAAGGGCAAGCGTGATTGTTGAAGGTGCATTGATTTCGAAAATAAATATAGGGATGTTGGTATTGATCGGCATCGAAGAATTAGACCAATGGGCAGATATTCAATGGCTTAGCAGAAAAATCGCGAACCTACGAATTTTTGATGATGCAGATGGCATAATGAACCGCTCTGTACTAGATATCGATGGGGAGGTACTTATCGTAAGCCAGTTTACCTTGCATGCTTCCACCAAAAAAGGAAACAGACCCTCTTATATCAAAGCGGCCAAACCAGACATTGCCAATCAGATGTACGCCCAATTTGTAGGACAAATGGAAAAAGAACTACAGAAAAAAGTAGGCGTCGGTATTTTTGGCGCGAACATGCAGGTCGAATTGGTAAATAATGGTCCTGTTACCATCCTGATCGATACAATGAACAAGGAATAAGGTCATTTGTCGATTTTTTGAAGAAAAATTGTAAGAAAAATAGGTATTTTGGCGTTCCTGAACTTTGAACGTAACCTATCAATGCGAATTCCCTTTTTAGTTTTGCTATTTTTTCAAGGCCTTATTGGCTTGGCCCAAGACATAGGTTTTCCTGCGTTCTTACTGGATAAGGGCCTCCTGGAAAACGCAAATGCCGTAGTTCGCTTGGATCAAATGGATCTTCACATTGCTTCTTCCAAGGAAATGACTTATACCGTACAACAGGCGGTCACGGTATTGAATAAACTTGGGGATTCTTATGCGCGTACCCACGTCTTTTATGATAAAGAATCAAAGGTCAAGAACATAGAAGCCTTTGTTTATGACAAAAACGGTAAGGAGTTAGACCATATTAAAAGAAAGGATTTTAAGGATGTAAGTGCCGCAGATGGCTTTTCGCTCTATATTGATGATCGCTTGCTACAATATCGATATACACCCGTTCAATATCCCTACACCTTATTATTTACCTACGAAATAGAGACCTCCGATACGGGAGCGTTTCCACCCTGGTATTTTTTATCGAATTACTTGGTGAGTGTAGAAAAAAGTAGATATACCATATCCTATGCACAGGAAGATTTAAAACCGGTCATCAAGGAATATAACCTGGAAGGACTCCAGGTATCAAAATCGGAGCTTACAGGTGAAATCACCTACGAGGCAGACCATATTCATGCCATAAAAGAAGAAAGTCTGAGTCCTGATTTTCAAAATTTGGCGCCCCGTTTGTCAGTAAGGCTTCAGAATTTCCATTACAAGGGAAAAGATGTGACCGTCAATAATTGGAACGATCTCGGTCTTTGGATCAACAACAGTCTTTTAGCGGGTAGGGACGAACTTCCCGAAGGCACAGTGCATAAAGTTAGGGCCATGGTGGAGGGTGTTACCGATGATTTGGAAAAAGCCAAGATCATTTATAAATACGTGCAGGAAAATACACGGTATATTAGTGTACAAATCGGGATAGGGGGCTTGCAACCAATTAGTGCCATCGAAGTTGATCGCGTCAAGTATGGGGATTGCAAGGGGCTATCAAACTATACCAAGGCACTTCTTCAAGCCGTAGGTGTCGAGGCATATTATACGGTCATTGAAGCCGGAAGCAGTAAGGTAGATTTTGATGGTGAATTTGCCGATTTGGGTCAAGGAAATCACGCTATCCTGACCATCCCCTATAAAGATACCTTCTATTGGATAGATTGTACTTCCCAAACCTTGCCTTTTGGCTATGTAGGCGAATTTACCGACGATAGAATGGCCTTGATAGTTACCCCAAATGGCGGCCAACTTATCAAAACAGTTGCCTATTTGAATCAAGACAATCTACAGGATACCAAGGCGTTCTGTACCATTTCACAAGAGGGTGCAATACAGGCGGAGGCAACCATAGAAACGCGGGGTAGCCAATATTACAGACATTTCTTATTGGAGGGTCAAAATAATGACGACATCAAGAAATATTATAGTCACTATTGGAATACTATAAATAATCTAAACATCAAGACCTTTGATTTTAAAAATGACAAGGACAAGGTCGCGTTCAATGAAAAAATAGCCATTGATGCCGTTAAATATGCATCTATTAGTGGTGAGCGAATGTTATTCGCGGCCAACCCATTCAATCAGAATACCTTTGTTCCTGATAGATATAGAACCAGAAATCAACCTTTTGAAATACGCCGTGGCTTTATGGATACGGATGAATTTGAGATAAAGATTCCAGCGGGCTATCATGTGGAGGCGATGCCCGGTTCAGATAAGATAGATACTGAATTTGGTCATTACCAAACCGTCCTAGCATATGATGAGGTACAAAATATCATTACCTATAAAAGAGAATTTCTGCTAAAGGAAGGTCTTTATCCCAAAGAGAAATACGAAGCATACCGTGATTTTAGAAAAAAGGTATCAAGTAAGGACACTGACCAAATAGTGCTTATTAGAAATAGCCAATAAACAAACCAAATCTTTATAATTATGAAGTACCTACATGTGACATGCGTCCTAATTAGTATCTCTTTTTGTAATTGGAGTTCGTCCCAAGAAACGAAATTTGGCGCTATTTCCTTAGAGGAATTGACCCAGACCTCCTATCCATCCGATTCGACTGCATCGGCTGCCGTACTCTATCGCGAACGAAACATTACCTATCAATATATTCAATCGGTGGGTTTTAAACTGGTGACACATGTCTATGAACGTTTAAAAATTTATGGGCAAGATGGTTTTAAATATGCCACAGTGACCGAGCATCTTTATAAAAGTGGGGGTGATGTTGAAAATATTGCTGGTTTGAAAGCCGTTACCTATAATTTGGAAAATGGGAACATCATAAAACAAAAACTTGACAAATCTGGCGAATTTAAGACCGAATTGAACAAATACAGTATTGAAGAGAAGTTTACGATGCCCAATGTAAGGGAAGGGAGTGTATTAGAATATGAATACCGTATAGAATCCCCCTTTTATGGGTCTATCAATGAATTGAAATTGCAGTACGATATCCCTATCCAAGAGGAGAACATTTCGATTGAAATTCCTGAATATTTTGTCTTCAAGACAATAGTAAAAGGATACCTTCCCGTCAATCCCATGTATTCGAGTAGTATCGGGAATATCAATTTTGTAAACAAAGTCGAATCTAACAATCGAAATAATACTTCATACAGAACGTCTTCAATGAATTATAGGTTGAACACGACCAGTTTCAAAATGAACCAGGTTCCGGCTCTGAAAGAAGAACCTTTTGTCAATGATATGGACAATTATAGAAGTGGTGTCAGCTATGAGCTTCAATACGTGCAATTTCCGCAATCGCCTCGCACTGATTATGCAACGACTTGGGAAAAGGTCGTTGAGAACATTTATAAAAGCAAGGGTTTTGGTGACCAATTGGCCAATTCAAAATATTTTAGGGAAGATTTGGCCATGACCATCGATGGTATTGAGGACGATGCTGCCAAAATGTCCTCGATTTATAGCTATGTCCAACAACGAATGACCTGGGACAACTATGTAGGTATCTCTTCTGAGAAGGGTGTTAAAGATTCTTATACCGAAAAATCAGGGAATACGGCCGATATCAATTTAATGCTCATCGCCATGTTACGCGAAGCCGGTTTAGAGGCCCATCCTGTAATTCTTAGTACAAGAGACAATGGGGTTCCCCTGTTCCCTACACTGAATGGTTTCAATTATGTAGTGGCCGCGGTCACTATCGATGGCGTTCAGAAATTACTCGATGCGACCAACAAATATGCAGAACCGGATGTTTTGCCAATGAACGCCTTGAATTGGCAAGGAAAATTAATAAGGGAAGACGGGTCGTTTAGCACCTTATCGGTAATTCCGGAAAAGAAATCACTTGAAAACATTGCTTGTAATCTTACTATAGATGATACGGGGGCAGTAGTCGGGAAATTAAGAAAGATTGCTACTGATTATTATGCCTATAGATTTAGAAACACCTATAGCGATGTGGACCGGGAATCGTACCTTGAAAAGCTCGAAAGCAAGAACAGTGGCATAGAAATTACTTCCTATAACCTACAAAATGAAAAGACTTTGGGCCAGCCGATAATCGAGGAGTATGAATTCAAATTAGAAAGTCAAATAAATACTATAGGTGACAAAATGTATTTTTCGCCCTTGTTCCATACAGCGAGTATCGAAAATCCGTTCAAGCTTGAAAAGCGTAATTATCCTATTGATTTTGTTCATCCATGGGAAGAAAAGTATGTTTTTAATATAACGATTCCCGAAGGTTATGAGGTGGTGTCACTGCCAGAGGATATCAAGCTTGTTTTGTCAAATAATCTCGGTTCGTTTGTATATAAAACCATCCATCAGGGCCAGACCCTCCAATTGCTTGTAAACTTAAAAATGAA
This sequence comes from uncultured Flavobacteriaceae bacterium, assembly GCA_963798435.1. Classification (GTDB taxonomy): domain Bacteria; phylum Bacteroidota; class Bacteroidia; order Flavobacteriales; family Flavobacteriaceae; genus JALHST01. The sequence goes on from CAWCTF010000006.1 coordinate 101,285, forward strand.
CCAGGCAATTATTCCTGCACTCGAGTATGCCAATTTGAAAGAATTTTATAAAATAGTTGTTGAAAAAGAAGCAGAAAAAGTAGTTTTGAACAAAATTGCTTCAAATGGGAATAAAAGCAGCGCAACAGGAAGTAGATAACTGGATTCGGCACCATGGAGTCCGCTATTTCAATGAATTGACTAATATGGCACAACTCACTGAGGAAGTGGGGGAGGTGGCTCGTATTATAGCCCGTAGGTATGGTGAACAGAGTGAAAAGGAATCAGACAAGGTAAAAGATTTGGGTGAGGAACTCGCCGATGTACTTTTTGTTGTGCTCTGTTTGGCCAATCAGACCGGGATCGACCTCGAAAAAGCGTTCGACAAAAAATTGGAACTTAAAACAAAACGCGACCACGACCGGCATCAAAATAATAAAAAGCTGAAATAATACTATATTTGGGCCACATTGCTTTTGGTCTAAAATCAAATCCCTTGAAAATACATCTTGCTGGTCCCGACTCGAACCTCTTGAATTCACAGATAGCGATTACAGGCTCAAAAAGTGAGTCAAATCGAATGTTGTTATTGAAGGCCTTGTACCCGAATATTTCTATTCAAAATCTTTCGAATTCAGACGATTCGACGGTCATGAAAAAGGGGTTGACCATCGATAGAGGAGTCGTCGATATTCATCATGCCGGTACGGCCATGCGTTTTCTAACGGGGTACTATGCCTCCCATGAGGGTACTGAAGTAACGTTGACGGGTTCCCATAGAATGACCGAAAGGCCCATCAGGATACTTGTTGAGGCCTTACAAGAGTTAGGTGCAGATATTGAATATCTACAAAATGAAGGGTATCCGCCAATTCGAATACGGGGAAAAAATTTGCCGAAGAACAAGGTTAGCCTTCCTGCCGATATTAGCAGTCAGTATATTTCCTCCTTGCTATTGATTGCACCTAGGATGCCAAATGGTTTGGTGATTGAATTGCTCGGTACCATTACCTCTATCCCATATATTAAAATGACCTTGGGATTATTGGATCAAATTGGTATACCAACTTCTTTTGAGGGCAATGTCATAAAAGTTGCCCCAAAAAAATCGATTGACCCCATAAACGTGGTTGTGGAATCTGACTGGAGTTCGGCTTCTTATTTTTACAGTATAGCCGCGCTGTCAGATGTGGGTTCTGAAATCATACTTTCGGCTTACAAAAAAAACAGCCTTCAAGGGGATGCGATCTTATCGGAAATTTATGGGAAATTAGGGGTGCAGACGGTTTATGAGGGAAATCAAATTATTTTACGAAAAACGAACAATTTAAAACCTGCAAGCTTTACTGCTGAACTTTCGGATGCCCCCGATATTGCGCAAACAATAGCCGTGAGTTGTTTCGGATTGGGTATTTCATGCCATTTAAGTGGTTTGCACACCTTAAAGATCAAGGAAACAGATCGCTTGGAAGCTATGAAAACAGAACTTACCAAGCTAGGGGCGCCGATTTCAGTTACCGATAGAACGTTGACCTTAGCCCCATCTGACATGATCCAAAAAAACAAGGTGATCGAGACGTATAATGACCATCGAATGGCCATGGCTTTTGGTCCGCTCGCAATGAAGACGTCACTATTCATCAACGATTACGAAGTTGTTTCAAAGTCGTATCCCGATTTTTGGGGGGATCTTGAAAAATTGGGATTTTCGGTCGATAAATTATAATTGCGATATATTCATTCATTTACTTGACATCCCCTATTGGCGCGTCGTATATTTGCACCCGCAAAATGCTTGATATAATTGGGAAAATGTTCATCAACATTCATATTGGTATCGCTTCACAAAACGACGCGTGATATCAAGGTGTCGGCCCACCATCCAAACTTTTCCAGAAATTAGATTAACGCAGATTATCCAAAAAAAATAAATAGCATACATACATGAAATTATCACACTTTAATTTTGAGCTACCTAATGAATTGTTGGCAGAATATCCTGCAGAAAATAGGGATGAGTCAAAACTCATGGTAATACATCGGGATACCGGAAAAATCGAACACAAATTGTTCAAAGACCTTATCAATTATTTTGATGAGGGCGATGTTATGGTACTCAACAATACCAAAGTATTTCCTGCACGATTATACGGGAATAAGGAAAAGACAGGTGCTCGGATCGAAGTGTTTTTGTTGCGTGAACTGAATGAGGAACAGCGTCTTTGGGATGTGCTGGTGGATCCGGCCAGAAAGATACGAATAGGAAATAAACTCTATTTTGGGAACGATGATGATCTCGTCGCCGAAGTAATCGACAATACTACCTCCCGCGGGAGAACCTTACGTTTTCTATACGATGGGTCGTATACCGATTTCCGTAGAAAATTAAGGGAACTTGGCGAGACCCCCTTGCCGAAGTATATAAAAAGATCTGTCGAGCCTGAGGATGAGGAGCGCTACCAGACCATTTATGCCAAGCATGAAGGGGCAGTGGCAGCACCAACTGCAGGATTGCATTTCTCAAAACATTTGCTTAAACGTTTAGAGATCAAGGGAATTAATTTTGCCGAAGTGACTTTGCATGTCGGTTTAGGAACCTTCAATCCTGTTGAAGTAGAGGATCTTTCTAAACATAAAATGGACAGTGAAGAATTGATCATCGATGAAAAAGCTACAGAAATCGTCAATTCGGCTAAAAAGAACAAACGCCGAATTTGTGCGGTTGGCACAACGGCTATGCGTGCTTTGGAAAGTGCGGTTTCTTCAGATCAGAAACTGAATACCTTCGATGGATGGACGAACAAGTTTGTATTCCCGCCCCATGATTTTAGCATCGCGAACGCCATGGTAACCAATTTTCACTTGCCGAAATCTACGTTGTTAATGATGGTATCGGCATTTATGGGCCATGATCTTATGAAACGGGCCTATAAGGAGGCCATCATCGAAGGGTATAAATTTTACTCCTATGGGGATGCAATGTTGATTCTTTAGCCCCTCATAGCAAATAATTATAATCCTGTCAAAATCCCAAGCGTAGATTGGTCCTGGCAGGATTTTTTATCTTTCTCATTGTGGATATTAAAAAAAGGGATATACGGGCACTCACAAAAGAGCAACTGCGTGATTTTTTTGTCGCACAGGGTGATCGTTCTTTTAGGGGCAATCAGGTTTACGAATGGCTTTGGCGAAAGTCGGCCCATTCGTTTGACGGTATGACCAATCTTACCAAGGAAACCCGCATGCTTTTAACCGAAAATTTTGTAATCAACAACATACAGGTTGATCAGCTGCAGCGTAGTACCGATGGCACCATTAAGAATGCCGTTCGATTGTACGATGACCTGATCGTTGAATCGGTGCTTATTCCTACCAAAACCCGCACTACCGCCTGTGTATCAAGTCAGGTTGGTTGTAGCTTGGATTGTAAGTTCTGTGCTACCGCTCGCTTAAAACGGATGCGTAATTTAAACCCCGATGAAATTTACGACCAAGTGGTGGCCATTGACCAGGAAAGTCGTCTTTATTTTGATAGGCCCTTAAGCAATGTCGTTTTTATGGGGATGGGAGAACCCCTTATGAACTATAACAATGTATTAAAGGCCATTGACAAAATTACATCACCGGAAGGACTCGGGATGTCGCCGAAGCGAATTACCGTATCGACCTCCGGAGTACCGAAAATGATCAAGAAAATGGCAGATGACGCGGTAAAGTTCAAACTTGCTGTTTCCTTGCATTCGGCCATTGATGAAATACGTACCGAAATAATGCCATTTAACGCGACTTTTCCGCTGTCAGACCTGCGTGAGGCCTTGGTATATTGGTATCATAAGACCCAAAGTAGGATCACTTATGAATATGTCGTTTGGGAAGGAATCAACGATGCCCAAAAAGATGTTGATGCTTTGGTCGAATTTTGCAGATTTGCGCCGGCAAAGGTAAATCTTATTGAATATAACCCCATTGATGATGGATCCTTTAAGCAAGCTTCAGACAAAGCCACAGCCCTTTATGTAAGCACTTTGGAGAAAAACGGAATTGTGGTGACCGTACGCCGTTCAAGAGGGAAGGATATCGACGCCGCCTGCGGCCAATTGGCGAATAAATCCAAATAAGCAGAGCCAAGGGCTCGGTCCTAAAAAAATAGCATCCTAATTGCTCCCTCCAGAAAGCTCCGTATAGCTATCGGGAAGGAGGAATCCAAAATCTCGTTCTGCTAAAACAGACACCCGTATACTGTCAACCGCTTATTGATTCCCGGTTTCAATTCTCGAGCCACCTCCCAACTTCGTACTTCGTACCTCCTTCCTTGTTCATGTAACTTCGCATTTCCATTTACCTGTTTCTTCCACTATATTTCAGCCCCTAATATCGCACACCATGCTTATTTTCCCTATTTTTAACGCGCCTCGAAGACGGCGTAAAATGAGCATTTGGTGAAAATCGTATCGCAAATAAAGGAACCTATTAATGAGGAAATGGAACTTTTCGAGAGGAAGTTTCTCGAATCAATGACTTCAAAGGTTGCCTTATTGAATCGAATTACATACTACATCGTAAATCGAAAAGGGAAGCAAATGCGTCCGATGTTTGTCTTCCTAACCGCAAAACTATTGAACGATGGCGTTGTGAATGAGCGCACCTATCGCGGTGCATCGGTAATCGAATTGATTCATACCGCTAGTCTCGTACATGACGATGTTGTTGATGACAGTAACAAGCGCAGGGGTTTTTTTTCGATCAATGCCCTTTGGAAAAATAAGATTGCCGTATTGGTAGGCGATTTTTTATTGGCACGTGGAATGCTGCTTTCGGTTGACAATGGGGATTTTGATCTATTGAAGATCATTTCGGTGGCCATGCGTGAAATAAGCGAAGGCGAACTCCTTCAAATTGAAAAAGCACGGCGTTTAGATATTACCGAGGAAATCTATTATGAAATCATCCGCCAAAAAACCGCGACGCTGATCGCCGCATGTTGTAGTTTGGGCGCCTGTTCGGTAAAGCCCGATTCACCCGATGTCGAAAACTTTCGAAAATTTGGCGAGCTTTGTGGAATGGCGTTTCAGATTAAAGATGATCTTTTTGACTATGGGGATCGAGAAATTGGAAAACCCACCGGGATCGATATCAAAGAACAAAAGATGACCCTTCCACTTATCCATGTCCTGAACAATTGTAATAAGACCGAGAAAAACTGGATCATCAATTCAATAAAAAATCACAATACTGATAAGAAAAGAGTAAAAGAGGTCATCGCCTTTGTGAAGGAAAAAGGCGGTCTCGCGTATGCCGTCACAAAAATGCTGGCCTTTAAGGAGGAAGCCCTAGCGCTCTTGGATACCTATCCATCTTCGGAATACAGAAGCGCGTTGGCGCTTATGGTTAATTATGTGGTGGAGCGAAAAAAATAGACACCCTGTAGTTTCGTGCTGACATTCTTTATGAGATTCCTGGGTCATACGTTCAGAAACTAAATCCGTTCTTAAACACGATAATTTACCCCCCTAAACCTCAAACTAATCACTGACGTGCGTCGAAAATGCAGCACGACCTTCGGAGAGGTTTAATTTTAGTAAAAATCAAAAATCCAGGCAACCTTTTGGCCCAATACTACGTCTCTATGAATAGAAGCACAATAAATTGAAAACCATATCCTTTTTTACCAACGAGCACCAGCTTATCAAGAAGGCCGCGAGTGGAAATCGCGAAGCGCAAAAGCGACTCTACGAAAGGTTTTCGCCTAAAATGCTGAGTATTTGCAGGCAGTATATCAAGGATGTACAGTTTGCGGAAGATGCAATGGTCATGGGCTTTGTAAAGGTTTTCAGCTATTTGGATACGTTTAGATTCGAGGGTAGTTTTGAAGGTTGGATTCGAAGGATTATGATACATGAGAGCATCTCTTATTTAAGAAAACGCCAATTTGTGGTTTTTGACGATGAGGTATTTGATCGAATGGGTCACCAAACTATTTCGAATGCTGTCGAGTTTGATGTGGAATATATTCAGGTTCTGATCGATAATTTACCGCAAGGATACAAACTGGTCTTTGTTTTATATGCCGTAGAGGGCTATAGTCATAAGGAAATTGCCAACGTCCTAGGCATCAGCGAAAGTACATCAAAATCGCAATTGCATAAGGCGCGAAGGCTTTTGCAAGAGCAATTAAAACGTCAAAATATTATAGGGTATGGAAACCAATAATTTCGAAAAAAAGTTGGAAAAAATATTGAAGGATCGTGAAATCATGCCGACCTCCAATGCCTGGAAAAGAATTGCTGAACAATTGGATGTCGATGCAACGCAAAAAAAGAAGGGCTACTTCTGGTATGGTATCGCTGCTAGCTTCGTGGGACTAGTCATTCTCGGTTTTTTCTATATGATGGCCCCACAAACTTCTGTTCTAAAGGTTTCTACGATCGTTGACCCATCCAAACAAAATGGGGTCCCTTCCCTTACGGATAGTATACAGATCGCAGTGAAGGAAATCAAGAAAGGCGAAATCAAAAACGCCGAATACGATAGTTCGATTATGACTGAAGAACAAGCGATCGTGCATCAAGAGAGCCATCGTAAACCTGTTTATACCAATAATAATGGGAATAAGGTCAATACGGCTGATAAGGAAGGGATTACAAGTGAAATCGACCAGGACATTCAAATCAAAATAGCCGAAGTAATGGGCAAGGTCGACCAATTAGAGTCTACTAATTCCTTAGTAACCGATGCCGAAATCGATTCCCTGTTACGTGCGGCAGAACGTGAGCTCCTCGCCAATAAAATGTTCGAAAAGGAATCGGATATCGATGCAACAGCATTGCTAAATGAGGTCGAGGACGAGTTGGATCAATCTTTTCGAAGTCAAATTTTTGAATCGCTCAAAAGCGGTTTCCTGAAGGCCAGGACCGCCGTTGCTGAGCGCAATAATTAAAACACAACGTATTTACGGGTTAAAAATCTTCCATGCCAAGGATTTGGCATCGGAGCAGTTAGAGTTTATTCATCACACGATAGCTCCCGATAGCTAAAGGGAACTACTAAAATCAAATCATTATGAGAAAAATTACAATCTATGTGACCTTCATCTTCTTGGCAATCGGTACACATGTCATGACCGCACAGGCAGGGTACAAAGAAAGAATAGAATCGTTGAATGCCAAAAAAGAACAAATTCGCCAACAGGAAAAAGAGGCGCTAAAGGAAGAAGTGGCAGCAATCAGCGAACGTTTGAATCAAGAACAGATCAGCCTTGAAGAGGCGAACCGCCTGAAAGAATCGGCCGCCAAAATGAGAGCCATGAACATTGAAAATAGAATTGCCATTATCGATAACACAATTGCATTGCTAGAACGTAATGAGGGATTCGGCCTAAGGAATGACAATGAACTGCGAATTGATGATAGTGATGATGGCATTCGCATCACTTGGGGGAATCGAGAACCTTGGACCCTCTTCCGGAACCATTATAGGGAACCAGTCTATGATAGGCGTACTTACTCGGATTTCGTTTTTGCCATCGGTTTGAACAACGCACTGATCGCAGGACAATCTATCGAAGATTCCCCCTATAAGATCGGCGGTAGTCGTTTTGCAGAACTAGGTTGGCAATGGCGTACCCGGGTGTTCCCCAACACCAACTTTTTACGTTTGAATTATGGATTTTCCTTTCAATTTAATGGCTTGAAGCCAGAGAATAACCAGTATTTTGCCGTCAATGGTACTCAAACCGAACTCCAGGAGTTTGAATTTCCGTTAAAAAAGGCAAAGCTGCGAACGGACAATCTGGTTTTTCCGATACACTTTGAGTTGGGACCTTCGAAGTTTCGAGAGACCGAAAAGACCATTCGCTATGTCCTGCACAATCAGTTTAGGATTGGTTTAGGTGGGTACGCCGGTTTTAATTTGGGGACTCGGCAGAAGTTGAAATACGATCGCAATGGCGAAAATGTAAAAGACAAACTCAAACGCGGGTACAATGCTTCAGATTTTGTCTACGGTCTTAGTGGGTATATGGGCTTCGATGGTATTTTGTTATACGCAAAATACGACTTAAATCCCCTGTTTAAGGATGCCGTCGTAGAACAGCACAATATTTCAATAGGAATGCGATTTGACCTTTAGCGTTGAAACACCCAATGAGGATGCAAGGTGGTACAAGAGATTAATCGAACGAGTTATTTGCAGGTATGTATGGTTCCTAAAGGAGCCAACGACCCCCTTATGAATCAATGAAAAATGTTTAAGCATCGATTTCCGAATGCATTTCTGGTGTAAACTCATCTTCATCGTAGGCGCGCTTACAGTGGGAACATTCGGCAAAAGTACTGGTTGAAATTTTAAAAATTTTAATCCAAAAAAAATGAAACCAATTGCCGGTCTTCAATATTGAAAGGGTACCCACTTGTTGGCAATAGGGACAACAGCTCTTTTTCAAGGTCTTGATTTCAGTGTTGCCGGGCCGCATTCCAAAAAAGAGAATCACTATTCGAATCGATTTTAATGTCAAAGTACGTTATTTTAGTCGGTATCGAAAATTAGGGAGGTATTCAAGATCAAGTTTCCTAGGTGCACCAAATTTTGTTACTTTTAACCACCCACATGTGTTTGTCATGATAGCAAAATCGACCATCGATCAAGTGTATGAAACCGCCCGTCTAGAGGAGGTGATTGGTGATTTTGTACAATTGAAGAAGTCAGGTTCGAATTTTAAGGGGCTTAGTCCGTTTACCGACGAACGCACACCGAGCTTTATGGTATCGCCGGTAAAGCAGATTTGGAAGGATTTTAGTAGTGGAAAAGGGGGCAATGTAGTAGCGTTCCTGATGGAGCATGAGCATTTTACCTATCCGGAAGCCATCCGATATTTGGCCAAAAAGTACCAAATCGAAATTGAGGAAACCGAACGCACTGATGAGGAAAAGGTAGAATCAAACGAACGTGAAAGCATGTACTTGGTTTCAGAATTTGCTCAACGGCATTTTTCAGAAATGTTGTGGGAAACTGAATTGGGGAAGGCGATTGGTCTTAGCTATTTCAAGGAGCGGGGTTTTACCGATGAGACAATTAAAAAATTCGATCTTGGGTATTGCCTTGATCAGTGGGACAGCTTCACCAAATCAGCATTGGATCAAGGGTATCAGCTTGAATATTTAGAAAAAACAGGACTTACCATTGTAAAGGAAGATACGGCAAATCCTGGGGAATTTCGATCTTTTGATCGTTTTAAGGGCAGGGTCTTGTTCCCGATCCATTCTATGAGTGGCAGGGTATTGGGCTTTGGGGGCCGCGTTCTGTCGAATGATAAGAAGGCAGCGAAATACCTGAATTCCCCTGAAAGTGAAATTTACCATAAAAGCAAAGTACTCTATGGCATTGCATTTGCCAAACAGGCTATTGCCAAAGAAGACACTTGCTTTTTAGTGGAAGGTTATACCGATGTCATCCAATTTTATCAGCGAGGCATTCACAACGTCGTTGCTTCCAGTGGCACTGCGTTGACTCCCGAACAAATACGTTTGATCAATAGGCTTACCAAAAACATCACGGTGTTATTCGATGGGGATGCAGCAGGATTACGTGCTTCCTTGCGTGGTATCGACCTCATACTTGAACAGGGCATGAATGTCAAGGTATGTACCTTTCCTGTGGGCCAAGATCCCGATAGCTTCGCCAAAAACAATACGTATGAAGAGCTTGTTCAATTTTTACAGGAAAATGCGAAGGATTTTATTCAATTCAAAGCAAACCTTTTAGCCGAGGAAGCTGCAAATGACCCCATAAAACGGGCCGATACAGTGCGCGATATCGTGAATAGCATTGCCAAAATCCCGGATGCCATCAAGCGGGAGATCTATATTCAGGAATGCGCACATATTATGAACGTCTCTGAAGGCGTGCTTTTCAGTACGCTGGCGCAAATCGGGAAAAAGGAAATCGCAGATGCTTCAAAAAAAGTGCAACAGGAACAAAAGGTTTTTGAGGTCGTTAAAAATGAGGCACCCCTTGAAAAAGTAAATATTCAAAATTTCCACGAACAGGAAATTCTTAAAATTTTATTGAAATTCGGAATGAGACGGGAAAAGTTCACCGAATTTTATCAAGAAGTAGCCGAAAATGGTGAAATGGTCTTGGTAAAGGATGAATTGGAGCGCAAAGTAGCTGAGAAAATTTACCTCGATTTACAGGAAGATGAAATTGAATTTTCCGATGCACATTTTAAGCATATCTATCGCCTATTGATGGAGCGGCTCTTACAGGACGAAATTTTTGAATTTAACGAATGGATCAATGTGGTTCCTCAGGAAATAGCTGGTTTGATCGTCGACCTTGACATGCGTGAAAATAAATATTTTCTGGATGATTGGGAACGAAGGGATATTTATGTAAAATCCAAGGAAATGGACATAGTTCAACGGGTTTCTCAAACCATTGTGTCAATTCGCTTAAAGCTAATCAATGATATTATCAATGACATTGCCCATAGTATCGAGAATACGAATGAAAATGGTTCTGCCACTAGGGAGCAATTGGAAGATATAAAGAATTATAACGAATTGAAAAAGACCCTTGCCAAAAAGAACGACTTGGTAATAAAGCAATTTTACTAAAAAATAAATGACCCCGGAAGATTCCAGGGTCATTTAAATTGCTATCTAAAATTGTTTTTCTCAGTAAAGTTCCAAAGCCTTGGCCTGTTGCAGTAAGTCGACCATATTGTCAACATTCAATTTTTTCATCAAACGGGCTTTGTAAGTACTCACTGTCTTTTCGTTTAAATTAAGACCGGAGGCAACATCTTTATTGCGTTTACCACTGGCCAACAATTTAAGTACTTCGACTTCCCGAGTTGAAAGTTTCCTGAAAAACCTCCTGGGTTTTTGTGTTCCTTCATCGAAGGCCAAACGTTGGGCGAGTTCATTGGTAATGAACATGTTGCCCTCGGCGACTTTTCGAACGGCCGAAATAATGTAATCGATATCCGATGCTTTTGAAAGATACCCAAATGCACCTGCCCGTATGGTACTTAGGGCATAAACGTCCTCTGATTGGCCACTGTATATCAAAACCCTGATATCTGGATATTCCTTCTTTATTTTCCGTAAGGTCGCAATGCCATTTATTTCCGGAATGTCCATTTCAAGCATTACTACGTCGGGAGATAGTTTTGACAATTTTTCAAAAAGCTCTGAAGTGGTGGCAACGTCGTCAAGGACTTCAAAACCGGAGGCAGATTCCAAAACGTTACGTACACCCATACGTATAATAGGGTGATTGTCTGCAATTAGTACTTTGGTCATTATGTTAGTTATTTTCTAGATACTTAAAATCTAGGTCGCAGGTATAAAAATACTGACACGCAATGTAGGTTTTAATTATCTTATTTCGTAGACAAAATTGAAGTTTTTTTCTCATAAATGGGTGTTATTGTGATTTTATTCGTTTTATCTACTTGATTCCTAGGTGAGTGGTTTATTTTAACATTTTTGGTATTTCACAAACAGGTATCGGATTCATCTTATGTCGATTAACGGTATTCAATTTATTATAAATCGCGTAAACTTCTTTTTCACGGCCTGTAAAATCGGACTGATCCTTACCTTCTTCCGACATTTGCATCGCCCATTCGAGTTCGGGGTAGGAAGCTCCGATTTGATCCTCGTCTGTTCGGTTGTCGCCCCAAAGACCATCGGTGGGAGCTGCTTGAATGATTTCATCATTGATGCCCAAAAGCCGTGCAATCTCGTAGACTTCGGTTTTCAATAGATCGGCTATTGGGCTCAGATCTACCCCGCCATCGCCATATTTGGTATAAAAACCGACACCAAAATCTTCAACTTTGTTTCCGGTACCGGCTACCAAATAGCGGTTTATACCTGCGAAATAGTATAAGGTAGTCATGCGAAGGCGAGCACGGGTATTCGCCAAGGTCAAAAACCGGTCGTCTTCATTATCCACTACCGGTAAAGTAGCTACAAAGCTATCGAATACAGGTGTTAGGTTCAAGGTAGTGGCCGCTACATTTTTAAAGTTTTGTTTAAGCCATTCAATATGGTTTAAGGCACGGCTAACTTGCTTCTGGGATTGATGTATGGGCATTTCAACACACAGAAGTTGTAAGCCTGTTTTGGCACACAAGGTTGAGGTCACGGCTGAATCGATGCCCCCTGATATACCAATGACAAATCCGTTCATCCTGGCATCCTTGGCATATTCTTTCAGCCAATTGACAATATAATCGATTACTTTTTCAGTTTGCATGGGCATTTTGATTACGTTAAAACCGTTAACTTTGTCCTATAAAAATACTGTGTAGCTCCCAAATATTAAAGTTTGGTCGAAATAAGTTGATATGGATAAGCGAATTTTTGTGATATTGGTGATTTCGATGTTCATTTTTGCTTGTAATGACAATGACAAGCGCACGGAAGAAATCGAGAAAATACCAGTTGCCTTGAAAATTGCACGTTTTGATCGTGAATTTGCAAATGCCCAAGCGAAGGATATTCCGGGATTACGTGAAAAATACCCCTACCTTTTCCCGGCCCCCGACAGCGTTTGGATAGCCAAATTAGCCGATACCCTGCAGATCGCGCTTTTATCTGAAGTAGGGAAGGCATATCCTGATTTCGATACCGAGTCCGCAGGTTTGGAGCAGCTTTTTAAACATGTAAAATATTATTTTCCGGAATTTAAAGTACCTCGGGTCATTACAGTTGTAAATGATGTAGATTACCAAAATCGGATTATCCTCAATGATACGGTCCTTTTCGTTGAACTTGATAGTTATTTAGGGCCAGAACATAAGTTCTACGCTGGTTTCCCAAAGTACATTGCCAAAGGCCTGGATTCGAAATATCTTATCAGTGATGTGGCCAGTGCCCTTGCTAAAAAAATGGTTCCGCGACCCAACGATCGGTCTTTTTTATCCCAAATGATCTATTATGGCAAGGAACTCTATCTTAAGGATAAAATAATGCCCTTGGCCAGTGATGCACAAAAAATAGGATATACCGATGATGAACTTGCTTGGGCCAAAGAAAATGAAGAACCCATATGGCGAAATTTCATTGAACAGGAATATTTGTACAGTACCGATCGCAAATTAGGGCCACGGTTTTTGGATCCTGCTCCTTTTTCCAAGTTTGGCCTGGAACTCGACAATGAATCCCCTGGGCGGCTAGGACGTTATATGGGGTGGCAAATCGTACGGGCATTTATGGAAAAAAACACAATTTCACTACAACAACTTCTAAACCTACCTGCAGCGGAAATCTTTAAGAAGGCTAACTATAAACCCAAGAAGTAAATGGCAAAATTACATACATCGGAAATACTTTTGACCGTAGGTCTTGATGAAAACCGTGTACCTGAAAAATTGACCTGGTCTGCCCAAGATGGTGGAATTGATAATGAAGAGGCCAAGGCCATGTTGTTGTCGGTTTGGGATGGGAATAAAAAGGAATCCTTAAAAATCGATTTATGGACCAAAGACATGCCCCTTGACGATATGAAGATTTTTTTCCATCAAACCTTGGTCTCCTTGTCGGATACCTTTATGAAAGCCACTCAAGATGAAAAAATGACGGCCACTATGAAGGACTTCTGCGAGTATTTCGCAGAAAACCTAGGCTTGTCCGGTGATTCCTGAAATTGCATGTAGGCTCAAACCAAAGCCAATGTCGGAATGGGCGATTGCAGTGTCAGTAGTTCGGTGAGACGTCCCTCTGAAGGATTCCCGCGTTTTGCATGATTGCGCGGCAAAATAGCTATCATATCCATTTCCTTTTCTATGGCGTGCGCCAGGATACCTTTTACAACATCCGGGTTCTCCAAAAAGGTATGATCTGAATAAAAGCTTTCCAAATAGTATTCCAAGAGGTTTTCATTTTTTTGATCGATTTGAGAATAGCCATAACTGTCGGAGGTATTCTCTATAGTCAGGACATGCACCTTGGCGTTAAACTTATTGGCTATTTTTAAAAGGTTTTCGAGCACCTTTTTATCATCGATTTCTTCTTTGCCCAAGACCAACGCAATATTCTTGATCTTGAATTCTTTAGGACCTATTGGAATTACCAACACAGGCACTTGACTTTCCAGGACAAATTTGGACGTATTGCTATGGTTAGGATCTTTTTGTGAAAAAGCACTCGAAGTCCCCATGATAACAAGATCAATGTATCGGGTTTCTGAAATTTTTACGAGTGATTCTTGAAAGGATCCCCAAGCGGTTATCCATTTCAAAGGTCTTTTTAATCGTTTTTTATATTTAAGCTGTTCAACTTCGAACGCTTTCTTTAATTCACCCAAATCAGGTTGATGGGTTACGTAGGCCAAGTGGATATCCATGTTTTTAGCGTCACCAACAAAGGAGACCGCATATTCCAAAGCGGCCTTCGCACTCTCCGAAAAATCAAAAGGAACAAGAATCGTTGAAAGTTTATCCATAGGTACTTCGTATTATTTAGTTCGTAAAACTACGAATAGGACGCTTGTCTTTTTATGACAATAATCATATCTAGATAACATTTCCTTGCAATGTATTGGTATGGGTTAGGGTTCAATTGGCCATAGGCACTTCGATCAGAAGTATTTTGACAGGGCCTGTTTCAATCGTAATTTGTAGCGTATCGGTTTCCCAAACTCCCAGGGCATCCCTTTTTTGAAGCGCTTGCCCATTGATCTTGCAAGTTCCTTCCAAAACTAACACATACGCCCCGTGTTTCTTGTCATGTAAGACATGCTCCACTTTTTGAGCGTGGTCGAATTCTCCAAGGTGCATCCAGGCATTTTGATGGATCCATACGCCATCGTCCTCTGGATTCGGGGAAACGATCTGATAAAATGTATTTTTTGGCCGATTGGCCTCTAACGTAATTTGATCATATTTTGGGGTGACATTCACTTGGTTGGGGAGAATCCAGATTTGAAGGAACTTCACCTTTTTATCCCGATTTTTATTCTTTTCACTATGTTCAACGCCTGTGCCGGCACTCAAGGCCTGTATGTCTCCTTGGCGTATGACCGATCTATTGCCCATGCTATCCTTATGTTCCAAATCGCCTTCCAACGGTATTGAAATAATCTCCATGTTCTTATGAGGGTGGGTGCCAAACCCCATGCCAGGCGCTACCTCGTCATCGTTCAGAACGCGGAGCACCCCAAATTGCATTCTTTCGGGATTGTAGTAATTGGCGAAACTAAACGAATGATAGCTGTTCAACCAACCATGATCGGCATGACCACGGGAATCGGACTTGTGTAACACTGTTTTCATAGTGTATTGAAATGCTAATTATTAAATTGTCGTTCCTTTGTTGCCCTATTGGCTATGTCTATTGTAGAAGAACATAGCCACCTTCTATCTGCTTAGGATACCTTTTCCCACCATGGGGTCTTGGTAAAGGTATCATGAACTGATACTAATTGTCCCAGTTCGGGCACTATATAATCGACCTTCTTTTTTTGACATTCGGCTACAAAACGCAGTACAGGGTCGACCCAAGAGTGTTGCGCCAAGGAGAATCCGGCCCAATGCACGGGCATTATTTTTTTGACATTGCCATCAATGGCAGCCGCTACAGTTTCTTCAGGATACATATGAATCTGATGCCAATTTTCATTGTATTGGCCACATTCCATAAATGCAAAGTCGAACGGCCCCAATTTTACCCCGATTTCCTCAAAATGTTTGCCATAGCCACTATCGCCACTAAACCAAATAGATTCATCCTCCGACTTGAATACCCAGCCACCCCAGAGCGATTTTGCACGATCGCTCAATCCTCTTCCCGAAAAATGGCGGGTAGGGGTAAATGTGACCGTAACGCCATTGGAAGTGGTTTGATCCCACCAATCAAATTCAAAAATGTCGTTTTTATCAATGCCCCAGTGTACCAAATGGCGTGCTACTCCTAAGGCAACTAGATACTTTTTTACCTTTGGTCTCAATTTTTGAATGCTATCATAATCGAGATGGTCATAATGGTCATGGCTAAGGAGTAACAGATCGATTTCTGGAAAGTCGTCGATCAGTGCCAAGGTGTTCCCGCTGAATCGATTTACTGAAAATGGGGCAATCGGCGCTGCATTAGGCCCCATCATGGGGTCGATCAACAGCGTCTGGCCGTTCATGCGCATGAGTACTACCGAATGACCGTACCAAATGAATTTGGAGCTTTTCGAACCACCTATAAAGGCCTTTTTATCAAGCGGGATAATCGGTAATTTGTGTTGAGGTTCACGGCCATCTTTTTCGCAAAATTGTTTATACAATAATTTGGGAAGCGACTGAAAATTAATGGCCATGGTCGTTGTTTCCAGGTTCACGAACTTTTTTCCATCCCATTGGGAGGAAAGCGCGTACTTTTCCAAATCATGCTTCGTGGGTTTTTTACCGAATTGTTTTCGCATGGTTTAAGATACAATGACCGATTGATCTATTTATATTTTTTAGTTCAATTTTAAGAATTTGACCGACAACCCACAGCCAATTTCAGGGCGGTTATGTATTTAAAGGCAGCCTAACCTTCGTAGATGTGATATTCTGTGATTGTCAAAAAGAATCCATCTGGATCTCTCAAAGAAAACTCCATTTTATGGGAGTTTGGATTCATGTGCACGTCTTCTTCGACAGCAATCCCCATTTTTTCGATATTTTGTCGAATGATGTTCATCGAATCGGTCCGAAAGTAGAGTAGGAGTCCGTTTCCTGGGGTATTGGCCGGATTCAACATGGTAGGGTGCCCATGTTCGCCCCAGGCATGCAGGCAGAGTGTCACTTCCTTGTTTTCAGCGATCAAGGTCGCAAAATCGTCTCCCCCATGTACCCGTTGCCATCCGAATACCGATTGATACCATTTTGCACTGGCGGATACGTCTTTTACGGCTAGTATCGGGTCAATTTTCAGCATAATTATGAGACGGGGTTTGACAGGTATTTCTTTTATACCGTGGAGCCGATTAAAATCTTTGGTGCCCCCTCGGTCGAAATGCGATTGAAATCGGCTTCAACTTCCTGCAATTCAGGAGCAGTGATTCGCAAAGTCTTTTCGATCTATGTATTATGTAAATGAGTTATTCTTTTAAAGATAAGGGATATATTTCATTTTTCAATAAGGCGTATGTGTCATTTTGTATGTCCCATTTATTGTAATTCCCGGCAGTTGTTATCACGATCAAATCGTTCTTTAAATCCCAATAGATATTCTGCCCTCCATTCCCATTGGCTGCAATCATTTCGAATTCG
This sequence comes from uncultured Flavobacteriaceae bacterium, assembly GCA_963798435.1. Taxonomy (GTDB): domain Bacteria; phylum Bacteroidota; class Bacteroidia; order Flavobacteriales; family Flavobacteriaceae; genus JALHST01. The sequence goes on from CAWCTF010000006.1 coordinate 118,518, forward strand.
TTATTTTGAAAGAGGTCTGGCCATATCCAGAATTGATATCCATAGGCATCGTTTGCAGCTGCTACTTTACTAGGAAATTCGATGAACGCGGTAAATGATTCGGATACCCAATTTGATGGGATAATCTGATGTCCATTCCAATTCCCTTTATTTCGATACATCAGACCAATTTTCATTAAATCCTGCGCTGTTAACCGCAATCCTGCGGCTGCCGCAAATTTGTCGGCGCCTTCCCAAACAGAATATTTTGTCCATTCAAACTTTTTAATGCCCAAAGGATTGAATAAATATTCCTTAACAAAGTTATCCAAAGGGGTTTTTGAAGATCGTTCGATGATTTCCGCTAATATTTGGGTGGCTCCTCCATTGTAATTAAATACTGCTCCGGGTGTTGCCTCTAAAGGCTGTTTCAAAACATAATTGATGGGGTATGGGTCAATGGCCATTTGGGCTTCGTCATTCTCGGGATTGTCATAGGGCACATCTTCATTCCAAGTTAATCCGGTGGTCATGGTTAGAAATTGCTGGATAGTCCAATTTGTTTTATTTCCCACAAAAATAGAATCCATTTCCGGGAAAAAATCCGAAATTTTTTGGTCAACACTTTTTATGTATTTTTTTTCAATGGCAATTCCTATGCAGGTTGCAATGATACTTTTTGAAATGCTGCGAATATCGTGTAGGGTTGAGTCGGAAAATTTTATCGTACCAATAGATCGTCCGTAAATTTGATCTTGGCCTTGAAAGTATTTCTCATAGAACACGCTTCCGTTTTTGGCTATTAGGACGCTATGTATATTTGGGTATTCCTGTTTTTCGATTTTGGTGGTAAGATCATTTAGGCGCAACGAATCAATGCCAAGTTCGAAAGGTGAAATGGTTGGAATACTAGCTTCTGGTGATTCGCTCGTATTCACCGTCTTTTCAGATTGAGTTTCTTTACAACCTATGAATATGATTAACAAAATAGTCGACCAAATTGTGTGATTCATAATTTTGAGATTTTAATAGATACTACTGACATGGGTTTTAATCAAAGCACCCCAAATATTACTTGATGGTGCGTGAAAATTAAGTCTTGAAATGTTTGTTGCCATAGCGCTTGTGCCATTCTGGTTCTTGTGGCCACAATAGTTGGAAGTTTATCTGCCTAAGATACAAGCTCACCTACAATGGACAAAACCTAGTTGCGATTTTTAGTTTGTCTTATTGAATCCCAATTTTTGAATTTCACTAATTTGTATGATTGGCTGGATCGAGGTGTATTTTTTTATGTCAATACGTATGGCATCGATGTTTTGTACGATTACCCTATTATATTCGGTAACATCATAACAGTAAAAATAGCCGACGGCCACAAAAGGCACTTGGTCATTTGGTGTTCTGCCGGCAATGCCCTTATCAATTTCATAGAATTTTAAATTTTTGCCTAAAAGTCCGGCAACCATTGGCATGTGCTTATTTTCATAATAGTCCATGTCAAAGGAGCTTTTTCCGTCGTTCGGATACAGTATAGCTACCTTAAACAACCCGATTTCAGGCACGATGGTGTGCTTCAGTTGACTTGATTTACAACTTGCCAATGCTATAAAGGCGAAAATGAGCACAAAGAATTTAATTTTAATCATATCAATTGGTTTACTGTTTTTTTGTTCATGGGTACGTTCCTTCCTTATCAGTATTCGGTTTAAAATACCGTAGCTTCCAAGAGGGTTGACTGTGCTCAATACGTTTTGCCCCTCACGGCATTCATTTTATTTAGATGTTGATGATTACATTCCCCGTTTTTTTGCCAGCAATGACAAATTCATAGGCTTCGGCAATCGCAGCAAGTGAATATTCCCGATCTATGACTGGTTTGAATTTTTCAATTGACAAAAGATGTTTAATATAAGGTAGCGTTTTTCGAAGGTCATATGGAATAGGGAAAATAACTTTCTTGTTTCGCACAAAAGAAGTAAGGAATGCAAAAAATATGTTCTGTGCATAGGGTCCTAATTCAGAAGAGATATAGACCCCCTCTTTTTTAAGTAAGGGTTTGCATTTTCCAAAGGTACTTTTCCCTACAGCATCAAAGATGAAATCATATTTTTCAGTATCGTTTGTAAAATCCTCCTGGGTATAATCATAAATTTTGTCGGCGCCAAGCGACCGGATTAAATCACGGTTCTTCGTGCTACAGGTAGCGGTAATATGCACATCGAATTGGTTTACAAATTGTAGGAGTGCCGATCCAATTGCTCCTGTAGCCCCATTGATAAGTACGCTTTGTCCTGATCGGATACTGACTTTATGGATAAAGGTATAGGCATAATGCGCTCCTTCTAAACTCGCTGCGGCCTCCTTAAAACCAATGTTTTCGGGCATGATCAATAAATTTCCATTGGGTATTATGGACATATATTCGGCCTGGGATTCTAAACCTATGTCAGTAAATCCGAAAACGTTGTCGTTTAGATTAAGCGACCGGATGTTTTTCCCAATAGCAACCACACTTCCAGCAAAATCTGTCCCCAGAACAATTTTCCTTGGTTTAAAAAACCCCAAGATAAAGCGCATGATAAATGGTTTTGCAGTAAGATTTGCACAATCTGTTCTGTTCACCGTAGTTGCCTTGACTTTTATAACTACTTCATTGTCTTTGGGGATAGGTTTTTCTATTTCCTCAATTTTAATCCCCAGAGGAGAACAATAGGTTCTCCGCACCGCTGCTTTCATTTTTTCCATACTTCCCATTGACTTTCTTACGATTGCGCAAGCGCTCGGCTATGAATTCGTAGCCGTATTACACATCGGATATTCGTTATAGAATTCGGGTTTCCTAAAAGTAATAATTTATTATTTAGGGCGGGCAGGGAAAAATAGATCCCGTTTAAGTTGTGGTTGTTAGATTATACTACGGGAGAGATATGTGTTTGGTATTTATCAAGGTATTTTTCAATACTGTTTTCTTTAAAGCCGTTAGCAGTTTGATACCTGTCGCCTGCTGCAGTTTGTATGAACAGTTGGCCAAGGGCTTATTTCATGCCAATATTTCATTGAGAAACTATTATGATTTCCCCATGAATAGTGCAGCTGGCGCTGACGGTGTTGACTATTGTGCCAAACTTTTCAATATTCCTTTTGAGTAAATTACTATTTAAATTGGTGTCTTGACCATAAATTTTTAATACGTAATTTATAGAGTCTATCCTTGGGGGTTTTTCAAGTCGCGTTGCACTTACCAGTATTTCTGCACGGCTGTACTCGAAATTCATTATGCTTGAAAAGCGCTCGACATTTTTAAGAATACAAGCAGATAATGAGCCCAAAAACAACTCTGCTGGATTTGCAAGGAGATCTGATGATTCGGGAGTAGTTCCAAAATTAATTTCAGCTTGTTTAATTTGTATTGAGGCATTATTTTTTGACGATGAACGTGCTGTAATAGAATACTTCATTTGCGTTTTGATTTTGATTTTCAGCTTTTGGGAAGGTAATCAATATTCGCTTGGAAAGGTTTTATTCGCAATTGTAGATGTACGGTCGTACCTGAATTCTAGTTTATTTCCGAAAATGGGATATTCTGAATGCGATAGGTTTCCCATCCTTGATAATCAAAATGCCACCATTCATATTCATAAACAACAAAGCCATGGTCTTGCATTTTGCTTTTAAGTAAATCGCGCAAATGGCGTTGTTCTTCTGTGCCACCGGAATAATTTATATAAGAGCGCTCACTCATTTCATCATAGTCACCAGTCATTTGCACTTCTTTTCCAGATACAAGATCATACAAGCTTAGATCGATTGCACAACCTCGATTGTGCCTTGAGCCCTCTTTTGGATTGGCAACAAATTTTTTATTTTCTAGGGGTGTACTGTCCCAGAATATTTTAGTGACACTCCAGGGGCGATATCCATCAAAAATAAGCAAGCCATATCCAAAAGGTTTTAATGCTTCATTTACGTTTATCAAAGCTTCGGCGGCCGGCCTTTGCAAAAATGCCCTTGCTTCGCTATAAACTGGTCGGCCAACGAGATTGTTGTTTGTGGCATACCGTATATCCAAATGGATGGTGGGGTCTAATTTTACCAACTCAGTTAAATCGGATGGTTTAAAATTCCCTTTTTCAAAAGGAGGTTTGGGGGCACAATTCGAAAAAAGCAAAAGACACAGTAAGGCATAAATAAAATAATGGGAATTCCGCCTTTTGGTAAGTAGAACGTTTTTAGATACTTGTTTCATTTTTCTGGTCAGTATTTAAAATGATAGGACGCGGTCACTTGGTACAGTCGGTTTAATAGCTTCCAATTATTGAAACCACTTGTACGGTATGTATAGTTTGAACCGCAATTCAAGGTATATATTGCAATAAATTTTCAATCTCATTGGGCATGATTCCTACTGACCTTTTGTTTTAAACTGTCAACTTGGTTAAAGATCATAACTATAAAACCATACGAAACAACAAGTGCTACAGCTTTTCCTCCCCCAATCTTACCGACTCACCCTCGTTAATTGACATTATCACCGAATTGTAAGGCAACGATACGAAGCATGTAGCCACAATGCGCCTTACCCACAAAAGAGATTTTCCCATGGAAACAGGTTTGTTTGTAAGTAATTTTATGTGTAAGTGACTTAACAACTACTAAATATAAGGTATTACCAGATTATTATGAAAGGTACAGCACTTCAAAAGCTCGTTTTTGTTTACAATGCCGATTCAGGATTCGGGGCTTCACTCCTCGATGTGGCGCATAAAATCTTTAGTCCGTCGACTTATGAGTGCCAATTGTGTGAACTTACCTTTAACGCCTTTACCGAAAAAAGAAGTTGGAAAAAATTCCGTAAGACAACTGATATCCCTATGCAATTCTTGCATAGGGATGCCTTCAAAAAACAATATGCCTCAAAGTTTGGGCACGCTTATACCTTTCCGATCGTTTTGAACGAAACAAGCTACGGGTTCGAAGTTTTTATAAAGACAGAGGAGCTGAATGCGATGAAAAAACCGGAAGAACTAATTTTATTGATTAGAGGCCGACAGGGAATTAAAGAAGTTGATTCTTAAAGAATTCTGAGTTGATGCCATCAATAAAGGCCAACACTTCATCCCTACCGACTCCTTTTGAAGAAGAAGTCACAAAATAGCGCGGGGCCTCTTCCCAGATTCCCTCCAACAATTGTTTAATATAGCTGGCTACATGTTTCTCAATGGCCATTGGCTTTAGTTTGTCGGCCTTGGTAAAGACGATACTGAAAGGGATTGAATTTTCTCCAAGCCACTGCATAAATTCGAGATCGATAGGTTGCGGTTCATGGCGAATATCAACCAATACAAACGAGCAAACGAGCTGGGGTCGTTCAAGAAAATAGTTGGTAATGTATTTTTGAAAGGTTCGTTTGTCTTTTTTGGAAACCTTGGCATACCCATACCCTGGTAAATCGACCAAAAACCAATTGCCGTTGATCTTGAAGTGATTTATAAGTTGTGTTTTCCCAGGTCTTCCCGAGGTCTTCGCCAAACTTTTTCGTTCGGTAAGCATATTTATCAAGGAAGATTTGCCAACATTCGAACGACCGATGAAGGCATATTCGGGCAAGGGTTCGTTTGGGCATTTGGCAACATCGGTGTTGCTTATTACAAAGTCGGCCGATTTAATTTTCACATCGAAAATATTAAATGATAGGAATTTACTGAATAGAAAATGGCTACTGACTTTGGGCCGGTATCAAAAACCACGTTGTGCTAACCAGCTATCCAAAATTTGATTGAATTCATTTGGATGCTCCATCATGGGGGCGTGGCCACATTTTTTAATCCAGAATAGATCTGAATCCGGTAAAAGTTCATGAAACTCCCTTGCGACATCCGGTGGGGTGACCTGGTCGTTATCCCCCCATATTATACAGGTGGGCGTATGCATTTTAGGCAGGTCCTTAGACATATTATGGCGAATGGCACTTTTAGCAATGGCCAAAGTCTTTACCAACTTCATGCGGTTATTGACCGTGGCGAACACTTCGTCAACAATTTCCTTGGTGGCCACCTTTGGGTCATAGAAAACATTTTCGGCCTTCTTTTTAATGAATTCATAATCCCCACGTTTGGGATATCCATCGCCCATAGCGCTTTCGTAAAGACCTGAACTTCCTGTTATTACCAGAGCCTTGACCATTTTGGGGTACAATTTGGTATGCAGTAGGCCAATATGTCCGCCTAATGAATTTCCTAACAATATTACATCCTTGAGACCCTTGAATTCAATAAAACGCTCTAGGAATTTGGCAAAATTCTTAACGTTGGTCCGAATGATGGGCAATTCATAGATGGGCAGTTCAGGTACCAATACCTTATAACCTCTTTTGGGGAAGTGTTCGGTAACGCCTTGAAAATTGCTTAAACCTCCCATGAGACCATGTAATATTATAATTGGGGTGCCTTCACCCTTTTCAATGAACCTAAATTTTCCTTCGGTTTTTATATGCTCTTCCATTCAGGACGCTTGTGGTCTATAGTTGGCAAATATAGGCATTTCCCTAAAATACAAACCATTCCTATGTTTTCTATCACTTACGAATTGACAACTTAAAGCTGCTAATGAAATCGGTCTTCGTCATTTCTAAATTAAGGTATTCGGTTTTTTTAAAGGTATTTATGGCATAAAAACTAAAATTTACTAACAAAGTGGTAAATTGTGGTAAATTGTGGTAATAATATTTATATATTTGAGTTATTATAAGAAATACCAGCCACTCACGTGATCAATTTCATTGGAACATACGACTGCAAGGCCGATACCAAAGGTAGGGTTATGCTTCCCGTTGCCCTAAAGAATCAGATGGCCCCGGTCGTTAACGATGGTTTTGTAATCAAAAGATCGGTATTTCAGCCTTGCTTGGAGCTGTATCCTATGGAGGAATGGAACCTGCTGATGCAGAAAATGAACAAGAAAAACCGCTTCAAGAAAAAAAACAATGATTTTATACGCCGTTTTTCGGCAGGTGTAAAAGTGGTGGAAATCGATGCGACGGGAAGATTGCTGATACCTAAAAACCTAGTGTCAATTGCGGGTATAGATAAGGAGGTAGTGCTAAGTTCGGCCATCAACATCATTGAAATATGGGACAAGGATAGTTATGAAAAAGTATTGGATGAGACCGCGGAGAATTTTGGTGCCCTGGCCGAAGAGGTAATGGGCGATGACGGAGACGACGTAGACCATGTATCATAATGCGGTCTTATTAAAGGAGTCAGTCGATGGACTCAATATAAAAGAGAACGGAATTTACATCGATGTGACTTTTGGTGGAGGAGGTCATTCACGTGAAATATTGAAAAGATTGGGGAATAAAGGGAAATTGTTCGCCTTTGATCAGGACGAAGATGCCCTTGAAAATAACATTCTTGATGAACGGTTTACCCTGATCCATGAGAATTTTAGGTATATACAGCAGTTTTTAAAGTTCTATGGCATTCGGAAAGTAGATGGGATTTTGGCTGATTTTGGCGTTTCCTCCCACCAATTTGACATTCCTGAACGTGGGTTTTCAACCCGCTTTGATGCCGACTTGGATATGAGGATGAGCAAAAAGAACCCTATTTCGGCCTTTGAGGTCGTCAACAGGTATGACCATAAAAAACTGGCGACTGTTTTTTATGAATACGGTGATTTGCGCAATGCAAATGCCATTGCCGCAAAGATCGTCGAACAACGTGCTGGGATGCCCATAAAGACAACGCAACAATTGAAGTCGGTACTACAGGAGTTTTTACCGAAATCAAAAGAACATAAGATTTTGGCCCAAATGTATCAGGCAATTCGCATCGAAGTAAATGAGGAAATCGAGGCAATTAAGGAATTTTTACAACAGACTTCCGAATTACTTGATAAAGAAGGGCGATTGAGTATCATTAGCTATCACTCCCTAGAGGACCGACTGGTGAAACGATTTATTCGGGCAGGGCAGTTCGAAGGAGAACCTGAAAAAGATTTTTATGGTAATAGTACGGTACCCTTTAAAAAGGTCGGCTCCCTTGTGGTTCCGTCGAAAGAAGAAATACGATCAAACAATAGGGCACGCAGCGCAAAGCTCCGCATAGCCGAAAGAATATGAAAAAGTAGTACGATGAAAAAAGGAATATTGGACATTTTAAAAGGTAAGTTTTTGGTGAGTGGCGATGCTCCAAAGAATTGGCTGTTCATCATTTTTGCATCTTTCTTGGCCACGGTGATGATCAGCAGTTCACATAGTGCTGATCGAAAAGTGCATCAGATAGCCTCGTTGAACGAGGAAGTCAAAGAATTGCGCAGCGAGTTCGTCGATATTCATAAGGCAATTCAAAAATTAAAACTCGAATCTACCATTTCACAGATCTTAGAGGAAAAAGGCCTGCAACCTTCTGAAACGCCACCAAAAAAGATACGGGTTAAATCAATTAAAGACTAATGGCCGTCACCGATAAAAAAATATTGACCCGCTTATATTTTATGACAGCTTGCCTTTTTCTGTTTGCAAGTGCTGTGCTGTTTAAGTTGGTTCGTATTCAAGTCGTTGATGGCGACAAGTATCGTGCCTTGGCCTTGAAGCGGACCGAGAAGATGTTTACGATTGCCCCGAATCGCGGTGATCTTTATTCTGATGATGGCAGTCTCCTGGCTACCTCGGTTTCCAAATACACAATTCGATTTGATGCCGAAACGGTCGCCGATAAGGATTTTGTGGAAAATGTAAAGCCGTTATCCGATGCACTTTCAAACCTCTTGGGGAATACGTCCTCACATTATCAACAACTCTTGAGAAAGGCCAAGGTAAACAAAAACCGGTATACCCTTTTGGCGCGTAATCTCGACTATTCGGCCTATTTGGCTGTAAAAGAATTCCCATTGCTGAATAAAGGACCTTATAAAGGGGGCTTGATCGTCGAGCAAAAAACCGTTCGGGAACATCCTTTGGGAAAAATAGCCGAACGAAGTGTTGGTTACGAGCGTGTCGATGAGGAAGGCCATATTACGCGCGTTGGTTTAGAAGGTGCTTTTGGGGATTATTTACGCGGTACGGAAGGCAAAAGGTTGAAGCAAAAAATAGCCATGGGGCAATGGAAGCCCATAGGACTTGATAATATTGTCGAGCCAAAAGACGGCTATGATGTCATCTCCACAATCGATATCAATATTCAGGATATCGCCCATCATGCGCTTTTGGCGCAATTGGAAAAATATAAGGCCGATCATGGGTGTGTCATTGTGATGGAGACCGGAACCGGTGAAATAAAGGCCATTTCGAATCTAGGGATGACCGGAGATGGTAAGTACTACGAGCGCTTGAACTATGCCATTGGGGAATCGCATGAACCAGGTTCGACTTTTAAACTGATGAGCCTTGTGGCCGCCTTGGAGGACAAGGTTATTGATACGTCGAGCATTATAGATACGGAAAATGGTAGATGGAAAATTTATGATCGGGTCGTAAAGGATTCGAAACACGGAGGGTATGGTAAAATATCAGTAGGCAGGGCGTTCGAAGTTTCTTCGAATACGGCTTTTGCTAAAATGATCTATAATAATTATAAGGACCATCCTGAAAAATATGTGGATCGTCTTATGAGCTTTGGGCTCAATAAGGAATTGGGACTTCCCGTAAAAGGAGAAGGCACCCCGGTGATTCGATATCCTGGTGACAAAGGGTGGTCAGGTATCTCCTTGGCCTGGATGTCGTATGGTTATGAGGTCTCCTTGACCCCATTACAAACGCTCACCTTCTACAATGCCATTGCCAATGATGGCGAAATGGTAAAGCCACGATTGATAAAGGAAGTTAAAGAGTGGAACCGCACCATCCAGAAATTTGATAAAGAGGTAATCAACCCGGCCATATGTTCAAAAGAGACCGTGATGAAGGTAAAACAGCTTTTGAAGAATGTGGTCGAATCAAAGCATGGTACAGGGCACCGGTTGTATTCCCCGAATTTTTCAATGGCCGGCAAAACAGGAACGACCCAAAAGAATTATGTATCAAAAGACCCCGACAAACTTAAATACATTTCCACCTTTGCGGGATACTTTCCAGCCGAAAACCCAAAATATTCCTGTATCGTAGTCATTCATGAGCCCGATCGCAGTGTGGGATACTATGGGGCCGATGTCTCGGGTCCTGTTTTCAGGTCGATCGCTCAGAAAGTGTATGCCAACAATCCGTTGATCGATGAGGTTGAGATGCAGATTAGCGACGGTCCAGAATTGGAAGATTCCTATCAAAAATATTATGCCGAGGCCCAGAAAAAATATAATAAGGTTCCCAACGTACAGGGCATGAGCGGTATGGATGCCATTTCAATTTTAGAAAACCTAGGATTGCAAGTTGAGGTTAAGGGGAATGGCAGGGTAAAAAAGCAGTCGGTGTCCCAAGGAACCGATCTAAAGAAGGTAGAAAAAATCGTATTGGAACTTTCATGAAGCTATTAAAGGACATATTGTATGGCGTAGGCCTTTCCGCTATTAGCGGTTCTACCAATGTAATGGTCAATACCATTTGTTTCGATTCAAGAAATGTCGGAATGGATGATGTTTTTGTGGCAATCAGGGGAACCTTGGTTGATGGACATGAATTTATTGAAAAGGCCATCAATCAGGGTGCCAAGGCCATCGTTTGCGAAAAGCTTCCTGTGACACTTGTAAATGGGGTTACCTATGCCGAAGTTGATAACGGGAATTCCGCCTTGGCCGTTATGGCCTCGAACTTCTATGATAATCCTTCGAAAAATTTAAGATTGGTAGGTATCACCGGCACGAATGGGAAAACGACCATTAGTACGCTACTCTACCAATTATTTAAAAAGGCAGGGTACAAAGTCGGGCTTATTTCGACCATTAAGATCATGGTCGATGACAAGGAATACAAAACAAGCCATACGACCCCAGATGCCTTGACCATCAACCGACATTTAAGCTATATGAGCGAAGCCGGGGTCGAATTTTGTTTTATGGAAGTGAGTTCCCATGGGATACATCAAAAAAGAACCGAAGGCCTTGTTTTTGCGGGGGCCGTCTTTACCAACATTACCCATGACCATCTCGACTACCATAAGACCTTTGCAGAATATCGCGATACCAAAAAAGTCCTATTCGACAACCTATCAAAAAAGGCCTTTGCCTTGACCAATATTGACGACAAGAATGGTTTGGTAATGCTCCAGAACACCAAAGCACAAAAATATACCTACGCCTTGAGAACTTATGCCGATTATCGGGCGCAGATCTTGGAGAGTCAATTTGACGGCCAATTGTTAAAAATCGGGGAACATGAACTTTGGACCCGGCTTATCGGCCATTTTAATGCCTATAATATACTGGCAATCTATGCTACCGCTGAATTATTGGGGCTCGAAACCTTGGAAATCCTACGGCTTCTAAGTGAATTGGAAAATGTCGATGGCAGGTTCCAGTATTTTATATCGAAAGAGAAAATTAAGGCGATTGTCGATTATGCCCATACGCCGGATGCACTTAAGAATGTGCTTGACACTATCAACACATTGAGAACTGGAAATGAAAACGTCATCACCGTTGTGGGGTGTGGTGGCGATAGAGACAGGTCAAAGCGTCCGGTTATGGGTCATATCGCTTCAGAGTTGAGCAACAAGGCGATTTTTACTTCCGATAATCCGCGATCCGAAAATCCCAATACCATCATCTCGGAAATGGAAGCAGGAGTAGAACCGCAAAACGAAAAAAAGGTACTGTCTATAGAAAATCGCAAACAGGCCATAAAGACGGCATGCCAATTGGCAAGTGCCAACGATATCATTTTGGTGGCCGGGAAAGGCCATGAAACCTATCAGGAAAGTCAAGGGCAGCGTATTGAATTTGATGATTTTGAGATTGTGAAAGACCTACTTAAAAGCTTGAATAAATAAGCCAGGGAAAATAGGCGCTAGAAAAATGAATAAATAAAAAGTCCAAAGACAACAAAACATAAACCCCAAGAATGCTTTATTACCTTTTTGATTATTTAGAAAAACATTACCAAGTTCCAGGAGCGGGCCTTTTTCAGTTTCTCACTTTTAGGGCCGCCATGGCAGTGTTGCTTTCTTTGATAATCGCTACAACATACGGTAAGCGGGTTATATTGTTTCTTCAACGCAAGCAAATCGGCGAAACCATACGCGATTTGGGATTGGAAGGCCAAGAAAAGAAAGCAGGCACCCCGACCATGGGGGGATTGATCATCATCATGTCGACCCTGATTCCCGTACTGCTCTTTGCGAGACTAGACAATATTTATATAATACTTCTTATCATCACGACCATCTGGATGGGAATCATCGGTTTCATCGATGACTATATCAAGATTTTCAAGAATAACAAAAAAGGCTTGAAAGGTCGGTTTAAGATTCTTGGGCAGGTAGGTCTGGGTATTATTGTGGGATCAACCTTGTTTTTTCATCCACAGGTTACTATGAGAGAGGATGATAGTACGAGGATTACCGCACAATATACGGTCGAGGAGGTGAAGGGTCAGGAAATTAAATCAACCATGACCACGGTGCCCTTGTTAAAAAACAATGAGCTAGACTATAGTAGTCTGATTAGCTGGGCGGGAGAAGGTGCTAAAAATTACGCGTGGTTGATCTTCATTCCCATTGTCATATTGATCGTAACGGCGGTTTCAAATGGGGCCAACCTCACCGACGGTATAGATGGCCTTGCGGCTGGCTCTTCCGCTATAATTGTGCTGACTTTGGGCATTTTTGCCTGGGTGTCGGGCAATATTATCTTTTCCAATTATCTAGATATCATGTTCATACCGAGGGCTGGGGAGCTGGTAATTTTTATAACGGCGTTTGTCGGGGCCTTGATAGGATTCTTATGGTACAATGCCTATCCGGCACAAGTATTTATGGGTGACACGGGAAGTTTGACCATCGGGGGCGTTATAGCGGTAATCGCTTTGATCATTCGAAAGGAGCTGTTGATCCCCATCCTTTGTGGGATCTTCTTTGCCGAGTCACTTTCGGTCATGATCCAAGTTGGATATTTTAAATATACAAAAAGAAGGCTGGGGGAGGGAAAGCGTGTTTTTTTGATGGCACCCTTGCACCATCATTATCAAAAAAAGGGGTATCACGAAAGTAAGATAGTAACTAGGTTTTGGATTATAGGGATTCTCCTGGCCATTGTCACTATCGTGACTTTAAAAGTCCGTTAGGATGAAGCGATTGGTAATCTTGGGCGCTGGGGAAAGCGGCGTAGGAACGGCCATTCTGGGGAAGAAAAAGGGTTTCGAGGTCTTTGTGACCGACCGAGGAAAAATACAACTGAAATATAAAAACGTTCTTAAAAATTTTGGAATTGATTGGGAGGAGGAAAGGCATACGGAAGACCTGATTTTAACCGCCGACGTGGTAATGAAAAGTCCGGGCATACCTGATACGGTTCCCTTGGTAGTGAAATTGCAGGAGAAAGGCATACCAGTAGTATCTGAAATAGAATTTGCCGCTGACTATACCGATGCGATCCTGATAGGCATCACGGGAAGTAATGGGAAGACCACCACAACGATGCTTACGGGCCATATTCTACAGGAAGCTGGGATGCGTGTCGGGATCGCAGGAAATATTGGTGACAGTTTTGCAAAGATGGTAGCTGAAAACGATTATGCGTATTATGTTCTGGAAATAAGCAGCTTTCAGCTCGATGGTATACGCCGATTCAAACCGCATATTGCCATTTTGACGAACATAACCCCCGACCATCTTGATAGGTATGGTTACCAATTTGAAAACTATATCGCTTCCAAATTTCGGATTGCAAAAAATCAGTCCAAAGATGATTATCTCATTTACGACGCAGATGATAGGGTCATTTTAGATTGGTTAAAGAAGCATCCTGTCAAATCAAAATTGTTGCCTTTTTCCATAAGTAGGGAATTTAAGGAAGGGGCCTTTGTAATGAATACTGAAATACAGATAACAACAGATAATACTACCATAAAAATGACCACTGACAATTTAGCACTTGAAGGAAAACACAATCTCAAGAATACGATGGCTGCTGCCACCGCGGCAAAATTAGTGGGCATCCGTAAGGAGACCATCCGCCAAAGTATCGAAAACTTTCAAGGGGCGCCACACCGTCTTGAAAAGGTATTGAAGATCCAGCATGTTCAATATATAAATGATTCTAAGGCAACGAATGTCAACTCGGTGTATTATGCACTTGATAGTATAAAATCGCCGATAGTTTGGATCGTAGGGGGCGTTGATAAGGGCAATGACTATCGCGAGCTTATGCCATTGGTGCGTGAAAAAGTTAAGGCGATCATTTGTTTGGGACTTGATAATGCTAAAATAAAAGAATTTTTCGGCAATGTCGTAGATCTTTTGGTCGAGACCTATGCCATGGATGAGGCCGTAAAAGTTGCCTACAAGATAGCCGAACGGGGAGATACGGTCTTACTATCTCCGGCATGCGCCAGTTTCGACCTTTTCGAGAATTATGAAGATCGTGGAAATCAATTTAAGGAAGCCATAAAAAATTTATAAGGTGATCGCAGTGTTCAATAATCTAAAAGGAGATAAGGCGCTTTGGGCGGTGGTGGCCCTTTTGGGCCTATTCTCGTTTTTACCCGTCTACAGTGCCAGCAGCAATTTAGTTTATGTTGTTGGCTACGGGACGCCTTTTGGATTTTTGGTAAAGCATGGGGTGCTCTTGTTTTTGGGATTTGGTATTATCTATGGGGTTCATCGCATTCCTGCACATTTTTTTAAGGGACTATCACTTATCGCCATGCCGATAGTACTGGTGCTGTTGGTCTTTACCTTGGCACAGGGTACGACGGTAGACGGGGCAAACGCGAGCCGATGGATACGAATTCCTTTTGTTGGGATTACCTTTCAGACCTCGAATCTGGCCGCAGTGGCGCTAATGATCTATGTGGCGCGTTATTTAACAAAGATCAAGGACCGGGAAATCAATTTTAAAGAAAGTATCCTGCCACTTTGGCTTCCGGTGTTTTTTGTAATCGTTTTGATATTGCCCGCCAATTTTTCTACTGCAGCCATTATTTTTTCGATGGTGTTGATGCTGTGCTTTCTTGGTGGATATCCCATAAAATATCTTCTGGGAATCATTCTTACAGGAATACTTTGCCTGACCATATTTATATTGACGGCCAAGGCTATCCCCGATTTATTTCCAAACCGCGTGGATACCTGGATTAGTCGCATTGACAATTTTAGGAACCCTACAGACTCCGA
This sequence comes from uncultured Flavobacteriaceae bacterium, assembly GCA_963798435.1. GTDB lineage: Bacteria > Bacteroidota > Bacteroidia > Flavobacteriales > Flavobacteriaceae > JALHST01. Next base: position 133,763 of record CAWCTF010000006.1, read on the forward strand.
GTCTGATTATCAGATCGAAAAGGCAAAAATTGCGATTGCAACGGGCGGTATCATGGGAAAGGGCGCTGGAAAAAGCGTTCAGAAGAACTTTCTTCCCCAAAGTTCCTCTGATTTTATATATGCCATAATCGTCGAGGAATATGGTTTGGTCGGTGGATTTTTACTCATGATGTTCTACTTGTTTTTTTTATTTCGGATCGTGGTAATCGCCAATGGAAGTGCTACGGTCTTTGGGAAACTTTTGGCCTTGGGTGTTGGCTTGCCAATTATATTTCAGGCATTGATAAATATGGCCGTTGCCGTTGAACTTTTCCCGGTTACCGGTCAAACCTTGCCTTTGATCAGTAGCGGGGGTACCTCGGGATGGATGACGTGCTTGGCAATAGGCATTATTTTGAGCGTGAGTAATAAAGCAGTGGTCCCGGAAAATGAAACCATCGACCCCGATAGTACGAATCCTTTAGAGGTTCTTAGTGGGCAACTATAGGTTCATATTGTCTGGTGGAGGCACTGGCGGGCATATTTATCCTGCCATAGCCATTGCCAATGAGCTGAAAAGAAGACATACCGATGCCGAATTCCTGTTTGTTGGGGCCAAGGATCGTATGGAGATGGAAAAAGTGCCACAGGCCGGTTATAAGATAGAAGGCTTATGGATTACAGGGTTGCAACGGAAACTGACCCTTAAAAATTTGATGTTCCCATTTAAAGTAATAAGCAGTTTGATCCAATCGGGTAAAATAGTTTCAAGTTTTAAGCCACATGCTGTCATCGGCACCGGGGGTTTTGCCAGCGGCCCATTATTAAGGGTGGCCTCGGGGCGTGGCATCCCCTGTATACTGCAGGAACAGAATTCTTTTGCGGGCATTACGAACAAACTGCTAAAGGATAAGGTGGCCAAGATATGTGTTGCCTATGATGGAATGGAAACATTCTTTCCCGCAGCTAAAATTGTAAAGACCGGGAATCCTGTGCGTGGGGATCTTGTCGTATTGGGAAAAGACAAAACGGAAGGGTTGCATTTTTTTGAATTAGACGAAAATAAGAAAACCTTGTTGATCTTGGGTGGAAGCTTAGGCGCCAAGCGTATCAACCAACTGGTCGAGCAAAAGCTCGATTTTTTCAAATCACTTGGGATACAGTTAATCTGGCAATGTGGCAAATTGTATTATGAGGAATACAAAAGGTATGGTTCAGACTCGGTCAAGGTGTTTGCCTTTCTTAATCGGATGGATTTGGCCTATACAAACGCCGATATGATTATCTCAAGGGCAGGTGCAGGTTCTGTATCGGAATTGTGTATTGTGGGCAAGCCCGTGATTTTTATTCCATCGCCGAATGTTGCAGAAGACCATCAGACCAAAAATGCGGCGGCCCTGGTTGCACACGATGCAGCCTTATTGATCAAGGAAGGGCAATTGGAAAACGAGTTCGAAGCCGTTTTTTCGAGTTTATTTCAATCGAAGGCATATCAGGAGCGACTGGGTAGCAATATTAAAAAGTTGGCCATGCCGAACGCCACCAAACACATAGTCGATGAAATCGAAAAGCTTTTGAATGATGCGCCAATTGCAAATTCGGTTTAGATAGGGCCCGTGTTTAATTCCCGTGGCAATTTGGCCTCGGATTTTTAAAGGTTATGAAAAAGTGTAAAAATAGGAGTGTGAAGCACAGCGAACAAGGGAAGCAATGGATCTAACGAAACTAAAAAACGTTTATTTTATCGGAATCGGAGGTATCGGTATGTCTGCCCTTGCGCGTTATTTTATGTTCATTGGCAAGAAGGTGGCCGGCTATGACAAGACTGAAACCCCGCTGACCAAGGAGTTGGTAGCATTGGGAATGGTGGTGCATTACAATGATGACTTACATGCCGTGCCCAAGGAATTTTTAGAGCCCAATACTACTTTAATTGTATATACCCCGGCCGTATCAATAGCACATGAAGAATATCAATATTTCTTACAACATGGCTTTGAGATCAAAAAACGATCGGAAGTCCTAGGCCTGATAACAAAAGATACCTTTTGCTTTGCTGTTGCCGGCACGCATGGGAAAACGACCACGTCCTGTATCCTTGCCCATTTACTCAAGGAGACAGATGCCTCATTTACCGCATTTTTGGGGGGTATTTCAGAGGATTTCAATAGTAATTTCTTTTACCAAGGAACCACATATTCGGTGGTAGAGGCCGATGAATTCGATCGTTCTTTTTTAAGGCTGTTCCCAGATGTGGCATGCGTAACCTCAATGGATGCGGATCATTTGGATATTTATGGGAATCACGAAGCATTAATCGAATCTTTTGAGGAATTTTCCAAGAGGGTACCGCCTGACGGAAAGCTATTCGTGCGCAACGGACTTCCCTTGGACGGAATAACATATGGAATTGACGATAATGCCGATTATTGCATACGCAATATCAAAATAGAACATGGAACCTACGTTTTTGATTTGAAAACCCCCGAAGCTACCCTAACGGGGGTTAAATTCAGTAAACCAGGAAGGCATAATCTTTTGAACGGCTTGGTAGCTTTTGCCATGGCACTTGAAACGGGATGCCCGGCTTCCAAAATCGCAGAAGCTTTGGCGACTTTCAAGGGGGTACAACGTCGTTTTTCGTATAAAATCAACGAGGATGATTTCATTTTTATTGACGATTATGCGCATCATCCTGCCGAAATAGATGCCGTATATAATGCCATCCTGGAAATGCATCCCAATAAAAAGATCGTAGTGGTGTTTCAGCCACACCTATTCTCCAGGACACGGGATTTTGCCGATGGGTTTGCCGAAAGTCTGGCAAAATTCGATGGTATTTTGCTCCTGGATATATATCCCGCGCGCGAAAAGCCGTTGCAGGGTATTACATCAGAATGGCTGTTGGAAAAAATAAATAACCCCCATAAAAAGCTAGTAACAAAATTAGATTTGACACAAGAAATCAAAAATCTAAACCCCGATGTATTGGTTACATTGGGTGCAGGGGATATCGGCCTCGAAGTATCACGAATTAAAAAAGAATTGGAATATGCGCATTAATTGGAATTACTTAAAAACCCTAGGGCTCATACTGGTCATCGCAGGCCTTTATGCTTTTTCGAACGCCCGACACCAGAAAAAGATGATCAACGGAATTAAAATACAATTCCTTGGAGATCAGAACCTTTACATTTCTGAAGGTATGGTTAATAAATTGTTAATACAAAATTATGGGCCGCTCATAAATGTCCCTAAAGAAAAATTAGTTTTGAATACTATGGAGAAGGTCATCGAGGCCAATGAAATGGTAAAAAGCGCCCAAGTTTATCTTACTATTGATGGTGAGCTTACGTCTAAGATCGTGCAGCGCAAACCAATCGGAAGAATTGAGGGGATTACAAAATTTTATCTGGATGATGAAGGAAAACGCATGCCGTTTTCCGTATCCCACTCGGCCAGGGTGCCCATCATTACTGGAAAAGTTACGGGGAAAAGTCTGGAGGATGTCTATGAAATCCTGAAATATATCAATACCGATGAATTTCTAAGAAAAAATGTCATCGGGATACATATCGTGGAAGATAATAAGTATCAGTTGAAGTTTCGTATGGAAAATTTTGTCGTCGATCTGGGGGATATCGAGAATTTGGCTGAGAAATTCAACAATTTCAGGGCATTTTATATAAAGGCAAATAAGGATAAGACCTTAGAGGAATTTAAAACGGTTAGTTTGGAATTCGACAATCAAGTAGTGTGCACCAAAATTTAAACGAATAGCATGGAACAAATTAATTATTCAGTTGGATTGGACATAGGAACCACCAAAATCGTAGCCATCATCGGCAAGGAAAACGAATACGGTAAAATTGAGGTGCTGGGCATAGGTAAATCCAAAAGTTTGGGAGTACACCGTGGCGTTGTCAATAACATTACGCAAACGATAAAATCGATTCAACAAGCCGTTGAGGAAGCCGAAGCGAATTCAGGTTTGAAAATCAGTTCGGTGGTCGTTGGAATTGCTGGCCAGCACATACGAAGTTTGCAACATAGCGATTACATCACCAGGGTTGATTCAGAAGAGGTCATCAATGAGGACGATCTGGACAAGCTGTGCAATCAGGTTTATAAATTGGTGATGTTGCCAGGGGAAGAGATTATACATGTGCTACCGCAAGAATATAAGGTTGACGGTCAGGCGGAGATTAAACAGCCCATAGGAATGTACGGGGGTCGCTTAGAGGCTAATTTTCATGTGGTCGTCGGGCAGGTATCTTCCATAAAGAATGTAGGCCGTTGCATAAAAAGCGCAGGTTTGAATTTAGGGAATATCACCCTCGAACCGTTGGCGTCCTCCGAAGCCGTATTAAGCCAAGAAGAAAAAGAGGCAGGGGTGGCCTTGATCGATATCGGTGGAGGTACGACCGACCTTGCAATTTTTAAAGATGGTATTATACGGCATACTGCCGTAATACCATTTGGTGGAGGCGTTATCACCGAAGATATAAAGGAGGGCTGTTCGATCATTGAGAAACAGGCCGAACTATTAAAGATAAAATTTGGTTCTGCTTGGCCAGGCGAAAATAAGGATAATGAAATCGTTTCTATTCCTGGCTTACGTGGAAGGGAACCGAAGGAAATAACCCTTAAAAATCTTTCAAAGATTATTCATGCCCGTGTTGTGGAAATTGTTGAACAGGTGTATGTCGAGATCAAGAATTATGGTCATGAAGAGCAAAAAAAGAAGCTCATAGCCGGTATTGTCCTAACGGGTGGCGGAAGTCAATTGAAGCACCTAAAGCAATTGGTAGAATACATAACCGGCATGGATACAAGAATCGGATATCCTAATGAGCATCTGGCCGGCGATTCTGATGATGATGTGGCAAGTCCGTTATATGCCACGGCGGTCGGGCTCTTGATGAATGCGGTCAAAAACAAACGCCGTGCGCCAATCGCCATTGAAAACAAGGCAAAAGAAAAGGAACTTGTGTTCGCCGAGCATGGCGATACCCCGGACATATCGACTAAAGGCACCTCAAAACGGGAAAGGAAATCAGTTTTTGATAAATGGTCTGAGGCGTTAAAGGATTTTCTAGACAATGCCGAATAGGTATACCCCAAGTAAAAGATAAAACATAACCAGTAATTTAAAGAGTATGAGCAACAACACCGAATTTGAAGGAATCGCATTTGATCTACCCAAGAATCAAAGCAATGTAATAAAGGTCATTGGAGTCGGTGGCGGAGGAAGTAACGCCATAAACCATATGTTCCAGGCCGGTATTAACGGGGTTGATTTTGTCATCCTTAATACCGATTCTCAAGCACTCAATAACAGTCCCGTGCCCGTAAAAATTCAATTGGGCGTTTCGCTTACAGAAGGCCTTGGGGCCGGGGCCAATCCTGAGGTAGGGGAGCAGGCGGCAATCGAAAGCCTTGAGGACATAAAAAATATGTTAGATCATACCACGAAAATGGTCTTCATTACTGCAGGCATGGGTGGGGGAACAGGTACTGGTGCTGCTCCGGTCATTGCACGACTTGCCAAGGAATTGGATATACTCACCGTAGGAATTGTGACCATGCCCTTCCAATTTGAAGGTAAAATGCGGTGTCAACAGGCTCAATTAGGCATTGAAAAATTACGTAGTAACGTAGATTCGCTCATTGTCATTAACAATAATAAGCTCCGGGAAGTCTATGGCAATCTCGGTTTTAAGGCAGGATTTTCAAAGGCTGATGAAGTATTGGCGACCGCAGCCCGTGGTATCGCCGAGGTAATAACGCACCATTATACGCAGAATATCGATTTGCGTGATGCCAAGACGGTGCTATCAAATAGCGGAACGGCAATTATGGGATCAGCCATTGCCTCTGGATCTGCCAGGGCGAACGAGGCAATCATGAAGGCCCTCGATTCACCATTGCTCAACGATAATAAGATTTCAGGCGCCAAAAATGTATTGTTGCTCATCGTTTCTGGCTCTAAGGAAATTACCATTGATGAAATTGGGGAAATCAATGATCATATTCAAATCGAAGCGGGTCATGGGGCCAATATCATCATGGGGGTAGGTGAGGATTCCGAATTGGGAGAGGCGATAGCCGTAACGGTAATAGCCACGGGATTTCACATTGACCAACAAGACGATATCGTGAACACCGAATCAAAAAAAATTATCCATACCCTTGAAGATGAACAAAAGGCAGTACACAATTTAAGCGCCCGTCCTATTGTACATCAACTATTAGAAGAGGATGATGTACTGGAAGTTTCCGAAACGAAACAACTGATTGTGGAGGAAGATACCATGGAACTTATTCCTACTTCAAAGTATATTAAAAATTTCAATGTTTTTTATGAAGAAGTGATTGCTAAAAAATTCTCGGAAGACGACTTTGTAATCATCCAGTCCAAAGAGACGCTTAGCGATATAGAAGTGGTAGACCCCCAGGAAATTGATGCCTCGGTTGAAGATGACCAATTTGTAATTAGTTTCGACATGCCCTTGAATACACAGGACAAAGAGGAGGAGGAACGTGAAAATGTAGTTACGTTTAATTTGGACGATGAACTAAAGAATATGGATGTGAAGGAGCACATCGAGGTGATTCCAGTGTTGGAATACAACAAGGAAGGTGAAACCCGTTACAGTCTAGATGATTATATGGAATTGGAAAATAGGTTGACGGGTGCTAAGTCAAAGGCCGAAGAGTTTGATCCTAAAATTATTGAGGACGAATTGGTCTTTGAAAAAAAGGTAATTGCCGTAGCGGATAGTGAGGTATCTGCCCAGGAATCAAAGGAAATCGATCCGATGGATACCCCTTTGGAAGAATTGTTGAAGCAACGGGCCGATGTGCGCAGAAAAAAGTTAAAGGACTTTAATTATAAATTTCAGAACAGTTTAAATAATATCGATGAAATTGAAAAGGAACCCGCCTATAAAAGGCAGGGGGTCGATTTAAAGGAAGGACCTAGGGAAAATAGGTTCTCCAGAACTACGCTAAGCGAAGACAGCAATGATGAAATTCAATTCCGTTCGAATAATTCATTTTTGCATGATAATGTCGACTAGTCGACATTGAATCTTTGTTCCCCGTAAATTTTAAACCCGAAAATAACATTTGTTTTCGGGTTTATTTTTATCTTCGCAGTCCAAAAAATTGGGAACATGGGCCTACAGGAACAAGTAATGGAACAGATGAAATTGGCTATGAAAGCGAAGGACAAGGTCGCCTTGGAATCACTTCGAGCTATAAAATCCGCCCTACTTTTGGCCAAAACAGAGACAGGCTCAGGTAGTGAGTTAGGGGAAGAGGAGGAAGTCAAGTTGGTTCAAAGACTGGTAAAACAACGAAAGGATAGTGCCGCCATCTTTCTGGAACAGGGCAGAAACGATTTGGCGGAACCCGAATTGGCCCAAATAGCTGTGATTGAACAGTTTTTACCCGAACAGCTGACCGAGGGAGATATTGAAAAAGTAGTAAGAAAGACCATTGAAGCCTCCGGGGCTTCAGGTATGAAAGATATGGGAAAGGTGATGGGGCTGGTCTCCAAAGAGTTGGCTGGAAAGGCCGATGGGAAGACTATCTCGACCATTGTCAAGAGAAATTTGTCCTAGAATACTGAATTTTGGCCGCGTGGCGCAACTGAATAGCGCATCAGATTTCGGCTCTGAGGGTTGGGGGTTTGAATCCCTCCGCGGTCACTACAAGCAGAAAACCACGCCTTAAGGCGTGGTTCTTTGTTTTGAAAAAAGCAGAAGCATTCGCTTCGTGCTTTTTTCAAAACAGGGAACAAAGGGCGATAGCCCTTGGTTTTCTATTTGCAAAGGGGAGCGCATAAGGGATATGCAATCCCTCCGGTCCTTCATTCTGCCTTGCCCAATCCAACTTTGATTTTATGCGCTGTCAGCTTTGATATTGGAGCGCATAAGGGATAAGCAATCCCTCCGGTCCTTCATTCTGCCTTGCCCAATCCAACTTTGATTTTATGCGCTGTCAGCTTTGATATTGGAGCGCATAAGGGATAAGCAATCCCTCCGGTCCTTCATTCTGCCTTGCCCAATCCAACTTTGATTTTATGCGCTGTCAGCTTTGATATTGGAGCGCATAAGGGATATGCAATCCCTCCGGTCCTTCATTCTGCCTTGCCCAATCCAACTTTGATTTTATGCGCTGTCAGCTTTGATATTGGAGCGCATAAGGGATAAGCAATCCCTCCGGTCCTTCATTCTGCCTTGCCCACTCCAACTTTGATTTTATGCGCTGTCAGCTTTGATATTGGAGCGCATAAGGGATATGCAATCCCTCCGGTCCTTCATTCTGCCTTGCCCCGTCCCGCTGTTGATTTTAGGCTTTCAGTTTAAAAGTGGCGATTTGTTCGAGAATCTATTTCTCATAAAAGGTCTAAATTTCACATAGAATAAGTTCCTTGCTCATAAAATAGCTGCTTTCAAGGACGCGATTTTGGAATCTTACAATTCCGGGTATTTTTAATACATTTAATAGGAGGTCACTCATAGGCACTTCTTTTAACTGCATATGTTGGAAAGCACAGTAAACAAAAGGTATCATGATAAAAAATGAAGTAACACGCCGAAGTTTCGTTAAAAATACGCTTATAACAGGTCTAGGTTTTTCAATAGTACCGAGTTATACGGTTAGCGGATTGGGGCATACACTCCCAAGCGACAAGTTGAATATTGTTGGTATTGGGGTTGGTGGAAAAGGATACAACAACCTTCTTGCGATGCAAACCGAAAATATTATTGGAGTATGCGATATTGATTGGAATTACGCAAAACGGTGTTTTAATGAATTTCCAAAAGCCAGGAAATATTATGACTGGCGGAAAATGTTCGATGATCTTGGGGATACCATCGACGGCGTATTAGTGGCTACTGCAGACCATACCCATGCCGTAATTGCCAGTACGGCCCTAACCCTCAATAAACATGTTTACTGTCAAAAACCGTTGACACATTCAATTTATGAGTCACGATTACTGACCAAATTGGCTGAAAAATATCCGGTGGCCACCCAAATGGGGAATCAGGGCAACTCAGGAGATGGGGTCCGATTACTTTGTGAATGGATATGGAACGCGGAAATTGGGGAGGTCACTGAGGCCCATGCCTGGACCGATCGCCCTATTTGGCCTCAAGGCTTGGAACGCCCTGTAAGGACCATGGCCCTTCCCAAAAACTTCGATTGGGACCTATTCCTTGGCCCGGCACCAAAACGTCCCTATAATGAAATATACACCCCATGGAACTGGCGCGGTTGGTGGGATTTTGGAACCGGGGCATTCGGGGATATGGCGTGCCATGTATTAGACCCAGTCTATCGTGCGCTAAAATTGGGATATCCCGAAGCGATTTCCGGAAGTTCAACGACCGCGAATACTGAAAGTCCACCGCAAGCCGAAAAAGTGCGTTTTGATTTTCCGGAAAGGGAAGCAACTGATTTGGTAAAAATGCCGCCGGTGAAGGTACATTGGTATGACGGAGGTTTTCTGCCTGACCGACCAGAATTGCTGCCAGAAGGGGAGCCCTTGATCCGTGATGGTCTGGGTGGGTGCATGTTTATAGGGACAAAAGATACGCTTATTTGCGATTGTGGTGGTTTTAATCCAAGGCTCCTATCAGGCCGGATTCCTAATGTAACGCCTTATCTGCGGCGGATTCCTGGAGCAGTCGGCTATATTGACGGGCCCCATGAGCAAGATTGGATCAGGGCCTGTAAGGAATCTGCCGAAAGCAGGGTAGAAGGTTCTTCCAATTTTCGATATGCGGGGCCTTTTAATGAGATGGTCCTCTTAGGCGTTTTGGCGATTCGACTTAAAGGATTGAACAAAATACTCGAATGGGACGGTCAAAAAATGAATTTTAAGAATATTGGTCCCAATGAAGTTATGGAAGTTGTAAAACACTACGGATTTCAAATGCGTAACGGACTTCCTGAATGGAATGTGCAACACACACAACTGAACGGGCTGGAGGCTGCTAGCGAATATATTAGCCACATTTACCAGAACGGTTGGAACTTGCCTAGTATGCCCGGCTAAGATTCGATTGCCTGTTTTTTTTGTAAAATAGCCTCCATGATGATGGGCGCATGGATACGTGAATTTTCAATAAACCATTTATGGGTTTCCATGCCTCCACATATGACGCCCGCTAGGTAAACACCTTGAATATTCGTTTCCATGGTGGTGGGATCATATTGCGGAAGCCTTTTGTCATCCTTGGAGATTGCTATTCCCATCTTGGTTAAAAAGTCAAAATCAGGTGTATACCCTGTAAGGATCAAGACAAAGTCATTTTCAAGTTTGATATCACCTTCGGGGGTCGTCACCAGAATTTCATTTTCGGTGATTTCCCTTAGCTCGGCATGGTAATAGGCTTTAATACTTCCTTCCTCTATACGATTCACAATATCAGGACGAACCCAGTACTTGACCCTTTGGCCTACTTCCGCTCCCCGAATGATGAGGGTTACCTCCGCGCCCTTACGCCAACATTCCAAGGCGGCGTCGATAGCTGAATTACTGGCTCCTACTACGGCTACTTTTTGTCGGGCATAAAAATGCGGATCGTTGTAATAATGGGAAACTTTTGATAAATTTTCCCCTGGGACATTTATCGTATTGGGAATATCATAAAATCCCGTTGCCACGACTACATTTAGGGCCGTATAGCTGTTTTTATTGGTTTTTATCGAAAAATGGTCTTCTGATTTGATAACCCTTTCGACTTTTTCGAATAAATGGATATTGAGTTGATTGGCGGTTACGATGCGACGGTAGTATTCAAGCGCCTCGTTTCTTTTAGGCTTCGCTTCCTTGCTGATAAAGGGCACATTATCGATTTCCAATCGTTCAGAGGAAGAAAAAAATTGCATGTTGACCGGATAGTTGAAAAGCGAATTTACGATCGGTCCTTTCTCTATGATGATATAACTGAGCCCTTTTTTTTTGGCTTCTAGGCCGCAGGCTATGCCAATGGGTCCACCGCCTATGACCAAAACATCGAATTGCCCCATTACCCTGCGTTTTCCTTTAACTCTTTAATGGTCTCCGACGGATGGCCACTATTGAAAATAAAGCTTCCTGCTACAAGTATGTCGGCGCCGGCATCTACCAAGGCCTTGGCGTTGTGGGAGGTTACCCCACCATCGACCTCTATAAGGGTATTGGCACGTTTATGTTGTATCAATGCCTTTAAATCACGAAGTTTGTTATAGGTATTTTCAATAAAAGTTTGACCACCAAACCCGGGATTTACACTCATTATCAATACAATATCTATGTCCCGAATGGTATCTTCTAGGACGTTTATATTCGTATGGGGATTTAACGCGACGCCGGCTAACATCCCTTCTTCCTTTATCGCTTGGATCGTTCGATGCAGGTGATTGCATGCCTCATAGTGCACCGTGAGTGAAAATGCACCTAATGCGGCAAATGTATTGATATAACGATCAGGATCTACGATCATTAAATGCATATCAAGTGGCTTTGTCGCGTATTTTGAAATCGCCTTGATAACTGGCATTCCGTAGGAAATGTTAGGAACGAACAATCCGTCCATTACATCGATATGATGCCAATCAGCTTCACTTTGATTGACCATTTGAACATCACGTTGAAGGTTTCCAAAGTCCGCAGCCAAAAGGGAAGGGGCTATTTTTACTCTGCTCATTAGTGTGCTACGCTTGAAATTTTAAACAAAAGTAGTGAAATGATATGGTTTTCGTTAAACCCATGTACCATCAAAAAGTGCATAGTTTTAAGGGCGTTCCTGTTTCTCAGCACTAATTTCAGGTATCGAAGTGGCGCAAATCGACGCCCCATCCATTTTTTAGAGGTTCGCTAGGTCTTGAAAGCCAGTTGTATTTCGGCCTCATTGGCTACTTGCCGCCAACGAACCTTGGAGTTTTACTACTAAAAAGATTTTCGCCATCCACGGGGCGTACCGTGCTTCCTGGCCATACGGTTGATAATGAATGCTGCTTCTGATCTGAGCTACATGCTACGTTCCCAAAACCTACTCCTAATCTTTTTTCATGCGTCGTACTGCTAAAAATAGCCCATCATAAAAAATTAGACAAGGGTGATAGCTTACATTGCGCCAGTAAATCAGCATGATGCTCCTAATTTATTGACCGATAACAGGGGCCACAATCGCACTGCCACCTGCCTGTGTCAAAACTGAATTCACTTTTGACAAATCTTGTTCGATGATTCCTTTCAAATCGGCCAATTGTTTTTCAAGCTCGCTCGATAATTCCTTAAACACCAAATAGGCGCCGTCGGTCGGCTTTGCATCCCCATCTTCGAGACTGGACCGCAATGATGCCAAACGATTATTAAGTTTTATCGGAAAATTTAAGGGATCTTGACCCGATTGGTTCTTGACCTGATACAATTCTTCTTCGATTACGGTCATTTTATCAAGAAACGGGCGCATGGTTCCCTTGAATTCTGCATCACTTATTTTTTCCTTATTGGCCGTGATATCCTTTCGGATCTCGCGTATGGCGATAACCGCCTCGTTCGCTGCGCTTGTCTTTTTCACGATCTTTTGGGCCAAATCAAATTGTTCTTGCAAGTCTGCTTCGCTAATCCCTTTAAGATTCGGATTCATTTGAATCGCAAAGGAATACGTCTGATCGTAGTCCTTGGTTTTCATTCGAACCTTATAATTTCCCAGCGGTGCTTTGGGCCCTCTTTGTGGAGTACCCCCCCAGATGATCATCCCCTCGAAATCTGTGGCACCTGGGTATCGCATATCCCATTTGAAAACATTGATGCCCTTCGCGGTAGTTGGTTTTGAAGACCCTCCTTTTTTCCAATAGGGCAGATCGGGATCGACTTCATATTTTGGCTTACTTCCAGTGAATGTGTTGATCAAATGGTCATTCCCATCCAATATTTCAAAAGTAATCGTATCCTGTTGTTCCTTTAAATAATATTGAATAGTTGCATCGCCCAGTCCCCGAATCGGGTTGGCAGGCTTGAAAAGAACGGCCGATTGATTGCGCATAGCGTCGGTATATTGTCGCAAGGGTTCGATATCGTCTAAAATCCAAAATCCACGCCCATGCGAACCCAGGACTACATCATTGTCTTTTACGACCAGGTCCCGTATGGGGGTATCTGGCAGCTTTAATTGCAGACTTTGCCAGTATTCGCCATCATTCATAGAAAAATAAACGCCATGCTCGGTTGCCAAAAACAAGAGGCCCTGTCGCTCGGGATCTTCACGTATGGCCCTAGCAAAATGGCCTTTCGGAATGCCGTTTATGATTTTTGTCCAGCTTTTGCCATAATCGGTGGTTTTAAATACATAGGGTTCTCGATCATCTACTTGATATCGGTTGGCCGCCACGAATAAGGTTCCCGGGCGATGTTTTGATTCATCGATAATGCTCACCCGTGAAAATTTCGGTAGCTCTTTTGGGGTGATATCGGTCCAATTTTTACCGCCATCCCGGGTAATATGAATTTTTCCATCATCTGAACCCGCCCAAATCGTATTGATATCGTGATAGGAAGGCGCCAAGGCGAACACGGTCGCGTAAATTTCTGGGCCATTCATATCCATAGTAATAACCCCACCTGTTTTTCCAAGGGTTTCTGGATCGGCATACGTGAGATCGGGACTGATTTTTTCCCAGGTCTGACCATCGTTGGTAGTTTTCCATACATGTTGCGAACAGGTATACATAACTTGTGGATCTTGGGGAGCGAACATGATCGGAAAGGTCCATTGCCATCGCTCGGGCAAGGCACTGGCGGGTTCGCCGGAAAAGAATCTCGGATATACTTGAATATCCCGGGACTGCCCATTACTTCGATCATATCTCGTTAAAAGGGCACCTTGGCTTCCTGCATAAAATATGTCTTTATTAACGGGGTGTTGGGTTATCCACCCGCTTTCACCACCACCAACTTCGTAATACCAACCATGATTGGGTCCTCCCGCCTGCATATGTTGCCAATCATCGCTGGGGATGGCCAAGGTGCTATTATCCTGTTGTGCACCTGCTACGTGATAGGGAACATCGCTCGTTGTCATCACATGGTAGAGTTGTGTGGTAATATAATCTTGTTCCGTCCAGCTTTTTCCTCCATTTACACTGACATTGGCGCCACCGTCATTTGAGTTTATCATTCGATCAGGATTATTAGGATCGATCCAAAGATCATGATTATCGCCGTGCGGTACCTCGATCGTCGTGCCAAAGGTCTTGCCACCATCGGTCGATTTGTAGAAGCCGGTATTCAAACAATACACGGTCTCCCTGTCCCACGGATCCGCATAAATACGAGAATAATAAAAAGCGCGTTGGCGTAATTTGCGTTCCTCGTTGGTGCGTTCCCATGTTTTTCCTGCATCGTCCGAGCGAAAGACACCACCTTCGTTCGCTTCGACGATGGCCCATACACGATTCGAATCGGCAGGAGATACCGTAACCCCAATTTTTCCGATAGGCCCTGCAGGCATTCCTGGATTGTTAGTGAGATCCGTCCACGTATCCCCGCCATCGATCGACTTCCATAATTTGCAGTCGGGACCACCACCCCACATTTTCCAAGCCTTTCTATATACTTGCCAAGTACTGGCATATAGGACCTTTGGATTATTTCGGTCAATAATCAGATCCACAGCTCCTGCTTTATTGCTTACATACAATACTTTCTCCCAAGTAGTACCGCCATCCTTGCTTCGAAAGACCCCACGTTCCTCATTTTCCCCATACGGATGGCCCAATGCGGCAACATATACGATGTCAGGATTTGTCGGATGAATTCGAATTCGGGCGATAGCTTGGGTTTCCGATAATCCCAGATGTCTCCAGGTTTTACCACCGTCCTTGGTTTTATAAACCCCATCACCTTGGGTGATGCTTCCACGTAATTGAACCTCTCCCATACCGATATAGACAATATCGGGATTGGTCTCGGCCACAGCGACCGCCCCAACCGAAGAACTTGTAATTTGACCATCGGTTACTGGGGCCCATTCATTACCACCGTCGGTTGTTTTCCAAAGTCCGCCACCAGTCGCACCGAAATAATATTCCAAAGGCCTTCCGGGACTTCCAGTCGACCCTAATGAACGACCACCACGGTACGGTCCGATATTGCGCCATTCCAAACCTTCATAAAATGATTTATCGATGGTCTGTGGTTCCTTATTTTGAGTTGCTGATTTTTTTTGAGCCATGATGCCTGTCGAAAGGCATATTGAAAGGATACATAATATTACAAGACGTTGTTTGAACATGCGTTGTTTTAATTAAGGATTGGTCAGTGATTTTGATGTATTTATATTAATTATTTTCCAGTATAGATTGCATTATTGGCATCCCCTCCAGCTTGTACGTAGGCAAAAAGATCAATAATTTCTTGTTCGTTCAGGCGATCAAGAAGTCCGGGGGGCATTGGCGAAATCGGTGATAATTCACGTTTTACCACCTCGCTTTTAGCCAATTCGATGGTATAGGCTTCATTAAAGGGATTGGGCATTAGGGTAATTTTGTCTTCCCCCTCTGATTTGATCCGTCCGGCAAATTTGTTGCCATCCTTCATGGTAAACAGCGTATTGGCATATTGGTCCGAGATTTCGTCGTTCGGGCTATAGATAGCAAATAATAGGTCGTACGCACCGAATTTGGCATGTGCCTGAGTAAGGTCAGGTCCCGCAGCGCCGCCTTCCCCTCGCATTCTATGGCATAAGACGCACATACCGGCCTTATAGGCCCTTTCACCATCTGCGAACGTTCCATTGTAATCATCTAGGCCACCCCAAGCAATATTGCTCAAATCTGAAATAGCATAATGACTTCCAGGACCAATGGGTTGTGGAATATCAGCCAATGCCTCTGCAGGCGAGTAAACGCCTGATATTTCTTGATAATGTTCTTTATCGGCATCAGGGACATGGGTCATGGCTTCTTGCCGTACGTTTTCCATATAGGCCTTAAAACTCATCCCGCCCTTTGCACCCAGTACATCATAGAACCAGCTAAAATATTTTTTGCGAAGTTCCTTGTTCCATCCCTCCTCGGCATGGCTTAATAATAGCCCATAATAAATCGCCTCGCTTGGTGGCATTTTTGCAATTACATCACGAATGAGCGGTCCATATTGCTCACTTCGCAAGGTGGTCTCCTCGGAAAGCATTTGGACCCCTTCTGAAACTGTTTTTTCTAAGGTGTTCTTTTCCAAGAGTGCCACTAGGTCTTTTGTGATACCATCGGCTTTAAGAAAAAGCATTAGTTGCGCCAATTCCTTGGTAACGGCGCTACTGTTGTTCGGGAAAAATGGTTTGAGTTTCTGGATTGTCATTTTTCGATGCGATGCATCAGGTGCTCCCATTCTTATAAATAACAGCTCATACGTTCTTAGTAGATCTATTTTTTGTTGGTCGGTTAGTTGGTCGAACGTGATTGAATTGAGTTTTTCTAGAAGTTTTCCTTGAAGGTTTTTATCCCCTTGGTGGGCCAATGCAATACTGGCTTCAATGATCTTTATGTCGTTTGATTCCTCGAAAAGTCGCGTTTGCCACTGATCGACAGGTTGGTGTTCCAGTGCGACTCGGGCTGCATACCGAATATATCTGTCAGCATTGTTCAAATTTTCCCAGGCCAGGGGAATGGCCTCGACCGATTGCGCCACATGGTACCTTTCTAGGTTATGTCGCAGTTTTCTTTGTGTTGCCGCTTCCTCGTTAACAGCAATTACGTCTTTTGTGTCTTCCGACCCCCGATAACTTAGGCGATAGACGTGTGAATCGAGTCCACGTCCCCCAGTGGCAAAATAAAGGTTTCCATCGGAACCTGCGATCATATCGGTCAAGGGTAGGGGGGTGCCTGATAAGAATTCTTCACGTTCCCCAGTATAACTACTTCCGTTGGCCTTTAAATCAACGAAATATACTGTGCCAAAGCTCCAATCCATTACTAGGAGGCCGTTTCTATATTTAGAGGGGAAATTCAATTTTGCCCCAGCAAGTACAGCTGTTGGTGATCCTTGAGCCATATTTTTTACGGCTGGAAGATTGTCGGGATAATAGGCCGGCCATTTACCCGATCCGGTACGCCAGCCGTATTCGCTGCCACTTGTAACATGACAAATTCGTGTAGGACGGTACCAAGGCATACCGATATCCCACTCCATATCGGCATCGTAGGCAAACAGTTCGCCATCTTGATTAAAAGCCATGTCGAAGGGGTTGCGATAGCCCGCGGAAATAATTTGCCAATTCGAACCATCTGGGGTAAATTTGGCGATCCAACCTCCGGGTGCCTTGATGTCATTGGCATGGCCCCGTGCATCCAAATAGGGTTTAAAAAGATTGTCTTCACCCCAATTGGTCGGCAATCTGCTATTCTGTAGCAATGATTCGGGAATGAGTGTGTGGTTTCCGGCGATAAAATAAAGGTCTTGTCCATCAGGTGATAGTACAAAACTATGTGGACCATGTTCCCCTTCCCCTTGCAGTTTTAAGAGCATTTCCATTTTGTCAAGTTTACCATCTGCATTGGTATCGGTCAATTTGTATACTCCACTTCCATTTTCTTGTTCATCGGGCACATCGTCATCCCACCGTTTATTCACGGCAACATATAGTGCATCATGTGCCCATAGTAGTCCATGTGCCTCCCCTATTTGCAGCGCTACACTATCTACTTCGGAGGGATCGATGGTCTCCCCTTCTGCTGGGGCCTTGAATGTGTAAATCTTACCACGCTGATCACAGGCGTAGAAACGATCGTTGGGATCTTCGGTCATGGCGACCCAAGAGCCTTGGCCATGGGCACTTTGATGATACAGGTCTTCAAGTTGAAAATCTTTCGGGAGGGTAAACGCAATATCAGACGATTCTTCGGGCGCTGAAATTTTCTCTTTCTTACACGAAGTAGCTAGGCTGAAGGCGGCGAGGAAAATGGTCAGGACTGTGAATTTTTTCATGGGATTTTGATAGGTTGATTGCTCTAAAGATACTAAAAAGAGGTCTTTATCAAAGCAAGCTCAACAAATTATGTATATCCAAGGGCTTGGTAAACATTTCAAGGGAACCTTCCGAATTTTTTGGCCATTCATCCATGGGTCTGTCCCAATAAAGTTCTACGCCATTTTTATCAGGATCATCTAAATAGAGGGCTTCTGAAACTCCATGGTCTGCAGCCCCGGTAAGCGGGTACCCTGCATTTAAAAGGCGCTGATAAATTTGTGCTAAGGCTTTACGGTCAGGATACAGGATTGCTGTATGAAAGAGTCCAGGCAGGTTCGTAGGTGCCGGAAGTGCATTTCTACTGTACCACACATTCAGCCCGATGTGATGGTGATAACCACCTGCCGATATGAAGGCGGCATCTTCCCCGTACTTGGTGGTAATATCAAAACCCAGCAGGCCACAGTAAAAATCGAGCGATCGCTGCAGGTTGGATACCTTTAGATGCACATGGCCGATTCGGGTTTTGGCTGGAATAGAATAGTCTGAAGCGTCTAGGTCCATAGGTGCGATTTTGCTTAATTAGGAGGGCTGTCCCGGCTGCGCCCGCTTAGTAAAGATATCTCAATCCTTCATAAACTGCAACGGCAACCGCATTTGATAAATTCAAGCTACGTATATGTTCACTATACAAGGGAATTTTATATAGTTCATTGGTATGGGTTTCAAGAATTGATTTGGGTAAGCCTACAGATTCCTTCCCAAAAACGAGAAACATATCGTCCTCATACCGAATAGACCAGTGTAGCTTGGTGGCATGGCTCGAAAAGAAGGCCATTTTCTTGTCTTTATGAACGTTGAAGAAATCCGCTAGATCGTCATAGACCACGATTGATAGGTGTTTCCAATAGTCGAGGCCTGCTCTTTTTAATCGCGAATCACTTAATTCAAATCCGAAGGGCTTTATCAGATGAAGGGTAGATCCGGTGGCGAGGCACAAGCGACCAATATTGCCTGTATTTGTAGGTATTTCAGGCGCTACAAGAACAATATTAAAGGGCATAATTCATTTCTTGATCGTTTTGAGATACAATTGTTCGACTTTCCTTCGGGCCCAAGGCGTTTTTCGTAAAAAATTCAGGGATGACTTTAAATTTGGATTGTTCTTAAAGCAATTGATATTGACGATCGAAGCCAATTCTTCCCAAGTATATTTTTGGGTTAGAAATTCTAGAATGTCCAATAATTTTACACCATGAAGTGGGTTGTTGGGCTGTTCAGTATTCGGGGAATTCATTGTTACATCGTTTTGTGCGGGCTAAGTTCATTTTTCTACCAAGCTACAAGCTACAAAAATCGTAATCAATGCGCACCTTTTGAAAAGAATATCTTGGCTTAGGGCATAAAAAAACTCCGGTAATCAGCCGGAGTTTATTCATCAATCAAAAAACGAACAGTCATGATAACTGTTGTTACGTTTCACAAATTACAACTTTTGTTCCAAAATTCCAATTTATGGAATATTTAACATGTAATTTATGTTTGGCAATAATACCGCTGGCCTGTATAGGACAGTATGGCAGGTATTAGCCAAGATAGGTTTTCAATATTTTACTTCGCGAGGTATGTTTTAATCTGCGAATCGCTTTTTCTTTTATTTGACGTACACGCTCTCGAGTAAGATCAAAGGTTTCCCCGATTTCTTCAAGGGTCATTGAATGTTGTCCGGCCAAACCAAAATAAAGACGTATTACATCAGCCTCCCTAGGGGTTAAAGTTTCCAAGGCACGTTCGATTTCAGTGCGCAACGATTCGTGCAACAAAGCCCTATCAGGATTTGGTGATTCACCGCTGCGGAGCACGTCATATAAATTTGAATCTTCACCGTCGATAAGCGGGGCATCCATAGATACATGTCGCCCTGAGTTTTTTAAGGATTGTTTTACATCCTCGACCGTCATGTCCAATTCTTTCGCAATTTCTTCTGCAGATGGCTGCCGCTCATGTGCTTGTTCCAAAAACGCGAACGTTTTGTTTATTTTATTGATTGATCCAATTTTGTTCAATGGCAAACGTACAATTCGTGATTGTTCGGCCAAAGCCTGTAAAATCGATTGTCGTATCCACCAAACTGCGTACGAGATAAATTTAAACCCACGGGTTTCATCAAAGCGTTGTGCTGCCTTGATCAATCCAAGGTTTCCCTCATTGATCAAATCAGGTAATGTAAGTCCCTGGTTCTGGTATTGCTTGGCGACCGAAACCACGAATCGAAGATTGGCTTTTGTTAGTTTTTCAAGTGCGGCTTGGTCGCCTGCCTTGATACGTTGTGCCAATTCTACTTCTTCATCTGCGGTAATCAGATCAACTTTTCCAATTTCTTGCAAATACTTGTCCAAAGATGCGGTTTCCCTATTGGTAACCTGTTTTGTAATTTTTAGCTGTCTCATCTAAACGATTTACATTCTAATTAAGTTCATTGTGCATAAGCTGCATATACTTATACGTAAAAAAGTTGGAAATGTTACAATCGGTTATGAAAACTTTCATTTTAGGGGTCGGACAAAAAAAACCCCAATGTTGTCATTGGGGTCTACCTTAATTAAATATAGCTAATCTCTAGGTGGTTTGCGATCTCGATCTCGGCTATCCCTGCCGCCACGACGATCATCACGTCGATCATCACGACGATTACCACCTTCCCTTGGGGGTCTTTCCTTATATCCTTCGGGTTTTGGCAGGAGAGCCTTTCGCGAAACCTTGTCTTTACGGGTCCTTGGATCAACGCCAATATACTTCACATCGAAAACATCGCCCATGTTAACCACATCCGATACATTTTCGGTGCGTTCCCAAGCCAATTCAGATACGTGTAGCAAGACTTCGTTGCCTGGTGCGTCTAAATATTCAACGACGGCTCCAAAATCAAGCATTTTAATCACCTTGACATTATATGATTCACCCACCTTTGGCTTGAACATCAAGGAATCTATTTTGGTCAATACGGCATCGATGCCTTCTTGATTGGTACCAAGAATTTCTACGATTCCTTCTTCGGTAATCGGATCTTCATTGATGACAATGGTCGTCTTGGTAGCTTTTTGTAATTCTTGGATTACTTTTCCACCGGGTCCAATCAAGGCGCCAATAAATTCATTCGGTATTACCCGTGTTACCATTTTTGGAGCATGCGGTTTTACATCATCATTGGGAACCGCAATGGTTTCCACCAGTTTCTCCAAGATGTGCAATCTACCATCGCGCGCTTGTTTTAATGCCTTCACCAAAATTTCATAGGCAAGTCCCTTTACTTTGATATCCATTTGGCAGGCTGTAATTCCGTCAGCCGTACCAGTTACTTTGAAGTCCATATCCCCTAGGTGATCTTCATCCCCTAGAATATCGGACAATACGGCGTATTTTCCTGTTTCGGTGTCGGTAATCAACCCCATTGCAATCCCCGATACCGGCTTTTTCAATTGAACCCCGGCATCCATTAACGCCATAGTTCCCGAACAGACGGTGGCCATTGAAGAAGAACCATTACTTTCCAAAACTTCCGAAACTACTCGTACAGTATAGGGACAATCACTAGGGATCATTCTTTTTAAGGCACGTTGTGCCAAATTTCCATGACCTACTTCCCTGCGAGAGGTACCGCGTATCGGCCTAGCCTCCCCAGTTGAAAATGGCGGGAAATTATAATGTAGGTAAAAGGTTTCTTCGCCTTCATAGGATGGCATGTCGATTTGATTTGCTTCCCGTGACGTGCCCAAGGTTACGGTTGCTAGGGCTTGGGTTTCCCCTCGTGTAAAAATAGCAGATCCGTGTGTGGAAGGCAGATAATCGACTTCGCACCAGATAGGCCTAATTTCATTGGTCTTTCTACCATCCAATCGCAAACCTTCATTTAACGTTAGGTCACGAACGGCAGCTTTTTCGGCTTTATAATAGTATTTAGAAACCATCCCTCCATACTCGGCCATTTCTTCCTCCGAAAATGTGGCTTTTACTTCCTCTTTAATGGCATCGAAGGCAGCGCTTCTTTCATGTTTGGCCGAACCGGCCTTGGCGACTGCATATACCTTATCATAGGCAAGTGCATTTATTTTTTTCGCCAATGTCTCATCTTCCCTTTCAGTCTCGTATTCGCGAACAGCCTTTTTGCCGAAGGCTTTGGCCAATTTTAATTGGGCAGCTATTTGTGCTTTAATTGCTTCATGGGCAAATTTTATGGCCTCGACCATTTCCTCTTCCGAAATTTCACCCATTTCGCCCTCCACCATCATAACTGAATCTTCAGAAGCACCAATAACCATATCGATATCAGATGTTTCTAATTGTGCCCTTGTAGGGTTAATGATAAATTGACCATCAACACGGCCCACACGACATTCCGATATGGCACATTCAAATGGAAAATCAGAAAGTTGAATTGCCGCCGACGCAGCCAATCCGGCCATAGCATCGGGCATGACGTCTTCATCATGCGACATCAGTTGAATCATCACCTGTGTTTCCGAATGATAATCTTTTGGAAATAAAGGGCGCAATACCCTGTCGACCAAGCGCATGGTCAATACTTCGCCGTCACTCGGTCTGGCCTCACTTTTAAAAAAACCACCAGGATAACGGCCTGAAGCCGCAAATTTTTCGCGATAATCTACCGTTAGGGGTAAAAAATCTACGTCGCTTTGTACGTAGTTCGAAACCACGGTACATAGAAGCATACATTTTCCGGATTGCACAACCACCGACCCATGGGCCTGTTTTGCCAGTTTACCGGTCTCGATAGAGATTTCCCTACCATCACCAAGGTCAATGACCTCTTTAAATACTTTTGGAATCATAAATTTGAATTAAAGCCCGTAAATACCGGACTTGTTAAACAATGGTCTCTCCTGACAATTTTATGGTCGGAGTTGTTGTGTTGTGCTGACCAATGAAAAACTGTGTGTAGCTTTTTGTGTTTGCCTTCCGAAATTAATACGGATGATACTCCAGGACTTTGAAATTTTATAAAAATGGGCCCGGATTTCCGGGCCCTAATATCTATTTATTTTCGAATGTTCAATTCTTTGATCAATTCACGATATTTCACAATATCCTTCATTTTCAAATAATCTAAAAGACTTCTTCGTTTCCCTACCAAGCGTACTAATGATCGCTCGGTATTGTAGTCTTTGTGATTTGCCTTAAGGTGCCCCGTAAGGTGGTTGATACGATGTGTAAACAAGGCTATCTGCCCTTCGGTCGAACCCGTATTTTTAGCTTCTCCGCCGTGTTGTTTGAAGATTTCGGCCTTCACTTCTTTTGTTAAATACATTCCAATATTATTTTAAATGATTTTTATGTATCTGACTGTCCTTCAATCAGGCGGCAAAGATACTATTATTTTCTTTACGACCTAATGGGATTGTTCTGTATTAGATCCAGATAAAGATTTATTTTTTTCTTCAACTCTTTGCGATGTACTATAAAATCAAGGAAACCATGTTCTAAAATGAATTCGGCCGTCTGGAAACCTTCGGGTAATTCCTTGCCGGTAGCCTCTTTTACGATACGGGGTCCAGCGAAACCAATAAGGGCGCCGGGTTCTGAGATATTGATATCCCCCAACATGGCATACGAGGCCGTAGTACCCCCGGTGGTAGGATCGGTACACAATGAAATATAAGGAATGCCAACATCTGACAATTGTACTAATTTCGCAGCGGTCTTGGCCAGTTGCATCAATGACAACGCGGCCTCCATCATTCGTGCCCCACCTGATTTCGAGATCATCACAAAGGGAATTTTCTTTTTGATCGAATAGTCAATGGCCCTGGCGATTTTTTCTCCGACGACACTGCCCATAGATCCCCCGATAAATGCAAAATCCATACAGGCCACAACGAGGTCTTTGCCCAATGATTTGCCTACTGCAGTACGCACGGCGTCCTTTAGTCCGGTTTTTTTCTGGGCGGCTTTTAGCCGGTCGGCGTACGATTTGGTGTCGACGAATTTAAGTGGATCCTTTGAAGTAAGTTTCGCATCGAGTTCGGTAAACCGGTTGTCGTCAAAAAGAATTTCAAAATATTCCTTGCTGCCGATACGCACGTGATAATCATCCTCTGGGCTCACATAGAAATTCTTGGCAAGGTCCTCTGATTCAACAATTTTTCCGGTAGGCGATTTATACCAAAGCCCCTTGGGGGTATCCTTTTTCTGTTCTGTGGAAGTCTGAATTCCCTTTTCCTTTCTTTTAAACCATAAAGACATATCCTCCATATTAAGTTTGATTCGGCAAACGGAAATTTAAAGTGTATTCACATTGTTAAGATCTTCGAAGGCCTTTGTTAGACGGTCTATAAACGTTTTTTCACCTTCCCGTAACCACACCCTTGGATCATAGAATTTCTTATTTGGTTCGTCGGCCCCTTTGGGGTTGCCAATCTGCGATAATAAATAGTCTTTTTTGTCGAGTATATAATCACGTATACCAGCCAGGAAGCCATATTGTAGATCAGTATCGATATTCATCTTAATTACCCCATAACCAATGGCTTCACGGATTTCTTCTACGGTCGATCCCGAACCTCCATGAAATACAAAATCAATATGATTGTGGGCTACACCATATTTTTTGGTTATGTATTCTTGTGAATTCCTTAATATTTTCGGGGTCAATTTCACATTGCCGGGCTTATATACACCATGTACATTGCCGAACGCAGCGGCAATTGTAAATCTTGGACTTATCTTTGAAAGTTCTTCATAGGCATAAGCGACCTCCTCGGGTTGCGTATATAATTTGGAATCATCGACATCAGAATTGTCGATACCATCTTCTTCACCCCCTGTGATGCCCAATTCGATTTCAAGCGTCATGTTCATTTTACTCATACGGGCCAGATATTTCTTGCAGATTTCAATATTTTCAGCAAGTGGTTCCTCTGAAAGATCGATCATATGTGAACTGAATAAAGACGTACCGGTTTCGACAAAATGTTTCTCACTGGCATCTAAAAGGCCATCAATCCAAGGCAATAGTTTCTTTGCGCAATGGTCGGTATGCAAAATTACGGTTGCCCCATAGGCACTTGCTAATTGGTGAACATGTTTGGCGCCTGCTACTGCGCCCAGAATCGCCGCTTGTTGATGTTCGTTCGACAAACCCTTACCGGCATTGAACTGTGCCCCACCATTGGAGAATTGAATTATCACAGGGGCGTTTAGTTTGGCCGCGGTCTCCAAAACACCATTAATGGTATTCGAACCTACTACGTTAACTGCCGGAAGGGCGAATCCCTTTTTCTTGGCATAATTAAAAATTGCTTGAACTTGATCGCCGGTGGCAACACCGGGTTTTATAGTGTGGGTCATAGTTTTGATCTGTTTATTTCTGGAATGAGTGGCAAAAGTAATAAAATTATAGTAGCATAAGTGCACGCCTAAGTCAAAGTTCATAAAGAAAATACACCATTCGTAATCGATTTGTTCCTATTTCAGTTCCTTTAAGAATATCATTTTATAGAACACGATGACCTAGGGCCCCGCCGAAATAATTTAATTTTAAAACGGATAGTTGATACCAATCTGAAGCACCGAGTTGCCAAAATTATAATCCCTAAACCACCTTTTCGACGGCTCTTCCGCCGGGTTGTACGTCTTAAAGCCCAGATCGACTCGGAAAAGAAAATACGTGAAATCGTATCGTATGCCGAATCCACTGCCCAGGGCAATATCGGCCAAAGAGTCGAAGCCACTGAAGACGGCTTTTGGGTCGTCGACATTATCAAATACGTTCCATATATTACCAGCATCTGCGAACAGTGCCCCTTTTATATCCCCGACTATGGGGAAGCGATATTCCAGGTTGAACGCCAACTTAAAATTTGCCTCATTGAAATCATTGATGGCTTGGGTCCTGCCCGGTCCCAAAGAGTACGGGTACCAAGCTCTATTGTCATTCGAGCCTCCGCCAAAATAACTTCTCACAAAGGGGATATTGTCTACGTTGCCATAGGGTATGGCAATACCAATAAAGCTTCTAACAGCAAGCACATCGGTCTTCGAAAGACTCCAGTATTTTATAAAATCGAATTCGGTTTTCACATATTGGGAAAAGGGCACCCCAAAAACGAGGAGTTTGCCGTCTTTTTCATTGAAGGGAATAATCTTGGAAATTCCCGAAAGTAAATTTCCCGCACTCTCAAATTTGAACCGAAATTGATAAAAATTGTTATCAGTTAGTCCATTTCTATTGTTTTTAGAAAAAGTATAGTTACTTGCAAAAATAAGGTTGTTCTCAGTAAGGCGCTGTCTTCGTTCCTCGATTCGGATGACCTGTTCGTAATCCGGGTTGGCCACAGGGATCAATCCTTGATTTTCAACGGCATTGATGAAGCCGACCGTACCTTCGGGAATAATCAGGTTGGCGGTGTTTGAACCAGCCGGGGTTTCAAAAAAATCTGTGACCAAGGGATTTGTTTCATAATCGCTGGCGATTCCATTCAACAGATTATAGGAGGTGCGATATACATTAAAAAATCGTTCAGGATTCAAGTTTCTAACAAACTGCACGTTCAAAATCTCAACCCCATGTTTTTTGAAGTCACTAGGGGTCCAATTATAACCCAATATGGTATTAAAGGTTTGTTTATCAAGACCGATATTTCGCTGGGAAGTAGTTCCTACCGACATGCGTGTTTGGGGCAGCATATAATTCGGAATGATGCTACTGGTATTGATGAAAGGAACCCAAATCCGCGGAAAATTTAGGTTAAGGTCAACTCCATATTCTAGGATATTAAAAAAGCGATTGTCAGTGATGTCGGGATTCCTTGAAGATCCCAAGTTAACACGTCCCGTTAAACTCAGATTTTCGGCTCCCTTGAAAAGATTCCGTGCTTGTAAGGATTGACTGACTTCCAGGCCGACTTGCTGAATATTTGAATGGGTAATATTAAAATCGCTTCCCGAAGAATATTTAGGACGAGTCGATAGGTAGATATTCGCCGTCAAATTGCCTTGAATACTATCTTCCTCGGTGGTGATAGTAGGATATTTAAATACGTTAAGATTGGTAATCTGCCGTATGGTACGTATTCTATCGATATCCCGGTATACACTATCTTTTTCAAAGAAAATGGCATCGGTCAACGTTTTGGGCTTAAATCGGAGTTTGTTGCGATAAAAAATGGTATAGTCACCAAATCGCTCGAATCGCAACTCCCCATCGCTCTCATTGAAGAGGAAATCGGTATATATATTTATTTTATCGAATTTATACACTTTGTACTTTGAAGTGGTCACGGTATTCTCTGTACGTTTTTTAAGGTCCTCAATTTTTAGGTTGATATCCATGCCCTTATCATCCCCCAATGCCGAAGAATCCCTAATAATCTCAAAATTGATCGAACTTTCCTGAAAATTATAGACCCCTGAATTTCTGAAGATTGCCGTTAACCGTTCTCGTTCAAGATTGAAATCGTTCAGGTCAAACTGATTGCCCGTCTTGATCGGGGAGCCTTTGAGATGAAGTAGGTAAAGCGAATCTATGGCCTTAGACGAAATAGTATGTGATATTGAATCGATAAAATAGGGCTGCCCCAAATTAATCTTATAGGCTACCTCTGCCCGGCGCTCATGTTTGGTACTGTCGATCTCATAGGTGGTTGTATTATTAAAGTAACCTTTACTGCCATAATACGCACTCAATCTTTGTAATGTTTTTCTGGTGGCAGCAGTGTCTAAAATAACCGGGGCTTCGCCAATTTTTTTGAGCCATTCACTCAGGCCCTTGACCAAAAAGGATTCCCCCAACCGTCCGACTTGCTTTTCCGACAAAAGATTCACCAAATGCTGCTTTCTCTTTTCCTTTCTATAGAGCCAAGCATTGTACGATGAATCGGGGTTTATTTTTGCAAGATTGTAAAGATTGAGACGCAAGGGATAGCCTAGGACCGAACTATTTGGTTTCTGAAGGATAAGGCTCTCGATATCTTCGTTCTTTACCTTTTCATCATCCGCAAATATAGTATTCCGGGAAATCAGATGCTCATCTTCGTCTACCCTTTTAAGGGAGTTGCAGGACGTAATTGCAATAGCTAGGAATAATAACCTTATTTTAGCCATGTTTTTTTTAATGCACAACGGGGTCCCCATAGAGATCAAAAATACATTTTTTTATGGTTGTTAAAAGCCAAATAAAGCTTATAAAAAGTCTGCAGCAAAAAAAGTACCGCATTCAACACCGGATGTTTGTGGCAGAAGGAATCAAGACCGTTCAGGAGCTATTGCATTCGAATTTCGAGACCTATAACATCTATGTCACTGCAATTGACCTGCTCAAAACCCACACCCAGCATAGGGAATTGATTTCCCAGTCCGAGCTTAAAGCTATGAGTAGCTTAAAAAACCCGAATGGGGTGTTGGGGGTATTTTATTTGCCCGAGGCAATGCCCATCGAGTTTTCCGATTGGGTAGTGGTCCTTGACGGCATAAATGACCCGGGAAACCTAGGGACGATTATCCGAATGTGTGATTGGTTTGGCATGCTACACATCGTATGTTCCAGGAATACAGTTGATTGTTATAACCCCAAGGTGTTGCAGGCAACCATGGGTTCGATTTCCAGGGTGAATATCGTTTATCATGATCTTCCCGATTTTTTGTCAGGAGTAACAGCACCCATTTACGGGGCCTTTATGAGCGGCGATTCGATGTATACTACCCCATTATCAAAGCCGGGTATCTTGGTAATGGGCAACGAGGCCAATGGTATTTCAAAGGAAGTGGAAGTTTTTATCGATACAAAAATAGGGATTCCTCAATTTGGCAAGGAAACTACCGAAAGTTTGAATGTTGCCACGGCTACCGCTATTTTATTGAATGAGATTCGAAGAGAATCCATTAAAATTTTTACTCGAAGGTAAAATTCACAAAAATCCCACGGGTCCTCATCGCGGCTATATTGCTTGTCCACGGACTGTTCGGGTCGTTATCGCGTACCAATTCATCGCTGATTGCAAAAACACCACGTATTGACGGAGTGAATTTAAAATATTCTAGATAAAAGTCGATCCCAAAGCCCATTTCATAATTGTAGACTGATTTTTTCATACGGAAAGTACCACCAGAGTTATCATCGAGACTACTTTCATTACTGCCTAAATTCATAGAGGTCGACAGGCCGCCGATAAGAAAAGGTTTCCAATTCCCGATTCTTCGGGTACTAGCCTTGAGTAATATCGGAAAGTTGATATAGGTAGATTTGACTTCCCGAATAGCATCTTTTTCATCAAGGAAGCCCGGGAATCCTAAAGTTCTTGTGTTGTACAATAGGCCGGGTTCAAAGCGCAAGTCTAAAAATTCATTCAGGCGCATTTCCCCGATCAGCCCCACATTAAAGCCGAAGCTCTTATCTACCAGAACGTCATCCCGATTATTGATATAGTCAAATTTGAAGTCATATTGATTAAATCCTAAAAAATAGCCCCAATTAAGTAGTGCCTTATCCTCATTCTCAAGGTTCAATACCGGGTTTTCGTTAAATTGCGCGGTTCCCGATATGCAGAAAATCATGAAACCGAACACTAGAAAAAAGATTTTTTTCATATACTTATTTAGATGCAAAATAAATAGAGGCTACCCCAAACGTTTGTGGTTTATTCCCTACCTCTATAAACCCGATTTTGCGCAAAATATTGTTGAAGTCTTCCCCATGTGGAAAAACCGATGCCGATTCACTTAAATAAGAATAGGCCACCTTGTCGTTCGAAAAAATCCGACCTATTTTTGGCAGGATCCTTTTTGTATAAAAATGATAGCCTAGCTTATAGATGTTTTTTGAGGGTACTGATGTTTCCAAAACGACAAAAGTACCACCTGGTCTCAACACCCTATAGATCTCGGACAGGCCTTTCTCTAGATTTTCAAAATTGCGAACGCCGAATGCCACGGTAACGGCGTCGAAAGTGGCTTGTTCGTAAGGCAGATTTTCACTATCCCCTAGGACCATTTCAATAATCGGGTCAAGTTTCAGTTTCAGGACCTTCTTTTTTCCAATGGCAAGCATGCCCGGCGAAATATCAAGCCCAACGATCCTTTTGGCGCCAGTAGCCGTTAAATTGATGGCTAAATCCCCGGTGCCTGTGGCGATATCTAGAATGTCCCGGGGCTTTTTTTCGCGAAGTATCTTTACTACCTTTTTGCGCCAGGTACGATCGATGCCGAAAGAAATTACCCGATTGAGGCCATCGTATTTATCAGAAATGGCATTGAACATTTGCGTGACCTGTTCTTTTTTTCCCAGTTGAGAATCCTTGTACGGAGTAATTTTTTTGGCCATTGGGGCAATTTTCGGCAAATATACGATATCCCCGTTGTAAAGATCTACAAACCCTTGAAGCGATAGCTTTTACTTGCCAAATTAAATGGCAACCGAATTTATTTGTTTAATTTCGCACTGCAATGTGTGGAAAAATCTAGCGAAATGTGCTGTAAAACAACAATGAGGCCAAATCATGAACTTCATATGAATGATAGGAAGGCACTTTTATCCGACCCTAAAAACAATCTTGGTAGGAAATGAAAATAATAATTGCCGGTGCTGGCGAAGTAGGCTTTCATTTGGCCAAACTACTTTCATACGAATCCCAGGATATTACCTTAATCGATACCCAGAAGGCAAATTTGGCCTATGCCGATAGCCATTTGGACATCCGGGTATTACGGGGTGATGCCACTTCCTATGCCGTTCTAAAAGATGCACAAGTGCAAAATTCTGAACTAGTGATTGGCGTAACCTCTTCAGAAACTACGAACATCACCTTGTGTATGCTCGCCAAACAGATGGGCTGTAAGCGCACCATAGCTCGCATTTCAAACAGCGAGTTCATTGATAAGAAAGATACGATCAAGTTTTCCGAACTAGGTATTGACGAGCTTATTTCCCCAGAAGAATTGGCGGCTATCGAGATTCAATTATTGCTCAACAAATCGGGCTTTAACGATACCTATGAATTTGAAGAGGGTAAGTTGATCATGATCGGTGTAACTTTAGAAAAAAGCGCCCCATTTATTGGTAAAATGGTGAAAGAAGCGGCAACGATATTTTCAGAACTTCATTTCATGCCGATCGCCCTGCAAAGATTGGGCACTCAATTTACAAGGATCCCACGAGGGGATACCGTTTTCAAGGAGGGTGATACTGTATATTTTATTACCGTGAAAGAAGGGGTAGACGAATTGTACAAGCTTACTGGTAAAAAGAAAAAGGAGATCAAGAATGTCATGATTTTGGGCGGGAGCAAGGTCGGTTTCAAGGCTGCACGTGATCTTTGTGAGAAAAACTTCAATGTAAAATTGATCGAAAAAGATAAGGAAAAGGCCTTTGACTTATCTGATGACCTGCCCGATGTGTTGGTCATCAATGGTGATGGCCGTAATGTTGAATTGTTGGAGGAGGAGAGCCTTGAATCTATGGATGCCTTCATCGCGGTTACTGGCAATTCCGAAACGAATATCATGTCTTGTTTGGTCGCTAAATCGAAACATATTCGTAAGACCATTGCCTTGGTAGAGAATATGGATTATTTTCAACTTTCCCATTCAATTGGCATCGATTCACTGATCAATAAGAAATTATTGGCGGCCAATCATATTTTTAGGCACATTCGCAAGGGCGAAGTCGTTGCCTTAATGCGCTTGAACAACTTAAACGCCGAAATTCTTGAATTCGTCGTAAAACCTGATTCTAAAGTGACAGGCCATAGAATACGGGATGTAGACTTTCCATTAACCGCTACGATCGGTGGTGTGGTGCGCGATGGAAAGGGATATATCGCCTTGGGTGGCTTTCAGATTATGAAAGGCGATAGGGTAGTCGTCTGTTGTCTGCCTGAAACGATTCCTGCCATAGAGCGTTTATTTCTTTAAAATGAACTTGAACTCCAAAATCATATTGCATCTCATGGGGCTACTATTGCTGTGCAATGGAGGGTTCATGCTTTTGGCGGCGGTAATGAGCGGTATTTACGGAGATGGGGCTACCTTGCATATTACCACTGCGGCGATAACTACGATGTTTCTTGGGGTGACGGCCATGTATTTTACACGGGGCCATAAAAAGGAAGTAAAACGAAAGGAAGGGTATATCATCGTCACCTTTGGTTGGGTAGTGATGTCGCTTTCGGGCATGCTGCCTTATTTGTTCTCCGGGGCTATTCCCGAGGTTACCAATGCGTTTTTCGAAACCGTTTCAGGATATACCACGACCGGTGCATCTGTAATCAATGACATTGAAGCTTTGCCCGAAGGTATCTTATTCTGGCGAAGTCTGACACATTGGATCGGCGGTATGGGAATCATCGTATTGGCCATTGCCATTTTGCCTTTATTGGGTATTGGGGGTATGCAATTGTTCGCAGCGGAGGCACCGGGGCCGAGTGCCGACAAATTGCACCCGCGTATCACCGATACCGCTAAAAGCCTTTGGTTGATTTATGTAGGCTATACCGCAGCCGAGACCATCTTATTAAAATTGGCCGGCATGACATTTTTTGATGCCATCAATCATTCGATGGCGACCATGTCGACCGGTGGGTTTTCTACTAAAAATCTAAGCCTTGCCTATTGGAATAATAAACCGATCATCGAATACATCGTCATCCTTTTTATGTTCTTGGCAGGAAGTAATTTTGTGCTCAGTTATTATATGTTAAAAGGAAAGGTGGCGCGTGTTTTCAAGGATGAAGAGTTTAAATACTACACGGCTTTTGTAGTGCTTTTTACACTGATTGCCGCTCTGGTTGTATATTTTGAGGCGCATGTGCCGGTTTCTGATTATTACCCGATGGTGCTAGGTGTGGGCGAAAGCGCCTTTCGGCATACCCTCTTTCAAGTGGTATCGGTCATCACCACCACGGGTTTTGTCACAGCCGATTTTACAAATTGGACCCCTTTTCTGACCATTTTCTTTTTTGGACTCATGTTTTTGGGTGGTTCGGCAGGTTCTACTGCGGGCGGTATCAAGGTGATGCGTCATATTTTGATCATTAAAAATGGACTTTTAGAGTTTAAACGGACGTTGCATCCCAATGCCATCATCCCGGTACGTTATAATAACAAGACGGTTCGTGAGCACATTGTGTATAATATTATTGCGTTTTTTGTGCTCTATATGTTGTTGTTCATAATCGGCGCCCTAGGTTTAGGGGCCATGGGTATTGATTTTGAGACAGCCGTCGGCGGATCTGCCTCTTCCTTGGGCAATGTGGGTCCGGCCTTTGGTAGTTTGAATCCGGTGAGTAATTATAATGGTCTCCCAGGCGCGGGAAAATGGTGGTGCAGTTTCTTGATGCTTGCCGGTAGGCTAGAACTCTTTACAGTGCTGATTTTGTTGACCCCCTATTTTTGGAAACGTACTTGATTTAAAGCACCCCTAAAGAAAGGGCGCTCTCAGCGTTTTGAAATGGATTGTTTTTGGTTGTTGTACACCCCCAGTGATAAATTTTCAGCTGCAGCGCTTCCTTGATCCGAGCAGCTGCATCCCGTAATTCTTTTTCGGAAGCCGCATAGGAAATACGAATACAATTATCATTACCGAAAGATTCTCCACTAACGGTCGCCACCAAGGCATGTTCCAATAAATACAAGGAGAAGTCGGAGGCGGTTTGAATGGTTGTTCCCCGCATCGTTTTTCCAAAAAAACTTGAAATATCAGGGAACACATAAAAAGCACCTTCGGGTACGTTCAAGTTGAAACCTTCGATGGATCCCAAAAGTTCCAATAGAATATCGCGTCGCTTATGAAACTCATCGATCATGTACTTAATTTTGGAAATAGGGGCTTCCAGGGCTGTAATCGTAGCCCTTTGCGCAATCGAATTTGCGCCACTCGTAATCTGACCCTGAAATTTAGTGCATGCCTTGGCAATCCAATTCGGAGCACCAATATAACCTATTCTCCATCCGGTCATGGCAAAGGCCTTTGACACACCATTTACCGTAATGGTGCGTTCATACATCCCTTCCATCGCCGCAATACTGACATGGCCCCCTCTAAAATTTATATGTTCATAGATTTCATCCGATACAACAAAAATAGTTGGATGTTTTTTCAAAACGGTGGCCAATCCAAGCAGTTCCTTTTCATTGTATACAGAACCACTGGGGTTGCAAGGCGAACTGAACCAAAGCATTTTGGTCCGAGGGGTAATGGCCGCTTCCAACTGACTCGGGGTCATTTTAAAATCGGTTTCGATGCTAGTCGGCACCTCTACTGGGACGCCTTCGGCCAATTGCACGATATCACTGTAACTTACCCAATACGGCGCCGGCAAAATAACCTCGTCCCCCTTATTCAACATACACATGGCTACATTGGCCAAGGATTGCTTTGCGCCAGTGGAAACAACAATCTGATCTAGACCGTAGGTAAGATTATTATCGCGCTTGAATTTATTCGAAATGGCTTGTTTTAAATCGGCATAGCCATCCACCGGGGAATAACTGCTATAATTTTCATCGATGGCCGTTTTTGCGGCCTCCTTAATGAAGTCGGGAATGTTAAAATCGGGTTCACCGAGGCTCAGCCCGATAATATCTTTTCCCTGATTGCGCAATTCCCTTGCTTTTGCGGCCATAGCTAGTGTGGCCGAAGTAGACATATTATTGATTCTTTCGGATAAAAGGTGGTTCATATAATGAATAAATTTACTGGTACTGCAAATCGGGTCGTTTGCCCAATTCCCGCAAATGTTTGAAGTGCGAAATTATAGCTTTTCTCGTAGTTTTATATTCGTTGTACGGCAAATTAAATTCCTTAGCCGTTTCTTTCACAATTTTGGAGATTTTTGTGTAATGAACATGGCTGATGTTCGGAAAGATGTGATGCTCTACCTGATGGTTCAAACCTCCGGTAAACCAGTTGACGACCCGGTTCTTAGTGCCAAAATTCACCGTAGTGAACAATTGATGGATGGCCCAGGTATTTTTCATGGTACCATTTTCATCTGGTAAAGGGGTATCTGCCTCATCCACAATATGGGCCAATTGGAAAACAACGCTCAAAATTACCCCGGCCACATAATGCATAATAAAAAAGCCCAAGAGCACTTTCCACCATGCGATTTCAATGAATATGAGTGGCAGTACGATCCAAATCGTAATATAAAGCAATTTGGTAATCACCAAGGTACTCCAATTGATGGCTTTGCTGGGTAATTTGCCATACGATAATTTGCGTTTCATATAGCGATACATCTGCTGAAAATCAGTCGTAATTGCCCAGTTGAATGTCAACAGGCCATAGAGTAAAATAGAATAATAATGTTGAAACTTATGATATTTTTTCCACTCGGTATGTTTTGAAAACCGAAGGATCCTACCCGCTTCCATGTCCTCGTCATGGTCATGGATGTTGGTATAGGTATGATGAAGCACATTATGTTGCACCTGCCAATTGTATACATTGCCAGCCAGTATATAGATACTGCCACCCATGAGCTTATTGATCCATTTTTTATCTGAATACGCGCCGTGGTTCCCGTCGTGCATTACATTCATGCCTACCCCGGCCATTCCGACGCCCATAACGATCGTCAATAATAAATTAGCCCAATTGGGCAGGCCCAAGGTAAGTATTAGAAAATAAGGTGTTAAAAAGAGCGCAAACATGACCACCGTTTTCAGATGTAACCGCCAATTGCCCGTTTTTTGAATTTTATTTTCCTTAAAATAATCATTGACCCTTTGGTTCAATGTCTTGAAGAATTTTGCCGAATCCTTTCGTGAAAATCGAATGGTTTGTGAATCCATGGGAGATGCTTTTATTGTAAATATAACGCATTAAATCTTTTGATGTTTCAATGAATCCATCAAAACAAAAAATTCGCGCTTATGAATATACTATTTTTGTCAAAATACAAAGATAGGTATGAAGGCCGAATTAGTATTCCAATATTTTCCCAATTTATCGCAAGTACAGCAAAATCAATTTCTTCAACTTGAAGATCTATACCAGGATTGGAACCAAAAGATCAACGTCGTATCCCGCAAGGATATCGAAGAGCTGTATCTGCGTCATGTACTGCATTCCTTGGGGATTGCCAAGGTGCATCAATTTAAATCAGGGGCTACCGTGTTAGATGTGGGTACCGGGGGAGGATTTCCGGGAATCCCATTGGCCATTATGTTTCCGCAGACCCATTTTACCTTGGTAGATGCCATTGGTAAGAAGATCAAGGTAGTGCAAGAAGTCATCGAGGGTCTGGGAATCGAAAACGTTACTGCAATTCATTCTCGAGTCGAGGAGATCGCCCCCCAATATGATTTTGTGGTAAGTAGGGCCGTTGCGGCCATGCCCACCTTTGTCAGATGGGTCAAAGGGCGCATAAAAAAGACGTCGATGCACGATCGGCGCAATGGTATATTCTATTTAAAAGGTGGGGATCTGTCGGAGGAATTGAAGGACTATACGACCGTCGAAATCTTCGATCTTTCCGAGTATTTCAAGGAAGATTTTTTTGAAACAAAAAAAGTGGTATACCTACCAATGAAATTCAAAGGGTGACCGTGGTCAAAATAAAAAAGCGCCTGCAGGCGCCTTTTTTTATTATAATAGCATGATTATTACTTGCTCCAAGGTGGCGTAATGCCGTTGGAACGCGCATAGGCAATGAGTTGCCCTTTGTGCTCCCCGCTATGGTCCAAGATGAGTAACATGCACGAAACTTCATCCATTTTCATAAAGCCAAGATCGACTTCATTCGCAAAATTAGCCGATTTGAGCTCCCCTAAATGCGCCTGTACAAAATCAAACGAATTTTTGAGCGTAGCCAAAATTTGCTCCTTACCGGTGATTTTCTCTAGGGTCATGATATCTACATCCTCAGGGGGTGCAAAACCAAGTTTGGAAGTTATGTAGTAATTGGTACTGGCCACATGTAATAATACTTCGCCGACCGATCGGACCCCTTCCGCTGGTCGCCATCCATACTGATCTTCCGAAAAGGCCTCGCCTAAGGAAGTAATTTGTTGTTGATTATAGCCCAGCAATCCTTTTACGTCGTTTTGGACAATGGTCTCTTGAGCCGACATAAAGAACGCTGGATAGACAGATTAATGCACTTGCAATGATTTTCATTTGTTTAAATTTAGTTGATTGTTGTATGATTTAATAATCGAAGAAAAGGGCTTTCCAAGATAAAGTAAAAATATTGAATTCTCAATTTTTTTTAGCGTAATTTATGGGTGGTCAAACTGGTGGATGTGGGAAGTTGTAGGTTGCTTTCATGAAGTTCTTCGGTAATGCTTGATTTTGAAAACAACCGAGCCGATTCCCCCGAAGATCGGGATACAAGATTGGGAACATCGGTTCTATTTTAAATATGCCTTGGCCAACTTAGGTTCAAAAGGAATTCCGCTTGATGGGCCTTTGAGTTTTAAAGGTGTGGTAGTCCCGGTAAACCGGTGATTATCGTTCGATAGGCGTCCAATTTCGGGAATAGGCAGGCACTTATAAATTCAGCATCGTAAGATAAGACCTTCTGCATTTTTTGGCGTACTTTCTTAGGAAGTTCCATACCAGCGCTAAAGTGGGTGCAATAGAGGAGGTGTCAGTGCTATGTGTGGTGTTTTTCATCATCTTCATCCGTATTTAATATAACAATTAATTTACAATAAATTAACGTTAAATTTACATTTATAGTATTGAAATTCCAAGGAATTTAACACCAAAGTGCTGTAATTTAACACGATAAGGAATTTTTTAAGACCAGTCGCTGCCGAATGGTCTGGTTATGGGCAGGGGGAGTCTGCACGTTTGTAAATGACCGTTGGATTTCTAATCTGTTCATATGGAACTTCGTCGTATAATTGTCCCAGAAGTTCACCCTGGCAATTGAATACATTCACCACGGTATTGCAATTGGGGCAGCAGTTCGAAAATACGAATACCACTTCCCCGTTATAGGTCGCCTGTTCAATGAAGAAGTATTTTGCCAATTCGCTCGTGTCGGCCTCCATGGTGGCAACGGCTTCCTTTAACCATTCGAGGTCATTAGTTGGGTCTGTAGTTGCGCAAGGCGCATCGTCTTGATCATTGCTGCACGCCACAAACAATGCAAAAACCAACAAAAGGAATGCTATTTTCATAACATGGGCTAAGGAGTATGCTATTTAGATGGGATATTTTTTAAAAGTTGCGTGAAAAACCCGGTTTCATAGTCAACAGCCATTTTTTTAAGGAAGTTTGAATGCCTCAACGTTGGTGATTACACACCTTAGTGTTACTCATAGCGGTTTGAAAATTTCCCAATGATGGCCATAGGGGTCGACGATACGCCCCAAGCGATAGCCATATTCCTGATCGGCCACGGGATACACTTCCCTGGCACCGGCCAAAATTGCCCGTTGTACGACAGCATCTGGGTCCCCCACCTGTAATCCCATACGTATCGTGGTCCCTCCCAATGTTTCTGGGCTAAAATTCTCATATTCAGGGGCTTCATCAGCTAAGATGAATCGGCAATCCCCGATGGAAAGCCCTGCGACGACCTGCCCATCTTCGCTTAGATGGCGCATTGATTCAACGGCCCCAAAGGCCATTTTATAGAATTCAATTGCCTGTATGCCGCTTCTGACCGATAAGGTTGGTAAAAATGTCGGCTGTTCGGTTTCGTTCGAATTCTTTTTCACGGGTGAATCGCGTTTCCTAACAATGGTATTCCACTATCCCAAAAAAGGATACCGATAATCTTCGGGGGTTACAAAGGTTTCTTTTATCAATCTTGGTGAAACCCAACGCAGCAAGTTCTGGGCGGATCCGGCCTTGTCATTGGTGCCGGAAGCCCTAGCTCCTCCAAAAGGTTGCTGGCCGACCACGGCCCCTGTGGGCTTGTCATTGATATAGAAATTACCTGCACAATTTTGAAGTGCTTTAGTAGCTTCCTCGATGGCATATCGATCGCGTGAAAGCACCGCCCCTGTCAAGGCATATTCAGAAGTTGAATCTACCAATCTTAAGGTCTTTGTCCAGTCTTTGTCATCGTAGACATATAGGGTAACCACAGGTCCGAATAACTCGGTTTCCATAGTGGTATAATGTGGATCTGTCGTCAATATCACGGTGGGCTCGATAAAATATCCTTTTGACTTGTCATACGACCCGCCGGCGATAACCTCGGATTTCTTGTCTTTTTTCGCCTGATCGATGTACTTGGCCAATTTGTCAAAAGCCCCTTCATGGATGACCGCCGTAATGAAATTCGACATATCCTCGGGAGAGCCTGGTTTCTTGAATGATTTCAAATCTTTCTTAACAAGGTCGATAATCGTTTTCGATGTTGTTTTCGGCAAATACACCCGAGAGGCGGCGCTACATTTTTGACCTTGGAACTCGAAGGCACCGCGTACGATGGCCGTTGCCACGTGTTCGGGTTTTGCAGATGGGTGGGCCAAAATAAAGTCCTTTCCACCAGTCTCACCAACAATTCGCGGATAGGTCTTATAACGATTGATATTATTTCCGATTTGTTTCCATAACTGCTTAAAGACGGTCGTAGATCCTGTGAAGTGGATGCCAGCAAAATCTGGACTGTCGAGGACGGTTTTGGTAATCATCACCGGGTCTCCGTAGACCACATTAATGACACCATCGGGAAGGCCGGCCTCCTTGAATACATCGACAATTATTTTTGCAGAAAAAATCTGGCTATCACTTGGTTTCCATACCACTACATTGCCCATCATGGCTGCACTGGCGGGTAAATTTCCGGCTATTGCGGTAAAGTTGAATGGGGTGATGGCATACACAAAGCCTTCTAAAGGACGGTACTCCACCCGGTTCCACACCCCTTCCGAAGAATCAGGCTGTTCTTCATAGATCTGCGACATAAATTCTACATTGAATCGCAGAAAATCTATGAATTCGCAGGCTGCGTCGATTTCCGCTTGATGGATCGTCTTTGACTGTGCGATCATGGTTGCGGCATTAATTTTTGCACGATAGGGACCTGAAAGCAGATCGGCTGCCTTTAAAAAGACGGCGGCCCGTTGTTCCCATGGGAGTTGCGACCAGGGGTGCCTGGCATCAAGACAATTTTTAATCGCTTTGGTAACATGCTTTTTTTCGGCCAGATGATACGTCCCGACACGATGTTTATGGTCATGAGGGGGGGATAAGGGTTTTGTATTTCCGGTCTTTATTTCTTCGGCTCCAATATATAAGGGTACTTCGACATTGCCCTTGAAATAGATTTTGTATTGCTTTAGAACTTCTTCTCGTTCCGGACTGCCCGGCGCATAGCCTTTTATTGGCTCATTGAATGCGGTCGGTACCTGGAAAAATCCTTTACCCATATTGCTGTATGTTTAATATTAAATAGTCGGGCAAAGGTACAAAAAGGGAAATCGTTAAAAAACTATTGCAGAATAAGATGCGCTCAATTTAATGCGAACGGGGCACTGAATTTAAATGTAGGAATAAATACCCTGAATTTTTCGGTAGAGCTGAAGTTTACCATGTTGTAGTGGCCTTTCATGGCCCCGATCGGAGATGCCAAAAGACAGCCCGAATTATAGGTATGGGATTCCCCTGGCTTTATGACCGGCTTTTTGCCGATGACCCCTTCACCATCTAAAATCTCCATATCGTTCAGGGAATCATAAATTTCCCAATGGCGGGAAGTCAACTGAACCGAATCCTTACTTTGATTTTCAATGGTAATCGTGTACCCAAACGCAAAATGCATTTTGTAATTTTTGAAAAATGTCCCTTCAAAACTAGTCTGTACCGAAATTTTAATGCCCTTGGTTACCTGTGTAATCATTGATTTTAAATTAATATGAACTAAAGCTACCGGTCGAAAGTAATAGGAATGTCAACCCTGCTAAAATAAAAAAAATCGCATTTAAAAAAAGATATTTAACAATTGTTTTGAAAGTTCCCTTGTTGCTATGATGTTCGCTTCGTATACTGATAGGAACATTTAAAAACCATTGAAAATATCCACCTACTGTTTACTCCAAAAACTATAATTATCAAATCGCTAATAATGAGCAAGATAAACAAGATTAATAGATTGTGAAAGCGAAAGATAAGATGATCGGTATAAGTGTATTTTTTTCTGATGTACGCGAGGCAAATGAAGAAAGAGGATACCGGCAACGATAGAAAAATAGCGAATGGTCAATTGGAAATAAAAGAACCCGTCAAACTACCCTATTGATGTTCGATTCGTAGGATATTGTGTTCCCCAGTAAAAAATCGAATTACCCAATGGCCCTGCGTACCCTATTTTTCGTTCAATTCGGTACATTGATCTACTATTTGACGCTGCCTTCCGCCGAAAATCAACAAGTGCACATGGTTCAATTGCTAATATTTCGTGAGTTGGCACTGCCAACTCCTATGACACTGTCATAGAGGTCGCCAAAATTTCGGTAGTAGACCAAGATGAGGTAATTGTTTTCAGTAAAATGAAAATTTCCACTTATGCTGTTTAGGTCGACCTGCCCAGTATCTTTCTTTATAACATATTTGTAGTTATAGAAACCCTGTTTGAGTTCTATCGTAGCTTCCATCATGCCGTTATCCTCATTATACGACATTTTGTTTTGATCGGTAAGGGCGTAATTGTTATACTTTCCAAAAATGTACACATCATTCAGCCCAATAACATCGGTATATGGAATGCTGAAATGTACATTCGAGTATTCAGCTTCACGCGAACTGTCATCTCCTTGTAAGGTGCGAATCACAAAGTCACCATTAATATCCGGATAATAAGTATAGGGTCGTTCCGCTTGATAGAAATCGGGGAATAAATAATGCTCATAGAGATCTGAGAGTTCAATATGCGATATGGCCGCAGTCGGCGCCCGCAAATCTTTGGTGTCGAAGTTGAAGAATTCATTGCCACCAAAGAAGCTGGTTTCCTTGTCATATTTATAGACCAGTTCGGTACCCAATGTAAATTGCGGAGGTATATTAAATAGGGCTGATGGCCAGTAATAATTTTGAAGGATGGCGACCTTGACCTCGTTTTTCGGATTTACAACCCGAAAATTCCCGGTATTAATGCTGAATTGAACTACCTGCTTTTCGTTTAAAAATTCGAAATCACGCGTACGTTTGATTGTGGCGCCGATTTTTACCAAGTCTGAATACACCACAAATCGTCTCGAAAATTGTAGTTCATCACCATCATTATAGATTTCCAAAAGATAATTGCCGGTTACTTTTAATCGAACATTCTCATTGGGAAGTGTCAATCGATAATTTGAATAGGGTTGTAAGGTGTTATAGCTGTTTTGGTAATCTGTAATACGCTGATTATCGATCCCTGACAAAAATTGCGACTTCAACAATTGTGAGGGCGTCCAATCATAATTGCAGTGCACGATTTTGTAATAATAGTCTTGCTCGTTGGCCAAAAGGTCATCAAATTCCAAGTACATGGTTTCCCCTAATTGTACAATGGGAAATTGATCTTCCGTGGGGCCCTTAAAGATGATCGATTTGATATTTTCCGGGGGATCGACCTCCTCCTGTACTTGGCCAAAAAGGGTCGGGGCAATGAGCAGAAAAAGTAATTGTTTAATATTCAGGCGCATGTGTGCATTGTATTATAGGGCAAAGTTAAACAAAAAGCGACCCTAAAAAATTTACATCGATGTATGGTCCAAATTTATGGGCAATAATTATGAAAACTTTCTTTTAAGTACTACTTTTGATCCAACTTTTGTTAACCTAAGTTCAACCAGAATATGTCAAAAGACATCCGGATCAAAAAGGGTTTGAATATCAACCTTGTCGGTGCCGCAGAACACGAAACTTCCAAAGCCGTATTAAGCAATGTTTACGCAATCGATCTGAACGATTTTTACGGAATAACACCTAAATTATTACTTAAACAGGGTGCCGAAACCAAAGCGGGCGAAGCAATTTTTTTCAATAAGAATAAGGCGGACATGCTGTTCGTTTCGCCGGTTAGTGGAGAAATCGTGGAAATTGAAAGAGGTGCTCGGCGAAAAATCCTAAGCATAAAGATATTGGCCGATAAATCGCAGGAAAACTTCGTAAAACACAACCTTTTAGACGTTCAAAAAGCCGCTGCGCAGGAAATAAAAGGCTATTTGTTAAAAGGGGGGTGTTGGCCTTTTATTAAACAACGGCCCTATGATGTAATCGCAGATCCCGATGCAATTCCCAAGGCCCTATTCATTTCGGGGTATAATACAGCTCCTTTGGCGGCTGATTTAGACTATGTCTTACGGGGTA
This sequence comes from uncultured Flavobacteriaceae bacterium, assembly GCA_963798435.1. GTDB lineage: Bacteria > Bacteroidota > Bacteroidia > Flavobacteriales > Flavobacteriaceae > JALHST01. Next base: position 176,987 of record CAWCTF010000006.1, read on the forward strand.
AGGAAAAGGAATTGCAGGCAGCTTGCACCGCCTTGGGAAAATTGACCCCGGGCAAGGTGCATGTAGCGGTCGGAAAATCGTCTACTTCGCCCTTTTCGGGTTTAACGGGCATCGAATTACACAAAGTTTCCGGGCCACATCCTGCCGGATTGGTAGGAACCCACATAAATAAAATCGATCCGATCAATAAAGGTGAAATCGTTTGGACCATTACACCTCAAGATATGGTCATCATTGGCGAATTCTTATTGACAGGCCGATTCAATGCCGAACGTCTTGTTGCACTCGCAGGTTCTTCAGTTAAAAAACCCAGATACTACCTTACCAAAATCGGCGCTGAAATTTCTACCTTTTTATATGCCAGTGGGGTAAATACACAAAAATTCAGGGTTATCAACGGCAATGTCCTTACCGGTAAAAAGTCAAAACAAGATGGCCATCTAGGATATTATAATACGACGGTTACTTGTATACCCGAAGGGGACGACTATGAATTTTTCGGATGGAACAAACCCGTTTTCAACAAAATTTCTGCTACCCGTGCACTTACCTTCTCTTGGTTGCAACCAAAAAAGAAATATGACCTGACGACCAACACAAACGGGGAACATCGGGCATTCGTGGTTACGGGAATGTATGAGGAGGTATTCCCAATGGATATTTATCCCATGCAATTATTAAAGGCATGTATGATCAAGGATTTGGATGAGATGGAGCAATTGGGGCTCTATGAAGTTGCTCCCGAAGATTTCTCCCTGACCGAATTTGTCTGTATATCCAAACAGCCCCATCAGCAGATTATACGGGAAGGATTAGATCTGTTACAAAAAGAAATAGGATAAAATGAGCGAAAAACGATTGACCTTTAAGAAAAGGATGCACATTTTAAAGCATCACTATCGGGACAAAAAAATGGCACCTGCCTTTAATGCGATCCATACGTTTTTGTTTACCCCCGATGAGACTACCCATTCAGGTTCCCACATACGCGCCGCAGACGACCTAAAACGAACGATGAATACGGTCATTATGGCCCTTGTGCCAGTACTGATCTTTTCGATGTTCAATGCTGGTTATCAACATTATGCGGCCATTGATGCAGCCAATGGGATTATTCGTAAAGTATCCCTGTTCGATAACTTTCTTACTTGGGACAATTTTTACATTGGCCTGATCAAGGTCGTTCCCTTAGTGATAGTTTCCTATGGTGTAGGGTTATTGGTCGAGTTTATCTTTGCGGTCATTAAAGGCCATGAAGTAGAAGAGGGCTATCTGGTGACCGGAATGCTCGTTCCCTTGATCCTACCCATCGATACCCCCTTATGGATGGTCGCTGTTGCCGTTGTTTTCGGCGTAGTTATCGGCAAGGAGGTTTTTGGGGGCACCGGCATGAATATATTGAATCCGGCCCTAACGATCCGCGCCTTTTTATTCTTCGCCTATCCTACTTGGATGAGTGGTGACAAAGTATGGGTTCATGGAGCAGTCGAAAGTGCGGGAGGGGCCGATGCCATTTCCGGTGAGACCATTCTTGGAAGTTTGGCACAAGGTCACGGCAGTAATATCACCTATTCCATATCCGATATGTTTTTTGGGTTTATACCCGGATCCATAGGAGAAACGTCCACTTTTTTAATTTTACTGGGCGGCCTCTTTTTGATCTATAGTAAAATTGCCAGTTGGCGCATCATGGTAAGTGCCGTTATCGGTGCCTTGGTCATGGGCTTTCTATTCAATCAAATCGTAAACATCGGATGGATTACCGATACCAGCAAATTCTATGGTCTTATGAGTTTTCCTTTTTGGGAACATCTGTTGGTAGGTGGTTTGGCATTCGGAATCGTCTATATGGCAACGGATCCCGTGACGGGCTCCCAGACCAATCGAGGCAAATGGATTTATGGGTTTTTTATAGGTTTTATGTCGGTCATGATCAGGGTATTCAACCCTGCGTATCCCGAAGGTGTTTTCTTGGCCATTCTCTTAATGAATGTTTTTGCGCCGACTATTGACCATTATGTTATCCGTGGAAATATTAAACGAAGATTGAAACGTTTCAAAAACGCGACGTTATTTTCAAAGGACGCAGAAAATGAAACGGAGAAACTTAAAGCAGAAACGGTTTAGTTATGGCTATAAATACAGATAAAAATCTTTACACCGTAGTTTTTGCAGCTGTGATGGTCGTGGTGGTAGGCGCTCTTTTGGCACTTTTTTCATCAGGCCTCAAGGATCGCATCCAGAAGAACCTAAAAATGGAAAAGCAGCAGAACATCCTGTACGCCATGGGGGTCAATGAAAATGTAGACGAGGGCAGTGTAAATTTCGTTTCGACCACGAACGTTGCACGCGATTTTAAAAAGTATATCAAGGAACAGCTCGTGTTGGAAGGCGATAAGATAACACCTGACACTACCGCGTATATGATCGACCTAAAACAGCAGATCAGCCTTGCAAAAAAGGGGGAAACCCAAAAACTGCCCTTGCTCATCGGGGAAAAGGATGGTAAAAAATACTACATCATCCCGCTGTATGGTAACGGTCTGTGGGACGCGATTTGGGGCTTTATTTCCTTGGACGACAAAATGGTCGTGCAAGGCGTATACTTTGATCATAAAGGGGAAACGCCGGGACTTGGGGCCAATATTAAACAACGCTACTTTATGGATGATTTTACTGGGGAAACCATCCTCAGTGGGGATGATTACGTTGGTGTAAAGGTCGCGAAAGGCAACAATGATCCCTTGAATAAGATCAAGGATGACAATGAGGTAGACGCATTGGCTGGGGCTACCATAACAAGTAATGGCGTGACCGCCATGATTAAGGAACGGGTTAAATTATACAAACCCTATCTTGAAACAATAAAAGACAAAAATTAAGATCTATGGCACTTCTAAGTAAAAAGGATACGCACTTAATTACCGATCCACTTGCTGACAATAACCCGATTACCATACAGGTTTTGGGTATCTGCTCGGCCTTGGCGATTACCGCAGAACTTAAGGCCTCTATCGTAATGGCCCTATCGGTGATGTTCGTGGTGGCCATGGGCAACACGGTGATTTCCCTAATGCGGAACATCATCCCCTCAAAAATTCGGATCATCGTTCAGTTAGTGGTGGTAGCGGCATTGGTTATTATGGTGGATCAAGTATTAAAGGCATTTGCCTTTCAACTCAGTAAAACCTTGGCCGTATTTGTCGGCTTGATCATTACGAACTGTATTATCATGGGGCGATTCGAAGCGTTTGCACTTGCTAATGGTCCCTGGCGGTCCTTTCTTGATGGTATTGGGAATGCGGCGGGCTACGGTTTGATCCTTATCATCGTTGGGGTCATTCGGGAACTTCTTGGTTCTGGTACGTTGTTGGGATTCAAGGTTTTGGGAGATTCGGTAAAGAAGACGGGTCTGTACGCCTTTGGATATGAAAATAACGGATTTATGATCATCCCTCCGGCCGCTTTGATCGTGGTCGGCATCCTCATTTGGATCCAGCGGTCACGTAATCCGGCACTCATCGAGGAAAATTAAATAGGTTAAAAAAAACGTTATGTTAGAGCATATAGAATTATTTTTTAAATCGATTTTCATAGATAATATGATATTTTCGGTCTTCTTGGGGATGTGTTCCTATTTGGCCGTATCTAAAAAAGTGGCCACAGCCGTAGGGCTGGGGGCGGCGGTAATTTTTGTTCTGGCCGTTACCGTCCCCTTGAATTGGTTGTTGGATCAGTATATTTTGCGCGAAGGGGCACTGTCCTGGCTGGGCCCGGAATATGCCGATTATAATCTAGGTTTTCTATCCTTTATTTTATTTATTGCCACGATTGCGACCATGGTGCAACTAGTGGAAATCGTCGTAGAAAAATTTTCCCCGGCACTTTATAATTCACTGGGTATCTTTTTGCCCTTGATTGCCGTTAACTGTGCAATTTTGGGAGGCTCGCTTTTTATGCAGGCACGGGATATCCAAACACTGGGACTTGCTTTCAATTATGGAATAAGTTCAGGAATAGGATGGTTCTTGGCCATCTTGGCCATCGCTGCCATTCGCGAGAAAATTAGGTATTCAAATGTACCTAAACCTTTGAGGGGTTTGGGAATTACCTTTATTATCACCGGGTTGATGGGAATCGGATTTCAGAGTTTTGGGGGCATGTTGACCGGAGGTGATGAGCCAGCACCTGCCGTCGAAACAAAAACGGCCCAAAAAACAGAAAAAGTCATTCCTCCCGCCAAGGATGCTGATAAAATAAAGAAAGAGATCGACAAAAAGGAGATTTCATATAACGACGCTATAAAAGAACAAAAATGATTTTAGCTGCAACTACCGGTGGAACTATCATGATCACCGTAATCGCCTTTATGGTCCTATTGCTATTATTGGTAGCCTTATTGCTCTTTACCAAAGAAAAATTATCGCCTTCGGGTCCGGTTACGATTACTATAAATGGAGAAAAAAAGATTCAAGTTGGTTCCGGGAGCTCGTTATTATCTACCTTGGGGAATCAAAAGATTTTTCTACCATCTGCCTGTGGTGGTGGTGGAACCTGCATTCAATGTGAATGTCATGTGCTATCTGGCGGAGGTGAGGCATTGCCCACTGAAACACCCCACTTTTCCAAGAAAGAATTGAATCATGGTGCCCGTTTGGCCTGTCAGGTAAAGGTTAAACAAGACATGGAGATTACGATACCCGAAGAGGTTTTCGGGATAAAGAAATGGGATGCTACCGTGGTAAGAAACTTTAATGTCGCCTCCTTTATTAAGGAATTTGTAGTTGAAATTCCCGAGGATATGGGCTACAAGGCTGGAGGCTATATTCAGATCGAAATACCCCCCTGCGAAATAAAGTATGCCGATGTTGACATTACAGCACATCCTGAGGAACATGAAACGCCGGATAAATTCAAAGCAGAATGGGATAAGTTCAATTTATGGCCTTTGGTTATGAAAAACCCAGAAACCGTTGAAAGGGCCTATTCTATGGCGTCTTATCCTGCCGAAGGGCGAGAGATTATGCTCAATGTACGTATCGCTACCCCGCCTTGGGACCGTTCGAAAAACGGTTGGATGGATGTGAATCCAGGCATAGCTTCCTCCTATATTTTTGCACAAAAACCAGGGGATAAGGTGATTATTTCAGGGCCTTACGGGGAGTTCTTTATCAACGAATCGGATTCTGAGATGCTCTATGTGGGCGGAGGGGCCGGGATGGCACCTATGCGTTCACACTTGTACCATTTATTCAAAACCCTTAAGACCAATCGTAAGGTAAGTTATTGGTATGGCGGTCGATCAAAAAGGGAATTGTTCTACATAGACCACTTTAAAAAGTTGGAAGCAGAGTTCCCGAATTTTAATTTCTATATGGCACTCTCTGAACCATTACCAGAAGATAATTGGAAGGTTAAAGAAAGTATTGAGGCCCCAGGCGATGGTTTTGTTGGGTTTATACATAATTGCGTAATCGATAATTATTTAAGCAAGCATGAATCCCCTGAGGATATCGAACTCTATTTTTGTGGACCTCCGTTGATGAACAAAGCGGTTCAGAAAATGGGCGAGGATTACGGTATCCCTGACGAACATATCCGCTTCGATGATTTTGGCGGTTAAGAAGCCCTTTTAGGAGATTTTGAACCTGACAAGTCTTCTAGACCTGTCAGGTTTTTTTTGGTTATGAAAGCACTGACATCACAAGAACTTCACAATTTGGCCATGAATATTGTCGGGAGGCAACTCGAAGCTGAGGGCTATGAATTTTTAGGGGTGAATAGCAAACCTAGAAAAAATCCGCAGTTTGTTTGCTTAAAGCAAAAGCAATTGCATTTTATTGTCGTCCGGTATGTTCCCTTTCCCGAGGATCCAACGAACTATGATCCCCATCTCATGAAGAAAATAAAGGCCCATGCCGATCAGCAGGAGGCACGTACCTATTTCGCGGGCGTAGGGCTGTCAAACGCCGCAGATCGCTCGCTCCCAGTATACTTAAATGAACCTTATATTGTAGATTATAATGGACTTATCGAATTTAAGGTTGAATAGGGTAGGAGTACTCCTTATCGGTGCGGTATCGCTGGCATCTTGTGCCTATATGGGCAGTGGCTTGGTAAAAAACGAGAATGTAGGTGGTGCTTTAGGGACCACCTACAGTATTATATATCTGTCTGATAAGGAACTCGACTACCAGCATGAAATCGATTCGGTCTTTCAGGCGGTAAACAGATCCTTATCTACCTATATCCCGACTTCCGATATTTCGAGAATCAATCAAGGGGACTCAACGATCGTAGTTGACGCCCTTTTTCGAAAGGTCTTTGAGGTTTCAAAAGCGGTACATCATAAAACCGATGGATATTTTGACCCCACGGTGGGAACCTTGGTCAATGCCTGGGGCTTTGGACCTGGGCCCGAAATTGAAATGGACAGTAGTAAGGTAGATAGTTTGCTTGATTATGTTGGTTTTGATAAGGTTTTCATAACCGATACCGGCACCATTCAGAAGTCAAACCCGAATATTTATTTAGATTTTAATGCCATTGCAAAGGGGTTTGCCATCGATTGCCTGGCGAAGATGATGGACAAAAAGGGCATAAAGAATTATTTGCTGGAAGTTGGGGGAGAGTTGGTGGCAAAAGGTGAAAATGTGGTAAAGGGAAAACCTTGGGTCGTTGGCATCGATGATCCACAAGTCGAAGAAGGCCGTGCCTTAAAGCTGCTTATTCATTTAAAGGACAAGGCGTTGGCTTCTTCAGGTAATTATCGGAAATTCAGGATCAATCCTGTAACAGGCATGAAATATGTGCATACGATAGACCCGAAAACGGGGTATACAAAAGCCGCAAATACGCTCGGAGTTACCATTTTAGCTGATACCTGTGCCGAGGCCGATGCCTTTGCAACGGCATTTATGGCAATGGATCTTGATGATGCCCTTAACCTCATTGGTCAGGAAAAACAGCTAGAAGGTTATATTATTTATTTAGATGGGAATGGGCAAACCCAGGAATTCATGACTGCAGGCTTTAAGAAACTGGTGGTGAAATAAACTTATTTCCGTACCAAAGGAATGATTTCGCCTTTTGCCAATCGATATTTTTCGATTTCTTCTAGTGCTATGTCCCCCGTATAATCGACTTCTTCAACGATAAAACCAACGGCACGCAACTTGTCGAAATAATCCCTGCCATAGATGCGCACATGATCGTATTGTCCAAAAATTTTGGCACGCTCTTTTTTATCGACGATCGAATCGTCTTCATAGGTCACTTTTCGGGCAAGGTCTTGTGGAATTTGTAAAATTCCCCAACCACCTGGCCTAAGAATGCGAAATAATTCTTGCATGGCCTTGACGTCATTGGGTATATGTTCCAGGACGTGGTTGCAAAGAATCACATCAAATGAATTGGAGTCAAAGGGTAGATTACAGATATCGGCCTTGATATCGGCCAAGGGCGAGTTCAGGTCGGTCGTAGTATAATCGAGGTTCTTTAACCTTCTAAATCGTTTGTAGAAAGCTTGTTCAGGAGCAAAGTGTATCACTTTTAAATGCGCGGTAAAGAAATCGGTTTGGTTCTTTAGATAGAGCCACAATAAACGATGCCGTTCAAGGGAAAGTGTGGAAGGTGATAATACGTTCTCCCGGGGTTTTTCATACCCGTAGGGTAGAAAACGCTTAAATTGCTTTCCGTCTATGGGGTCTGTATATTTGGTGCCCTTATAGAAAAGTATCAAAATGGGTCTTGCCAAATAGCTTAATTGTATCAGAATCGGCCTTGGGATCGTATTAAGAATGTGTTTGAAGAATTTCTTCATCTTTTGGGGGTCTACAACTGTAGTTTCCGCTGTCTAAATTCCTTTTCTTCATCGGTTACAATTCCCAATGCGTCATAGATGAATTGAAAAGTCGATAAAAGTTCGGGTTTCCCATTGACAATGGCCACATTGTGCTCGTAGTGCGCACTTGGTTTTCCATCAGCTGTGAGTATCGTCCAGCCGTCTTTAAGTTGTTTGATGTTTTTCGTGCCCATATTGATCATCGGTTCGATGGCGACGACCATTCCTTCCAAGAATTTTTTACCCCTGCCCCGTTTCCCATAATTGGGCATTTCAGGCCCCTCATGTAATTTAGTGCCAAGGCCATGGCCTACAAGCTCACGAACGACTCCGTATCCGTTGTTTTCACAATGGCTTTGAATGGCAAAGGCCACATCGCCAACGCGATTCCCGACCCTAAATTCCCTTATGCCAAGGTAGAGCGATTCTTTGGCGACCCGTAATAATTTTCTGGTTGGCGCATCAACTTCCCCTACCTCGAAGGTATAGGCGTGGTCCCCAAAGTAGCCATTCTTAAGGGAACCACAATCAACCGAGATAATATCCCCTTCTCTGAGGGGTTCATTCGTAGGAATCCCATGTACTACTTGTGCATTCGGACTGATATTGAGCGTGTTTGGAAAGCCGTACATCCCTAAAAAACCGGGCTCGGCACCTTGTTCACGAATAAATTCCTCGGCCAATTTGTCTAAATGCAATGGGATGGCCCCTGGCTTGATTTCAGCCGCCAACATCCCCAAGGTTTTAGATACTACCAAAGCGCTTTCGCGCATCAGCTCTATTTCGTCGGGTGTTTTGATTTTTACCATAGTTGGCAAAGGTAAATAAATTAAAACTCGTTCTTTAAATCAATGATTTTCGGGTCATCACCGCTGGTTGTCCCAGTCCCATAATCTTTAGAATAGTCGGTGCCACATCGCCCAATACGCCATCCCTGATTTCTTTACGGTCCTTGTCAACCAAAATGATGGGAACTGGGTTCGTGGTATGTGCTGTATTTGGGCTTCCATCGGGGTTGATCATCGTATCGCAATTGCCATGATCGGCAATTACCAAGGTGGTATACCCATTTTCCAATGCTACTGAAATTACAGCTTCAGCACAACTATCAACGGTCTCGCAAGCCTTAATGGCCGCCTTCATGTCACCTGTGTGTCCGACCATATCGGGATTGGCAAAATTGAGGCAAACAAAGTCGACCTCGCCTTTTTTCAGTTCGGGGATAATGGCATCGCGAATTTCGTATGCGCTCATTTCGGGTTTGAGGTCATAGGTGGCTACTTTTGGAGACGGACAAAGAAGGCGCTTTTCACCTTCAAATGGCGCTTCCCTTCCCCCGTTAAAAAAGAAGGTTACATGTGGATATTTTTCGGTTTCCGCAATCCGAATTTGCTTTTTGTTTGCTTTCTCAAGTACTTCCCCCAGGGTCTCCTTGATATTTTCCTTATCGTAAACAACATGAATGCCTTTGTACGTATCGTCGTAATTGGTAAGAGTCACGTAATAGAGTTTTAATTTATGCATGTTGAGCTCATGCATGTCCTCCTGATGCAAAACTTGCGTTAGTTCCCGGCCCCGATCCGTTCTAAAATTAAAAAAGATGACCACATCGTTTTCCTTGATTTCCGCTATGGGCATGCCCTCTGGCGTTGTCATTACGATCGGTTTGATGAATTCGTCGGTAATTCCCGCCGTATACCTTTTCTGTATGGTGTCGGCAATATTGGTTGATTTTTCGCCACTGCCATTCACTAGGAGGTCATAGGCGAGTTTCACCCGTTCCCAGCGCTTGTCCCTGTCCATGGCATAATACCTCCCGATTACTGAAGCCAATCGTGCTTTTTTATCGGAACAGAACGTCACAAGATCTGCCAAAAAGCCCAGGCCACTTTTAGGGTCCACGTCCCTACCATCAGTAAAGGCATGTACATACATATTTTGCAATCCAAAATTCTCACCAGCCTCAATGAGCCCTTTTAAATGCGCTATATGGCTATGTACCCCGCCATTGCTCAATAGTCCTAGAAAATGAACTGCCTTGTTGTTTTCTTTGGCATATTCAAAGGCATCCTTCAGAACTTTTTCTTCTTTAAGCGTATGTTCCTGAACTGCTAAATTGATTTTAGCCAAATCCTGGTAGACGATTCTGCCGGCACCTAGGTTCATATGCCCCACTTCGCTATTTCCCATCTGCCCCTCCGGTAAACCAACGTTCATTCCGTCGGTACGTAAGTTGGCATTGGCATATTTTTTATAGAGGGAATCCACAAAGGGCGTATTCGCTTGATCGATTGCCGAAACCTTTGGGTCAGGCGATTTTCCCCAACCATCTAATATCATCAAAATCACTTTCGTGTGCATTGTATTCCTGTATTTTGACCTCAAAAATAGGTGGTTCTCCTTACTTTAACTAGATTTTCCTTTGGGTTTTTGTTTTGCACGCCGGAAATTGACAAACTTTTAAGGAAAAAACCGCTAATACTGTTAAAATTTAGTTATTTAACTGTTAATCGTGAAACAAACTGTTATAAGGGAAGTCTATATTTATATAATCAAAAATTATTCATCAATCATGCTGGATCTAATTCAGCAAAAAATCAATTCATCATGAAAAAAACAGTCTTAACACTGACCGTGGCGCTATTGCTATCGGTTACATCGGTATTGCATGCCGAATCGAAAATGAATCGGCATGAGCCCGAACGTAGTAATTGGGCAACCAATTTTGAAATCAGTTCTTTTTGTAAGGCCATTATGCAAGGGGATATTGAAACCGTCAAAAGCCTAATCGCCTTGGGTGAAGACGTAAACCGGAAATCTTTGGGGAAAACCCCGGCCATCTTTGCGGCCCGGTACAATCAAGCAGAGATCTTAAAACTGCTCATCGCCAATGGAGCGGATCTATCAATTCGTTGTGACCGCGGATTTACAATAAAGAAATATGCCGAACTATCAAATGCCAAGGAGGTACTCGCAGTGCTTGACGCGGCTATGTAAAGTGTAGGTGCTGAATTTCATCAATCATTTTATACACAGTCATCCAAAAATGAAAACCCGTTCTAATCGTACGATTGAAACGGGTTTTTAATGGTTCAATGCATCCTCCTATAGTGTTCAAGTAAAAGAGCGACGAATGATCGATTAAAATTCAAATCCATTGATTGCCCGTTCAGTTAGGGCATAAACAGCCATTAAAAGCATGGCCGCACAGAAATACGAATATAGTTTGAGGAGTACAACCACAAACTCTGGCTTGCAATCTTCAAATGCTTCCTGATAAAGGTTTTTAAAATGTAATAGAGTTCCCATATAGTTCCGTTTAGATGATGATAAATCAAAGCTATAGAGGTTAAATTTGAGGCAATTGAAAGACTTGAGGAGCACCAAATATAGCTAAAATTCAATGAAAACCTATTTAAAGCACCCTATTTAACGCCCCAATCCCGAAATAGTGGATAAAGTGCCAGAATATTCGATATTCGGCTTAACATATGAGGCATAGCATGCTGTTATGCCTATAAAAACAGAGACCAAGCCTTGATTGGCAGCGATTATGGTGTCACGATCACACCTTATTGCCCTTTGTATTTTACAATGGCTTCCTTGATCTTTTCGATGCGATTCTCGGGATCGGGATGCGTGCTTTGAAACTCGGGAACCCTATTTGGGCCGGAAGAAGCTTTTAGGATTTCCATCACCTTGATCATCTCATAGGGATCATACCCTGATTGTATCATAAAGAGCACACCAAGGTCGTCACTTTCCAACTCATCCCCCCTACCATTTTTCAATAAGGTGTTCTGACCGATGCTCCCCACAATATCTCCAGCAGCGGCACCGACCGAGGCGCCCATTGAAATCGTTTTCCAAAAATCACCTTCTGCGATACGTTCTGCTGAATGCCTCCCGATGACATGGCCTATTTCATGCCCCAAGACGCCCGCCAATTGGGCCTCATTAAGTTTTTTAAAGAGGGCGTACGTAATAAATACAGGTCCACCAGGCAATGCAAAGGCGTTGATCGTCTTGTCATCCGCCAAAAGATGAAATTCATACTTATAGAGGGTTTCCCGGGCGATACTATGCTGAATTAATCTGTTCCCTACTTGGTCTACGCGCGCCTGGAGATTTTCATCTGGGTAGAGGCCCCCATATTCTCGTGCCATTTCGGGAGAACTTTGCAGCCCAATTGCAATTTCTTGTTCTGGTGACATATTAATTGTCTGCACCCTACCCGTATAGGGGTTCTCTTCCTTGCTACTGCAGCGTTTTATAAAGGCAAAGGCTACAATGGCCAGACCAATAAAAATTCTGATTTTCCAACTACTTTTTCTCATATTCGTTTTGGATCCCAGCGGATATCAAGATCCGTAAGGCTTATAAAAGCGTTGTATTGATGTCTAATATATTATTCTGGATATATGAATTTATAAACCCCGAAGTAAAATAATCGGATCCCGATAAATCCTGTACTTTTAAAAACTTTATGATATTTATTTTTCGATACGCGGTCAACATAGGAATAGAAATAGGGGCATAGCTATAATGCCAAGGTTCATATTTAAAACCTTTACGCTTAGGTTCCTTGGTGTAGACCAGGTAAAAACCGAATTTTTCAGAGTTGGCATCCATCCAAGTCTTGAACGCTTCGTAGGGCCCCCCAGTCTCGAATTTTTCGGGATCCAAAACATCACCGTCTACTTTTCGATACCCATCAACGATATCGGCATCGGTACCCCAATGATGTCTACTGGTACCCGGGATGGTCGAATATTCGATGATCTTGTCGATTGCGGCCATTGGTTTCATCCCATCGACGTCGGTATATTGTTGGTATTTTCGTTCCCAAATTTCCTCTTGACGGTCATAACTACGGTAACTAGAGACTATTTTTAGATCGATACCATCACTATAGGCTGCTTTTTTCATTGCTAAAAAGGCATCGTAGGCTTCTTTCCGAAGGTTGATACCATCGCCATAAAGTGTAATATCGGCCTTTCCGGTAAGTTCATCGGTAGTGTACTCTACTTCCTGTGAAAATGGGGAATAGGGTAGGATACCTATGGCCAAACTACCGATACCACTTTGTTTTAAGAATGTTCTTCGTTGCATGTCTTATAGATCTTAGTGAATGAAACCTCGGTTGGTCCCAATGCAAAGATACTGCCAAATGCCTTTATTTGACATATACTTGAAAATCGAAATAGGGTTAAGGAAGGATGATCACCCAAAAAACATGCGAAAAGGGGTGGTAGTATGGTGGGTTTGTTCGCGACTAGTGCTGCTTTTAGGCCTAGTTCAGCTCCTGTTAATTTTTGTCGTTCGTAGAGATATAGAGATATCCTTGATGTTTTTGGCGTAGGTCATTGAAGGTGATTATGTAAAAATAGATACCTGATTCTAGCCCAGATTCCCTGTCAATGACCGATTGTCGATTCGATTTACCGTCAAACTCATTGTGGTAATTCGATTTTGAATAGACCATGACACCATATCGGTTGAATATCTGAATGTTATTATCCTGCGATTTTTCAATGCCTTCAAGCACTAAAAAATCGTTCTTGCCGTCCCCATTAGGCGTCATAAAGTAATTGGCGAGTTCAATGGTCGAAAAATCCTGAAGCGTATCATCGTTGCCGCCCAGGGTTATGATTTCATAGTCATTGGGCACAAATTCTTCCGAAGTGACCGAACCATAGGCCATACTTCCTTGTACATCGGTGTTGCCCAGATTCACCCAGGTTTTCTGCTCCTTATGCCATCCCACAACTTTTATATCACTTACGTATTCTGCCAAAGTGCGCATGTTGCTCCAGTCATCCCAGGTAAGGGTAACCCTAGCAGGCGCATCGCCTTCAAGATGCCAAAATTCGCGATTGCTCACCGATAGGAATTCACTGGCTTTTTTTGAGGTCAGAAAGCTTTTGCCATAACTGGAATTCAGGTTGGGGTCTGCATAAAAATAGGCGCATTTTGCCAATGTAGTCGGGGTCGTTGAAACGATGCCCAAGGTTCTTAGTCTATTATCATCCCCAACGGGAAAAATAAAGGCGTTCTTATTGGTCATGGCGGCATATCCGTCTACGTACGACACGTCATTTTCTCCTACATAGAAAGCACTATCAATAAAATTCGAAAAGACATTCGTATGATTTCGCGGAGTTATGATATCCCCGGTGATAAGATTCCCGTTGTTCGTAACCCCAATAGCAGTGTCTAAATAGAGACCGTTATCGACCAAGATCTCCGCATCAAAGAAAATGGGAATGTAAGCCCCAGAAACTCTAAGGGATCGGTCATAGCCATAAAATCCGACCATTCCGGAATTTTTATCAAAACTGCCGTCATTGATCAAGTCGGTATGGAAGCCTAGACCTCCAGAACCATGCATTTGCAAAGAGCCATAGTTATGTACGGCCTCCTGGGAGCGTACAAGTACTCCCAGACTTAGCAATAAGGTTACCATCCAAACCTTCATCATCCTAACGTAATTTGTTTATCATGAAACTAGATTCCCCAGAACCACTAAATTGAACGGTTCCTGAATTGGCCTCGCGGTAGGTCCTGATGGTAATGACATCATTGGCATTCAACTGCAAAATTTCGTTGAGATGGAGGCTCGAATGATCGTGCCCGTTCGAGAATTTAATATACCCGGTAGCGGCGATGCCACCTATGGGTGTTCCGTTTATCGCGATTCTGGCATTGGCGTTGGTTCTTTGCTCACTTGAACCCGAGGAATCGATTCCCTCGAGTGACAAATTAGCGATGATATTATAGCGCCCAGTTTCCTTGACAATCAAGGTATTGCCACTCACTTGATAGAGGTTGTTACCATCATCCTTATAGTTTTCGGTACCGAAAATAGGGGCAACGGTATTATCAATGTTTAAGTCGGTAGAAGTATTCGTATTGGTCCATCTTCCCCCATAATTAATCTTTAAATACGCTCCGCCGTCGGTTCCTACCTTAATACTATTATTGGCATCGGTCGACACGACCTTTGCGGTTTGGGTGACCGCACTTTCATTCACATAGCTAATGATACCGGTCGTTGTATTTTGGGCCAAGTTGGTTACTACGCCTGAAGCCGATGAAGAAATTGAATTCCAGCTACTGCCATTGCTTTGCAACCAAAGTGTATTTTGTGCACCTATATGGGTCGCACTGCTACCGGCATTATCGATATAGGTGCTAATGGTTCGGGCCGCATTAGTAGTGTTTTTAATGACATACATCCTACCTGTTGCGCTATTTGCCGCCGGTAGGGTGACACTTATGTTCGAATTGATAATAATCGTATGATGGCTCTCGTCAAGGGTTATGTTACTGTTGGGGGTTATGGTGGCTGTAGACAACGATCCATTTATTTGCAAAGTAGAATTGGCCAAGGTGCTCGTAGCGATGCCCACCCTTGGTTTCGCATCCTGTGCATCTGAACTTCCCTGTATTCGCATAAGTTCTTTTAACAATTGGTCACGATAATCGTATCTTTTGAAGATAAAGGGTTCTGCCCCATCATCCCCGATTATAAATTCGACCTCCCCATTGTTTGACGTACCGGCCGATCCTATTTCAAAAAAATCAGTGCCTGCGGCACTTCCCTTTAATCTGAAATTACCATCTGAATTGGTGAAGAACATCGGTTTGTAGAAACCCGCGGCATCTGCTTGAAATTGTAAGGCAGCAGTGCCGTTATTGCCTTTTACGTACGTAACATATTGGTCGGCGTCTGTATAATCGGGATAGGATTGTACCAACCCAAGGGTCTGCCTTCTTCCAAACTGCAGGGTACTGATATTGTTTGATCGTATGTCCATGGCTACATCATTCGTTGTGCCAAGAAAATTAGTTCCGGACGTGGCCACATTGCCTGTCAACAACCAATTGTCGTTACTCGACTTTACCCAAGTAGTACCATTATAGACGTACAGATTTTTATTATCTGTATTATAGAGTAAAGAGCCTTCATAGGAACCGACGATGCTGTTCATTTCGGTGGTTGTTGCCTTTGTTAACCCTAAAATCAGATTGGGATCGATTTGGGCGCTTAGACCAAGGCAAGCAAATAGGGCTATGTATGTTAATTTGATTCGTATCATTCGTATTATAGATCTAAGATTGTGAACATAAATTCTGAATCGTAACGTGCCCGGTCAGTGGCTCCATTGTCATTATCACCAATTATCACTTCAAAATTAGTGGTGGTTTGGTTTTCATAGGCAATTCCTGGGTCATCATTACCGGCCCCACCGCGTCCGGGTTGGGAAAGTTGTATGATGTAATTAGCATCCGAAACCATTCCCGAAGGTAGGTTCACCCGATATCTACCAACACTTAGGCGCGTAATCGTTACTCCTGAAGTTGCTTTTAGGACGGTACCTGTGGCGCCAATTTTACCAAATGCCTTGATCGGACTTGCATAATAGGCGCCTCCGTTGGCCCCGACTGAGATAGCATTCGTTGTTTCCGTGGCAACCGTGTTGGCGGTTTGTGAAGCGCTAATTTCATTGGTATAGGTTATGACACCTGTCGTGGTATTTTGCACAAGATTGGTAGTGACGTTGGTTGCCGGATCCCCTGCATCCCCTTTGTCCCCTTTGTCCCCTTTGGGGCCAATAGCTCCGTCGACTCCGTCAGTACCATCTGCTCCGGCAGGGCCTTGTGGTCCCACAGCGCCATCTGCGCCAGCGGGTCCAGTTAAACCTATTGGGCCTTGTGGACCAACTGCACCATCGACGCCATCAGCACCGGCTGGGCCAGTTAAACCAATCGGGCCTTGCGGGCCTACTGCGCCGTCAATCCCGTCAGCACCATCTGCACCTGCTGGGCCTGTCAATCCAATCGGGCCTTGTGGGCCTACGGCACCATCGGCACCGGTATCCCCTTTGTCTCCTTTATCTCCTTGTATTCCTTGTATTCCCTGTGGGCCTACTGCACCATCGACGCCATCAGCACCATCTGCTCCTGTCAATCCGATCGGACCTTGGGGTCCA
Organism: uncultured Flavobacteriaceae bacterium; assembly: GCA_963798435.1. Taxonomy (GTDB): domain Bacteria; phylum Bacteroidota; class Bacteroidia; order Flavobacteriales; family Flavobacteriaceae; genus JALHST01. The sequence continues at coordinate 193,826 of CAWCTF010000006.1, forward strand.
ACTGCGCCGTCAACTCCGTCCGCTCCGGCAGGGCCTTGTGGACCTGTCAATCCAATCGGGCCTTGCGGACCTACGGCTCCGTCAGCACCGGTATCACCTTTGTCTCCTTTATCTCCTTGTATTCCCTGTGGACCATCAGCACCTGCTGGGCCTGTCAATCCGATCGGACCTTGCGGGCCAACTGCGCCATCGACACCATCAGCACCAGCGGGTCCGGTCAATCCGATCGGTCCTTGTGGGCCTACTGCGCCATCAACTCCATTAACTCCATCTGCACCGGCAGGACCTTGTGGACCTGTCAATCCTATTGGGCCTTGCGGACCTACGGCACCATCGGCCCCGGTATCTCCTTTGTCTCCTTTATCTCCTTGTATTCCTTGTATTCCCTGTGGGCCAACTGCACCATCGACTCCGTCAGCACCGGCTGGGCCAGTTAAACCAATCGGGCCTTGAGGTCCCACAGCGCCATCGACGCCGTCAGCACCATCGGCTCCGGCAGGACCTTGCGGACCTACAGCTCCGTCGACGCCGTCTGCTCCGGCAGGACCTTGTGGACCTGTCAATCCAATCGGGCCTTGTGGTCCCACAGCGCCGTCAATGCCATCAACTCCTGCTGGTCCTTGCGGACCTACGGCACCATCAGCACCTGTATCTCCTTTGTCTCCTTTATCTCCTTGTATGCCTTGTATTCCCTGTGGACCAACAGCACCATCGGCTCCTGTCAATCCAATAGGGCCTTGTGGGCCAACTGCACCATCGACACCATCAACACCTGCAGGTCCTTGTGGGCCTACGGCACCATCGGCACCGGTATCCCCTTTGTCTCCTTTATCTCCTTGTATTCCTTGTATTCCCTGTGGGCCAACTGCACCATCGACGCCATCAGCACCGGCTGGGCCAGTTAAACCAATCGGGCCTTGTGGACCTACGGCACCGTCAGCGCCGGTATCACCTTTGTCTCCTTTATCTCCTTGTATTCCCTGTGGACCAACTGCACCATCGACGCCATCAGCACCGGCTGGGCCAGTTAAACCAATCGGGCCTTGTGGGCCTACTGCCCCATCAACTCCGTCAGCACCATCCGCTCCGGCAGGACCTTGCGGCCCTACAGCTCCGTCGACGCCGTCTGCTCCTGTCAATCCGATCGGGCCTTGCGGACCTACGGCACCATCGGCACCGGTATCTCCTTTGTCTCCTTTATCTCCTTGTATTCCTTGTATTCCCTGTGGACCAACTGCACCATCGACGCCATCCGCACCGGCTGGGCCAGTTAAACCAATCGGGCCTTGCGGACCTACGGCTCCGTCAGCTCCGGTATCTCCTTTGTCTCCTTTATCTCCTTGTATTCCCTGTGGGCCTGTCAATCCGATCGGGCCTTGAGGGCCAACTGCACCATCGACGCCGTCAACTCCTGCAGGTCCTTGTGGTCCCACAGCGCCATCAGCACCTGCGGGGCCAGTTAAACCAATCGGGCCTTGTGGGCCTACGGCACCATCAGCACCGGTATCTCCTTTGTCTCCTTTATCTCCTTGTATGCCTTGTATTCCCTGTGGACCAACTGCACCATCGACGCCATCAGCACCGGCTGGGCCAGTTAAACCAATCGGGCCTTGCGGACCTACGGCTCCGTCAGCTCCGGTATCTCCTTTATCTCCTTGTATTCCCTGTGGGCCTGTCAATCCGATCGGACCTTGTGGGCCAACTGCGCCATCAATCCCGTCAGCGCCATCTGCACCAGCGGGTCCGGTCAATCCAATCGGGCCTTGTGGGCCTACTGCCCCATCAACTCCGTCAGCACCATCCGCTCCGGCAGGACCTTGCGGCCCTACAGCACCATCGGCTCCTGTCAATCCTATTGGTCCTTGCGGACCTACGGCACCGTCAGCACCGGTATCACCTTTGTCTCCTTTATCTCCTTGTAATCCCTGTGGGCCTGTCAATCCAATCGGGCCTTGCGGGCCAACTGCGCCATCAGCACCTGTATCTCCTTTGTCTCCTTTATCTCCTTGTAATCCCTGTGGGCCAACTGCACCATCGGCACCGGTATCTCCTTTGTCTCCTTTATCTCCTTGTATTCCTTGTAATCCCTGCGGGCCTGTCAACCCTATTGGACCTTGGGGTCCAACTGCGCCGTCAACTCCATCAACTCCTGCAGGGCCTTGCGGGCCCACTGCGCCATCGGCACCGGTATCCCCTTTGTCTCCTTTATCTCCTTGTAATCCCTGTGGGCCTGTCAATCCGATCGGACCTTGGGGTCCAACTGCACCGTCAATGCCATCAACTCCTGCTGGTCCTTGCGGACCTACGGCTCCGTCAGCACCTGTATCTCCTTTGTCTCCTTTATCTCCTTGTATTCCTTGTATTCCCTGTGGGCCAACTGCACCATCGATGCCATCAGCACCAGCGGGTCCAGTCAATCCAATCGGACCTTGTGGGCCTACTGCCCCATCAACTCCATTGGTACCATCAACTCCATCTGCACCGGCAGGTCCTTGCGGTCCAATTGCTCCGTCGACACCATCAGCACCAGCGGGTCCGGTCAGACCAATCGGGCCTTGCGGGCCAACTGCTCCATCGACACCATCGGCTCCGGCAGGACCTTGAGGTCCAACAGCGCCATCGGCACCGGTATCTCCTTTGTCTCCTTTATCTCCTTGTATTCCTTGTATTCCCTGTGGACCAACTGCACCATCGACGCCATCAGCACCGGCTGGGCCAGTTAAACCAATCGGGCCTTGCGGGCCCACTGCGCCATCGGCACCGGTATCACCTTTGTCTCCTTTATCTCCTTGTAATCCCTGCGGGTCCGGTCAATCCGATCGGACCTTGTGGGCCAACTGCGCCATCGACGCCGTCAACTCCTGCAGGGCCTTGCGGTCCAACTGCGCCATCGGCACCGGTATCCCCTTTGTCTCCTTTATCTCCTTGTATTCCTTGTAATCCCTGTGGGCCTGTCAATCCGATCGGACCTTGTGGGCCAACTGCGCCGTCAATGCCATCAACTCCTGCTGGTCCTTGCGGACCTACGGCTCCGTCAGCTCCGGTATCTCCTTTGTCTCCTTTATCTCCTTGTATTCCCTGTGGGCCTATCAATCCAATCGGACCTTGTGGGCCTACGGCACCATCAGCACCGGTATCTCCTTTGTCTCCTTTATCTCCTTGTATTCCTTGTAATCCCTGTGGGCCTGTCAACCCTATTGGACCTTGTGGGCCAACTGCGCCATCGACGCCGTCAACTCCGGCAGGTCCTTGTGGGCCCACTGCGCCATCGGCACCGGTATCACCTTTGTCTCCTTTATCTCCTTGTAATCCCTGTGGACCAACTGCACCATCGATTCCATTCGCTCCGGCAGGACCTGTCAAACCAATCGGGCCTTGTGGGCCAACAGCTCCGTCGACACCATCGGCTCCGGCAGGACCTTGTGGGCCTACTGCACCGTCAGCACCGGTATCACCTTTGTCTCCTTTATCTCCTTGTATTCCCTGTGGGCCTGTCAATCCGATCGGGCCTTGCGGGCCTACTGCACCGTCAGTCCCGTCAGCACCATCTGCACCAGCGGGTCCGGTCAAGCCAATCGGGCCTTGAGGTCCCACAGCGCCGTCAACTCCATCAACACCATCTGCACCAGCGGGGCCAATTAAACCAATCGGGCCTTGAGGTCCCACAGCGCCGTCAACTCCATCAACACCATCTGCACCAGCGGGGCCAATTAAACCAATTGGGCCTTGCGGACCTACGGCACCATCTGCTCCTGTCAATCCTATTGGGCCTTGCGGACCTACGGCACCATCGGCACCGGTATCTCCTTTGTCTCCTTTATCTCCTTGTATTCCTTGTATTCCCTGTGGACCAACTGCGCCATCAACACCATCAACACCTGCAGGTCCTTGTGGGCCAACTGCTCCGTCAATCCCGTCAGCGCCATCTGCACCAGCGGGTCCGGCAGGACCTTGCGGCCCTACAGCACCATCTGCTCCTGTCAATCCAATAGGGCCTTGCGGGCCTACCGCGCCATCAACTCCGTCAGCACCATCCGCTCCGGCAGGACCTTGTGGGCCTGTCAATCCAATCGGGCCTTGTGGGCCTACTGCCCCATCAACTCCGTCAGCACCATCCGCTCCGGCAGGACCTTGTGGTCCTGTCAATCCAATCGGGCCTTGTGGGCCGACTGCGCCGTCAACGCCATCAACTCCTGCAGGGCCTTGCGGGCCTACTGCTCCCGCGGGACCTTGGGGTCCGGTCAGGTTTTGGGAGGTAAAGCTTGTGCCGTCTGAATAGTGGATGGTAAAGGTGCCGTTCCCATTATTTGTACAGGAAAATGACCCACTGCCTGAATTCTGGCAGAGATTTTTCCAACTCGCCCCATCGAAATAATGAATGCATTTGGTTTCGATATTGTAGATCATGGCGCCTCGAAGCGGTACCATATTTTGCATTTGGGCGGTGGTAAGCCGGGTCAATACCAAGGCTTTCGAGGTACTTTCCATTTCCAGGATCGATGCAGCATCGATTTGATCTGGATGGTTACCTATTTTTAACTGGGCCGTTGCAATGTTGGTAAGTAGAAGTAGGAGTCCTAAAAGGCCTATTTTTTTTAAGATCATGGTCAGTAGAATCTGGGGGTATAATTAAATCGACCCTAAAATTACTGCAATGGCCATCATCTCTATAGGAATTGTTGTGAAGACACGCGAAACTGTTGTGAAATGAAATTTGCTCGTTGATCGCCGTGGAAATAGGCACTTAAACGAGCGGTAAAACGGCGGTTTTTAACGTGTTAAATACAGAAAACCCTGAAAATTCAAGCCCAGATCGTCCATCGAAAGAATGTAAAAATAGACCCCGACCGGCAACCCTTTTTTCCGGTCGATGACCAAATTATCGACATTCGAAATCCCGATGAATTCGTTCGTATAATTCGCCTTTTCAAAGACCTTTAATCCGTACCGATCATAGATCCGCAATACATTGTTCGGGGACTGTACCAATTCGGGAATCAACAAAAAGTCATTTTTCCCATCTCCATTGGGGCTGATCAGATAATTGTCAAGGCTCAGGAGCTCTTCAGGCTCCCCGAGGGTTCCGAAGGTGATGACCTCATAGTCATCGGGCACAAAATTCGCCGAGGTCACAAATCCCTGCGACAGATCGCCCACGGCCGCCCCCCCCAAACTAACCCATTCCTGGGTGGCTTTGCTCCAACCGACGGGGATGATCGAAGTAGCATCGGGCGTCAAAGCCGCCATATCGCTGCGGGCATTCCAGCTAATACTGATGTTTGCGCTGACCGACCCTTCGAGCCGCCAGAATTCGGTGGTACTGATGGGTCCCAACGTCGGGGTCTTTCGCTGCGTATCAAAGGAGGTCGCGAAGGTCGACGGGCTGTTGGGATCCTCGAAAAAGTAGGCACATTTGGCCAAGAGGTTCGTGCCGCTGGCATTTAAGATCAAGGGCCGAAATTGTTGGGAATCGCCCACCGGAAAGGTAAAATTCTGTTGGTTGGTGATAGCGACATAGCCATCTACTTTTGACAGATCGCCGGTGCCTGTATAAAAGGCATCCTGTAAAAAATTAAAGACCGTGCCCGGTTGGTTGCGGGGGGTGGCAACGTCGCCGATGATAAAATTGCCGTTGTTTAAAAGATCGATCCCGGTCTGTAGCAGCACTTGGGTATCATTGGCGATCTCGAGATCAAAAAATAGGGGTACGACCGCCCCGGAAACGGTGATCGGGGCAGCACCATAAAATCCGGCCAGCCCCAGATTCTGATCAAAGGGGGCCTCATTGATCAGGTTGGTATGAAAGCCGAGCTGCCCTTGGGCGTGAATGCGCAGATTGCCCGCATTGTACAGCGCGGTCTGGGCGTGACCAAGGGCCAGCCCTAAAAAAAATAGGATGTAGGCGATGCTTTTCAACTAGTTCTTTTTGATAAGATTTTTAATAGCGGCAACTTCCTTTTTAAGATCCGACAACTCCTGCTGCAGGGTTTTATTTTCTTTTTGAAGGGCATTGATTTCCTTTTCCTGGTGGATCGTATGCAGGTAGAGCTCCTCGATTTTTTCGAGGTTTTGTAGGTTCGAGGCACTTAAATTCCAGAAACCCTCCTTTTGAACCTCTTCGGCCGATTTTATGCCCGGCAAGTGGTGGTTTTTCACAACAAAGGCTTCGATTTCTTTTAAGGTTTGAAATTTATAGGCTTTATTTAATTCGGAGTGGCCTTTAAAATAAGTATCGAAGACGTAGTCGGGGACAATATTATTTCCATTTAGCAAAATATCATTTCCTACACTCAACCCGCCAGTCGTTGTAATACCCTGCGTGAAATTTGGGACTATTTTGGTGCCCACTATGGCTGCAGTGCTACAAATATCCTGGTTTATAATCGTCAAATTTAAAACTTCGGAATTGTTACAGCATCTTCATCCATGGCCGAATTGGTAACAGCATTGTTTGAATTTCTCCATGACCAATAGCGTTAGCACCGATATCTGCTTGTCCAATGTCCTGGTATAATAACACTTGTACCGCTAAAACTACCTTGTACTGATCGATTGCCATCTTGGCCGCGGTAATTCCTCCGTTCTTTACCCTTAGCCCATCAGCCGTTAATTTCTAAGGTGACATTGTCGACATTAACATCATAGCCCGTTGTGGAGTTAAAAGTCGTAAGCCCGTCGTTGGGTCTGAATCGACCACAGGCGGTCCCGCTCACGTCCACGGCCGGTGCCCAGAACGTTCCGTTCCATTTAAGGACCTGTCCGCTGGCCGCTCCCATCTGGGCCATTTTGGGCGGTGGTAATCCCCCCGTTCTTGACCCTTAGTCCGTCGGCGTTGAGCTCTATAGTGGCATTGTCGACATTAACGTCGTACCCGGCGGCCGGGTCGAAGTCAGTGAGCCCGTCGTTAGTGTCTGTGTCGACCACGGCGCTCCCGGGATTCTCGGCGGAGGCGACCCATGCGGTGCCGTTCCACTTCATGACCTCTCCGCTGGCAGCTCCCATCTGGGCCATTTTGGCGGTGACTTCCGTCTTTGACCCTTAGTCCGTCGGCGTTGAGCTCTATAGTGGCATTGTCGACATTAACGTCGTACCCGGCGGCCGGGTCGAAGTCAGTGAGCCCGTCGTTAGTGTCTGTGTCGACCACGGCGCTCCCGGAAATATCGGCGGAGGCGACCCATGCGGTGCCGTTCCACTTCAGGACCTCTCCGCTGGCAGCTCCCATCTGGGCATTTTGGCGTCGGCTACCCCCCGTCTTGACCGAGTTGACGGCGTTGAGCTCTATCAGGTGGCATTGTCGCCATTAACGTCGACCCGCCGGGGGTCGAAGTCAGTAGCCCGCCGTTAGTGTCAGGGTCGACCCCGGCGCCCCCGGTCATACGGCGAGGCGACCCACGCGGTGCCGTTTCATTGAGGACCTGACCGCTGGCCGCGCCCATGTCTGCTTCAGGTCGGCCGCCAGGATGGTGGCGTCGGCTATCTTGGCCGAGTTGACGGCGTTGTTCGCTATCACGGTGGCGCTTGTAGGCCCGGTGACGTCTCCGCCAAGGGGGTCGACGTCGAATACGCTACCGTTCAGGGTGAGCCCGTTGCCCCCGGTATAGGCGGTCCCGCCCGCGTCCGCGGCCGGTGTCCAGACCGTTCCGTTCCACTTGAGGACCTGACCGCTGGCCGCGCCCATGTTGTTCAGGTCGGCCGCCAGGATGGTGGCGTCGGCTATCTTGGCCGAGTTGACGGCGTTGTTCGCTATCACGGTGGCGCTTGTAGGCCCGGTGACGTCCCCGCCAAGGGGGTCGACGTCGAATACGCTACCGTTCAGGGTGAGCCCGTTGCCCCCGGTATAGGCGGTCTCGCCCGCGTCCGCGGCCGGTGTCCAGACCGTTCCGTTCCATTTGAGGACCTGACCGCTGGCCGCGCCCATGTTGTTCAGGTCGGCCGCCAGGATGGTGGCGTCGGCTATCTTGGCCGAGTTGACGGCGTTGTTCGCTATCACGGTGGCGCTTGTAGGCCCGGTGACGTCCCCGCCAAGAGGGGGTCGACGTCGAATACGCTACCGTTCAGGGTGAACCCGTTGCCCCCGGTATAGCGCGGTCTTGCCCGCGTCCGCGGCCGGTGTCCAGACCGTTCCGTTCCATTTGAGGACCTGACCGCTGGCCGCGCCCATGTTGTTCAGGTCGGCCGCCAGGATGGTGGCGTCGGCTATCTTGGCCGAGTTGACGGCGTTGTTCGCTATCACGGTGGCGCTTGTAGGCCCGGTGACGTCCCCGCCAAGGGGGTCGACGTCGAATACGCTACCGTTCAGGGTGAGCCCGTTGCCCCCGGTATAGGCGGTCCCGCCCGCGTCCGCGGCCGGTGTCCAGACCGTTCCGTTCCATTTGAGGACCTGACCGCTGGCCGCGCCCATGTTGTTCAGGTCGGCCGCCAGGATGGTGGCGTCGGCTATCTTGGCCGAGTTGACGGCGTTGTTCGCTATCACGGTGGCGCTTGTAGGCCCGGTGACGTCCCCGCCAAGGGGGTCGACGTCGAATACGCTACCGTTCAGGGTGAGCCCGGTACCCGCGCTGTACTGGGTATCGTTATCGATATCATCCGCGAATCCTGCTGGTATGTTTGTAAACGTTGTCCAATCTGGTGTTATATTCGAAATAGCTGACGCAAACTTGAGCGTCTGTCGCGAATACTGGATCAGATCGACGTTTCCATTGTATCCACCATTCGTACCTGTAAATGCGATTGACGTTCCAGAAAAAAAGAGCTACATTCGGAAACCACGCCGTCGGCGCCACCGCCCCTAAAATTGTGGCAATCCTAGTTTCAACATAATTTTGGGTGGCTGCACCTTGGGGATCATTCTGGTCTACCAAATTTTCAATTTGAACGCCTCCAGCATCATTGCCTTGCAATAAAACTTGTGTTAAGTCCTGACTTCCGCCACCACCATTGGCATCTACATACGCCTTGGTGGCGGCATCTTGCGGTAACGTAGGACCGATAAATTGTTTATTTGCAGGTTCCCGGCGCTCAGATCCAATAGTAAGCACTTGGCTTAGGTTTTGACTGCCCGAACCTGAACTAGCATCGACATAGGCCTTGGTTGCAGCATCTTGTGGGTCCATCGGGTCTAAAATGTTTTTTATCCATTGTCCACTACCGTCATTTCCCAGGATCAGTACATCATTTAGAATTTGATGCCCCGCCTCCTCCTGCCAGTGATGAAAGATCTACGCTTGCCCCGCCCGGAGTGACCGAATTTGAAATACTGAGTACGCTGGTCCCAACATTAAAAGCAAGATCTACTAGCTCGTTGGTAGCATCGGTATCGTCATTCGCGATATGGTTGGCCAGATCGGTTGCATTGGTTGTAATACTGCTTTGTAAGGGCGCGGCATTGAATAAGGCGCCTCCATCGGTGCCTGCGGTAATCGAGTTAGGGGTATCGCCACTTACAATGGTTTGGGAATATCCCTCGACGGCATTATCCACATAGGTTTTAACGGCATTTTGAGTCGGAAAAAGTGTTGTTGAAAAATCCCAAAGGTCCATTCGATTTGTTCGACGTATTTTCCTTGGTCGCCAAAGCATTGGTATTTGCAGTAATATTGCTTGTATTTTGGGTAATCGCCGCCGTATGGTTCGCGATGGTGGTACTGTGCTGCGTGATGGTCTGGGTGTTGTTGGTAATATTCGTGGTATTTGTAGTTATTGCCGTTTGAAGCGGGGCAGCATCAAAAAAGGCCCCAGAATCATCGGTAATCGAATTTCCCGAAGTTGCACTCACGATCTGCGCCCCGGTAATATACCCCACATCGTTGGTAAAATCATCTAAGGTCACCAGATTATAGTCGATCTCGTCGTCGGTGACCGTATTGGTCTGCAGTTCGGCGGCCCCGACCGAATCATCGGCCAGTTTGTTCTGCCCGATCGAGTTGTCCTGGATATCGACCCCGTTGATGCCCCCATCGGCGATCTGGGCACTCTTGATACTGTTGGGTGCGATCTCGAAGTTATAATTGCCCCCTGTTTGCGTAATGACAATGGTCTCAATGCCCGAGGTGGCATTGACCACCGGGTCGGTACTAAACGTAATGCCCAACGAATCACAGAGATTGACCCATTGACTGCCATCGTAATAATGAACGCATTGCGTGTCGGTATTATAGGCCAAAGCACCCCGGATCGGGGTGATGGCCTCCATTTCTACCGTTGTCAGCCGGGTAATCACCAGTACGCGGGTGCCACTTTCAAGTTCAAGGACCGAACTGGGATCTATATTTTGCGGATTATCGCCTATTTTGATCTGCCCATGAAGGGCAACGCCGGCAAAGAGGCCAAACAGCAGGAGCCTAGTGCGTAACTTCATCTTTCCATTTTTTATAGGGTTCTTTCCAAGTCTCTGGGTATCGGCGTTTATACTGATTTTGTGGGTGCGCGAATACCAGAATACAGGGACTTACAAAAATAGCACTATCTGGGCATCTACCTAACTTTAGCCGTTAAATCACGTGCTCTAAAGATGAAGTGAAGCGTTTCTTCGGTAAACTGATGGGCGTCACTTCGTACCTGGAACTTTTCGCCTACTTTTAGCCTTTAGAACCGCCTGTGTGACGAATTAACAAAAGTTTATTGGCCTCCGTTTTTTTATAAACCGAACTTGTATTTTCTTTATGACTGTTAAAAACCCTTGAATGAGAGCAATTTTACCCTTTTTGATCGCTTTTTTGTGCCTTGCAACCGGGTATTCCCAAGATGACGGGCGTGTCTTATTACGGGGCCAGGTACTCTATCGGGATGTACCGATCCCCAATGAAAATGTCATCAATGTCACCACCGAAAATGGGACGATTACCGATGATAAAGGCCAATTTGCCATTGCCGTGAAAGAAGGGGACGAAGTGGCCTTTACGGCTGTAAATTATAATCTAAGGGTTGTGACCATTACGGCCGACATCCTTAAATTGAACCGCTTGGTCGTCGAAGTCAATGAAAAGGTGACCGAACTTGATGAAGTGGTCGTAACCCCTGAAAATCAGGAGAAATTCTTGGAAGTCAAAAACGAGGAACTCAAAAAATTCGAATACGAACAGGACCGCTCAACCCCGGTCGAAAATATCGCCCTCTCGAATGCAGACCGCGGCATGTACCGAGATGGCCTGAATATCGTAAATATATTCAAGGCCCTTATAAAATCGAACAAGGAGAATGGGGATGCCAATGCACCCAAACTAAAATTAAGCGAGGTGTTGCGGCATATCTATGACGATGCGTTTTTCGTACAGGACCTGCAACTGCCCCATGATCAAATCGATGCCTTTTTGGGCTATTGTGACAGCAAGATGCCACCACAATCCTTGTTCCAAAAGGCCAACGAATTTCAGTTGATCGATTTTTTGGTTACCCAAAGCAAGGAATTTCGCGCCCAGATGAATGATAAGAAGTAGTGCCATCAGTCTCGGTTTTCTTTTTTGCAGTGCCGCTGTTGGCGCCCAGTCTTTTTTTTCTAACGACTTGCAAGGCAGGGTACAAAGTAAAGACGGCGATGTGGCGGGTACCCATGTGTTGAATACTACCACCCATCGTGCCACCATCACCGATGAAAAAGGCTACTTTACGATTCCGGTCCGCCTCTATGATACCCTGGTTTTTTCGGCAGTGCAGTACAAACGCAAGGAAATCGTCGTCACGGCTTCGATATTGCATAGCACCTCCATATTGGTCCCCCTCGAAGACGCCCTTACCGAACTGGAGGAAGTAGTAGTAACCCCCTATAACCTTTCGGGCGATCTGTCACAAGATACCAAAGGGGCTCTTAGTCAGCCCGTGGTAACGGCGTCAACGTTGGGCTTGCCGAATGCCTATGTGTATGTCCCGACCAAGGCAGAACGGGAATTGTTCGAGGCTACCTCCGGGGGGGTGGGAATTCCGTTGAACCCCATACTCAATGCGATATCAGGGCGTACAAAAATGTTGAAGGAACGGGTGGCACGTGATGGGCTGTATGCGCGAACCCAACGCGTGCGGGACATGTATCCCGATTCGCTGTTTCGCATCCACTTTAAGATATCGGAAGCAAAAATCAATGATTTTATGTATTTCTGTGAGGTCGACCCCCAATTTCAAAGTACCGTCGATACCCATGACCGATTGAAAATCTGGGACTACTTGCAGCAACGAAGCCTTGAATATCAAAAGAACAATGCCCCTGTCAAAAAAGAAGAGGAAGAACATTGACCCCTCCCTCCCCATAGCTATCGGGAGCTATCAGTGTGTAATTTGGATTTTGTTTTTTTTGGATTTTGATGCCCCGATAGCTATCGGGGTGTTATTTGTATTTTGTATTTTGGATTTTAGAATTTGGTATTTGGGCCCGGGAGCTATCGGAAAGATTTTTGGCATAAAGATTGATTATTTTTGTTCGCTTAAAAAAGACAGTATGCAGCATTTGAAAAAGGGATTTTTAATCTTGCTCTTGCCCCTCATGGCCTTTACGGTGGCCCATAAATTTTATTTGACCGTTACCCATATCGGGTACTCTGAAAAAGACGATGCCCTGCAAATTACTACCCGCATCTTTATCGACGACATCGAAAAGGTGATGGAGGCGCGGTACGGACTCAAAATGAACATGGCCACAGCGTCGGAATCCCCTCAAGTAGATGAATATCTTGAAAAATACCTGCGTACCAAAATGGTGATCGAGCTGAACGGGGCGGTCAAGGAATATAACTTTTTGGGCAAGGAATATGATACCGATATGGTTGTCTGCTATTTGGAAATTCCGAAAATCGGCCTTGACAGCATAAAAACCATACAAATTCAGGATGAAGTTCTTATGGATCTCTTTGATGCCCAGCAGAATGTGGTACATTTTAATGTTAAAGACCTCAGGAAGAGCATCGTACTTCTGAAATCCAATACTAAAGGAATGTTAAATCTGTAACAATTAATTACCATTTCCTTGAAATACTTTATTTTTCGCCGCTTTTAAAACCGTTATACGAATGACAAAAATTAAATATGCCTTTGCCTCATTGTTGTTTCTTTTTGCAGCAGTGGCCACCGCTCAGGAGGTTGAAAAAAAAGAAAAGGAACCCGGACATACAAACCAGAGTAAGTTCAGACAACTCTACGATGAGTTCGCAACCCCCAACACCTATCGCTCGGCTTCTGGGGCGCCGGGACCTGATTATTACCAGCAACAGGCAGATTATAAGATCGCTGTTACCTTAGATGACAAAAATGCCAAACTTTATGGGGAGGAAACGGTAACGTATTTTAATAATTCCCCGGATAAGCTTGATTTTTTGTGGATACAATTAGATCAGAATGTACGCGCCAAAGACTCGAAATCGCCCTTGCGCGATGGGGAAGGCGTTCCTATGGCAGAGTCTGCAAATACCTTTGCCAGTAAATATATCAGTGCACCCTTTGATGGAGGCTTTAATATTGACTACGTAAAAGATGCGGCCGGAAACGCATTACCGTATACCATCAATCAGACCATGATGCGTATCGACCTGCCGAAATCCCTTTTGCCCAAGGAACAAGTCTCCTTTTCGGTAAAATGGTGGTACAACATCGTGGACCATACGATAAGCCGAGCAAGATCGGGATATGAATACTTTCCCAAGGATGGGAATCGCGCCTATGTGATCGCACAATTCTTTCCAAGGATGGCGGTATATAGCGATGTAGAAGGGTGGCAGAACCATCAGTTCTGGGGCAGCGGTGAATTTGCGCTTACTTTTGGGAACTATGATGTAAGTATCACCGTGCCCGCCGATCATATTTTAGATGGTACCGGAGAACTTCAGAATCGGAAGGAAGTTTTTACCCCAGAGATGATGTCGCGGTATGAAAAAGCCAAAAAATCATATGATAAGCCCGTTATCATTGTGACCCAGGCGGAAGCAGAGGCCGCTGAAAAGGGCTTCTCGGAAAAAACGAAGACCTGGAAATTCAAGGCCGAAAATGTCAGGGACTATGCGTTTGCTAGTTCGCGAAAATTTATTTGGGACATGCAGGCCGTTAAAATGGGGAATCGAGATGTAATGGCCGTGTCGTTATATCCAAAAGAAGGCAACCCCCTTTGGGAAGAGTATTCTACGAAGGCCGTCGCCCATACCTTGAAGTCCTATTCTTCGCATACCTTTGATTATCCCTATCCCAAGGCCATCTCGGTACATGCCAAAAACCAAGGAATGGAATACCCGATGATCTGTTGGAATTATGGCCGTCCCAATGAGGATGGTACCTATTCGGATCGTGTCAAATTTGGTATGTTGAGCGTAATCATGCATGAAGTGGGACACAACTTTTTCCCCATGATCGTGAATTCAGACGAACGTCAATGGGGCTGGATGGATGAAGGTCTCAACACCTTTATGCAATATATGGCCGAGCAGGAATTCGGTGAGAAGTATCCTGAAGCGATTGCCCCCAATGCGAAATACCCTTCAAACAGAGGCGAACCTTCAAAGATCGTCCCGTATATGGGTGGGGACCAGAGTACCATCTCGCCCATCATGTCAAATCCTGAAAACGTATACCAATTGGGTCCGAATGCCTATGGAAAACCGGCAACCGCCTTAAACATTCTTCGGGAGACGATTATGGGAAGGGAGCTGTTCGACTATGCCTTTAAGACCTATGCACGTCGGTGGGAATTTAAACACCCGACGCCTGAAGACTTCTTTCGAACGATGGAGGATGCTTCGGCCGTAGATCTCGACTATTTCTGGAGAGGCTGGTTCTATACCACCGATTATGTCGATATCGGGGTGAAGGATGTCAAGAAATACCAAGTTTCAAACGACCCCTCACCGGCCATGGAAGTCTATATGCAAGAACACAATTTGACCAGGGCCGATCTGCGTCCATTGGTATACCTAGTGGAAATCGATAGTACTGAAAATGCCGAAAATGCAGCTGTGGCGGCCAAATCTCCATCGGAAGCCTCAACTACGTTGAAGGAGTATATGATGGACAATATGACCGAGGCCGAAAGGGCCGCCGTGAAGGAGCCAAAGTACTTTTATGAAGTAACCTTCGACAAACCGGGCGGGCTTCCGATGCCATTGATCGTAGAGTATACCTATGCCGATGGTACCAAGGAAAATATAACGTATCCTCCGGAAATATGGAGAAAAAATGATGTTGAGGTCAAAAGGGTGATTGCCAGTCAAAAAGAATTGGTGGGTATCGTCGTAGACCCTAAGGCAGAGACGGCCGATATCGATGTTACCAATAATTCCTGGCCGAAAAAGCAAGAAAATACCGATTTTGATAAATTCAAGGCAAAAATAAAAGGGTAACCCGATAGCATCGTTACAATTTTGGTCCCAATGATAATATCGTTGGGACTTTTTATTTAACTGATCGAAACTTCATTATATTTGTGTATGCATATGACCCATTTTTTATTCATCAGCGGCGCCGAAATATTCTTTATCATGTTCATCGTGGTCATGGTTTTCGGGGCGGATAAAATTCCGGATATCGCCAGGGGCCTTGGTAAAGGCATGCGCCAATTGAAGGATGCTACTGAGGATATCAAAAAGGAAATCCAGAAGAGTGCCGATAAGAAGGGCATCGATACCAGTTTCATTACCGATATCAAAAAGGATTTCGATGAGGTAAAGCACAATATTCAGTCAAGTGTAGGGAAAGATCTTAAGGAAGGGGTCGACCAGGTCAAGAAAAGTGTTGACGACGTCTCCGGAACGATTAAGCGAAGTTGATGAGACATGCTCGACGCATTGCTTCGGTGGGACCGAAACACCTTCTTATTTCTTTACAGCCTCGGTTCTGAAAAACAGGATGCTTTTTGGATTGGCATTTCCAACTTTTATTTCAGCATTCCCCTATATATCCTCCTGCTAACGCTACTTTTTTGGAAGAACCCACGCGCAAAGGCCGTTTGGATGGTGATTACCTATGTTGGGATGATCTTGGCGGTTACCTTGGCGATGTTAGTTACCAAGGCATTGGTGGTGCGGGTGCGTCCACTCAATGCATTGTCATTGGATCGCATTATTAAAGTTCCGGCGATTCCTGTTAATCATAGTTTTTTTTCTGGCCATACGGCGACCTCTTTTGCCATTGCCATGCTTTCCATATTCTTGCTCAGACAAAAGGTCAAGGCGATTTACGGTATCCTTATCTGGGCCATAATCCTCTCGTATAGCCGAATTTACCTAGGAGTCCATTATCCTTTGGATGTCCTGGTCGGTGCCATGATCGGCATTTTGTTTGCCTGGTTATTTTATTACCTGTATACCCGGTTTAAAGCACCCTACTTAGGGTAAGGCCGTCCCGAATCGGCAGGAGTACGGTTTCAAGTCGAGGATCTTCCTTTAAATTTTTGTTGTATTCCAAAAGCACTTTTGTGGCCTTATCCTTGGGGTCTAGGGGCTCGACTACTTTTCCGGACCATAAGACATTATCGGATAATATGATACTGCCTGCCTTGGTTTTTTTTAATACGGCCTCGATATAGGCGGGGTATTCGATTTTTTCCGCATCGATGAAGACGAGATCAAAGATCAATTGCATCGTGGGTATGATTTCAAGGGCATCCCCGGTATATTGAATGAATTGGTGACCTTGACCGCTTTTGTTAAAATAACGACGTTGTATTGCGGTCAGTTCCTCGTTGCGGTCTATGGTGTGCAGTTCCCCGTCTCTTTGAATTCCTTCGGCCAGGCAGAGTGCAGAATACCCAGTGTAGGTGCCTATTTCTAAAATGTAACGTGGATTGATAATTTTAGATAGCATGCTCAATACCCTCCCTTGAAAATGACCCGTCAGCATCCTTGGGCGTACGACCTTCAAGTGGGTCTCCCGGGTCAATTCTTTCAGAATATGGGGTTCATCTTGCGAATGGTCTTGAATATAGTGCTCCAGTTGGGTCGAGAGAAAGTGCATTGTTTAATTTTTGTAAAAATATAGAATTATGTAGTATTTTAAACCGACAAAAAAAAACACTATGAAGCGTATTTCAATACGACGCGCCACCTTGGCTGATTTGCCGCTACTGCAACAATTCGAACAGGGTGTCATCGAGTGGGAACGGCCTTTTGACAAGACCATAGCCGAGGATCCCATATGGTATTATGATCTCGAAGCCTTGATTATAGATGAGCAGGTTGAAGTACTTGTCGCCCTTGAAGAGAATAAAATCATCGCATGTGGTATTGGAATGGAAAAAAATGCCCGACATTATTTAGATCATAAGACATATGCGCATTTGGGTTTAATGTATACCCTGCCAGCCTATCGTGGTTTGGGAATTAATGGTCGAATCATCGCTGTGTTGAAAGAATGGGCGGTGTCAAAAGGGTTGAACGAAATTCGATTGACGGTTTACAACGACAATGTATCGGCCATCAAGGCGTATGAAAAAATAGGATTTAAAAAGCACCTGATTGAAATGCGATTGGCCTGATCGTTTCACTGCCATATGCAGCATATTATCCCTTTTGATCTTGTAATTTTATACAAATTTACACGATGCAATTTTTGAATACCCTTGCCTTTGCGAAAGAATTGGATGCCGCCGATGACCTAAAAAAATATCGCAAGGAATTCCACTTCCCCAAAATAAACGGGGAACAAGCCATTTATTTTACCGGAAATTCGCTTGGCCTGCAACCCAAACGGACTCAAAAATACGTTGATGAGGTCATGTCTGATTGGAAGGAATTGGCAGTCGAAGGCCATTTTTATGCTAAAAAACCTTGGTGGGATTATCACGAATTATTGGCCGCACCTTTGGCCAAGGTAGTAGGGGCCAAGACAGCCGAAATTTCTGTGTTGAACACCTTGACTGTAAACCTGCATTTTCTATTGGTATCATTCTATACCCCGACCAAAAAAAGGTATAAGATCCTTTGTGAGGAAAAGGCGTTTCCCTCTGATCAGTATATGCTACAGAGTCAAGTTCGATTTCATGGCCTACGGCCCGAAGATGCAATCGTTGAAATCAAAAAACGAGCGGGGGAGCAGGTGTGGCGTACCGAGGATGTGCTCTCCAAAATCAAAGCAATCGGAGAGGAACTGGCCTTGGTACTTATAGGAGGTGTCAACTATTACAATGGTCAAGTATTTGATATGGAATCTATTACCAAAGCTGGTAAATCGGTGGGAGCCATGGTTGGATGGGATTTGGCACATGCTGTCGGGAATGTCACCTTGAATTTACATGATTGGCAGGTTGATTTTGCTGCCTGGTGCAGTTATAAATACATGAATAGTGGTCCAGGAAATGCTTCGGGCATCTTTGTGAACGAAAAATACCTCGGAAAAAGGGATATCCAGAGATTCGAAGGGTGGTGGGGGAACAAAAAGGAGACCCGTTTCTTGATGCAGCCCGAATTTGATCCTATGCAAAATGCCGATGCGTGGCAGGTGAGCAACCCTCCCATACTTTCACTGGCCCCATATTTAGCGGCTTTGGAAATGTTCGAGGAGGTAGGCATGGAGGCGTTGATCAAAAAGCGGAACCTAATCGTCGCGTACCTTGAGTTTATTTTAAGGGAAGTCGACAAGGAAGTCACGGGAACGTTTGAAATAATCACCCCTCCGGAACGTGGCTGCCAACTTTCGGTTTTTTTGCACGGTCAGGGACGGGAACTTTTTAATTATCTGATGAAAAATGGCGTAGTCACCGACTGGCGTGAACCCAATGTTATACGATTGGCACCAGTTCCTTTTTATTGCTCTTTTGAAGATATGTATCGTTTTGGCCAGATTTTGAAGCAGGGAATTTTGAGCAATTAAAAGTTACCACTTATCAATTAACAATGTTGTCATCACGAGGAGCATTTGCGAGGTGGTAATCTGTTTTTTTCGATGGCTGATACTGGCTTGATTAGAGATTTTGCGGGGGGTCTTTTAGAAATTCGCTGCCCTTCCTAAAAATTATTTTGCCCCTGCGGCCTGTGATTCATTTCCGTTGGTATCTTTTTAATATATTCGCTCACCGAATTTCTAATAAGCCCCATGAAGTCACTGCGACTTATACTTTCCAATCCACGTTATTTTGCCCCTGCCATGGTGTATGCAAGCCTGAATTTATGGTTTGGTACCTGGGCCATTTACATCCCCATAGTCAAGCATCGGCTCGGCATTGATAAATCGCAGTTGGGAATCGCTATTTTCTTTTTATCGTTAGGCGTCTTTACCATATTTCCCATTGCCTCAAAAATCATCAATAAAATTGGTGTGGGCAGGGCCACTTGGTACGGAGTGCTTTTAAGTAGTTTTGCCGCTTTGATGCCGCTATTGGCACCCTCGTACTACACGTTAATGGCATCCCTCTTTGTTTTTGGGGCTTCCAACGGTTTTACCGACATTGCGATGAACACCTTGGTTACCGAATTGGAAAAAGAGGACAAACAAAATTTCATGTCAGCCGCACATGGTTTTTTTAGTCTGGGTGGGGTTTTAGCCGGTTTAGGAAGCTTTTTGATCGTGCTCATAGGGAATCCGGCGCTGCATATGGGCATCGTCGTGCTCCTAGTTTTGGGCTTTAATTTTTTATTGTATCGAAATTATTTTAATATAACCGCGGCCCCGATCGAAAAGGAACCTTTTAGTTTAAGGCTGTTTAAGCCGTTGTTGTTATTGGGAATTGTGTCATTTATCGTGATGGGGGGTGAAGGCGCCATTGTTGACTGGAGTGGTCTTTATCTGAAGGAAATCAGTATCGCCCCAGAAACCCTATGGGGTGCCGGCTTTTTGGCATTTTCTACGACGATGACCCTGGGTAGGTTTTTAGGGGACAGTATTAGCCAGAAAATAGGCTCTGTAAAAATAGTAGCACTCGGCATCCTAATTGCCATTATCGGCTATTTGGCCGTATTAATGACCTATGCCATGTTGGCCATTATCGGGTTTGGGCTTATTGGTCTCGGTTTTTCGGTGATTGTTCCCGAATTATTTCGAATTGGCGGCAACGTGAAAGGCATTGATTCTTCACAGGGTGTCTCCTTTATTGCCGGTACAGGATATTTAGGTTTTTTGGTGGCACCTCCGATCCTTGGCTTTTTGGCCGATGCGGTTTCATTAAAACTCAGTTTTACAGTGCTGCTCGGGTGTGCCGTCATCGTGCTGATCGCCACTTATTTTTTAGGAAAGAGAAGTCGTTAATTAGTCTTCACTTCGATGTTTGTAAAATGCAATTTAAAACTACCATCCTCGTTTTTATGCATTTTTGCCAGCTTTAGACCGCCACTTTCAATATAGTCTTCCCAGGTAGTTACCATAGAAGGTTTTGGCTGATTTCCTTTTCTATATACCCATTCTTTTATGAGGTAATCATCCCCAAAATAAAAATCATACGCATCCCCAGGCGTATAACCACCCTCGTTGCCATATACTATGGTCAATTTGTGCATGGTTTTTTTACTCAAAGGGGCCACCGAATTCATCGCATAGGTGGAAGTAAAATTCGATTTGTCCCACATTAGCTGAAAAGGAGCCAAAAACCAATATTTATCATTGATGAATCCTGCGTTGGTCTTATTAGCGGTACTGTCCATATTTGACCAGTTGTAGGTCAATGTATCGGTTGCCGAGATGGCCGTAATGTCATTTTTGCCGGGTCTCCAGATCCAAGTACGTTCAGAATGTGAAGTGCCACGATCTACATTGAAGGTGAATTTTAATTCTTTGACATTCTTCCAATTCGCAAAGCCATTCGCTTGCGCTATTTGCTCAAGAATATCGCTTTCTTGGACGGGATTTCTAGTGTCGTAGCCGCCAACCAAGGTAAAGCCCATCGTAAGCAAAGAGACCAATACGAGTACTACTGCAAATTTCTTCATTGAGGTGCGTTTTCTCAAAGATAAACGCTTTTCTTCAGCAATTCAAAAAATAGCGGTCTTTTAGTAAAGACTATTTAGGGATAAATTCACTAATTTTGATTTTTCAAAAAAACATTCAATGAGTTCAAAAAAAGGAAAAGTACAGGAAGCAATCGATGAAAAGTTTTTGGAGGAACGAAAGGTATTTCTTTGGGGCATGGTCGATGATAATTCGGCCAAGCATGTGATAGATCGTTTGATGTATTTAGACATGCAGAATACGAAGGAAATTCAACTGTTCATCAACAGTCCTGGGGGCTATGTTACCTCGGGTTTTGCAATATACGATACCATCAAAGCGCTAAAAAGCCCCGTGTCGACCATCTGTACGGGACTCGCCGCTTCCATGGGTTCTATTTTGCTTTCGGTCGGCAAAAAGGGCAAACGTTTTATACAACCGCATGCCCAGGTAATGATCCACCAACCGAGCGGTGGGGCCAGGGGGCAGGCTTCCAATATTGAAATACAGGCGAAGGAGATTATCAAGACAAAAGAGTTGAGTGCCCGTATCCTTGCCGACAATTGTGGTCAGGATTTTGAAAAGGTGCTGCGCGATTTTGATAGGGATTACTGGATGAATGCCGAAGAATCGATTAAATATGGCATTGTCGACGGTATCTTAAAGTAAGATAGATCGCTTACATAAAAGAGAAGAGTCCTTCATATTTTACTTATGAAGGACTCTTTTTTGGATATATATAGACGCTTACGCGGGATGTATAGTATATACGTATGAAATTGCCCGTTTGGATCGAGTTAGGAAATCATGCCGCAAACCATTACGCGTGATGCCGTAAATAGTCAAATTTTGGTACATTTACCGCTTAACCATGGCGCCAACAGAATATTATGCGACAAACCCCCAAAACCATTGCGATAATCGGATCTGGACTCGTTGGATCATTATTGGCGATTTACTTAAAAAAGCTGGGTCATACCGTTACGGTGTTTGACAGACGACCTGATATTCGCACGATTACATTTTCGGGAAGATCCATCAACTTGGCCATGAGCAATCGAGGATGGACCACGCTTCAGGCCATCGGCATCGAGGACGAAATCAAAAAATTAGCCATTCCGTTAGACAAACGCGCGTTGCATGTGATCGGCAAACCTGAATATTTTCAAAAATATGGCAAGGAAGGGGAGGCCATTTGGTCAATATCACGCGGAGTGCTAAACCGAAAGATGATCGACCTCGCTGAAAATGCCGGGGTTGAATTTCGGTTTGAGGAAAAGGTTTGGGACGTGAATTTGGCAGCGGCCAAAGTATACACTGGGGAAAGTGAGAAAAGTGCATGGCAGGAATATGACTTTGATATGATTTTCGGATGTGACGGAGCCTTTTCAAGGGTGCGACATAAGATGCAGCGTCGAAGCCGCTTCGATTACTCCCAGGATTTTATCGATGTGGGATATAAGGAACTTACGATCGCCCCAAATTCAGATGGCACCCATAAGTTAGACAAACATTCATTTCATATTTGGCCAAGGGGGAATTTCATGTTGATTGCCATGCCCAATCTCGATGGAAGTTTTACCTGCACACTTTTTCTACCCTTCGAAGGGGAAATATCGTTTGATAAAATCACCAATAGGGCCGAGGCCCGATCCTTTTTCACGACCTATTTTCCCAATGTAATGATGGATATCGAAAACTTGACCGAGGACTTCTTCAAGAACCCGACAAGCGCCATGGTAACTATGAAATGTTACCCTTGGACCTACTGGGACAAAGTAGCCTTGGTGGGTGATTCTGCCCATGCGGTCGTGCCTTTTTTCGGTCAAGGAATGAACGCGGGTTTTGAGGATATCTTTGTGCTGGATCAATTAATCAATATGTATGGGGATGATTGGCTCGGCATTTTTGGGGAGTACCAAAAAATTCGAAAGCCGAATACCGACGCAATTGCCGAGCTAAGCTATCGTAATTTTATTGAAATGAGCAGTAAAACGGCGGATCCAAAATTTATACTCCAGAAAAAAATTGAAAAGCATTTTGCTGAAAAGTTCCCAGAAAAATGGATTCCGGTGTACTCCCGTGTGACTTTTTCAAACCGGCCTTATGCAGAAGCCTTGGCGATTGGGGATGCCCAGGAAAAGATAATGCAGGAAATCATGAAGATTCCGAATATTGAGGAGAAATGGGACAGTTCTGAAATAGAAAGAATACTATTGGCCCAATTATAGCACTTTATAGGATACTACAAGACCTCGTAAGCGGCACCGGCCAGCTTGACCAACACGCGGTACATCTTCTTAGTTATATCGAAGATTCCAAGGGCCGAGTACCTCCTGGTTTCGGATGTTGAAACCTCCTTGTCATCGAAGCAAAAAAAAACCATCCGCTGGTATACGGATGGCTGTGATATGAGTTAGTTTGGATATACTATAATTTTGTGAACATTTTATTCATTTTTTCTTGCTCTTCTTCAGCAAGAACGGGATCCACTAGGATTCTTCCACTGTGTTCGTCGGTAATTATTTTTTTACGGGTGGCGATTTCAACCTGAACTTGGGGAGGTATCGTAAAGAAAGATCCTCCAGAGGCACCGCGCTCGATCGGCACAACGGCAAGGCCGTTTTTTACATTGTTGCGGATGCGTGCATAGGCTTTTACCAAACGCTCGTCAATGTTTTCTTGGTAATCGGCCGATTTTTCTAACAGGGACTTTTCTTCTTTTTCAGTTTCGGCAAGAATGGCGTTTAACTCGTTCTTCTTATGTTTCAGATGCTCTTCCCGCTCCACCAATTTTTCCTTGGTCTCGGCAATCACTTCTTTTTTCTGTTCTATCTGGACCTTAAATTCCTTGATGTTCTTATCGGCCAGCTGAATTTCAAGTTCTTGAAATTCAAGTTCTTTGGTAATCGAATTGAATTCCCGACTGTTCCTTACATTCTTTTGTTGGTCGGTATATTTTTTCATCAAAGCCTTCGCCTCATCGATGAGATTCTTCTTGGCGGTAATTTCGAAGTTGATGGTTTCCAGATCGGTCTTTAGCTTGTCCATCCTTGTTTTAAGTCCTAGAACATCATCCTCGAGATCCATTACTTCCAATGGAAGCTCTCCACGAACATTCCGAATTTCATCAATCCGTGAATCTATTAATTGCAAATCATAGAGTGCCCTTAATTTATCTTCGACGGTAACTTCTGCTTTCTTTGACATATTTATAAATACTTGATGGGATTGGTTTTACTTGCCGATAAACGGATTGCAAAATTAGGAATTTTTTTCATAAGATAATCAACTAAAAGGTTTTTTGTAAACTGCTCGGTTTCATAGTGTCCGATATCGGCGATTACTAGGGTATCTTCTGCTTCGAAGAATTGATGGTATTTAATGTCAGCACTAATAAAAATATCGGCACCTGCGGCTTTCGCCGCCGATATGGCAAAGGCGCCACTTCCTCCCAAAACGGCCACTTTTTGAATTTTCTTGCCCAACAAGGCCGAATGGCGTATACAGGCTGCATGCATGGTCTTCTTGATATGGTTTAAAAATTCGATGGGATCCCAGGGCGCTTCGAGGATGCCGATCATGCCCATGCCAATTTCAGAATTTAAATTTTCAAGGGTTGTTATTTCATACGCGACTTCTTCATACGGATGGCTTTGTAAAAGGGCATGGAGCACCTGTTTTTGCTTTGCCTTGGGGAAAATAACGGTGATTTGCATTTCCTTTTCAAGATGAGTAATCCCAATTTCGCCTTTTACAGGATTGGCATGTTCGCCTGCCTGATAACTCCCGATACCTTCGCTGCGAAAACTACAATTACTATACTTCCCCATAGTCCCTGCCCCAGCCAGAAAGAGCGCGTCCAATAATTGGTCAGCGTCCGCGAGGGGCACATAGGTCGATAATTTTTTGATAGTACCTTGCTGTGGGATGAGCACTGTGGCTTGGGTAACACCAATGACCTCGCAGATCTTGGCGTTTACCCCAAGTGCCGAATTGTCCAAGGCAGTGTGCATGCTGTAAATGGCGATGTCATGTTTGAGGGCCTTTATGACGACCCGCTCTACATAATCGGCACCTGTTAATTTTTTTAATCCCTTGAAAATGATAGGATGAAAGCTCACTATCAGGTTACAGTTTTGGCTTATAGCTTCATCGATGACCGATTCTAACGTATCTAAGGTTACCAAGATACCAGTAACCTTTCGGTTTAAGTCGCCGACCAGGAGGCCCACATTGTCAAAATCCTCTGCGTAGGCCAACGGGGCCAATTCCTCCAAAATATCAGTAACTTCTTTTACGATCATTTTACTATTTTATATGCCCTTAAAGATAAAATATTATATTTTCGTTCCCGTGCAACTCCTAAGAAAAATAGTATTTCCCATAGCAATCGTATATGCCGCCGTGGTGTATATTCGAAACTATTTATACGATGTGGGTATTCTTAAATCGAGATCCTTTGCGATTCCCACGCTCTGTATTGGGAATCTAAGTATGGGTGGCACCGGCAAAACCCCCATGGCCGAATATCTTATCACAATCCTAAAGGATACCTACAAAGTCGCCTTTCTCAGCAGGGGGTATAAACGCCGGTCCCGGGGCTTTGTATTGGCTTCATCGAAAAGTACGGTGGAAGAAATTGGTGATGAGCCTTTTCAAATACACACTAAATTCCCAAGGGTCCTAGTGGCAGTTGATGCTAATAGGACACGTGGCATCATGACCTTGCAAAAAGAGGCAAATCCCGATATAATCGTTTTAGATGATGCCTTTCAGCATCGAAAGGTTACGACTGGTTTTAATATTCTTCTGACCTCTTATGGCAAACTGTACTGCGATGATTATTATTTTCCGACAGGAAATCTTCGTGATAGTAGGAGGGAAGCAAAACGTGCAGATATTATCATCGTTACAAAATGCCCTCCAGAGCTATCACAAAACGACCAGGGCGAAATCTTAAAAAAACTCCGGCCGAAGTCAGGACAAAGGGTATTGTTTAGCTATTTGGAATATGGATCCCATGTAGAAGGCGAGCGCAGCAGAGTAGCGTTGGCTTCAATAAAAAGTAAGAAAGTTACCTTGGTAACCGGAATTGCCGATTCCGCACCTTTAGTAGCCTATCTAAATAAAGCAGGGATTTCATTTGAACATTTTGATTTCCCGGATCATCATTTTTTTTCGCCCCAGGAAATAACCCTTTTTAATTCGAAGGAATGCGTGCTTACTACCGAAAAGGATTATGCTCGCCTACAGGGGCATGTAACGAACCTTTATTATCTTTCGATAAAACATGGTTTTTTAAATCAGGGTGAAATCATCTTGAAGAATTCCCTAGATCACTTTATGAGGCAGTATACCTAAGGCCCTTGTCAAAGATATTCTCGCCTATTTTTTGGTAGAATACCTCGGGTTTAAAAGGTTTGGTGACGACATCGTCACAACCGGCGGCATAGAAAGCTTCCAAACTGTCATCTAGGGAGATTGCGGTCAAGGCGATTATTGGCGTTTTACTATCGAATTTGCGTATTTCGATAGTCGCTTCCTCCCCGCTGATGCCTGGCATATGGATATCCATCAAAATGGCGTCATAAGTATTGTTTTTGGCCATTTCAATTGCCTCGGTCCCATTATTCGCAATATCACTTGTGATGTCCTTTTTCGCCAACATCTTCTTTGTGATTACCTGGTTGATTTTATTGTCCTCGACAATCAACAGATGCAGCCCCTTAAAGTCATATTCCTTGCTGGTAATTTCAAAAGGGATGTCATCGACCACGCGATCCTTGCTTTTTACTTTAAGTTCAAAGAAGAACGAGCTGCCCTCGCCGATGACACTTTTCAGTTGTATTTGGCTTTCGAAGAGGCCAAGAAGACTTTTTACAATGGTGAGTCCGAGGCCGGTTCCGCCGTACTCCCTGTTAATTTGGATAGAGCCTTGTTCAAAACCTTCAAAAATATTCTCTTGTTGTTCTTCCGAAATACCTATGCCGGTATCGGCTACTTCAAAATATAATGACACATCGTCTTCAACCTTTTTAAGCAATTTGGCAAGGACTTTTACCTCTCCGTTTTTTGTAAACTTGATAGCATTCCCTACCAAATTCATAAATACTTGCGACAATTTAAGTGGATCGCCCAACAAATGTCCTGGGATATCATCGTCATAATCAAGAATAATCTTCGTTTTGTTGACCTTGGCACTTTGTTGCAAGGAGTCGATAACTTCTTTGAGTACCTTTTTTAAATTGAATTCAATTTTCAAGGTCTCAAGTTTGTTGGCGTCGATTTTATTGATCTGAAGAATATCATTAATGAAATTCAATAGGTAATCCCCAGAAAATTTTAAAGCCTTTAGATGTTCTTTTTGATTTTCACTCGGATTTTCCTCCAAAAGAAGATGTGTCAGACCGGTAACGGCATAAAGTGGTGTTCGTAATTCATGGCTTACCGTAGATAAGAAATTGGTCTTGGCCTCCATAGCACTTACCGCAGCATCCCTTGCATATTGCAATTCCCGGTTCTTTGTCTGCAAAAGGTCGTTGGTGCGAAGCTTTATTTGGTTATTTCGGTATAGTGAAACGGCCAATAATGAAATGATCATTAAGAACGCCGAGGTCAAAATAACCGCAAGCTCCGATCGGTTCGCCGACTGGCCCAATTCTTCAAGTCGAATATCCTGACGCTTAATTTCTTCGCCCAACTGTTCAATGTGAATTTTATTACCTGTGTTGGCGACATTGAGTGCCATGTCACTTGTGTAGAGCGAGTCGCGAAACTTCAGCAGGGCCTGAGATCGTTCATAGGCGAGATTGTATTTGCCTAATTTCGCATAGGTCATTCCCAATTGTTCGTTGGCCTCGAGCACTTCATCGGAAAACTGCTTTTCCAACGCCAATTTTAAGGCATTTTTGCCCATAACGAGGCTTTCGCTCAAACTGTCGATCAAATAATTCATTTTGGAAAGACCGAGATACGCCCGAGTAGTCAAATAATCCTTCTCTTTGGGATCTGTATTTACAATCAGGGAATTGAAGTTCTTGGAAGCCCCATCATATTTCCCAAGATTCAAATAGATATTGCCTTCTGCCAGTGAAATATTATTGAAAAAATTACGATTGTTGTTGAGTTGTTTAGCCTCTTCTAGAAAATAAATGGCCTGAAAGTTTTTGCCGTCCTGAAAGAGGCGTATGGCTTCTAGATATTTTTGCATCGCACTCCCGTACGGGTATTCTACACCTCTCAATAATACATTGGCCCTATCTGAGTAAAAGAGCGCCTTCTCGTCTTCATTCAGTTTTAAATAGAGGAGGGCGAACATGTGATAACAATCGATCAAGCTTTTGACATCCTCATTTTTTTCGGCGATTTCGGCCGCTTTATCAAGGGTTTCAAGGGCGGGACCGAGTTGATTTCTGTTCTTGAATTCGGTGGCCTGTTCAAAATAATAGGCGATATCCTTTTGGAGCGTATCATTCGTTTGCCCATAGGCCGTTTGGGCTATCAACATAAGTGCAAATAGCCTTAGGGCTTTTTTCAGGGTTTTATGTTGAATTTTTATGCTCAAATGTATCGTTTATGGATCAGTAAATTTACCAGATCTATTACCCGGCTGCTATAGCCGGTTTCATTATCATACCATCCTATTATTTTTACCATTTTCCCAATGACCGAGGTCATCAAAGAATCAAACGTACAGGAATAGGAACTATTGTTTATATCAATTGATACAATAGGGTCTTTCGTATAAAAAAGTATGTTTTTTAGTTCATTTCTTGAAATACGTTCAAAAGTATCATTAATTTCCTGAATACTAGTCACTTTAGAAACATTCAGGGTGATATCGGTCAAGGAGCCATTTGCTACGGGCACGCGTATGCCACAACCCCCGATTACACCCGCAAGTTCTGGAAAGATTTTGGTGAGGGCCTTCGCGGCACCGGTGGTCGTGGGTATGATTGATTGCCCTGCTGCACGGGCCCTTCGAAGATCATGATGGGGTTGGTCATGTAAACTCTGGTCGCTCGTATATGAATGGATGGTCGTGATATAGGCTTGTTCAATGCCACAGAGCGCTTGCATGACCTTGATCATGGGCGCTGCATTATTGGTAGTGCAGGAGGCGTTGGAGAGAATATGATCATCCTTGGTGATACTCGCTTCATTAACCCCAAGTATAACCATTTTGATGTCGTCGTCGGCAGGCGGTACGCATAGGATCACTTTTTTTGCCCCGTTGGCAAGATGATACCGAAGCATTTCGGTACCTTTAAATTTTCCGGTACATTCAATCACGATTTCGACCCCATGTGGCTTCCAGTCAATACCTTGGGGCGTCTCATGGTTCATGACCGTGATATTTTGGCCTTGAACCAGGATGCTATGAGGGGTATAGGAAATTTCCTTTTGGAAGACCCCGTGCATACTGTCGTATTTTAACAAATGTGAAAGGGTCTTGGCATCT
This sequence comes from uncultured Flavobacteriaceae bacterium, assembly GCA_963798435.1. GTDB lineage: Bacteria > Bacteroidota > Bacteroidia > Flavobacteriales > Flavobacteriaceae > JALHST01. Next base: position 223,110 of record CAWCTF010000006.1, read on the forward strand.
GACAGGTCATTGATGGCGGCCACTTCGAGATGGGGTTGTTCACTTAACAACCTAAACAAGGTCCTGCCTATCCTTCCGAAACCATTAATACCGATGATGGTTTTTTCCATTTGATCAAAAATCACGTTAATCCAAATCCAGGTCGGGACGATCCAAGAGCTATTTTCAAAATCTCAATCTTTAATCAATGTGCTTGTGCGCCTTATAGGAAGATCTGACCAATGCGCCGCTTTCTACATGGCGAAAGCCCATGTCCCGTCCGATTGTCTCGTATTTTGTGAATTGTTCAGGGAGAATGAATTCTTTCACCGGTAAATGTTTTTTAGAAGGTTGAAGGTATTGGCCAATGGTTACAACATCAACATTGGCTTTTCTGAGGTCTTCCATTGTTTGAATTACCTCCGCCTCCTGCTCTCCAAGGCCCAACATGATTCCCGATTTAGTGCGATTGACACCATTGGCCCTTAAATAACGGAGCACCTCCAAGCTACGTTCGTATTTGGCCTGAATGCGCACCTCGCGCGTAAGCCGTTTGACGGTTTCCATATTATGTGATACTACTTCGGGAGCGACACCGATGATTCGGTCTAAATGTCGTTCGATTCCCTGAAAGTCAGGTATTAAGGTTTCTAAAGTGGTTTGCGGGTTCATTCTACGGATGGCGTTTACCGTTTCGGCCCATATAATAGATCCCATATCCCTTAGGTCGTCCCGGTCTACCGAGGTGATAACGGCATGCTTGATTCCCATGATCTTGATCGATCGCGCCACTTTTTCTGGTTCGGCCCAATCGACATTCCCTGGTCTACCTGTCATGACACCACAAAAGCCACAGGAACGTGTACAAACATTTCCTAAGATCATAAATGTGGCGGTACCCTCTCCCCAGCATTCACCCATATTCGGACAACTTCCCGAAGTGCAAATAGTATGAAGATCGTACTTTTCTACCAGACCCCTTAATTGCGTATATTTTTGGCCCGTAGGCAGTTTTACACGTAACCATTTGGGCTTGCCTTTCTCAGGAAGAACGTTGGCTGTTGTACTTGTGCTCATGCAAGAATTTTTAACAAATATACGAACTAATCAGGTAGTGCATTCGTAAAGTGGTATCCAGAAAAATGGCGATTTGCCAAGAATCTGAACCATCATCGAGGTTTTTAAGAGGTAACCTGCCAATTTTATTCATACATGTCGTGCAAATCGGTATTGCAAAGCGCTATAAAAAATTCGCTTATTTTCAAGGTGAGGTCCTTGAAAAAACGTGCCCCTTTTTCCTTCGATGATTTATGGGGATTTCCAGACCCGGTATCCTCGCTGATTTGAGACCATTTCCGCTCTGCCCAGGCCCATCCTTCTGAATACGACTTGATTTTGTGTTTTCGAGACGCGCCGTCTCCCCATTTCTCAGGCGGAAGTACCAAATCTGGCCGTAAATGGAGCATTAAGCTGGTTTCCATTTCATCAGCATGGTCGCCTTTTTCCTCAAAATAGGTATCCTTGTTGACAGCCAAGGGAAAAAAGGTAAGGCTGATAAACATCTTCGGAAATTTCAATCCCAATTCACGAATCATCGGTTTAAAGTCATTACCGCCATGGCCATTAAAAATGACCAATTTGTAGATGCCCTGTCGTTCTAAAACTTGAATAATATCGGTAAGAATGGCAAGCTGTGTACTGGGATTCAGGTTGATATCCAAATAAATATCCGATTGCCCGGTATTCACGCCAAATGGAAGGGTGGGCAATACAATTACCTTGGCCCCTTTCTCCCAGGCAAGCCTTGCCGATTCAGCCGTTAAATGTTCGGCTTGTATGTTGTCGGTGGCATATGGCAAATGGTAGTTATGGGCCTCGGTTGCTCCCCATGGTAAAATGGCGAGCTCAAATCGCGTCTCTTTTAATGCTTCCCAATTGGTCTCCGCTAATATGTATGGTCTCATGATCTTAGTTGCTTTCCTATGGTATCCGGAATTCGATTATAGGCTATAAAGGTAAAATAAATTCCGCCCCAGGCGGTTGCCATAAAATATAGATTTACCAGCCAACTTCCCCAAGGCACGTAGGCATTTAGACCGAACCAATCTCCCGTAATAAAAATAAATGCTATGCCGAGGGCCGCTCTCCCAAGCTCGATCCATACTGCATATTTGGCCCGGTCCATTAGACTAGTATAACCATAAATTCCCATAAAGATAAAGGTACCGAAGGTGAGTAAACGGCTAAAGCCAATGTTCGAATAGTTGTAGAACATAAATAACAATAAGCCTGTGGTGGCCAAAACTTGAAAGATGGCATACCCATTCAATGCTTTTGAAGTGGGGGTTGTATAGCGTTCAAACGTGTACACGTCTTCGATAGCATCTAAGGGAAAGGCCTTTTTTACATCGCTGGGTCGCCATCCGGTAGGCATAAACCAAATCCTTATTTTGTCCCAATAGTTGTTGGTATGCCAAGCATCCTTGCACAATTGCCAAAGATGCTGAAAGTTTATAAGGATGGGATTCCATGTTTTGGCGGGCTTTAAAACCCCATATTGGGGAGGTGCCTCGGCAAGTTCTTCTTGAAAAGTACCGAACCAACGATCCCAAACACACAAAATCTGCCCCAAGTTCTTATCGATATACTCTGGGTTAATGGCGTGGTGCACCCGATGTTGTGATGGTGTTACGATCACGTATTCCAGCCAACCCAATTTTCCGATATGTTGGGTGTGATACCAAAATTGGGCGAAGAGATGAATGGGGGCAAGAATTGCAATGATTTCGGCTGGTACGCCCATGAGGGCAGCCGGAACGAGTAAAAAAGGAAAGTAGCCGATCAGATTCGAAATCGATTGGCGCAAGGCACATGCCAAATTGAACTCCTCACTACTGTGGTGTATTACATGTTGGTTCCAAAAGAAATTTACTTTATGGCTTAAACGATGGTTCCAATATCCCGCGAAATCGATTGCAATAAAAGCAATCAGCCAAACGGCCCAAGTAGCCTTAATTTGCGTCACTGCCAAATGTTCGAGCAAAAACGGATAGGTAATGATAATTACCCCAAGTCCTAAGGAATCCTTTATAATATTGGTCAATCCAGAGCTAATGCCTGAAACCGAGTCCATCACCTTATGCTTTTGATCCTTCACAAAATAACCATAGGCTATTTCGACGACCAATAATAGTATGAAAAAAGGGATGGCGTACAACAGCGCCTTCGCATAGGTTTCCATAGGCAATCGACTATCTTGAAAACAAAGATACGTTGAATTACAACTTCTATAAAATCAGATTGAAAGGCAAATTCATCGAAATGTGCATTTTTTGGCCGTAATTTCGGTATGATGGGAAAAGTGCAAGAATATATCGGCTGTGAAGCACGCTACTGTTCATCACGGAAAATAAAACCTTGGCCGTGTACGTTTTCGATTTTAAGTGAGGGATCCTTTTCCAAATATTTGCGAAGGTGGGTAATAAAGACATTTAGACTTTTTTGATTGAAATAATCATTTTTGCGCCAGATTCCGATTAAAATGTCCTTATGTCGGCAGAGCTTGTTCTTGTGGGTGACAAGAAATTCCAAAACTTCGTTTTCCTTGGTAGTCAAATGAATGATTTCGTCATTATATATCAATTCCTGATTCAGGCTGTTATATTGATATGCCCCCAGTTTATAATCGTTTTTAGGCAAGATTTCACTAGAGGTGGGAGATAGCCGCGACAATAGCATTTCGATCCTTATAACCAATTCTTCTTCGTCGATCGGCTTTTTCAAGTAGTCGACCGCACCAAGTGAAAACCCCTTAAGAACATCGATCTTAAGCGACTTGGCACTTAGAAAGATAAACGGGAGGGAGGAATTTCTGATTTTCATTTCCTTGGCCAACGTGAAACCATCCATTTCAGGCATCATTACGTCTAAAATACCAAGATCAAAGGCATTCGAATCCATTTCATTCAAGGCGATCTTTCCATTTTTGGCCCATGTGATCCTGAATCCCTTCATTTGGAGGTATTCAGAAAGCAAATAGCCCAAGGAAGGATCATCCTCGACCAACAGTATGCTATAAATTTCATCTGCCATTGCGCAAAGGTATTGAGAGTTTTACTATGGTGCCTTTATTTATTTCACTTTCAATGGCTACTTTTCCCTTAAGGTTTTCTACCACTTTTTTTACATAACTAAGGCCAAGGCCGTAGCCTTTCACCTGATGTATATCCCCTTGGGCCACCCTATAATATTTTTTAAAAATATGACGCTTTTCATTGCTTTCGATTCCCTGTCCATTGTCTTTTACGCTTATGGTAAGTTGACCCTTGTTTCTATTTGTTTCAAGATGGATCTGTGGTTGCCCGGAATATTTTTTTGCATTGTCCAACAGATTGTTGATCGCATTTTCCAAGTGAAAGGTTTCGGCTTTTATGAGATATTCGCCAGGCGCCAAGTTGTACGTGAATTGCACATTTTCGATAGAGGTGAGCAATTTGAATTCCTCACAGAGCTTTTGTAAATAGGGCTTAAAATCGATTATTTGTAAATTGAATACCGCTTTCTTTCCTTCCAGGCTTGCCAGCTCCAGTACTTTATCGATATGTTCTGTCAATTTATGTACCTGTTGTCGAATAATCGTTAAAATAGGTTTTTGGCTACTGTTGACATGTTCATCTAGAATTTTGGTCGCCAAGCCTATTGAAAATACTGGAGTCTTCAATTCATGGGTTAGATTGTTTATAAATTCATTGGTTGTGGTAATGAGATTTCGTTGCCAGTAATAGGTTCTTAGGACCCATATCACCGTGATTAAAATTCCGATAAGAAAAAGTATGCTCGGAAGGGTTAGACCGCTCAATTTTGATAAAAAATACGTATTTAAGTCTCTAAAGCGTAGTTCTAATATCAGTTTTTCCTGCACAAGTTCGGGCAAATAACCGACAAGGGCTATTGGATAGGTTGCCAGACGCTCTTCATTCTCAAAAGACACCGGCGATTTAAGATAGAATGTCGAGTCCCTGGCATATAGCGTATACGTGAAATCTGAATCGATACCATTTTGAACGAGCCGCTGGGTGATATAATCATATAAAAATCGACTTGAGGCATTCGCAATACTATCGACGCTTGTCTTAAAATTGCTATTATCCTTCTTTAGTGCACGTCCAACTAGGTAGGTCAGTTCGTTGGTGTTGCTTAATTCTGATTTGATGGTCTCACTGGTCTGTCCGATTTTTTTGTTGAATTGTACTTTTGCAAGATTTAAGCCCACCTGGAGATATTGGTACTGTACAATTGCCAGACCTATAATTGAGACAATGAATATTATTATATAAATGTTTCTTTTGTTCATGTGCTTTACGAAATAACCTAAAATAGCGTATCTATTAATACATATTAATTTTTCATTAACTTATTTAATTTCTCCTTAACCTTATTTAGCCTATAGTTAATCGAATGGTAGCCCTACCATCCTTACTTTAGCCCTGAGTTAATTAAGAGTTAGTATTTGTTTATAATAAAGAGGGTATAAAGGCTGATCGTTGTTGATTGGCCTTTTTATCAAATCAAGACCGACCAAACCATGCGTATAATCTCAAAGAAAAATAGCCTGTTTTTTTTAATCGTGCTTTGCCTCATCGGATACCGATCGCATGCACAAGGATGCGTGGCCATTCGACACTTTTCTTCCTGTGTGGGTACTAGCCTTGAAGCAAATCAATTGCAGCCAGGGGATTTACAATTGGGAGTGAACTACCGCTACTTTAAGTCTTTCCGCCACTTTAGGGGCACCACCGAAGAAGCGGATCGAGTTACCAATAATACAGAGGTAATTAACCAGGCAAACGCCTGGGATTTCTTTTTGACCTATGGCCTTTCAGAGCGGTGGTATGCAAGTATGACGCTACCTACCGTAATTAATTCAAGATCTTCATTGTATGAGCACGGAAGGGATGAGCGACATAGTAGTTACTCGCGGGGCCTTGCCGATATTCGAATTGGCGTAGGCTATTGGTTGTTAAATATGGAAAGCAATCCGAATGGCAATGTTGCTATTGGTTTCGGAATTAAGCTGCCAACAGGAAATTTCAACGCCTCTGATATTTTTTATAATGTTGGCCCCGAAGGAAGTCCGGAAGTTCGTCCTGTAGACCAATCGATTCAACCGGGAGACGGCGGTTTTGGAATTACACTTGATGCGCAATTTTATCAAAAGCTGGCAAACAAACTATTTGCCTACGGAGGCGGTTTTTATCTTTTGAACCCTCGCGAAACAAATGGTATACGCACTTTTAGGGAGACTTTAAGTCCGCTTTTGGCCAATGAAGCCATAATGGCCGTTCCTGATCAATATTCCGTTCGGGCCGGATTTAGTTATTCTATCAACGATTTTATTTCTTCATCCCTTGGGGCGAGATTCGATTGTGTGCCCGTTCGGGATCTTATCGGGGGGAATGAAGGATTTCGAAGACCTGGCAACGTACTTTCATTAGACCCAGGAATTAGTTTTATGAAGAATAATTTTTCACTGAATCTGAATCTTCCTATTGCGATTCGACGTGATCGTCCGCAGAGTATTACTGATAAACAGACCGAGGCCATGACGGGAACTCCAAGGGCAGGCGATGCTGCCTTTGCCGATTATGTTTTGAATATTGGCATTAGTTATCGATTTTCAAACAACAAGATCAAGTTAGATCCAGCACTTCAGGAAAATTTAAAAAATTGAGATATTGAAACCGTTGTAATCAAGGAGACCATGAAATTGACTAGAAATAAATTGCTTACCGCCTCTACAGGGATTGTTTACTTATGGTTCGGTGCCTTGAAATTTATTCCCAATCTAAGTCCGGCCGAGCATTTGGCACAAGATACGATTCATGCACTGACCTTTGGTCTGCTAGATGCCCGCGTTTCAATACTACTTCTTGCAATTTTGGAAACCGGTATCGGGCTATTCCTGCTGTTAAACTACTTTAAACGAATAATCGTCCCACTTGCAATAGGTCATATTATACTGACCTTCACGCCGATATTCCTTTTCCCTCATCTGGTTTTTGGCGATGCGCCCTTTTCATTAACGATTTTAGGCCAGTATATTACAAAAAACATCATTATTCTGAGTGTTTTGGTATTTGAATATATCGAAATAAGACAAGGTGTTATTAAAGATTCCTTACCAAAAAGACCTGTTGAAAATATCGTTGAGCACGCGTTTGAAGAAAGAAATTTAGAACGCCAACTTAATTAAAAGGTCCAATCATGATATGCGCCCGATACGTACCAGGGTCCATTAACCAAGGCATTCCCTTCGCATGCGGTTTTGTTGGTAATCCTGTTGATTCAGGCGTAGCAAACGGAGTATAGATCACGTAACGATATTGGCCGTCGGCCAATTCCCCGGTCGTTTTATCGTAGGCGGAATCACTTCCATAATATACATACAACATACTAGGTTCTTTTGGCATTTCTATCTTTCCTTCGGCTACTTCTGCCCCTCTTATTTCTTGTTTTTCCTTAAAATCCTTCCCTTCGGCGGTGAGCTCCCGACTTCTTTTCATAAAAGGCTCTAGCTTTTTAGAATAGCAGGCGACGCTAATCCCTTCCTTGGCGGGATCATCGGCTATACAGACAAGATTATTGGTACCTTCCTTAAGTACGACCAATTCTCCGGAGGCGTTATAGCCGTAGACCATGGCCGCGGCTTTATCCTCTTCCGGGGCGGGCAGTAACGCTGTTTTGATTTGAATGGCGGCAGGTAGTATTTCAGGTTTCTTTTCCTGGGCCATTGCCTGGCAGGTTATTGCCAAGCCCAAGCCGATCAATAGTTTTTTCATGACATTGAATTTTTTAAATAGTTAGAATTCCTAAAGAATTTTATTGTTTTAACCTGAACCCTTATATAAAAGGCTCCCGATATAAAATGATGACCTGCCCTTACTGGAGGGTATCGTAAAACTCGTCTTTAATGAACCTTTATTTCATCGCCTAATGCAAACCTACAAAGGTTTACGGCCCGAAATAATATTGTAAAGAATGACGACCACGGCGATTACAAGAAGAATATGGATCAAGCTACTAGTTGCCAAGCCGGGTACCAGACCTAACATTCCTAAAAGCCAGATAATAATACAAATAACGGCAACTAGCCAAAGTAGACTTCTCATGGTGGATGGTTTTAAGTTAGTTACTAATATAGGGAAGTTTGCCGGATCTTTCGATTCTTTTAGTAAAAAGCTTGACCGGTTTCTACACGAAAGTTCGAACCAAACGATCCAGAAAGACCTGTCCTAGTTGAAAGTGTCGCTACTTCCCATCAAAAAATGGAACTTGATTACTGGGAGAAGACATGTAGTTATACCCTTTTAATTTCTTATTCAAAACTTGCCAAACTCTTTTCCAAGGTCTCGATTTTAGCCTGGGCATCGGCTTGTTTTTTGCGTTCTAGGGCAATTACCGGTTCTGGGGCGTTTTTCACAAATCGTTCGTTGTTAAGTTTCTTTAAAACAGAATTTAAAAAACCTTTAGTATAATCGAGCTCTTCCTGTATTTTACGAATTTCAGACCCAATATCGATGGCCCCTGCCATTGGGATGAAATATTCGTTGTTCGTTACCCGAAATGTTAGTGCCCCCTCAATAGGTGCTGTACTATAGTCAATGTCGGAAATATTGGTAAGCTTTTGAATCATCTGATCCCACTCCCGCGTCACTTCACCGCTGTTCACTACTGACAATTTCAGTGGCTCTTTAATCGGAATATTCTTTTCTTTTCGAATGGTTCGAATGCCGGCAATGACATGAGAAGCGAAATCGAAACTACTGATAAGTGATTTATCGAATTTTGACTGCTTTGGCCATTGGGCGACTATCAATGCCTGTTCTGGGGAACGTTGGCGAATGTGCTGCCAAATTTCTTCGGTTAAGAAAGGCATAAAAGGATGAAGGAGTTTCAGATTTTGCTCGAGAATTAGAAGGACCGCCTCTAACGAAGTTTTGTCAATAGGTTCGCGATAAGCGGGTTTGATGATTTCCAAGAGCCAAGAACTGTAATCGTCCCAAACTAATTTGTAAATGGCCATAAGGGCATCTGAAATACGGAATTTGCTGAAATGGTCCTCGATTTCCACCAATGTTTGGTTGAATTTTGATTGGTACCATGCGATTCCCAATTTTGAGGCTTGTGGCTGCGGGCGGTCTTCAACTTCCCAACTCTTTACGAGACGAAAACCATTCCAAATCTTATTGGCAAAATTCTTGCCTTGTTGGCATAGGTCTTCATCGAACATCAAATCATTACCTGCCGGCGCACTCAATAGGAGTCCGACCCGTACCCCATCGGCACCATATTGTTCTATAAGGTGCAGGGCATCGGGGGAATTACCCAAGGATTTTGACATTTTACGCCGTTGTTTATCGCGGACAATCCCTGTGAAGTAAACATGCTCGAAGGGTTTTGATTCTCGAAATTCATAGCCTGCGATGATCATACGTGCTACCCAAAAAAAGATAATATCGGGTCCGGTAACCAGATCATTCGTGGGATAGTAATAGGCAATTTCTTCATTATCCGGTTCTAAAATACCATTAAAAACGGTCATGGGCCAAAGCCATGAAGAGAACCAGGTATCGACCACATCTTCATCTTGCCTCAGGTCTTTTAAGGTCAAATGAATTTTGCCTGATTTTTCTTTTGCTAATTTCAGGGCATCCTCATTAGATGCGGCCACCACAAAATCATCTTGGCCGTCCCCGAAATAGTATGCCGGGATGCGTTGGCCCCACCAAAGTTGTCGTGAGATGTTCCAATCGCGTATATTCTCCATCCAATGACGATAGGTATTGTCAAACTTTTTTGGAAAAAACTTAATTTCCTGGGTTTCGAGGACTGCTTTAATGGCGGGTTTTACGAGATCCTCCATTTTTAAGAACCACTGATCCGACAGCCGTGGCTCAATAACGGCTTTTGTACGTTCAGAGGTTCCCACTTTGTTCAAGTAGGGCTCGGTCTTTACTAAATAGCCCTTTTCTTCCAACTCCCTCGCAATTGATTTTCTGACAATAAAACGGTCTTGACCCTCGTAATGAAGCCCGTAAGAGTTCAGGGTGGCATCTGCGTTAAAGATATCGATGCTGGGCAGTTGGTGCTTTTCACCCAAGGCATGGTCATTTGTATCGTGGGCCGGAGTCACTTTCAGACACCCAGTTCCGAATTCAACATCTACATAATCATCTTGTATAATAGGGATCACACGATCACAAATGGGTACGATGGCCTTTTTTCCTTTTAAATGCAAGTAGCGTTTATCGGTAGGATGCACGCAAATTGCCGTATCGCCCAAGATGGTTTCGGGACGGGTAGTGGCGATGGTGATCTTTTCGTCGGAGCCCACTATTTTATAAGCTATGTAATATAGCAACCCTTGTTTTTCCTCATAAACAACCTCCTCATCCGAGAGGGTAGTCTGTGCCTCGGGATCCCAATTGACCATACGAAAACCACGATAAATCAGCCCTTTATTGAACAGATCTACAAATACCTTGATGACCGAGGCAGACATAGTGTCATCCATGGTAAATGCCGTACGGTCCCAGTCACAAGAGCATCCTAGTTTTTTTAACTGCTCTAAAATGACGCCTCCATACGTATGTTTCCAGTCCCAAGCGTGCTTTAAAAACTCCTCGCGGGAAATATCGGTCTTTCGAATACCCTCCTCCTTTAACTTAGCCACCACTTTCGCCTCTGTAGCAATCGATGCATGATCCGTGCCAGGGACCCAACACGCATTTCTACCCATAAGACGGGCCCTTCGTATGAGTACGTCTTGCAGGGTATTATTCAGCATATGGCCCATATGCAGTACGCCAGTAACATTGGGAGGAGGGATGACGATTGTATACGGTTTCCGTGCATCGGGTGTTGAATGGAAGAAATTGTGCTTCATCCAGTAGTCATACCAGCGGGCTTCAGCCTTTTGGGGCTCATATTTTGATGGAATCTCCATTTTTTGGAACGATTTTTGGTAATCCTCAGTCAGCGAATAAAATTCTTTGGAAAAAGCGTCTTTCGATAGGCAGTCCTAGAGGATTTTTGCTAAAAGTAAATACGAAACAAAAATAAGTAACGTTATAACATAACAAAAGAATTTTGGAGGTTCATCGCAAAAGATTTACTTTTGAAATTCACCCAAAATCAAAAAATGATGAAAAAAATAGTACTTGTTTTATTTATTGGTATGTTGGGCTTTAGTCTAACTGCCCAAGATAAGAAGGCAAAAATCGAGTTTAAGGCCGAAACCATTGACTACGGCGTTATCGAAAAAGGCAGCGATGGTGTTCGCGTTTTCGAATTTACAAATACGGGTGATGCCCCATTGATCATTAGCAAAGTGAGTTCAAGTTGTGGGTGTACCATACCAAAGTGGTCGAATGAACCCATTCTTCCTGGAAAGAAAGGTGAAATTCAGGTAAAATATGACACCAACCGTGTAAATCCTATCAGAAAGGCCATTACGGTTATTTCCAATGCGGACACCCCTACTAAAGTCTTGAAGATTATTGGGGAAGTAAAGGCTCCGGACGGTAAATAAAGTATTTCAATATTTTATTAAATAAGGAGAACCCTGACCGAAACGTCAGGGTATTTCTTTGAACATATTTTTTAGCACATAGCTAAAGAGCAGATCTGAATGGTAACGTTCGATCAATACTTTTATTCGTTTGCCTTCTTTTTCATTGAGCAGTTGCATGATTTCCTGAAGTTTGAAACTATGCACACTTTTGCCATTTACGGCCAGAATGACATCACCTTCCTGTAAACCTGCCGTTTCGGCCGGACTTCCCGCACGAATACCCGATACCACAATTTCAGGAACTAGGCTAAGCCGTGTTTTATTCTCGAAAAGAATCTGTACATTCCCGTACGACTCTTCATTGTTTTTTACCACGCCACGGGCATCTGCGATACTTTCGGCGACATACCGAAGGCCATCATGTTGCAACTCGATACCACTCATATTGTAGTGAAAAGGCTTATCGAAATTGCCGTTTTTACGGAGGGTTATTTGTTGGCCGGGGTAATCGAATATAATATTGAAACGTTTTAGTAGCTCCCCGCCGATGCTTCCATTCCGATTCCCTAATATTTTTATGTCGCTAAACGATGCCAGGTTAGGAAAAGCCACTTTCGCGTCTTTTAGGACATAACTTCCTATCTTGATCTTATTGACCATGGTTCGTTTGCCAAAGATGTTGCCACTTAGTCCTTTTCCAAGGAAGTCTTCATAATTTTTTTCGGGAACCACGATGTCATCGCTTTCGAATAGCCAGATTGCATCGCTACTACCGGTATCCATAAGCATTTTAATAGGAATATTTTTTTTGTCATCAAAATAGACTTCCCCATCTAAATAAGCCTTCTTACTATTAATGGTCAGCGGAAGGGTTTCTCCTTTCCTGCCCTTTTTGTATTTATAGGAATCCGGGTCGTAGAATTTGATAGTTTTATTGCCATAATTAATATCTACCACGAAATCCCGGAATAGATCATAACCAATAATGCCATGAATTGGAATACCTAATGTTGGGGAAAAATTCATATCCTTGTCCAGAACTACATAAAGCTGCTGGGTCTGACTTTCAATATTCCCCAATTTAAAATTATTATCAAGTGAATTGAGGGCTTTGATAGGTTCACCATCGCCGAGGCCTTGAATGGTGATTTCTGAAACGTTGTTGATCTGGATTGAATCTTGATCGGTCAGATTAAAGAGAATAGGCTTCCCTACCCCTGAATCCAAAATAAAGGACAGATCACTTCCATTTACTTGTATAGGAATGACCATGAGATTATTTATCAGTTCGAATCTAATCTTTTGGAACTTTTGTCCTGGCGGTAATTCGAACCCTTGTGACATTCCTTGAAAGGGAAGACACAATAGCAAAATTACGAGACGAACCAAATACGTTTTCAATGCACTTATTATTAATAAGTTACCTCTTTTAAAGTTACTAAAATATTTGAGAATGCGGCAGAAAATTAACAATTAATCGTCAAAGTAATAAAATGATTGGCCTATTGCTTTGTACCGGTGGTTTTCCCATTTTTGTGGTAAATAAAACCACTATGCCATCCGTATCTAAAAAAGGGCAAGCAATGCCTGAGTCTCCTATCAGAAAATTGGTGCCTTTCGCCGAGGAGGCCAAAAAAAAGGGCATTAAGGTCATCCATCTAAATATCGGACAGCCCGACATAAAGACACCAAAAATAGCCTTGGATGCCGTTAAGAATAATACCATAGAGGTGTTGGAATACAGCAGGACGGAGGGTTCCGAAACCTATCGTGAGAAATTGGCAAAATATTATGCCACATATGATATCGAGGTCAGTGCCCAGGATATCATCGTAACGACGGGCGGCTCGGAAGCACTTTCCTTCGCTATGGGAAGTATTGCCGACCCCATGGATGAAATTATTATTCCTGAGCCTTTTTATGCCAATTACAATGGTTTTGCCACCGCCATGGGGCTTAAAGTAGTCCCCGTGGTATCTCACATTGACACTAATTTTTCCTTGCCGCCCATCGAGGAATTCGAAAAATTGATCAGTCCAAGAACCAAGGCCATTCTTATTTGTAACCCTGGCAATCCTACAGGTTATCTTTATAGTAAGGCCGAAATACAGAAACTGGCTAAGATCGTGAAGGAACACGACCTGTTTTTAGTGGCCGACGAGGTATATCGGGAATTTACGTATGACGGTAAGGAACATTATTCGATTCTCCAGGAACCCGGCCTTGAAGAGCATGCGTTGATCGTTGATTCAGTATCCAAACGATACAGTATGTGCGGGGCTCGCATCGGGTGTTTGGTGTCTAAAAACAAAAAGGTAATTCAAACAGTGTTAAAGTTTGCCCAAGCCCGTTTATCACCCCCAACCTTTGCCCAAATGGCCAGTGAGGCGGCCTTGGATACCCCACAGAGTTATTTTGATGCGGTAAAGGAGGAGTATGTATCAAGAAGAGACCTATTGATTGAGGAACTTAAGAAAATAGAAGGTGTTAAAATCGGCAGGCCACAAGGCGCATTTTATTGTATTGCCGAGTTGCCGATCGAAAATTCAGATGATTTTGCCCAATGGCTCCTCGAGGATTTTAGGCTGAATGGAGAAACGGTCATGGTGGCTCCAGCGGCCGGTTTCTATGCCACAGAGGGCCTTGGAAAAAACCAGATTCGTATTGCTTATGTGCTGGATAAGGAACGCTTGAAACGGGCGGTGAATATACTAAAGGAGGCCCTTAAAAGTTATATAGGGTAATGCATATACTCGATAATATATCCTTAAGGCCGTACAACACCTTTGGTATAGATGCCAAGGCCGGGCACTTTTGTGATATAAATACCCTTGACGAACTGGAGCGCGCGTTACAGTTAAGGGATTATCCTAAAAAGTTAGTTCTGAGTGGTGGCAGCAACGTGCTGTTAACCAGGGATATTCAGGGGTTGGTTTTGCATATCAACCTAAAAGGAATCGAACTTGTTGCGGAAGATGAAGACAACGCAATCATAAAGGTAATGGCCGGAGAGAATTGGCACCAATTCGTGCTATGGGCCTTGACCAAGAATTATGGCGGCCTCGAAAATTTGTCCCTAATCCCTGGAAATACAGGTACGGCGCCGATTCAGAATATTGGGGCCTATGGTGTTGAACTTAAAGATATATTTATCAGTTGTGAAGCTATGGATAGGGAGGACCAGACGCTAAAAACATTCACGAACGCAGCATGTCAATTTGGATATAGGGATTCGTTTTTTAAAAATGAGGGCAAAGATAAGTACATCATTACCTCAGTGAATTTTAGGTTAACGAAAAGGAATCATAATCTTAATACGAGTTATGGCACCATTGAGGAGGAACTAAAAAAAGAAGGTATCAAGCACCCAAGCATCAAGGACATTTCGAATGCGGTCGTTGCCATACGAAAAAGTAAATTACCAGACCCTAAAGAATTAGGCAATAGTGGTAGTTTTTTTAAAAATCCGGTAATTACGTCCAAAGAATTTGCTATATTCATGGTCGACCATCCCAACGCGCCTTTTTACAGGGTTTCCAATGATGTATACAAAATACCCGCAGGTTGGCTTATTGAACAATGCGGGTTTAAAGGGAAACGGTATGGAGATGCCGGCGTACACAAAAACCAAGCGCTCGTCCTGGTAAATTACGGCGAGGCATCTGGCAAGGAGATACTACATTTGGCCGATGACATTATTCACTCCGTACATCGAAAATTTGGCATTCAAATTTTACCTGAGGTAAATATCATAAAATAACCCCCATGACGTACGTCACAGGGGTTATACCAAACCAAACTAACCAAAAACTAAATGTGCAGTTACCAATTGCACATTTATAATTAAAATATTGAGATAACGCTATGTATAACAATCAATTTTATAAATTAGCGTTTAAGGGATATACGGTTTAAATTGAAAATTGGACGCCACGGCGCCCATTTTTTCGATAAACTTCACACGGTATGAGCATACTTCTTGAAAAGCACATCGTCGAATTGCTTCAAGAGCGAAATGAAAAGGCCATTTCCCTTTTGTACGAGCATTACGGGGATACATTATATGGGGTTGCCAATAAGGTACTCAGGGATGAGGAACTTGCACAGGATGTATTGCAGGAAAGTTTTGTGAAAATATGGAAAAAATCAGATTCGTATGACCCCTCAAAGGCGAAATTGTTTACCTGGCTCTTTCGGATTACCAGGAATACGGCGATTGATAAGTTAAGAAGTGTTAACACAAAAGCCGAGAAGGAAATCCAAATGGATGTTTCGAACGTATATAATCTGGGTGTTGATAGCATCAGGCCTGAGTTAATGGACGTTAAAGAGAACCTTGATAAAATAGAATCAAAGTATCAGATTGTACTCGAAGCCTTATTTTTTCAAGGGATGACCCAACAGGAAGCTAGCGAGGAGCTCGATATTCCTTTAGGAACCATAAAATCAAGACTAAAAATCGGCCTCCGTGAACTCAAGAAAATTTATGGGCCAAGTATGCTTTTGACACTTCTAGTACATCTGTTGTTGTGAAAATCCCGTGGACTTCCCTGACGCATTTACGCGTGATGTTCATAGGTGCCAACTGACAGGTTCAACCAAAATAGTAGAAAGATGAACGATAAAATTAAAATATTCCTAGATTCGGATTTGCTTGAAAAGTATCTGCTAGGTAGCACAACACTGCAGGAGTCGCAGCAAGTTGAGCGCTATATTGCCATGTATCCCAAGGTGCGCGAAACCTTTGACGAATTGCAGGAAAATTTAGAGGTTTTTGCCAAGATGCATGCCATAAAGACCCCAGAAGGATTAAGGGACAAGATTATCGCAAGGATAAAAGCCGAAAACCGAAACAGATTCAAATTCTTTAGGTATGCCATTGCCGCCAGTATTGCGGCCTTTATGTTTGCCGGAATTTCGTATTTCTTTTGGGACCAAAATCAAAACCTGCAACAGGAAAATACCTTGGTTACCAATAAAATCAAGGATTTGGAGCAAAACATGCGGGATCAGTTAGAAGATGTACGCAATCAGTTTATTGTACTTAATAATCCACAGACAAAAAAATACACGCTTACGGGCAACAAAAAGGCGAAAGAACTGAAGGCGGTTGCCTATATCAACCCCGTAAAAAAACTTTCCTATATAAACGTTAGCAATTTGCCGCATCTTCCAGAAAACCAATGTTTTCAAATGTGGGCTGAAGTTAATGGGGAAATGGTAAATTTAGGTGTTATCAAGGAAGCATTCGGACAGGATAAATTATTGGCCTTGCCGTATGCCGATAACGCGATAGGATATATCACGATCGAGCCACAAGGGGGCAATGTTAGTCCGACTGTAGACAATATTGTAGCCGATATAAAGTATTAAAGTCGGCACGTAATTAAAGAAGTTCTAAAGCCCTGGCCTCATTAGGTTGGGGCTTTATTTTGTATATTTGTATAAATTTTGATTATGAAGTTGATTTTATTGACCATAGGAATTCTTGCCTTGGCGTTTGCAGGCATTGCCATAAAGATTTGGATAAAAAAAGACGGTAAATTCGCCGGAACTTGCGCAAGTCAAAGTCCGTTTTTAAATGCAGACGGTCAGGCCTGTGGTCTTTGTGGTAAATTACCTAGTGAACAAGACTGTAAAAAAGATACCCTTCAAAACGTGTGACCCGTTGCCCGCACCTTGCATTTTAATTTCGCAAACTTTTCAATATTGGATAAAACGGATACCATCCCTGATATTATAAAAAGAGCTAAATTGGGAAACCAAATTGCTTTTAGCACCTTACTTGATACCTTTTGGAATGATGTTTTCGGTTTTCAATTGAAACGTACAGAGAATGAAAATGATGCCGAAGATATTACGATCCAAACCTTTTCAAAGGCCTTCGATAAAATTAGCACCTATGACGATTCATATGAGTTTAAAACATGGTTGATCGCCATATCGAAGAACATCCATGTAGACCTGATTCGCAAAAGAAAACGAAATGTACTGGATACCGACCAAAGAAATGAAGATGTAAAATCAGTTTTGGATGATGCGCCTACGGCCGAAGATCGTCTGATTATCGAACAAAACCTCGCAGAATTATTACACCATATAAAAAAATTGAAACCCCATTATCAAGAGGTTATTAATCTGCGTTATTTTCATGAATTGAGTTATGCGGCCATCGCACAAAAACTTAATGAACCTGTTAATAATATTAAGGTTAAGCTTTTAAGGGCCAAAAAATTATTGGCCGAATCGATCAAAGACAAGGGATGATATGCAATTTTTTGGGGGGATATGGGCTTTGGTATGCGAAGAATTCGTAAACATAGTACAACCCATTAAGCAGTGGGGTAGATTTATTTCTTTTTTTTAAGCTCCCCCTCGACCAAATCGATATAGGCTTGCATTGCCTCTTCGCGTGTACTGTCTTTTACTTGGATCAAGGCGTTCGCCTTAAAGGCATTTATCAGTGGGATTTTACTATCAGGATTGCTAAAGTTCTTATTTGCGATTTTGTAATAGGCATAAAGTTTTAGCAAGAAATCGGCAGGCAGGGGCTTGGTATATTGGTTTACATATTCCACAGCCTCCCTAAAAGCACTATTTAATTGATCATTCGTCATGATCCCTTTCTTTGATAACTGCGGCAATACAGGTTTTGGCTCCCACTACTTTTTGGTTCAATTTGACCGCTATAGCCACATTAAGTGGCAAAAAGAGGTCGACCCTCGATCCAAATTTTATAAAACCGGCATCATCGCCTTGTTGCACATTTTCACCTTCCTCTGCATAGTTTACGATACGTCTTGCCGCCGCTCCTGCAATTTGTCGGTATAGAATATCACCGAATTTGGGCGTTTTTATCACCACCGTGGTACGTTCATTTTCCAAGCTCGACTTAGGGTGCCAAGCAACCAAATATTTTCCGGGATGGTATTTAGAATAACGCACCTTCCCACTTATTGGATACCGTGTTACATGCACATTGATTGGCGACATAAAAATGGAGACTTGCCGTCTTGTGTCATTAAAATACTCGGTCTCAAGAACTTCCTCGATTACCACTACTTTGCCGTCAACAGGCGCAAGTATTTCGTCAAAACTTTTTAAAGGAATGCGTTTGGGGTTTCTAAAAAATTGAAGGATCAATATCAAAATGGCGATGGCCAATCCTTGAAGCGACCAGCGTAGCCAAAGTATATCTAGATAAAATTGGGAAATAAGAATGCATGCGCCAACCAGTAAAAACGTTGTTAATATTATGGTCTGACCCTCTTTATGAAACATATGCGAAAATAATTAATGTTAAATAGGCAAATGGTGCGGCGAACACAAGACTGTCTAGACGATCCAACATCCCCCCATGACCTGGTAAAATGGCCCCGCTGTCTTTTACACCTGCGACCCTTTTTAACTTAGATTCCAATAGATCCCCTAAACTTCCTGTAACTATTATCACAAAGGCCAAGATCAACCATTGCAATAGGCTAATCGAGGTTTCCCAGTGTGCCATAATGTAGGCAGCTGCCATTGCAAAGATAAAACCACCAACGGTTCCCTCAACTGTTTTTTTTGGAGAAATAGATGGATATAGTTTTGTATGACCCCAGTTACTTCCCACCAAATACGCAAACGAATCGTTTACCCAAATAAGAATGAAAATACCCATGATGAGCAATTGTGCAAATTCATTGTCTTTATAGGGGATCATGGTTAAGAAAATGAATCCTCCGCCAATATAGAAGAGTCCTACAACAAATTTTTGAAATGTATTCAAGTGGCTTATCTTCCTGCCAAAAAGAAAAATCATGAGGGCAAGGTCTACAACGATAGTCGGTATCAATAGCATCTCGATGATCCTTTGGTCGTGGATCACATAAATGAACAACCACCAAAGCCCTAAATACGCCGCAAAAATATAGTAGCCTTTTAGAACTACAAGCCGCTTGTATTCATAAATACATGCCAAACCAAAGGTCATAAATAAAAAATCAAAGGCATCTGAATTCAAGAAAACGGCAGATAATAATAAAATAATATAAACGGCCCCGGTCAATGAACGCCTTAAAATTTCCTTCATTCTATAAGTCTTCCAGAAGTAAAAGGTACAAATTTTTTGAGCTACTTCCGTATGTAAGGAAATCGTGCGTATTTTCGGTTGTTGGCAGAAAATGTTTTAGGGTAGTAATATTTGCAGGAATATTGTGACCATATTTTTTCTTGATGATCTTAAGACCTTCCCCTATGGTTTCGACCAACTGGCTAGTGGTAGCAAATACGATGACATTTGCCGGCAATTCGTGAAGCTTTTTTTCCATTAGCTGATTGGAACAAACTAATATCGAGCCATTCTGGGCAATCAAATGCTCGCAGGTAGTAAAGAAAATCTCGCTATTTTTTGTCTTATGTGTAAATTTTAAATCTTCTTTGGCAAATTTCTGTTCCAGTCTTTGGTCTAAAATAAGGAAGGTTTGTTCCTGCCATGCATTTTCGGTAATAATATTCTGCAAGGCAATCGAAACTTCGGACATAGAATCACAATACAGAAATTTCCCGCCATTTTTTTTAAAATGAATTGTGAATTTCTCATCTACGGGAATATGAAGATCGGGCATATGAATCCCCCTGGTTTCCTTCGTTTCCTTGGAAACCTTTCTTTTACCACCTCCAAAAAGCTTGTCAAATAGCCCCATTGACTTTTAATAATGTTTTGATGGTGTCCTGCTGTTTATGGACAACGCTGAATTTTCTTATTTATTTTCCTTTTTCTTTTTCACTTCTGGCACAACTTCCTCTGCGGCAACGACTTCCTCAATGACATCTCTTGGAATCTCTTGTCCTTTTTCATCGAATTCCTTATCAAATGGTCTTCTCCCGAAGATTTTTTCGAGATCTTCCTTAAAGATGACTTCCTTCTCAAGTAATCGTTCGGCCAAGGTAATGAGTTTATCCTTATTAATACTCAAGACTTCGATGGCCCGTTTGTATTGCTCCTCGATCAACTTCGAAATTTCAACGTCGATCTTTCTAGCGGTTTCCTCGCTATAAGGTTTTGAAAAACCATAATCGGTCTGTCCGGATGAATCGTAATAGGTGAGGTTTCCGATTTCATCATTCAGCCCATATACAGTGACCATGGCCCGCGCTTGCTTCGTCACTTTTTCGAGGTCACTTAAGGCCCCTGTCGAAATTTTATTGAAGATAACTTTTTCGGCCGCCCTACCACCCAATGTGGCGCACATTTCATCTTGCATTTGCTCTGGGCGCACAATCAAGCGCTCTTCTGGTAAATACCATGCTGCGCCCAACGATTGTCCCCGTGGCACGATCGTCACTTTTACCAAGGGCGCCGCGTGCTCGAGCATCCAACTAACAGTGGCATGACCTGCCTCGTGATAGGCAATTGTGCGTTTTTCCCCAGGGGTTATTATTTTGTTCTTTTTCTCAAGCCCTCCAACAATTCGGTCTACTGCGTCAAGGAAATCTTGCTTATTGACCGCTTTTTTCTCTTTACGGGCAGCAATCAAGGCGGCCTCATTACAGACATTCGCGATATCTGCCCCGGAAAATCCCGGTGTTTGTCTGGCCAAAAAGTCAAGATCCAATGTTTCGGCTGTTTTGATAGGCCTTAGATGTACTTCGAATATTTCCTTACGTTCGCGAATGTCAGGAAGGTCGACATAAATTTGACGATCAAAACGTCCAGCACGCATAAGGGCCTTATCTAAGACATCGGCCCGGTTGGTAGCCGCCAATACGATTACATTGGTATTGGTGCCAAACCCATCCATTTCGGTCAGCAATTGATTGAGTGTATTCTCCCTTTCGTCATTGGAACCGGTGAAATTATTTTTCCCCCTGGCCCTACCAATTGCATCGATTTCATCAATAAAGATAATCGACGGGGATTTATCCTTGGCCTGTTTGAACAGATCTCGAACCCTCGAGGCACCTACCCCTACGAACATCTCTACAAAATCAGATCCTGACAACGAGAAAAAAGGCACCTTTGCTTCCCCGGCAACCGCCTTGGCAAGCAGTGTCTTTCCTGTACCTGGAGGCCCGACCAACAGAGCTCCCTTCGGAATTTTACCCCCCAAAGAGGTGTATTTATCGGGATATTTTAAAAATTCTACGATTTCCTCAACTTCTTCCTTGGCACCTTCGAGACCGGCAACGTCCTTAAAGGAGGTTCTTGTGTCGGTCTTTTCATCAAAAAGCTTCGCCTTCGACTTCCCGATATTAAATATCTGACCTCCTGCGCCGCCGCCGCCGCCGCCCGACATCCTCCGCATAAGGTAGATCCAGATACCAATGATCAGGACAAAGGGAAGGATACTGAGTAGCATTTCCATAAAGATGTTCGACTCCTTATCGAATTCTACGATGGTATCGAGGTTGTTATCTTTTTTTATCTGGGTAATCTCATTTTGAAAGATCTGAAGATCACCATAATCAAGCACGTATTGTGGAACCATTCCAGTACTAGGGATCAAGGGCTTGGCCGCAACGTCTTTGTGTACATCTTTTTTCAGTGCCTCGTCGGAAAGAAAAACCTTGGCCTGATTCGTGTTGGTAATGATCAATATCTTACTGATATCCCCATTTCGAAGATACTCCTGAAGCTCTGAAGTGGTTGTTTTTTTTGTATTGGTCAGATTGCTACTACTGAAAATTTGAAAACCAATCAATAGTATCGCGATCAAGCCATAGATCCACCATGAACTGAACTTAGGTTTCTTTGGGGTCGAATTGTTATCTTTTGCCATTATTTTTTTATAAATTTATGCTACTTTCAACTTCGGTTACTTTGGCATCGCCCCAAAGACCTTCAATGTCATAATATTCCCGAATGTGTTTTTGGAAGACATGAACGACCACATTTACGTAGTCCATCAGCACCCATTCGGCATTGTCTTGGCCCTCCACGTGCCAAGGTTTATCCTTGATTGTTTTGCTAACTGTTTTCTGGATGGATCCGACTATGGCGTTTACATGTGTGTTGGAAGTACCATTACAAATAATAAAGTAGTCGCAAACGGTATTTTCAATTGCCCTTAGATCGAGTAAACTAGTATGTTGACCTTTTACCTCTTCAATCCCTTGTATAATTAATGCAATTAACTCATCTGTGCTAGCTTTTCCCTTTTGCATTCAAAAATTTTAGTTTTTACAAAGTTATTATTTTTTTGTTCTTTTAACCCTAGTTTTTAATATTAGATTCCATATCCAAATATTGGGCATTACATGCAAAGAATCAAACTTAATGCCACGGACTCAACAAATACCTACTTAAAAAATTTGATGGGCTCGACACGCCTTGAGGATTATACGGTCGTTGTTGCGGAAGAGCAGTTTAAAGGACGTGGCCAAATGAATGCTAATTGGCAATCTGAACGAGGTAAAAACCTAACTTTCAGTGTTTTAAAAAAAACAAAGAACGTATCGGTTGCAGAACAATTTCTCATAAACATGTGCGTTTCCTTAGCCCTTTATGAGACCTTAAAAAGTCGACAGATTCCGGATATTTCAATAAAGTGGCCTAACGACATTCTGTCAGGCTCTTCGAAGATATGCGGAATCCTAATCGAGAATGTGCTTTCCGGAACGCGCATTCAGGCGTCGATTATCGGAATCGGCCTAAATGTGAACCAAGTTCATTTTACCGACCTCAAAAACGTATCATCCCTTCAACTTCTGATGGGTACTTATTTTGTGCTTGACGAATTATTGGAGGCGATTTTAACTAACCTAAAGAACAAATTTTTAAATCTTACCGATGCCACAATTGATACAATTTGGCAGGAATATGAAAAAGTACTTTTCCGCAAAGACAAGCCATCTACCTTCAAAAATTCGAATGGCAAACTTTTTATGGGGTTTATTCGTGGAGTTACCCATGAAGGAAAACTCAACGTTGAACTCGAAGATCATATTCTTCAAGAATTTGCCTTAAAGGAAATACAACTGCTATATTAAATACAGGTTGCTTGAATCGCATTTTAAGGGGCCGGTCACAAATTAAAGAGGGCCTCATTTCGTACTGTTTCCCAATTCCTTGAAGTTGTAAACAAAAGCAAAAAAGACGTTCCCTAAATCTTTTCAAGATTTGCCGATAAGGTGGCCAAAAAGTTGGTGATGGGATTTTTGATCATCATGGCCATCATACTATTGAATTCACCTTGAAAGCTTAAAGTGACATCACTTTCATTTTCATTTAGGGCAACAATGTCAGCAGTGAGTGTAAAGGGTAATTTATCACTTGCAGCTCCCAGGATCACTTGGCTATATGGGGTTTGATCTTTTCTCTGTAAAACGATTTCCGGCATCCCCTTCAGGGCGAATAAAAATCGATTTTCATTTACTACCTCAAACTTTTCAATGTTTTCGGGCATTAATTTTTCAAAATTTTTAACATCGGTCAAAAAGGTGAAAACCTCGGTCGTACTCTTACCGACTTTTTTTTTGGGAGTTTCTATGAACATTGTTTAGGGTTTCCATTGGGACGGATTTTTACGCCATTCCAGTAAGGTAGTTAATTGCTTTTCGTTGATATAGCCGGTTTCTGATGCTTGTTCTATCAAATGATCGTAATCGGACAAGGTATGCAGTTCTATTTTTTGTTTTTCAAAATTGGTTGAGGCCACTTCAAAACCATAGCTAAAAATGGCCAGCATTCCTTTGATATTGGCGCCGGCGTCAGCAAGGGCATTCACGGCATTAAGACTGCTTTTGCCGGTACTAATAAGGTCTTCTATCACGACTACATTCTGATCTTCTTCCAACTGGCCTTCAATTTGATTCTGTCGGCCATGCGATTTCGCTTCTGGCCGAACATAAATAAAAGGTAGACCCAAATAATCGGCGACCAAGATGCCTATTCCAATAGCGCCGGTGGCTACGCCAGCGATGATATCGGGTTTCCCATAAAGAATCTCGACTTGCTTTGCGATTTCCTCCCGAATATAGTTTCGAATGCTCGGGTAGGACAGTATTATCCTATTATCACAATAGATAGGAGATTTCCAACCGGAAGCCCATGTAAAAGGATTTTCGGGTTTCAACTTAATTGCATTAATTTGCAGCAGAAGCTCTGCTGTTTTTTTTGCGGTGTCCTTGTTTAAAACCATGACGCAAATGTATAAAGTTTTTGTCAATGAATTGCCCCTGATTTTAACGAATAAGCTTTCGGAAACGGCCAATGGCGAGTATTTTCCTTTGAATCAGGAATCAATTCATGAAGCGATACGGGTTTTGCTAAAGAAGAAAATGCCCGAAGCATATATCTATCATCCCAACCATGCCGAAATATTAAAGAAGTTCACTAAAAAAATTCCTTTGGAAGTGGCTGCAGGGGGTGTTGTTACCAATAAGGATGGAAAAGTGCTTTTTATTTATAGAAATGACAAATGGGACCTTCCTAAAGGAAGGTTGAAGAAAAAAGAGACCCTGGAAGAATGTGCCATTCGGGAGGTTATGGAAGAAACCGGGGTACAAGGGCTGAAAATCGAAAATTTCTTAAAGACCACCTATCACGTTTTCAAGCGCAATGGTCGGCACAAATTAAAGGAGGTGCATTGGTATGCCATGAAAACGTCGTTCGACGGCATCTTAGTGCCCCAGAACAATGAAGGAATTATGCGTGTAAAATGGAAAGGGCCGGTCAAGATCCAGAAGGCCCTATTAAATTCGTACACTAATATTAAAATTCTTTTTGAAGAATGAACACGACCCAAGGATGGTTTTATTCTGTTTTAGGGATTCGATAAATCGGATATTGCAAATGTTCAGGTTCATAATATTTTGAATGTTCGAACAGCCATTGTAACTGTGCGTACCAATTATTGGCAAATTCGGGCTCCCCTAATTTTTTAGACGCAAAGTTTGATTTCAACAACGAATCGTTTTCGAGCATTTCGAAGGCGATATCCTCGAAAACATAGGGTGAAAAACCTTCCTTCTCTTGTAAGATGGTGTCGAAAAAGTTCCAGTTGAAAAAAGAATCGACCGCCGCGGGTTCCAAGGTCTCCATTATATATCGAATACCTGGCTGATTGGTAGGAACATAAAGGTCTCCCTTATTAAAATTTACTTGCCGCGTGCGTTGTTCGACCTTGGTGTCAAAATGCGGATAATGGCCTTCAAAAGCTTCGTTCCTGGTTTTGTAGGATTCGATGCGATAAGATTGAACGGTCATTAGGGAGTCCTTTTCCAGGATACTGAAATCGATTTTGTTCAATTGCAAAAGATCGACGATCTTATGCCATCCATGTTTAACGAGATATGCCTCTGGTATTGCTACCGAATCAGTAGCAATAAAATAGTCCCTATATTCGACTTTCTTAGTAAAAGGGCGATTCCGGTCATATTTAAGACGTGGGAAACCGGTCACGGGACTTATCAAGGTATCTGCTTCGAATCCTTTAAAATCTAAAACGGAGGAACGGGTCGTATCTACTTCCCAGCGCAATGGGTAGTATTTTTGATTTAAAGAGGCTACGTCGCTATTTCTTCGAAGTTCCTTGATTTTCTTTCCCTCCACCTCGGCAATATTCAGCATTTGCACAAGCAGCTCATAGGTCCCTTCAACGCGCTGCTTATAGGGTTTCAGCATATGGGTCTCAACCATCATACCAAGTGTATTCCAGAGCGTGGTATACCCCGTGGAGTACCTCGGAGAATCCATGAATTGAGAAAATCCCGTTTCTGGAACTTGATTAAATACATTGACGTAGGGGGTAATGTCCCAGTTGGCCTTGGCCAGTGAATTTTGAAGTTCGGGCATGATCGAATCATGCACATAGCGCCCTAATTCCCCACCTAATTTATCATGTTGTGTAAAGAGATGGGTTAACGTGTATTGATAATCAGCACCATTGCTTACATGGTTGTCGATAAAGATATCGGGTTTTACCAAATGAAAAATCTGAGCGAAGGTGCGGGCATTCTTGGTGTCGGTTTTGATAAAGTCCCTGTTGAGGTCATAATTTTGGGCATTCCCTCGAAAACCATACGATTTAGGGCCATTTTGATTGGCGCGTGTCGTACTATTCCTGTTCAGGGATCCACCTACATTATATATGGGGATGGTGGCCACGACCGTGTTTTTGGGTGCCGCCAATTTTCCGGTAACCAAGTCACGAAAGAGGAGCATAGTGGCATCTATACCATCGCTTTCTCCGGGATGTATGCCATTATTGATCAGTATCAGGGTCTTTTCATTTCCAATTTTCTGAAAATTGAAATTGCCTTCCGGATTATAGGTTACAAGATGCAATGGATGGCCACTATCTGTTTCGCCTATGGTTTGAATGTTAACCACTGAAAATTCTTTGGCCAACGCAATATAGAAATCAATGGTTTGCAGGTAGGTAGCGGTCTCGGTCCCTTGGCTAATTTCAAATTGGGTTTGTAAATCGGCTCGTTTATCCTGTGTTTTCTTTTCACATGACCATAAAGCAACTGTAAGAAAAACGAATAGGTATGTCCTCATTGGTTTGAAATAATTTAACCGATAAAATCGAAATTATTGGCAAAATTAAGTAAAAACTATAAGAGGAGGACATTTATGCCGCCTTGGTTACCTCGGCCATGATTTCCCGTCCTATCGGTTTGTTGTTATAGGTCAGGGTATGGTGGGTTTTAAGCTTAAATTTCTGCCAGTTTTCACGATCGTAATTGTCAATAGAAGACGTAACGATATTGATGCGCACTTTTTTTTGAATGGGCAAAGCAATGAATTCTTCAAGGAATTGCCAACCATCCATAATGGGCATATTGATATCTAGAAATATAATGTCGGGAATCTCTTCTTTTTTCCTCAAGAGTTCCAAGATGGCATCTAAGGCCAACTGCCCATTTCCAAAGGTCTTTATGGCATCACAAATTACTACCGAAGATAAGATTTTCTTTATACCGAAAACCATAATCGAATCATCATCGATCACGAAGATTGAATTAATTTCTGTCATTGAAGTATATTTTAAAAGTAGTACCCTTATTCACTTTGCTTTGAACGGTTACCTTGCCGTTCATCGCCTCTATTTGATTTTTTGAGATATAAAGTCCGATTCCCCGGGCATCCTTATTCGTATGGAATGTTTTATACATGCCGAATATTTTATCCCCGTGTTTTTCAAGATCGATGCCTAGGCCATTATCCTCAATGCTTAGTACACTATAAGTGCCTTCGTGGGTTACGCTTAATTTTATCACCGGATTTCGTTCTGGGGCGTGATATTTAACGGCATTGGTTATAAAATTTAAGAGGATACTTTCAACATAGGCAGGTACTACCTTGATATATACATCCTCTGAAATCGTATTGATGATACGGGCGTTGTTATTCAGTATGAACCCTTTGAGGTTTTGTTCCACCGCCTTGATTTTTTGGTTGAGGTTGACCTGTTGCGTTTCTAGATTTACATTGGTGCTAATCGCCACTACTTCATTGAGATTGTCTAGGGTGTCTAGAAGATTGTCGGAAGCATCGGTCAACATTTTTATGATACGAACTTTTTCGTTTTCATCCTTTTCATGCATCAAGAAGTCAAGGAGCATCGAGAAATTGGCCGTATGGGAACGGAGGTTGTGTGAAACGATGTGGGCAAAATTGATAAGTTTTTTATTTTGTAAAGAGGTCATATTGATCAGATGGCGCAGTTCTTCCTCTTTGTTTTTCAGACCTGTAATGTCTAAACTGATTCCCAAAAGGCCGGTTACCTCACCGATTTCATTTTTTAAGGGAATTTTAGAGGTTAAAAAGGTGGTATGCGAACCATCTGTTTTGATGTTCAAGGTTTCCTGGCCCAGCATTGGTTGCCCCGTGGTCATTACCTTTACGTCTTCATCACGTGAAACCTGTGCTACAGCATCATCATAGAGATCGAAGTCATTTAGGCCGATCAATTCGTCTTGATTGGTTATCCCTAGGTAATCGCACTCCGATTTATTTACTAGGATTTTTCGTGATTCGGTATCCTTTATATACACGTTGATGGGCAAATTATCAATAACAGTCCTTAATAATTTGCGTTCCTCGCGAATCTGTCGTTCCTTTTTAACCGATTCGGAAACATCTTGCACGATCGACCAGACCAGTTTTTTGCCTTTCTTGTTTATGATCAGTGACTTGTAAATGATTACCGAGAATTCAGTACCGTCTTTTTTGATATAGGTTTCCGCTAGGGGGCCGCAGCTGCCTTGTTTTTCAAGCGTGCCATTAATTTGTTCCTTAAACTGAACGTCTTTGTTGGCAAGAAGGTCCCAATACCTGATTTTGGCGATAGCCTCTTTGTCATAGCCTGAGGTCTGTTCAAAGGAAGGATTGAAGTCAATAATTTCACCGGATTCAAAATCGAATAAAATAAAACTAACTGGAGACAATTCGTAAAGGGTTCTAAACTTAAGTTCGCTCTCCCTTAATTTCTCACGTGCAACAACCATTTCGGTTATCATTCTTCCTTCGGCCAAAAGCGATACGATTTGGTTATTTTCGTCGTAAATCGGTTTTAAGCTAAAATCTATATTTGTAGGTCTTTTTTCATGATCCAATACCACGATTTCACTTCGCATGACCTGGCCGCCGGCAGCCGCTTTTATCAATTCCTTAAGACCATCTTTAACGACGTCTGGGATTGGCCACCAATACGCATCCCAGAATTTTTTATTGATGATGTCTTCCTGTTTTAAATTGGAAAACTTCAATGCGGTCTCATTTATTTCCAGGAAGGTGCCGTCTACATCTAAAATGCCGGTAAATTGATACGAGGAATTGAAAATACTCCGAAAGTTACGTTCCTTTTCTTCCTTTTCCTGCTGTGCCAGTAATTTATCGGTAATGTCTAATGACATCCCAATAATTCCTTTTACTTCATTATTATCACCTAGGTACGGTATTTTGGAGACCGAGATAAAGGCCTTGGTGCCATCTTTTTTGATGCAGGTATCTGTTTTTCCCAGAAGCGGCCGCAGCGTATTCATGACCTCCAGATCATCATTTCTTGAGATGTTTGCCGTCTCCTTGTCATAAATATCAAAATCGGTTTTGCCAAGGAGATCATCGGTTTTGGCAAATCCGACAAAAGCTAATTCCGATTTGTTCACCAAGATTTTCCGAGATTCGGTATCCTTGATATAAATGTTGATAGGAAGATTGTCGATCAAGGTTTTAAGAAGGCGTTCATTTTCATTCGTTTTAATTTCCCTCCTGAAGTGTTCATCAATATCTTGAAAGGTGCCAAGGAGTCCCACTACTTCGTTGTTCTTCATGATGGCCTTTCCCGCAGCGATTACCCACTTTTCATCGCCATTTTTTGTGACGATTTGAAGTCTTTCATGCCACGGAATTCCTTTTCGAATGGCATTGTCTACGCACATGGCAATCTTGTTTCTATCATGACCTTGCTTATAGAAGCAAATGGCTGATTCAAGGGTTGGCATATAGTCATTCGCTACTTCATGAATAGTCTTGGTCATATCTGACCAGGAGAGGATATTGTTCTGTATATCGTACTCCCAACTACCGACTTTGCCGATTTCCGATTTTTGGTGCAGTAAGATTTGAAGTTTCTCCATGCGGTTTTCATCACGCTTGACACGTGATACATCATCCCCTTGAACGATGGCCCCGATGATATTTTCGTGTTCGTCATACCATGGAACAAACGTCCATTCGAACCACCTACTCCCAGATATTGCATCGGAAGAATGCGATTCAATCGGAATACTTTTTTCACCGGTAATACACCCATTTAATGCCTTTTCCCAATTTGTGTCGAAAGTGGTCGACAAGGAAAAAAGATCATTTCCGAACACCGTTCGATTATCGAGTTCGAAGGTGTGTATCCAAAGATCGGATGCGTATACGACCTCAAACACCTTATTGACAAAAACAATTGCTTTTGGCAATTGTTTTATTAGGTAATTTTGAGGGGTTGTTTGAGTTACTTTCAATGTATGTTAGAAATTTCCTACTAAAGTAATATGATTTTCCAACATAGATAAAGGTTTGTTGTGTAGAGGCTTAAACCCGTTGTGTAATCCAATAAATACAAGATTATTAATCCATTTATATAAAAAGAAAGAAAAATCTTACAAAATATTATCTTTCACTTATTATAAATAGTGTCGAATGCCTCCTTGATTTTCGGTCTGAAAAGAGTATAGCGAATTAAAAGGGATGATGGTCAAGGTACTCGTACGGTATCGGGCACCAAACCAGTATAGTCGCCCCCGTTACGTATTACATCCCGTACAATTGACGAGCTGATATATGATTTGCCCGAAGAAGTAAGAAGGAATACGGTTTCTATTTCCGAAAGTTTTCGATTGGTATGGGCAATTGCCTTCTCAAATTCAAAATCGCCCGGATTTCGAAGCCCCCTAAGTATGAATTGGGCGTCCTCCTGTTTACAGAAGTCAACGGTGAGTCCCGTATAGGTCTTCACCTTTATTTTAGGTTCATTTATAAAGGCTTCTTTTATGAAACGTATACGTTCTTCTACGGTAAACATATATTTCTTATCTGCATTGACTCCAATAGCAATTATCAGTTCATCAAAAAGGGTAATACCCCGTTGAATAATATCAAAATGACCCAGCGTCAATGGGTCAAAAGAACCTGGAAAAATAGCACGTTTCATAGGTTGGTTATTCGTTTGCATTAAAAAATCGGTAATTCAAAGATTACAGAACCTACTTAATAATACCCTAGCTTAAGACGTAAAGTTAATCATTTTCCCGAAGCGCCTCGATTATGGCACTTTCGAACAATTGGGGCAAAGAAATTCCCGCAGCCTTCGCTTGTTGTGGTAGAATGCTTTCTTCGGTAAGCCCCGGAGTAGTGTTTACTTCTAATAGAATAGGTTCATTTCCCACAAAAATGAATTCACTTCGGGTATATCCTTTCATTTTCAATACCTCGTATATTTTTTTTGCGATTGTGGCAACATTCTTTTCTTGAAGGTTTGAAAGGCGCGCTGGGGTGATTTCTTGGGACTTTCCTTCATATTTGGCGGCATAATCAAAGAAGTCATTCTCACTGACGATTTCAGTAATGGGCAGCACCTTAACTTCCCCGTGATAGGTGATTACACCAACTGAAACTTCAATTCCGTCTAAAAAAGATTCGATCAATATCTCATTGTCTTCACGAAAGGCCTTTTCGATCGCCGCTGGCAGTTCTTCTTTATTATAAACCTTCGTGATACCGAAACTACTTCCTGCCCTATTGGCCTTTACAAAGCAAGGCAGCCCGACGGCTTGAACAATTTCATCCTCCTTTACGTTATCACCCATATTCAAATAATACGATTTGGCCGACTTAATGCCATACGGTTTTAGAACACTTAATAAATCGCGTTTATTAAATGTAAGGACTGATTGATAAAAGTCACAGGACGTTTGCGGAATGTTCAATAATTCAAAATAGGCCTGTAAAAGACCATCTTCCCCAGGAGAACCATGAATGGCATTAAAGATGCAATCAAAATGAATGTCCTTTTCAGCTAGCTTGAGTGAAAAATCGTGTCGGTTCACCGGAAACTCCTGGTTTTGGTCATCAACGTATACCCAGCGATCACGAAAAATATGAATGGCATAGGTATTGAATTTCTCGGTATCTAAATAGGTGCACACCACCTTACCACTCTTTAAGGAAATTTTGTATTCGCTCGAGTAGCCGCCCATGATAACGGCAATATTTTTTTTCATAGTCAATTAAGAATGATATGCTGCGCAAAGCAAACATAAAGTACGGAAAAAAGCAATCGGTAGCATCTTGAAATTTTCATTTTTTGTTATCCCAATGCTAGGACCATTAACAATATTGATGGCCGGCGACGGTAATATAGGGACCATTTCCTATCTTTGTGGCACAATAGTATGAAATGAGGGATTTTCTTAATTTTTTAAGGAGCAAGACTTTTTTGAAACAACTCGGTCTTGCCGTACTGGCCTTGATAGTCATCGTTTTTTTGGTATTACAATGGTTGAAGGGCACCACGAACCATGGTGAATTCGTTCAGGTACCTGATTTTTCTAAAATGTCGGTAAGTGAAATGCGTCAGGCTATTGAGCAGGCGGGCCTGCGCTATGAAGTCCAGGATTCGGCCAACTATAATCCCGAGTACCCAAGATTTTCGATTATCGAGCAAGACCCTCCTCCAGGAGAAAAGGTGAAGGAGAATCGAAAGATATATTTTACGGTAAATCCGTCTGGATATAAAAAAGTAACCGTTCCGAATGTTATTCAAGTTACCCAGCGCAACGCGGCATCTATGCTACGTGCAGTTGGACTGGATGTACAGCGGGTTAGCTATATCGATGAATTGGGAAAGGACATGGTCTATTATATAAAATTCAAGGGAAAGAATATTTCCCCAGGGGACAAACTACCCAAAACCTCAAAAATAGAGCTGATCTGCGGCAATGGCACCGTGACCGATAGGGCCTTGATCAAGGCCGATTCACTTTAGCCTATGGAATTAGCGGAAACCCCAGAGGGTAATGAAGAAGAGCTTTTTGAGCATCATAGATTCTTGGCATCAAAAGGGCAGGAGCCCCTACGCGTTGATAAATTTTTGATGAACTTTATCGAATATGCTACACGAAATAAAATTCAGCAAGCCGCTAAGGATGGTCATATTTGGGTTAATGATGCCATTGTAAAACAAAACTATCGCGTTAAAGCTGGTGATGAAGTCAAAGTGCTTTTTGCGCACCCACCGCATGAATTTTTGTTGGTACCAGAAGATATTCCGTTGTCCATAGTCTATGAAGACGAAACCCTATTGGTAGTCAATAAGCCTGCAGGGATGGTCGTGCATCCCGGACATGGTAATTATTCAGGAACCTTGATCAATGCCTTATTACATCATATAAAAGACTTACCGGTCAATAGCAACGAGCGACCGGGATTGGTACATAGGATCGATAAAGATACTTCTGGACTTTTGGTAATCGCCAAGACCGATGCCGCCATGACGCACCTTGCCAAACAATTTTTCGAAAAGTCTTCAGAACGGGAATATATTGCTTTGGTCTGGGGAAATATGGAAAATAACAACGGTACTATCGAAGGCAATATTGGTCGGAATCCCAAAAATCGATTACAAATGCATGTATTTCCAGAAGGAGAGGAGGGAAAGGAAGCGATAACGCACTACACGGTTTTGGAACGATTGGGATATGTGACCTTGGTCTCGTGCAAGCTTGAAACGGGACGTACCCATCAAATACGGGCACATATGAAATATATTGGCCATACGCTATTCAATGACGAACGTTATGGTGGGGATAAAATTCTTAAGGGAACCACATTTACCAAGTATAAACAATTTGTAGAGAACGCCTTCAAGATTCTGCCTAGACAGGCACTGCATGCCAAATCCTTGGGGTTTGTGCATCCAGTTACTGGGAAAACCATGCGTTTTGAGTCGGAAATCCCAGAAGATATGGCAGAATGTATCGAGAAATGGCGTCAGTATGCAAAACATAGTAGTACTGAATAACTACCATCATTTACCCCATACCTACGAATAGGTCAAAATGGAAAACTTGATTATTTTTGAAAAAAAGTGTAAATGAAAATAGTGGTGTCCCCAGCCAAGTCGCTTGATTTCATAAGCGAATGGCCCAAATCAAAATTCACACAGCCTCAATTTCTGGAAAAATCCGAAAAAATAAATAGGATCTTGGCCAAAAAGAACCCGAAGGCCTTGGCCAAACTGATGCATATTTCACCAGCGCTTGCCGAATTAAACTGGGAGCGTAACCAACAATTTACAATACCCTTCAATCCCGAAAATTCCAGGCCAGCGGTTTATGCGTTTAATGGGGAAGTTTATCAAGGATTGGATGCCTATACCATATCCGAAAACAAAATAGACCAATTACAGGATACCCTCCGCATTTTATCGGGACTGTATGGAATTTTGAAACCACTCGACCTAATTCAACCCTATCGACTTGAAATGGGCACACAGATACGTGTGGGTCGTAAAAAGAATCTCTATGATTTCTGGAAAAAAGACCTAACGGCCCATTTAAATGCCGAATTAAAGGATAATGAGCTTTTTATCAATCTGGCCAGTAGCGAATATTTTTCGGTACTCGATGAAAAGCAGCTAAAAGTGCCAGTGGTCACGCCTATTTTTAAGGACTGGAAGAACGATAACCTTAAAGTACTCAGTTTCTTTGCAAAAAAGGCCCGAGGTACTATGGTTCGCTATATCCTGGATTCAAACGCAAAAACGTTGAACGATATTCGTGCATTTACATTAGAGGATTATCAATTCAGTAAAGAACATACATTAAAGGAAAATCAACCGGTTTTTGTGCGATAGTACCAACGCCGCGCTACTTTTTCTTTTTAATGCTTATTTTTTCCTCAACGGTTTGTCTTTTCTTGATTTTTTGAGGTCTTCTAGAACCGTACGAGTTGTTGGCAATTTTACCACGCCTCGTTTTTTTATCACCTTTACCCATAACTTTGTCTTTAACTGATCTACCTAAAATTACGAATTAAACATGACAAAAGCCAAATTCAGACCGGATACCGCTCGATAGCTATCGATAACTAAAGGGCGGTCTGGCCCAAATTACGTATACGGCATGCCAACGGCACCCATTTAATTTTAAAAATAGCCAGAAGTGGATCGCAATTCGTTTTATAATAGTTTCGGATGCTTAATTACTAGTATTTAAAACAATGAAACAAAAGACTATGTTTCTGCATACACATCCTTATGAACCCTTTATCTTCGAGGAGGCCACGAAGTTAATTGTAGGCACCTTACCACCTCCACGTTTTACAATTGGCGAGTTAAAACAAGACGACGTGAATTTTTGTTATGGAAGCCGCGATGGTCAGTTATGGCCTATTTTGAACGAACTATTCAACCTACAGCTTAAATTTGAAGACACCGAGGTAGCAATACAACAGCGCATCGATTTTTTGAGAGCTCATCGCATCGGTATCTGTGATATGGTCGCCAGTGCCGAACGGTCGAAAATCGATGCATCCGATTTGGGAATGCAAAACATTAAATTAAGGAACCTACTTGCCTATTTGCATCGCTTTCCAAAAATCGAGATGCTACTGTTCACGGGAGGTAATAGTAAAAATGGGCCAGAGTATTTTTTTAGGAAGCATTTGAAGGAGAATAATTTGACGCTTGAAGTGGTTTCGAATGAAATACCGCGAATTCATCAATTTAGATTGGCTGGAAAACCAACTAATGGTTCAAATGTTCGCGTTATTCGGACCGTATCATTGACCGCCCCTTCCGGTGCAGCCAACAGGGCGATTGGAAGTCTGAAAACCTATAAGGAGCAGAAGGCCCTAGATCACAATTTCACTACTTTTGACTTTAGGGTACAACAATACCGACCTTATTTTATTAAATAAATGAGGGTCTTAAGACACTTACTATGTACTGTTGTGATTTTAAGGCAAAAGCCTTGATTTTGTTATTTGATAAATTATCCCCTGTCGTATCATGTATTTATGCCGATATTTGAGTGATTAATTTATCCGAAAAGGGAAGTATAGTTGATATAATACTATTTTATGCAGCAATTAGAAAGATTAAAGGAGTTTAAGAAATCGGTGAGCAACAAGTTTAATGTCTACAATAGTTTGTTCCTAAACTTGCCCTATCAAAATATTGAGAATGTTGGGATGCTTATCCCCTTACTATTGGATCAAAGCCAAAAAGGGTTACAATCAGGACAAAATCCACAGGATATTTTAGAGGCATTTTTTCAAAATTATGCCAACATCGATTCAGAACGGGACCGCATTGATTTTATGTTCCGAATTATACAATATGTCGAACGTCAAGTCGTATTATATGACAGTGTGGAAGATGCGGCCTTTCCAAAATTACAGGAACACCGGAGGTCTCTTTCTATCAAGGACTATTTTCAGCTCGTCGATAAGGATAAAAGTTGGGACCGAGTAGCCGAAAAATTGTCCACATTTAGTGCACGAATAGTGCTTACGGCACACCCAACCCAATTTTACACCCCGGCCATTTTGGACATTATTGGGGAATTGCGATCCCTTATCCTTGAAAATAAAATAAACGCCATAGATGTTACCTTAGAGCAATTAGGGCTTACTTCGTTGATCAATGCCAAGAAGCCAACACCGCTTGATGAGGCCAAAAATATCATATACATTCTTCGGAATGTATATTACGATGCGGTCGGGGACTTGTATTCTTATATCAAGGAAAATATCAGTAACAACCATTTCGAGAATCATAACATTATAAAACTCGGATTTTGGCCTGGGGGAGATCGCGATGGTAATCCCTTTGTGACCGCTTCCATAACGAAGGAAGTGGCCGACGAACTTCGCGTGAATCTTATGAAATGTTATTACAATGATCTGAAACGGATACAGCAAAAACTCACGTTCAAGGATTTGCAAGAACCTTTATTACAACTTAGGGGCAATCTATATGTCGCTATGTTCGATAGGAGCAAAAATGTTCGATTTGAGGATATTATCGATCCGCTCATACTCATCAGACAGCTTTTGATTGAAAAATATCAAAGCCTTTATTTATCGGATCTTGATGCCTTGATTGACAAAGTACGAATTTTTAAGACCCATTTTGCCACTTTAGACATTCGACAGGATCATAGTATGCACAAAAAGGTGATTGAGGCTGTGCTATTGCAAAACGGTCTTATCAACCAATCGCTTGAAGAACTTGAGGAAGAAGCCTTGATCGACTTGCTCTTGCATAAAAATCTAACGCTATCTCCTGATGATTATGATGATGAGATTGTGAAGGATACGCTTGAGAATATTTCCCAGTTAAAGGCCATACAAGATCGAAATGGTGAAGAAGGCTGTAACCGTTACATTATCAGTAATTCAGAAAATGTGTTTTCGGTGCTCTTTGTCCTTGGACTTTTTCGCTGGTGTGGTTGGGCTATGGAGGGAATAACATTCGACATCGTTCCCCTTTTTGAGACTATGAAAGGTATGGAAACCTCAGAGGCGACGATGAAGACTTTGTTTGAAATACCTGAATATCGGGAGCATTTAGATCGAAGGAAAAATAAGCATACGATCATGCTCGGTTTTTCCGATGGCACCAAGGATGGGGGTTATGTTAAGGCGAATTGGTCGATTTTCAAGACGAAGGAAAAATTGTCAAAGATTTGTCGCAAATATGCAATTCAGGCGATATTTTTTGATGGAAGGGGTGGCCCGCCGGCAAGGGGCGGAGGCAAGACCCATCGTTTTTATGCTGCCCAAACCAAGGATATCGCCAATCATGAAATACAATTGACCATACAAGGACAGACAATTACCAGTACGTACGGCACAAAGGAGCAGTTCATGCACAATAGCGAACAACTATTGACAGCTGGGTTGTCAAACAATTTATTCGGCAAGGAAAATGTAATCTCCGAGGACTCAAGGCAATTATTGGAAGAACTTTCAACCTTGAGCTTTGATAAATATGATGCATTAAAGAATCATGAAAAATTTATTTCCTATTTAGAGAACCGAAGTACACTGAAATATTATCAAATGGCCAATATTGGTAGTAGGCCGGGAAAAAGAGGTAATAAGAAAAAGCTCGAATTGACCGATCTTCGGGCCATTTCCTTTGTTGGTTCTTGGAGTCAATTGAAACAAAATGTTCCAGGGTATTTTGGAATTGGTACCGCCTTGAAGACACTTAAGGATGCAGGTAGAATGAAAGACCTGAAAAGACTCTATAAGCACGTACCTTTTTTTAAGGCCCTTATGTTAAATAGTATGATGTCGCTTTCTAAATGCTACTTTGAATTGACAAGTTACATGAAGGAAGATCCCGAATATGGCGAATTTTGGAACATTCTTTACGGGGAGTATACCTTGTCAAAGCAGATGCTACTACAAATCTCGGACACAAAGATTTTAATGGAGAACGAAGCAGTATCTAGGGAATCTATTAAAATTAGGGAGAATATCGTACTTCCCTTGTTGGTGATACAGCAATATGCCCTTCAAAAAATTGGCCAAAAATCAGACTATATAGAATTGTATGAGAAAATCGTGACCCGCAGCTTGTATGGCAATATAAATGCCAGTCGGAATTCGGCTTGACATTGAAAAACCCCCGCATCCTGAAACGTATCGGAAGCGAGGGTTGTATGTATTCAGGTATTTAATCCTTATTTTTTTTGCTGATCTTTTATTGAATCACTATCGATATCAAATTTGTTCGTTTCGACATGTGTATTTCCCGAAGGATTGGTAGGATCATGCTGTTCTACTTTTCTTTTAAATTTTCTTCGTTCATTTATAATTCCCATTATTCTCTCTTTTTTGGTTCAATTATAATATAGGGATTGACACATGGAATTTTAGTTAATGAAGTTATAAGCTTTGTTAAAAAGCGTTAAGAGGATGGGTATCCGACCAAAACTGCCTTAATTTTAAGTTTTTAAAGCACCCTGCATCCTGAAAAATTTGCGTAGGCTGGTAACAAGCGGTCGTATCTATCGTCTAAAAGAGTAAAATGAGAGGGTTATTTGAAGGAGGTAAAAGAAATACATAAATTGGAACCAATTGGAATTTATGCCAACCTAGTCTTTAAAGACCACCAGGATTGGAAGAAATCGAATCTTTGAAATGTACTCGCTGAAATAGGTTGCAGTAGGGTCTGATTAGAAAATTAATAGTATAAAAAAATCTGATGAAACACATTTACATAGTACTT
Source organism: uncultured Flavobacteriaceae bacterium (assembly GCA_963798435.1). Taxonomy (GTDB): domain Bacteria; phylum Bacteroidota; class Bacteroidia; order Flavobacteriales; family Flavobacteriaceae; genus JALHST01. The sequence goes on from CAWCTF010000006.1 coordinate 262,389, forward strand.
TGCATTTTTACTTTTATTTCAGTCCAAAAAATTCAATCTCAAGAGACTTTTCCTTCAGAATTGTCCTTAAAAGGCACAGTGACCGACTTCAACAACGAGCCGGTCAAAGGAGCTTATGTATATGTCGATTCTGCCAAAACAAGAACGAAGACAAATAAAAAAGGGCTTTTCAAGATCAAGATAAAACCCGAAACCAATATCCTTACCGTATTCTCTGAGGATTATGGTATTGTAAGTGTTGATTTTAATGGTGAAAAAGAACTTTCTTTCAAATATCCTCAAAATTCGAAGCCAATTTCAGAAGAAAATTTGGGTTTATTGGGTTTTAACGTGACAGTTGAGCCTGAAGGGAACTCAAATAATTATGCGGCGTATCTCACCGTTTATGATATCTTGAAGGCAAAATTTCAACAGGTACGGGTAAACGGTACTAAAATAACCATTGCCAAAGGTCCGAACACCTTTAGCGGGAATTCAGACCCGCTAATATTGGTCAACAAAGTCCCGAATAATAATTTATCTTCAATACCCACTTCTGAAATTAAATCGATAAAGGTCATTCAAGCAGGAAGTGAGTCCGCAGAATATGGTCTAAGAGGTGTAAATGGGGTGCTTCTTATTACCCTCAAAAAATAAGATCATTCAAATTCAAATGGCTTCCATCTATTTCGAGGTACTTAGTATCGCATAGAAGACCCGAATACCATAAGATATTTGACCAATTTTAAGGTTTTCATTTGGGCTGTGTTGATTGTTATCAGGATTGACCATGGGGACGATAAAAGCCGGTATTTTTAATTCGTTTATAAAAGGTGCAATAGGCACCGTACCTCCCATGATACGAATTTGCACCACGTCTACGGAAAAGGTATCCTTAAGGGTCTTCACCAAAAAATCACCATATTTATTATTAAGATCGGTTCGAAAGGCATCGGTAACCGTGCCCTCGGTCACAGTAATAATTTTATCATGGTTTAGGCGCTCTTCTTTGGTAGGCACGGTTTCAGTAATATAAAATCCTTGTTTTTCTATATAGTTCTTTACCAGATTTTTTAAATGAGTGCCATCTGATTCGGGCACCAATCGCATATCGATTTCGGCCGTCGCCGTCGCCGGGACAATCGTTCGGGCCTGTTCTCCGACCCAACCAGAACCCAATCCCCGAATATTCAAGGAGGGGTATTGCAAGGATTCCTGATAAAAACTACCTACCTTTTCCGGGGTCTTGATCTCTAAAATTTCATTGATTGTTTTTGTGTCGTCGGGGACACTTTTGAGGATTTTTAGGGTAGCCTCATCAAGAGTTATGCCGTCGTAATAGCCCTTAATCAGAACACGACCTGCTTCATCTTTCATACTGGCCAATAATTGGGCCAATTGAAATCCCGGGTTCGGGGCATAATTACCATAATGACCACTGTGTTGCGGTCGAATCGGGCCATAGGTGGTCAATGATAACGTGGTAATACCACGACAGCCGTATACGACCGTCGGTTTGCCTGAATTATGCACCGGGCCGTCGTTGATGACCAGGAAATCGGCTTCCAAAAGTTCCCGATACGTCTTTACTGCCTTGGGTAGGGGAGCGCTGCTTTTCTCTTCTTCACTATCTAAAATCACTTTTATATTGAAAGGGATGTCTACTTGGTCTTTCTTTAATAAATCAATTGCGTTTAAAAACATAACGATGGGTCCTTTATCATCGGAAGTCGATCGGCCAAAAAGGAACCAGTCGTAGTTGATATCCTCGTCGAGCTTGGAAAAAGATTCCGATTTCCAACCATCCCCATCTTTTGATTTGAGTACTACTTCATAAGGATCAGGTTGATCCCATTTAGAAATATCAACTGATTGCCCATCAAGATGCATGTAGAATAATATCGTCGGTTTGCTATCCTCCATAGGCAACGCTGCGAAGAACAGGGATTCCCCTTCGGTGGGTAAAATGGACGTATTGAAACCACGGGCATTGAACTTTGTGGTCAGCCATGTAAGATTACGATTGATGTTTGCATGATCAAGTGCATCATTGGGGATTGCCACAAACTCTCGCAGTTCATCAATGCTGTGACGCACTTGTGATTTTATATGCATGGAGTCTTGTGCATAGGTAAAAACTCCGGCAAGGAGAAAAATCAAGGGGGTACTATTTTTCATTTGATTTGGGTTAGGTATAAACAAGGGTTTTTGATTCAAGTAAGGTTTCGTGTATTTTGAATGCACTTTACTACGTCACCTTAAATATAATTGTGACGATCTGGGTTAAATATAGGGTATTCTATTTTTTATTGAGTCTAACCATTTGTATAATTATTAGCCTGATCAATACTATGAAGGGAAATCCGTGTAAAAGCACGTCAAACCAATCAAGGATCTTCATGCCATTGGCCCCACCTGCGATCCATTTGATTTTTCCCCAAATATGCGGTTCCGGAAAATAGGGAGCAAAACCTAAGGTAAGGCACAGGAGGATTACAACTTTCCAATTATTTAAAAGATCACTCATTTTCTTATTATTTCTTGTATAAATCGATCTAACTTTTCAATACCATGGGTTGTCACGTATTTAATAAATGCCGAACCAATAATCGCACCTTTGGCCATTTTAGTGGCTTGATGAAATGTTTGCGAATTGCCTATGCCGAATCCAACGATTTGTGGATTCTTTAATGAAAGCGAATGTATTCTTTCAAAATAGGCCGCTTGTGTCGATCCAAAACCTTCTTTAGCACCCGTAACACTTGCCGAACTCACCATATATATGAAACCATCGGATACTTGGTCAATAAAGCGTATGCGTTCTTCGGAGGTCTGAGGCGTTATCAAAAAGATATTTAAGAGTCCGTATTTTTGAAAGATGGCCTGATAGGTCTCCAAATAGACGTCCACGGGCAAGTCGGGAATAATGAGGCCATCGATGCCAATTTCGTGACACCTCTTACAAAATGCCTCCACCCCAAATTGATATATGGGATTAAAATATCCCATAATCAAAAGTGGTATAGACACCGATTTACGTATGTCTTTCAATTGGTCGAAAAGCAATTCGGAAGTCATCCCATTTTTTAAGGCCTTAGTTGAACTTTCCTGTATGGTCGGCCCATCGGCCAATGGGTCACTAAAAGGCAGGCCGACTTCAATCATACCAACACCGCTTTGTTCTAGATTTTCAATAATTTTTACGGTATCGTTCAGTGCAGGATACCCGGCGGTTAAGTAAATAGAGAGAATTTTCCCTTTTTCCTGTAATTTTTGTTGTATTCTATTCATGTTATTGAGATATGCGATGGGCTTTAAAAGACCAAATCATACAGTACGATAGTAGCGGGTATGCCGAAACGTTCATGTATAACTTTATTGAATCGTTGACCAGCAACCCTGTCATTTTGTTTTTCAAACCTTCATCAAAGTTTAAAATAATTTATATACGTATCTAAGTCCTTATCCCCGCGTCCTGAAAGATTAATCACCACAACAGCGTCTTTTTTGAATTTTCGTCCGGCTAAAATTGCAAAGGCATGTGAGGATTCGATCGCCGGGATGATGCCTTCCAATTGGGTGACCATTAAACCGGCGGTCATTGCATCGTCATCGGTGACCGAAATGAATTCTGCCCTGCCTGATTTATAGAGATGGGCATGCATAGGGCCGACACCTGGATAATCAAGTCCGGCCGAAATGGAATACGGTTCAGTAATCTGTCCATCTGGTGTCTGCATGAGCAGTGTTTTGCTACCGTGGATAATCCCAACTTTACCAAGGGCCGAAGTGGCTGCACTTTTACCGGTATCGATTCCTTTTCCTGCAGCTTCAACGGCTATAATACCCACCTCGGCTTGGTCCAAAAAATGATAAAACGCCCCGGCAGCATTACTGCCACCACCCACACAGGCCACCACGAAATCAGGATTTTCACGACCTTCTTTTTCCTTTAACTGCCATTTGATCTCCTCCGATATAATTGACTGAAATCGGGCAACCATATCGGGATAAGGATGGGGCCCGACGACCGAACCTATGATATAATGTGTGTCTATCGGATTATTGATCCAATCCCGGATGGCTTCATTGGTGGCATCCTTTAAGGTTTTGCTGCCTGAAAGGGCCGGGCGTACCTTTGCACCCAACATTTTCATCCGTGCCACATTCGGTGCTTGTCGGGCAATATCGATTTCGCCCATATATACAACACACTCCATCCCCATAAGGGCACATACGGTAGCTGTGGCCACCCCATGTTGACCCGCCCCTGTTTCTGCGATGATACGGGTCTTGCCCAATTTTTTGGCCATCAAGATCTGCCCGATCGTGTTATTGACCTTATGGGCCCCGGTATGACAAAGATCTTCCCTTTTTAGATATATCTTGACGTCGTATTTTTGGGAAAGGCGGTTGGCGAAATAAAGGGGTGTAGGGCGGCCTACATAGTCGCGAAGCAAGTTGTCAAATTCTTTTTTAAAGGAGGGATCGGCCATGATTTTCAGATAGTTTTGGCGAAGTTCCTCGGTATTCGGGTATAACATCTCTGGAATAAATGCACCTCCGAATTCTCCATAATAGCCCTTCTCGTCCGCTTGATATCGGCTACTTGTCTGCTCTGACATGCTTTTAGGAAGGCGACCACCTCTGGTGTTGGCTAAAGGTGTTATTCTTTCTTTTTCCATAATGCAACTTTGAATTCTTTTAATTTCTTTATTTGCTTCAAACCCGGTTTTTCCTCAAATTTACTATTTAGGTCGATGGCATAACAATATTTTGACTCGGGTCGTTCTAAAAATAGTCCGAGCGATTTAATTGTTTCAATGCCGATTCCCCCACTAAGGAAATACGGTTTTGTTGAAGGATACTCTTTTAAAATTTCCCAATCAAAGGCATACCCATTGCCTCCTGGTAATTCACCTTTTGTATCGAATAGATAATAGTCACATACCTGTTCATACGCTTTCAGCGCATCAAAATTGAATTTTCCCCGAATCGAGAATACTTTGATGATTTGAGCCGATACCTGGGCGTTGTGTAGTTCATCGGAAACCTGTCTGCAATATTCGGGACTTTCATTGCCGTGCAATTGAAGGGCCTGCAAGTCATACTTTCGGGTTGTTTTGATGAGTTCGATAATATCGGCATCAACAAATACACCTACTTTACGGATCTGGGAATCAAGTTCGGGCATTGGCCCCGTATAATAGCGGGGCGAGGATTTCCAGAATATAAAGCCCAAATAATCAGGTCGTAGTGCGGCTACTTCCAAGACGTTATATTTCATGCCACAGACTTTTAATTTCATGGCTGTAAATTTTTTATAAATGTCGCTGCTGTTTCCCCAGGATGTTCGGTCTTCATGAAATTTTCCCCGATCAAAAACCCTTGGTAGCCAAACTCTTTTAATGTCCTAATGGCATCTATACTATCAATACCACTCTCCGATACTTTTACCAAATGGTCAGGGATTAGGGGGGAAAGCAATTTACTGATCTTTAAATCAACTTCAAACGTCTTCAGATTTCGATTGTTGACACCGATCATATCTATACTCGCCAATGGGGAACGGTTCAATTCGTTTTCATCATGAACTTCAAGTAGCACCTCGAGTTCTAACTTTTTGGCCAACTCGGAAAATTTCTTGATATTCTTTCGGGTCAATATCGCCGCTATCAACAGAATCACATCAGCACCGTGGGCCTTGGCCTCGAGAATCTGGTATTCATCGATTATAAATTCTTTACGCAATACGGGAATCTCGACGGCTGCGCGGGCCAGAAGTAGGTCATCAAGCGAACCACCAAAATATTTGCTGTCGGTTAGTACCGACATACCGCAAACGCCAGCCTTTTCATAGCCGATGGCGACATCCTGTACATTTAGACCTTGGTTGATGATCGATTTCGAAGGAGATCTTCGCTTATGTTCGGCAATGATGCCTGTTGCACTAGTATAAAGCCTGCCCGCCAAAGAATTCTTGGCACGACCAAAAAGCACTGAGTTCTCCAATTGATGATTGGGGATGATCATTTTTTTCAAGGCAACCTCCTTCCGTTTGTCTGCTACTATTTTGTCTAAAATGTTCATTTATTACAACGGTTATTATGACCTTGGTTATCTAGGTGAGCGGAAATCGATGAATCGGACGTCGTGTGCCAATGATTTCTTGTATATCATTGAAATGATTTGTGAGTCGCTCATTTTAAATCGTACTTAATTTTTGTAATTTTTTTAATGCCTGTAATCCTTTGCCACTCTGTAACGATTCCATGGCCATTTCAAAACCTTCGCTAGGGGATATCCTACGTGCCGTGGCGATGGCCAATCCAGCATTGGCACAAACAACATGATTTTGGGCATTTGTACCCTGTCCTTGAAGCACATCGATAAATATTTGTGCTGAAGCCGCGATACTATCGCCACCTACTATTTCACTTGGTTTTATGGCCTTAACACCAAAGTCTTCAGGTCGTATAATACCTTCCGAGGCATTCGAAATTGTTTTGGTATCGCCAGTGAGGGATATTTCATCGTAACCATCAAGTGCGTGCAACACGGTAAAGTGTATGTCGGTATTCTGATAAAGATAACCATACATACGGGCCAATTCGAGATTAAAGACCCCGACTACCTGATTTTTTGGAAACGCGGGGTTGACCATTGGCCCCAGCATATTAAAGAAGGTTTTAACCCCGAGTTCTTTTCGTATGGGTGCTACATTCTTCATAGCCGGATGGAATAGGGGGGCATGAAGAATACAGATTCCAGCCTCGGCTATCGATTTTTCTAAAAAATCGGGGTTGTTACTGAATTGAATACCAAGAAATTCGAGCACATTGCTACTCCCGCAGGTTGATGATACCCCATAATTACCATGTTTTGTTACATTTACACCAGCACCTGCAGTTACGAAGGATGCCAAGGTAGAGATATTGAAGGTATCCTTCGCATCGCCCCCGGTACCGCAAAGGTCGATCGGGTTATAGGCCGATAAATCGACTGCCAAACATAATTCTAACAGTGCATCCCGAAAACCTTCCAATTCCTCAATCGTGATGCTACGCATCATGTACACCGTCAAAAAGGCGGCGATTTGACTCATATTGTAATCTCCTTTGGCAATATTGACCAATATTTGTTTCGCATCTTCTTTGGTCAGGATGTCATGGTTGATCAATCTGTTCAATGTTTCCTTCATTTTTAATTCGATTTTAATAAAGAGGGTCTTTAATATTGGCCATCTAAGATTTACAAGAGGCTACTTTTGTCTTGGACTATACATTTGTTTATTGGGTATTAGATTCAATAGCTGATCCTGCTTCCATGCTAGCGCTGCCACTTTCCGCTAAGTCCTCATTGTCGGCACTTACTGAATCTGGGCGCAACCAATTCTGTAATATTTTTTTACCATAGGGCGTAAGCACAGATTCTGGATGGAACTGCACTGCACAAACATCGTACTGCTTGTGTCTAAGTGACATTATTTGTCCGTTTTCATCGGTTGAGGTAATTTCTAAAACCTCTGGTAAAATCGGGTTCACCACCCAAGAATGGTATCTACCGACCACGATTTCTTTTGGGATTCCCCTGAACAAAATATCATCCCCGCTGATTTTAATTTTTGTTGCGACCCCATGATATACTGTTTCGAGATTGAGGAGGGTACCACCGAATACCTCTCCGATTGCTTGTTGTCCCAGACAAACGCCAAAAATTCGTTTGCTCGGGGCATATTTTGAGATTATTTCCTTTAATAGGCCTGCTTCGTCCGGTATCCCAGGACCTGGGGAAAGTACAATGTTATCGTATGCTGCCACTTCTTCTAGCAAAATTTGGTCATTCCTTTTCACCACTACCTCAAAGCCTAAGTCCTCAATATAATGCACGAGATTGTAGGTAAAACTATCATAGTTATCAATCACAAGGACGGCCTTTTGATGTATTGATAACGCAGCATCCCCAGTCAATTTTTCGTGTTTGGCGGTACTGTTATTTTTATTTTTTGGAAGGCTCATGTATTCCGATAATTTTGTTTTCCCCGATGAATATTCAGGCTACTTATAAAGTTTGTGCTATTTGCAGGGCATTGGTCAAGGCCCCTAGTTTATTATAGGTTTCCTGCAATTCATTGTCAGGGTCCGATACTGCGACAAGTCCGGCACCCGCCTGATAATGCAATTGATGGTTCTTGCTCAAAAATGTCCGAATCATTATGGCATGGTTGAAGTTCCCTTCGAAATCCATGAAACCAATGGCGCCACCATAATACCCGCGACTCGTTTTTTCGTATTTTTCTATTAATTGCATGGCCATGTGTTTAGGTGCACCGCTTAAGGTGCCTGCCGGAAACGTATCGGCAACTACTTTCAAGGTTGGTATCCCCTTTTTCTTTTGACCGGTAACTTTTGAGACCAAATGAATTACGTGCGAAAAAAACTGAACTTCCTTATAATTTACGACTTCGACCATATTGCCATGTCTGCTAAGATCATTACGCGCTAGGTCTACCAACATGACATGTTCGCTATTTTCTTTATCATCCTCGGTCAGTTGCTTGGCTAAAATCGCATCTTGCTCGTCATTTCCAGTGCGTTTGAATGTTCCTGCAATGGGGTGTATTTCAGCCCTACCATTTTTCACCACCAATTGAGCTTCAGGGGAGCTTCCAAAGATCTTAAAGTCACCATAGTCGAAATAAAATAGATAGGGAGACGGATTCACCGATCGCAGAGCCCTGTAGACATTAAACTCGTCACCTTTGAAGCGTTGTGAGAATCGACGGGATAGCACCAATTGAAAAACATCGCCACGCTGACAATGCTTTTTGGCCATTTCGACCTGTGCCTTGAAGTCGGCATCCGCTAGATTGGATGTGACAGGGCCCTCCATTGAAAAGTTGTAGGATGCGAAGTTTTGCACCTTAAGCAACTGTTCCAATTCAGCAGTATTGTCATTGGCATTGAAACAATGGGCAAATATGTAAGCCTCATTCTTAAAGTGGTTGATCGCTATAATATTTTGGTAGACGGCATAGTATATATCAGGTATGGCCACTGAATTTTCTTTTTTTGAAAGTTCGATATCCTCAAAATAGCGCACCGCGTCATACCCCATATAGCCAAAAAGACCCGTATTGATAAATTTAAAATTGTTTTTCACAGTGGAGAATCTTTGACTGAAATCGTGTAGTATTTCAACTAGATCGGTAGTTGCATCGATATGCACTTCGTTTATTGTCCCATCCGGAAATTTCCGTGAAATTATTTCATTTTCAACTTTAATTGATGCAATCGGATTACAGCAGATATATGAAAAGCTATTATCATTGGCATGGTAGTCGCTACTTTCGAGTAGGATACTATTAGGGTATTTATCCCGAATTTTTAGATAAACGCTTACCGGGGTAATGGTGTCGGCCAAAATTTTACGGTAACTGGTAGTTAGCTTGTATTTCATTTTCAAGGGTATCAAAAGCAAAAGGCTTGTCGTGATTGACAAGCCTTTTATATAGTTTTACTACAATGGTGCTTAGCTCACGACGTTTTACGTAAGTTATTCCACCACCAAGTATTTATTCCATGGATGTTCATGACTTCAAATATAGAAATGATTTTTAAAATTTCAAATCAATTTTTGGGAAAATAAAAATCCCGCAACCATTTGGAAGGTTGCAGGATTGGATCAACGAGTCAAAGGAGATTAAAATTCCATATCAACGACAAGGTCAAATTCGTCATAGATGGTCTTATCGCCCAAGTTGTCAAAGAAACTTCCCGAGCCGTATTTTATATCGTATTGAGAACGATCTACTTTCATCGTGGCAGTAGCCTTGCTTCCATAGATAGATACATCAAACGTGACGGGCTTGGTGATGCCTTTAATGGTCAAGTTTCCGGTGACTTCGTACGAGTTTTTGCCACTGGGGGTTACAGTGGTGAAGACCAATTTTGAAGTAGGATGATTTTCAACGCCGAAGAAATCATCTGACTTCAAATGGCCCTCTAATTTCCCCTTACTCTCTGAATTGGCTTCCAAATCAAGAGAAGCCAAGGTGGTCATGTCGACCACAAATTCACCGCCGGTCAATTTGGTATCCTCAAAAATCAAGGAACCTTCTTTCAAAGCAATGGTCCCATGATGTGATCCAAGTACCTTATAGCCTTTCCAGCTAATGCTGCTGTTCTCTGCATTCACTTCCTTTTTTTCGACTTTTACCGGTTCGGTCGCCAGCGCGCCCGCGCCCATGACCATTGTTAAAACAAAACTTACTGTATTCTTTTTCATGCTTATAAAATTTAATGTTACTTATTAATTGAATTTAAAATTTGTCCAAGAGTTTATTTAATAGTTCAAGTTCTTCAGTATTAAAATCTTTCACGATTTGATTTTCGGCGTTTTTCATTGCGACGTCCATTTTTTCCAGCATCCGTTCGCCAAGTGGTGTTAGTCGAATCTCTATTTTCCTACGATTTGATGGGCAAGTAATGCGCCCAACATAGCCTTTCAAAATTAATTTATCGACTAGACGTGTCGTATTGCTCATTTTCGTAATCATGCGTTCATTCAAGGTCGATAAATTGGCGGGATTTCCTTTTTGACCTCTTAAGATGCGAAGAACATTAAACTGTTGTACCGAGACGTCAAATGGCTTCAGTGCTTGAGCCGTAATTTCATTCAATTTGTTGTTTATCAACAAAAAATGAATAATCGTCCTACTTTCCAAGGGAATTTTCCGATTTGTTTTTATGGCGTCCTCTACATTCATGTAGCTACAATAATTGTATATACAAATGTAATATTATTTTCTGATTCGTATCGTAGGGAACTGTAAAATTTTTGTTAAACTTTAAAGCGATACCTTTTAGCGAAAAAATGTATTTTTGAATTCTAAAACCGAAGTATATGGCCAATTTATCGCAGGACCTATGGTCAGAGCAATTACAAAATGACCCGAATTCCTTTATTCTAGACGTGCGCACTCCTGAAGAAGTGGCAGAAGGATATATCCCCAATGCTGTCAACATTGATATTTATTTGGGGCCCGATTTTCTGGCTGAACTTGAAAAATTAGATAAGCGCAAGAATTATTATGTCTATTGCCGAAGCGGGAACCGAAGTGGCCAGGCCTGTGCTATAATGAATAGTTTGGGTTTTGAAAATGCTTATAACCTAGAAGGTGGTTTCATGCACTGGGAAGGTGATGTTGTAGAATAGCTGTTTTTTGGTCATAAGGCATCGGTGATCCTTGGCCATAGAAATGTTACCTTGGTACCTCGCTCCCAATAGGGCCGCTAATCAGCACAAACGGTATCCACAGACCAAAGATCCATACCAGCCATGCGGGAAGACCTGCTTCATTTTATTTGGAAGTACAAAAAATTGCAAGTTGGGCAATTGGTTACGACAACAAAGGAGGCAGTCACTATACTTGATGTTGGCAGTCATAATCATTTGGCGGGTCCTGATTTCTTTAATGCTAAAATCAATATTGGCGGTCAACTTTGGGCGGGCAATGTTGAAATTCACGTCAGATCCTCTGATTGGTTTGCCCATAAGCACCAGCATGATGCGAAGTACAACACTATTATTCTTCATGTCGTCTGGGAACATGATATCGCTGTTAACCGAGATGATCATACCGAAATTCCTACCCTTGAACTTAAAAATTATATTTCAAACCGGGTATTGGAGAACTATCGAAATCTATTCGACACCACACGGTTTTCCTTTATAAATTGCGAAAGGGACCTTTCAAAAATCGATAAATTTACATTTCAAAACTGGTCTGAACGGTTGTTTTTTGAACGATTGGAACAGAAATCCGATATTGTTCTGAACCTCCTTGATAAAACAAGGAATGATTGGGAACACGTGCTTTTTATGATTTTGCTTAAAAGTTTCGGGCTGAAAATAAACGGGGAGGCCTTTTATAGTTTGGGGCGCGCATTGGATTTTTCAATTGTACGAAAAATGCAACAGGAGGTACTACAACTTGAAAGTGTTTTCATGGGCTTGTCCCATTTATTGGAAAATGAGGCCATCTCAGATGATTACCATAGCACCCTTAAAAAAGAATACCGTCATTTAAAGGCCAAATATGAATTAAGTGATATTGGGGTTCGCAAACCCGAATTCTTCAAGTTAAGGCCGTCTAATTTTCCTACCCTACGACTGTCGCAACTGGCCAATCTTTATGCCACGAGGCCGAATTTGTTCAGCAATGTTATCGAAACCCGTGAATTGTCTGAACTATATTCGGTATTCGAGACGAGGGCGAGTACCTATTGGGAGAATCACTTTACCTTCGGGAAGCTGGCTCGAAAAAGCTCAAAAAAAGTCACCAAAAAGTTCATAGACCTAGTGATTCTCAATGCGCTTCTCCCAGTGAAGTATTGTTATGCCCGCCAAAGGGGCAAAGACGTAAATGAAGAAATCCTAGAGATCGCGAGCAAAATAATAAAGGAAGAAAACAGTATTATTACCAACTTTGAAAGCCTTGGGATCACACATGGAAATGCAAGGGAAACCCAGGCCACATTGCAGTTATATAAGGGATATTGTTCACAAAATAAATGTTTACAATGTGCTATTGGAAATAGTTTATTGAGTGAAAATAGTTAATTTTAGACATGAATTTATTCTATCAACTACTCTACTATTTTCAGAAACGTGGCTTTGAGGTCTGTAGACGCATCGCCGAGCGATTGGGAATACGGGCACGGGTAGTGCGTACTTCCTTTATCTATCTTACCTTCGTGACCCTAGGTTTTGGTTTCGCGCTCTACTTGTTCCTAGCGTTTTGGCTAAAAATAAAAGATTTACTATACACCAAACGGACGTCCGTTTTTGACCTTTAAAATGCTAAGAATTTTTCGTTCAAGGATGTATTTGGCGTTGTCATTGATGACGGGCGTATTGCTTTTTGGCATATTGGGGTATCGATTCATTTCGGGTTATAGTTGGATCGACGCGCTTTACATGACCATAATTACGGTGACGACGGTAGGTTTTTCGGAAGTGGGGCCCATGGATGGTACTGGAAAGATATTTACCGTAATTTTAATAATCACCAGTGTTTTTATTTTTGCATTTGCCATTTCTGTGATAACAGAATATGTCCTGAGCCGCAATTCATTACAAACCCTTAAAAAGAAGAAAGTGAAAAATGAGATCGAGCGATTGACCAATCATGTGATTATCTGTGGTTTTGGTAGAAACGGAATGCAAGCGGCCCAACGTTTGAAAGCGTACAAAAAGCCTTTTGTAATCATCGAAAAAGATCGGGAGATCATTGAGAAATATGAGGGTGATGTGCTTTTTATCGAAGGCGATGCCAATGAGGACGAAATTTTGGAGGAAGCCGGTCTTGCCCGGGCTCAATACCTGATTGCCGCACTACCTGATGATGCAGCGAATTTATTCGTAGTACTGTCGGCACGTCAAATGAACCGGAAACTTTTTATAATAAGCAGGGCATCTTTGGTTACATCACAGAATAAATTGCGTTTGGCAGGTGCCAACAAGGTAATAATGCCCGATAAAATCGGGGGTGACCATATGGCCTCTCTGGTCGTCATGCCCGATTTGATCACATTTATGGATAAACTTTCAATGGAAGGGGAGCATACCACCAATTTGGAAGAGGTGGCCATTGAGGATTTTTCCGGGAACATGGAATGTAATTCATTGCGGGATCTAGATCTTAGAAGAAAAACGGGCTGCACCATCATTGGGTACATTGAACCGGACGGCAACTATATTATCAATCCCGAAGCCGATTTAAAACTGCAGCCCAAAAGCAAGGTAATTGTTTTGGGGCGGCCTGAGCAGATCCGTAAATTAAACGAGATGTTCAATATAGTTTGAGTATCTTTTGGCAATTATTTTTGAATAGCTTATCATTTTTTTAGATATTGCCAAGATTCAAAATAAATCTGCTAACCGAAAACCAAATTATGAAGTACACCTTACTTTCCCTATTTGCATTCCTTATACCATTGTCAACTTTTTCACAGGAAACGGCCGAAGTCGGTCTGGATCAGCGCATCAATGCCTGGTTTGAACCCATCACCGCTGTTTGGGAAAGTATCGTTTTTTGGGTCGTACCCGGCACGGGTGTGCCACTGATCGTTATCATATTGGTGCTTGGAGCAACTTTTTTCACCCTCTATTTTGGGTTTGTAAATATTCGAAAATTTCCCTTTGCCATAAATGTGGTCCGTGGGAAATATGACGCAGTGGAGGGGGATGAAGGCCATGGCGTTGAGAAATCAGATGTAAACATCGTTGGCGGGGATTTAGTGGATACCATTCGCGATGAAAGCCATCATGGCGAAGTGAGCCATTTTCAAGCCTTGGCAACCGCGGTTTCAGGTACTGTGGGCCTAGGTAATATAGCTGGGGTGGCACTGGCTATCGCCATCGGAGGTCCAGGGGCAACCTTTTGGATGATTATTTGCGGACTCTTGAGCATGTCTACCAAATTTGTAGAATGTACCTTGGGCGTCAAATATCGGGATATGGACAAGGATGGGACTGTCTATGGCGGCCCTATGTATTATTTGTCACGAGGTCTCAAGGAAAGGGGATTTACAGGGCTGGGAAAAGCCTTGGCGGTTATTTTCGCCATCTTATGTGTAGGCGCCTCTTTCGGAGGGGGGAACGCAGTGCAGGCCAACCAGGCCGCCGAACAATTGGTCTCAATGATCGGAATGGAAAGCGGCTCTTCGGGCTTTATAATTGGGATTGTTTTGGCAATTCTAGTAGGTATTGTCATTATTGGCGGCATTAAGCGCATCGCTTCGGTAACCGAGAAGATAGTTCCTTTTATGGCCATAATCTATGCTGGGGCATGTCTCGTGGTGATTTTTGCCAATTTCTCATATATTGACGATGCCTTTGTACTGATTTTCAAAAGTGCCTTTACCCCCGAGGCAGGACTTGGAGGATTGTTCGGGGTGTTGATTACAGGCTTCAGACGTGCCGCATTTTCAAATGAGGCAGGCGCCGGATCGGCCGCCATCGCTCACTCGGCCGTTCGAACGAAATATCCCGCAAGTGAAGGCATCGTGGCGCTTTTGGAACCCTTTATCGATACGGTCGTAATCTGTACATTGACCGCTTTGGTCATTATTTTTTATAACAATGGCGGTATTTTCGAATATGGTGGTGACGGAGCAGGCCAAGTCTTGGTCGAAGGTGTAAATGTAGGTGGTGTGACGCTCACTTCCTTGGCTTTTGAATCGGTCATTCCGTGGTTTCCATATGTCTTGACCCTTGCGGTCGTACTGTTCGCAGTTTCTACGATGATTTCGTGGTCGTATTACGGATTACAATCTTGGAAATATCTATTCGGTAGGGGCAAAGTGGCCGATCTATGTTATAAGCTATTGTTCATAGCCTTTATAATTATTGGTGCTTCTGCATCTATGGGGGCCGTTTTTGCTTTTTCGGATGCAATGATACTCGCCCTGGTTTTTCCGAATATGTTAGGATTAATGCTTCTGTTCCCAAAAGTGAAAGAAGAATTGGTACGGTATCTGGATGCCATAAAATCGATGGCAAAATAAGCGAATATTGTATGTCTATGATAGCTATTTATGGGCTTGTGCTGGCAATAGCGCGTACGAAATTTCTTTTCGATCACTAATAAGGGAGCATATTCTTTTATTTACTACTTTTCATCCCATAAAATCTTTAACTATAGGTAATGGCTAAAAATACCGAAGCTTGGGGTTCCCGTATCGGATTAATATTGGCAATGGCGGGTAACGCCGTTGGACTAGGTAACTTTTTACGATTTCCGGTACAAGCGGTTCAAAATGGCGGAGGCGCCTTCATAATCCCGTATCTTGTTTGCTTCCTATTAATGGGTCTACCATTATTGTTCGTTGAATGGTCTTCCGGTAGATTTGGTGGAAAATTCGGCAATCACAGCACCCCCTATATTTTTGATTCAATGGTCAAGGGTAGGATCCTAAAGTACATTGGTGTATTCGGAATATTTACGAACGTTGCCATAGTCGCTTATTATGCCTACATCGAATCTTGGACACTCTCTTATGTATTTCATTCTTTGATGGGTACTTTTACGGGAATGTCGCAAGCGGAGGTTGCGGCCTTTTTCAATTCATATGTTGATGTAACGCACAGCACGATTGGTATTCCATATGAAGCGGTTGTATTTTATATCCTTTGTCTTGCACTTAATACTTTTATTCTTTCGAAAGGATTGGGAGGTGTCGAGAAAGTGGCAAAAATCGGTATGCCTTTGTTGATATTATTTGGCGTCTTTTTGGCAATTCGCGGGTATACCTTAGGAACCAGCGGCGCATCAGACCTTTTTCCGGATGCAAATGCCTGGGAAGGTCTTAATTTTTTATGGACACCGCAATTCGATTCCTTGTGGAGTCCGAAGGTATGGCTCGCCGCCGCTGGCCAAATCTTCTTCACCTTATCGGTGGGCATGGGAACAATTCACTGCTATGCCTCCTATGTAAAAAGTAAAGACGACATAGCCTTGAATGCCGTATCGGCAGGGTTTATGAACGAGTTCGTCGAAGTAGTTCTCGGTAGTGCCATTGTAATTCCGATTGCCGCAGGATATTTGGGCCTTGACTGGGTGCTAAACAATGCCGGTTTCGGAATGGCCTTTCAGACCATGCCCTATCTGTTTCAACAATGGGGTCCAATTCTGGCAGGTGTTGCAGGAGTCATGTGGTTCGGGCTCTTATTTTTTGCCGGAATCACCAGTTCATTGGCCATGGGTACTCCTTGGATGGGTTTTATGACCGACGAGTTTGGCTGGAACCGTACGAAGGGAGCCTGGTCGTTCGGTGCTCTTGCCCTTTTGATAGGATTACCAACGGTTTTCTTTTATCAGGAAGGCGTCTTTGATGACTATGATTACTGGGCAGGTACCGTAAGTTTGGTCATTTTTGCATTCTTTGAAATTATCCTATTTGCTTGGATTTTCGGGATGGATAAAGGTTGGGCCGAAATTAATCGGGGAGCCGACATAAAGATTCCAAGGTTTTATAAATTCGTTATCAAGTTTGTAACCCCGGTATTACTGGGCTGGGTTTTTTTTGCGAGTATTCCCAGTATGATCGATAATATAAGGCACAAGGACACCTACAATAATACGGCATTTGCCCAAGAGTTTTATGCCGAAAACTTTACGCCCGATGCGACTGTTAGCGGTAAAGTTGAGGAAGTCGATGACAAAAACATAAAGCTCTCCTTTACGAATTCGCGGAAGCGCTTCAATAAGCAAACCGAGGAGTCTTATCAAGAAAAGTTTACTGATTATAAGGAATATCATTTTACAGAAGGTCAAAAAACCAAAGTTGTCATGGGAGATGTCGTTAAACCAGGCGACCCAATAGCAACGGGTGAGTTTACGAATAAGGTATTTTATAAGAATATTGGACGAGGACTGCTATTGGCAACGTTCGCATTCATTTGCTTGTTGGTCTATATAGCCTTTAAGAAACGTAAAAAAGAAGGGAGGGCAACCATATGAATACTTTAGCATTGCTTATGATGATTTTAGCGCAGGGAACGGTTATAGGTTTCGCGGTGTACTTTTTTTACAGAGTACTTACAACGCCGCCCAAACAAGAACCTGATTCGTATACCGACAATGATGATGAAACGATAAGGCAAGGGAATTGAGTCATTGGATGCCCATAAAAAAATAAAGCCCTTTACCTTCACCAAGCAAGAACGCAGCGGGATTTACTTTTTGCTCCTTACCATTGCATTATTACAAATCGGTTATTATCTCTACAGGTCGTTTTACGTGAGCCTAGGAACCCCGAGTATTACAATCGATAAGGAAGGCCAAACCGAAATTGATGCTTTGAAACAGAAAGCACTCCGCAAGGATTCGGTTGTAATTTACCCTTTTAACCCAAATTTTATCTCTGATTACAAAGGGTATACCCTAGGAATGACACTCCCCGAAATCGATAGCCTGTTTGCCTTTCGGGCAAAGGGTCTGTACGTCAATTCGGCAGAAGAATTTCAGCAAGTCACGCATATCCCAGACTCGTTGTTAAGGCGAATATCGCCTTATTTCAAATTTCCAGAATGGACGAAAGACCGGAGACCGATTCTACAATCAAATAAGTATGGACCAGCATCCCAAAATGATATAGGATCGACAGCGGGGTCGGTCATCAATGTTAAAGACCTGAATAGCGTCGGCGCCGATGACCTAAAAACGGTCATCGGTATTGGCAATACCCTTTCCGAACGGATCATTAAATTTAGGGATCGATTGGGAGGATTTCTGGTCGATGACCAATTGTACGATGTTTATGGTCTCGATCCTGAAGTAGTCGCTCGTGCCCTTAAAAAGTTTAGGGTACTGGAAAGACCTAAAATCGTCAAGATCAATATCAATAAGGCCTCGGCCCAAGAAATCGCGCAACTGGTTTATATTCAGAAAACGGTAGCACAACGGATAGTCAATTATAGGAACGTAAACGGAACTATCGGTTCGTTCGACGAATTAAAGAACATTGAAGATTTCCCTGCAGAAAAAATTCATAGAATTAGGCTATATTTGAGCTTGTAAAAATTGCTTTGAATGGTTACCGAAACAATGACGAATTTAGGTTTTGATTATTCAGAAACCCAGCAAATGGTCGCTGCCTCTGCAAAAGAATTCTCCGAGCAGCACATTCGGCCATACATCATGGAGTGGGACGAATCCCAGACATTTCCCCTTCAGCTTTTTAAGAAAGCGGGAGAAATGGGTTTTATGGGAGTCTTGGTTCCTGAGACTTTAGGTGGATCGGGATTGGGTTATCACGAGTATGTGGCCATGTTGGTTGAAATATCAAAAGTAGACCCTTCGATTGGGCTTTCAGTTGCTGCGCACAATTCACTATGCACCAATCACATCCTCACCTTTGGCAGCGAAGAGCAAAAACAACGCTGGATTCCCAAATTGGCAACGGCCGAATGGATAGGTGCCTGGGGTCTCACCGAGCATAACACGGGTTCGGATGCTGGTGGAATGAACACTACTGCCATAAAGGAAAAGGACCAATGGGTTTTAAATGGTGCGAAGAACTTTATTACCCATGGTATAAGTGGGGATATCGCGGTAGTTATTGCCCGTACTGGAGAAAAAGGAGATAGTCATGGGATGACTGCATTTGTGGTAGAGCGTGGCACACCTGGCTTTACCAGTGGAAAGAAAGAAAATAAACTGGGCATGCGAGCCAGTGAAACAGCCGAATTGATATTTGATAATTGCAAAATTCCGGATTCGAATCGTCTTGGAAAAGTGGGGGATGGGTTCATTCAATCGATGAAGATTTTAGATGGCGGGAGAATTTCGATAGGGGCACTATCCCTAGGCATAGCGAAAGGCGCCTTCGAAGCTGCCCTAAACTATTCGAAGGAAAGAATTCAATTTGGAAAGCCGATAAGTCAATTTCAAGGTATTTCCTTTAAATTGGCCGATATGGCCACTGAAATAGAAGCAGCTGAGCTGTTATTACACAAGGCCGCTTTTCTTAAGAACGAAGGTCGTCCGGTCACAAAATTAAGTGCCATGGCCAAGATGTATGCCTCCGAAGTTTGTGTTAAGGCCGCCAATGAGGCAGTTCAGATCCATGGCGGGTATGGGTATACCAAAGATTTTCCTGTAGAGAAATTTTATCGAGACGCTAAGTTATGTACTATTGGTGAAGGAACCACTGAAATTCAAAAAGTAGTAATTGCGAAAAATATTTTAAAATAATTGGCGGGCTTTTCATTTATTACAATTATATTTGCAGCCCTAATCATTAAAGAAAGGAGGTTGTAGCCCATGTTAATAATACCTATCAAAGAAGGAGAAAACATAGACCGAGCTTTAAAGCGCTTTAAGCGAAAGTTCGATAAAACAGGTACAATGCGGCAGTTGCGAAAGCGACAGCAGTTTACGAAACCTTCTGTGGAACGAAGAGCACAGATTCAAAAAGCGGAATATATTCAAGGCTTAAGGGACAAGGAAGAAATCTAGTTATTCCCTTGATCAGAAATTCTAGAAAAAATCCCATCATATGATGGGATTTTTTTATTTCCTGTATTAGCGTACTTAACTTTAGTAACTTTGATATATGGAGCTAAACGCTTTTCATGATTACCTGTCGTTGGAAAAAAATTATTCCGACCATACTTTACAGGCCTATATCAATGATATTCGGGCTTTCGAAAAGTTCTGTTTGCAAGGGTACGCATTAAATGATATTGACGGTGTCGATTATAGTTTGGTGCGAAGCTGGATCGTCAACTTGGTCAATGACGGTATTTCGAATCGTACCATAAATCGCAAGGCCGGTTCCCTCAAGGCTTATTATAAATACCTCCAACGTATTGGTAGTATCGAGGTGAACCCAATGGCAAAACATACGGCCTTGAAGACTTCGAAAAAATTGGAAATTCCCTTTTCGGAAACAGAAATGGTCAATGTACTTGACCAAATACCTTTTGATGACGATTTTGAAGGGTGTCGCGACAAACTTATTATCGAGCTTTTATATACCACAGGAATACGCCGGGCCGAACTCATCAATCTTAAAATGAACGACCTAAACCTAAGCGGAAACACCTTAAAAGTTCTTGGAAAGAGAAATAAAGAACGCATACTACCGCTCTTGCCCTCCACCAAGAACATCCTTTTGATATATTTTGACCAAAGAAAGTTGCTGGAAACAATCAGCGACAAGGAGTTCGTATTCTTGTCGAAACACGGCAACAAAATATATGAAACGCTTGTATATAGAATAATAAATGGGTATTTTAGTAGGGTGTCTTCAAAGGTTAAAAAGAGTCCACACATTCTTAGGCATACCTTTGCAACACATTTGCTAAATAAGGGGGCCGATTTGAATTCAGTCAAGGAATTACTGGGGCACTCAAGTTTGGCATCGACCCAGGTATATACGCACAACAGTATTTCCGAACTTAAGAAAGTACATGCATTGGCGCATCCGAGAAGCAAAGAATAAACTACGTTCTTACATTTATAATGTTTAATCCTTAAATTCAATACCTTATGAAAGTACATGCACAGTCAGTGAATTTCAATGCGGACGGAAAACTTATAAATTTCATACAAAACCGATTGGATAAATTAGATTTATTCTATGATAGGGTAATCAGTTCTGATGTATATCTAAAAGTTGAAAATACGAGTGCGAAGGAAAATAAAATCGTAGAGATTAAATTAAACGTACCGAAAGATAAATTGGTGGTAAAAAAACAATGTAAATCATTTGAGGAAGCAGTCGACTCTGCATGTAGTTCACTGGAAAGAAAACTTAAAAAGTGCAAAGAAAAAATGAGAGTCCAAGCTTGATTAAAATTTTCTAAATTTTGTTTTGAATAAACAAATAAATATCTACATTTGCAGTCCGTTAGAAATAGCGGACTTTTTTATGCATAAAAAAGAGTGAAAGGCCGATGTAGCTCAGCTGGCTAGAGCAGCTGATTTGTAATCAGCAGGTCGTGGGTTCGAGTCCCTCTATCGGCTCATTTTTTTGGAAAAATAAAATTTTCCAGGGATTTGGATTCATAAAATGGTGACGGATATTATTGGTTTTGGGCACAGTTTAAACGAGACCCTCTATCGGCACGATTAAAAGATAAAAGTTCTTAAAAGTACAGGTTGAGGGGAGATACTCAAGCGGCCAACGAGGGCAGACTGTAAATCTGCTGACTATGTCTTCGCAGGTTCGAATCCTGCTCTCCCCACCATAAGTGAGGAACTCAGGTTCCCTTTGATAATTGGGTCTGAGGACCTAGTGAAAAATGGGTGAGAGGATGCTATTGGAAAGGTATATGATAAAGAATGAAGGTATACTTATAAAGATTGTTGCCACGTGGGACGAATCTTTAAATAGTTGAAATATTGGTAATTAAAATTGCGGGAGTAGCTCAGTTGGTAGAGCGTCAGCCTTCCAAGCTGAATGTCGCCGGTTCGAACCCGGTCTCCCGCTCTAGATTCTTTTGATTTGAGGTTTGTCTAATCGTTAAACGAACTAGGCTAAAGTCATTCGAAAGGTAGGGAGGGAAGCCTGTCATACGTGAAGTGTTATGGAGCCTGGCTTGCCACCAAAAGCTTTGCCAAGGAAGGTATCACACTTCGATAGGGATAAGAAATCAAGTAATTTTTTCTTAACCGATTATTAAGTGGCGTTTGGGCTCAGATGAATTAATTTGACGCCGTAAAACTTGAACCTTGAACCTATTAAAAGCCGGCGTAGCTCAGGGGTAGAGCGTTTCCTTGGTAAGGAAGAGGTCATGAGTTCAAATCTCATCGTTGGCTCAATTAAAGAATATTTCGAACACACTAATATAAACATAAGATTAAATTTCATTAAAATGGCAAAGGCAAATTTTGATCGTTCCAAACCTCACTTAAATATAGGTACCATTGGACACGTAGATCACGGTAAAACTACATTGACTGCTGCAATTACTTCGGTTTTGGCAAATGCAGGACTTTCTGAAAAGAGAAGTTTCGATTCAATCGATAACGCTCCTGAAGAAAAGGAAAGAGGGATAACAATCAATACGTCGCACGTAGAGTATTCTACTGCAAATCGTCATTATGCCCACGTTGACTGTCCTGGTCACGCCGATTATGTGAAAAACATGGTTACGGGTGCCGCTCAAATGGATGGAGCGATATTAGTTGTTGCCGCTACCGATGGCCCAATGCCACAAACTCGCGAGCATATTCTTTTGGGACGCCAGGTTGGTATTCCAAGAATGGTCGTGTTCATGAATAAAGTCGATATGGTCGATGATGAAGAGCTATTGGAACTAGTTGAAATGGAAATCAGGGAATTGCTTTCTTTCTACGAGTACGATGGTGATAATGGTCCTGTTATTGCAGGTTCTGCCTTAGGAGCACTTAACGGTGAGCAAAAATGGGTAGATACGGTAATGCAATTGATGGATGCCGTTGATACATGGATCGAACTACCTAAAAGAGATGTCGATAAGCCTTTCTTGATGCCAGTAGAAGATGTATTCACTATTACCGGACGTGGTACGGTTGCAACTGGTCGTATTGAGACTGGTGTAGCAAATACCGGTGATGCCGTTGATATTATTGGGATGGGAGCTGAAAAATTGACCTCTACCGTTACCGGGGTAGAAATGTTCCGAAAGATATTGGATAGGGGCGAAGCTGGTGATAACGTAGGTATTCTTTTAAGAGGTATTGAAAAATCTCAGATTAAAAGAGGAATGGTTATCTGTAAGCCAGGATCTGTTAAGCCACATGCAAAATTCGAGGCCGAGGTATACATCCTTAAAAAAGAAGAAGGTGGAAGACACACACCTTTCCACAATAACTATCGTCCGCAATTTTATGTTAGGACAACCGATGTTACCGGTACGATAAATCTACCTAGTGGGGTTGAAATGGTAATGCCAGGTGACAACCTTACGATTACAGTTGATTTATTGTCGCCAATAGCATTGAGTGTTGGTCTGCGATTTGCGATTCGTGAGGGTGGTAGAACCGTTGGTGCCGGCCAGGTTACCAAGATATTGGATTAATACCTCTATAGGAAGTTGTTAGCAAGGTGTCCTGCCGAAATGGCGGGATACCTTTCAACGTAAATATATAAGAGTGGTTCTTTCGGTTTACAATCGGGCATGAAGGTTCCACCAAATACGGGTGTAGCTCAGTTGGTAGAGCACTGGTCTCCAAAACCAGGTGTCGGGAGTTCGAGTCTCTCCTCCCGTGCCAAAAGAAACGGCCAGTACCTGTGGCAAAATGATTCGTTGCAACGATAGCTGTTAGAACCTGCTCGTGTTGCATGATGAAAAATGAAGAGTATGATCGTCAGAATAATTACGACCCTTTAAAATACAGAATGTAATGTTGACATATATTAAGGAATCAATTCATGAACTTAGAAACAATGTTTCTTTGCCACCAAAAGCCGAATCTTCGAACTTGATGGTCATAGTGGCTGTTTTTAGTATTCTTTTTGCTTTGGCAACCTGGGGCGTTGATACGGTGTTCGGTAAATTGATCAAACTTTATTTCAATAATGTATTAAACTAAGCCGAGACGTATGTCAGAAGTATTAGATAAGAAGTGGTATGTGGTGAGAGCTGTCAGTGGCCAAGAGAATAAGATCAAAGGGTACATTGAAAGTGAGGTCGAACGTCATGGTTTTTCAGATTATTTAGAAGATGTGTTGGTGCCAACTGAAAAAGTGGTTCAAATTCGAAATGGTAAAAAGGTAAATAAGGAAAGGGTTTATTTTCCTGGGTACATAATGATCAAGGCCAATTTAGGAGGGGAAATGGTTCATATCATTCGATCTATTACCAATGTAATCGGATTTCTAGGTGAGACAAAAGGTGGGGATCCCGTGCCTTTGCGTAAATCAGAAGTCAATAGAATGTTAGGTAAAGTCGATGAATTGGCAGTGAATACCGATAGTGTGGCTATCCCTTTCATTTTTGGTGAAACCGTAAAAGTGATTGATGGTCCTTTCAATGGCTTCAACGGTACAGTTGAAAAAATCAATGAAGAAAAGCGTAAACTCGAAGTCATGGTAAAGATTTTCGGAAGAAAGACTCCCTTGGAACTCAGTTATATGCAAGTTGAAAAAGTATAGGATAAGAGAATAATTGTTACATATATAAAAGTTGTGTTGCTTCCCATGAACACGCTTTCAATTTAAATTCAAACAATGGCAAAAGAAATAGGTAAAGTAGTTAAACTACAAGTTAGGGGAGGTGCAGCGAATCCATCGCCACCGGTCGGACCCGCCTTAGGTGCTGCCGGTGTTAACATCATGGAGTTCTGCAAGCAGTTCAATGCTCGTACGCAGGATAAACAAGGCAAAGTGCTGCCAGTTGCTATCACCGTTTATAAAGACAAATCTTTTGATTTTGTCGTAAAAACACCTCCAGCGGCAGTTCAACTTTTGGAAGCAGCTAAGATTAAAAAAGGATCTGGCGAACCTAACAGAGTAAAAACAGGGAACGTTAATTGGGACCAAATCAAGGCAATTGCCGAAGATAAGATGGTCGATCTTAATGCCTTTACTGTTGAATCGGCTATGAGTATGGTCGCAGGAACAGCTAGGTCTATGGGGCTTAAGGTAGCTGGTAAAAGACCTTTTTAAAATCTTAAAAGCAATTTAAATGGCAAAATTAACTAAAAAGCAAAAAGAGGCCCACGCCAAAATAGAGAAAGAAAAACTCTATTCGGTGAATGAGGCATCGGCTTTAATAAAGGAGATAACCAACACTAAATTCGATGCATCCGTTGATATCGCAGTACGTTTGGGCGTTGACCCACGTAAAGCCAATCAAATGGTACGGGGAGTGGTTTCACTTCCGAATGGTACCGGTAAGGACGTAAAGGTGCTAGCGTTGGTAACACCTGACAAAGAAGCAGAGGCCAAAGAGGCCGGAGCTGATTATGTTGGGTTGGATGAGTATTTGGATAAAATAAAAAACGGTTGGACAGACGTCGATGTGATCATCACGATGCCGAGCGTTATGGGAAAATTGGGACCATTAGGACGTGTTTTAGGACCTAGGGGACTGATGCCGAATCCAAAAACAGGAACTGTGACCATGGATGTGGCCAAAGCGGTTACCGATGTAAAGGCTGGTAAGATTGACTTCAAGGTTGACAAAACCGGTATTGTACACGCGGCAATCGGCAAGGTTTCCTTTCCTGCAGATAAAATCGCGGAGAACGCTAAGGAATTGTTGGATACTTTGATCAAATTGAAGCCGACTGCAGCCAAGGGAGTTTACATGAAGAGTGTATTCATGTCAAGCACCATGAGCCCGAGCGTTCAATTAGACCCAAAGACAGTTTAATAACTGGTAGCTAAAATTTAATTATGACAAGAGAAGAAAAAGCAAACGTTATAGAAGATTTAACGGCACAGTTGGCGAATAGTCCTACCATTTATTTGGCAGATATCTCTGGCTTGAACGCAACGAATACCTCTGATTTAAGAAGGGCGTGCTTTAAGGCCAAAATTAAATTGTCGGTCGTTAAGAATACCTTGCTTGCGAAGGCAATGGAAGCTTCCGATAGGGATTTCGGCGAGTTGCCCACTGTATTAAAAGGGAATACTTCCCTTTGGTTTTCAGAATCGGCAAATGAACCTGCTAAATTGATCAAATCTTTCAGGAAGAAGGCCGATAAGCCGTTTTTGAAGGGTGCATTCGTTCAGGAAGCAATTTATATCGGTGATGAAAACCTAGACGCCTTGATCAATATCAAGTCGCGGGAAGAAATGATCGGCGAAATTATCGGATTGTTGCAATCCCCAGCCAAGAATGTTATTTCCGGACTTAAATCGGGGGGCGGTAAATTAGCCGGTATCCTAAAGACATTATCAGAAAAATAAGTACGCACTAGAACAATTATATATTAAAATTTATTAAACGATAGAAAAATGGCAGATTTAAAAGAGTTCGCAGAACAGTTGGTTAACTTGACCGTAAAGGAAGTAAATGAGTTGGCTAACATACTTAAGGATGAATACGGTATTGAGCCGGCCGCTGCAGCAGTAGCCGTTGCCGCAGGTGGCGGTGGTGGAGCAGATGCAGGTGAGCCCGCAGAGGAAAAAACCGAATTCGATGTAATATTAAAAGCCGCTGGCGCTTCCAAACTGGCAGTTGTAAAATTGGTTAAGGAATTGACCGGTTTAGGACTGAAAGATGCCAAGGACATTGTCGATGCAGCACCAAAGGCCGTTAAGGAAGGTGTTTCTAAGGACGAAGCTGAAGGGATCAAAAAATCTTTGGAAGAAGCAGGAGCGGAAGTTGAGCTTAAATAATAGCGACAGCAATAGCACTTTGGGTTTAGGTCTTTTCCTGCTGGTTGGCGGGGAGTAGACCTAAGCCTTTTTATGTATACCGTATATGAAGGCGTATACGACCTATCTAGTATTCACGATCAAAATACTGTCCATAGATGTTCACAAATCAGACTGAAAGAATAAATTTTGCATCCGCTAAGAACACTCCGGCATATCCGGATTTCTTGGACATCCAGATCAAGTCATTTCAAGATTTCTTTCAACTTGAGACAAAATCTGATGAAAGGGGCAATGAAGGGTTGTACAACACCTTCATGGAAAATTTTCCAATCACGGATACCAGGAATCAGTTTGTCCTTGAATTCCTTGATTATTTTATAGACCCACCGAGATATTCCATTCAGGAATGTATAGAAAGAGGCCTTACCTATAGTGTTCCACTAAAGGCCCGATTGAAATTGTTTTGTACAGATCCCGAGCATGAGGATTTCGAAACCATTGTACAGGATGTATATTTGGGGACGATTCCCTATATGACACCGAGTGGTACCTTCGTTATCAATGGCGCCGAAAGAGTCGTGGTTTCCCAACTGCATCGTTCACCAGGGGTTTTCTTTGGACAATCTTTTCACGCAAACGGTACCAAATTGTACTCGGCGCGTGTAATCCCATTTAAGGGTTCCTGGATTGAATTTGCTACCGATATCAATGGCGTTATGTACGCATATATTGATAGAAAGAAAAAATTACCGGTTACCACCTTGTTCAGGGCTATTGGCTTTGAACGTGATAAGGATATCTTAGAAATTTTCGACCTTTCTGAAGAGGTGAAAGTTTCTGCAGCAGGTCTTAAAAAAGTACTTGGACGAAAATTGGCAGCCAGGGTCTTGAATACATGGCATGAGGATTTCGTGGACGAAGATACCGGAGAAGTAGTATCTATCGAACGGAATGAGATTATTCTGGATCGTGATACCATTTTGGAAAAGGACCATATTGCCGAAATAATGGATGCCGATGTGAAGACCATTCTTTTACACAAAGAAAATAATGCACAATCAGACTATGCCATTATTCACAATACCTTACAAAAAGACCCTACCAATTCTGAAAAAGAGGCCGTAGAACATATTTATCGCCAATTGCGGAATGCAGAGCCGCCCGATGAGGAAACGGCCCGTGGGATCATTGATAAATTGTTCTTTTCCGATCAGCGCTATAATCTAGGCGAAGTCGGTCGGTATCGAATGAACAAAAAACTGGGATTGAATATCGGAATGGACAAGCAGGTCTTGACCAAGGAAGATATTATTACCATCATCAAATATCTCATCGAATTGATCAATTCAAAGGCTGAGATAGATGATATCGACCACCTTTCGAACCGAAGGGTTCGTACGGTTGGCGAGCAATTATCATCACAGTTCGGTGTTGGTCTTGCCCGTATGGCAAGGACCATACGAGAACGAATGAACGTTCGGGACAATGAGGTTTTTACGCCGATTGATTTGATAAATGCCAAGACCTTGTCTTCGGTAATCAATTCCTTTTTTGGTACCAATCAGTTGTCACAGTTCATGGATCAGACGAATCCCTTGGCCGAAATTACGCACAAGCGAAGATTATCTGCCTTAGGACCAGGCGGACTTTCAAGAGAACGTGCAGGCTTTGAGGTGCGTGACGTGCACTATACCCACTATGGTAGACTTTGCCCTATCGAAACGCCTGAAGGCCCGAATATTGGTTTGATTTCATCACTATCGGTTTTCGCCAAGGTAAATTCAATGGGCTTTTTGGAAACGCCGTATCGCAAAGTTGAGAATGCTAAGGTGAATATTAAGGAATATGTTTATTTGAGTGCCGAGGAAGAAGAAGGTATGAAGATTGCTCAGGCAAACATTCCCTTAAAGGAAAATGGCACAATTGATACTGACAAGGTAATTGCCCGTGAAGAGGGTGATTTCCCAGTAGTTGACCCGGCAGAAATAAATTATACCGATGTGGCACCGAATCAGATTGCCTCTATTTCGGCTTCTTTGATTCCATTTTTGGAGCATGATGATGCAAACCGTGCCCTGATGGGATCTAACATGATGCGTCAGGCCGTGCCACTTTTGAAACCACAGGCACCGATTGTCGGTACCGGGTTGGAGCGCCAAGTGGCATCCGATTCAAGGGTTTTGATAAATGCCGAGGGCGATGGCACCATTGAATATGTTGATGCTCATAAGATCACGATTAAGTACAAGCGTTCGGAAGCCGAAAGGTTGATAAGTTTTGAAGAGGATTCAAAAACCTATGAATTGGTAAAATTCAGAAAGACCAACCAAGGTACTAGTATCAATTTAAAGCCAATCGTCAAAAAAGGCGATAAAGTCGTAAAAGGCCAGGTTTTATGTGAAGGATATGCTACTGAAAGCGGGGAGTTAGCCTTAGGACGCAACCTTACCGTGGCGTTTATGCCATGGAAGGGTTACAATTTTGAGGATGCCATCGTGATATCCGAAAAAGTGGTACGGGAAGATATATTTACTTCCATCCACGTTGACGAGTATGCTTTGGAAGTTAGGGATACCAAATTAGGGGCTGAAGAATTGACCCACGATATCCCCAATGTTTCTGAAGAAGCCACCAAGGACTTGGACGAAAACGGAATGATACGTATTGGTGCCGAGGTAAAACCTGGTGACATTTTGATTGGCAAGATTACCCCAAAAGGGGAGTCGGATCCAACCCCCGAAGAAAAATTACTTCGGGCCATATTTGGTGATAAGGCGGGCGATGTAAAGGATGCATCCTTGAAAGCACCCCCATCTTTGAATGGCGTGGTTATTGACAAGAAGTTGTTCTCACGGTCTATAAAAGACAAACGAAAACGTTCAGAAGACAAAGAAGCCATTACCAGCTTGGAACTTGAATACGAGGTTAAATTCGAGCAGTTGAAGGATGTTTTGACCGAAAAACTGTTCAATTTGATCAACGGAAAAACTTCGCAGGGTGTACTGAACGATTTGGGCGAGGAGGTTTTACCGAAAGGTAAAAAATATACCATGAAAATGTTGAACTCGGTCGATGACTTTGCACACCTTGTGGGAGGCAGCTGGACAACCGATAAGGAAACCAACACGGCCGTGGCGGACTTGCTACATAACTATAAGATTAAATTGAACGATCTTCAAGGGAACCTAAGAAGGGATAAGTTCACGATTTCGGTCGGGGATGAATTGCCTGCAGGAATCATGAAATTGGCCAAGGTGTATATTGCCAAAAAGAGGAAGTTGAAAGTTGGTGATAAAATGGCCGGTCGTCATGGTAACAAAGGGATTGTATCTCGTATCGTGCGTCAGGAAGATATGCCATTCTTAGAAGATGGTACACCTGTCGATATTGTATTGAATCCGTTAGGGGTGCCTTCAAGGATGAACATTGGTCAGATCTATGAGACCGTTCTTGGTTGGGCAGGACTTAAATTAGGGAAGAAATATGCGACACCTATCTTCGATGGTGCAACCATTGATCAGATAAACGCCTATACCGATGAAGCAGGTATTCCTAGATTTGGGCATACGTATCTTTACGATGGTGGAACCGGTCAGCGATTTGACCAAGCGGCTACCGTTGGAGTCATCTACATGCTTAAATTGGGGCATATGGTGGATGATAAGATGCATGCTCGTTCTATAGGGCCATATTCATTGATAACGCAACAACCTTTGGGTGGTAAGGCACAATTCGGGGGTCAGCGATTTGGTGAGATGGAGGTTTGGGCACTCGAGGCCTATGGGGCTTCGGCTACCTTACGCGAGATTTTGACGGTGAAGTCTGATGATGTTATCGGAAGGGCTAAAACCTACGAATCGATCGTGAAAGGAGAGACCATGCCAGAACCTGGGTTGCCAGAATCTTTCAATGTATTGATGCACGAACTTAAGGGATTAGGTTTGGACATTCGTTTGGAAGAATAATAAAACACACACATTTAATTTAGTATTACCATATAATTATGGCTAGAATAAACGATAATACCCCAGTAAAAAGGTTTGATAAGATATCTATCGGATTGGCATCCCCAGAATCAATTTTGGCGGAGTCGCGAGGAGAGGTACTAAAACCGGAGACCATTAACTACCGAACTCATAAACCTGAGCGCGATGGACTTTTCTGTGAGCGTATTTTTGGTCCGGTAAAGGATTATGAATGTGCTTGTGGAAAATATAAACGTATACGTTATCGCGGCATCGTTTGTGACCGTTGTGGTGTTGAGGTTACCGAGAAGAAGGTCAGAAGGGATCGCGTTGGCCACATCAATTTGGTGGTCCCGGTTGCCCATATCTGGTACTTCCGTTCGTTGCCGAATAAAATTGGCTACCTATTGGGATTGCCTTCGAAAAAGTTGGATATGATCATCTACTACGAACGATATGTAGTTATTCAACCCGGTATTGCGAAAGGTCCTGAAGGCGAGGAAATTCAGAAACTCGATTTCTTGACCGAAGAAGAATATTTAAACATCATTGAAAATATTCCTCAGGAAAATCAGTATCTGGAAGATTCAGACCCCAATAAGTTTATTGCAAAAATGGGTGCTGAATGTTTGATCGATCTGTTGGCACGCATCAACTTAAAGGAATTGTCCTATGAATTACGTCATAGTGCGAATACCGAAACATCCAAGCAACGAAAAACGGAAGCCCTCAAAAGGCTGCAAGTAGTCGAAGCATTGCGCGAATCACAAGACAATAGGGAGAATAAGGCCGAGTGGATGATCATGAAGGTGATTCCCGTAATTCCACCGGAACTCCGACCTTTGGTGCCACTCGATGGTGGTCGTTTCGCAACCTCTGATTTAAATGACTTGTACCGAAGAGTAATTATCCGGAACAATCGTTTGAAAAGGTTGGTCGAGATCAAGGCCCCCGAAGTAATTCTTAGAAATGAGAAGCGAATGCTTCAGGAAGCGGTAGATTCATTATTTGATAATACCAGAAAGGCTTCTGCAGTAAAAACGGAGTCGAACCGGCCCTTAAAATCACTTTCCGATTCCTTAAAAGGGAAACAAGGACGTTTCCGACAAAACCTTTTGGGAAAAAGGGTAGATTATTCTGCCCGTTCGGTCATTGTCGTGGGGCCTGAAATGAAGCTTTACGAATGTGGTCTTCCCAAAGATATGGCGGCCGAACTTTATAAGCCATTCGTAATTCGAAAGTTGATTGAGCGCGGTATCGTGAAAACCGTCAAATCGGCCAAAAAGATAATTGATAAAAAAGAACCCGTTGTCTGGGATATCCTTGAAAACGTATTAAAAGGTCATCCGGTTTTATTAAACCGTGCTCCGACTTTGCACCGTTTGGGAATTCAGGCTTTTCAACCAAAATTGATAGAAGGTAAGGCAATACGTCTTCACCCGCTGGTATGTACGGCCTTTAATGCCGACTTTGATGGTGACCAAATGGCAGTTCACTTGCCCTTAGGTCCTGAAGCAATCTTGGAATCACAGCTTTTGATGTTGGCTTCGCATAATATCTTGAATCCGGCAAATGGATCGCCGATTACGGTACCTTCCCAGGATATGGTCTTGGGTCTTTACTATATGACGAAAGAGCGAAAGTCGACACCCGAAGTACCTATCAAAGGGGAAGGTCTCACTTTTTACTCGGCCGAAGAGGTTGAAATTGCTTTTAACGAAGGAAAAGTAAACTTAAACGCAGGTATCAAGGTAAGGGCAAAAGACTTTAATGAAGCAGGTGAGCTGGTAAGTCAGATCATTCCGACTACCGTAGGCCGTGTATTGTTCAATATGGAAGTACCTATCCAGGCAGGTTACATTAATGAGGTTCTGAACAAGAAATCACTTAGGGATATCATCGGGCGTATTTTAAGCGTTACCGATGTGCCAACTACAGCGGACTTTTTGGATAAGATCAAGACCATGGGATTTGATTTTGCTTTTAAAGGTGGACTTTCATTTAGTTTGGGTGATATTATCATTCCTAAGGAAAAGCATGAGATGATTGCCGATGCCAACGGACAGGTCGATGGTATCATGGCGAACTATAATATGGGTCTTATCACCAATAATGAACGCTATAACCAGGTAATCGATGTGTGGACCTCCACGAACGCCTTATTGACCGAATTGGCCATGAAGCGTATCCGTGAGGATCAACAAGGCTTTAACTCGGTGTATATGATGTTAGATTCTGGGGCAAGGGGTTCTAAGGAACAGATCCGTCAGTTGACCGGAATGCGGGGATTGATGGCGAAGCCTAAAAAATCAACCGCAGGTGGGGGAGAAATCATCGAAAACCCGATCTTGTCTAACTTTAAGGAAGGCCTGTCGATCTTGGAATATTTTATATCTACCCACGGAGCCCGAAAAGGTCTTGCCGATACGGCACTTAAAACAGCTGATGCGGGATATTTGACCAGACGTTTGGTCGATGTTTCCCAAGATGTTATCATTAATATCGAAGATTGTGAAACCTTAAGAGGCGTTCAGGTAGAAGCGTTGAAGAAAAATGAAGAGGTCGTCGAGACTTTAGGGGAACGTATTCTGGGTCGTGTCTCTTTACATGATGTGTATAACCCATTGACCGAGGAGTTGGTTCTTCGGGCAGGGCAGGAAATCATGGAAGCCGATGTACGAAAAATCGAGGCATCCCCTATTGAAAAGGTAGAGGTTCGTTCGGCATTGACCTGTGAGGCCCAAAAAGGGATTTGCGCAAAATGTTATGGTAGGAATCTTTCGACAAACAAAATGGTTCAAAAAGGTGAAGCCGTAGGAGTTGTTGCAGCTCAGTCAATTGGGGAACCTGGTACACAGCTTACTTTGCGAACCTTCCACGTTGGGGGTATTGCAGGGAACATTTCGGAAGATAATAAACTTGAGGCAAAATTCTCTGGTATTGCTGAGATCGAGGACTTACGAACCGTTAAAGGGGAGGATAATGAAGGCAATAAAACCGAAATCGTAATCTCTCGTACATCTGAATTGAAGATTGTCGATGTGAAGACGGGTATTGTTTTAAGTACCAATAACATCCCATATGGTTCTCAACTATTCGTCAAGGATGGGGCCAATGTGAAACGTGGTGAGATTATTTGTTCGTGGGATCCTTATAACGGAGTTATTGTTTCTGAATTCCCGGGAAAAATAGCCTATGAGAATATTGAGCAGGGTATTACCTATCAAGTTGAAATTGATGAGCAAACCGGTTTCCAAGAAAAGGTTATTTCAGAATCGAGGAACAAAAAGCTTATCCCGACCTTACTTATTATGAATAGTAAGGACGAAGTACTTCGTTCATACAACCTACCTGTTGGTTCGCATATCATGGTAGATGATGGCGATAAGATCAAGGAGGGTAAAATTCTTGTGAAAATTCCACGTAAATCGGCCAAAACCGGTGATATTACTGGAGGTCTTCCTAGGGTGACCGAATTGTTCGAAGCCCGTAATCCATCGAATCCTGCCGTTGTGTCAGAGATTGATGGGGTCGTTTCCTTCGGAAAAATTAAACGTGGTAATCGGGAAATCGTTATTGAATCGAAACTAGGTGAGGTCAAGAAATACTTGGTCAAGCTTTCCAACCAGATTTTGGTGCAGGAAAATGACTATGTACGGGCTGGTATGCCTTTATCCGATGGATCAATTACACCTGAGGATATTTTGGCCATCAAAGGACCATCTGCCGTACAGCAGTATTTGGTGAATGAGGTGCAAGAGGTCTATCGCTTACAGGGTGTGAAGATCAATGACAAACACTTTGAAGTAGTAGTTCGCCAGATGATGCGCAAGGTTCGTATTGAAGATCCGGGAGATACCATCTTCTTGGAAAACCAATTGGTTCATAAGGATGACTTCATTGAAGAAAATGATGAAATTTTCGGAAAAAAGGTAGTTATAGAGGCAGGCGATTCGGAGAATCTTAAACCGGGTCAAATCGTTTCCGCGCGTGAACTACGTGATGAGAATTCGATTTTAAAACGATCTGATAAAGTGCTCGCTACTGCCAGGGATGTGATTGCAGCAACTGCAACGCCTATTCTACAAGGTATCACGAGGGCGTCTTTACAGACGAAATCATTTATCTCGGCGGCTTCATTCCAGGAAACCACCAAGGTGTTGAACGAAGCTGCAGTAAGTGGTAAAATCGATACCCTAGAAGGATTGAAGGAAAATGTAATTGTCGGTCATAAGATTCCGGCAGGGACTGGTATGCGGGAATATGAAAATATCATCGTTGGTTCGAAAGAGGAATATGATGAAATTATGGCCCGTAAGGAAGCTTTGAAATTCTAAATCAAAACCCTCGACATACTATGTCGGGGGTTACTTTTTAGCTATGAGTGATAGTGAACAAAAACAACAGCAGATCAATATCGAACTTGATGAAAAAACGGCGGAAGGAATTTATTCCAACCTCGCTATAATCAATCATTCCGTTTCGGAGTTTGTAGTTGATTTTATAAGTTTAATGCCAGGTGCTCCAAAGGCAAAGGTGAAGAGCAGGATTGTTTTGACCCCGCAGCACGCAAAAAAGTTCCTAAAGGCGTTGAACGACAATGTCAATAGGTTTGAAAAGGCCCATGGCACAATCAAAGATTATGAGCAGCCGCCGATCCCGCTAAATTTTGGCCCGACCGGTGAAGCTTAAAATAAAAACCTCCCAGCCTGGGAGGTTTTTATTTTAAGAAGGTTCCTAAAAGATCTTACATCAATCGAACTCGGAGGTGAAATGAAGTTTGACTGATGGATATTTCTGTTGTGTCATTTGCAGTGAAAATTGTGAATCTGCCAAAAAGACCAATTGCCCGCGTTTATCCTTTGCAAGAAATTTCTGTTTGACCCTGATGAATTCCTTGTACTCCTCACTTTTTTTATCCTTGGGATCTATCCAACATGCTTTGAACACCGGAAAGTTCTCATAAGTGCATTTGGCACCGTATTCATGCTCCAGACGATATTGAATTACCTCAAATTGCAGGGCACCTACTGTTCCGACCACTTTACGTCCATTCAATTCAAGGGTAAATAGTTGTGCCACTCCCTCATCCATCAGCTGATCTATCCCTTTAAAGAGCTGTTTTGATTTCATTGGGTCTGCATTATTGATGTACCTAAAGTGCTCTGGTGAAAAACTTGGTATTCCCTTATAATGCAATACCTCTCCTTCCGTTAGCGTATCACCGATCTTAAAATTCCCTGTATCGTGGAGGCCAACGATATCCCCTGGATAAGAAATGTCGACGATTTCCTTTTTCTCGGCAAAAAAGGCATTCGGACTCGAGAATTTGAGGTTTTTATTTTGACGTACATGCAAATAAGGCTTGTTGCGTTCAAAGGTGCCGGAGACTACTTTTACAAAGGCAAGTCGGTCACGGTGCTTTGGATCCATATTGGCGTGGATTTTGAAAACAAATCCCGACATCTCTTGCTCATTTGCCGCTACAAGGCGTTCCTCCGCTTTTTTTGCGCGAGGCGAAGGCGCAATATCAATAAAACAATCCAATAGTTCCCGAACGCCAAAATTATTAAGTGCAGATCCAAAAAACACAGGTTGTTGATTACCATTTAAATAGCTTTCCTTATCAAATTCGGGATATACACCTTGAATCAATTCTAAATTTTCTCGAAGTAACTCTGCGGCCTTGCTGCCTATAATCGTTTCCAATTCAGGATTCGAAATATCGTCGAAGGCGATGGTATCCTCTATGTTTTTTTTACTATCCCCACTGAATAGATTAATATTTTTCTCGTAGATATTGTAGATGCCTTTAAAATCATAACCCATTCCTATAGGAAAACTTAAAGGAGTGACCCTAAGCCCGAGTTTCTGTTCGACCTCATCCAAGAGATCAAAGGCATCCTTGCCCTCTCTATCCATTTTGTTTATAAACACGATCATCGGGATATTTCGCATCCTACAGACCTCTACTAATTTTTCGGTCTGTTCCTCAACTCCTTTTGCCACATCAATGACAACGATTACACTATCGACCGCTGTTAACGTCCTGAAGGTATCTTCGGCGAAATCCTTATGCCCAGGGGTATCCAGAATATTTATCTTCTTATCCTTATATATAAAAGCCAATACCGATGTTGCCACCGAGATACCCCTTTGACGTTCAATCTCCATAAAATCGCTTGTGGCGCTTTTCTTTATTTTATTGTTCTTTACCGCACCTGCCTCCTGAATTGCGCCCCCAAACAAAAGCAGTTTTTCGGTCAAGGTGGTCTTTCCCGCATCAGGGTGTGATATGATACCAAATGTTCTTCTTCTTCGTATTTCTTCCTGAAAATTCATTCGAAAATTTTTGCAAAAATAAGGTAAATAAAGGAGTTTTGGTTCTTGATCTTCCCAAGGCAGCAAATCTTTTGTGAAACCTTAAACACAGACCATCAGCTGCCTCTGAAATAAATGCATGGCCTCGATTGTATTCGACGAACGACACCTTTGTTCGTTTATACCGTTTTCGAAAGTGCCAGCTGGCGAATTTCGGGGTGCCATTCGGGAGAGAAATCGTTATTATTTTGCACTTCAACGATTAATACCGCTCTTGAAGGATAATTTTTGATGCAAGCAGTACAAACAATTTGAGGATTAATTTATTAGGCATATCTTGCAGGTTACTTTAAGGAAATCCCAATTCTTATCAGGTAATCTTGCTTTTGTCCATGGTGATTAGTTGCTTTTACAAAACGATCATATATGGAAAACTCTACTTTTTATAACATAAAATCGAAGTTGTACTATTCCCTGAATATCGCGGTGCTCTTCTTCTTTTTTGTCTTGAATTTCTCATATGCCACTAGCGCAGCGGTTAATGGGGTGGCAATCAATTCGGTGTCTGACGATAGCGGAAATAAAATCAATACGACTGTTGATATTGACCTTGATGACGACGGCATAATAAACTCTAAAGAAGATGCCAATTTCGATGGCGACAATAATCCTGCAACGCATCCGACAGATACCGATGGGGATGGTATCCCCAATTACCTTGATATTGATTCTGACAATGATGGTATCCTGGATAATGTGGAAGCACAAACGACCGCCGGATATATTGCCCCATGTGGTATCGATACCGATGGCAACGGCCTTGACGATCATTATGAAGCTACACCGGGAAGTTGTGGAGGATTGACACCTATTGATACTGACTCGGATTCAATACCTGATTATCTTGATATTGACTCGGATAATGATGGTATTTTAGACAATGTAGAAGCCCAGACATCAAATAGTTATCAACCGCCGTGTGGTATGGATGGCGATGGCAATGGCTTGGACGATCATTACGAATCCCCATCAGGTGGCGGGGAAGGCATCACCCCTGTCAATACCGATGGCGATAATCAACCCGATTTTAGAGACTTGGATTCTGATAACGATGGGATCTTGGACAATGTGGAAGCACAGCCAACCAATTCCTACCAACCTCCATGTGGTATAGATACCGATGGCAATGGGTTAGATGACCATTACGAGACACATCCTGGAGATGGAAATGGTATAACCCCGGTTGATACCGATGGTGATCATACCCCAGATTGTAGAGATCTTGACTCTGATGATGACGGATGTTTCGATACCATGGAGGCAGGTTTTCTGGATGCCTTTGTTATCGGAGAATCGGGACGGATTGTTAGGCAATACAGCTCCCCCAAATGTAGATGGCCATGGTCTGGTCACTTCCGGTGAAAATGGTGAAGGATATACCTGGCCAAAGGATGCGGATAATGATGGAGTATTAGATTTTCGGGACTCGGGGTATTCAATGGCCTGCGAAGAGATTGTTACCAATGATGACACCGTTTCGACCCCTGAGAATACTTCGGTCGATATCGACGTCTTGGCCAACGATTCGGGCATCCCGGCCGATGGTACTTTGACGGTGACCGATCCAGACCATGGTACGGTCGTAATCGATGACAACGGCACGCCTGACGATATCACCGATGATTTGGTAACGTATACCCCGGATACCGATTTTATCGGTAATGATGGTTTTGAATATACGGTTTGCGACGGCTTAGGCCATTGTGATTCGGCTACCGTTACGGTTGAATGTGGGGTTACCCCTTTGATGACCGTCGATGATACGGCCACGACCCCAGAGGATACGGCAGTGACCGTTGATATTTTGGCGAACGACTCGGGCATCCCGACTGATGGTGTGCTAACGGTGACCGACCCGGCCCATGGCATGGTTGTAATCGATGACAATGGCACACCTGACGACACCACTGATGACGCGGTGATCTATACCCCCGAAGTTGGTTATAATGGAGAAGATAGCTTTACCTATACCGTCTGCGGTACCGCCGATATTTGTGATTCGGCCACGGTAACCATCACTGTGGGTACGCCAGAGCAACTGAATACCGTCGACGATACGGCCGCGACCCCAGAGGATACGGCAGTGACCGTAGACATCCTGGCGAACGATACGGGGATCCCGACCGATGGCGTCCTGACGGTGACCAATCCGGGCCATGGCACGGTAGTGATCGATGACAACGGAACACCTGACGACACCACTGACGACACGGTGACCTATACCCCAGAAACGGGCTATAATGGTGAGGACAGCTTTACATACACGGTTTGTGGTACCGCAGACACCTGCGATACGGCTGCAGTAACCATTACTGTGGGTACCCCAGAGCAACTCAATACCGTAGATGATACGGCCACGACCCCAGAGGATACGGCAGTGACCGTAGATATTTTGGCGAACGATACGGGGATCCCGACCGATGGCGTCCTGACGGTCACCGACCCGATCCATGGCACGGTAGTGGTCGATGACAACGGAACACCTGACGACATTACCGACGATTTGGTGACCTATACCCCAGAAACGGGCTATAATGGTGAGGACAGCTTTACATACACGGTTTGTGGCACCGCCGATACCTGTGATTCTGCCACGGTAACCATCACTGTGGGTACCCCAGAGCAACTCAATACCGTCGATGATACGGCCGCCACCCCCGAGGATACGGCAGTGACCGTAGATATTTTGGCGAACGATACGGGGATCCCGACCGATGGCGTCCTGACGGTAACCGACCCGGCCCATGGCACGGTAGTGATCGATGACAATGGCACGCCTGACGACATTACCGACGATTTGGTGACCTATACACCTGAAGTTAGCTACAACGGTGAGGATAGCTTTACTTACACAGTTTGTGATTCGTACGACACCTGTGATACGGCGACTGTAACGGTAACAGTGGGTACTCTATTGACCATTGATGCGGTAGACGATGATTATAGTGCCACTGCTGTAGATGGTTTAGAAGGTGGTATTGTTGCAGGAAGTGATGTGTTTGATAATGATACCCTGAATGGAGTACCATTAAATCCAGAGGATGTGATTTTGACCTCGTCTCCTACAGGTCCGTTAACCATACATTCCGATGGTACGGTGGAAGTCGCTGCGAATACATCCGATGGCACCTATACCATTGAATATACGATCTGTGAGCAATTAAATCCAGGGAATTGTGATACCGCCACAGTAACTATAGCCGTAGCGAATGATACCGAATCAATTCTGGTTAACCAATTGGTGACTCCGAACGGTGATGGAAGAAATGATTTCCTATTTATTCGAGGTATTTCCAGGACAATAAGTAATTCGATAAAGATTTTTAACAGATGGGGTGTCGCCGTATATGAGGGAGATAACTATAACAACCAGAATAACGTATTTGATGGCCGGTCGAAAGGAAGGTCCACTTTGAGTGTACAGGAATACCTTCCGGCAGGGGTTTATTTTTATATATTTGAATATCAATTGGCGAATCAGAGTCCTATTACGAACAGCGGTTATCTATACCTCAGTAAATAATTTAGTGAACAACAAATGATGCTACGAAAAAAAATTTTTCAAACACTATTTTTAATACTGGTTTTTACGGGTATGGTTGTGGCACAACAAGATGCACAATACACCCAGTACATGTACAATACAATGAGCGTGAATCCTGCCTATGCTGGATCCAGGGGACAATTAAGTATTGCCGCACTGTATAGGTCTCAATGGGTCGGGCTCGATGGAGCACCAAAGTCACAGACGCTGAATCTACATTCCCCGATTAGAAATAGCAAACTTGGGTATGGCATATCGATAGTGAATGATAATATCGGCAATGGCGTAGTCCAGGAAACCTATTTTGATGGGGTAATTTCATATACGCTCGACGTTTCCCGTGAAGGTAAATTATCTTTTGGATTAAAAGTGGGCGGTGATTTGCTTAGCCTGGATTTTGCAGGATTGCAAAATTTCGATAATGAGCCCATAAATGGAAATAATATCGAAAATAAATTTTCGCCAAATTTTGGTTTGGGTATCTATTACCATTCGAATTCGTTTTATGCTGGACTTTCTGCGCCTAACTTAATGCAGACCGAGCATTTTGATAATTCGCAGCGTGATGCAAATTCAGTTCAATTCCTGTCGAAAGATCGAATCAATTTTTACTTTATTACGGGGTATGTTATCGACATGAACCAAAGTTTAAAGTTCAAGCCTGCGTTGTTGGCCAAGGTGGTTGGCGGTGCCCCCTTGCAGCTGGATCTTTCTGCAAGCTTTTTGTTTGACGAGAAATTTACTTTTGGTGCTGCCTATCGTTGGGACGCTGCCCTAAGTGCCATGGCAGGATTTCAAATTACCGATCAATTTATGATAGGTCTGGCCTATGATAAAGAAACCACTGAATTAGGCGGTACGCAATTTAACGATGGATCATTTGAAGTTTTTTTAAGATATGAGTTACTCAAATCTTTTCAAAGGCTTATATCACCTCGTTTCTTTTAAAACTGGTACTACATGACGAAAATAAGACATACATTATTGATCTACTTGACACTGGCTTTTTGTGGGACCATTGCTGCCCAGGATAGACTGTTGTCAAAGGCCAATGAAAAATATGAGTATTATTCATTCAGCCCGGCGATCGATATTTATAAAAGGGTCATGGACAAAGGTTTTGTTTCAGCCGATCTCTTGAAAAAGCTGGGGAATTCATATTATTTCAACGCAGATTATCAAGAAGCGGCCGATACTTACAAAAAATTGGTTACGGAATACCCATCGGAAGTAGGCCCAGATTACTATTTCAGGTATGCCCAGACCCTTAAATCACTAGGAGACTATGAAAGTGCTAATGCCATGATGGGTAAATTTTCAGATATGGCAACAAGCGATCTAGTTGCCTCGGCATACAAAAGTGAGAAGGATTATTTGTCAGAAATCAAGAAAAATTCAGGCCGATATACCATCGACACATTTGCGTATAATTCGCCTTATTCTGAATTTGCACCATCTTATTATAAAGAAGGGCTCATTTTTTCTTCGGACAGGGATACGGGCAATTTGGCCAAGTACCGCCATACCTGGAATGGCCAGGATTTTTTGGATTTATACATGGTAAATACCGATAGTACCTCAGGGAAGGTCGTCAAGAAACTGGGCGATTTAGTGAATACTAGGTTGCATGAATCGAATTCGGTCGCGACCAAGGACGGCAATACCCTTTATTTCACACGAAATAATTTTAAGGATGGCAAACCTGTAAAGGATGAAAATGGGGTAATCCGCCTTAAATTATTAAAATCGAGTCTTGTCGAAGGGGAATGGGCCGATGTAGTAGAACTTCCCTTCAATAGCGATACCTATTCAGTTGCGAATCCCAGTTTAAGTGCCGATGAAAAGACCTTGTACTTCGCTTCTGACATGCCCGGGACGATTGGCGGATCTGACATATTCAAAGTTACCATTAATGAGGATGACAGCTACGGGAAACCCGAAAATTTGGGAAGCACTATTAACACCGAAGCCAGGGAAACCTTTCCTTTTGTAACCGATAAGGATATACTTTATTTTTCTTCCGACGGGCATCCTGGGCTTGGCGGTTTGGATGTGTTCGCTACGAAAATAGCCAATGGAAAATTTAACGGTCGCGTAGTAAATGTAGGGGAACCAGTGAACGGCAAAATGGACGATTTTACGTTCATCATAAATGAAGATACTAAAAAGGGGTATTTTGCCTCGAACCGTACCGATGGCATGGGCGCTGATGATATTTACAGTTTTTTAGAGACGCGGCCATTGAATCTAGATTGCGTTCAAGGAATTACTGGGACAGTAAGAGACAAGATATCGAATGAGTTACTGGTAGGGGCGACCGTGCGGGTA
Organism: uncultured Flavobacteriaceae bacterium; assembly: GCA_963798435.1. GTDB lineage: Bacteria > Bacteroidota > Bacteroidia > Flavobacteriales > Flavobacteriaceae > JALHST01. The sequence continues at coordinate 305,414 of CAWCTF010000006.1, forward strand.
ATCGATGAGAATAATGAAGAGGTTTCATCTGCGATAACCGATTTTAATGGTAATTATGTGCTCTCACTGGATTGTGACCAGGGAAATTTTGTTAGGGCCCAAATGCAAGGATATATCCCGGCAGAGGAATTTTTGGTGAAATCAGATGGTAAGCCGCGGATTATTGATTTTTACTTAGAACGGGAAAAGGTAACAGCGGGTTCTGGAGACGATTTGGCCAAGTTGCTCCAACTCAGTACGATCTATTTTGATTTTGACAAATATAATATCAGAAAAGATTCGGAAGTCGAGGTACAAAAAGTAATTGCCGCTATGGAAAAATATCCGAGCTTAAAAATCAAGGTAAATTCACATACCGACAGTAGGGGTAGGGATGCATACAATCTATGGCTTTCGCAAAAAAGGGCCGAATCGACTGTAAATTATATGGTTGCCCAGGGTATCTCGAAAGATCGGCTCCAAGGGGAAGGTTTTGGGGAAACCAAATTGGTCAATAACTGCTCCAATGGCGTAAAATGTTCCGCTCAAGAGCATGAGTTGAACCGTAGATCTGAGTTTATCATTATCGAATAAAGTAGTTTTATTTGAAGCTAGTTTCTATGTTACGTAGGCCATGTCAGTGGCTGCTTTTCTAATTTTAAGCACTAGGCAATCCTCGACTATTAGCTGCCTGATCGATATACTACAATTCCAAACGAGGCCATATTTTGTAAGAATTTGAATAGCATACCCCAATAATCGATTGCTTCACTCATGCAATCAGAGCCTTCACAACAATTATTTATTTTTCGATTGAGGTACTTCTATATTTGTTTGGTTAAAGCCATTGTGTAGTGAACCTAGGCAATAATTAAAAGTACAAGCATAAAACAAATGGGAACTTTTCGATGAGAATCATTAGCGATTTGAAACTACTATTTTTGCTTATTGCATTCGTTTGTTGCACCCAGTTGTTTTCGCAGCAGACATATCGCGATAATTTTAGTAGTGTATCCTATTCGAACAATAATGGGAATACAAACTTTTCGGCAGGTTGGAATGACAGTGAAGATGGGAGTCCTTCTAATGGTAGAATCGATATTAATGGGGGGCGATTACGGTTCAATAACCTTGATGGGAGAAATATAAGTAGGACCCTGAATCTTTCCGGAGCGAGCTCGGTGACACTAACGCTAGACTATGATGCAACCTCCCGAGGAGGCGAAGGTCTGGATGTGGAGCTTTGGAATTACAGTACTTCGTCATGGCAAACGGTCGCCACAATAAATACCAATGCAACCGGTACAATTTCATATGCACTAACGGCCAATCAAATTTCAGCTTCCTCTGCAATCCGTTTTGTAGGAACTGATACTAGTTGGAGCAATGGGGATATTATAACTATTGATAACGTCTTGTTAACGGCTAATATGGGTTCATCCGACTCTGATGGTGATGGTATAAATGATTCGTCAGATCTAGATGATGACAATGATGGTATTTTAGATACCACTGAATGTCAGGGATCTGGAAGTTGTAATACATATGACAGTGATGGCGATGGTGTTCCTAATAGATTGGATCTCGATAGTGATAACGACGGTATTTATGATGCCGTAGAAGCTGGACATGGTATTTCTCATACCAATGGTGTTTTATCCGGGGCTGTTGGCACGGATGGGGTTCCCAATAGTGTGCAAGCTTCGGGGCAAACTAATAGTGGGAATGTCAATTATACAGTAAGGGATAGCGATAGTGATGGGAACGGGGATTTTTTAGAATCCGATAGTGATAATGATGGATGTAATGATGTGCGCGAGGCTGGTTTTACTGAAAACGGCTCTAAATCTGGGGAGTTAAACGGATCTGGATACAGTGCGACCACCGGACGTGTTACAGGCAATGCCAATGGCTATACTACTCCATCTGATAATGATTCCAACGGCACCTATGATTATCGGGAGGCTGGGAGTCCGCCTAATATTACCGGCCAACCTTCGGATCAAAACATAAGCAATGGAGGCAATGCAACATTCACGGTTGTAGTAACTGGAGGTGGTACCTTTAGTTACCAATGGCAAAAAAGCAACAACGGTGGAGGTAGTTATTCAAATATTTCTGGGGCAACCGCTGCTTCCTATACCCTTGTTGGAGCAAACAATGGAGACAACGGAGATTATTTTCGCGTGATTGTGACAAAAACCGCCAGTAATTACATATGCAGTACTACAGTCACTTCTAATGCCGCGATGCTAAATGTTATTAATGAACCGCCAACAATAACCGCTTCAGGTGATCAAGAATATTGCCCAAGCAGTATGGTGCCCATAGTAAACAGTGTTTCAATCACAGATCCTGATGACATCAGTGCCGATTTAGTCATTATTCAAATATCTTCGGGATATGTTAATGGAGAGGATTTACTGACACTTACGGGTTCTCATCCAACGATTATAGCGAGTTGGAGTGTTACAGAAGGAAAACTAACACTTACAGGGCCAGCTACCTTAGCTGCTTTTGAATCGGCAATATTGGCTGTACAGTATTCAAGTAGTTCAGGAAGTCCTTCGGGTACAAGACAATTTTCAATTACCATCGGTAACGCAAATTATTTACCGGCTACCGGACACTATTATGAATATGTAGATAGCCTGGGAATTACATGGACCTCGGCAAATACCGCGGCGAACGCACGGACCTACTATGGATTGCAAGGTTATTTGGCAACTTTGACATCCCAAGTGGAGGCCGATTTTTCCGGGTCCCAGGCATTAGGAGTAGGCTGGATAGGTGCCAGTGACGCAGCAACCGAAGGGGTATGGTTGTGGGTTACTGGTCCTGAGGCCGGACTCAATTTTTGGAATGGCACTGCTGGGGGTAGCTCTCCCAATTTCGCATTTTGGAATACAGGCGAACCCAATCAATCTGGTAATGAGGACTATGCCCATATCACTCACCCCAATGTGAATCCCAATGGATCCTGGAATGATTTATCCAATACAGGAGCTGCATCTGGGGATTATCAGCCCCAAGGTTATGTCGTGGAGTATGGCGGAATGCCTGGTGACCCAGTACTTAACCTTACTGCCACTACTACTTTGACTGTTGATAGTACGGCTCCAACGGCGAGCAATCCATTACCAATAAATGTGAATTGTGCCAGTGAGGTACCTGCACCGGATATTACAGTAGTCACCGACGAGGCCGATAACTGTACAATCGTTCCTACGGTTAGTTTTATAAATGATAGCAGTGATGGAGGGAGTAATCCAGAGATAATAACCCGAACCTATCGCATCTCGGATGCTTCAGGTAATACTGTTGATGTCTATCAAACAATTACTGTCAATCCCTTCTCAATCTCCACGCAGCCTGCCGACCAAAGTATTGGTGCTGGTGCTTCCACTAATTTTACCGTTTCGGCCAATTTTGTAGATACGTATCAATGGCAGGTAAGTGATAATGGTGGTTTTAGTTTCACCGACATTTCTAATGGTCCCCAATATTCAGGGTCAAATACAAACACATTATCGGTTAATAATTGCGATATCGATATGAACGGATTCTTGTATCGTGTAATTCTATCTAATTCAGGTTCTGCATGTCCTGTCATCAATTCAAACAATGCGCTTTTGAGTGTGCAGATAGGAACCGTAATTACAAATAGAAGAATTACATATCGGGTGAATAGAAATTGATACAAAGCCCTCTACTACTAATGGAACCTATCATCTAATCAAGCTTCCAAAACATTTCTTAAGTAGTACTGGCAATCCAAGAACGTTGTAAGGTCTATAATCAGTAGATAGCTCCAGTAACGCCTGTCAAATCAAAAACTATCACCAAAGTAGTTTTAAATAGGCCTTCTATCAAAGCCTTCCTAATGGCATTTTAAAATAAGACAAAACCTCGACGAATTTTATAAAAACGGTGTGCAATATAATTCAATAAATGACGCCGACTTATGAAAAATTCGTAATCAATATCAGAGATTTTTCTTACGTGCAAATATTTGGTATGTACCACTATTATTAGCCTCATCGACCAACGAAACATGATATAATCGATGAAATGCATAGTTGAAACCTCAAAAATTGGGTACTATACAGTACTATTTTACACTTACACAACAATTATTTTCCAATGCTAAAGCTAAAGCTAATTTTGTATGGTGTAATTGATCCATACTGTTCAATAATTGAATCGAATTGATTTTTAACCGACCCTAATATGATTTACCTAACGGCCTTGTTGATGTCACTTACCCAACGCAATCGGCGTACCTGGATTTATGGTGAAACAGCGAACACCCCTAATGAATTAACTCATTGTATGAATGCTATCCAGTTTCAATGTAGGAGCGATCAATCGGCCATTGTGTCTTTTAATACTTTCGATTACAAGGCTCAATTCGAAGGGTATAACAGCATTTGGAAAGTAGATAATAAAAATTTGGAATACGATAGTAGTAAAGACATAGCGTCATGATAAAAAATATTTTAATAGTTATATTCTTTCTGGTAGCTGGAACAGGATTTTCCCAGACCACAGTAACTTTGCAAGATCAATGTAACTGCGAAGTACTAAGTGGTACAGTCGTTACGGCGGCAGGTATGACAACGCCTTCTGGAGCGGATACGGGTGATATCTATGTAAATACCAATACGGGCACTATCTACTTTTGGGATGGTAATTCCTGGGAATTGACTTCTTCCGATGATCAACAATTGCAGGCATTTAGTTTTAATGCAGGAACAAATGTTTTATCATTACGGATTGAAAACGGCAATACAGTTACCGTTAACCTAGCAGCCCTTGCCAATACGGGCACAGATGACCAAACGGCTTCCGAGGTTGTCTACAACAACACGGCCTCTGGCCTTGCGGCCAATAACGTACAGGCGGCGATCGACGAGATCAACGCCGCGGCCGGCACGGTGGCCCTGGTGGACAACGGGGACGGCACCTACGACTTTACGGACGCGGGCGGGACCACCACCACGATCAGCGACACGTCGATCTCCACGCTGGTCGACAACCTGGACGGCACCTATACCTATACCGACGAGGCGGGCAACCCCTCGACGATCGATACACGGGCGGCGAGCAATCCCTATGACAATACCACTTCGGGCCTTGCGGCCAATAACGTACAGGCGGCGATCGACGAGATCAACGCCGCGGCCGGCACGGTGGCCCTTGTGGACAACGGGGACGGCACCTACGAATTTACGGACGCGGGCGGGACCACCACTACGATCAGCGACACGTCGATCTCCACGCTGGTCGACAACCTGGACGGCACCTATACCTATACCGACGAGGCGGGCAACCCCTCGACGATCGATACACGGGCGGCGAGCAATCCCTATGACAATACCACTTCGGGCCTTGCGGCCAATAACGTACAGGCGGCGATCGACGAGATCAACGCCGCGGCCGGCACGGTGGCCCTTGTGGACAACGGGGACGGCACCTACGAATTTACGGACGCGGGCGGGACCACGACCACGATCAGCGACACGTCGATCTCCACGCTGGTCGACAACCTGGACGGCACCTATACCTATACCGACGAGGCGGGCAACCCCTCGACGATCGATACACGGGCGGCGAGCAACCCCTATGACAATACCACTTCGGGCCTTGCGGCCAATAACGTACAGGCGGCGATCGACGAGATCAACGCCGCGGCCGGTACGGTGGCCCTGGTGGACAACGGGGACGGCACCTACGACTTTACGGACGCGGGCGGGACCACGACCACGATCAGCGACACGTCGATCTCCACGCTGGTCGACAACCTGGACGGCACCTATACCTATACCGACGAGGCGGGCAACCCCTCGACGATCGATACACGGGCGGCGAGCAATCCCTATGACAATACCACTTCGGGCCTTGCGGCCAATAACGTACAGGCGGCGATCGACGAGATCAACGCCGCGGCCGGTACGGTGGCCCTGGTGGACAACGGGGACGGCACCTACGACTTTACGGACGCGGGCGGGACCACGACCACGATCAGCGACACGTCGATCTCCACGCTGGTCGACAACCTGGACGGCACCTATACCTATACCGACGAGGCGGGCAACCCCTCGACGATCGATACACGGGCGGCGAGCAATCCCTATGACAATACCACTTCGGGCCTTGCGGCCAATAACGTACAGGCGGCGATCGACGAGATCAACGCCGCGGCCGGCACGGTGTCCCTGGTGGACAACGGGGACGGCACCTACGACTTTACGGACGCGGGCGGGACCACGACCACGATCAGCGACACGTCGATCTCCACGCTGGTCGACAACCTGGACGGCACCTATACCTATACCGACGAGGCGGGCAACCCCTCGACGATCGATACACGGGCGGCGAGCAACCCCTATGACAATACCACTTCGGGCCTTGCGGCCAATAACGTACAGGCGGCGATCGACGAGATCAACGCCGCGGCCGGTACGGTGGCCCTGGTGGACAACGGGGACGGCACCTACGACTTTACGGACGCGGGCGGGACCACCACCACGATCAGCGACACGTCGATCTCCACGCTGGTCGACAACCTGGACGGCACCTATACCTATACCGACGAGGCGGGCAACCCCTCGACGATCGATACACGGGCGGCGAGCAACCCCTATGACAATACCACTTCGGGCCTTGCGGCCAATAACGTACAGGCGGCGATCGACGAGATCAACGCCGCGGCCGGTACGGTGGCCCTGGTGGACAACGGGGACGGCACCTACGACTTTACGGACGCGGGCGGGACCACGACCACGATCAGCGACACGTCGATCTCCACGCTGGTCGACAACCTGGACGGCACCTATACCTATACCGACGAGGCGGGCAACCCCTCGACGATCGATACACGGGCGGCGAGCAATCCCTATGACAATACCACTTCGGGCCTTGCTGCCAATAACGTACAGGATGCCATTGATGAACTCAATACTGGAAGTACCGATGATCAAAATATCAGTGGCTCCTTACTTTCGGGCACCGACCTAACAATCGGTATCGAGAATGGTACTTCTGAAACTATCGACCTTTCTTCCTTGGCTGAAACTGTTGTTGCAGGAACTGGGGCTTTAACCGTTTCAGATGATGGCAATGGCAATTATACCGTAAATTCTACGGATCCGGATGAAGATATAACGAACGAACTTACGTTGATCGGTACGGGCGCACCCGCTATTATTCCAAGTAATAGTGGTGTTACCTATGTTGATGATGCTGCGGGACAATTATATGTATATGATGGTGCGGCCTGGCAACAGGTAGGAGGAAGTGCCAGTCCTGATTTAGATCCAGATCCTGCAAACGAGCTAAACTCTGGTTTTGTAGTAAATGGGGCTAATCTTGAAATTACGGATAATGGTGGGACCTTGGCGGTTCCTTTGGCTTCAATAGGCACCGATGACCAGACCTTGTCCACAACGGGCGCGGCGGGCAACATCAGCATCGAGGACGGCAATACGGTCAACCTGAACGTAGACGATGCGGACGCTGATCCTACCAATGAATACAACACCGCCTTCGCGGTAAACGGGGCCAACCTGGAGATTACCGATAATGGTGGAACACTCGCGGTCCCAGTAGCATCCTTAGGTACCGATGACCAGAACATCAGTGGATCGGGGCTTTCGGGCACTGACCTGACGATCGGTATCGAGAACGGCACCTCTGAGACCGTCGACCTATCCAGTCTGGTAGGCACCGACGACCAAGCCTTGACCACAACGGGCGCGGCGGGCAACATCAGCATCGAGGACGGAAACACGCTCAACCTGAACGTAGACGACGCGGATGCCGATCCTACCAACGAATACAACACCGCCTTCGCAGTAAACGGGGCCAACCTGGAGATAACGGACAACGGATCGACCTTGTCGGTACCGGTTTCCAGCCTGGGCACGGATGATCAAAACATTGAGAATTTAGGGCTAGCCGGAACGGTTCTTACAGTTGGTATCGAGGATGGCGTCTCTCAGACAGTAGATTTGTCCACGATAAATACAGACCAGCAAGACCTAAGCAGCGCAGTTGTAACACCGAATGAAAGTGTCGAAATTCAGATAACAAACGGGACGAATACTACCATAGATATAAGGGATGCCGATGCAGACCTTACGAACGAACTTACCTTGATTGGAGCAGGTGCTCCTGCAGTTATACCTAGTAATAGTGGTGTCACGTATGTTGATAGTGTTGCAGGACAATTGTACATATGGGATGGCACCACCTGGAACGCCGTAGGCGGCAATGCAACGCCCGATTTGGATGGCGATCCTACCAACGAGTACAACACCGCCTTCGCGGTGAACGGGGCCAACCTAGAGATAACGGACAACGGATCGACCTTGTCGGTACCTGTTGCCAGTTTGGGCACCGACGACCAGAACCTTACCCTAGTGGCGAACACGTTGGGCATCGAGGACGGGAACAGCGTGGACCTAAGTGGCTATTTGGATAACACCGACGACCAGAACATCAGCGGCTCGGGGCTTTCGGGCACCGACCTGACGATCGGCATCGAGAACGGCAGTTCACAAGTAGTCGACCTATCCAGTCTGGTGGGCACCGACGACCAGGCCTTGTCCACAACGGGCGCGGCGGGCAACATCACGATCGAGGACGGCAACACGCTCAACCTGAACGTAGACGACGCGGACGCCGATCCTACCAACGAATACAACACCGCCTTCGCGGTGAACGGGGCCAATTTAGAGATAACGGACAACGGATCGACCTTGTCGGTACCTGTTGCCAGTTTGGGCACCGACGACCAGAACCTTTCCCTAGTGGCGAACACGTTGGGCATCGAGGACGGGAACAGTGTGGACCTAAGTGGCTATTTGGACAATACCGACGACCAGAACATCAGCGGCTCGGGGCTTTCGGGCACCGACCTGACGATCGGCATCGAGAACGGAACCTCCGAGACCATAGACCTATCCAGTCTGGTGGGCACCGACGACCAGAATTTGACGGGCGCCACTTTGAGCGGGGCCAACATCCTTCAGATCGATATCGAGAACGGGGCCTCCACCACGGTCGACCTTTCAAGCCTAGACGACAGCGGCACCGACGACCAGAACCTTACCCTAGTGGCGAACACCTTGGGCATCGAGGACGGGAACAGTGTAGACCTATCACCGTATCTAGACAATACCGACGATCAGGCCTTGTCCACAACGGGCGCTGCGGGCAACATCACGATCGAGGACGGCAACACCCTCAACCTGAACGTAGACGACGCGGACGCCGTAATCGGCAACGAAGTTACAGATGCCACGGACGCTACCCTGATCCGTTCAGGTGCGGGAACCGCGGTGAGTCCGTATACCTTGGACGTAGCTCCCGATGGTATCACCAATGCTGAAATCGCGGATCAAGCGGTACAATTGGAGAATTTGGCCGATGGTACTTCTGACGGACAGGTAATACAGTGGGACGGCACTACGTCATCATGGACCTTGGTGGACCTTGGTTCGGTAACGGTTACGGAAAACGATGGGGTAATCGGCAACGAGGTAACAAACGCTACGGACGGTACGCTGGTGCGATCCGGCTCGGGCACTACGGTGTCCCCCTTTACGCTCGACGTGGCCGCCGATGGTATCACCAATGCAGAAATCGCGGATCAAGCGGTACAGTTGGAGAATATAGCGGATGGTACGTCCCCGGACCAGATCATGCAGTGGAATGGAACGAATTGGGTGCTGGTAGATGGAGGTGCGCTGAGTACCGACGACCAGAACCTTTCCCTAGTGGCGAACACCTTGGGCATCGAGGACGGGAACAGCGTAGACCTATCACCCTATCTCGACAACACCGACGACCAGAATTTGACGGGGGCCACCTTGAGCGGGGCCAACATCCTTCAGATCGATATCGAGAACGGGGCCTCCACCACGGTCGACCTTTCAAGCCTAGACGACAGCGGCACAGACGACCAGAACCTTTCCCTAGTGGCGAACACCTTGGGCATCGAGGACGGGAACAGCGTGGACCTAAGTGGCTATCTAGACAATACCGACGACCAGAACATCAGCGGCTCGGGGCTTTCGGGCACCGACCTGACGATCGGCATCGAGAACGGCAGTTCACAAGTAGTCGACCTATCCAGTCTGGTGGGCACCGACGACCAGGCCTTGTCCACAACGGGCGCGGCGGGCAACATCACGATCGAGGACGGCAACACGCTCAACCTGAACGTAGACGACGCGGACGCCGATCCTACCAACGAATACAACACCGCCTTCGCGGTGAACGGGGCCAATTTAGAGATAACGGACAACGGATCGACCTTGTCGGTACCTGTTGCCAGTTTGGGCACCGACGACCAGAACCTTTCCCTAGTGGCGAACACCTTGGGCATCGAGGACGGGAACAGTGTGGACCTAAGTGGCTATTTGGACAATACCGACGACCAGAACATCAGCGGCTCGGGGCTTTCGGGCACCGACCTGACGATCGGCATCGAGAACGGAACCTCCGAGACCATAGACCTATCCAGTCTGGTGGGCACCGACGACCAGAATTTGACGGGCGCCACTTTGAGCGGGGCCAACATCCTTCAGATCGATATCGAGAACGGGGCCTCCACCACGGTCGACCTTTCAAGCCTAGACGACAGCGGTACCGACGACCAGGCCTTGTCCACAACGGGCGCTGCGGGCAACATCACGATCGAGGACGGCAACACCCTCAACCTGAACGTAGACGACGCGGACGCCGTAATCGGCAACGAAGTTACAGATGCCACGGACGCTACCCTGATCCGTTCAGGTGCGGGAACCGCGGTGAGTCCGTATACCTTGGACGTAGCTCCCGATGGTATCACCAATGCTGAAATCGCGGATCAAGCGGTACAATTGGAGAATTTGGCCGATGGTACTTCTGACGGACAGGTAATACAGTGGGACGGCACTACGTCATCATGGACCTTGGTGGACCTTGGTTCGGTAACGGTTACGGAAAACGATGGGGTAATCGGCAACGAGGTAACAAACGCTACGGACGGTACGCTGGTGCGATCCGGCTCGGGCACTACGGTGTCCCCCTTTACGCTCGACGTGGCCGCCGATGGTATCACCAATGCAGAAATCGCGGATCAAGCGGTACAGTTGGAGAATATAGCGGATGGTACGTCCCCGGACCAGATCATGCAGTGGAATGGAACGAATTGGGTGCTGGTAGATGGAGGTGCGCTGAGTACCGACGACCAGAACCTTTCCCTAGTGGCGAACACCTTGGGCATCGAGGACGGGAACAGTGTGGACCTATCACCCTATTTGGACAATACCGACGACCAGAACATCAGCGGCTCGGGGCTTTCGGGCACCGACCTGACGATCGGCATCGAGAACGGAACCTCCGAGACCATAGACCTATCAAGTCTGGTGGGCACCGACGACCAGGCCTTGTCCACAACGGGCGCGGCGGGCAACATCAGCATCGAGGACGGCAACACGCTCAACCTGAACGTAGACGACGCGGACGCCGATCCTACCAACGAATACAACACCGCCTTCGCGGTGAACGGGGCCAATTTGGAGATAACGGACAACGGATCGACCTTGTCGGTACCTGTTGCCAGTTTGGGCACCGACGACCAGAACCTTTCCCTAGTGGCGAACACATTGGGCATCGAGGACGGGAACAGTGTGGACCTGTCTCCCTATCTAGACAACACCGACGACCAGAATTTGACGGGGGCCACCTTGAGCGGGGCCAACATCCTTCAGATCGATATCGAGAACGGGGCCTCCACCACGGTCGACCTTTCAAGCCTAGACGACAGCGGTACCGACGACCAGAACCTTTCCCTAGTGGCGAACACTTGGGCATCGAGGACGGGAACAGTGTGGACCTAAGTGGCTATTTGGACAATACCGACGACCAGAACATCAGCGGCTCGGGGCTTTCGGGCACCGACCTGACGATCGGCATCGAGAACGGCAGTTCACAAGTAGTCGACCTATCCAGTCTGGTGGGCACCGACGACCAGGCCTTGTCCACAACGGGCGCGGCGGGCAACATCACGATCGAGGACGGCAACACGCTCAACCTGAACGTAGACGACGCGGACGCCGATCCTACCAACGAATACAACACCGCCTTCGCGGTGAACGGGGCCAATTTAGAGATAACGGACAACGGATCGACCTTGTCGGTACCTGTTGCCAGTTTGGGCACCGACGACCAGAACCTTTCCCTAGTGGCGAACACGTTGGGCATCGAGGACGGGAACAGTGTGGACCTAAGTGGCTATTTGGACAATACCGACGACCAGAATTTGACGGGGGCCACCTTGAGCGGGGCCAACATCCTTCAGATCGATATCGAGAACGGGGCCTCCACCACGGTCGACCTTTCAAGCCTAGACGACAGCGGCACCGACGACCAGAACCTTTCCCTAGTGGCGAACACCTTGGGCATCGAGGACGGGAACAGCGTAGACCTGTCGCCCTATCTAGACAATACCGACGATCAGAACATCAGCGGCTCGGGGCTTTCGGGCACCGACCTGACGATCGGCATCGAGAACGGCAGTTCACAAGTAGTCGACCTATCCAGTCTGGTGGGCACCGACGACCAGGCCTTGTCCACAACGGGCGCGGCGGGCAACATCACGATCGAGGACGGCAACACGCTCAACCTGAACGTAGACGACGCGGACGCCGATCCTACCAACGAATACAACACCGCCTTCGCGGTGAACGGGGCCAATTTGGAGATAACGGACAACGGATCGACCTTGTCGGTACCTGTTGCCAGTTTGGGCACCGACGACCAGAACCTTTCCCTAGTGGCGAACACGTTGGGCATCGAGGACGGGAACAGTGTGGACCTAAGTGGCTATTTGGACAATACCGACGACCAGAACATCAGCGGCTCGGGGCTTTCGGGCACCGACCTGACGATCGGCATCGAGAACGGAACCTCCGAGACCATAGACCTATCCAGTCTGGTGGGCACCGATGACCAGAATTTGACGGGCGCCACCTTGAGCGGGGCCAATATCCTTCAGATCGATATCGAGAACGGGGCCTCCACCACGGTCGACCTTTCAAGCCTAGACGACAACGGTACCGATGACCAGAACCTTTCCCTAGTGGCGAACACCTTGGGCATCGAGGACGGGAACAGTGTGGACCTTAGTGGCTATTTGGACAATACCGACGACCAGAACATCAGCGGCTCGGGGCTTTCGGGCACCGACCTGACGATCGGCATCGAGAACGGAACCTCCGAGACCATAGACCTATCCAGTCTGGTAGGCACCGATGACCAGAATTTGACGGGCGCCACCTTGAGCGGGGCCAACATCCTTCAGATCGATATCGAGAACGGGGCCTCCACCACGGTCGACCTTTCAAGCCTAGACGACAGCGGCACCGACGACCAGAACCTTACCCTAGTGGCGAACACCTTGGGCATCGAGGACGGGAACAGCGTAGACCTATCACCCTATCTAGACAATACCGACGACCAGAACATCAGTGGATCGGGGCTTTCGGGCACCGACCTGACAATCGGCATCGAGAATGGCGCCTCCGAGACCATCGATTTATCGAGTTTAGTGGGCACTGACGACCAAAATTTAAATTTGGCCGGCAACACCCTTTCCATAGAGGATGGGAATAGCGTCAACTTAAGTGGGTATTTAGACAATACCGACGCCCAGACCATATCAACTACTGGAGCGGCTGGGAACATCTCTATCTCTGGAGGGAATACAATTAATCTTAATGTAAACGATGCGGATGCAGATCCTACCAACGAAAGAAACACGGCCTTCGCAGTGAACGCTGGCAACCTTCAGATTACCGATAGTGGAGGAACATTATCTGTTCCAGTATCAAGTTTGGGTACTGATAGCCAATTACTTTCCACCAACGGCACTGCAGGTCATATTGCTATTTCAGGGGGTAATTTCACGACCATTAACGTTAATGACGCCGATTCGGTAGTAGGCAACGAATACAACACAGCTTTCGCCGTAGTAGGGTCCAATTTGACCATTACCGATGGTGGGGGACCAAGGTCCGTTGCCTTATCGTCCCTTGGCACTGACGATCAATATGATGACGAAGTTCCTTTGCGAACCCCACTTGATGTAGACGATGCCGGAAAATCGGTTGCCCAGGGATATGTTGTTGAAAATAATGTGCAACAGGTGATACAGGCCATTGCACCCATCACGTCAAAAGCAGCTCGAATTTTCTATCCGCCATCGATTGCCGTTAATGCATCGACCAATGGTACCGGACGTACCTTAAACCTATACACGCAATATACTGCACAATTTGCGACTCCGGCCGTAGCAAGTACAGGAGCTCCAACCGCCATACCGACCTATACCGCGGCCGAACTTTATTATTATGTAACCTATTATGATCCGGCCGTATTTGCGAATGTATCTATAAATGCCAGTGGAGTAATGACCTATGATGTTATTGCCCAACCAAGTTCATATAACTCCCTGATCAACGTGGTCTTTGTAGTTAAATAATAACGACTGATACGCGAAGTAACCAAACAATTTGAAATTAAACCTCTTATATAGATCCCTTTTCCTCAGCATTGTTCTATCAATGTTGGGGATTACCGTATCAAGTGCTCAGTTCTTGTTGCAGGCTCCCAACAGCGGAGATGAAAGCAATTATAAGTGGTATGAGGCATCGGATACAAATACAGTATTGGCGACCGATTTTTTTTATGAGACTTCTGTACCTGGTGTTTACTTTGCTACCTACGACGGAACCCTTTGTGGTTCGAATGCGACCGGTTACTTTATTTTGACCGATTGCACAAACCCCGATAACCAAGTTACCCTCGATATTTCCGCAAATGTCACAGGAAGTGGTGTCGTTAGTTGGTCGCCTGCGGTGGCCGGTAATCAACTGCGTCCCACAATAACGGCTACACCAAGTGTGATCCGATACACACCTACTTTGACCAAAGCAGGAAATTCGATTGCACTCCCCAGTTTTACGGTCGTTTGTCTACAACAGGCAGCCAACTTAGTTGATGATCTTGTGGTTTTGAATGAAGATACATCCGCAATTGTGCCCATTTTTGATAATGATAGTAATTTACCAAATGTTGGGACCCTGACTACGACCAATCCGACAAACGGAACGGTAAATATCAACAATAATGCCACTCCAAACGATCCGACAGATGATATCGTTACGTACATCCCGAATCCGGATTATAACGGCCCGGATACGTTTGACTACACTGTCTGTAACACGCTTGGGGATTGTAGTACGGCAACCGTTTCGATTGATGTATTACCTGTAATGGATGTCCGGGACGATACGGTGGCAACAACAGAAAATACGGCACTTCTTATTGATATACTGGCCAATGATAATGACCTGCCCTTACTAGGCACCATTACAAGAACCAATGCCTCCAATGGCGTGGTAACTTTAAATAATAACGGAACACCCTCAAATCCATCGGATGACACTGTAACCTATAGTCCGAATTTTGGATTCCTCGGGACCGATAGTTTTACGTATACGATTTGTGACAACCTATCGAATTGTCTTACGGCAACGGTGACTATACTGGTAAATCCGTTGGGCAGTGATATTGATATAGATGATGATGGCATCGTTAATGCCTTTGAAGATTTAAATGCAGATGGTGATAACGACCCTGCTACGAATCCGACGGATACGGATGGTGATGGCCTACCCGATTATTTGGATATCGATAGTGATGACGATGGTATTCCCGATAACGTCGAGGCACAGACTACCGCTGATTATATACCTCCGGGTCTTAGCGATTCTGATGGCAATGGTCTCGACGATGTGTATGAGAATGGTGGAGGTGTAGGAATCATTCCCGTCGATACCGATGGTGATGGCCTTCCCGATTATGTTGATCTAGATAGTGACAATGACGGTGTACTAGATATGATCGAAGGTCATGATCATGATCGTGATGGATTGCCCGATGTAATCTTTATTGGTTCTGACAAGGACAATGATGGGCTCGATGATGGTTATGAAGGAAGCACTACAATCGATTATGATGTAAACGATGAGATAGATAGTCCGATTGACGACCTTCCCAACACCGATAAGGATGAAGAATCGGATTATAGGGATATTGATGATGATAACGATGGTATAAATACAATTGATGAGGATGCGAATGCCGATAAGAATTACACGGATGATGATGTCGATGGAGATGGTATTCCTGATTATCTAGAGCCCAATTTTACGGGCGATGATATCGAAGTCTTTAACGTGGTCACTCCGAATGGGGATGGAATCCATGATGTCTTGACCATAGGAGGCCTTGAGAATTATCCGAATAATACGATTCATATTTATAACCGATGGGGTGTATTGGTCTATGTGACAAAATCATATAATTCAGAGGGGAATGTCTTTGATGGAACTTCTCAAGGTAGGGTTACCGTAGACCAGGATAATAAATTACCGGTAGGTACCTATTTCTATATACTCGATTATGTTGATTCCCAGGAAGTTACTAAATCGATATCAGGATATATATATATTAACCGATAACAGCCATAATGAATCTAGTATATCTTTTACATAAGTCTAAGAATTTAAGGTTGAAAATGTTCTTTGGACTGGCCTTGTGGGCCGGTTTATTATATGGGCAACAAGATGCACAATACACCCAATACATGTACAATACAGTGAGCGTGAATCCGGGATACGCAGGTTCTCGCGGTCATATTAGTATCGCGGCCTTGCACAGGTCGCAATGGGTGGGCCTTGATGGTGCCCCAAAAACACAGACTTTTAACATACATTCCCCCATTGGATATCGCGGGGTAGGCCTAGGGCTTTCAATCGTGAATGATAAAATCGGGCCAACAGTAGAAACGAATTTTGATATTGATTTCTCCTATACTTTATATACCTCTACCGAAGGAAGATTGAGCTTTGGTCTCAAAGCCAGTGCGAATTTATTGGATGTGCGATTTTCAGAGCTTAACCAATATACTACTGATCCTACATTACAGCAGGATATTCAAAACAGATTGTCTCCGAATATTGGGGCGGGGGTCTACTATCATACCGAACATTTTTACGCAGGGCTATCGGTTCCCCGTTTTCTTGAAACCGCTCACTTTGACGAATCGTCCTTATCTACCGCCAAGGAACAGATGAACTTTTATTTTATAACCGGATATGTCTGGGACTTGAATCCGTTTTTAAAATTCAAACCTACCTTGTTGACCAAAATTGTTCGAGGCGCACCATTACAAGTAGATCTTTCGGCTAATTTCATGTTGAGCGAAAAATTTATTTTGGGGGCGGGATACCGCTGGGATGCTGCATTTAGTGGTATGGCCGGTTTCATGCTGTCAAATAAGTTTCTTATCGGTATTGCTTACGATAAGGAAACTACTGAATTGGGTAGTGCCAGATTCAATGATGGCTCTTTTGAGGTTATTTTGAGATATGATTTTATTACCACCAAGGGCAAGGTAAAATCCCCCCGGTTTTTTTAGCCATTACTGCCAACATGTAACCATTCATCCATATTCCGGTTATTTTATGATCGGGCCACCTAAATGTTTCATAAAGATGTTATTTTTACCATATGAACGAAGAAAAAGTCATTTTGGTAAACGAAAGGGATGAGGAATTAGGAACCATGCCCAAGATGGAAGCCCATGAGAAAGCCCTGCTTCATAGAGCCTTTTCAATTTTTATCCTCAACAACAAAGGGGAAATCATGCTGCAACAACGGGCAGCTAATAAATACCATTCGCCGCTACTATGGACCAACACCTGCTGTAGCCATCAAAGGGCTGGGGAAACCAATTTCGAGGCTGGTAAACGCCGGCTGCAAGAGGAAATGGGATTTACCACCTCCTTAAAAGAATTATTTTCCTTTATTTATAGGGCACCTTTTGAAAACGGCCTGACCGAACACGAACTAGATCATGTACTGGTCGGTTTCTACAACGAGATGCCTAATATAAATAGGGAAGAAGTTGCCGATTGGAAATGGATGTCACCAGAAGCTATAAAAAATGAGATGCTTGAACATCCAGAACGATATACCGTCTGGTCAAAAATTATTTTTGAAAAATTTTATGGGCATATCCTTCAAAATCAAACGGCATTATGAAAGTAAAAGTTAGCAGAAAGGCACATTTTAATGCTGCGCATCGATTATTTCGAAGTGATTGGAGCGCTGATAAAAATGAAGCTATTTTCGGAAAATGCAACAACCCTAATTTCCATGGACACAATTATGAGCTTATTGTGAGTGTAACCGGGGAAATAGATCAGGAAACCGGTTTTGTAATCGATATGAAAGTACTCAAGGATTTAATACGAGACAAGGTTGAAGAAGTATTTGACCATAAGAATCTGAATATTGAAGTTCCGGAATTTGAAAAACTTAATCCTACTGCTGAAAACATCGCCGTTGTGATCTGGCAAAAATTAAGGCCTCATATTACTGCTGACAAGGAATTGGAAGTAGTGTTATTTGAGACGCCTCGAAATTTTGTGACCTTTTCGGGCTAAGCATTCCCAAAATATACCGTTATGTATCCATTAAAATTCGAGCCAATTTTTAAAGAGCGTATCTGGGGTGGGCACAAATTGGGCGATGTACTTGGAAAATCAATAAAATCGGCTAGTACCGGCGAAAGTTGGGAAGTCTCGGCTGTACCAGGAGATGTATCCGTTGTTGCCAACGGCCCTTTGTCAGGAAGCTCCTTACAAGATCTTATAGATGAACATGCTATCGATTTGTTGGGAAAAAAAATCGTACGACGATTTGG
The DNA here is from genome assembly GCA_963798435.1 of uncultured Flavobacteriaceae bacterium. Lineage (GTDB taxonomy): Bacteria > Bacteroidota > Bacteroidia > Flavobacteriales > Flavobacteriaceae > JALHST01. The sequence continues at coordinate 324,219 of CAWCTF010000006.1, forward strand.
AAAGGAATTTCCGATCCTCATTAAGTTTATTGATGCGAATCAAGATCTTTCGATACAAGTGCACCCTAATGATTTCCTCGCTAAAAAGAACCACAATTCATTTGGAAAGACCGAGATGTGGTACGTCATGGCCGCCGATGTGAACGCGAAACTGATCATTGGGTTCAAAAAGAAGGTCACCAAATCAGAATATAAAAAAAGTATTCAGGAAAATACCCTTCTGGATCTATTGAACTATGAAGAAGTCAAGGAGGGCGATACCTTTTTCATAAATTCTGGTAAAATACATGCTATTGGAGCCGGAGTGTTATTAGCGGAAATACAACAAACTTCAGATATTACCTATCGTGTTTTTGATTTTAACAGGAAAGATAAGGACGGAAATTATCGGGAATTACATACCGAAAGGGCACTAGAAGCCATTGATTTTGCAACAAGGGATGATTTCAAGGTCAATTATACAAGAGATGGAAATACGATCAATCATATGGTGGAAAGTCCATATTTTATTACTGGGTTTATCGAATTATCAAATGACTTGAAAATCGACCTTTCAAAAAGAGATGCGTTTACTATTTATATGTGCGTCAAAGGAAATCTTACCCTAGAAAATGACTTCGGTTCAGTGCAAATCAACAAGGGTGAAACCACCTTGATATCAGCCAATTCAACTTATATAATCTTGAAATCAAAAGGAGCCCAAATTTTGGAAGTTACTATTTGATGTGTCAATTACAACAAAATCCTAAGAGCATTTTTAAACATATCTTAAAAGTATGGGGTGAATGCGGTATTGTACTTCTATATTCGCTGTTCAGGTAAGTGAATTGATTTTTTCGGAAGGAATGTCCTTAAAAAGTCTACTTTTGCAAAAAAATAAGTAGTAATGGCAAGTATAAGGGAATTAAAAAAGGACATCAATTATGTGTTGGGGGATATCATCGAAGCAGTTTCGATAATTGAAGTAGCCAATGGCAAACAAGATTCTAAGGAAGGCTCAAAAATTATTGACAGTGCCATAGCAACTTTCGATGAGTTGATCTCAAAAGTTAATCAGCGAAAGGTCGATGACAAAAAAGCGCATTTGAAAAAAGTGCGTTTAGAGCTTGAAAAAAAGGCTACCGAACTGGTTGAGGAATTGAACAAATTGGGATAGACACCAAAGTTTGTTTCATAAAAAAGCCCATTGTCATGGGCTTTTTTCGTTGAGGAGCTGTTTTTGTTGCTCTACATGATTCTTTAATTCCCGTCCATATTTGGAGCTCGCAACGGCTGGACTCAAAGAGGTATATATTGAATCTAAATACTTGATATTAGCATCCGACACTTGCAGCGCAATATAGGGGGCAATATAAGAATCCGTATGGCTTAATGCATAATTCAAGGCAAAGGCATATCCGCGTTGTACATTCTTATCAAGCAATCGTTGCACCGAATCTAGTTGGAGGGAATCCATACCGCCACCTGCACGTACGTTGGCGTTCATAAACTCTAAATTACGTGCGTTGAACCGCGACATAATCTTCTGATATTCCATTAACTTTTCGTGGGTCTTTGATCCTTCGATCTTTGCGTTCGTATCAAAAGTCTGCCAAGAGGTAGTGATCTTTATTGTACCGGGTTCCCCAAAAAAGGTAATCCGATCATTGATGTCATTATGGTCATTCTTATTGAGATATAAATAATAAATTTCAGGATTTTCCACCTCAGTCTTGAAAAGGAAGCTACCATTTCCGTCAACATTCATCGAATCAATGGTGACCAAGGTTGAGTCGGGTATGTATTGAAGGTATAAAACACCTTTTTTAAGCCCTTTGACCTGACCCTGAACGGTCATCGTATTTTTAGTATCCCCTCCGCAAGAAATAAAGAGTGCACAGATGATACTAGCTAAGAAGTGATTTTTCATGCGTGTGTTTAGATGGCGCAAATATCAATAAACTTTGTGGATTATTAAACTTTGGAAGCAATTTCCATTAACAGCGCGCAAAGATAGGCGCCACCGGTTCCTATTACATATCCGAAGACCGCTAATAAGATTCCGACCGAGGCTAAAGACGGATGGAATTCAGCGGCGACGATGGGTGCTGATGCCGCTCCACCTATATTTGCCTGACTTCCAACGGCCAAAAAGAAATACGGGGCTTTGATCAACTTAGCGACTAGAATCAGAAGTATGGCGTGAAAAGAGATCCAAATTAGTCCGACTGCGATGAGACCGGGATTTTCAAGTACTTTCCCCAAATCCATTTGCATACCAATGGTCGCTACCAAGATATAGATAAACAATCCTCCGATTTTGCTTGCCCCGGCGCCTTCATAATTTTTCGCCCGCGTAAAAGACAAAGCGATGCCGATAATCGTTGCAAAAACCACCATCCATAAAAAGGTAGAACCCAACGATGATAAAATCTTGGTCGGATCCCGAATGAGCTCGAAGTTATCTATCAGATATGTTGAAAAATGATTCCCCAAAAAATGCGCCGCGCCTACAGAAACAAAAGCCAATGCCAATAGCATGATATAGTCGTGCATTGTGGTTGTGCGTGTAATTCGATCAGTATGTTCTGACACTTTCTTTTTCAAGGTCTCGATGGAAGAGGTATCTGCCTTAAGCCATTTGTCTATTTGTTTGGTCTTGCCAACTCCAAGCAATAGTATCGCCAACCATAGATTCGCGATAACGATGTCTACCAGTACCATCCCCCCAAATTTTTGTGGATTATATTTGAATATCTCGAACATAGCCGCCTGGTTCGCACCGCCCCCAATCCAACTACCCGCAATCGTCGAAAGCCCTCTCCAAACAGCATCTGGTCCGATACCACCTACCGTTTCAGGTGAAAATACAGACACGATCAAAATAGCCAAGGGTCCTCCGATGATAATCCCGGCCGTACCTGTAAAGAACATAATCAATGCCTTTGGCCCGAGGTTCGCAATGGCTTTAAGGTCTACGCTCAACGTCATCAAAACCAGGGCCGCAGGCAGTAAATACCTGCTGGCCATAAAGTAGAGTTTGGAGGTTTCGTCTGAAATCAAGCCAATACTGCTTAAGATACCCGGCAAAAGATAGCACATCAGTACCGTTGGGACGAAACTATAAAATCGCTTCCAAAATCCCGATGGGCGTGAAGAGGTATAAAAAACAAGGCCCAAGCAAAGCGCAAGCAGTCCGAAAACTATAGTATCATCGATAATCAATGGTTGTTTCATAACTGCATTACGTCTTGTGTGTCTTGTATAAATATAATGAAATTCGCAAGCTTGACCTTTTTCGTATTTACCTCGATTAAATATTCAGCCAGTATGTCAATTTAAGGTTTATTGAACGATATCTTGGCGAAAAAAGATCCACAAAATAATTATCGTTATACACTAGGAATAGATCCGAAAGTGGCGCAAAACGCCATTGCAGTCGTGAATTGAAGCCCAGGTTGTTACGTTGGTTGCTGTATTGAACCAAGGTCGACCAATAGAGGGTTTTACTAAAAGTAATATCGACCTTCGGGCTAATCAACCAAATATCGGCACTGGAATAGGGTTTAGGTAGCTGAATGTTGTCGTAACCGAACAACATTGATATAAATGCCGTGGGTTGAATGCGCAAGGTCATCATTGCTTCGGTCGAAAATTTTCGGCCATTATAGAAGGTGCCGAGTGAAGGTTTTAGACCATAGGTGAATACCTTTCTACGATCCGACTGATAATCCAAGCTAACGCCATTATTATAATAACCCTTATCAGTAGGTAATAAAAAGGCCCCCTCTTCGCCAGTTGGCTCGAATTCATCGGTTGCTACCAAATAGCTATATTCATTGGCGATTTCTAATTGAACTTGCGATTGGTCGTTGAACGTGGCTTCCCACCCGGTCATGATATTATAGTCGGTTAGTTTAAAATTTAGCTCGGGCCGCCAGATGACGATAGGGAAGAATTTAAATCCGTGTGAGTTGAGCATGCCGTTATTCGGCCAAAAAATACGCTGAATTTGTGTAGCGATTTTTAAGATGTCGGTGCGGCGAACGAATCCTAGATCCGACCTAAAATTTTCCCCGACAAAGACCCAGTCCGAGAAAATAGTATATTTTCTTGAATTAAAACCTAGGAAGGCACCTGCCGATAAATCCTTATTCTTAATTTCTGGTTGAAAAGATTTGTGTAGATAGTACTTGCCATTCCATACGTTGTCTTTGGACACTAAATTATAGTCTACTCCGAGAACCCTGTTGTATTTGTCAAGACCATCCACAAAATCATACTTTTTAATCGATTGTTTGTTGATAAAGAATAGGCTGATATTCGAACGCGAGAATATTTTCTGTTGTATGGCGAGCATCGTGTTATTATTGGAAGGTATTCTGTTGAGCACATCAGATGCCGTCTGAATATTCAAAAATCCAAAACGCAGGTCTTTATTGAGTTTTCCACTAAGTCTTAAACCCCCTATAATTCGATTTTCTATCGAATTATCTGCAGTATCTACCGCAATTCCGATGCGCCGGGAGAAAAAAGGATTGGCATCCCGGGAACCTCCAAAACTTGAAAAAAGATCACTGTTGTCAATAAAAAACTGCCTTTTCTCGGGCAAGGAAATTTCGAACCTCGTGAGGTTTGTTACTTGGTCATCGACCTCGACCTGTGAAAAATCGGGATTCACCGTTATATCGAGGTTCATACTGTTTCCAATCGATATTTTGGCATCTCCACCTACCTTTAAACCATTACTTCCCAGAGCGGCTTCGCGATTATTTTCTGTTATGGCGTTGATATAGGGTATCAAGGCCATAGGCGTCCTAGACTTCCCTAAAGGTTTTTCAAAGATCATATCACCCATAAAGGTGAGTCCGAAAACATTTTGATTCTGCGGAATATTCATCCATGTACTGGTTTCATTAGACTGTGTATCGAATCGATAGCTATTGAAACGCCATTTTCTTGTTCCCTCCTCAAACTTAAATGAAGTCAGCGGTATAGTTAGTTCTGCGATATAGTGATCATCGTAAATTTTGGCCTCCCCCTTCCATTTTACATCCCATGAAATCGTAAAGCCCCTTAAATCTAGACCACCCCCTGAAACTAGGCCTTCCCTTAATACTCCGTACGGATTCGTTCCGAACAAAAACGCATTCGTACCATCATTGAAGGTGTCGAACAATAGCGTTATATTATCGGCATTGCCTGCCCTAAAATCGCGTTTCAATGACTCAATCGAGTATTTCGTGCCCGCAGCATCGACACGAATGCCTATGTACAGGTTTTCATCGTCATAGAGCATTTTTATGTTGGTCTGTTGACGGGCCTGAATAGCATCCGATGGAAAATATTCCCAAAATGCATTGGCACTATCGGCTGTCTCCCATATAGGCTCATCCAAGAGTCCGTCGGTGACCATCGTCTGGTTTATATATTTTACAAGAAATGATTTATTGGGATTTTGGCTTTGGAGGTAGCATGTGAGGAGCAGGAAAAATGGAATAAGTGTTTTTTGAGGCATTGTTGGCATTTAATTGCAGCGCCAAATTTAGAGGTTTAAAATTTTATAAAAAACCCAAACCGAGCTTACTCAGACTTTTTTTTAGGTTCTCTTTTAGCTTCTTTTAGACTTTTTTGCAGCATCCATTCAATTTGACCGTTGGTGCTTCTAAATTCATCAGCGGCCCATTTTTCAATCGCTTTAAGCGTTTCTTCATTAAGCCGCAATGCGAAAGCCTTCTTTTTGCTCATTTTTCTGCAGTAATAAAGTCGATTAAATACTGAACCAATAGTTCAGAAATCGGAAAGTCCTTTTCAATATATGATCTATTATTTTCGGCCAATGAACCAACCTCTTTCATTACATGGTTCATTTTGGGAATAATTAATAGCGTGGCGTTGGGTTGCGCCTGTTTCAATAATTTGGCCTCTTCAATCGATACTTGTAGATCTGCGTCGCCATTTAATAATAGTAACGGGATGGTGACTTTTTTAATTTCTTCGGCTGGATCCAACTGCATCCATTCTTTTATGAATTTTTGATTCTGCGGTGCAAATAGTGCCATGAGGAAGGGATTGACATCGCGGATGGTATCGGTGCGCTCGAGTTCCTCAAAATATTGCTTGGCAACTTGCGCGAAATCGGCATTTTGCCTCTTCAGTTGTTCGATAATGGCATGGTCGATGGTAGTTCCTGGACCCGCAATCGAAATGAAACTTTTCACGGCCTCTGTAATGGCCAACATGGCAACCAAAGAGCCCTGACTATGGCCGATTATATGAATCGAAGAAAAGCGAGGGTCATCCTGAAATCGATCGATGGCGATTTTAGCATCGTTTACAAAATCAAGAATGCTTATATCGTTAAGTTTATCCAGATTGGCAGGCGTAGCCGTGCGTTTATCGTAACGATAAAATGCCAGCCCGTGTGCATTCAAACTATCGGCCAAGGCCATGATATATCCTACTTGAATGGGGCTATTCGCTTGATTCCCATTTCGGTCAACATTGCCAGAGCCCGCTACAAATAGCACCAGGGGCAATTTTTTTGTGGTTCGTGGCATTGTGAGGGTGCCCGGGAGTTCTATGTTCCCATTGCGAAGGGCTACGTCTTCGGTTATAATATTTTGAGCCCCTACTTCAAAGGCGCTAACAAATAGTACGATCAATACTTTGTACATGTAGCTATCTTTTCTCTCGTTGAAGGATTACCTTTAAGGAACGGGACCTGTGATTAAAGACCGTATTTATGACTGACCATCCCTCTCGAGCATATTGATTCAGTTCTTTTTCAAATTCCAGATCCGTATTTTGAAAAAACCTTCCTTTCTGTCGTATAATTTTATATTCAGTCATTTGCGTTCGTATAATAGTTCACTCACTACTGAAGGAATACATGCAACTTATAGGCTGTATTTCCTATCTGATTCACTTTAGGGAATGAAGTACAAAATAAATTCGAATGAGCTTCGATTCACGACCTTTTTTCGAAATATTGTTGAATTACCGCTGCCGCAGCCACTTCTTTTTGTGTTCCGATAAGTAGTTTATCCCCCGTTTTAAATACCAGTTGAATGCCTTTATTTCCTTTTACATTCAGGGCTTTTCCGTTTTTGCCAAAAGAGTAACGGTAACCCCAGCCACCATATTCCTTGATTGGCTTATACGTCCTTACATAGCATGCTTGCAATTCGGGCCATCGTATGGTTCTTTTAGATAAATGAAACGGTGCGAACTGATAGTATATACCATGTTCATCAATTTCAGTCTTTAATTTTAAAAGATAGAATAAGATTAAGACCAAAGTCAAGGTCAGGATGGTAATCAACTGCCCAAATGCATCATCGGCCGCTACATTTCCAACAGATTCCTTTAAAACATACCACGAATAGGAACTGTAAAGCAACATACACACTATTCCCAAATTAAAGAGCCGTAACCACCACTGATTAAAGTGCTGTATTTCTTTGAAAACACGCATTGTCAATGATTTAAGGTGCCAGTATTGACTATAGGCGCAACATCTTTGTCTGAACATAGGACCACCATAAGATTACTGACCATGGCCGCTCTTCGTTCGTCATCAAGTTCTACAACTTGTTTTTCACTGAGTTCTTTTAATGCCATTTCAACCATGCTTACGGCACCTTCGACAATTTTGTGTCGTGCGGCCACAATCGCTGTTGCCTGTTGCCGTTTGAGCATCGCATTGGCAATCTCTTGTGCATAGGCCAAATAACCGATGCGTGCCTCCAAAACTTCGATACCTGCCATAGAAAGCCGTTCTTGAACTTCTTTTTCGAGTGCCTCACTTACTTCGTTGACACTTGAACGAAGTGTAATATCTTCATCGAGGCCTTCATCGGCAAAATTGTCGTAAGGATACATACTTGCCAACTTTCGTACTGCCGCGTCCGTCTGAACGCGCACAAAGTTTTGATAATCATCTACATCGAATGCCGCCTTATAGGTGTCGGTCACCCTCCAGACCAAAATAGTACTGATCATAATGGGATTCCCAAGTTTATCGTTCACTTTTAATCGCTCACTATCAAAATTGCTCGCACGCAGTGATATTTTTCTTTTCGAATACAACGGATTTACCCAGAATAAGCCATTTTCCTTAATGGTCCCGACATATTTCCCAAAAAGAAGAAGTACTCGGGAGCTGTTAGGATTAACCAAAACAAAGCCCGGTAACATTAAGATGGCGGCAAAAATGCCCAAAGCACCTATAACGTTCTTGATTAAAATCAATAAAAGTAAGCCACCAAGGAAAAGCAGTAAGGCGAATAGAAGCATGGTGTAGCCGGAGCTTGGCTGGAGATTCTTCTCATTTTTCATAATAGGTTGATTTAAGTGATATTAAAATAATATCATAAAGATATGAAATTAAATCTTACTTCCCTATTTTTTCTAATTTTTGGTTCAACCGTTTTTGGTCCTGAATTTTTTGACTTTTTTCCGATCAGGATTTTTAAAGAGCCGTTTAAAGAAACCATCCTTCTTGATAGGTTCACAATCGAGTTTGTCCAGGACTGCCTGACTCGGCGGTTTAAAATGGGCCTTGGTCAACGTATTAAAAGAGGAATCCTTGTTCAGTTTTTGCATCCACAGAGCAAAAAGGGGTAAGGCGGCATTTGCACCTTGTCCCAAACTCGTACTTCTAAACCCGATTTCCTGATTATCAAGTCCGACCCAACTTATATGTACTATATGCGGCATGATGGCCACAAACCATGCGTCTTTATTATTTTGCGTAGTACCTGTTTTTCCTGCGATATCATTATTTAGTTTATAGTTCGTACGAATTCGCGAAGCCGTCCCATTATTGATGGTAGATTTCATCATTTCAATCATAATTTCCCTATTTTCCTCTGAAAAGGCTGCTTCGGAAGCGATTTTGGGTTCAAATGTCGCCAGTACAGAATCTTTTTTATTCGTTATTGTTTGGATCAAATATGGGCTCACGGGTTTACCATCGTTCACATAGCTGGCATATGCCCCTGCCATATCAATAAGTTTTATTTCCGCAGTTCCCAATGCCAAAGAGGGCTCATTGGGTAATTCGGTCGTAATGCCCATTTTATTGGCTTGTCGCATAACCTGCACTATGCCGGTTTTCTCCATTACCTTCACAGCAACAGTATTGACCGAATTGCTCAAAGCCTGTTCCATCGAATAATTGAGATAGGCCTCATCCTTTGATTCCGAATTACTGGGCGACCAACCCTTTAAATTTTCATAAGTTACTTCCTCTGCCGAAAAATACGTACACGGCGTGATGCCACTTTCCAGGGCGGCAGTATACACAATGGGTTTAAAGGTAGAACCTACCTGACGCCGGCTTTGCGAAATGTGGTCAAATTTGAAATATTTAAAATTGACGCCTCCAATCCAGGTTTTTACGGCTCCGGACGCCGGGTCGATAGCCAATGAACCCGTGTTCAAGAATTTCATGTAGTGTTGTACACTGTCAACAATGCTCGCCTCACGCGATTTTTCGCCGGACCAATCGGTCAGGGTCATCGTCCTTTTCCTGGCGAGGGAATCGCTGATCTGAGCTTTAGACCAGCCGTTATTTTTCATTTTTTTATAGGCATCGGTCCTTCGAACCAATTTATCAAGAAGTTTCTTATCTTTTAGCCAAGGCGCGCTTGATCCATAACTTTTTTCAAAACTGTTTTGTAGGGAAGTCATATGGGTTACCATGGTTTCCTCGGCGAGTTGTTGCATTCTTGAATCTAGGGTCGTATAGATTTTTAATCCGGAAGTATAGATGTTATAATTGTTGCCTAGGGCTTTCTGTTCTTCACTCCAACGCAACATTTCTTTGCGTACTTCTTCACGAAAATAGGGGGCGATGCCTTCATTATAATCGTATTGTCGATAATCGAGTGTTAGTGGGATTTTTGAAATACTGTCATAGACCTGTTCGGTTAGATACCCGTTCTTACGCATAGATTGCAATACTAAATTTCTTCGTTCAAGACTTTTCCCTGGGAAAAGCCTAGGGTTGTAGCCATAGGTCGCCTTTAGCATTCCTACGAGCACAGCGGCTTCTTCGAGGGTTAGATCCGTAGTTGATTTATTGAAAAATTTTAAGGAGGCGCTTTCGATACCGAAGGTATTTCCTCCGAAAGAAACCGTATTGAGATAGTGGGTCAGGATTTCCTCTTTGTCGTAAATAGATTCTATTCTAGAGGCTATGATCATTTCCTTTACTTTATCGACCAAAAGGCTGGTTTTCTTGCGATCCTTTCTAGGATAGAGATTTTTAGCCAATTGTTGTGTCAACGTACTTCCACCACCTGATGATTGGTCCTGCATAAGTAGTGTCTTTATGCCGACTCTGAAAAGACTGGGATAATCAATGCCAGAATGGTCATAAAATCGCTCGTCTTCGATAGCTACTAAGGCATCAAGCAAGTATTTTGGCATTTTCTCAAAAGAAATGGGTTGACGATCGAAGACATAGTATTTACCAATTAGGACACTGTCAGCCGAATACACCTCCGAGGCCCTCTGATATTGAAAATCAGAGAGTTCGCCAGTATTCGGTAGTTTGCCCCATAGACCCCATCGAACACTGAGTAGAAATACTAGGGTTCCTATAAAAAGGATTACCAAAATTAGTAGGCCAAATCTTAGAATGGGTGATTTCAGGTTCTTTAATACCACGTCATTTAATTTTTCTACCGCAATATCATACTTAAAAATTTAAAGGCCGTCACTCTTAACAATAGATTAAATTTCCTTTTTTTACTTTTAGACAAAATTTTAGATATGAAGCGAATTATTTTGTTGCTATTTATCGGGGGCCAAATGGCTTTTGGCAATGTTCCTTTTTGGTCGAAGACCGGCCATCGGGTGATTGGTGAACTGGCCGAAAAGCATTTGACAGGGCATGCCAAGAGGGCCATCGAAAAATTGTTACACGGTCAAAGTCTTGCATCGGTCTCGAATTTCGCAGATGAAATTAAGGCCGATTCAGTATATCGCGCGTTTAGCGCATGGCACTTTGCGAATATTCCGGCCGACAAGCACTATACTGATGTTGAACCAAGTCCGTACGGGGATTTGGTTACGGGCATACAGGCATGTATGGAAGTTATTAAGGATAAGAATAGTTCACAAGCCGACAAGGCTTTTTATCTAAAGGTGTTGGTACATTTAATAGCAGACCTACATCAGCCGATGCATCTTGGCAGACTCGAGGATAAAGGAGGCAATGATATTCAGTTGGAATGGTTTAATAGGGGGAGTAACTTGCATAAAATCTGGGACACGAATATGATCGATGACCAAGGGTTGAGTTACACAGAACTTGCAGGGTCGTTGCCAAAACTAACAAAAAAACAAATAAAAGCGGTTCAATCGGGAAGCCTTACAGATTGGGTAGAAGAAGGCCATAATTTGGCCAATACGATTTATGATTCGGTGGAAGTCGGTGAAAAATTATATTACCGCTATAGTTATGTTTGGTGGGATACTGTCGAGTCGCAATTAGCAAAAGGAGGGTTGCGATTGGCCAAAGTCCTAAATGAGTTGTTTTAATAAAATGGCTGAATAAGGTGGCGGGATTATCAGCTCGATTCGGCAGGAGTTTTGTATTTGGGCCAATTAACAGGGTTCTTCAACCTAAAAAATGTGATGTTCGACTAAAATAGTAAATAATGGCATCCGATTTGAGTTTATATACATGTCAACGGATGCGAGGAGATTAACATTTTATACCTGAATGTTAAAGGCAGTATCCTACAAAAAATTACCAGGGTATATAAAAAGATCGGTCAATAGGCCGATTTTTTTATAGGATACTTCGAAAGGTCAGATTAATTCTCTCCCCGATTATTTTTTTTGTTTTCGGAACCTGATGTAACCAATAATGCTGTGTCTCCCCTTGCATTATCAAAAGACTGCCATGATTTAACACCATTTTATAGCTGCCGGCCATATCGGTTTTGTGTTTTAGATGAAAACTTCGTACCTGACCCAGGCTGACGGAAGCAATCACGGGATTTTGTCCAAGTGACTTTTCATTATCGGAATGCCAACCGTTACTGTCTTTGCCATCACGATAGCGATTTAAAAGACAGTGCGTGAATGTAGTCTTCGATAGCGCCTCCACTTTTTGCTTGATTTTTAAAAGTTCGGGTGTAAAATCATGAGGCTCCATTATTAAGTTCGAATAGGCGTAGGGTTTCCCATTTTCGGCGAATAAAGCCGTAAGCCGTGGTTGTTGATATACCTTTCCATATACCTTAATTACGTCTTGTTGCCAGGCAATAGTATTCTTCAGGGTTTCGAAATACTGATTGGCAGCTTTAAGTTCTAAAAAATTAGGATAGTAGACGATGTGGCTATTGGGTAGCGGCAGTTTTATTGGTTGCTCCAAAGATTATTTCATTTATTGCAATACGGCCTTTAATTGATTTCGATATTCCGACGGATTAAGGCCGGTAAACGCCTTGAATGATTTATTAAAATGCGAAAAGTTGTTAAATCCGCTTTCAAAGCATACCTCGGTAATGCTCATCGGTTTTTCTGCCAGTAGTTTTGATGCATGCACCATTCTGTATTCGTTAACGAACTGAACAAAGGTCTTGTTCGTTATTTTTTTAAAATATCGGCAAAAGGATGGTACGGTCATACTGACCATATCAGCGATTTCCTCCAGCGTGATCTCTTCCTTGAAGTTGCTTTTGACATGGTTGAATACAATATTTATCCGGTCATTGTCCTTTACCTCTGTTTCCAAGGAAAACCCTTCGGCATTCAAAAGTTTATAGTCCTCAGAATTGGCTAATTCGTTCAGGATGTTCAAAATAGAGAGCAATCTCTGGAAATCGGTCTGATATTCCAAAATTTCCATTTTTTCCCCGATTTTTCTTTTGGTCTTACCTTGGAAAACAATGCCACCCTTCGCCATTTCAAAGAGATCCTGTATTTTTTTCATTTCCGGGATATTGAAGAATTCGTTTCCAAGAAAATCTGATTTCATCTGAACCACCGTTTCACTCAAATTTCCCGTCAAATGGTCGGTCAGACCACAATGGGGCATATTCCCACCGATTAAAATTAGGTCGCCATTCGTGTAATAGGAGATATGGCTGCCGATTTGGCGCTTTCCCGAGCCTCCATTTACATATACCAATTCAATTTCAGGATGGTAATGCCAAATCGTATTCTTGTTCAATTTTTGTTCGTCGAATCTTTGATAGGTGAATGAATGCCCAAAATCGGGGGCTATAGCTTCTAAAGTAGGTTTTTGTTTAAGCATTTAATTTTCATTAATAACACAAAATTAAAGAAGGCGATTATGGTAAATCTTTGCAAAATTACCTAAAATATGTTCAAAATTAACATTTAACAATTATTTAACCTCATATTGGGTTAAAATAGAACATAAATTAGATAAATCGCATGTAGTGGGTGCCAGTATTGAGCGGTAAGTTTGTACTGTAATTTATTCATTAACCCTAAAACAAATGTTATGAAAAAATTTTTGAAGTTGACAGCAGTCATTGCCTTTATGTTCATTTCTATAAATGGTGTGGCAAATGAACCAAAACTAACTGTATTTAACAATGCGGGATCTAAAAGTCTGGTTTTTACCTTGGACTCAAATTCTAAGGAAACAATGGTCAAATTTTATGACGCAAATGATAACATCATATTCTCTGAAAGTTTATCAGATGGTCTCTACGCGAAAAAATTTGATTTAAAGAGCCTTGAAAAAGGTAACTATGTCTTTAAGGTTGAAAACGAATTAACCACGTACCTGTATACCATCGATGTGCGCGAGGAAAGTGTTGATATCGTTAAAAGGAAGGAGAACAGTAAACCTGTTTTTAGAAGAGTAGGGGAGAAAGTACTTCTCAATCTTTTAAACCTTGACGAAAACGATGTGAATATAAAAGTAATCGATAGTCAGGATCGGATCGTTTATAACGAGACCATCGCGAAAGAATCGATCGTTCAAAAGGCCTTTAATTTTGAAACGGCCATTCCTGACGGTTATGTAATTGTTGTAAAAGACGGGAAGGATACCTTTTACGAGGCTATCGTAATTAATTAGTTGGTTTAAGTTGAGTTAATCCAAGTTGAGGGAGGGGCTTTTTGGCCCCTCTTTTTTTTGCCTAGTATTTCAAATACGCATAAGCCCAGTACATTAAGGAAAACTGCAAAGGTATCCTTAGAATTAAGAGCCACTTGGCAAAACCTGCCGATTCTTTTTCACCTTTCAGCATATTAAAATGAACCAAGAGAAATACGGTCAGCATCGCTATAATAGCATAAATCGAACCGTTTTTGGTAGCAGTTAGGCACACCCCGATGCCTAGAAATACTTCGATGGCCCCACTTAGTTGCACAAGTAATTTATGATTTGGCAGATAACGTGGCATAATACGCAGATAGATTTTCGGTCTTACAAAATGCATAATGCCGGCGAAAATATACATTAGTCCCATCAGGTAAAGGTGCCAGGGATACTTCATAGTTTTATAGGTACATTTTAAAGCTTCTTGAAAGTCTTGTTAAACAATATACATATGGCAGTATCGTTAAATTTCATGACGTTCAAATTATCGATAAGGTAACACCTCGTAATATCCATTTTTTTGGAAATTATCTCCTTCCCCAGAACTTTACTCAGTTACTTAAACAGACACAAAGCCTGAAGCCAAGACCTGATTACTAAATACACTATAGGTACTGATTTTCCCATTGGCTGTTACCACTTTCGGTGCTGGATTACGAATCTACTATCAGCTTTTAAAGGATACTACCGCACTTGGTATTGCAATCTTACCTTAACGGTTGCTGTCTCATATCTCAGGGATTAAAGAATCAATTTGACATGGTGAATTACACTTTTTACGCCGGTATTATAGATATTTTTTCAATCGCTCTTTTTTATAACTAGGTACCGAATCATTGTCCATCACCAATCGTAAAATAGCGGGATCTTTTTCAGGGGCATTCAAAAAATCGAAGAATTGTTTTGTTGTTAGGGTGTTTTCTGATTCCTGAACGAGCTCAAATTCATCACCTGTTTTCACATAGCCCTCCTCGAGAATGCGTACATAGGTTCCGGGTTGGCCGCGTTTAATATATTGCCGTAAAATTTCCTGGTTACCAAAACGGATTCCAAGTTTGTAACAAGGCTCACGAGGCTGGGAGACCTGAACCAATGCTGTTCCGATTTTGTAGATGTTCCCGATGCGCATTTGTGCATCCTTCAAATCCGCTACCGTCAAATTTTCCCCGAACATACCCCAATTCCATTGCAAATCGGGATAAAGTGCTTTCCAATAGGGATATTCTTCCTTGGAAAAAAGATAGCAGGCCTTATTAATTCCCCCGTGGTTGACCCGGTTGATCAACGTGTCATTGGTCACATCCATTGTGCCCAAAAACAAGGGTCCGGCAACGGGATACTTAAAAATACCTGTTTGTTCTTCTTTGCCATTCCAAAGAAAAGGAGTCGGCTTGCCGATATTCGTAGCTATTATTTTCACCTCCTAAAGATAGGAAAGCAGATTGTATGGTGAAAAATTTAATCTTAACTATTTTGAAATTCAGCAATCACCTGGTTCGCGGCGAACCATGGCCATTTGAAGCGTTATTTGATTTTACGAGTGCCACGTCGGCAAGGTATTTATTGAAGGTCTTTTGTTTAAATTCGGTCATTTGTATAAAGAGGAGGTCACCACCTTTATTCTCTAAATCGCAAATGGCATTATGTTCTTCATATTTCACAAAAGCCGAATCTCCTTTTTCGAATCGCATCAAGTTTATCTTTCCATCTGCATAACGAGATATCGCCAATCCGCTGGTTAACGAAACCCAACTATAATCGAATTTAATTTCGCGAAACGGGAGCCTTTCATTCGATAGAAGAACGACTTCCCATATGCGTACATTTTCGTTTTCAAACAGGAGGTTATGGCCAAGGTCGTTGCTTAAATTTTTATCCTTCACTTCTTGGATGGTTGAAGGATTCCATGTTTCAAAATTGCCAGTGGCGTTGATTTCTAGAATATTCATGTGAAATTTATTGATTTTATTTAAAAAAATGCCTAGATATAAAAAATGGGGGAACTTTTGAATTTATAGTCCTACCTAGGCATTTTTAAAATAATAAAGAATCAAACCATCACATATTCATCTGATCAGGTATGATAATTTTTCTTGAAGTATGTTTTGCCGCAAAGGTTCGGTTTTTAAATGCAAATATCATTTGGAGGGATATCAAAAGGTGTCCTGATTTCTGAATATAGAACCATTTTGCCATTAAATGGGTATTATTCAGTCGAATTCAGGAATCGGTACTGGCATTTTATAGCCAGTTGCAGGTATTGAATCTGGCATGAAAATAAATTATTCAGGAAGATCGCTTATTGTTTTTAAAATCAAAAGGCCTATGAAATCCACTTTTCCTTGAATTTAGTGGGAGTGGTACCAGTTTCCTTTTTGAAGGCAGAATAAAAGGCACTTTTACTTTTAAATCCTACTTCGTTGCAAATACCCTCCATGCTCAAAAGACTATCCTCGTTGTTTTTTAATAATAGTTCCGCTTTTTTTATACGAAACTTATTGACGTAAGTGTTGAAATTCTCCTTTTTCAGCGTATTTATTGCAGTAGAGACCAACTTAGGATGCACTAGTAAACCTTCGGCAAGGTCTACTATGGTCAATTCGGGTTTCATGTAACTTTCAGTCATTTGCATATAGGTATCTAATTTCTGCATGAGATCTTCTAATTTTTCAGCCACCGTATCCGCCGAATATTTTGCGTCTAACGCTTGATTCCCGGTTCCCGCCAGGGTCAGATTTTTGGATAAGACCCCACGCACATTACGCTGTACAATGCCAAAATAAGAAACCCAATAGATAGCAAAAAGATCCATGACCGAAAAAAACGTTTTTTCTTTAATCAAGTTAGGGAATACATAGGCCAGAATATAACTAAATACCGAGGTTGCCAGTAGATACAGTAAAAATAAGCGTGCCCATCGTAATTCCTTGAAAGCCAGGTATGAATAGGTGTTTTGTACCTCAAGGGAGTGCTTGTGAAGTAGCCAATAATTCCACCCGCCAATTATCCAAGAATAATAATTTCCAAATTTCCAAAACACGAGTGTATGCCACCCACTGCTCTCAATCATTATTTTATCCTCTAAGGGAAGTAGGAAAATGAAGGTTTGAATTAAAAACGAAGCAATTCCGGGATAAAGCAACCAATATTTGGTCTTATCTTCGGAAAGTACAGAGACTTGTTGTGTATAAAGAAAATACAAAGGGAATAGGAGCCACGAAAAATTAAAAGGCAAGAGATATAACGTAGGGCTATATTTTACGATTTGCGTATTGACAGAAATCCAAGTCGCTAATTCTAGCGAATAGAATATTAAAAAAAGACCTAGAAAAAAAGTACTCCTGTACCTGCGTCTGTTTAGTATTAGTAGTAAAATACCCAATGTAGTGCCTTGTACCAGACCTATCGCGTCTAGTAAGACCTGGAAATTAAAAGTATAATTCCCCATCTCGCTCATACCACATCCAAGATAGCATGTTTTTCTAAATTATTGTAGGATTTTAAGTTGTAAATTATTGGTGCCAAATCAAGGATGCTGAAGATTCTATTTGGCCCAATACCTCGAAAACCCTACATTTTCAAAATTCGATCGACGCTTGATTAAATTAGATGAAAATGAACGAAGCGCTCTTTAAAATAAAGGAGGTTCCCTGAAAAGTGCCGAATACAAATTCAAAAAAATGGGCGAAATGGTATTTTAGGTTACCGCTGAAAAAGTGAAAACCGGGAATCATGTCCCGGTTTTAAAATGGCACTCCTAAATAGGCTTATATTTCCTGGTCTAATTTCCTGGTTATAAAGAAACCTATTAACAAGCCAGTTCCGGCCAAGAGAAAAATTGTGCCTGGCATGGCATAAAATGAATCGCCTGCCAAATTTTCCTGAAGAATCCCACCGATTACGATTCCCGCACCAATGCCCATTAATAAAAGGGCCAAATTGAGAATGAGAATCTTCCAGATAGGCGCGGCCTTCTCACGTTTGCCTTTCACAAAAATACTTGCATCGGCTCCTTTTTCAATAAGGGACATGCGCTCCTTGTTTCTTGTCGAAAAATAGAGATAACAAATTCCGAACACCACTAAAAATAAACTGATAAATACGATTACCGGACCATTCATACGCTTGTTTTTTGATCTGCCGACTGGCGGACAGTTTGATTAATTAATAAATACGTTCAATTATCAGGTAGGACGTACTAAATTTCGAATAGGTTACACTATTTAAAGAAAATTTCTAAATCCTGTAACCAAGTCATCCAATTAAACGTCCTATCGGTAGAATGAGCCGCGACCAACTGAATATTGATAAAATTATCAATGGAGATGCCAATGCCTTTGCAGCATTGGTGGATCGTTATAAATTTATGGTGTATACCCTGGCAGCGCGAATTCTTCGCAATAGGGAGGAAGCCGAAGAAGTGGCACAAGATGTCTTTGTAAAGGTGTATGGATCTTTAGCGAGTTTCAAGGGAGATTCTAAATTTTCAACGTGGTTATACGCTATTACCTATCACATGAGTTTGGATTATCTTAAGAAGCGAAATCGAAGAATGGTCACAAATTCGTTGGATAATTTTTCAGAATCAAAAATGCAACACGAAGGAACGATTTTAGATGATTTGACGGCCTTTGAAGAAAAACAGCAGCTAAAAAAGGCGTTAGAAGCACTTCCTTCGGATGATGGCGTCTTGATAACCTTGCATTATTATGAAGAATTATCCTTGAAGGAAATCTCTCGTATAATGGCCATTAGTCCAAGTACCTTAAAAGTGCGATTATTCAGGGCGCGAAAAAAGCTGGCAGAAATTTTAAAATATAAATTAGAACCCGAAATGATTTATGGTTATGGAAACAAAAAGGGATAGGGAATTCGATGATTATTTAAAACAGGCGATCCAGGAAGTCGGCATTGACTCCCCCTCGGTGAACTTTACCGATGAGGTTATGGGCAAACTAAAATTGTCACAAAATACCACGAATGTAATTTCATATAGGCCTTTGATTTCTAGCGCAGGATGGATGGGTATTGCTTTTGGGGTATTGGCATTTTTAATTTTTGTGTTTTTTGAGGGGAAGGTATCTTCCATCGAATATTTTTCGGGACCGAAATGGGATATTGTAATGAACTCGAATTTTTGGGAAAGAGCAACCGAATGGAAAATTTCAAAGACGGTAATCTATGGCTTCGCTTTTTTGGCCCTTTTTATGTCGATTCAAGTAGTGCTGCTAAAGCATCATTTTGATAAGCGCTATAAACTCCGTTAGCACACATTGATGGGCTCTTTAAAGTCTTGAAAGATCACTAGGGGTTTTTACGAAAATAGCATGTTGGCCACGTATTGCAATGGGCTCCTTTAAAAATTGCGGACTGTTTCTTAGCACTTTAATCCAGTCGTTGTCCGAGAAAGTGGCGTTTCCAAACTTTTCCTCATATTCGGGGTGTTCCTTATTCACCAAGCCGTCAATAGATACTTTCAAAAGGCTCGCCAATTCTTCCAACTGTGTCCCCGTAATTGGGTTTTTTAGGATATTCACATCGCGCACGGGAAGTCCTTCTCCTTTGGCATATCCTAAAGTTTGTGAGGCCGATGGGGAATTTGGATTGTAGAAAAGTACAATTTCCCAATCAGAGGTCGCTAATTCTGGCATATTCTATTTTTAATGTGTTAAGATAGTCGATTTTACTTTGAATTTTGAATGGTAAGGGGTTAAATAGGTCTTAAATTTATGGCTGTTTTCAGCTAGAAACACAACGTAACCTTAAAACTAATCTTTTTTATTCCTATTTTTAAACTTGATGGCTGTATTTACCTTTCTTCTGTTTACTTGTTTTGTGGCATTTTTTGCTACCTGGAAACTTCGTCGTGACAAACTCAATACAAGCGACGGCTATTTTTTGGGGGGCAGATCGCTTACCGGTATCATCATAGCCGGTTCGTTGCTATTAACCAATATTTCGACCGAACACCTTGTTGGTATGAATGGTTCTGCCTATCGAAATGGGGCAATTATTGTCGCCTGGGAAGTCACCTCTGCCCTGGCCCTCGTGGTAGGGGCATTGTATTTTGCACCGCGATATCTTAAAATGGGCCTTACGACCATACCGGAGTTTTTGGAAAAGCGCTATGATGGACTGACCCGAACGCTTGTGGCCCTTCTTTTGATAGTTTCATTTGTGGCGACCTTGCTTCCCATTGTACTCTACACCGGGGCGCTGAATATCGAGGCCATTTTTGAGATTTCAGAACTACTTCATGTAAGCCAACGCGAAGGTATATGGATTACCATCCTTGTGGTAGGTAGTATCGGCGCCATTTATGCCATCTTCGGAGGCTTGAAGATGGTGGCCTATACCGATACGATTAATGGTTTCGGATTACTGGTTGCCGGCCTATTGGTGCCTATATTGGCACTACTTAGCATTGGAGACGGTAATGTATTCGAAGGGCTATTAAAAGTCTTTGAAGCCGATCCTCAAAAATTCAATGTGGTAAGTCATGAACCGAGCATCGGGATCGGATCACGTACCGCTATCTTACCTTTTGAAGTTATTTTTACCGGATTGATGGTCAACCAGCTCTATTTTTGGACAATGCATCAATCGATCATTCAGCGCGTGCTAGGGGCGGTAAATTTAAAAGAGGCCCAAAAAGGTCTCCTCTATACGGGGCTGTTAAAAATTTTGATTCCCTTGATTATCGTCTTACCAGGTTTAATCGGATTTTATTATTTTGGGGAAAGTTTGTACGACCGTCCTGATAGTGTCTATCCGACCTTGGTCAAAAAGGTATTGCCCCTGTGGCTTACCGGATTTTTTGTTGCCGTAATGATGGGTGCTATTTTGAGCACTTTCAATAGTGCGCTGAATAGTGCGGCTACGGTCTTTAGCCTGGATATTTTTAAAAAGTACCTCCAAAAGAACGCCCCAGAGAAAAAGTTGGTCATGATCGGAAAATTTACCTCGGCATTACTGGCCGTCTTCGCCATAGGCATAGCCCCCTATGTGGCGAATGCCCCCGAAGGTCTCTATCAATTATTACAGCAACTGAACGGAATCTTTTTTATTCCTATTGCAAGCGTAATCATTGCAGGATTTCTATTCCCCAGGGTTTCCTCGGTAGGAGCAAAGATCGGACTCATGTTTGGGCTTTTATTTTATGTAATCATGTATTATGTAATTGAGGTCGATCTTCATTTTGTGCATATCTGGGGCATTGAGTTTGTATTGAATATCCTTGTAATGCATTTGGTCTCCCTATGGTTCCCGAATACGTCGAGATTTGTCATGCAGGATGCTGGCATACTCGATTTAAAACCTTGGCGTCACGCGAAGGCCTTTAGTATATTTTTAATAGCATTTACCATTATTTTGTACCTTGTGCTGGGAAATGTATAGCTGTACATGCACCCTGCCCTGAACGTAGGCAGCGAATAGGAGGCTCTATACATTGGTCCTGAACCCATAAATAAATTTGCACTTGAACTATTTGTAATGGAAGAAAAGACATTTAGAAACTACGAAGCACCTGATGTATCGGTCGCTGTCAAGGAACATTATCGCAAAATGCGCAAGCACCAGACACTTGACTATGTTCAGCGCATGCATAAAAAGTATCTAACTTTTGATAAGCCAATGCCACTTTGGGAAGCGATGGGTCATTTAAATAGCCTTATCGATGTAAGCGACCCTGATTTGGATCTGCCCAATGTACAGCACTTAATTCAAAGTGCAGAAGCAATTAGGGCTGATGGGCGGCCTGATTGGATGCAATTGACAGGGCTCATACACGATTTAGGGAAAGTGATGTTCTTATGGGGCAGTGATGAGGATGGCACCAGTCAATCGGAACAATGGGGTATGGTCGGTGATGTATTTGTAGTAGGCTGCGCCCTGCCAGATAGTTGTGTATATCCTGAATTCAATATGCTGAATCCAGATATGGCTGATCAACGATACAATACCAAGACGGGAATATACGAGCAAGAATGTGGCCTTGACAATTTGAATCTGGCTTGGGGGCATGATGAATATCTATATCAGGTTTTATCGAACCATCCGGAAAACACCCTGCCTGAAGAGGCGATGGTGATGATACGCTACCATTCATTCTATCCATGGCATAGCGGTGGTAGCTATTCAGAACTCCTCAACAGGAAAGATCAACACTATCTAAAATTGATTCGGGATTTCAACAAGTACGATCTTTATACAAAGAGTCAAAAAATATATAATCTGGAGGACGTGCGCGCCTATTACCAGCCAATTGCCGAGAAGTATCTTGGAAATGGTGCAATTTATTGGTAGGGTTATACGATGATAGGTCACAGGGCTGACTTCCTAGGCAGACTAGAATTGGTCACTTTTCATACTGCGCAAGCGCATTTAAAAAATCGATCTCCCAGTGAATTGTACAAATCAGAATTGCCTGGTCAAACGAATTAAAAGTTTACTAGAGACGAAAAAAAGACCGCTTCAAATCAATGAAGCGGTCTTTTTTTGTTGTCTTTATAACGCTTTTTTTATTTCACCATCTCATAACTTCGCTTGATGAAGTTCGTAAGTTCCGCTCCTTTAAGCAACCCTTTTGACAACCTTGCCAAATCGATACTTTGATTGATCAGGCGTTCCCGCTTTTTCTCGGTTTTGGTATTGAGGATTTCACCGACCAATTCATGGTTTGTATTGACGATGAGATTGTACATGTCGGGCATATTGCCCATACCGAACATGCCTCCACCTCCAGTACGCTGCATATCTTTCATTCGCCGCATAAATTCGGGTTCGGTAATTATAAATGGGGACGCCGAACTATCCATGGGTTCAAGTTGTATGGTATACCCCTTGTCCTTTATTACGGCCTCCAAATTGGCCTTGAGCAGCTCTTTTTCGGCATCTGATAATTTTGAAATCTGCGTGTCGTCTTTTTGGATGAGTTTATCCAAGTGATCGGCATCCACCCTGGCAAAAGAGATTTTTTCTTTGGTAGTTTCCAATTTTTGCATCAAATGTGCGATAATCGGTGAATCCATCAACAATACCTCATATCCTTTGGCCTTGGCAGCTTCAATGTAACTGTGCTGTGCTTCTTTGTCCGAGGCATATAATATGACCAGTGAGTCATTTTTGTCGGTTTGCACCCCTTTTATTTTTTCCTGAAGCTCCTCGAAAGTAAAATATTGGCCATCAACGGTGGGATATAGTGCAAATTTGTCAGCCTTTTCAAAGAATTTATCTTCGGAAAGCATGCCGTATTCAATGACGATCTTAATATCATTCCATTTCTTTTCAAAATCTTCCCGATTATTTTTAAAGAGCGATGTCAATTTATCGGCGACTTTTCTGGTGATGTAGGAGGCTATCTTTTTTACGGCACCATCGGCCTGCAGATATGACCGTGAAACGTTCAATGGAATATCGGGCGAATCGATAACACCGCGCAACATGGTCAAAAACTCAGGAACGATGCCTTCGACATTATCGGTGACAAATACCTGGTTCTGATATAACTGAATCCTATCTTTTTGAATGTTCAGATCATTGGTCAATTTCGGAAAGTACAGAATGCCAGTAAGATGGAATGGATAATCAACATTCAAATGAATATGGAATAATGGTTCTTCGAATTGCATGGGGTAAAGCTCCCGATAGAATTCCTTATAATCGGCATCTTTTAGGTCTGTCGGTTGTTTTGTCCATGCCGGATTCGGATTATTGATGATATTATCAACTTCCTTAGTGGGAGCTGGGTCATCTTCCTTGGCTCCTTCCGGTTTTGGCAATGTTTCTGTTTTCGTTCCGAACTTGATCGGGATGGGCATGAACTTGTTGTACTTGCTTAAAAGCGCACGAATGCGACTTTCTTCTAAAAATTCTTTTGAATCATCGGCTATATGTAGGATGATTTCAGTACCACGATCTTCCTTTTTGCCTTTTTTGAGGCTGAAATTAGGCGAGCCATCACAGGTCCAGTGTACCGCTGGGCTATCTTGATAACTCTTTGTCAGGATTTCGACTTTTTGTGCTACCATAAAGGCCGAGTAGAAACCTAAACCGAAATGGCCGATAATACCAGTATCCTTCGCAGAATCCTCATACTTATTCAGAAACTCCTCGGCACCTGAAAAAGCAACCTCATTTATATATTTCTTCACTTCCTCTTCGGTCATACCGATACCTTGGTCAATGATATGGAGCTTTTTGCCTTTTTTATCGATCTTGACCTCTATCATCGGGTTGTCAAATTCAATTTTGGCCTCCCCAATAGACGTTATGTGTTTTAACTTCAGTGTAGCATCGGTTGCATTCGATATCAATTCACGAAGGAAGATTTCGTGATCGCTGTACAAGAATTTTTTAATTAGTGGAAAAATATTATCCACGGAAACATTGATCTTACCAGTTGCCATAATCTAATTTCATTTTTAATGTTGTTCAGGCTTGATTGTCAAAAAAAATACCATACTGCGATTCAATGACAAACTGACACACATTTTATGGCTTCCTTACTGCCTTGTACATTTTGACGGTATAAATCGCTTGAAAAAGGTCAAACGTTCATGTATAAAGTTTAACAAAACATTTTGTTTAATATATATTGCAATTAGTTAAACATTATTTATATTTGTATGGTTATGGGGAATAAACTGCTATGAAAAAGTTTTAATCCATAATCGCGCTTTATTATTTATTGGTTAGGTTGTTTGAAAAACGTGTTTCCGTCTCTGGAGGCACGTTTTTGTTAAGAAATCGATTTTGATAGTCTAACGAATACCAGCAAACATTGACGAACATTTCTTCCACGAAAAATCCTTATGACGGTATTGCCATGACAAAGAAGACACCTAAAAAGCAGCATACCGAAGACCAAATTATCAAGGCCTATATGGACTATGTGATGGAAAGTGAAGTTTTGCCTAAATCGATATTCAAATTTTGCAAGACCACCGGGATACCTGAATCGGAGTTTTATCATCACTTTGGCTCGCTTGAAGCTTTGCGCAAAGGTATTTGGATAAAGTTCTACAAGAATACAAGTAGTTTGCTCAACAAAAACAACGAGTATGACGGGTTCACGAACAAAGATAAAATGCTTGTATTTTTTTATTCTTTTTTTGAGTTGTTGACTTTAAATCGAAGCTATGTACTTTTTACCCTTCAAAACGAACGTGGTTTTTTGGCAACGTTGGATCAATTAAAAGGTTTGCGAAAACAAATCAGGTCTTTCGCAAGCGATTTAATCGAAGATAGCAATTCCCAAAAGACCCTGAAGATAACCCAATACAATCCGATATTGTTCGCCGAAGGGGCATGGCTTGAATTTTTATTCATTTTGAAGTTTTGGCTAGATGATGAATCCGTAGATTTTGAAAAGACCGATATGGCTATCGAGAAATCGATCAATGCAATTTTCGATATATTCGACAATACCCCCATTAATAATATCCTCGATTTCGGCAAATTTCTTTTTACAGAGAAAATGAAATAATAGGACGTCAATTCCTAGAAGAACACTTCATGAAAACACTCGATAGTATACCTTCAAGAAAGATAGAACGCGCCGGTAAATTGCTTAGTACCGGAGTAAAGATCGGGGGAAATTTTATGAAGTATTACGGCAAGAAGTTGATAAATCCGGACATCACTCGCGATGAATTGCACGAGCATAATGCTGGCGATATTTATGACGGACTCAAGGTACTAAAGGGGAGTGCCCTCAAAGTTGCGCAGATGTTGAGTATGGAGAAAAACGTACTGCCAAAAGCCTACGTCGAGAAATTTTCACTATCCCAATTTTCGGTACCGCCTTTATCGGCTCCATTGGTGCGAAAGACCTTTAAGACTTATTTGAATAAATATCCCGAGGAACTCTTCGATACCTTTGGTCGCAATTCGATCAATGCGGCCAGTATTGGGCAGGTTCACAAAGCGTCTAAAGATGGGAAATTGCTGGCGGTAAAAATTCAATATCCCGGGGTAGCACAAAGTATTGTCAGCGATTTGACACTTGTAAAGCCCATCGCCATGCGTCTTTTCAATATTAAAGGCAAGGATTCGGACAAATTTTTTAAGGAAATCGAAGAAAAATTGATCGAAGAGACCGATTATCAGTTAGAAATCACACAGAGCAAAGAGATATCAATGGCTTGCGGCCATATCGATAATTTAGAATTTCCTGTGTATTACGACGGCCTGTCAAGCAAGAAAATAATTACCATGGATTGGATGGAGGGCATGCACCTCAGCGACTTTGCCAAAACTGATTTTTCCATTGAATTGGGCAATCGCCTCGGCCAGACCCTGTGGGATTTTTATATGTTTCAGATTCATGGGCTGCGCAAAGTACACGCGGATCCGCATCCAGGAAATTTTTTGGTGAGTGAAAAAGGCAGCTTGATTGCCATCGATTTCGGATGCATAAAAGAGATACCCGAAGCCTTTTATACACCTTATTTCGAACTAGCAAAAAAAGAGACTTTTGATAATGAAACCCTTTTCACTCAAAAATTATACGAACTCGAAATTTTAAAGCAGGGTGACACTGCCTACGAACTTGACTTTTTTAAGGAATTTTTTCGGGAAATGTTGACTCTATTCACCGCTCCTTTCAATCAAGTGCAATTTGATTTCGGTTCGAACAGTTTCTGGTTGCAAATTGCAGCGCTTAGCGAGCGCTTTTCCAAAGATGACCAATTAAGAACGATGAATGCAAATAGGGGTTCAAAACATTTCATATATATGAATCGTACCTTTTTTGGCCTTTTTAACCTTTTGCACGACCTGAAAGCGGAAGTTGTGGTGAACAACTACCGAAAATATCTCAACGAAAGCGACTAACTTAATAAGGAACCTACTTTTTTGTCTATATTAGTAATCCTATAGAATAATGATCGTCATGTCATTATAAGCAACGCTTAGTACTATGTACAATTCAAAAATAACCGGTCTTGGATTTTTTGTACCTGAGAATATCGTCACCAATGATGATTTATCAAAAATAATGGATACCGACGATGCATGGATCCAGGAGCGAACAGGCATTAAGGAACGCAGGCACGTTATCTATGGGGAGGATACCACCACCACCATGGGAGTGAAGGCCGCAAAAATAGCTATAGAACGTGCAGGAATCAAGAATGACGATATCGACTTCATTATTTTTGCTACCCTAAGTCCGGATTATTATTTTCCAGGACCCGGAGTGTTAGTGCAAAGAGATCTGGGAATAAAAACCGTCGGTGCCCTTGATGTCAGAAACCAATGTTCGGGTTTTGTGTATGCAGTTTCCATTGCTGACCAATACATTAAGAGTGGTATGTACAAAAATATTTTGGTCATCGGTTCCGAACTTCATTCCCATGGATTGGATATGACGACCCGAGGGCGCAGTGTTTCGGTTATTTTCGGTGATGGTGCCGGTGCTGCGGTTTTAAGCAGGGAGGAAACTGCCTCCAAAGGTATTCTATCTACCCATCTTCATTCTGAGGGACGGTATGCCGAAGAACTTTCTTTGATAGCTCCGGGCATGGGCAAACGCTGGGTAAATGATATCATCAAGGACAATGACCCAAATGATGAATCGTATTTTCCGTACATGAACGGGCAATTCGTCTTTAAAAATGCCGTAGTGCGTTTTAGTGAGGTAATCATGGAGGGACTGGCAGCAAATAATTTAAAACCGAGCGATATCGATCTGTTAATACCACATCAAGCCAATTTAAGAATATCACAGTTTATTCAAAAACAATTTGGCCTACAGGACAATCAGGTATATAATAATATTATGAAATATGGAAATACCACGGCCGCTTCAATCCCAATTGCCTTGACTGAAGCATGGGAGCAGGGAAAGATCAAAACGGGTGATTTGGTTGTCTTGGCTGCTTTCGGGAGTGGTTTTACATGGGGAAGTGTAATCATTCGTTGGTAATAAAAATAGCGAACCCCGCAATCTGAGCTGATAACCATCAGTGCAGGATAACGGGGTTTCTTAATCGAACAATTCATGGTCAGACTCAACCAAATCTAAAAGTACCACTCATTCATATCGATTTAAACATTAGAGTATTCCACCACCGCCTTGTTTCGTGTTATCATCTCTTCTTTTACGCTGTGATGCTTTATTTTTACCACTACCGAACATATACGATAGGCCAACATACACGTTTTGACTTTCCCAATTAAACCTACCATTTTGAGTATAAGGGTTGTCTGCATCAAAAGCAAAATGCATTGTTTTAAAGACGTCGTTGAAATTTAAGCTGAACGTACCCTTGCCCTCGGCAAAACTATATCGCATGCCAGTATTGACAAAGTACATCGGTTTTACTTGAAATTGAATAGTCTGGTTTTTACCACGGTAGAAACCGAACAATTGTAAGGTCAGTTTTTTGGTGACATTAAAACTGTTGCTCATGCGCAGGTTGTAGGCGGTATTTTCGACCTCGATCTTTTCCATAACGATATCATCCTGGGTCGCAGTTGAATTCGATGCCAACAAGCGTTCGCTGATGCCCCGCTGAGTTTGGGAAAATAGGTCAATACTGCCATTGATGCTCCACCATTTTAGGGGCTTATAATTATAGGACATCTCAACGCCATACGCCGCGGTATTGTCATAGTTGTCGAACGTCAGGATCATTTTATTGAGATCCAATCGGTCTACGTAAACCGCTCGGTTAATCTCATCCTTTATACTTCGATAGAAAATTCCGGTTGTGATGCTACCTTGCTCCAATCTTCTTGTATAATTGAGTTCATAGGAATTCGTAAATTGAGGCACCAAACTTGGGTTGCCAAGTGAGGAAATAAGCGGAGTTGACCATTCGCGTATCGGATTTACCTGCGACAGCCCAGGTCGATCCACTCGCCGACTATAGCTTATCTGAAACTGATTTTTATCGGTAGGCGAAAAGGTTAAAAAGGCCGACGGATAGAACTCGGTATATTTGTCTGAAAAGGAGCGTACCGTATTGGTGTCCGCTTTTACTTCCACATTTTCAGCGCGTAGACCCGCCTGATATGACCATTTTTCATAATTCTGACCATAAGTAGCATAGGCCGAGTAAATATCCATGCCATATAAAAAGTCGGTATTGGGTGTTGGTCGTAAATTGCCCGCGACATTGAAGGATAGTCCAGTTGAGGAATAATCGACCTTGGTCTCAAATACCCTTGCTTCCAAACCCATTTCCAATTTGGAGATAGAATCCAGCGGATTTACATAGTCTAAATTGGCAATTGTCTGGGTTCGTTTGGTGCCCACCAAGTCGATATAATCCGGAAACAGGGTACTCCCCGTTGACGTGAAGTTTGTGTTCTCATCATCCTTAAATCGATTATAATCTACTTCAAGTTCAAGGTTGTGGCCTTCTTTCTTGAATTTTAATTTATAGTCAAAATTATATTGAGCACTTGTATTGTCATTGGCGCCGGCAAAAAGCTGTGTTGTGTTTCTGGCTGGCATATCATAATATAACACATCAGTTTTTCCGTTCATCTTTCCATCGAAAATGTTTTGATTCGTAAAGAATGAAATCGTGTTATTATCATTTAAAAAGAAATCGACACCCAGTTTATACAAATGGGATTTGTTGTTGTTTAAAAAATCGAAGATTTGTTCGGAGTTTTCCACATGTCGATAAATAAATCCGTCATTTACGTATTTACCGATATTGTTGCCGTAATTGCCGTAAAGATTGAATTTCCCATTCTTGTAGTTCAAATCCAATGAACTATTGAACTTGGCTTCTTCTCCAACGGTAAGACCTGTATTTAGTGTTCCGTTAAAACCGATATTGGCATTTTTGTGTAGTACGATATTGATGATGCCACTCATACCTTCCGGGTTGTATTTTGCGGATGGGTTTGTGATCAGCTCGATAGATTTTATCGAGCTTGAAGGAATCTGTCGCAGTAACTGTGCCACGGGAACATTGGAGAGCTTCCCATCTACCATGACGCGTACATTCGAATTTCCGCGCAGTGACAATTCGCCCGTTTGCTGATCGACATTTACCGAGGGAATGTTATTCATGATGTCTGCAGCGGAGGCTCCGGCCGTTGTCAAATCCTTACCTACATTGATAACCTTTCTATCGATTTTTTGTTCAATGGTTGTGCGTTCCCCGACCACTTCGACCCCCGCGAGCTGTTGTGCTTCTTCCTCAAGGATAATTACGCCAAGGTCTAACTTTTTGTTCTCCTTTGATATAATTATTTTTTGATAATAGGTTTTGTAACCTATGAACTGCACTTCAAGGGATAAATTTCCTTCCGGGAGTTTTGAGATTTCAAAAGAACCGTCTTCATGGGTAATTCCACCCGTAACGGTCTCTGACCCATTTTCTGATTTAATTACAATAGCGGCATACGAGACAGGTTGTTGTAAGTTCTTGTCAACTACCTTTCCTGAAATACTGCCATCTTTAATATCTGTTGGGTCTGGGGAATAGTTTGCTGATAGTGCACCATAGCAAAACAGTGCAAAAAGTAAAAATACTTTTTTCATGTGAAGTTCGTTTTTTGATTGATTGATTGATGTTACCTACTGGACGATATTTGACGGAAGATGTTACTTCGGGGTGTATTATTTAACATATTTTAACACTTTTAAAAATTGACAGCGCAACAGTCCAACAGAAATTGCCAAATGCTGATTTTGGTGGGTATTATTGATGTCGGCAGGCCAAAATTGATATAAAAAATAAAACCCCGACATTGCGGTCGGGGTTCTTTTCGCTGATAGGCCATATTAAACACTAACCATTAACTATAAACATATAGCGCTATCAACGATGTAGGTTTTAAAATACCAGGAATTCAAGTATTAAATAGACGCGTATCTTTAAGGAAAGTTACATGATCTCACATAACTTTAACAGATGAAAAAAACCTTGGTTATTGGAGCTTCTACCAATTTAGGCAGATACAGTTCCTTGGCGATACACCGCTTGGTCTCAAATAATATTCCGACCGAGGCCTTTGGTATAAAATCAGGTACGGTTCACGGGGTGTCAATCAAGTCTGATTTCGCCGAATTTAAAAATATTCACACTGTGACGCTGTATTTAAACCCCCATAAGCAGCGGGCATACTACGATGCTATTATAAAACTAGGTCCAAAACGGGTCATCTTCAACCCGGGTACCGAGAATCCCGAATTTTATGCACTTTTATCGGCAAGTGCTATCGAAATCGAAGTGGCATGCACCTTGGTACTATTATCCTTAGGCCAGTATTAGGGACCGATCTTGAAATTTCAATGCGTTAATAAGCTAAATCTATGGGTTATTTCCCATTTGTAAAATCAGATTGTACTTCACCTACACTGTGGCTTATGACCAAAACTTATTTTTTTCTGATTGACCACAATCCGAAAAAAGTAAGGGCACCGTTTATGGGCAATAGTTCATAGCCGAATACATAACCGCCTAATTTGTCGGAAGGTATGTGGGCCAAACCGATGATAATCAGTACCGAAGCAAGGGCTACTATCCATACATACCGATCAAACACCTGATATTTTGTAAAAATGCCGAAGGCAAAAAGGCCCAATAAGGGTCCATAGGTATAGGAGGCTACCTGTAATAGTCCATCAATTACATTGGTGTCTAGAATATGTTTGAATGATATGACAACCAGGATCAACAAGATACTCATGCCCACATGGGTGGTTTTCCGTATTCTTTTTTGATGGGACTCGGGTTGTTTTTCAATTCCCAAAAAGTCAACACAAAAAGAGGTGGTCAACGAAGTCAAGGCACTATCGGCACTGCTATAGGCCGCAGCTATCAAGCCGAGGATAAAGGTAATGGCTACAACGGGCCCTAAGCCAGTATTCAGGGCTATTTCGGGAAATAATAGATCTGATTTTGCCTTGCCATCCATCATAGGCAATGCGATCTGATGCTGATCGGCATAGATAAATAACAGGGCGCCTAAAAGCATAAATAAAAACGTTACCACAACCAAGACAATACTAAAACTGACCATGTTCTTTTGTGCATCCTTTAAAGATCGGCAGGTCAGGTTCTTTTGCATCATATCTTGATCAAGGCCCGTCATACAAATGGTAATGAACATACCCCCTAAAAACGACTTGACAAAACTGTTTTTGGCGAAAAAATCTTCGGTAAAGAATGTTTTGTTATATTCCTTAAATTCATTCGATGTCAAGAATTGGCCAAAAGTCCAATCCATTTTCGCCAAAATGAAATGTATGGATAGTCCAACAGCCAATAGCATGAATAAGGTTTGCAGCGTATCGGTCCAAACGATTGTTTTTATTCCGCCCTTAAACGTATAGATCCAAATAAGTAAAATCGATAGGGTAACCGTTGCCTCAAAAGGAACATTCCAAGCATCAAACACAAACTGCTGTAAGACAATAGCCACTAGAAACAAACGAAATGAAGCCCCCAGTACCCTGGACACAAAAAATGAAACCGCTCCTACCTTATAACTGATAAGGCCAAAACGCTCATCGAGATATTGGTAGATGGAAGTGACATTTTGTTTGTAATAAATGGGTAGTAACACAAATGCCGTTATGAGATACCCCAAAAAATAACCGAAAACCACCTGCATATAACTGAACTGCGAATCGGCCACCCAACCAGGTACCGAAATGAAGGTGACCCCTGATAAGGACGCCCCCACCATCCCAAAGGCTACTACGAACCATGGGGAGTGTTTCCCTGCCTTGAAAAAATCCTCGTTCGAATCGTTTTTGCCCGTGAAATACGAAATAAGCATAAGCAACAAAAAATAGGCACCTATGAGCAGAAGGATGTTGGTCGGCGTCATGCAAATAATTTTCAGGTAAAGTACAAAAAGTAAAAATAGTATGTAATTTTGTCTGGTAAACCAGAACCATGGATTTTTCTTCAAAACTATTGGAAAATGCGGTATACGAGATGTCGCAACTACCGGGAATTGGCAAACGTACCGCTTTGCGACTGGTACTGCATTTATTGAAGCAGCCCAAGGAGCAATCCGCCCGGTTGACGCAGGCTTTGGAAAATCTTCGCAGCTCGGTCAAGTTTTGCTCGAATTGTCATAATATTTCCGATGTCGAATTGTGCGAAATCTGTGCAAGTTCGAAAAGGGACAAAGCCTTGGTTTGTGTCGTTGAAGACATTAGAGACGTTATGGCTATTGAGAACACGGGGCAATATAGGGGACTGTATCATGTGCTCGGTGGAAAAATATCGCCGATCGAAGGGGTGGGCCCTCATAACCTAACCATTACTTCTTTGATAAACAAGGCACGGAAAGGCATCGTAAAGGAACTTATTTTTGCCTTGAGTTCTACCATGGAAGGTGACACGACCAATTTCTATATCTATAAACAATTACACGGGTTAGACATCAAAACTTCTACGATTGCCAGAGGAATTGCCGTAGGTGATGAGTTGGAGTTTGCCGATGAGGTAACCTTGGGGAGAAGTATTTTGAACCGAATTCCTTTCGAAGGCTCTTTAAAATTGAATTAATCTTGCAATACGTTTATTCGAGGGGAGGCTTTTTTAGTATTTTTGCAAAAAAAATAACCCCAAACGTCCTATAAAATAAGCATATGTCAAAGTTTGAATTAAAATTGCCGAGAATGGGGGAGAGTGTGGCAGAGGCTACCTTGACTTCCTGGTTGAAGGAGGTAGGCGATGTCGTTGAAATGGATGAGGCTGTTTTTGAAATTGCCACCGATAAGGTTGATTCGGAAGTGCCAAGCGAAGTAGAAGGGACCTTGGTCGAAAAACTTTTCAATGTAGATGATATAATTAAGGTAGGGCAGACCGTTGCCATTATTGAATTAAATGGAGTAGTGGCATCGCCAACTGATACAACCCAGGAAAATGGCACCGAACAGGAAGTAGTAAAAGATCAGACCCCAACACGTGAGGCAAGCTTGCCTCATGTTAAGGATGCTTCAGCAACCAATCCCATGCAAGATTTTAGTGCTTCGGGTCGTTTTTATTCCCCGTTGGTTAGAAACATTGCCAAAGAGGAAGGTATCACGATCGAAGAACTAGATACAATTGTAGGAAGTGGCAAGGAAGGTCGGGTAAGTAAGAATGATATCCTGCAATACCTTCAAGACAGAAAGCTGGCAGAAGATCGCCAAACCGAACCCATAGCCCAGGAAAAGGTCGCTACCATAGAAAAAAGTGCCGACACCCCCAAGAGTGAGGGTCCTACATTGGCCGCCCATACCGCTGGAGGAACTGATGAGGTCGTAGAATTGAGCCGAATGGGCAAACTGATTGCCAAGCATATGGTCGAAAGTGTTTCGACTTCTGCGCATGTTCAGAGTTTTATAGAAGTCGATGTTACCAATATTGTGAATTGGCGGAATAAAATGAAAGCCTCCTTCGAAAAAAGGGAAGGCGGGAAATTGACCTTCACGCCCATTTTTATGGAAGCCGTTGCCAAAGCATTAAAAACATATCCCATGATGAACATTTCATTATCGGGCGATAGGATCGTTAAGAAAAAGAATATCAATATTGGTATGGCCGCGGCATTGCCCGACGGGAATTTAATAGTTCCGGTGATTAAAAATGCAGACCGATTGAATTTGGTCGGTATGGCGCAAGTAGTAAATGATTTAGCCGAGAGGGCCCGCACCAATCAATTAAAACCAGACGAAATTCAAGAAGGTACCTATACGGTCACCAATGTTGGAACTTTTGGAAGTGTTTTTGGAACGCCGATAATAAACCAACCACAGGTCGGTATCCTCGCATTAGGGGCCATTCGTAAAGTGCCCGCCGTAATCGAGACACCTGAAGGTGATTTTATTGGCATTCGAAGCAAAATGTATTTGTCCCATAGTTATGACCACAGGGTGGTCAACGGTGCTTTGGGTAGTATGTTCGCAAAGGCCGTAGCTGATTATTTGGAAGCTTGGGACGTGAATCGGGAAATCTGAGGGAACTACGCTTTCCTAAAACTTCTAGGCTTGATGATTTAAGATTCCCACTTGACCCATAGGCCCAAAAATATATCCGATTCTTTGATTTCCATTGTTTTGTCCCGGTTTTTAACCCGCCATTAATAATTCAATTATTGCAAATGGATTTTCAATTATGGGTTGCCAATGAGAAAGAGAATCGATAGCATCGAAGAAAGATGCCCCATTTGATCATGGGCCCTTCTAAAGATTCAATGAAAGTTCAGCGGAGTTCCTATAACTTCATGATTTGGACTCCGAATCGATTCAGGTAAAAGTCAAGCATACCTATTGTATTCCAATTTATCGAATCCTATTTTTTTTTAAACCCGAAAAATAAGTCCTACACAAAAAATTGTCGCATTCATATCAAGCGTACCTTTACAAGAAAATTTATGTCGATACAGCGGAGGGTGCGATCTGTGGAATTGCTATATGGCCAATTGGAAAAGGAGATAGCAAAGTTCCAATCCCATACAAAGTTACATTGTGTTGCTGGGTGCGGAAAATGTTGTACAAATCCGGAGGTGGAAGCCTCGCCCCTCGAATTTTTACCTTGGGCCTACCATATTTTTTTGGAGGGTATGGCCCTGCAAGTCTTGGATGAAATTAAAAAACATCCTACTTCAATCTGCCATTTATATAGCCCTTTGTCATTGATCGATTCTGCCAAGGGAAGTTGCAGCCAATACGCCTATCGCGGACTTATCTGTCGCCTGTTTGGGTTTGCGGCCGGTCGGGACAAACTGGGACGTTTGCGATTGGCGACCTGCAAAATCATTAAGGAAAATCAACGAGATAATTATGAACTGACAGCGTTGGCCATCAATAATGGCCTTTCGATACCTATTTTTTCGAACTACTACCAAAAGTTGGCCCATATAGATTTTAGATTAGGCAATAACATCGTTCCAATCAATAAGGCGTTACAATTGGCCTTGGAAGAGGTACTTCATTATTATGCCTATCGGCCCATGCCCCGAAAATTCAAAAAAGCTGGATAACCGGCATCATTGAAATGCTGACTTTACGGGAATTGGCAAAGATTTGAAATTTAGCCATCAAACATTTCGCTTTACTTTTTGAAGGTTTATCTTTGTACAAAGTAGCATGCCGTATGGATTTAAAGCTTACACGCCCCATTTGTTTTTTTGATTTGGAGACCACCGGCATTAATGTTGCCCGTGATCGAATCGTTGAAATCTCCATTTTAAAGATCTATCCCAATGGCAATAAGGAAAGTAAGACATGGTTGGTAAATCCTGAAATGGAAATTCCTGCTGAAACCATCGCAATTCATGGGATTTCCAACGAAAAAGTGGCCAATGAACCCACCTTTAAGAAGCTAGCCCAGGAAATTTACAAAATGATAAAGGATAGTGATCTTGGCGGATTTAATTCAGATCGCTTCGACATTCCCTTACTCGCCGAAGAAATGCTTCGTGCCGATATCGATTTCGATATGAAACATATGGTTTCGGTCGATGTTCAGACCATTTTTCATAAAATGGAAAAGCGCACGTTGGAAGCCGCATATAAGTTTTACTGTGACAAAGAGCTTAGTGATGCGCATAGTGCGAAGGCCGACACGCTAGCAACTTATGAAGTGCTCCTTTCCCAATTGGATCGGTATCCCGAACTTGAGAATAACATTAAAAAACTAGCGGAATTCTCAACCCACAGACAATTTGCAGATTTTGCCGGTTTCATTGGCTTTGATGAGGAGGGAGTGGAAATATTTTCATTTGGCAAGCACAAAGGTAAAAGGGTCAATGAAGTGCTTGATAATGAACCGGGT
This sequence comes from uncultured Flavobacteriaceae bacterium, assembly GCA_963798435.1. Taxonomy (GTDB): domain Bacteria; phylum Bacteroidota; class Bacteroidia; order Flavobacteriales; family Flavobacteriaceae; genus JALHST01. The sequence continues at coordinate 361,050 of CAWCTF010000006.1, forward strand.
TATTTCGGATGGATCCTCAATGCTGACTTTCCATTATATACCAAAAAAGTACTTACTCAGATAAAATTAAGTAGATTGAACAATAAGCTGGGTTGAAAACGTTCAAAAAGCACCCAAAAAAGTGGCATACATAGCCGTTTCGGCCTTATATACAAGCAGGGCAGGGGCAATTTAAGCTATGAACAACCAGTAATAATCCCTATTTTGCATCCTTAAGAACAACCTTAAACCATTAATCCAGACAACCTAAATCCATGAAGCTCATCTGCATTGGTCGAAACTATGTCGATCATATTAATGAACTCGGCAATGAACGCCCATTAGACCCGGTGATATTTATAAAACCGGACTCGGCGATTCTTCCGAGGGATCAGGATTTCTTTATCCCCGATTTTACACAGGATGTTCATTACGAGGTCGAAGTACTGATAAAAATAAAAAAGGTCGGTAAACATATTGATCCAAAATTTGCCGCTACCTATTATGATGAAATAGGCTTGGGTATTGATTTTACAGCGCGGGACCTACAGTCCCAGCTCAAGGAAAAAGGCCTCCCTTGGGAGAAAGCGAAAGGTTTTGATGGTGCTGCCGTAATTGGTAGCTGGCTCCCAAAGACCGATTTTTCTGATTTGAACAATTTGAATTTTAGATTGCTAAAGAATGGAAAAATAGTGCAGAATGGCAATACCAGCCATATGCTATGGGCGTTCGACGACCTTATTGCCTATGTTTCCCGATTTTTTATGTTGAAAAAGGGTGATATTATTTTTACCGGTACCCCTGCGGGTGTTGGAAGAATAATGACAAATGACTATCTTTCGGGCATATTGGAAGGGCATGAACTCTTCTCTGTAAAAGTAAAATAATGATATACAATCTTGATAAAATCAATGAAATGGCAGATGGGGATGAGGATTTCGTCAATTCTGTAATTTCGGTCTTTTTGGAGGAAGTGCCTCATGATTTGCAGGCCTTGGAGAGTGCCTTGGCACATAGTGACTATGAAAAAGTGTATCAATTGGCGCATAAAATTAAACCCAATGTAGATTTATTGGGGATGGAACAAACCCGTGCCGCTGCCTTGGAAATTGAGACTTTGGGCAAAAATGCGGCCAACATGGCCCAAATAGAAAAGGTCTTCCCGATTCTTAAAAAGGATATCAATCAGGTAGTTTCAGAATTAAAAAAAGATTTTCACTTCTAATGTTCGCAGAGATCATCACCATAGGCGATGAGATACTTATAGGACAAATTGTTGACACCAATTCGGCCTTTATTGCCAAAGAACTGAATAAAATAGGCGTTTCGGTTTATCAGATCACTTCAATTCAAGATGATACATCGCATATTTTATCGGCCCTTCAGGAAGCGAAGGCTCGAAGTTCGGTAGTAATCGTAACCGGTGGTTTGGGCCCAACAAAAGACGATATTACCAAACACGCATTTTGTGAGTTTTTTAAGGATACTCTGGTGGAACAAGAAGAAGTACTTCGCCACATAGAGGTGTTATTTAAAAAATTTATTACAACGGCTCCTATCTCCGATATCAATCGCAAACAAGCACAAGTACCCTCAAAAGCCACCGTGTTGCATAATGCGTACGGCACCGCCCCAGGTATGTGGTTCGAGGAGGACGGGACGGTCTTTGTATCGCTTCCCGGAGTCCCTTTCGAAATGAAGAGTTTGATGACCACGATGGTCCTGCCAAAAATTGCCGCTCGGTTTGACCGCCCACATATTATTCACAAAACCTTGGTGACCTATGGTATGGGCGAGAGTGCGATAGCCGATCGAATAGCGGAATGGGAAGATAATTTACCGCCTTTTATCAAGTTGGCCTACCTGCCCAATTTGGGTAAAGTGCGGTTGCGCTTGACTGCCAAAGGCCCTGATAAAGCTGTTCTTGAAAAGGCCATGGACGAGGTCTCTCAAAAATTATATCCCTTGATTACCGATATCTTATTTGGAATTGAGGACAACGAGAATTTAGAGGAAACCGTTGGCAAGTTATTTATAGAAAAAAAGATGACCTTGGCTACTGCCGAGAGTTGTACCGGAGGTAAAATAGCCCAAGAACTTACATCGATTCCAGGGGCATCGAGCTACTTTAAAGGTGGTATCGTGAGTTATGCCACGGAGACCAAAGTTGAAGTGCTGCAGATACCTAAGGAAATCATTGAACGCCATTCGGTAGTAAGTGCCGAGGTTGCTTCCCGAATGGCCCAAAATGTAAAAAAGTTGCTGAATACCGATTTTTCCGTGGCAACCACTGGAAATGCCGGCCCCACCAAGGGGGATTCAGATGCGGATATCGGTACTGTGTATATCGCTATAGCCACACCACATGAAGTATATGTACAAAAATTCAATATGGGAAACCATCGCGAACGCATTGTAGAAAAGTCCGTCAACAAGGCCCTTGAAATGCTACAGAAAGAAATTTTAAAATTCTAGATAAGAATGTTGCCCGTCCCGTAAAAATGATATAAATTTGCACCCTGTTTATACGAAAAACTCAGCACGATGTCAAAAGTTTGTCAAATTACTGGAAAGAGTTCTATGTTCGGAAACAATGTATCGTTTTCGATCAATAAGACACGAAGAAGATTTAATGTAAATCTTTCCAAAAAACGTTTTTATATTCCTGAGGAAGATCGTTGGGTAACCTTAAAGGTTTCTGCCAAGGCATTGAAATCGATCAACAAAAAAGGCATATCCGTAGTTTTAAAAGAGGCGAAGGCGCAAGGATTACTTACCAAGTAATTTTGTAAATTTTAGATAACAATGGCAAAGAAAGGTAATAGAATTCAGGTTATATTGGAATGTACCGAGCATAAGGAATCTGGGCAACCAGGTACTTCCAGATACGTTACTACCAAGAACAAAAAAAATACTCCCGAGAGGATGGAAATTAAAAAATTCAATCCTATCCTCAAAAGGATGACCGTTCATAAAGAAATTAAATAATTGAAGGAATTTCACTCCTGTGAAAACTTCTAATACTATATAGGACCATGGCAAAGAAAACGGTAGCAAGTCTACAGACCAGTTCAAAAAGATTGACAAAGGCCATTAAGATGGTTAAATCTCCAAAAACGGGGGCGTACATATTTGTAGAATCTGTAATGCCACCAGAATTGGTGAATGATTGGATTGCTAAAAAATAAGGAAATCATCCTTGAAGATTACAAAGGCCCCATCTAGATGGGGCCTTTTCTTTTATATGTATTGAAATTTATCACCATTGCCTACCTTATTTGTCAAACTACAATTCGCTAAGCGATTCTAGATGCTGTTTTATGACTCATTTCCTATCTTTGAACAAAGAATGAATTAGAACATGAGCCTCTTCAAGAATATTTTTTCATCAAATAAAAAGGAATCTTTAGACAAAGGTCTTGAAAAGACCAAGACCACGTTCTTTAATAAACTCAGTAAGGCCGTTGCTGGCAAATCGAAGGTCGATGATGATGTCCTGGACAACCTCGAAGAAGTCTTGGTGTCGTCGGATGTCGGAGTCGATACAACCTTAAAAATCATTCGACGCATAGAAGCCAGGGTCGCCAAGGATAAATATATGGGCACGGAAGAATTGAATGGCATTCTGCGGGAGGAAATCGCAGCGCTACTGTCGGAGACCAATACAAGTGAAACAGCCGATTTTAGCATTCCAAAGGGCAAAAAACCCTTCGTGGTCATGGTAGTCGGTGTGAATGGTGTCGGAAAAACAACTACCATCGGAAAATTGGCCTACCATTTTAAGAAACAGGGCCTAAAAGTAGTCTTGGGAGCAGCCGATACATTTCGCGCGGCGGCCATCGATCAGTTGCAGGTTTGGGCCGATCGTGTCGAAGTGCCGATTATCAAACAACAAATGGGCAGTGACCCGGCTTCGGTCGCCTATGATACGCTGAGCTCGGCCATTACCCAAGAAGCCGATATCGTCATAATAGATACTGCGGGCCGCTTACACAACAAGGTCAATTTGATGAATGAACTTACCAAGGTAAAACGCGTCATGGACAAAGTCGTGGCCGAAGCTCCCCATGAGGTTTTATTGGTATTGGATGGTTCTACCGGTCAAAACGCCTTTGAACAGGCCAAACAATTCACTAAGGCGACCGAGGTTACAGCTTTGGCCGTTACAAAACTCGATGGCACAGCCAAAGGTGGGGTCGTCATTGGGATTTCCGATCAATTTCAGATTCCTGTAAAATATATTGGTGTTGGGGAAGGCCTCGAAGATTTACAGGTATTTAATAAGTACGAATTCGTTGATTCTTTTTTTGGCTAGGTCATGTTAAACAAAGTATTTTGCTTCATCCTGTTGGTCGGATCGCTTTGCGCCTGCAAAGAAAAACCACCTACAACCTCTCAAGTTGTTTTATGGGAACCTTATAATGACTCAGCCGAGGTGGCCGATAATGCCGATCACAAGATCAAACGTATGCGGTTTAAAATGATCCAGTCGAAGGTGTTGGATAAAAACGAAGTATTCAGACCCTTGTACGATGCCGTTTTGAAAATGAGCGAGGCAGAATACGAGACCTTGAAACCAATGATTTTAGAACAGGATATCCCAACCATACAATCACATATTGCCAAAGGAACGCTCACGTACGAAAAGTTGGTCTTGTTCTACTTATACCGTATTTACAACTATGAACTGCCAAATGGTACGACACTCAATACAGTGATTGCCTTCAATGAAAACGTTGTCTCGGAAGCACGCGCTTTGGATGAACACATGAATTCAGAAGGTGCCCAAAAAAACCATCCGATTTATGGCATGCCCATTTTATTGAAAGACAACATCGGTACTGAAGGGATGCCAACTACTGCCGGTTCGATAGCACTTAAAAATAATCGTGTCGACGATGCGTTCATTGTTCGAAAATTAAAGGAAAATGGCGCCCTTATTTTGGGGAAGGTAAACCTAAGTGAATGGGCCTATTTCTTATGCAATGGGTGCCCTGTTGGCTATAGTGCCGTGGGCGGACAGACCTTAAATCCGTATGGGCGAAAAATTTTCGAGACCGGGGGCTCGAGTTCTGGAAGTGCGACCTCGGTGGCAGCCAACTATGCCGTAGCCGCCATAGGCACTGAGACGTCAGGCTCCATTCTTTCCCCGAGCAGCCAAAATTCGGTCGTAGGTCTGAAACCAACGATCGGCCTTTTAAGCAGATCGGGAATTGTACCCATATCAAGTACGTTGGATACCCCGGGCCCTATAACGAAGAACGTCCGTGACAACGCCATCGTACTTTCCGCCATGATCGGGGAAGACTTAGACGACCCTGCTTCAGTTGCAGGGAAAGCCAGGTATCTCGACCTCCTGACGGAGGAACCTAGTTTAAAAGGCAAACGTCTCGGGGCCATGCGTTATCTGATTGCAGCTGATACCATCTACAGGAATACCATTGACAAATTAAAAAACCTAGGCGCGATAATCGTCGAATTTGATCCTCCGGAGGAATCTATGGAGGGCTTTTTAAGTATCCTAAATATCGATATGCGCAATGACCTTCCTGCCTACTTAACTGCCAATGTGAAAAACAGTGAAGCGGCAAAAATAAGGTCGATAGCCGATGCCGTCACTTTTAATAGGGCCGATTCGGTGGTGCGGATACCCTACGGGCAGGCTCTTTTCGAAGGTATTTTGGCCGATACTACTTCGGCGGCCCATCTTAATACTATTAAGAATACCTTGGAAAAGAACGGACGACGGTTTTTTGATACGGCCCTTGATCAATTTGACCTAGATGCCATACTTTCGATCAATAACTATCATGCGGGCTACGCGGCGGTCGCAAAATATCCGGCATTGACCGTTCCTATGGGATATAAAACCAACGGCGAGCCTATTGGTATTACGTTTATCGCCAAACAATTCCATGAACCTGAACTCTTAGCATTGGGGCGGGCTTTTGAGGTCGCAACAAATAGCCGGAAATTACCATCGGGATACCATTAATTGATCAGTGCATTCAGTTTTTCCCACAAATCATTGTCAAACGTGGTCGGCCCCAGTTCATCTGCATCTGCAGAATCACCTAAGCGTACAATTACCAAGCCTTGGCTGGGAACAACGTACAATTTTTGATCAAAGGCCCCAAGGCCGGCATATAGATCATCTGGGGCATTGGGAATCAACTTTCCTTGAAAAAGTTCCTCTGAGCCCGGAATTTTAAAACTGCTTTTTCCGTTAAGCCAATACAAATAACCATACGATTTATTCAGATCCTGAGATGTGTTGGTAGCTTGGGTAAAAAAAGTTTGGTCTTCCAATATGAGGGTCGTATCCCAAGTACCACGATTTAAGTTTAAAAGTCCAAACCGTGCCATACTACGCGCCGTACTAAAATAAAGATTTAGATACCCGGTCTTGATCGAAGATCCTGCATCCCGATCTTGTCACGAACCTTCGCATTAAAATATGCAGTGAAATCCTGACCCACCGCCCCAGTAATAATGTTGTCTAAAAGGGTATACGCTGCATTGTGATAATACCAATAGGTACCCGGTTCGTTTTTAAATAGAAGACATTCAGTATCGGTACAAAAATTATCTGATACCGTATAATCGAGCCCTGTGGTCATAGTGAGGTGATGCCTTACGGTGATTTGCTGTTCTTGTTCAGTAGTAAGCGACGACCAACCAGCGCCCATATAATCGGAAGAAGGTTTGTCAATTGATAAAAGCCCTTCTTGCTGGGCGATACCCGCTGTGAATGAAGTCAACGTTTTTGCGGCCGAATTCCAGGAATGATTCTTAGTGGCGTCAAAATTGCCAAAATATTTCTCCAAGACGATACGACCGTTCTTAAGGACCAAGAAGGCATCGGTTTTACCTGCTTCAAGGAACGTATAAAGTGGTTGTTCGGCCGCTGCATTCCATCCCAATTCTTCAATCGAAACGGTTTCCCATGTTGTCGAATTCAGAGGAGGGAAATACAATGCTTCCGGACTTGGATTAGGGGATGGATCTCCTGGGTTGTCTTTTGAGCAGCTAACAACTACGAAGAGGCAGGCCGCTAAGTATAAAGTGATATGGGGCTTCATGAATCGGAAATTTAATTTATTTGATGCGTATGGGTTGCAAAGGTTTAACGTGTTTTCAAGAAAACTGTTGTTAAAGAACGTTTATAGCGGTCCAAATCGTATTTTTGCAGCCATTTTCAGAATTATGCGGACAAAATCGCTTAAAAAAAATAGGATCAATGTGGTCACTTTGGGTTGTTCGAAGAATGTGTACGATTCCGAAGTACTCATGGGGCAATTACGTGCCAGCCAAAAAGAGGTGGTACATGAGGAGGATGGCAATGTGGTTGTAATAAATACCTGCGGTTTTATTGCCAATGCCAAGGAAGAGAGTATCAATACGATATTGGAGTACGTTCGCCAAAAGGAAGCAGGTGTGGTTGATAAAGTGTTTGTGACCGGTTGCTTAAGTGAACGTTATAAACCTGATCTTCAAAATGAGATTCCGAATGTTGACGCATATTTCGGAACGAGCGACCTTCCGAATCTTTTGAAAGCCCTAGGAGCAGACTATAAGCATGAACTGATTGGAGAGCGCTTGACCACCACCCCAAAAAATTATGCCTACCTAAAAATTGCCGAAGGCTGTGACCGCCCCTGTTCCTTTTGTGCCATTCCGATAATGCGTGGAAAACATCGAAGCAAACCAATCGAAGAACTGGTCATTGAATCACAAAAGTTGGCGGCCAAAGGCGTGAAAGAACTTATTTTGATCGCCCAAGACCTCACCTATTATGGGTTAGACCTATATAAAAAAAGGAATCTGGCCGAACTACTACAGGCCTTGGTCAAGATTGACGGGATTGAATGGATACGCCTACACTATGCCTTTCCAACAGGATTTCCTATGGATGTACTCACAGTAATGCGGCAAGAACCTAAAATCTGTGATTATTTGGATATCCCGTTACAACATATATCAGATTCAGTACTTAAAAGTATGCGACGCGGGACCACCCAGGCCAAGACCACGCAATTATTGAAAGAATTCAGGGCTGCGGTTCCTACTATGGCCATACGTACTACATTGATCGTGGGCTACCCTGGGGAAACCGAGGAAGATTTCATAAAGCTCAAAAAATGGGTCGAAGAAATGCGCTTCGAACGCTTGGGTTGCTTCACCTATAGCCATGAGGAAAATACGCATGCATATTCCTTGGAGGACGATGTTCCTGAGTTGGTAAAACAAGAACGCGCCAATGAGATCATGGAATTGCAATCCCAAATTTCCTGGGAACTGAATCAGGAAAAAATCGGAAAAACGTTTCGCTGTATCATCGATCGCAAAGAAGGCGACTATTTTATCGGAAGAACTGAATTCGACTCCCCTGATGTGGATAATGAGGTGCTTATCGATGCTGCCAAGTACTATCTGAAACAAGGTGAATTCGTAGAAATCAAAATTCAGGATGCAGCCGATTTTGACCTTTATGGGATTCCAGTTTAACTCGCCCCGGCATTTTTAAATCAGTGGGAGGTTCGCCTAGATAGCTCGTATTGTTGATTTCACTCGGGAAACTAAATACCTACAAAAAACTTCTTTTCGAATGGTAGGGGTATCCTCAGGTAAATTCCGCTAGCTAAAATTTATTCCTTACTTTAGAGGTGAAGGAAGCCTATAGAACATGATGGGCTCAAACAAATCAGGACACTATGGGTTTTTCCGGTTTTGGTGAGATTATGCTCCGTTTAGTGCCCGCTGGCAATTCGGATAGGATTCAAAATTCAAATCTTTTTTCGGCAGGCTATGCAGGCTCTGAATCAAATGTGGCAACTTCATTGGCATGTTTGGGAAATAAGGTGCGCTTTATGAGTAAAGTGCCGTCTAACCCGCTTGGAGAGGCAGCAGTGCAATCCCTAAATCAATTTAAAGTTGACACGCACTACATACTCAAAGAGGGATCTAGGTTGGGTACCTATTTTATAGAATTGGGATCCTCTATCCGTCCTTCACGCGTAATTTATGACAGGGCAGGTTCGGCAATTTCCGAAATTGGTCCCGGTGAGTTTGATTGGAATGCCTTTTTAAAAGATCAAAAATGGTTTCATGTGTCAGGGATTACGCCAGCACTTTCCAAACAATGTGCCCTGGAAACCATTGCTGCAGTCAAAACGGCTCGCCAACTCGGGGTGGCCGTCAGTTTTGACCTAAACTTTAGAAGAAGTCTTTGGAACGATACAACGAGGGCACGCGCCATTTTCGATAGCATTTTAGAACATACCGATTTGGTTTTTGGAAATATTGGAGTCCTGAAAGATGTCTATGACATCGAATTCAGTGGGACTACCGTCTTAGATAAAACCTTAAAGGCCCTTGAATGCGTAAAAAAAGATTTCGGTCTTGACAAAGTCGCCTTCACGGTGCGGGAGCATCATTCGGCTTCATCGAACCATGTATCCGGCGCATTTCTTTCTGCCGGTACTCCTGTTTTTTCACAGACGTATGAGGTGGCCGTCACGGATCGATTTGGCACGGGAGATGCCTTTGCAGCCGCATTTCTTCATGCTATGGGCAAAGGTTGGAAGGATCAAACCGCCATTAATTTTGCAGCAGCGGCTTTCGCCCTAAAACATACGCTGGTAGGTGACATCCATACAAGTACCGAACAAGAAATAAATTCAATAGCCGAAGGAAATACCTCTGGCCATGTCATACGATGAAAGCCAAGGAAGAAATAATCGATATCCTGATAACCGAGAAATTGGTTGCCGTCGTTCGTTTGAACCAACAGGTGTGCGTTCCACAAGTTCTTGATAGTTTAGTTTCCGGAGGAATCAACGTATTGGAAATTACCACCAATACCCCTGGTTTTAGAACCGAGATCAAAAATGCACGATTACGATATCCACAGATATTAATTGGAGCTGGAACCGTAACGAATATTCAGCTTGCCGAACATGCGATTGTCTCTGGGGCACAGTTTTTAGTAACTCCGAATACGAATAAGGAAATAGTAGATATAGCGTTGCAAGCCAATATTCCGATAGTAATGGGTGCATTGACTCCTACTGAAATTAGTGATGCGTTGGCCTATGGAGCCGATATCATCAAATTGTTCCCTGCAGGTCATTTTGGGACTTCGTATTTAAAGGCATTAAGAGGGCCTTTTAAAAACGTTAAATTCTTTGCAGTAGGGGGTATCGATCTTGATACCCTTTCAGAATGGTTAGATGCGGGTATCGATGGAATGGGCATTGGTAGTTCCTTGGTAAAATCTTCTGCCAGTACGGAAGCTGATATGAAGGAAATCGAGGATTTGGCGAAACAATTTATCAAGCGACTCCATGCAGGGTAAGAATTTTTTAAGAAATCAAAAGACCGCTTAGAAGACAGGCTTATTTTAAGGGAATTGGAAACTGCCTGATGACTAATAAATTAATGAATAGGAAAACCACGTGTCCATCGGCGCATAGGATACTCGTAAATTTCAAATAGTATGGGAAAGCTTACTCTTTTTTTGTTTTTAGTACATGTACAGTTCATCACATTGGGCCAGGGTACACCCACTTTTTCTATCGAAATTCTTGACAAGGAAGCCCACCGCTTCCTAGATGAAAACACAGAAATTGAAGTTGTTGGAAGTCAATTCACATGGGCCGAAGGTCCGTTATGGATCGAAGACGGAAAATTCCTTTTATTTTCGGATATACCCAATAACAAGGTATTTAGGTTAAGTAGTGAGGGGGAAATCACTGAATATTTATATCCTTCCGGTTTTATGGGCAAGGATTTTAAAGGGGAAGAACCAGGGTCTAACGGCTTGTTATTGAGTCCACAAGGGAAATTGATTCTTATGCAGCATGGGGAGCGAAGGATCGCTATGATGAAAAGTACACTCGATAATCCGAAACCGGAGTACGAAGTGTTGGTAGATCGTTACCAAGGTAAACGTTTGAACAGCCCAAATGACGGTACCTATGATGATAAGGGCAATCTATATTTTACAGACCCACCCTATGGGCTTCCTTTGAATATGGATGACCCGCAGAAGGAGTTAGATTTTCAAGGGGTTTATTGTCTGAAACCATCAGGGGACCTCGTTTTATTGGATAAATTATCACGACCGAATGGGATTGCTTTTTCTCCCGATTATTCGAAACTCTACATTGCCGTATCGAATCCGCAGCATGCCGTTTGGTATGAATACGATGTCATGTCGGAGGAAAAAATTACGAATAAAAAGATTTTTTATAATGCAACTGCATTGGTAGGGAAAGAAGGGGAACAAGGATTGCCAGACGGAATGAAAATGCACAGTGCGGGCTATCTGTTCGCTACCGGGCCGGGAGGCTTATGGATTTTCAACCAAAATGGAAAACCGATTGCAAGAATCCATACTGGGGAAAAAACGTCGAACTGTGCCTTTACGCCCGATGAAAAGACCTTATTTCTGACCGCTGATGATTATGTTCTTAAGCTTGTTCTAAAATAGGGGCACAACGTTTCCGCCGATTTAATTATTCAGCCATTAGCCGAGTTCGCCCGTACGCTAAGGAATCAATTTTTGATTTTGTGAAGTATACTGGGAAATAGGTATCCTCGGCCCATGGGTCATAGAGATTTTTGTAAAATCGACTATTGGGATCGCCAGATTGACCTGGAGGATTAGCCCCAACCGTACTATCCCAATCGTTGACGTCTACGATTATCCGAAAAGTAGCCCCATATAATTGACCGTTGGAACTCCCGGTTGAATTTGGGGTATGCTGATTTCCACCGCGTGGCTTGAGGTCGGTGTTGAGCTTTTGCCGCAAATCTTCATTGACCGCCACTCCTAAAGGATGATCAATTTGAACATGTTTATAGTTGGCTTGGCCATATTTCCAGGAATTTATGTCATTCCCAAATTTGTTCGCAAGTTTCTGTATTGCCGAAGCGAAGGTTTCGCGAAGATATTCATCTCTTTTCTTTTCGGCATTCTTTCCATATCTGCTTATTGGATCCTGTATCCATTCAAGGAGTCGTGCCATTTGAAGGGTTTCAATAAGATCTTCCGCTCCGGGATCCGGGAAATACGTTAGCAATTTAAGAGGTAATTCTTGCTCCCAGGCGACATAAATCCCCGCTGCTTCAGAATATTTATCCAATCGTAAGTCCCAGGACACTAATTTATTTTTTGCCTTTTCGACCAAGGTATCGGTGTAGCTCACATTTTTCAGAAAGGGCACAAGTGTCTTGGCAGGTAAGGAGTAATAGTCGGTCTGTAATTTTTTCATATCCTCTAAGGACAACTTCTCGCCCGAACCCAAGACTTCATTGATCCGCTTGCCACGATAGGGATCGGCCCATAAATACCCGACTGCATCCCATTGGGTATAAGTATCAGGGGTAACATTTTGATTTGCAGTAGCAATAAAATTGTTTTCGGGATTTAGGGTATGTGGTTTATCGATAATCGGCAGATAGCCGTCCCATTCAAAACGGCCATCTCCGGGTACGGGTACCAAACCACTAAAATTTCGTCGAATCGGTGCAATACCAACGGCTTGCCAACCAATATTACCTTCAGTATCGCCCCAGATCATATTTTCGCCAGGAATATTGCTAAAGTTACAGGCCTCTCGAAATTCATTCCAATTTTTGGCTTGGTCCATACGCAAAGAGGCGAGATAGGGGGAGCCACCTGGTTCTAGCCATGCACATCGAACGGCGTAGGCCTTATGGTTTACCGAATCGATCAGGGTCACCGGTCCATGGACCGTATAGAACAGATCTATTTTCCGGTCCCGACCATTTTTTACCTTTAGGGTTTCCTGAATTCTTTTCATCGTAACCCATTCATTCCTGTATTTGTACTGATGGGGATCCTTCGGGTTAATATCGTATACATACAGATCTTCCCCATCGGTTTCAAAGACCGTAAGGCCCCACGCACCATATTCATTATGCCCGATCGATACACCCGGTATTTCGGGTTCCCCACCACCAATGACATTCCATCCAGGGGCTGATAAATGTACCCAATATCGCAAGGAAGGTATTGCTAAGCGCCGATGTGGGTCGTTCGCCAAATAGGTGTGGCCGTTTTTTGATAGGCTTGGTGCCGTTACCCAATTGTTGCTGCCTAGATATTTTTTGTCCTTGTCTAGACTGTGGTTATGAGAAGCTTTGTCGAGTGACCCTATGACCGATTTTTCGTTCCGATATGTAGCCACTACATCCTCTGATTTAAATTCTAACGGACTCCGATAGGCGTTGTATAATTCGAGGATATCCATTGATAATAAGTCACCGTTTATCGCGGGATCCAGATCAATTTTTGGATCTTTTGGATGAAACCACAGATATTCCTTTACTTTTTTAGGACCCACTTTGGCTACGGAGCGACCGATATCAAGTTCCTCGGTAATATTTCCCAATAACCCCTGATGTCTTGAGATGATTACCTCGGGGGTCCATTTTTGGGGTAAAATATCCAGTGCCTTAAAAGTTATCGGTAGCTGATCAGGATGTTGCAACACCTCTTCAATATACGCATTGACGCCATCGGTATAGGCCGTTAAGATTTCAATACCATCCGGATGGTAATGCCGCATCTCGGTATCCATATCGCCTCTAAACTTAAATAGGCGTGTGCCAATGTCACGCTTCAATTCGCGTTCGCCAAGAATTTCGGCGACCGTGCCAGTGGCCTGCCTACGCCAGATTTCAAATTGAAAAAGACGGTCCTTGGCCGCGCAGTATCCTTGGGCGAAAAATAGATCATGCTGGTTTTTGGCATAAATATGATTAATCCCTGCTTGGTCTCGCACAACCTCTACCGATTCGTTGAGCCCCTGAAGATTGATAGTGACAGTTACATCCTTCTTTTCTTCGCACCCCAGGAATAGCAAGATGACCAGGATAAGATTTGGGATTATTTTTTTATCTAGGCTATTTTTAAGGTTCATAATAATGTATTGTCATGCATCGAAAGATACTCATTTTGATGGAGTCTCATAGAATTTCCGAAGCCAGAGGTGTAATATTTGGTATTCTGGGGTTGACTTGTCACCTAGTTATAGGGAGTATAGAAATCGCAATAAGACGTATTCTTAGCGGGCCGGTCGTTGGCACTTTTTGTGCTATCGGATTCCATACAGATTTAAATCAGATGCATTGAAAGGTTCGAATACATCCGATGATTCAAATTCGTTTAAAACAACCCATTCAGCCACTTGGCGAATTAAAAGGATGTCATGCGGCTTGACATGAAGCTTCTCCGATTTAGGTCCCCACTTTTTCAATAGGCCTAAATCGTAGGGCACTCCAGGTAGCATCTATTGAAATGGCCGCTACTGTGGTAATGCCGAACGATTCACCAGTAGCCCGAAGCGTGTCCCTATTGATATCTGTTTTGATCTTGGAAGTACCTTTAGGATATGCGAACCATAAAACACTGTCGGGTTCGATTTTTTGTAGTTTATTTTTAAGAAAGTCGATAAAGGTTTTACGATCGGCTAGAAAAACTACGGTGTTCGCACTTTTGGCATTGTTGGCAAGGCGGGTTTCAAAACCTTCTGCTATAAATGCTTTCTCAATCGCTTCAGGTGCATCCAAGACTACCCCGGTGTTCCTAAACTTAAATTTTTTAATGGTCTCTTGCATTTTGAAATGGATATTTGTCAAGAACTAGGCTCAAAAATCAACATTTGATATATAAATCAAGGAGATTAAGGCATTGTGAGATGTGTATCGAACTTAATTGCGAAAAAGCTGTACGACAACCAATTGACAGTAGTAGCCTCTTGTCCTTTCTTCCAAGGAAATTTTAACAATTAGTGGTTGGTAGTTAGGGCCTTGCACATTTCCGAAGCGATTTGTGAGAGTTCGTTTATTTCGTTTTTCGTAAAATCATAGGGTACCGGTTTGGCGATGCCCAAAGTCCCGTAGAGCTGATCATTCAGCAGCATGGGGACTACAATTGATCCTTCAACCTTCGTCTCCTTGGCCGCTGGGCGGGCTACACCTGATTCGTCGGTTTGTAAGTTGCACATTTCTACAGGTTCGCGCCGTTCTGCGGCAATGCCGGCCATCCCTTTACCTATAGGTATCTCCGACAATTTTGGAATTAAAAAATCAGGAATTCCTTGGAAGACCTTTAGTTTAAGGAGCTTTGTTTCGCTGTCCAGAAAATGCAAAGTGCCTGTGGTACAACCAAAGCGTGAAATAATTTCAGAAAGCAGCTGTTGCCAATTGATAGTAGGCCGATTGATGTATGCTACAATGCTATCCAACCGGGTGGTATCCTTAGTGCCCATAATGTAAATTTAGAATCATGATGTCAATAAATGACCAGAAATGCTGGATTTTTATTTTTCAATTTGAAGATACGCAAAAAGCGAGTTAGGATAAAATCGATTAAGCACTATTTATAGGTTTAAAAACGATCGCGCTGCAATTTTATATTTTTATAAAGAGCGAATGGGACTTAATGGGAAGCTCATGTGATTTTTTTAGACCTAATCGATAAGCCCATGTTGTTTCATTACGGTTCGCCTAATCATTGCTAAAATACCGCTAAGCATCGGAAAGTTTTCTGTTCGGATTAAAACACGAAAAGCATCACATTTTCAAATCAGGGATTGCCCATTTTTTATAAACCTAAAATAAGTACTATTTTGATTCCTCGATTTCTTGTCTTATACGCTTATTCACATCGACTTTGGCGCCTTTAAAAACAAAAATAGTGGTGCCTGTTTCGCGTGCATAGGGGTTCGTTATAGAGTCGGCGATGGTCGAGACTTGAAAATACGGACTCGTCTCAGCAAATTCAGTATGCCTAGCCTCCTGTTCTTTGACCCGAATCAGGTTCACATACGTAGGTCTCAGATCAAACCATTTATTATAGTCTGCATTAAACGAGACGGCACGTATACCCTTTTTGCTATAATAATTGATGGCCCCCGCCTGCCCATAATTGTCACAGAGCACCAGTGTCTGCTTGGGTTCCCCAACCTTGTCGAATGCCGAGTCAACTTTTTCTGCCAATTCACGCCAGCCTTGCATGTCGGCAAAGTCTTGTGGCAATGGGTGGTCCTTACCATCTTCCCAGCGCAACAGCCCGTATTTTTGATACATATCTGGATGGGCAACAATATCCTTGGGATCCTTATTGGGAAAGGCGATTTTCGAGATAGGTATAAACAGAAGGAGTGGTAGGGCGATGATGAAAGGCCTTACATATTTCTTCTTTCCGGTCGTTAACAAGGTTCCTAGGCAGACAGATCCGAAAGCGATATAGATCGGATAGAGGCCTACGGCATAATAACTCTTGGCCCGTAGGTAGCTGAAAACTGCCAAGGTCAGTGGTAACACCCAAAACATAAACCGGTATTTCCGAAAAGGGGGGTAAAACCAAAGTGCTGCCCACCCTAATAAGAGAATTAAAAGTGCGCCGATAAAGAAGAGGAGTTGATCCGTGAGAAAGCCCCACCTGTCTACGTTCACCAATTGCGTATCGGCCAGTTCTTTGAGGTGTCGGATCACCGGAAAATTCTCTTGGTATTGCCAAATGAGATTGGGTGAAATCAATATTAAGGCCAAGATCATGGCCATGTACAACTTTTTATCGGCAAAGATCGCACGTTGTTTGCTAAACAACAAGGCGGGCAAAAGTCCCATGATGGCGAAACCAATGTTGTATTTGTTCAAAAATCCCAAAGCAAATACGCCAGCGGCCCATAACAGCCATTTTGAATTTTCGTCTTGAAAGTATTTAATAAGAAAGAAGTAAAGGGTTGTCCAACAAAGAATGTCAAAAGAATTGGGTTGATATAGCATGTTCAATCGTAGCAGCGAAGAAAATAGAATACACACGGCCCCTAAGACCAGTGCGAATAGGTCTCCTTTTAGCACTTCAATGGCCTTCCAGACCACCAACAGGGTTAGGGCTCCAAAAAAGGCAGGAAAGAACTTGACCCAAAACACCCCATTGCCCAATCCGTGGACGATTACCGATATCCAGGACATAAAAGGGGGCACCGAGGCATAGCCCCAGGCAAGGTGTTGTCCTTGGTCGAGATATAGAAATTCATCACGGTGTAACTCATATGCCGGACTGATCAGTACATATTGTAATACCATCTTCAGCACCATAAAAGCCGATAAGAGTAGTGTCTTTTTATTCATGGGTTTAAAGGGGCTTTTTCAGTCTCATCAATGCGACCTACATCAACCGTATTTACATCTTTCTCGTGCTGAATAAGGTATACGAATTTTTCTCCCCACTTCAATTCATGTGCCTTGTAGGAAGATCGGGAATACACCGTTTGAGAAAAAGATTCATCAAATGCGCGCACCATCACTATAAATTCAGCATCTTTTTCAAGCACCTCGGCCGCTGTCAATCGGTAGAGCGGACTCGCCTCGGTGATAGGATGCACAATCGTCCAAGTAGATGGAAAAAATACGACTTTTGACCGCTCAAGTTCTAATAGGTAAAAATTACGCGATTCTGAATTTTCCCTTTTCATCGAAAGCGTTACATTGATTTCAACCTCCAAGAGTTGAATATTTTGTGGATTTACCATACGGAACATGAAGCCGTTTATTTCCTGATAGGGTGCAATAACGGCTTGTCTACTGTAAAGGACTCTTGCAGATGGCCTAGAAAATCTACCATACATGAGTCCGGTTGCAAGGGCAAAGGAAAGCAACCCGAGCATCGATTCAATGGCAGCGACAATATTGTCGGGTGTACCTATGGGAGCTACGCGTCCATAGCCTAGCGTGGTGATGGTCTGGGCACTAAAGAAAAACGCCTCCAAAAATTTATCTAAATCGGTAATGCCCTCTATGCCCGTAAGATGTTCGACCCCAATGGTCATATAAAGGGTTGCGAATAATAAATTGACAAGGATATAGCAAATGGCGATGATTCCAAAAAAGCGCCACCAGGACATAGAAACCAAGGAATGAAAAAAATTGATACGCTCAAAAAGGGGGACATTGATTTTCCTTACATTAAAGGAACCATCCTTATTCAAGGTGCGATACCCACCTGCCGGTGTTTTGGTGTCGAGTCCGAGGTCATTGAATTTTTGCTTCCTAAATACGGCCATGGCTTTTTTTGTAGTTTGAATCTGATCCTGAAATGAGCTTATGCACGCGAATCTCTTTAAGAATTAAATCAAAATATGGATTGTTCCTTCTTCATTTAAGAGTCCTAAGATAATCGATATTACATCTAAAAACCTACAAATTTAGGAAAGCCCAAGCGTTAATTTCCGAGGTGGATGCCATTGAATGGGCAAATCAACGAGGGCAGGGCCGCTCACAATAGAAAAGACATTTACAGCATGCATACAAGTAGTACTGGTGATTTCAACGAATAATGGGAATTCTATTTATTGATTATTTCGCGCAATAAATAAGGTGCCCAAAAGTCCTAGTTGCGTATGAAAGGATCCGTAGTTTGAAGGCCTCTGGTTCGCTTCTAAAATGTAAAGCAAAATACAAAAAATTCAATTTGACGCAGGGCTTTTACAATGGTCGATAGCGCATCAAAGATGGCGATTACTTCATCCGGCTTCCGTTCTTAAAAAAGGTTATGAAGGCATACAACGAAACCAACGCCCAACATCCCTCAAGGATAATGAAGGGTAAATAGTCTAAAAGTAAGGAAGCCAAACAGGCCAATAAAGCCCCGGTGATGTTGAGCGAAATGTAGATTATATTTTCTTTTTCGATGATTCCGTTTAGATTAAGGAAAAAGGCGATCAGGAGCAGGGCCACCCCGATAAATCCGATGGTATCGGTTACGTTCATGTTCTTATTATTTTAAATGAATAGCTATACTGATAGCAGATCTCATGGCCTTCCGTGTTCGTATAAGCTTAATTTCGCGTGCAATCATGCGGTTTTTGTAAAGATCAATTATTTAAATACCTATTAGGAATGTTTTTGGGAGTATACCCAATATGGTACCTGGCCTGCATGAGTACATTGATTACTTCATAAATTTGCACCTCGGTTCGCTGAAACTGCCTTAGGAGTCCCATCATCGCATAGCTGATGGGGTTTACCGATGGAATGTAGGTTTCCCAGTCATAGCCCTTTCCCCAAACAAGTCCGGCTACCGTGATTGTCAAATCGACCTTTAAGGAGACTAAATAATTCAGCATGTCGATGCTCTTATTGGCATCTTGGTTTACCGTATGAAAGATGGGCGTATGTCCTCCAAAACCATTCGCATCGATCCCGGCTGTTATGTTGGGATCTACACCGTATTTAACAAGGACTTTTGCGCAGGAAAGGTGATTGTATTCAGCGCAGAGATGCAAAAGGGAGACTTCGTGGAGTGGTGTAAATGTACATTGAAACGTATATTTTTTTGCAAGGGCGTTCGTATTCTGTACTAGCAGCTTATCAAGCAAATGCGCATCATCCAATAATACGGCAAGTAATACTTGGTCGTTAAAGTCAAGGCCATAATCAACAAATACCTGAATACATCTTTTGAATCTTGGTCCACGGGTATACATGTTGATAAGCTCCTCAATGAGCGGTTTTCCATGTGCCACAGTATTTGGGTCGATTCCACTTTCGAAACAGTTTGCAATGTCTTCAACCGAATGAAGTTCAAAGGCGGTGCTAATTTTTTTGCGATAATCCATAGTACATGAAGTATGGAGTGTGGTTTCTAATAGTAATGTTCGAGATTTCCCTTTATTTAAAGGATGGCCCCAAGATATGCATTTCCCATAGGGGTACAAAGTGGCCCTCTTCTTCAAATTGGTTTAAAAGGAATTGATTACCAGAACACCTTTATGATCAAATTTAGCTATGTTTGGCAAGGCGTGAATCGCGGCGTCGAGCGAAATGGTCTTTTCAATAAGTTTTTCAGGATGCAGTTTCCCATTTTTAATCATGGCCATCATTTCAGGATATTTATGTGCCTGCATCCCATGACTGCCTATAATTTCCAGCTCGTGGGCCAAAATTAGGTCCATCGGAACTTTTGGATGTCGGTGATCCCCGGTCATCAATCCTACTTGAATGTGTTTGCCCCTTTTTCTAAGATTGGCAACCGAATTAAAGCAGGTAACCGCGCTTCCCAAAGCATCCAGAGAGACCTGGGCGCCACCTTGGGTCATGTTTTTGACAAGTTCGACTACATTGGTGGTTTGCGAAGCATTGATTGTCGCGATAGCTCCCAATTCCTTGGCTAAAACCAAGGCGTCTTCATTGATATCAATGGCAATTACCTGGGCTCCTAGGGCATTCGCGATCATTACCGCTGATAATCCCACCCCGCCACATCCATGTATGGCGACATACTGTCCGCCATTCACTTTACCTTGTTCGACAATGGCCCTAAAAGCGGTGATAAAGCGGCATCCCAAGGTTGCAGCGGTAACATCGTCAATTTCTTCGGGGATGTGTACTAGATTGGTTTCTGCATGGTCCAAGGCAACATATTCGGCGAACGAGCCCCAATGTGTAAAACCTGGTTGCGATTGATGATCGCACACCTGATGGTTCCCGGAATGGCATTGGCTGCAACGGCCGCAAGCGCAGACAAAGGGAACAGTAATCCGGTCTCCCACCTTAAAATTTTGCACTTTTTTACCCATTGAAACAATGGTTCCTGCCAATTCGTGGCCTGGTACATGGGGCAATACGATATCTGGGTCATGACCCATCCAGCCATGCCAGTCACTTCGGCAAAGACCGGTGGCGTTTACTTTAACGACGACCCCATGCTCTTTTGGAACGGGATCTTGAACATTCTCAACATACAGGGTTCCTTGGAAGGTTTCATATAATAAGGCTCTCATAGGAATTTCGTTATAGCTTAAATATGATTATATATTATTTTAGGACTTAATTCCGAAGTTCCCATACCCAATTTCGATTGGCAACATAGGAATCTTATAATGAAATAAGATAAAGTGGGTATACAGGTGAAGATGTGTTTGTTTTAGTCTTGTTCATGCAACTTACCGATGCTGATCGATCAGAATCATATTTCCGTCGGGATCGGGAATCATAAAGTTTGCTGGCCCAGTCGTTCCTTCATCGATTTCCTTTTCGATTTTTATCCCTCCGCTTTTTAAAAGTTGCTGTATTTTTCGAATATCATCAAAATCGGCGATGTTCTTTCCACTTTCGTCCCAACCTGGGTTAAATGTCAGGATGTTGCCTTCAAACATCCCTTGAAACAATCCGATAAGCGCATTTTCGTTTTTCATGATCAGGTAATTTTTTTCCAAATCGCCGGCGAGTATCGAAAATCCGAGGTGCTCATAAAATTTTTTTGATGCCGCAATGTCCTTGACACTTAGACTTATTGAAAAAGCTCCTAATTTCATTGTATTTAAGTTTCTTTAATTTTTATGCCTGTTTATCCCTTCGATTGTTTGCCAGTTCGCATACCACGGTTTGAAAGCCAGTTCAAAAAATCAGGCCGACTTAAAATAAACGAGTTGTTTTGCCATAATTTTTAAAATTTCGACCTTTTTGGTTTCAAGAAAAGCTGCAATTAAGGGCTTCCGCGTTTTGAAATTTGTTGGTTACAGTTGATCATATATAGAGGAGGAGCCAACTAAAGATAGGAAATTTCAGGTAAGGGCGAATCGCCCTTTCGAAAATTGTTCGGGAACCTGGGAAATTCGCGCGCCATAGGGGAGTGCTACATGCTGTTGAATTCCATCGTTAGCGTTTCTATTTTTTCACATATTAAAGTTCTACTAGTAAAATGAACTTTTGAGCATGGTTATAAGCCTATAAAAATGATAAAAATCGGATTCGTTAACGTTAACGATCAAATAAAAAGTTTAACTTTCCTTAGTAAAACGGCACACAACTATTTTAGTATCTCCTAAAGAAAGTAGTTCACCCTACTTAAGTTGTGTTCAATGATTTACTGACATTAGGGACTTTTCCTCGAATATTAGTTGGTGTATGTCATCCTTGAAAAAAACCTTAGATTATAAAACTGAAACTATTATCTTGATAGTACCCATCAAAAATTAAAGTAACCAAATAGATGAGCAAATGAAATCAACAAGAAGATCTTTTATTAAGAAAACGGCTGCAGCGGGAACAGCGGTAATTGCGGCACCTACCATAATTTCATCAAGTGTATTTGGCGCCAATGACCGCATCAATGCGGCGGTTTTAGGAGTGAACGGTCGTGGCAAGAGTCATATCAAAAGTTTCATGGCCCAGGATAATGTGCGTATTATGACCTTATGTGATCCTGATATGAATCTGTTAAAAGAGCGTCAGAAATCGTTCAAGGAAACGTACAACCAAGAAGTTGGGCTCGAGCAAGATCTAAGGCGGGTAATGGATAACAAGGATATCGATGTGGTATCAATCGCAACTCCCAATCACTGGCATGCGCTTTCTGCCATTTGGGCTTGTCAGGCTGGTAAGGATGTTTATGTTGAAAAGCCGGGTTCGCACAATATATGGGAGGGACGCAAAATGGTCGAAGCTGCACAAAAATATGACCGCATTGTACAGCATGGGGTGCAACTAAGAAGTTCACCGGCGATCAACGAGGCCATCGAATTACTTCGTGATGGCTATATCGGTCGTGTCTATATGGCGAGAGGGCTCGTTTTTCGATGGAGGGGCGATATCGGTGATCAGGGTTTCTCACCCGTTCCTGCTGGTATCGATTATGACTTGTGGACAGGACCAGCCCCCAAGAGGCCATTTACAAGAAATCTGGTACATTACAATTGGCACTGGCATTGGGATTATGGCAATGGCGATGTAGGAAACCAGGGCATTCATGAAACCGATTTATGCATGTGGGGATTGGATGTGGGCCTTCCCACAAAAATAACCTCCATGGGCGGAAAGTTCCTTTGGGACGATTGCAAGGAAGTCCCCGAAGTCCTTACCTCCGTGTATCATTATCCGGAGGAACGCAAAATCATACAATTTGAAGTACGCCCTTGGTGTACAAATACCGAGGAAGGAGCTACTGTAGGTAATATTTTCTACGGGGATAAGGGCATCTTGGTAGTGGATGGCTATGATAAATATAAAACCTATTTAGGCGAAAACAGGGTACCCGGTAAGTCGGGCGATGATGGCGGAAATTCGGGAACCGGAATGGACCGTGGCGATGGCGGCACCGATGCACATTTCGCCAATTTCATAGAGGCGGTTCGAAAACATGATAAAACGCTGCTTAATGGCCCTGTCGAAACGGCGCACCTTGCATCCGGATTGGCCCATCTTGGCAACATCGCCTACCGATTGGATCGCGTCTTGACATTCAACCCCCATGCGGAGACTTTTGTGAACGACCCGGAAGCAGATACGATGCTAACTCGCAATTATCGTGACGGTTTCGTAGTCCCTGAAAATGTATAATTTATAAAATCAGTCGACGTCACTATAGTGAAAGACGGTGCGAATTATTTTATGACATTGACTTTCGAATCCTACTGGTGTCAATGTTTTTGAATATCGAATGCGTATATATTATCCCTGGTAAGGCACCCATGCGCTATTCAAATACTGGTATTAAGGAGGGGTCTGACTGCAATTGAGAATGCTTTTGACGCATTGATTGATATCAAACCATTAATTTCTTCGACTGTGAATCCATTTGCTTTTAGCAAAGGAAAAAGTTTCTTGAAAATAGGGGTGTAGGGTGTAATCGTTTGAAGTTCTTTTAGGGGGTCGTACCATCCAGCGTCGTGCGAAATTAATATCCTATCTAAAATGCCATTGTTTTTTGCAAATAGTAATTTGTCCAAGTGTTTTTCCAATTCCCATCCCAAACCATCAAGGCTTATCCAGCATCCAGCCTCGGCGGCCTTGAGATAATTATTATTATCAGGCTCCGCTTGGGCATGCACCCAAATAAAGGCTTCCGGAGAAACACCCATTTCCTTTAGGATCCGCAATTGGGGCCATACCCCTTTGGCTTCCCCTGTATGGGATGCTATCGTCAGACCAGTTTTCAAATGCGTTAGGGCTGCCGCTTTGACCAACTTTTGTTGCAGGACATCCAAAGGATCCGCAGTATCAATGCCGATCTTAATAAATCCGGGTTTAACCGAAGTACCATCGATTCCCACTTCATATTCCCGTATCCACTTTTCCGCCAAATCTTGCGGTGATATATCTCTGACGTAGCCAGGCAAAAATTTATTATGGCGCGCACCATAAAGCCCGGTGTTCGTGATAATGCGAATCCCAGTCTTAGCGGCAATTTTTTCAAGTAGTACAGGATCTCTTCCCAAGTAATTCGGGGTGGCATCCACAAAATAAGATACATTGAATTCTTTAAGTTGGTCGAAATACGGTAGTACTACTTTTAGTATCGAATCGTGGTTCCAATTAGCGGGCCGAATACTGTCGGCGCCACTGAAATCTACTAAAACATGTTCGTGCGACAGCCAGATTTGATTGGGTTCCAAAGGATGGGTTCCCTTTACATCTTGTATGAAGGGTTGTTGCGTGGATCTTGAACATCCCAATTCCAGGATTAAAATACCGATTATAATGCTCAACTTCAATTGCTTCGTCATAAATGTAGTTTGGTTTTTTATTGAAGATCGATTTTGGCGAAGTATTAATTTCGAAATAACAGCGAATCTTCCATCGTCATTTCCATCCTTGGTATTGGTCATAAAAGAGTCGGAATAAATCTTCAACTATTTTTTAAAGGTCCTTCAAATTAATAGATGTTTTTATTCAGGTAGCCATTTCGAAACTTTCCTGTAGGGTCATACATTTTGGCCAGTGCCAAAAATTCGGCATATTTTTCATAGCGACCATGCAATATCCTAGGCTCGATCGTGAACAATTTACCCCAATGCGGTTTTACGTTAAAAGGAGCCAGTTTGGCTTCAATTTTTGGTAACAATGCCAGCACCTCTTTTTGCTTTTGTTTCCAAGTAGTATGAATGGTGATACAGTCTTGGTGATAACAAGGGCTCATCCAAAAGGTATCGGCAGCGATAGCCCTGATTTCCGAAATCATGATATGCGGGTATATTTCATCTTTCATTTCTTCAATGGCAAGAAGGGCATCGACCGCGTGTTCCCGCGGGATAAAATATTCAGATTGTAATTCTTTTCCGGCACTAGGGGTGAAACCCATTTTAAAGTGGGGCAATCGATCATACCATGGGCCCGGCACCCCCATTTGGTCCGTACAGTTTTCGGCAGCCAGCTCGGCGATGGGATGAATATTTTTTGTCGCTGCCTTCGCCCCATAAAAATCGTTCCCCAAATCGGTTACTTCGGAATCTGTTCTTCTTTTGACCCATACTTCACTTACCTTCTTGTCCATCCAATCGGTAAATAAACTCACGCTATAACCACTTGTCATAATGGCATCGAAATTAGAGGTTACCGATTCCAAGGGGAGATCAAGAAACACATCCTGTCGCACATCAAATGTATTCTCAATTGCCAAAGTGACCTTGGTTATGATGCCAAATACCCCTAAACCCACAACGATCGCATGAAAATCTGGGTGAGTGCTGTCTAGGTTCACCACGCTTCCATCAGGAGTTACAAGCTCTATCGACCTTACTTGTGTTGCGAGATTGCCATTGTTGACCCCTGAACCGTGTGTGGCCGTCGCACAGGCTCCGGCTACCGAAATATGGGGTAAGGAGGCCAGATTGTGGAGGGCGAAGCCCTGATCGTGCAAGGAAGTGGCAAAGTCCCCATAACGGGCACCTGCTTCTACGGTGAGGGTCTTATTTTCTGCATCCAAAGAAATGACTTTGTTTAGTTTTTTGGTCGATATCTGGTCTTTCGGACTGTCGGCGATATCATTAAAACAGTGTGTTGAACCTAAGGCTTTTTGTTTATCCAATGTATGCACCAATTGCCTTACTTCGTCCAAAGAGCCAGGTTCATGAAGATTTTCCGCCATATAGCTATAGTTGCCCGCCCAGTTTTTTCTTTCAGAACGAATTGGTACATTTTTTTGTTTCTTGGTATCGACACAGGAGGCATAGGATGTTACCATACCTCCAGCTATAACCAAGGAAGTCTTTTTAATAAAGTCATTTCTTTTCATGTGAAGCTATTTTGACGGTTTCCATTGCTTGACACCCCAGTCCCTGCAATGGCAATGCAGAAACCTTGGGTTGCAATATTCGATACCTAGGGGTTTAGTTAAAAATAGACAATTTCTTTGAAACTCGATAGGGAATTGACGGCTACAGGTTGTTGTGATACATAGTTACCTTGTAGTTGCCCTTATTCCTAAAAATAATAAGCATATAGTGGCATATCGTACGAGAAAGTCGTACACTTTTTTATTGCGGAGCTTTTTGTATTTTTAACAAACCTTTGTATATGCCGACCACTGAATGCAAAAATTGCGAAAAATCCTTTGATGCTTCGTATGACTATTGTCCGTATTGTGGGCAGGAGACCGCTGATAATCTGACGTTTGGGCTATTGTTCAGTAATACGATTAGCAACTATTTTTCGATAGACGCTCGGTTTTTTAGGAGTTTTGTTCCACTAATGGTAAAACCTGGGGTTCTTGCCCGACGCTTTGTTGATGGCAAAAGGAACACCTACCTACATCCTGCTCAATTTTATCTGTTTATTTCAGTAATTTTTTTCTTTATTTTCTCATTTACAGTGCGAAAAGCCGATAATGAGGTTTCCGAGGCCATCAAAAAAGGAATTGAGCAAAAAATCGATCTAGATTCCATTCAGGTTCAAAAAGATTCTATTGGAGTTGCCGTGGCAAAAAAGGCCTTGAAGGATAACCAAAAGTTTATACGCATGAGCGATAGCCAATTATCGGCTCTCGATTCAGCCATAGTTTCGGCTCCAAAAACAGACGGGATATCTTGGTTTGGAAAAAATAAAACAGAACTCGATTCACTGATAGCGGCAGGGGCTCCACAAAATGAAATCTTAATGGCCATGGGCATGAAGGAGGATGCGAATGCCTTTTCACGCCGATTATATACTCAAATGCTGAAATTTTATCAAAATCGAGGTGGAGGAATTATTAAGGCATTCTATGATACGATTCCGATCGCAATGTTCCTGCTCTTGCCACTTTTTGCGGTCTTTTTAAAAATATTTTATTGGCGACGTGGCACCTTTGCCCATCATCTGGTCTTCACATTTTATTTTTTCACTTTTATGTTTACGGCCTTTTGTATCATGATACTGCTGAATATGATCATAACGATCCCTACGGCAATCGAGGTGCTGATTTGGCTTTCGTTCCTGATTTATTTGATGATTGCCCTGCGCAACTTTTACCGGAGCTCCTGGTTCGGTGCTTTTGTAAAGGCCAATTTCATCTCGTTTCTCTATTTAATGTTGATTGTGCCCACTGCCTTAGTGGTCATTGTCATGGTCT
Organism: uncultured Flavobacteriaceae bacterium; assembly: GCA_963798435.1. Classification (GTDB taxonomy): domain Bacteria; phylum Bacteroidota; class Bacteroidia; order Flavobacteriales; family Flavobacteriaceae; genus JALHST01. Next base: position 388,396 of record CAWCTF010000006.1, read on the forward strand.
CCCTATTGCTCTATTAAGCCAACAAGAAACTAAATTAATCAACCATAAATAGGGCATTCGCAAAAAATAACTTGCCATTTTCCCAAAAACCCCTGAAGAGAGGATTATCGACCATATAGATTACTTGGCCGTCTCCAAAGCGTTCAACCCCAAATATCAAGGTATTGCCGATTTTCTTTTGGGCTTCACTGCCAGCGAAACCAGCGACAGGCTTGGTATCACTTTCAAGGAAGACGACCGTACCTTCCTCTAAATATTCATAGGCATCGTCACCTAATTTAAGGGTGTAATACGTGCTATCATAGCCATAAGCAAGTGGGTGGGTAGGATCAACTGCCACTTTGAAGATCGCCCCGGTAATTTCATCCTTTATTTCTTCCCTTTGTGATATCTCATAGTTCTGTACTTTTTGAATACCTGTACTATCCTTCTCCTGCTTCCGTTCCTTGATGCCAAAACCCTTTTCGCCGTCAATTCCTTTGATAGCGCCGCCCATGGCAATCAACTTTCCACCATTACGCACCCAAGCCTTTAGGGAATTCAATTGATTCTCCTTTAAAAACCGTTGGTACCCATATCCCCCGGGCAACACCAAGACGTCATATTCACCAAGGTCGACTTCGTCCCAATATTCAGAATCAAGTATGGTCACTGGATAGTGTAATTGTTGTTCAAAAAAGTTCCATATTTCACCGAACTGCAAAGATGAAGTCGGAGGGCCGGAAAGTACGGCTATCTTTATGTCTTTGACCATATCTACATAGCCCGAACCAAAATCTTTGCCATTTTCAACAAAACCGGTAGTCGTCGCAATCAATTTTTTTTGATGTTTCAGGGCGGCATCCCGTAAGATTGTGGAATATTCCTTATTATTTTTATTGTCCGATTTAGTAATGATCAGGCTCCCGCGATTAAAAGTCCCTTCTAAGGTCTTAAATGGTTTTTGGGCAAAGCGCACCCGTACATTTCCCTTTAGCAGATCCGCCAGGAAACGAGCATCTTCCATACTATTCCAATCGGTGATATAGGCATAGGCACTTCCATCTATGTTTGCCATGTCGAAATCGTTCTTCCATTTCTGACCCGTGGTTTCGATCAAATTTTCGGAGGCAATGGTATTCAGGCCATAGGCATATGGTAGCGACCAGGCAGTGATATCATAGGTAAGCGAATCGCTCAATTTGGCATTGGGTTCAAAAAGAACTTTTACCAAGGTACCCTTTACTTGATCGGTTGAAACTACCAGACTGTTATTGGCGGGGCGTTGGCTCCCATTCTTGCCGCTGTCATACACATAGCCTTTCACAATGGCACCAGTGGCCGTGCCATAGACGATTTGATGTTGGTCTAATAACATGGTCAAGGCGCTAATTTTGTCAGTGTCGCCACTTAGCACATAACTTTTGTACTTAAAATTCCTGTTTTTATAGAATTTTCCAAACTCCTCGTTCAGTTTTAAGGCGTTCGTAGCCGCAATTTCAATGGTAGACAAGCCGGTTACAAGATGATGGGCCAACCGGTCTTTCAAGGTAAGTGTATCCCCGACATTGGTGATAATGCCAAGTCCGGCTTGGCCGCTTCCGCCTTGTTCATAGGTCATCCCGATACCGCCATTGTACGTTGGGAAGGTATCCCCATAACTTGGATAAAAAAGATCAAAGACTTCTTTCGTAAAATAAAACCAGCCGTTGGCGTCAAAATATTTGGCGTGGTTTTTTCCAATGGTAATCTGAAATTCACGCTGAAAAGGGGTAATGACCTCATGAAAGGGTTCTGCTGCGGGGGCAAAATAATAAGGATTGTTCACGCCTTGCTCATGAAAATCGACATGCACCAAAGGCAGCCACTTGTTGAATATCTTGATGCGTTGCTGGCTTTCGACCTGTGTCAGCCAGGCCCAGTCACGGTTCAGGTCGAACATGTAATGATTAGAACGGCCACTGAGCCATCCTTCGTGGTGCTCCTTGTTGTTTGGGTCTACATTGTTCGGTGTATTTTTGAATTGATTGTACCAATTCACGTACCGATCGCGACCGTCGGGGTTAATACAAGGGTCGATAAGTACCACCGTATTCTCAAGGTAAGCACTTTTACGGGTCAGTAACTCATAAATGGTCTGCATTGAGGCCTCGGTACTGACACTTTCATTGCCATGTACATTGTAACTCAGCCAAACTATGGCCTTCGATGCGTTGCTTGTACCCGTTGTGCTTTTAAGATGTTCAAGGCGTATACTTTCGAGGTTTCTGATATTTTCGGCTGATGAGACATACGCCAAAAGCAAGGGCCTTCGTTCGTTTGTCATACCATATTGTTGCAGCACGACGCGCTCTGGGGCCACTTTCGAAAGATATTCATAATAGTCGACTACCTGACTATGTCTTGTGAACTGGGTCCCGAGCTCATAGCCTAGAAATTCGGAAGGTGATTGAAGATCCTGCGAAGTACCGATCTTGGTACAGAGCAACATGACAGCAAGTAAGGATAACCGCATAGTGTTCAATTGATTTCGAAAAACTCAAATCTAAGGATTCTTGGCGACAAAATATTTCATTATTCTACCATCGTTGCGGTTTCTAGGTTTAATGGTTGCTGTAATTAACGTATTTTTAGGAATTCGGAAAAGCTAGAATTTTATCTTTACCACGATTTTCAGCACGCCTATGCACAGTGATAGTCTTCCATTTGACCAAACCGGGTATTTTTCAACTTTAATCTGTGATTATATCGATGAGCATAAAAGCTTAAAGCCCTTTTTTGGCAGATATCCTGAAATCGAAAATTTTGAGGAACAGATTCAAGAGAAGGCAAAGAATTTTCCCAGTGAACACCGTGAGATTTTATATACTTCCCTTACCAGGCAATACAAGGGTTTTGAAGTATTAAAGAAGACCCGAACGAATCTGATTATGTTAAAGGAGCCTATGACTTTTACGGTCGTCACAGGCCATCAATTGAACCTTTTTACGGGTCCCGTATATTTTTTGTATAAAATTATTTCAACCATTAATTTGACGGCTAGGCTTAAGGCAAAATATCCAAAATACAATTTTGTGCCAGTCTATTGGATGGCTACTGAAGATCATGATTTTGAGGAAATCAATTATTTTAATTTTGGTGGAAGAAAATTACAATGGAATGGAGTATCTAATTCCTCGATAGGCGCTGTTGGGAAACTTTCGACCAATGGCCTTGAAGAAGTCTACACGGCCTTTTCGAATGCCATTGGCCAAAGTAAGAATGCGGAAGCCTTAAAGGAACTATTTAAAAAGGCCTATCTGGAACATGACACCTTGACGGAAGCCACACGATTTTTGGTCAATACCTTGTTCGGGGAGTACGGACTTGTCATTTTGGATGGGGACGATCATGACCTGAAACGCCTAATGGTACCCTATATTGAGCGGGATCTTTTTGAACAAGTAGGTTTTAAAAAAGTAAGCCAAACAATTAAAAAGCTGCAAGATCTGCCCGAAAAATATGATGTTCAAGTAAATCCCAGGGAAATCAATTATTTTTACTTGCAAGACGGGCTGCGCGAACGCATCGTTGAGTTTGACGGTCGCTATTCGGTACTCCAAACATCGATTTCCTGGACCCAGGAGCAACTTCAAAAAGAATTACATGCCTTTCCGGAACGCTTTTCACCCAATGTAATCTCACGGCCTTTATACCAGGAAGTGGTCTTACCAAATCTCTGTTATATTGGTGGTGGGGGAGAACTCGCCTATTGGCTCGAGCTGAAAGCATATTTTGAGGAGATGAAGATCACTTTTCCGATGTTATTGCTCAGAAATTCTGTTTTGGTCATGACTAAAAAACAAAGTGACAAACTTAAAAAACTCAATCTTTCGCTTCCTGATATTTTTCTGCGACAGAGTAACTTGATCAATAAGAAGATACGGGAAATATCGAATATCGACATTGATTTTGGGCCTCAAAAAAAGCATTTGGAAGAACAATTCAAGGCGCTATACGAAATAGCCCAACAAACCGATAGGTCGTTTTTAGGCGCTGTTAAGGCACAGGAAGTAAAACAGAAAAAAGGCTTGGACCATCTTGAGAAACGCCTTCTAAAAGCACAGAAGCGAAAACTTGAAGATCAAATCGTGCGAATGACCGAACTACAGAATGCACTGTTTCCCGGCAGATCACTTCAAGAACGTACTGTCAATTTCTCAGAACTCTATTTAGAGTGGAGTGAGGAATTAATCCCGATCCTTATGGCTGGGCTAGAGCCCCTTGAACTAAAATTCGTAGTTATACAACCGTAAAACACTGGTACCTTTTGCTACGTTTTTCTTAAGGCACAAGGTAATCGCCCACCCAATCGGCGCCATCTCGTGCGAAGTGTACCCTTAAATTATCTGATTGTTGAAGTTTTAGATATTCGATTTTAAAGGGAGTTACTTCCACGACACAAAAATAATTGGCCTCATTGAGGTATTCTACAGCGTTGGGATTCGCTATTATGGCACCCGGTGCCATCTTAGTGGTATAATCCTTCTTATTGGCAGCTAATAGGTTTTTCCAATATTTTTCACGCGTAATCGTATCACGATGAATTTTTGCAAGCCCTTCAATGCGAATTTGCAGTAATTTCATAGGATGAAAGAATAGGATGCTTACCTTTTTGTTCTCTTGAATATGAATTATCTTTTTCGATCGTAAATCCGTATAAAAATTTAAATGGAGGTCTTCTCCTACTTCCCGCAGGACAATGGTCCGTTGACGGGGTATATTCTCTAAACCTACGGTTGCCAGTGTGCCATATCGAAACGGATGGCCTTTCTCGGTGATACCCTGTAACAATTCAGTCTTTACCTCTTGAAAAATGCTTCTGGTCATATAAGGTCCCTTTATGCCTATTAAAAGTAATCAAAACTCCCGATTTAATAGCGTGTGTGCACGGTATATTTCACCAGTATTCTGTAAAGGTATCATCATTTTTCAAAGTATAAGACTTTGATAATAAACAGTTTGTATAAAAAAATTAAAATTTTCAAAATAAATCATCTATTTAGGTAGGGTATTTTACGTCCTGATTGTTCTATATACAAATTGCTATGATTTAGACAACTTCATCCTTTTATAACCCCAATACAAAAGGGTGAAGTTTTAAAACAAAACGATATGTTTCCGATACTGTTCGGAAAGTGAAAAATAAATTCATGTGTTTAGGTTGGTTTTTTGATTTTGATTAAAAAGCCTCGATGTAGGGTCGAGGCTTTTTTAATGTGAAAATTTTAGGCTATTGCAACTTTTACATACTGAAAGTCTTATTGTGCATTGTACTCGAGACGCATGGTAATCGAGGCGGTTTTTTTCTTTGATGCGGTATTATAAGCACCGCCCCAACTGTAATCCTCGCCTGAATTTTGTCCTGTAATCTGAAAGACCCCCATCTGGGCCGAAATTAGGTCGCCAAGCGTACCGCCTGCGTTTTTGGCAATGTTCTCGGCGCGTATCCGCGCATCTTCTGTTGCCTTCGAGATCATCTTAATTTTAAGATCGGCCAACTTTGTGTAATAATAGCGCGGAGGCGCTGAATTTAATTGTACTCCGTTATTCAGGAGTTCTGTAATTTCTCGGGAAATTTGCTCTATCATGGGGACGTCGGTCGCTTCGATTTGGAAGGATTGCGTTAGTTGGTACCCTTTAAAAATAGTGCCAACAAAGTTGCCATTATCATATTTGTTATCGACTTTTTCCATGGTCTGAACCGAATTGAAAATTATTTCATTGGCTTTGATGCCTTTGGCGACCAAATAGTCCTTCACAATTTCCTTTTCCCGGTTCAATTCTTCATATGCCAGTTTCAGTTCATAATTATTGGCCGAAAAACTACCTTCCCAAACGATGAGGTCCGAAGTGAAGTCCTCATTCCCCAAACCGGTCACCGAAATAATATGGGGGGGTTGGGCCCTTTTTACGTAGGCATTGCCAAGAAAAAGGGCTGCAATGACGATAGCCAATCCGAAAATTACCGCAGTTAAATGTTTCATAGTATTCTTTTTGATAATATACGCTCAAAATTACCAAAAAAGACCTTTGCCTTAGACGCTTAATCAGTATGTTTATTAAATTTTACGAAGTGTTTCAATGATACACCTTTCGCTTGTATTAGGGATACTTTGTATGTATGGGCAATACCTTCTGATGCTATCCTTAACTGGCGACAATTTAGAATTTCGTGGTGCCTTTTTGGTACTTTGCCATATAGGTTCTTGCCATGATAATAAGGTACCTATTTCAAGGATTACTCACTTGATCGTATAGGTTTTCCTTTCGGGTCCGACCCCTTTGAGGGTCAATGACTTCCACTGTTTAGGAAGAATGGGGTTTTTCTGCGTGATGCCATCATCGGTAATATCCAATCCCCCAAAACCAAAAAGAACGACCTGTAGCATGCCCCCAGCGCCTGTCGCAAAGTATGGATTGTTGCTCGTTGCCGATTCTGCCAAGGCCCCAAAAGGTGGGCGTTTGTTCGGCTCGTAACTACGCTTGTACAAACGGTAGGCCTCTTGAGCGTCGCCCATGCGGGCATAGAGAACAGCAAAGACCGATTGCCCCATGGCCGGGCCTTCTTCGGCCAACTTAGGTTCGTAATAGGTAAGGTCTTTTTTGATGGTGGCGGCATCTGTGATAATATGGAGTGGGTAAGACAAAAGATTCACATCAGCCTGCTTAATGCGGTCCCCGACATACCTTGCGTGCTCTTTGGTAACACCATCATCGAATTTTAAGATCCTGATTTTCGAGGCGACCAGCTCCCATTGGGGATTTGGGGTTTCGCCGATTTCCGTTGCCGCGGCCATGGCATATTCAATGGCGGTTATTGCCGATCCATTGGTAAAGGCGTTATCATCTACATTCGGAGCAAATTCATTGGCGCCTACCACATTTTTTATGCTAAAACTGCCATCCTCGTTTCGGGTCGTTCGGCTTACCCAATAATCGGCGACTTCCTTCATTAATGGATAGCCACGTTCTTGCAACCAATATTTGTTTTGTGTCACGCGATAATAATTCCAAAAGGCGATGGCCACATCAGCGGTAATGTGGTGTTCAAAAGTCCCTGTCAAGGCCCATGCAGGAGTCGCTTCCTCCCCAGTATCATCACTTTCCCAAGGAAACATGGCGCCTTTGTACCCAAAATTGATGGCCTTTTGCCGCGCCTTGTTTAAACGATCTGAACGATAATTCATCAATGATCTCGCAATATCCTGATTTAATAATAATAAGGGTGGGAACATCCAAAGTTCTGTGTCCCAAAAAATATGGCCATTATAATTTTGCGAGGACAAGCCCATGGGGGCAATGCTCAAATCTGAATCACCCCTTGAGAAGGCATATAGGTGATAGAGTGCCAGGCGCACATCCAATTGGTCTTGAGGATTTCCATCAATTAAGATATCGCCTTGCCATAAATCGGCCCAAAGTTTTTTGTGTTGATCCAATAGATCATTTCGAGGAGTCAATAAATTAAAAATGACGAAACGTTCAGACTCGGTTTGGGGATCCTTAAAATCCTGGGTGGTGCATTCGGCCCCGGTCCATGCAAATTCATAAACCTCCCCTTTCTTGAGCAGCTTTTCAAATGACAGTCGATTGTCGTATTCTGATACTTTTGCGTGCGTCAATTCAGGGCGCTGATCTTCGCGGGTCGAATTGATACCGTGCCAAATAAATGTGGCAGAAGTGGCGACAAGGTGTTTCCCCATTCGGCTTTTGGCGACCGTTTGAAGTATCGGCATTGTGGTCTCTAGATCTTTCAGGATTCGAAATGTACTAATAGGTTCTTGGTATTCTTCGGGGGTGGTTATCTTACCGGTTACATGTAGCGAAATCGAATTTGTAGGAATGACTTTAACATCTACATAACCAGTGTATTGTATATTTCTAAGTGCATAAATGGTATAACTTATCCGGGCCTTATCCTTAAACGTAAAAGAGGTAGTAAAAGCCGCCGTTTTCATGTTAAGTTCCTGCTTGAAATCAGTGATATTGCTTTCGGTGACCAATTCCCCATCTACGGTCAAGTCCATATTTGCAAAGTTCATCCCCAATAGAATTTTACTGACTCCCAAAGGCGATTCCTTGTCGTACACATTATTTAAAATAATTGATTTTGTTTGAAATGGTTTGTCTTCGGGGAGAATTCCTATTCTGCCATTTGCCGTGACGATTCCCGTGTATTGATTTACCTTTCCGGAAGAGATGACCCAATTATTTTCTTGGCCACTCAATACGCCCCATCCAAATGATAACAATAGGAAAATTGATTTTTTCATGTAGGTGTTATTTGGTTATTAAAGATTAACAGTTCATAGTGATTCTTCCAACGAATCACCCGGCAAATTGAATTGGGTACTTTATCGGCCCATTTCGTGTCTGTCGGTATTTTCCATATCGTGGCGATATGGGCCCCTTCGAACTTTGCAGGTTTCTTAAATTTGCTTGTCCCAAGGCCCATTCGGGCTCTTTTGAAAGGTACGTCATAAATATGTTAAAAGAACCGCTCCCAAAAATTTCAATTTACTATTTTTGCCCATGCAAAACAACGTTCTAATCCTAGACTTTGGTTCCCAATACACACAACTCATCGCTAGGCGGGTGCGGGAACTGAATATTTACTGTGAGATAATGCCCTATAACAAATTGCCTGTCGACGTATCGCGTTATAAGGCGGTGATACTATCAGGCTCCCCGTTTTCGGTTCGTGCTACCGATGCCCCTCATCCTGATCTTTCGAAGATCAAGGGGAAAATACCTTTGTTAGGGGTCTGTTATGGAGCACAGTATCTGTCTCATTTTAATGGGGGTCAAGTAGCGGCCTCCAATACCCGGGAATATGGAAGGGCCAATCTATCGTATATCAAGCCCGATGAGCCTTTTTTTAAGGGAATTTCAAAGGGGAGTCAAGTATGGATGAGCCATGCCGATACGATCAAGGAACTGCCAAAAAATGCGGTACATCTTGCGAGTACCTCAGATGTAGAACAAGCCGCCTTTAAATTCGAGGGGGAAGATACCTACGCGATTCAATTTCATCCGGAAGTCTACCATACTACCGATGGCAAACTTTTATTGGAAAACTTTTTGGTACGAATTGCAGGTGTTGCCCAAACCTGGACGCCAAATGCCTTCGTTGAAACTACGGTGGCAAGCTTGCAGCAGACTATCGGGAACGATAAAGTGATATTAGGCCTATCAGGAGGTGTTGATTCAACAGTGGCCGCTGTTTTATTGCATAAGGCAATCGGGAAACATTTGCACTGTATTTTCGTTAATAATGGATTATTGCGCAAGAATGAATTTCAAGAGGTGCTCGATCAATACGAACATATGGGGCTGAATGTTAAGGGGGTTGATGCTTCGGCACGCTTTTTGGACGCTCTGGCAGGGGAAAGCGACCCCGAAAAAAAACGGAAGATAATCGGACGGGTTTTCATAGAGGTTTTTGACGATGAAGCGCATAAAGTAGAAGATGCCAAATGGTTGGCGCAAGGAACTATTTATCCAGATGTAATCGAATCGGTATCGGCGACTGGCGGACCCTCGGAAACCATCAAAAGCCATCATAATGTTGGCGGTCTTCCCGATTTCATGAAATTGAAGGTAGTCGAACCATTAAAAATGCTCTTTAAGGACGAGGTACGACGCGTAGGGGCGAGTATGGGCATCGAACCCGATCGTTTGGGAAGGCATCCGTTTCCCGGACCCGGTTTGGCCATACGCATCTTAGGGGACATCACCCGCGAAAAGGTGGCTATTTTACAGGAAGTGGATGCTATTTTTATCAATGGATTACGGGAATGGGGTCTTTATGACTCGGTATGGCAGGCCGGAGCCATACTTTTACCCGTACATAGTGTAGGGGTTATGGGCGATGAACGTACCTATGAAAAATGTGTGGCATTGCGGGCGGTAGAAAGTACCGATGGAATGACCGCCGATTGGGTAAATTTACCGTATGAATTTTTACAAAAAACCTCGAACGATATTATTAATAAAGTGCCGGGGGTCAATAGGGTGGTGTATGACATCAGTTCCAAACCCCCGGCAACTATAGAATGGGAATAACTATGAACCGATTACGGAAAAATACATTAACATTTTTTGTTTGCGTTCTTTTGAGCCTTGTGGCCACGGCCCAACAATTCAAAACGCATTACGTTAAACAAGGTGAGACATTGTATAGTATTGCGCGGGACTACCAAGTCGCACCCGCCGAGATCTTAAAATACAACAAGGAAGTAAAGGATGGTGCCGAATTAAAGATCAACACCATCTTGGTTATCCCTACTCAAGACGCAACGAGTACTTCGGTCACTCCCGCCAAGCCTAATGTAGTGGTTAGTCCCAATGAAATAATTTTGGCCACACAAGAAGAACCAACAGGCTTTACTTCACATAAGGTTAAGAGAAAGGAGACTTTGTATGGCATAGCCCAACGCTATCATATTACCGAAGACGATATAAAAAAGTATAACCGCAATTTGTACTCGGTTCAACTGAAAAAGAAAATGGTCCTTCGAATTCCAAAGTATCGAAGGCTAAAGCCCGGTGAAACAATAATTAACGAGGATGATTTCGAAAAGTATGTCGTTGCGCCCAAAGAAACCCGATGGAGTATCGCGAATAAATTCGGGATCACGATCGATAGTCTGATATCCTTAAATCCAGAGCTTTCAAAATCGAGTGATTATCTGAGGGAGGGTCAGGAATTGAAAATGCCAAAACCGCTGGGAAGTACAATTCCAGATCAGGAGACACAACTATTCATGTCGTATACCGTACCTCCAAAAATGAACTTTTATAGGTTAGAACAGGAATTTGGCGTAAAATCGGATGAAATTGTGCGACTGAACCCGGAAATCGCCCAGAGGGGTGGTTTGAAGGAGGGGATGGTCATTCGCATGCCTCAAAAAAAATCGGTCCCCGGGGAAATAAATACCGAGAATTTTATTTTTTATGAGGTTAAACCCAAACAGACCGAATTTTCCCTGACCCGTAAACTGGGTATACCATACAAAGACCTATTGGCATTAAATCCCGATTTGAAAGAAGGTTTAAAGGCCGGCATGGTTCTTAGATTGCCCAAAGATCAAACAGGGAATTTTGAAGTTAGGAATGCCTTGGTCCTAGATAAGATAAGTTTAATTGACAGTATCAATCCTGCTAATGCGCCTAAACTTATGTTCTTGCTACCATTTCGGTTGGATCGGTTGAATTTTAAAAATGCGGAAGATGTGGCAAAGGGAATCGAAGGCAGAAATGATATCAAAATAAGTTTGGGGCTTTACACGGGTGCTTTGGTTGCTTTAGATTCTATTGCCAAATTAGGAATATCGGTAGACGTGACAACTTTTGACAATCAGTTAGACCTGAACAAGACCAAAGAAATACTTGTTAGCCAGAACCTATCCGATTATAATGCCATTATAGGGCCCTTGGACGTCGGTTCCTTGACAGAAGTGGCCGCAAGGGCCGCAAACTATCAGGTGCCGGTAATCGCCCCGATTCCTGCGACAACAAATGTCAGTCTAAGGAATGTCTTTTTTACCTATCCTACCGATATCATTTTGCGCAATAAAATGTTGAAGTTTATTGAAGGGCAGGTGACCGATCAGAATATCATCATAATTGCGGATAAAAAAAATACGGTGGTCAAAGATACCTTATTATCGAAATTCCCGAATGCTAAGATTGCAACGGTCATCGAAGAGGAAAAAAATATTGGGATAAATATTGATAAGCTAAAAACCTTGCTATCAAAAGATCATGATAATTGGGTGTTCGTTGAAACCGACGATTTCAAGCTGGTTTCGAGTATCAGTTCAATTTTGAATTCCTTTCAGAATACCTTGCTCGATCCGCTAGACAAGGACAAGATCAAAGTACGTATGTTTACGACCAATAAAAACAGGGCCTTCGATAGTGATGTGGTTTCCAATTCCCATTTATCGAATCTCAATTTCACCTATCCTTCTGCCTACCGCGAGGTAGAAAATGATAGTTTTACGCGGGAGTATGAAAGACGGTTTGGGGAATCTCCAGACAAATACGCGGTTCGTGGTTTTGATATCACCTATGACGTGCTGTTAAAGTTGGCCTATCGTAAAGATTTAATGGAGGTCTCTAAATTGATCGGGGAGACCGAATACACAGGTAATAAATTTTCGTATGAGAAAGATTTCGCCTCGGGTTATTATAATCAAGCTGCGTATATCATCTCGTATGATAACATGCGAATAACCCAAGTAAAAGAGTAATTATGACATCAAAAGTGACCTATACCGGGGGTTTAAGAACCACCTGCGAACATCTTAGATCCGGGGACACCTTCATTACCGATGCGCCAATTGATAATAACGGACTTGGCCAGGCCTTTTCCCCTACTGATACGGTCGCTACCGGATTAGCAAGTTGCATGTTGACCACCATGGGCATAAAGGCTGGGAATCTCGAGGTCGAATTGCTAGGTGCTACGGCTGAAGTTACGAAGCACATGGCTTCGGATCCCCGTAGGATCTCTAAAATCGAGGTGAACCTTAACTTGCCCAGTGGCATATCGGAAAAAAATCGAAAGATATTGGTTCGTATTGCCGATACATGCCCGGTTCAATATAGTTTGCATCCAGATATAGAACGTGTAATTACGTATAATTGGGTACTTTAAAATACATCACCCTGCTGCTTCTTTTTTTAAATATGGGCCCAGTCGGTGCCCAGGAGCCGGAGGCCATTCTATGGATTCCGGAGCGAAAATTAACTTGGGACGACTTTAAGGGAAGGCCTTTCAAAACGGCGTGGGCCGCGGCCATAACAGCAAGCGGCATTTCATACTCATTTTCATCAGTGCAAGAGGATGGCCGATTGACATTGGATATTACTATCAATTCCTATTTCTATCCCGAGGAATCCTGGTACCAGCCTAAGCTTTGTGATTCCTTGATTTTAAGCCATGAACAGTTGCATTTTGACATTTCAGAACTCTTTGCCCGACGTATGCGCAAGCGGGTGGCCGAAACTACGTTTACCAAAGATGTAAAAGCGGAAGTCAAGGAGATTTATACCCAAATTCTAAGGGAACTTGGCAACTATCAGAAAAAGTACGATTTTGAGACTAATTTCTCCCGGAATACCCAAAAGCAGCTTCAATGGAACCAAGAAATCAAGGAGGCCTTGGAAAATCAATAAAATGAATTCATAAGCGTTCCCTGAAGATAGCAGATCAAACCTTTATTTCTAGCAAAGAAGGAATGCCATCGAAAATAAAGGCGATGTTAAGCATCCTGTACTTTGTTTCCTCGGCTTAAAAAAATGTAAATTCCCAATCTATACTTTCAATAATCGCGAAGGCCTAAACATCGCATATGGTAATTCCTTCCTTAAGGGCAGCGATCTTGTCGTCCCATGTCGGGACAAATTCCTGTGCTACATGGCCCGTAAATCCGGTTTCTAAAATGGCCTTCATAATGGCGGGATAGAATAGTTCCTGTGTATCATTGATTTCATGTCGGCCTGGATTTCCGCCTGTATGATAATGGCCGAAATATTGATGATAGTCCTGGATATTGCGAATGATGTCCCCTTCCATTATCTGCATGTGATAAATGTCGTATAAAAGTTTGAAGTTATCCGAAGCCAGCCTTCTGCATAGTTCGACGCCCCACTGAACATGGTCGCACATATAATCCTTGTGGTTCACCTTTGAATTTAAAAGTTCCATCTGAATAACCACCCCATGCTTTTCAGCTATGGGGATGATTTTTTGTAACCCCTCAACACAATTTTGGAGTCCTACTAAATCATTGATGCCCCTGCGATTTCCACTGAAGCAGATCAGGTTCGTAAACCCGGCCTCGGCCACCTGAGGAATGACTTCTGTATAACTTTTGATCAGTTCCTCATGATATTGGGGATCGTTCCAACCTTCGGTAATACCCAGACCGGCGCCCCAGCACATTGAAGCATGAATTCCATGCTTTTTTAATAGTGGAAAATCCTCAGGTCCGACCAAGTCGATGGCCTTCACCCCAAGGTCATTTAGGTTTTGTAGAAAGTCATCTAGAGGTATAGAGCCATAACACCAATAGCATGCACTGTGATTGATGTTGTTTTTAAGTAAACTACCGTTCTTCCCACGCGCGGCCATGGATTTGGTCGATGCGGCCATCATACCTACGGTAGCCGCCGCTGAGGTACCTATAAAAGTTCTTCGTTTCATGAGATGCAATTGATTTGTTTCGATTATGGTTGTTGACCAATGTGCCAATTTGAACTACCAAAAAATGCCTCCTACCATAAATTTTTTAAATTAAAAAATTGCAGAAGGCCCCTATCGGAAAAATCGCTACATTAAATCTTCCTAAAGATAAATTTTTTAGATTTAAAAATGGAAATATCCCCAAATAAACATGATCTTATAGAATTGGCGCATTTCAGAATGCCATTTGGGAAATATAAGGGCCGTTTGTTGGTAGATCTTCCGGAAGCCTATCTGGTATGGTTCAAGTTAAAAGGTTTCCCCAAGGGAAAGCTCGGGAATTTATTACAGGCCATGCACGAAATCAAGTTAAATGGGCTGGAGCCGCTCATTCGTAAAATCGAAAGAGAATTTCCCAAAGAATCCCTGTGATTTCTTGCCGCAATTCGTATTTTTGCCTGCGTTACGAATTCAATCGAACGCTTCATGTCTCAAACCAAATATATATTTGTAACTGGTGGGGTTACTTCTTCCTTAGGAAAAGGCATTATTGCCGCCTCACTGGCCAAACTTTTACAGGCCCGAGGGTACAAGACGACCATTCAGAAATTAGATCCCTATATTAACGTAGACCCTGGTACGCTGAACCCATATGAACATGGTGAATGCTATGTTACCGATGATGGGGCCGAGACCGATTTGGACTTAGGCCATTATGAGCGTTTTTTGAATGTTCGTACCTCACAGGCCAACAATGTTACCACCGGGAGGATATATCAAAGCGTCATTGAAAAAGAACGAAGAGGTGAGTTCTTAGGAAAAACGGTACAGGTAGTGCCCCATATTACCAATGAGATCAAGGAACGTGTACAATTATTGGGAAATAGCGGGGAATATGATATTGTCATTACTGAAATCGGGGGAACGGTGGGCGATATCGAGTCGTTACCCTATATTGAGGCGGTACGGCAATTACTGTGGGAATTGGGCGATAACAATGGTATAGTTATCCATTTAACCTTGGTACCCTATCTTTCTGCGGCAGGTGAACTCAAGACAAAACCTACGCAACACTCTGTAAAAACACTAATGGAAAGCGGAATTAAGGCCGATATTCTTGTATGTAGGACAGAACATGAGCTTTCTGATGAAATTAAGGACAAACTAGCGCTTTTCTGCAACGTCCGTCGCGAGGCGGTTATTCAATCGATCGATGCATCGACCATTTATGATGTTCCGATAATGATGCAGGAAGAAGGGCTTGATACGGTCGTGCTCAATAAATTAAAACTTCCCGATGATAAGGCACCCGATCTTGAACAATGGAACGAGTTTCTTAAACGTCACAAAAACCCTAAAAACGAAGTGAATGTTGGCCTGATCGGTAAATATGTCGAGCTTCAGGATTCCTACAAATCAATATTAGAATCTTTTATCCATGCGGGAGCAGCCAATGAGGTACGTGTAAATGTGCGCTCCATTCATTCCGAACACTTATCTGCCAAGAACCTTGAGAAAAAATTATTAGGATTAGACGGTATCCTAGTGGCGCCTGGATTTGGTGAACGGGGTATTGAAGGCAAAATCAAGGCGGTACAATACGCCAGGGAAAATAAGATTCCTTTTTTTGGAATTTGTTTGGGGATGCAAATGGCAGTAATCGAATATGCCAGAAATGTCCTCGGTTTGACCGATGCCAATTCGACCGAGATGAATGCGCATACCCCAGATCCTGTGATCAGTTTAATGGAAGAACAAAAAACCGTCAAGAATAAGGGTGGAACCATGCGACTAGGAGCGTGGGATTGTCATCTAACCGAAGGGAGTTTGACAAAAGCAATGTATGGTGATGTAAGCGATATTTCCGAGCGGCATCGCCACCGGTACGAATTGAACAATGCCTATAAAGACCGATTAGGGAAGGCAGGACTTTCGGCCTCGGGGATAAACACAAAAACGGGTTTGGTCGAAATCGTAGAACTTCCAGACCATCCTTGGTTTATTGGGGTGCAATACCATCCCGAATACAAAAGTACCGTAGCCAACCCACATCCCCTTTTTGTGGGTTTTGTAAAGGCGGCTCTAAAGCACAAAAAGAAACAAACAAATGCCAGTTTGGCATGAACTACATAATTGGGCATATATTTGCTCGGCAAAAATAGTAAAGAAGCCGGGATGCTAAAATTTCTTAAGGTAGTCCCTAGGAATATTAATCGAAATCCTTCAAAGGAACCCGCGGCCAGAGCGGCAACGTAAAATTATTTTAAATGGAAGAAAAGAAAATCGATATAAATTCTATCATCGGCTTTGTACTTATTTTTGGGATTCTGATTTTTATGTTCTATCAGAACCGACCTACACCTGAAGAGTTGGAAGCTCAAAAGGCGCAGCAGGAACAGGTCGAGGCAGCTTCTAAATCGACCAAGGAGGAGGAAATGTCCGTTCCGGAACCCATAAAAATAGATATTCAGGACTCGACGGCGGTAGCAGCCTATAAAACTAAGATCGGCGCTTTTGGATACATGGCGCCTTCTGCAGGGACCACCAAATTGGAAAATGATTTGCTGTATCTAGAAATAAGTAATGAAGGGGGCCAGATCATTGAGGCCCGCATGAAAAAATATAAAACCTTTGATTCGATACCTGTTTATCTGATAAAGGATGGCAATGCTTCCTTTAATCTACAGTTTGCAACTTCAGATAATCGGGTTTTAAATACAAAAGATCTTTTCTTTGAGCCGACACTGACAAAAAGCGGGGACAACCAAGTCTTGTCTATGAAGGCCAAGACCTCGCCCACCCAGTTCCTTGAGTATCGCTATGAAATGAAACCAGATGATTATCTGGTCGATTTTAGCATTCGCTCTCAAGGTTTGAATGGGGTATTCAATGCGGGTCAGCCCATTAAAATGGATTGGCACTTGAATGGTATCCGACATAGCAAGAGCATACAGTATGAAAATCGGTATACCGAACTTACCTATAACCATGAAGATGGTAAAATCAGCTATTTATCCCTAGGCAGGGATGATGATGAAATTGGGACCGATTTAAAATGGTTGTCTTACAGACAGCACTTCTTTAGTTCGATCTTGGCTGCCAAGGGTAGTTTTGAAAGTGCTGAAATGACTTCCAAAAACTTGGTGAAGGAAGAAAGTCATACTCAAGGGTTTACCAAAGAATTTGCTACGACGATTCCGTTAAAAGTCGATGGAGGCGAACTTTCACAGAACATGTACTGGTACTACGGTCCTACGGATGCCAAAATATTGGAGAAATATGGGGATTTGGCACTTGATGATTCCATATCTTTTGGCTGGGGTATTTTCGGATGGATCAACCGCTATGTCTTTACCCCGTTTTATTCATTTTTGAGCTCTTTTCTTCCTGCGGGAATCGCAATAATTATCATGACGGTTTTAGTGCGTATTGCCATGTCTCCAGTGACTTACAAATCGTATCTATCGCAAGCCAAGATGAAGGTATTGAAGCCTGAATTGGCCGAATTAAACGAAAAATACAAGGACAATGCCATGAAAAAGCAACAGGAAACCATGAAATTGTATGGCAAGGCAGGGGTAAGTCCGATGAGTGGATGTGTCCCGGCCTTATTGCAAATGCCTATTTTTTATGCGCTTTTCATGTTCTTCCCGACCTCGTTCACATTGCGACAAAAATCGTTTCTGTGGGCCGATGACCTATCGTCCTATGACGCCATCGCACATTTGCCATTTAATATCCCGTTTTATGGTGATCATGTAAGCCTTTTTCCCATTTTGGCATCGATTGCAATTTTCTTTTATATGATGATGACCACAGGTCAGAATATGCCGCAACAACCAGGTATGCCCAACATGAAGTTCATTATGTACCTGATGCCTTTTATGATGCTCTTTTTCTTTAACAATTATGCCAGTGGTTTGAGTCTTTATTATTTCGTTTCAAACCTCATAACCATCGGAATTATGCTCGTCATCAAGAATTTTATTTTGGACGATGCCAAGATTCATGCCCAAATTCAGGAAAATAAATTAAAACCGAAATCGGAAAACAAATTCCAACGTAAAATGCGTGAAATGATGGAACAGGCTGAAGAGCAGAAAAAAATCGGGAAGCGATAGTCGTTGATAACACAACAAATAAGGAAAAGTGCTTGATCATTGATCAAGCACTTTTTTTGGGCCTTAACTTCAGTTTTTTCAGGACTTAGCACATAGGCTAAGGTTTCCAGGAATGTCCATTTAGTATCGATAAAATACCAATGATTAAACTTTTTCCACAAAGTTGCGTCCTAGTGTGGAATAACCTTAAAAATTAAAAGGCATGAAAAATTTAAAATATATTTTAGGTCTGCTGTTGATTGTCTTCCTTTTTCCGTGCCAGAATTCAGAGGCACAAACGGTGCGACCTAGAAGGGAAAAAGTGGTTAAAGTAAGATCTGCGAAAAGAAAAATAAGAAGGCATAAACGAAGGGTGGTCCGAAGAACCCTAAGGCAACTCCCCAACGGGACTGTGGCAGTAATGCATAGAAGCATTGCCTATTATCCTGTCGGTGGTATGTTCTTCATTGCTAAAAGAGGTGCTTACATAAGGACCTTCCCGCCGAAGGGGTTTAGAGTGCGTATGCTACCTAGGACTGCTGTTAGGCTTATGGTACGTGGAGCTGTTTATCATTATGCCGACGGGGTATTCTATCAACCCATCGGGGAAGAGTTCCAAATTGTACGACCGCCTGAAAGCGCAGTAGTAAAGGAGCTTCCCGCGGATGCCGAGGAAATTGATTTTGATGGGGTTTCGGCCTATGAACTTAATGAAGCGGTGTACAAATTAATCGACGGAGGATATGAAGTAATCGAGGTTCTGGATGATTCAGAATAGTAGTGTTATAAAAAAGTTGATAGTACTAAAAAACCCCGACCATTGAATCGGGGTTTTTTGCAATAAGTAGGTTAAGTTTGGTAAGATTTGGGATGTCAAAGATGCCCTTAATAGTCACTAAAAAAAATTAATAGTTGTCAACCGGCCTTTTTTGTATACTAACAAGGTCAATTTTGATGTTTGGTATTTCGTACCCGTAAATGGCATCATTATTCAGTCACCTTTTTGTATTTTTGTATTTTGATTTTAGTCATGAAAAAAGTGGTTGTCGGACTTTCCGGAGGTGTAGATTCGAGTGTTGCGGCTTATCTTCTCAAAGAACAGGGGTATGAGGTAATCGGTCTTTTTATGAAAAATTGGCACGACGATTCCGTCACTATTTCAGAAGAGTGTCCGTGGTTGGAGGATAGTAATGATGCGCTCATAGTGGCCGAAATGTTGGGAATTCCATTTCAAACGGTCGACTTAAGTGCGGAATACAAGGAGCGTATTGTTGATTATATGTTTCGTGAATATGAGAAGGGGAGGACCCCCAATCCCGATATTCTTTGCAATCGTGAAATCAAATTCGATGTTTTTTTAAAAATCGCACTGCAATTGGGCGCCGACTTTGTGGCAACGGGGCACTATTGCCGAAAGGATGTAATTACAAACGACCAGGGTTCCGAAACCTATCGCTTACTCGCCGGCATTGACGGCAATAAAGACCAATCGTATTTCCTATGCCAGTTATCCCAAGATCAATTATCTAAAACATTGTTTCCGATCGGCGAATTGACAAAACCCGAGGTTCGAAGCATCGCGGCCGATAATCATTTGATTACTGCCGATAAAAAAGATTCCCAAGGGCTTTGCTTTATCGGGAAAGTTCGGTTGCCTGATTTTTTGCAACAAAAGTTAAAACCCAAAAAGGGAGTCATCGTCGAAGTACCGTCTGATGTTCCCCAGTTGCGACGTTCAAAACCGTCTTTTGCCTCGAAGGCTGCCGAGTTGGCCTTTGAATCTACTAAGCCTGTTTATGGCATTCAGGATGGAAAAGTGGTCGGGGAGCATCAAGGGGCCCATTATTTTACGAAGGGTCAGCGCAAAGGGCTTGATGTAGGCGGTACCAAAGAACCGCTCTTTGTTATTGAAACCGATGTTCATCAAAATGTCATTTATACCGGTCAAGGGAAATCGCATCCTGGGCTATACCGAAAGACGCTATTTGTTTGCAATGATGAACTGCATTGGGTACGTCCTGATTTGGCACTTAAAACCGATGACACCCTCGAAGTACTGGCCCGAATTCGCTATAGGCAGCCCCTTCAAAAAGCCAGGTTATATAAAATAGACAACGGTTTGTATGTCGATTTTGAGGAGAAACAATCCGCAATCACAGAAGGGCAATTTGTGGCATGGTATCTTGACGATGAATTGATCGGGTCCGGCGTCATATCGTAATTGCCCACACTCAAATTAACGCCTTCCTTATTTCCCGACATAAACCACCTCTGTCAAGAAGAAAGGTTCAAAAGTTGTTTTTATGTTCGCACCGAATGCCATAACTTTCCATTTGATCTGAGACGAAATGGCCATACAAAATAGAATAACACGACTTTTTGGAATTCAATACCCCTTGATTCAAGCGGGTATGGTATGGGCGAGTGGTTGGCGATTGGCCTCCTCTGTCTCGAATGCAGGCGGTCTGGGCCTAATCGGGGCAGGAAGTATGTACCCGGATATCGTGCGGGAACATATTGAAAAATGTCAATTGGCAACGAAAAATCCGTTTGGGGTCAATGTGCCCTTGATGTATCCGGAAGTTGACAAAATAATCGATATCATTATCGATTCCGGTGTGAAGATTGTCTTTACCTCCGCCGGAAATCCGAATACCTATACCTCCCTTTTAAAGAAAAAAGGAATTACTGTAGTACATGTAGTGAGTAGTGTCAAATTTGCCTTAAAAGCCCAAGCTGCAGGGGTCGACGCGGTCGTAGCCGAAGGATTCGAGGCAGGGGGCCACAATGGTAGGGATGAAACCACTACGTTGGTGCTGATCCCGGCGGTTAAAGAAAAGATTACAATACCCTTGATTGCTGCCGGTGGGATCGCAACGGGGGCAGCCATGCTGGCGATGCTGGTTTTAGGAGCCGATGCCGTGCAAATGGGGAGTCGATTCGTGGCGACCCATGAAGCTTCATCCCATATCTTATTCAAGCAAAAAGTAGTAGAAGTAGGCGAGGGGGAGACCCAATTGACCTTAAAGGAATTGGCGCCTGTGCGTTTGATAAAAAACAAATTTTATGAGGATGTGCAAAAGGCCTATGCCGCTTGTGCAACCCCGACACAGTTAAAGGAATTATTAGGAAGGGCCCGCGCCAAACGCGGCATGTTCGAAGGGGATATGGTCGAGGGCGAACTTGAAATCGGGCAAGTAGCTGCCCTAATCCATGAAATAGAACCGGCTGCCGAACTAGTTGCCAAGATTATTCAAGAGTATAGACTGGCAAAACTAGATATTCAAGACGATTCGTTTTAGTATTTTTATTTTGCCAATATAGAATTTAGCAGCATAACCCTATTTTATTTTCACCAGTTGAGGATATTTGGTCAACCGATCTTTGGAAGTGGTATGGGCTGTCGGTGTTTATCATTTTTATGTTCGGTTTATGCAATGTATAAGGCGCTTGTCATTACTGATTTCTATTGCTATGTATTCACATCAGGAAAAGGGAACGATTTATACGTTCGGTATTTCACCAAAAAACCATATGACTTAGTTTTTTGAATACATGCCAAAAGCAAACCCATGAAAACTATTTCCTATTAGCAATATGATTTACAAAACCGAAGTGGTTATTTCAATATCGGCATGTTGCCAGGCAGTATCAAACTCTTGTTTGATGCTATTGGCCTCGTCGATTTTACCTTGCCCCTTAAGACTTTCATATAATCCCATCAAAGACCATCCATTTTGGCGGAGAATCGTTAAATCCTGTCTATAGACTTTTTCAGCTTCTGTATAGTTCGCCGCTTTTAAAAGTACCGCTCCTAAATTCTGTCTGGTCGGAATATGCCAGGCAGCAGGCTCGGTGTATACGAGATGATCTTCAAGTGTCACCGCATTTTTAAGATGTTCAGTGGCATTTGAAAGATCCCCATTCAATGATGCCAATTCGCCGGCCAGTACCTCAAAGGCAATATTGGCAATGGATGCCGAATTGTTATTGGCAGTGGCTACTAAATTGACGAGCGTACTGTCTTTTTGAAGTTCTTCTATGGCATCTAGTTCCTCTTGCGCCTCCTTCGCATTTCCTTTTCTAGTAAAGGCCATACCTCTTGCATAGTGCCTCATGAGGTTTAAATGCTTAATATCTGGACTTGGAGCTGGTATCGTCAAAATTTCGTTCCATTTTCCGAACCTGGTATAGGCCAGAAGTGGGGTGGAAGCGAAATCTTGTAGAAACGGAAGCTTGATCAACTCGCCTGTAGGGACTTTTTCGGCTGTTTTCCTAGCAGCATCGATAGCAATTTTGCTATCGCCCAGCAAACTGGCGGCTGACCAGAGGAAATGAATGTTGTGTGGATAATATGACAAAGGATACAAACCTTGTGAATAGCATTGGGAAATGTAATCCTCATCGGCAAGAATTGCTTTTTGATTAATTTCAACGGCATCCTTATAGCGACCGACTCGAATATAAATATGAGAAGGCATGTGCACGATGTGACCTGCTGCGGGCATCAGGCTACCTAATTTATCGGCACTGACAATAGCCAGATCGGGATAGGGAAGTTCAACCATATGAATATAATAATGGTGGGCACCAGGGTGGTCAGGATTAATTTCCATGGCTTTTTCAAGGGCCATTTTGGCGTCCGCTATATTCGGTGATGGATTGCCCTGCGCATCCCAATAGTTCCAGGGCACCGTATTCATTACTGATTCTGCATAAAAGACCTGTATGTCTGCATCCTTTGGATATTTTTTAACCACATTGCTCATGGCGACCATGTATGCATTATTCAGTTCCGTGATATCCTTTGTAAGATCATCACTGTATCTCGCAGTCAATGCCGTTATTAGTGCCTGTTCTTTAGGTGTTGCCGTCGAAGCTAATTTTTTTGCCCTGGTCAATGCTTCAAAAGCTTTGATTTTACGGTCATCATCGGGTAAAGGGTCATTGATATTTGGTCCTAATGCATATGCCTGCCCCCAAAAGGTCATCGCCGAATTAGGATCTAATCTGGCAGCTTCCATAAACGATCGATGGGCCTCAGCATGGTTAAAGGCATAGACAGAGTCTCAGGCCTTGGTTGAAAAAGGCCTGTGCCACTGCATTCTTAGTGCTGATCTCAAATGCTAGATTTCCAAGATTCTCGAACAATGGTGCAATTTGTCGGGTAGTGTCCACCTTATTTAGTAAGAAATTGGTAGCCGTACACGGAATGAAATTGTAACCGGCCTTCTCAAACTGTTTCGAGGATGGTGCCTGGATTCGGAGAATAAAAATTTCAGTCATAATTAATAGGCCTACCGCAACAATGCCTAAAAATATTTTTGTTTTCATAGGTCCTTAATTAAATTGAAATGTTGGAAATGATGTGCTGACTATTGGAAAATTCGTTTAAATCATTTTCCTATTCTAAAAATACAAAATGTTATTGATTCTTTATTTTAGTTCGTTGAAATTCAGGGGGTATCATTCAATAATTAGGTCTTTTTGAAAGTATGTACTAAAATGCGGATTTGAATTGGGTCGAATTGACTGGAAAAAATATATCAAAGTATTGGTTCAAATGAGTAAAAAATGAATGAAGCAAGGAATAACAGAAGAGGTCACTCACCTCTAAATAATTTTTTTGTCCCAGCATCCTAAAATTTATTTTTATCTTGAGGGCTAAATAATTGTCTCAAGTATGCCGAACTTAAATATCACCGCGAAGGAAGCCAATACCTATGATGCCATTGTAATCGGATCTGGGATCAGTGGAGGCTGGGCCGCCAAGGAACTTTGCGAAAAAGGACTTAAAACACTTGTATTGGAGCGGGGTAGAATGGTGAAGCACGTACAGGATTATAAGACCGCGAATGATGAAAGTTGGGATTATGATCTACGTGGGGCCTTGACGTATGACGAACAACAAAAGCATCGGGTCGGTTCTGAAGTGGGCTGGGCCCATAAGGATACCGAAGATTTTTACGCCGATGATCAAGCAAATCCCTATACCGAGGTAAAGCCTTTTATTTGGATGCGAGGCCATCAAGTAGGGGGGCGTTCCCTACTATGGGGCAAGCAGACCTATCGCTGGAGCGATCTTGATTTCGAGGCCAATGCCAAGGATGGCCATGGGGTCGATTGGCCGATACGCTATAAGGATATCGAACCTTGGTATACGTATGTAGAAAAATTCGCGGGTATTAGTGGGGAAGCGTTAGGATTGCCCCATTTACCGGATAGTCATTTTCTACCGCCCATGGAGCTCAATTGTGTGGAGCAACATGCCAAGAAAAAAATCGAGGAAAATTTCGACGGCCGGCATTTGATCATTGGTCGGGTAGCCCATTTGACCGAGCCCTTGAATGGACGCGGGAAATGCCAATATCGAAATAGATGTTCAAGGGGATGCCCCTATGGGGCTTATTTTAGCAGTAATGCGGTCACCCTTCCTGCAGCAGAGAAGACCGGAAATCTTACGATTCGACCTTTTTCGATCGTTAGTTCCTTGATCTATGATGACAAAAAAGGAAAAGCCACAGGCGTTAAGGTCGTAGATGCGGAAACCAAGGAGGAATTCGAGTTTTTTGCGAAAATAATTTTCTGCAACGCCTCAACCGTTAGTACAACGAATATTTTGTTGAATTCAACCTCGGATCGGTTTCCAAACGGCTTTGGGAACGACAGTGGCGAATTGGGCCATAATTTAATGGACCATACCTATAAGGTGGGCGCTATGGGTTCTATTGAAGGTTTTGACGATCAGTATTATTCGGGCCGTAGGCCTAACGGAATTTATATTCCGCGATATATGAATTTAAACGACCAGACTAAAACCGACAAGTTTGTTCGTGGTTTCGGATTTCAAGGGGGGGCAGGTCGCGGAAATTGGGGATCAGGAATTAATTCAGAAGGTTTTGGAGCTAATTTCAAGGACCAACTTTTTAAACCTGGGGGTTGGGGCTTCTTTATCACCGGTTTTGCCGAATGTTTGCCCTATCATGAAAATAAGGTAAGCCTGAATCATGATCTAAAGAATGATTGGGGTCTTCCGACCGAATCATTCGATTGTGAGTTCAAGGAAAATGAATTGGCGATGAACCGCCAAATAAAGGAGGATGCCGTCGATATGCTTGAAAAAGCTGGCTTCAAGAATATCCTAGCTTTTGATAATCAGAGTCCGCCTGGTCATGGAATCCATGAAATGGGAACGGCCCGGATGGGACATGACCCCAAGACTTCAGTCTTGAATGCATTTAACCAAGTTCATGGCGTTAAGAACGTCTTCGTTACAGACGGCGCATGTATGGCTTCATCATCTTGTGTAAATCCCTCCCTGACGTATATGGCAATTACAGCACGTGCGGCAAACTATGCCGTGGAAGAATTGAAAAAACAAAATATTTAGGATATGGATCGACGAAAAGCCTTAAAAAATACGGCGCTGTTAATGGGAGTGACCTTATCAAGTACTGCATTGACAAGTTTGCTTCAATCTTGCATGAATGAGAATAGACTATCTTGGAAGCCTGTTTTTTTTGATGAAGAAGGGGCTAAGATTATTTCTGAAATTACCGAGATGATCTTGCCTAAAACCGAGACACCTGGGGCCAAGGACCTGAACGTAGATATTTTTGTTGACAAGATGTTCGAAGAAACCCTTTCACCGGAAGATAAAGAACATGTGCGAAAAGGCTATGATGAATTTATTGCGCTTTGCAACCTAAAATATGGAGATTCATTTTTAAGTCTTTCCAAGGATACTAGGGAAAAAGTGTTAGCAGAAGTTGAAACCTCGGCCAACAAATTCAATCCGAGCATCTGGGGCAGTACATTGGGAAAACAAGAACCGCTCGACTTTTATCGAAGGGTAAAGCAATTTACGCTGGTCGGTTATTTCACTTCCGAGGAAATCGGCAAATCTGTATTGAAATTTGATCCCATACCTGGTGCCTATCATGGCTGCATTCCCTATGACGGTGGTAATTCCTGGACCCTATAAGGAATTCGTGCAACTCCCATTTAGGCGAAGTACAACCCCTGTGCAAATAGGTTGACCTATACCTGCATTCATATCGTGTCTAATTGACTTCTCTATTGGTTTTATGTTTGGCGGTCGGCAACTAAGCTCCCTATTGCTCAGTTAGGCTCCCAAGATCTCCTGAACAATTTTTAAGGCTGTGTTGACCTCGTCATTATTCACATAAACGTCGACTTCCCCGAGCATGGAAGAGGCAAATCCCGTCAATCGCGCTGATTCGGCCGCGTCTTTGACAACGGCTTCTATGCCCGCTGCATGAAGTTGACCGACCAATTTTTGGGCAACTAGCGAATCACCTCCGAATATTTTAATATAATTTGAAGACATAGTCGTTAGTTCTTATAACATTGAATCGATTTCTTGAATAAAAGCATTGAACTGTTTTAAGGTACCTGCCAAAACGGCAATCTGTTCTTGTGCTTCCTTCCAATCCTTTTGTTCTATGGCCTCCCGAACACCCGGTAATGTTTTGACGCCATAACCTGTATAAAATCCAGGTGCATAAATCTGATGTTTGTACCAAGGACGTCTGGGAAGCCCAACTTCCGATGTTAGGGCCTGTTCGGCATGGATCAGTTTTTCATTGATTTTGTTTCGTTTTTCTACTGATAATTTTGAAACATCGGCGGCTTGGAAAGTATCTATGCTTGTTTTGAGGGTAGCCATTTCGTTCTGCAAAGGTGCAAAATCAAGATACGGAACCGCCTCTTTCTTGACCGGTTTTTTAAAAGGTTTTGTGGGATCGGCGGCTAATTCAAAAACATTATCGGCAACCATTTTGTTGTGTTTTTCAACCTCGTCACGCATTTTTTCGGTCTCTTTCATCACTTCTTCCAAATAACCGGAAACCGTGCTATGCCATTGTTTGAATTCGAAGGGTAAAACATCTGCATTTGCCAAACGCATGGTAATGCGGCCAGCCACATCGGCAAGTGCGACCCCATAGGCAAACTCTGGGTCCTTAAAGCGTTTGTAATGTGGATAGGTATCATAGATCGTATGATATTCTCCACCGTCATCCTCTCCTCCAAATCCGAGATTCAAGGCGGCGATGCCGGCATGTTGAATGAATGGGGTGTAGTCAGAACCAGATCCCAATGCATAGAGGCTGAATTCGCCTTTTCCTCCTAAGACCTTATCTACGGCATTTCTACGCTCTTTAACCGAAACCCCGCGCTGCGGGTCCTTGACGGTTCCGGCCACTTCATCTACCATTGCCTGTAATGAATGTGAGCCTCCAGCGCCCAGAAATCCGCGGCCATTTCCATCAGTATTGATATAGGCAACAACTTTCTGTTGTAATTCTTTTTGATGGTCCTCTACCCATTCGGTTGATCCAATGAGACCGGGTTCTTCTGCGTCCCAGGCACAATAGACAATGGTACGTTTCGGCTTTTGACCTTTTTTGGCCAATTCCCCTATAGCGCGTGCTTCCTCCAAAAGGGCTACTAAGCCGCTGATAGGATCATTGGCACCATGTACCCAGGCATCATGGTGATTGCCGCGCATTACCCACTGATCAGGGAATTCGGTGCCTTTTAAGGTAGCAATGACATCATGGGCAGGTTTTAATTGCCAATCGAATTCGAGTTTTAAATGCACTTTAGCCGGTCCAGGACCGATATGGTAGGTTATGGGCAAACCGCCCCGCCATGATTCAGGTGCTACCGGACCTTCCAAGGCTTGTAATAAGGGTTGGGCATCTTCATAGGAAATGGGCAGCACTGGAATTTTCGTAATGGTGGGTGCATCCTTTCGATCCAAACGTTTCGCATCTTTGGTCGCCCCATAACCTGGGGTCAAGACATCTCCCGGATATGTTGGCATATCCATTACCGAACCCCGTTGTACGCCAGTCTTGTTTTTGAAAGCCCCTTTAGGATACACATCACCTTGAACATAGCCATCGTCTTTTGGGTCTGAATAAATTATACATCCAATGGCACCTTTCTCGGCGGCCAACTTGGGTTTAATGCCTCGCCAAGAACCTTGGTATTTGGCAATTACGATTTTTCCCTTTACATCGATTCCTAGTTTCTCAAGTTCTTCATAATCCTTCGGAATCCCATAATTCACGAAAACCAGTTCGGCCTGGACATCCCCATCGGTCGAGAATGCATTATAGCTAGGTAATAAGGCATCTCCTTGGGCGGTAAAGGGATCCCCATCGACAGGAACTGCGGTTAGCTTGGCTGTATAAGGAGTAGGGGCGGTAAGTTCCAACAAACGCACCTTGGGATAGGGAAACAAAACATAATACGTATCGATTTTGGTGTCATATCCCCATGATTTGAACTGTTTTTCGATCCATTCGGCATTTTTTTGACCATATTCAGTACCGACCCAATGGGGCTCGGCGGCGAGTCGCTGCATCCATTGGTCTAGATTGGCAGCGGTAAGTTTGGCCTCAAAGGCTTTTTCCAAATCCAGTTCTTTTTTTTCATTCTCAGATGTAAAACCTGTAATGGGCTGTTGTGCCGAAATCGTACTCAATGTCAAGCCTATCAAGAGGGAGGTAATAATATATTTCATTTGTAATTAAATTTTAAGGTTTGAAGGTATCGTTTTTTTTAGAAATATCATGACTTTCCAGGAACTTCATAATTACTTTTAATAGCATCAAGTACCAACACCCAGTCTTGGCCTTTTCCTGAAGTTGGAGGGTGGATCAATCCGTTTTTCGACTTATTAATATCGGGTGCTTTGTACGCATTCCCGGTTCTGGGGTCAAACCACCACGCTGACAGCTCATTCCCCATGATTTTTGATAGGTCGATGCGGGTAGTTCTTCCAGTTGGAAAGTAGACCATGGCATACGAACCATCAATATCACGTGTTGCAATTACATAGTCGTTAGTGTCCTCCTGTACATCTAATACCATCGACTGGTCTGGAATGCGGCTCAAAAAAGGTCGGGATAGCATGAGATTTTTCAAGTGTTTTACCTGGTTCGCCATGGGCAGGTCTAAGGCCACTCGCCAGGGTCGTAAGGGCCCATTGACACCTGGAGCATCCCCTTTAAATAGCTGCCATACATCATGGCAGCCATAGGTCTGGCCGCAAGCGCCGGCAAATACATTCCAATACATGATACGACGAATGTCCTCTGGAACACTATATCCTAGCTCCTTGGCATTGAAGCAATTGGGATGGTCTTCGTACAAGGGTTCCCCATCAAGAACCGGCTTTGTTTGATTTAGGGCATAGTCAAACCCAATATGTTTGTAGGTTCCTTGGTTGGGACAGTGTCCAGTTTGGTGCATATTAAAATCAAGCCATTTTTGACTGTGAAACCAAGTTGACGACCCGCCATTTTCATGGGGTTGCGGATGAAAGCTCATAAGGGTTTTATCGTACCCGCCTGCACCTTCGACGATCCCTTCGGCCATTAGGTTCCAAATTTCGGTGTCATCGGTACCTTCCCTAGGGTTTCGGTCACCCCCGAGAATCCAGATGATATTGTCATAATCCTTGTAACGCGCACCCATCCAATTGCCAAAGATTTTGGCGTTTTTTAGGGTAAACACTTCCGGTCCCTGTCCCCAAGTTGCCTTAAAAACCTTATCTCCCCAAGTAGGCAATAGGGCAATGTATAGCCCAAGGCTATCGGCCAATTTAATTATATAGTCAATATGTTCGAAATACACGGGATTCGGCGTTTCCGGATTGTTATTGAAGAGTGGGGTTTCCCCATACGAATTAGGAGTGTTAAGACCGTCAAGTTCTGCCAACGCCACAGCCTGTATGACATTAAACCCTTGTTCTGCACGTTTGCTAAGATATTCCTTGGCTTCCGCACGGTCAGATCTATGAAATAATTCCCATGCCGTATCGGCCATATAAAAAAAGGGCTGGCCTTGTTCGGTCACCAAATACCTTTTGTTATCACTTACTTTTAGTCTTTGACCGGCAGCGGACGAAAGTGTAAAAACAATAAACAATAGGGTGCATTTAATTTTCATTGATAGGAATTTGTGTAGAAACGTTGAATTATTTCTTTTCCAAGCGGTGAAGGTCCAAATCCTGAAAGTCGAAGCTAAAATCGATTTCGGGCGAGATGCCCTTCATTTTCAGGCCGATGGCCTGACCTTTCTCATCGAGGCCGAACATGGCAAAAACATCGGCATTCATGTCCTGGTATTCCCATTTTACGACAAAGGTGTTGGCTTTGTAAAAAGACATGGGTCCGTTGAGCTTTGGAGAACGTTGGCACTTCATCCATAAGGTTCCGTTCTTATCGAATACTTCGATTTTGCCGAACCAAACATCCTCATAGTTCCGATGTATGTATTCTTGTCGATCTTTGTTTTTTTATTGGCCGCTACGGTTTCCCAAACTTTATGTACAACTTCTTCGGCTTCTCCTTTGCTTTCCTTAAAATAGGCCACATATCGTTTTACCCATCCATAATCATTCAAACCTAAATAACTATCGACCAAAGTACGTGATACCCCACTAAAAAGACCAGCGCCTCCTGGCTCCGTATTTGTCAGGACGACGATGCCCAGATTAAGGTCTGGTATCATTACGGTACGTGACAACATACCAGGGAGCCCGCCCGTGTGCGATACTTCCATATTCCCTTTGATATCGGTCAGACCCCAACCGAGTCCATAGCCTGAAAAATGTGAATTGTAACGAGGATTTCGATTGGTTCTCGTAGTCGTATGTATCATCCACATCTCATTTTGATTTTCAACCGAAAACAACGTATCCTTTAATTGCTCCCCATAAGTGCCATGGTTGAGATGTAGCAACATCCATTGGGCAGAGATCATCGACATTGGCATAGATACCTCCTGCGGCGCCATTGATCATCTCCTTATAATTGGGTAACATTTGCATCGTACCATACGCCGTTGTATGTGGGGAGGCCAAATTGCTTTTATCGGTCATTCGATTGAGGGATGGATAGGAATTCGTCCATGCCCAGGGGATCAAATATGCGCGTCTGGATAAAATCTTCCCAGGTCATCCCACTGGTACGTGAAATCAATTCCCCAGCCACCAAATACAACAGATTGTCATAATCAAATTTTGTGCGAAAGGCCGAAACGGGTTTAAAATACTGAAAGCTAACAAGAAGGTCATCAATCGTAAAATCAGATCCGTCGGGAAAGATCATCAGGTCCCCGATGCCTAGCCCCAGACCGCTACGATGGGTCAATAGGTCTTCTATATTGAAGTTTTCGGTTACATATGCATTGTACATCTTAAACTCGGGAATATGGTCAATGACCCGATCTGTCCATTTTAATTTCCCTTCTTCCACTAAAAGTGCCAAGGCAGCGGTGGTAAAGGCTTTACTATTGCTTGCGATGGCGAATTGGGTATGTTCATCTACCTTTTTTCCTGTTTCACTCGAACCTACCCCGTAGCCTTTACTATGTATGACTTTTCCATCTTTAACAACGGCTATGGCCGCCCCGGCCACTTCAAATTTTTCGAGTGCATCATTTACCAGGGAATCAATTTGAAGGGAAGTATATTGTGCTGATGAAATACAGCTAATGCCAAGAAGCAGGATAAACAATAATCTTTTCATTGAAGCTGGTTTTGGTGGGTTATAATTTACAAAATAATTCACGTTATGGTATTTGCATTTAGTTGTTCTTTAAGGAGGGGCTAGCTGCTTTAATCAGGTGCAAGGCTGGCCACTTCATCTTGACCAAAAAGGCCATGAATTGCTTTTATATGCCAGGTCTATTCTAAGACCACTGTCTTTTGTGTCTTGGCGCTCCGGGCAGCTGCATCCAGAATTTCCATAGTCACCATATTGTTTTCAAGGGAGTAGGGATCATAAGGGCCTAAGATGGTTTCACCGTTAATAACGGCCGCGAACAAGGCAAAGGGATCATCATAAGGGGCATCGCGCTCCCCAAGCGTAACTTTTTCTTCGGTAAAACCGTCATAACCCTCCGACATACGAACCCTTAGGTCGTGATGGTTATCGGCATAAATAACGCCCGTTTCCCCGTAAATTTCCATATCTTTTCTTCCTATTGGCCAATTCCAGGAGGGTTCCAAAATGGCCATTGCATGGTCATAGGTAAGAATAATGGTCGCATCGTCGTCTACTTTAGGGTTATTTTCAGCCTGTAATTGCTGGGTGATGGCCGTAACCGACACGGGTCTTTTACCATCCTGCAACCAAGTCATCAAATTGGCCCCATAACAACCAAAGTCCATAATGGCGCCGCCTCCGTTTAGTTTTGGGTCGGTCAGGAAATTTAAAAATTCAGGGCTCACACCGATTTTTTTAGGGCCCTTATGACCATCACGCACAATAACCTTGCGCAGGCCTCCAATAGTGCCCTCTTTAAAGAGCTCATAAGCCCTTAAATTGGTCGGGTACCAAGAAGTCTCATAATTCGTTAGTAATACGATATTATATTTTTTGGCCAAGGCTGACATCTTTTTGGCATGTTCCAAGCTCACTGCCATTGGTTTTTCTACCATTACATGAATTCCTTTTGGCGCACACGCTTCGACAATCGATAAATGATCATAAATGTTACTAAAACCTGCAACGGCATCAGGGTGCACTGCTGCTATCATCTCCTCGATGGTATTGTACACAATGCGCATTGGAAAATGGTGCTGTTCCGATAATCGTTGTGCCAGATCTCTATCGGGCTCCACGATGCCAACTAGGGAGACATCGCCCTTGTTTTCCCGCTCCAGGATCCATCCTACATGGCCATGTACAAGGCCCACTACACCCAATTTTATTGGTTTTTTTTGGGAATAGGTGTTCATAATAGTAAAGAGCACAAGGCAAAGGTATACTGCGTATTTATGTTTCATAGGTTCTAAAATTTAAAAGTACGTTCATTTGTAATCTAGTTATCTAATTTACCATCAAGCCAATGAATGATATTCAAAAGAAGCTGATAGTTTTCGGAAGCCATTTCGTTATTCATCCCAATTTTTCTCTTTTGTGGACCAGCAATTTGGGCAGTGAACATAGCAGCTTCACCAAATACCACCAACCTACCCTTTCCGAAGGTACGATAAGCACCTTGTGACCAACCAGACATTGGTATACGCGGGGTGTTCTTACTAAATACCCAGGCGGTATCCGGGAGCATATTCACATGATGTTCATCAAAAGTCAAGATGGGTTCAGCCGTGCTAGATATTTGAAAACCCTGGCCGGTAAATGAAACAATCTTCTCCACATTTTCACTATGGTTGCGGCCATTGGTTATCTTATTTTTTTGAAGTGTACCTGCTTGCTTTGTGAAGACCGATGGTCCGTTTGCGATAGTGTCGAATACAAA
This sequence comes from uncultured Flavobacteriaceae bacterium, assembly GCA_963798435.1. Lineage (GTDB taxonomy): Bacteria > Bacteroidota > Bacteroidia > Flavobacteriales > Flavobacteriaceae > JALHST01. The sequence continues at coordinate 422,017 of CAWCTF010000006.1, forward strand.
GCCATTCGTAAATCGAATATCAAAGGAAGCTGCCAAATCTTTTGCCGCTCCGGCCATGGGCATATGGTCGGCTATTAAAAAAAGATTGCCACCTTCAGAAACCCAATTTTTAACGCTCTCAATTTCCGCTTCTGTGAAGGCTGAAGGTGTCGGCAAAAACCAGTTCTCGACATTCATGGCATTCAAGGCATTGGAAATGACCAAGATCTCACCCTTTTCCAAAGCTTCCCTCGTAAATGGGCCATTGAATTCCAAAACCAGATACCCGTCTTTTTCCAAAAGATTCGAAAAGGCCTTATACCGGCCATTCTTCGTATGAAAATTATGATGGCCCCCATCCAAGAATACCACAGGCCCTTTTCCAAAAGCATATTCAGGCGTGTTAATCTGAGGATTATAGTTTGAATCTGACACTTGCTGGCCAACTAGACCTGTCAAGGCCAAACACGAAATAAGGGTCAGCGTTATTTTCGAAGCGGCTACTTTCATAGTGCGAATATTACGGAAAATTGACGATACTTCCAGGAGTCTTGAAAGATATTGATTTTTATGAAAACCTCGACCGTAAACGGCTAGTTAATCCGTGTCATTTCGTGAATTATCACCTCAACAATGGCATCTTCAGTAGCTTTTCTATGTGCGGCGATATGTGCGCTGGCATTATGATCAAGCCATAGTTCCCTGCTCGACCAATTTTCATAGAAAAAGAATCGATCCGGGTTCTCATTATCAGAATGCAGGTCATAATTCAGGCAACCATTTTCTTTTAGGGTAGGGGCAATCAGTTTCAGTAACGATTGTTTTACCAAATCGCTTTTTCCTGGTTTTGCCACAATGCTGGCAGTGATGGTCAGTGGTCGGTTTGTCATATGTTTTTATTTAGTACCCATAAGATAAGGAACTTTGGCGGGTTTTAGCTACACTCTATTTCGGTTTCACAATTTGTAATCTTGGTATTCTTATAGCTGTTATTTACAAGCTTGGGCTGACACGGTATAATTTGTGCAAGCTTTTGATTTTTGGTATTAAAGACCTGGTTTGATGAAAAATATGACTTCCTCTAGCATACTATAGCTGTCGATAGAGACCTTTAGTGTTGCCCTTTTGCTAGGCAATCGGCCGGCCAATTGAAGGGCTCGGTTGTGAGAACCATATAGGGCCTTCTGTGGTCATGTAGGCGCAATCCTCGAGTCGAACCCCGAACTCACCAACGATTGAAATATTGGGCTCGATACTAAAACACATGCCGGGTTCAAGTTTACGTTGATTTCCTTTTACCGCATTGCCCCATTCATGTCCGTCCATACCAATACCATGGCCCGTGCGGTGAGGTAATCCTGGCAAGTTATACCCGGGACCAAAACCGGCATCCGTCAATACCTTGCGTGCCGCGGCGTCGACGTTTTCAAGGGGCGCTCCTAATTGTGCGGCGGCAAAGCCGGCTGCCTGGGCCATTTTTTCCAAATCCCAAATCTCTTTTTGGCGCAAGGTGGGTTCACTACCAAAGACAATCGTGCGACTGATATCGGAATTATAACCTTCAACCGTACAACCACAATCTACCAATACGATATCACCCTTCTTTAAAACCTGCGGCTTGACACTTCCATGTGGGAAAGCCGAAGCCTCTGCAAAATTGGCCATAGCGAATTCATGTAGCCCTCCAAGATTCTTATGGGCCAAGGCCACCGCCTCTGAAAAATCGGAAGGGGTGGCCCCTTCCCTAAGCGCATCAAGACCACTTTGAATAGCCTTGAGCGTAATATCACTGGCAGCTTGCATAAGAGCGATTTCAGCAGGTGATTTTATAATTCTGCATGGAATCGTTATAGGGTCGCCACTCACAATTTCTAAATACGGGGCCTCTTTTTTCAGGCCATTGAAGATAAAGAACCTCAGTCGTTCCTCAATACCGATTTTGCCTGAAAGGACGCCTGCCTCCTTTATTGCGAGTGCCATTTGGGCATACGGACTTTCATCTTCCTGCCAAGCATAAATTTTATCACCTACTACCGTAATTTCACGAAGTCGGGCCTCCTCAAAGCCCGGGCAGATATAGCTAATTTCACCTGTAGCCGGAATGACTGCGACCATGGGCCTTTCGCTCGGCCACCAAGATAGGCCTGTGAAATATTTTAGGGAAGTTCCGGCATCCAGCAACAAGGCGCCGATTTCTTGTGCCTGCATTAATTGCTGTGCCTTATGGATCCTTCCTTTTATTTCATCGAGGGAAATCGGGACGATCACGGTATTCATAGGGCCTAGATTGCCATCAGATTCTATTTTCCTATTATGTCCATTTGAAGAAGCGTAACCATTTACACCCGATAAAATAGCCGTTCCTGCGCCAATTGATGCCGCACTTATAAAATTTCTTCGCTTCATAATTCTAATTTTTGAGTTGTAATTTATATAAAATTGAATTCTAGTTTCGCACATTCAATTCGTGAACACCAAAAGTTTTTCGCCTTGGTTGTCTGCTTTGATATTTTCAGTTTTCCGGAAACCGATTTTTTCAAGTAGGTTACGGGAGCGGAGGTTCCCAGGGGAAACGATTGCCAAAATTGGATGTAAATTCAAGAGGGCCTTGGCATATTTTAAGCAGGCTTTTGCCGCTTCCATGGCATATCCTTGGCCTTCATATTCTGGAAGCAATGCAAATCCGAGATCGGCGTGGGGAAGAAAGGCGCGTCTTACAAAACCACAGAGACCGATAGGTGCACCACTGGTTTTCAAGACGATTTTATATAGGCCATAGCCATGCGTATCATAACTGGCCTTAATAGTACCCTCAATATATTGCACGGCCTTTTTATGGGTTGTTATCCCACGGTCGCCAATATATAAAAGCCATTTTGGGGTATTCATTAAATACCGGATAAAGTCTGCATCCTCTGGTCTGACCTTCTCAATATAAAGTCGTTGGGTACTACAAATCGGAACGTTAGCGGGTATTTTATGATCTGTAGCCATGCATTTCATTTATTTTGCTAGAAGGGTAGTAGGTCAGGCTCCAAAAATTCTTTTTGGGCTGCTTCGCTAGTAAAAATATCGACTTGATAATGGGCCCGCATCAATTCCTTAAATTGATACTTCAAACGGGGAAATTCTTCGAGGAATCCGGTAAAACTATCAGTTTTGGATCGTTGCATAAAATGATCAACGGCTTTAATGGCTGCTATGGTCAAGGTTTTATTAAATTTTTCGCTTGCTCCCAGGTTTTCGGTAAACCGAACGAGCTGTTGGCAAATAGTTTCCTGAGCCTGTAAGGTGCCATATTTTGAAATATGGATCCACGCCAACCGTAAATGGGCTTCATGGGTAAAAAGCACTGGATCGAGAGTCCCGTCTGAAAATTGTTCCTCAAATTCGTAATCCGAGAGTGATTGATGTGTTTTCATTGTCTAAATATCCTTTTAAGCTTTACCTATGCCATAATCGGCTGCCACAACCTCTCGGATTCCCTGGTCGTATGCCGTGGGTTTAAAATCGAACCGATTTTCAAACTTTTGGCTATTGAACACATAGTCACGGTCATATTGGTACATCATTTCTGGCATTTCGCGCATAATCGGTGCGAAGATGCCGATCAAACGTACTAACCATTTTGGAACTACTTGATATTTTGCTTCTACGCCGAGTGCCATAGCGATTTGTTCGATCCATTTTTGACCGGTATAAGGGTCGGCTGCTGTTGGTAAATGCCAAACTTGGTTAAAAGCGTCCTCGGTATTTCCCAAAATCGCCGTTGCCTTTCCGGCGTCTGGAGTATAGGTAAAGGAGTGTTTGACGTTCGCCGAACCTAGCCAAGTTGCCTTTTTGCCCTTGGCCAGATTTTTAATTGCGGTTTCATTCAACATACTTGTATTGCCTATCCCAGGGCCATAAAAATCGGCGGAACGTGCAATTAGCGCTTTTATTTTCCCGGCTTTGATGGCGTCTGTTATCATACTTGCCAATTGTGCCCTTACCTGGCCTTTTTTACTTGGTGGAAGTATGGGTGTTTCTTCGGTCATGTCGTTCAGATGGTTTTTATCGTACATATAGATATTATCGAAGAAAACCATTTTGCATCCCTCCGCAGCACATGCTTCGATAACATGCTCTAGGAAAGTTGGCCAATTCTCCCGCCATACCTTTAAATTATAAGGAAAACCTATGGTCACATACACTACCAATGACCCTTTTATGGCATTTTTGACATCTTCGGCTTTAGACAAATCTGCCGGGAACAATTCATCGGTCGGGTTTACTTTTTTGGGATTTCGACTCACGAGCCGTATATGGTTGGTATATTTTGGAAGGGCCTTCGCCAGTTCCACTCCGATGGCACCCCCGGCTCCTAATATGGTCTGCATACTATCTAAATTTTAGGGTTATAGTATAAAATTAGCAATCATTGGGCACTTAGCTATTTATAATATGGCACATTCTTTAAATTTAATATCCAATGGCCCCACTTTCGGGCTGTGAGGAATCGGATGCGCCCGAAAGGATCATTTTTTCCGGATCATAGGTAATTCCCATAAGGGCGCCTAGATTATCATATTCATAGAGGGTATGGCCCATTTTTTCAAGTGCCGTTCGTGTGTCGGGGGATAGGAGATATTTTTCATATACCAAAACATCCGGTAGCCATTGATGGTGTATCTTAAGGACTTCGATTGCCTTATGGATCGGCATATTGAACTCCAAGACATTCAAGACCGTTTGGAATACGGTATTGATAATGGTCCTGCCACCCGGACTTCCGATTACCAAAAAGGCTTTTCCATTTTTACCTACAATGGTCGGCGTCATACTTGAGAGCATCCTCTTTTCGGCCGCAACGAGATTCGGGGCGGTACCAATCTGCCCATCGGTCTTGGTGACCCCAGGCTGCGGATTGAAATCACCCATTTCGTTGTTGAATATAAACCCCAGCTCTGGGGAACCCAATCGCGAACCGTAGCTATATTCAAGGGTATATGTAAGCGAAACGGCATTACCTTCCTTATCCATGACCGATAAATGGGTGGTACTTTCACCATCATATAATTGTCCGAATTTGGTTGAATCACTTACTGATGCCCGGGTCATGTCGATTTCATGAAATCGTTTTTGGGCAAATGTCTTGGAAGTAAGGCGATCTAATGGCATCTCAAGATTAAAATCGGGATCTCCTAAATATTCTGCCCTATCGGCAAAAGCCCTGCGCATGGCCTCGGTCAACAAATGCACATAATCGGTCGAATTAAATTCGATTTCCTTAAAATCTGCCTGTTCCATGAGGTTCATCATTTCCACTAAGGCAACACCACCTGAGCTAGGTGGTGGCATCGAATATATATCATAGCCCTTATAGGTACCTTTTATCGGCATGCGTTCGATGGCTTCATATATTTCAAGGTCTTTGGTAGTGATGATACCACCATTTTCTTTCATATAAGCCGCTATTTTCGTAGCGATTTCCCCCTGATAGAAACCATCACGCCCTTTATCGCGGATCAATGCCAAGGTTTTGGCTAGCTTAGGCTGCCTCCAGATCATTCCCGGTTGGGGAATCTCCCCATTTTCATTCAGAAAATAAGATTGCATGAACCTTGTTGAACTTGTATCCGTTTTAAATTCATTGGCAGCGTTATAGAGCGACCAATTGAATATAAATCCGTTGATAGCCAAATCAATCGCCGGTTGCACCACTTCTGCCCAGGGTAGTTTACCATATTTCTGATGGGCTTTGTAGAGCCCTGCAACCGTACCAGGAACCCCGATTGCTTTTATACTCATATGATTGAGATCTTCGATAAGATTGCCTTTTTTGTCTAAATACATTTCATTAGTGGCTGCCAATGGCGCTTTTTCACGAAAATCGATGGTGGTGACATCGCCATTGCCATTCATGAATACCAAAAATCCGCCACCGCCAATATTGCCTGCCGATGGATGGGTAACCGCCAAGGAAAAAGCGGTTGCAACAGCAGCATCCACCGCATTACCTCCTTTTTTCAAGACGTCAACCCCCGATTGGGATGCCGTACGATCTGAGGAGACCACTATTCCATTTTTGGCAAAGGTTTGCGCCTGAATCGTCGAAATCGATACCAGGAAAATGAAGTGCAGAACAACTAAGAGATTTTTTTTATTCAGATTCATAATTCAATAAGGTTTGAGTTGTTGGTATTCTTGAATATTTGTGATACAAAAATTTATGGGTCATTAAAAAACTCCATGAGGAGGTCCTGCATTGATTCAGCGGTAAGTGGTTTTTGCACAAATCCTGAAATGTGCCCAATTTTTTTGGCCATTTCAGAATCATAGCTGCCCAGCGGTGAGGTAAGCATCAAAATAACTGCTTTGGCCCGTTTATGCACGTCTATCGAATTATAGGCGTCTAGAAATTCCCATCCGTTCATTTGCGGCATATTGATGTCAAGGAGGATCAAATCAGGACTACGGCAATCGCCTATGCCACTATTCTTTATATATTCCATTGCCTCTAAGCCATTTCCGCGGGTAATTATTTCCTCGGTGCACCCCAATTTTTTAATGACCATTGAATGTATAAAGTTTGTGGCTTCATCATCATCAACCAGTAAGATGCATGCGAGCTTTTGTCGAACCTTGGGCATTTTTTGAATTTACCGAACCAAGATACAATTTCGAACTTTTAATTCAGTCAGTTCAGAGGTAACTTTTTGGTCAGATTACTTCGTAAAGCGATAGAACAAGGGCAACCGTTCAAATTTTATAAGATTACTAAACCATTAGGGAGACAAAAAACAGGAACACATCTGTCATTCTCATTTTACATATATCGTTTTATTTTACCTTAGGACGTCTTTATTTCGGACATTTAGGTTTTATAATTTTTTTGTCATAACATCGCTTTGTAATCTGTATGAATGCACCGCAACCCTATTGGCAGTGAATATCTTAATACGGATTTTGGATCTTAACAGTTACATTTGAACACTAAAAAACTTGAAATGAAAACGGGGTTACTTGGTCTGTTTTATATTTGTGCTCTGTGCGGAATGCAGGCCCAGTCAACTATCGGCGTAGATAAACTCAAACACTTTGGTGTGGGTTTTGCGATCGGTGCAGTCGGGGGCTATTCGTCCTATAAAATATTCAATGACAATCGGTATTGGATGTGGGCAGGAGCCGTGGGCAGCAGCTTGGCTGCCGGGGTTTTAAAAGAGAATATCGACAGAAATGAATATGACGGTTGGGACAATTATGACATCTTGTTTACTACCTTAGGTGGCGTTGTTTCTGGATTGGCATTAGAACTTTTATTAAAGAAAAATAAACGGGGTAGAAAGGCAATCGCCGAAGTGGTCCATAGGGAAGGCATTGGATTCACAGCGGCCAATAATATTTTCTTGATCCGTTATGCAGATCATGGTTCACATGATTTCGGGGCAAACCTATTCGCTCAAAAAATCGTACATGAACTGTATTAATAAAACCTCTATCACCTCGCTATTTAAATGATGACCTATTGAATTTTAAGCTTTACTTAGGTCTGCATTACGTGTATAAAAAATAAAGAGGTTGCCTGTTACGCAATCAGTAGATTGTAGGAGGCGTTATAACTCCGATTAAATTGCCATATGTTTTATAGTATTATTGATATTCTCGGGACTATATCATTTGCCATTTCAGGTGTCTTGGTCGCTATGGAGAAAAAATTAGATCTCTTTGGCGTTTTTATTATCGCTTTTGTAACGGCCGTTGGCGGTGGCACCTTACGTGATATGCTAATCGGCAATACACCGGTAGGATGGATGCTAGACCCGATTTACAGTAGTATTATCCTTGGTACCGTTATTTTTTCAATATTCTTTCGTGATAAATTAAGGCACTTTCGAAAATCCTTATTTTTATTCGATACAATTGGCATCGGACTCTACACCATGGTAGGGATTGAAAAGGGATTGGCGGTAGGGCTTTTACCAGTAATGTGTATTGCCCTAGGTACCATTACCGCAAGTTTCGGGGGAGTTATTCGAGATATTTTATGTAATGAAATACCGATTATCTTTAGAAGGGAAATTTATGCAACAGCTTGTATTCTTGGAGGAATCAGTTATTTTTTGATACGCGAATTACCCATTGACGATACCATAGCGTATAGCGCGGCTATTGTAGTCGTTATTGGAATCAGACTTGTGGCGGTAATTTTTAAAATTGCTTTGCCGAACATTTATAAAATCGATACAAAGTGACCCTGTATTTTTAGAAGGGAAATCATAAAATAGTATAAAGTCCTGTTCACAGCATATCGTAAAATAGACAGCTTGATCTATTCAATTACTTCCGCCTTTTTGATATACACATTCTGAAACGGCCAATCACCCTTGCCTACACGAACTGCATTTATTTTATCGACGACATCCATTCCCTCGATAACTTTGCCAAAAGGGGTATAATCGCCATCCAAGTGATAGGATCCAGGCTTGGTAACTACAATAAAAAACTCATAGGGTGATGCCAACATATGTGGATTGTCAATTTCACTGCTGGGCATCGATACTGTGCCGCGATCGTGACGATACCCTTTGCGGGTGTCGGGCGGAAGCAGGTAACGCCCAATTTCCCTTCTTTTTTCTGCCGTGGCCTTGTCATCGGAATTGCCGCCCTGTATGATAAAATTTTTGACCACGCGATGAAATTGTGTGTTATCGAAATATCCCCTCCTGGTTAAATAGATAAAATTGGCTTTATGGTAAGGAACATTGTCGTAGAGTTCTACGACGAAATCCCCAAAACTCGTTGTGAACCTTATTTTCATATGGTCCTTCAATTCTTTCTGATATTTGAAAAAAAAGTCAATGGCATTCTCTTCGGTCAGCACGAAGTTTTCCTGCCCTTTTCTCTCCGAGGCCTTTGATATTTGTTGCACGGTGTCTTTTTGTTCCTTCATTTGTTCGTTCGAAACGTTCGCCTTCATCTGCCTATTTTTATCGGCCTGATCACCACAGGACGATAGAAAAAATAATGGTAATATTGTGATTAAAATGAATTTTCGTAATCCCATGGATTTTAATTTATTTTCAAAACTGATACCAAAAATAAAAGATCTACCCTTACCGGGCGAAGCATCCCATTTTAAAATGGCACCGGCCGAGCGCATTGAATTGATGCAAGAAGCCAATTATAGGCACACTAATGCAAAACAAGCCGGGGTGTTGGCACTGTTTTATCCCAATTTACAACACGACACTAATTTGTTGCTCATTCTTCGCAAGACCTATAAGGGTATTCACTCCAATCAAATAGGTTTTCCAGGGGGGAAATTTGAAATAGGAGACCGTGATCTGTCGATTACCGCCTTGCGTGAAACTGAAGAAGAGGTCGGTGTCCCCCAGGATCAAATAGAGATTTTAAGGGCGATCAGTAAAGTATACATTCCTCCTAGCAATTTCGAAGTACACCCTTTTGTTGGTCTCTTTCAAAGTACAGGACCGTTTGTTCTGGAAGAAGCGGAAGTAGCCGAATTGGTAGAGGTTTCTTTCGATGACTTTATGGACGACACAAAAATATTCGTCCAGAGCATGAGCACTTCTTATGCACGTGAAATTGAGGTACCGGCCTTCCATCTGAACGGCCATACCGTGTGGGGTGCTACGGCAATGATGTTGAGCGAGATCAAAGAACTGATGAAACAGATCGTATGAGTTAAATTATTTTGTTTATGAAGCAGGCTACCCTGTATCATTCCTTACTTTGTATGCCATCATTTCAATACGATACCCCTTTTATTAAACTCATTTTGTATTTTAGCACCCTATGGGCATATTTAAGGAAAATCCGTTCGGCCATATTTTATTTCTTAAAAAATGGTTGATCCGTGTTATGGGTCTTGCAACACATCAGCGTTATAAGGGCTTTAATAGTCTCGAAATCGATGGCTCGGAGATTATCAGGGCGTTGCCCGATGCGAATGTGCTTTTCGTGAGCAACCACCAGACGTATTTTGCCGACGTGGTCGCTATGTTCCATGTATTCAATGCAAGCCTTAAAGGACGGGACGACAATATCAACAATATCGGTTATCTCTGGCATCCCAAATTGAACATGTATTACGTGGCCGCTGCCGAAACGATGAAAAAAAGTCTATTGACCAAGATTTTTGCCTATGCTGGGTCGATTAGTGTTGAGCGCACGTGGCGGGCAGAGGGGCAAGATGTGAATCGACAGGTGAAGATGAGCGATATTTCAAATATTGGTAAAGCCTTGAAAGATGGCTGGGTCATTACTTTCCCCCAAGGTACCACCACTCCTTGGAAACCCTTGCGCAAGGGTACTGCACATATCATTAAGAAATACCGCCCCATTGTTGTGCCGGTCGTTATTGACGGGTTTCGGCGCTCATTTGATAAAAAGGGACTCCGTGTCAAAAAAAAGGGAATCCTGCAGTCGATCGTTATCAAGGAACCCTTGGAAATTGATTATGAAAACGAATCATTCGAGTCGATCATCGAAAAGTTGGAATATGCCATAGAGCAGCATCCATCTTTCCTGAAAGTGATTCCACAAGAAGAACTTCTGGCGTATGAAGCCGAAAATGAAAAACGCAGGTTTAGGAACCACAAGAAGGCCTAAAGGTCTAATTGTTGAAGGTCGATGAAGTTTTTTTTAAGCTTTCTTAAAAGTCTTCCATACAATAGAAAGTATATACCCCCTAACAATGCTGTAAAAACGATTCCCGTAATGGCCATTGACCACATCAATACTTTTTTCAGTTTTTCAGGGGAAATTTTTTGCGTCTGCTCCACGAGCGCAGCAAACGTAGTGCCGATATCATCATTTAAGTAGATGCCCACCACAACGAGCAAGAACAATAACAAGATCATCGAGAGTGAGAAGATGATATAATTTTTTACAGTGCTTCGGGTCTCAATAATTTTCGACATGAGCTCCTTGGCATTGTCCAAAACGGAAATTTCCCTAAATTTTCTATAGAATTGAAAGATAAAATATAAAACCACCGCATATTGAATGAACGTTAGGATGATCACCAAATTTTTAAGTCCCAATTGTTCATAGAACTTGAAACTATCCCTAGCGGAGGGTAGAAGGTATAATAAATGTGGAAGTGCAAATTCAAGAATACTTATGATTAAGATCCATTTTACGATCGAGGAAGATTTCTTCCAAAGCATCTTATAAATTTCATCATAGGATAACTTAGGATGTCGATTCTCATTTTTTTGCCAATCCTTCTTCAGCAATTCCAATTCATCTATCATAAACCTAGGGATTCAATATGGTTTTCAATCTCGTTTTTATTCGGTTCATTTTTACCCGGGCATTTACTTCGGTAATCCCCAAGGTTTCAGCAATTTCCGTATAGTCCTTATCTTCCAAATACAGAAAGACCAAAGCCTTGTCAATGTCCCCTAATTGTCTGACCGCGGTATACATTAGTCTCAACTGTTGCTCTTCGGTCTCGTCATATTCATCGGCTTGGACTTTAAAAATTACCGATTCATAATCCTGGGTGGGGATACTCCTTTTATTCTTTCGATATAACGTTATGGCCGTATTCAAGGCAACACGATACATCCAGGTACTAAATTTAGACTCCCCACGAAACTTCGGATATGCTTTCCAAAGTTGGATTGTAATTTCTTGAAAAAGATCGTTATGCGCATCCCGATTATTGGTGTACAACGTACAGACCTTATGAACAATATTTTGATTGTTCTCAAGTTCGGTAACAAATTTGTGCTCCAGTTCCTTATGCACTTTTAAGTTAGTGGTTGATACTGATTAGTAGTTCTTTTTTTTGATTTGTTACAGGCAGGGATACATAAAATGTTGAAATAGTAATAGGACGTTTGTCAGAGTACGTAATTTATGAACAAAGTAGGCAATTTGCACCCTGCCATGTCGCCACTGAAATGAAGCCAACCCATACTTACTCAAAAGATCGTCTCCTTTGCTCCCGTATGCCGCGAATAGACAACGAATTGTGCATGTTATTAATTCCTGTAATCCAAGGCCGGGGCCCTATCACCTAGAAGGGGAACATATTTAAAGTCTGGTCCGCGGCGTTCTAAAAATTCGGTTTTTGCCTTGGCTACGAGCGCCGGATTTTCAAAAAGTTCTATGGCAGTCCTTGTTAGGGTCTTGGCGGCTACCATCATGCCTTTTTTACCAATGGAAGTACCACCTGCGGCAACTGCCTGCCAACTGTGTGCGGGCGTTCCGGGCACCCATGTGGCCGCTCCCATCCCAACGGTCGGTACCATAAAGCTAACATCCCCAACATCGGTAGACCCATAGGCCCTGGCCTCGGTTTCATAGGGTTGCACATTTTTAGCAGTCGCCAAATTGGCTTTTTCGTAGCCTAGGGTACCGGCAATCTTATCAGCAAATACTTTTTCTTCAGGGGTATATTCAATGCCCCCCACTTTTACCAGATTATCGTACATCATTTTCTGTAAAGTAAGGTTGGGCAACAATTCGTGGGTACCGCCGATCATCTCATAGTCCATGGTGGTTCCCGTTCCTAGGGCGGCTCCTTCGGCAGCCTTGACCATTCGATCAAAAATGTCGATAACTACTTTTCGGCTATTGTGACGCGCATAATAGTACACTTCGGCAAAATCGGGTACCACATTCGGCGCTTTCCCTCCGTCGGTGATAACATAATGTATGCGGGCTTCTTGCGGAATATGTTCCCGCATCATGTTGACCATCATGTCCATGGCTTCAACGGCATCCAAGGCAGAACGTCCTTTTTCCGGAGACCCGGCTGCATGTGCGGAAATTCCGTGAAACCTGAATTTGGCAGATTTATTTGCCAAGGCAGCGCCAGCACTGGCGGCATTCTCGGCTCCTGGATGCCAATGTAGTGCCACATCGACATCATTGAAGAGACCTGCACGCACCATATAGACCTTTCCGGACCCACCCTCCTCAGCAGGAGTGCCATAAAATCGTATGGTACCCTTGACCTTATTGGCGACCATCCAATCTTTGACTGCTATCGCGGTGGCCATAGAGGCAGTCCCGAATAAATGATGGCCACAGGCATGGCCTGCCGCCTTCCCCGCCGATTTTTTTTCTGGAACGGCCTGTTGCGATAGCCCTGGCAGGGCATCATATTCACCTAATACGGCTATAATTGGAGCACCTGTGCCATATTCTGCAATAAATGCCGTTGGAATATCTGCAATCCCAACTTTTAATGTGAACCCCGCATCCTTTAGGGTATTTTGTAGCAGTGCAGAACTTTTTTCTTCCTGATAGCCCATTTCGGCCAAGTCCCAAATACTTTGGGCAATGGTGCCATACGATTCGGCTTTAAGATCTAGATTTTTCATTACATCCTCTACTTTTTTTTGTGCGTATATGGAAAAAATTCCATAGCAAAGAGTAGCGAGCAACAGGAGCGATTTTTTCATTTTAGTGTATATTTTAATCAGGTTTTAAATATAAGCAAACCGAAAGCGATTTAAAATATTTCTTCCAGGAATGCGCTATTAATTTAGAATGGTGAACGTGTTGTTCGATGAAGTTACAACCTGCGAACCTATCAGAATAATTAAGCATACTTACTTGAAGGCAATATTCTTATGTCAATGTCGGTGCGGTTTGTTTATTTTTGCGCCATAAAATTTCAGTATGAACATCCCAAAATCAAATTTACCCCGAATTGTTATCATTGGAGGTGGATTTGCTGGGTTATCCCTGGCGAAACAATTAAGTAAGAAGGAAGTGCAGGTTGTACTATTGGATAAACACAATTATCATACTTTTCAACCCCTTTTATATCAAGTATCTACAGGCGGCTTGGAACCCGATTCAATAGCCTATCCCATACGAAAAGTGCTCAAGGATTTCCCCAACTTTTTTTTTAGATTAGCAAAGGTATCAAGCGTCAATCGTAAGGGGAAAGTGATTCGAACCAATATCGGCGAATTGACGTATGACTATTTGGTATTGGCCACAGGTTCGAAAACCAATTTTTTCGATAATAAGGAGATTGAGCAGAATAGTATGGCCATGAAAACCATCCCCCAATCGCTGAACCTGCGCAGTTTAATCCTTGAAAATTTTGAACAGGCTTTGTTGACCGACGAAATGCATGAACGCGACGCCTTAATGAATTTTGTGATTGTCGGTGGCGGCCCGACAGGCGTTGAATTGGCAGGGGCATTGGCTGAAATCAAAAAAGGTATTCTTCCCAAGGATTATCCCGATTTGGATACCCGCCGTGCACAGATAAATATTATTCAGTCAGGTGAGCGCATTCTTAAAGAAATGAGCGTGCAGGCCTCGGCAAAAGCAGCGGATTTTCTTGAAGAGCTTGGGGTGCAAATCTGGAAGAATACACGAGTAATCGGCTATAATGGCAAAACAATTACTACAAATATTCCTGATTTGATCTTTGAATCGGCGACACTAATATGGACGGCAGGCGTAAAGGGTGCTTTGATCAACGGACTAGACGGCAAGGACTTGGTGGCAGCTGGAAATCGTGTTCGAGTAAACGAATTTAATCAGGTGGAAGGCCATACCGATATTTTTGCCATTGGGGATGTTGCTTGTATGGTGACGGCCGATTTTCCAAGTGGTCTGCCCATGATGGCGCAACCTGCAATACAACAGGGCAAAAACCTGGGCGAAAACCTGCTGCGACTTATAGATGGAGCGCCGCTACGACCGTTTAACTATAATAACAAGGGGAGTATGGCCACCATTGGCAGAAATAAGGCCGTGGTCGATTTGCCCCATTATAAATTTCAAGGCATATTCGCATGGTTCGTTTGGATGTTTGTACACATATTTTTTCTAATCGGGTTCCGAAACCGTATGGTGGTCTTTGTCAATTGGGTGTATAATTATGTGCGCTTCGATCGCGAGGCCCGGTTGATCATCAGGCCTTATAAAAAAGATTATAGTGCCTTCAAGGATTAATAACCATTTTAGATGGCAGTATATAGTATGACACTGCCCTGCGATACGGATGTGGGTGAAATCATCGAACTACCTACCAGACTACTGAAGAAGAATGTCAAGGTTCCCTATCCTTATTGAAAATGTCTAAAGAGATGATCAGATGGTATAGACCATCCCCATGGGGCATCATGTCTGGAAATGGTGTCAGCCCAATCTGAAAAACAGGGGAGGGTGAACATGTTTGGTCCTTGAATAGGGTGACTTATTTTCGTGGATGGAAATTGTTTATGACTTCTGATAGGTAACGACGATCAACGTGCATATAGACTTCGGTAGTCGTAATGCTTTCATGTCCCAACATTTGCTGAATCGCCCGGAGGTCGGCCCCATTTTGAAGCAAATGGGTGGCGAATGAATGGCGAAAGGTATGCGGACTTATGCTTTTATTGAGTCCTATGGCAGTTGCCAGTCGTTTGATTATTGTAAAAACCATGGCGCGCGTAAGCTGCTTCCCCCGTCGATTTAAAAAGAGAATGTCCTCATTTCCTTTATGGATGCTTTGATGTATTCTGATCTCATTTCGATACAGGTTGATATATTTTTTATTGATCGAACTTATTGGAACGAAGCGTTGTTTATCGCCTTTTCCGGTAACTTTAATAAAATCTTCCTCAAAATACAAGTCCGATATTTGTAATCCAATAAGTTCTGAGACCCTCAGCCCACAACCATAAAGGGTTTCCAACATCGCCCTATTTCGTTCCCCCTCGGGTTTCGAAAGATCAATAGCCTTGATGAGATCGTTGATTTCAGATTCTGATAAGGTATCGGGTAACTTCCTACCGATTTTTGGCGAATCTATTAGATCCATCGGATTGTCAGTGCGGTAGCCCTCGAAGACCAAATATTTGAAAAAACTTTTCAATCCGGAGATAATCCTTGCCTGGGTACGCGGATTGACAATTTTGGCGATTTCATAAATGAATTGCTGAACCGTTGCCTTTTCAATGTTGACAGGATTTTCCAAAATGGTTTTTTCATTCAAGAAATGTATCAACTTTTCGATATCGAGACTATAGCTCTTTATAGAATTCATAGCCAATCCCCGTTCGATTTTTAAATAGTGGCAGTAATCAACTAAGGTTTTTTCCCAATTCATATGGCAAAGATAACGCACTAATATTTTGGGAAAGCACTTTAATTTAATCCGAGACCTGAAGCTGACTGTGATATAGACCTAGTAAGTAGATGTCAATCGAAACTTTGCGAATGGAACCACTAATTTCTTTATATTTGATACTATTAACCTAGAAACACAAACATGATGAAAAATAAATTATTTCTTTTGTCCATTATGATCCTCAGTGCCGCCTATACTTTAACTGCCCAGGATATACGTTTTGGGGCCAAGGCCGGACTTAATTTAAGTTCTTTAGGTGGAGATGCGGCGTATAGTTATAACAGTAAGGCAGGTTTTCACATTGGTGGGGTCTTGGAGGTCCCATTTAGCGATGTGATCATGATACAGCCGGAAGCATTGATTTCTTTACAAGGAAGCGGTGGTTTTTACCAAGACGACCTTAATTTTTGGTATCTTACCATCCCTGTGGTCGCGAAGTATAATGTGTGGGACCAATTGTATATCGAGGCGGGTCCCCAAGTTAGCTTGCTATTGTCCGATAATTTGGCGGGGAATGCCTCTGGGGTCGGCGGCGGATATTCTGAATCAAACGGACTTGATTTTGGTCTTGCCATTGGTGCCGGATATCGTCTTGATGATAATTTCTATTTTCAGGTGCGGTTTAACGCGGGCTTTGTGAATGCCATAAAAGATCAAACTTCAAAGAACAGGGTATTTCAAATTTCGGCGGTTTATTTCCTATAAACGAAAGCGCGTTCTTGCTTTCAAAGTATGAATACGGTATTTAAAAGCGAAGCATCGGGCTCCGCTTTTTTTTGTGGTATTCTGTTTAGTCAAAAACCGTTTTAGGCCGTATAATCATACAAAAAATGGTCTACTGCTACCACCTTAAAACCTGGAAATCAACTTTCCACAACCTTTTTGACCGCTTTGGCAACAAAAATAATCGCTATTTCGGCCAAGCATTTAGTTTTGTTAGCATAAAACCAATATATATAATAATGAGAAACATACTATTGACCATTGTTTTCTCGATTATGGCAGTAAATGCCTGGTCGCAGGAAGGATTCAAATTAGGAGCACAGGCAGGTCTGCCTTTGGGTGATTACAATGACCAAGTAGGTGTTGTTCTGGGATTGGATGCGGGGTATATGTGGGCTCCAAACAAAGTATTCGATCTTGGTGTAAAGGTCGGTTATATCTATGGTTTCCCAGAGAAATTTCGATCCGGCACTATTCTGGAAGACTTGCCAAGTGTACAATTTGCCCCGATTGCCGCCTCTGTTAGGATTTGGCCTTCCCGTTCATTTTCATTTGGTACCGATATAGGTCAGGCCTTCGGTCTTAATGAAGGCAATGATGGCGGGTTTTATTTTCGACCTCAAATCGGTTTTTTGATGGGGGCACAGACCGAATTAAACTTTTCATATACCGGGATTAGCCAGGATCAAAAATCATTTTCCCTAATAACAATGGGGTTTGTTTATACCTTTTTGTCGGCAAGATCCTATCGATAAATAATAGGATCGAGGCTTTTTTTTCTACAGGCTTGATCATTGCTACCTGGCAATGTTTTAGACCCTTTCCTAGTTTTTTATGGAACTTCAGATAAGTTCATATGTAACAATTTGCTAATTTTAGCGAATGAAGATATTAATAATCAATGGCCCCAACCTAAACTTGTTAGGAAAGCGGGAACCCGAAGTGTACGGAGACCTTACGTTCGAAGACTACTTTGCAAGGCTCCAAATGAAGTTTAAGGATGTTCAACTTGGGTATTTCCAATCAAACATAGAAGGGGAAATCATTAATAAATTGCAGGAAGTAGGTTTTTCATACGATGGCATTGTACTAAATGCTGCCGCGTATACGCATACCTCCGTTGGTATTGGTGACGCAGTCAAAGCCATCGATGCCCCCGTGGTCGAAGTGCATATTTCAAATACGCTAAAGCGGGAGGAATTCAGACACGTATCATATATCGCTGCCAACGCTAAAGGGGTTATTTTAGGTTTTGGCCTAAAAAGCTATGATTTGGCGATACAGAGTTTTTTAGAGGTCTAAAGATTGATTAAAATCAAACAAAAACCAAAATCCAAAATCCAAATTTTCAATTACATAGCCTTTATTCATATGGCCTTCTTTTCAAGCTACAGCAATAATTGTCAAATCCTGCGCTATTGAACATAGTAGTAAAATAGTGGTTTCTCTATATCGAAACACCATTTGACAAAATGCAGGATCTAGAAAAAAGATACCTTGACTTCTAATTTGTCGCTGGTTCGGTAGGTCTTAGGTATTTCATTTCGATATAAAAAGTACCAAAAGGCAGCAGTGACGCTACAAAAAGCTTCAAAAATCGTTTTAAGGACCATTTTTTCTCCATACAAACAACGATGGCCAATATGGTATATCCTAAAAAAAGAAAACCGTGGGCATAGCCGATATAGAGATTGGGCTCCCGTATTTCCGCCATATATTTGAGTGGCATACTTATCGCAAAGAGCGCGAGATAAGAAATACCTTCCAGGATGGCAAACAGTCTAAATACTTTAAGCATTTTATGTATTGAGTATTCTATACTTATTATGGGCCCTACATAATTTTTAGTGTATGCGAGACATTTTGCCCTGTAACCTATAAATGGATGACCTCACCATACGCATCCGCTACGGCCTCCATGACCGCTTCGCTCATGGTAGGATGAGGGTGTACAGCCTTCAATATCTCATGGCCGGTGGTTTCTAACTTACGTGCAACTACAGCCTCGGCGATCATATCGGTGACTCCCGCCCCGATCATATGGCAACCTAGCCATTCCCCGTATTTGGCATCGAAGATTACTTTTACGAAGCCATCAGAGTTTCCAGAGGCTTTGGCCTTGCCACTGGCGGAAAAAGGAAATTTGCCGACTTTGATATCAAGTCCTTTATCCCTGGCTTGTTTTTCGGTGAGTCCTACCGATGCAATTTCCGGCATGCAATAGGTACATCCCGGGATATTGCCATAATCAAGAGGTTCGACGTGCATCCCGGCAATTTTTTCAACACACAAAATTCCTTCAGCGGAAGCTACATGTGCAAGTGCCTGTCCCGGGGTTACATCGCCGATGGCATAATAGCCCGGGATATTGGTCTGGTAGAAATCATTGACCAATATCTTGTCGCGATCGGTAGCGATACCGACCACTTCTAAACCAATATTTTCAATATTCGATTTTATTCCTACAGCAGATAGTACAATGTCGGCTTCAAGGATTTCCTCTCCTTTTGAAGTTTTAACGGTGGCCTTTACACCATCTCCCGAAGTATCTACTTTTGTTACTTCCGAAGCGGTCATGATCTTCACCCCAGCCTTTTTGAAACTGCGTTCCAACTGTTTTGAAACCTCCTCGTCCTCGACAGGTACGATTGCCGGTAAAAACTCCACTACGGTGACGTCAGTGCCCATGGCATTGTAGAAATAGGCAAATTCGATTCCTATGGCACCGCTGCCGACCACAATCATTTTCTTAGGCTGCTTGGTCAGGGACATGGCCTCACGATACCCGATTATTTTCTTACCATCCTGTGGAAGACTGGGCAGTTCCCTGCTACGTGCACCAGTGGCAATGATGATATGATCGGCACTGTATTCTGTTTCCTTCCCATCCTCACCCTTTACTGAGAGTTTCTTTCCAGGCTGTAGTGTTCCATATCCCTTAAGGACCTCGATTTTATTTTTTTTCATCAGGAACTGAACCCCTTTGCTCATTCCGTCAGCAACGCTGCGGCTCCGAGCAACTACGGCATCAAAATCCTTGTCAACCCCATCGACTTTTAAACCATAATCACTGGCATGTTGCAGGTATTCAAATACTTGTGCCGATTTCAATAGGGCCTTGGTGGGGATACAGCCCCAATTGAGGCATACGCCCCCCAAACTTTCCTTTTCAACAATAGCGGTCTTCAGTCCTAATTGGGATGCCCTTATTGCGGTAACATATCCCCCGGGACCACTGCCTAAAACAATAACATCGAAATTGGCCATAGTTCTATTCTTTAAATTATGATCCCGATACGGTTCGGGAGAAACGCAAAAGTACGGAAATCAAATTCCAAATACCAAAACCAATTTCCAATGTTATAGGGAATACCCATAAGAGGGATCCTTGGCTTAGGATGCCCTTGCACGACCATACTGAAAAACACCTTTTTACATCGAATTCAATAAAAAAGAGGGGCGAAGGCCTCCACACATCGTGAATAGGTCTTTGAGGTGCTTCCCAATAATGCGTTATAGCTTGCTCGTCAGTAAGATCTTGAGAATAGCTTGCAGCTTCCAGGCCAACAGCGGAATAACCACTGATAGGAAAAAGTCCTATAGGTATAATGCTCCCTAAAAAAGAGGTTATAATTGACTCGTAGTGGGTTACTTATTTTGCGGGAACGAACTTTAAAGCGGCACCATTGATACAATGCCTTTTGCCGGTTGTATTTGAGGGCCCGTCATCAAAAACATGGCCTAGATGCCCACCACAGACAGCGCAATGCTCTTCGGTACGTATATATCCTATACTCTTATCTACATCATAGGCAACTCCACCCTCAATAGCCCTATCAAAACTGGGCCAACCCGTTCCGGAGTCAAATTTGTAGGCACTGTCGAACACGGGCGTACCACAGGCCGCACAGACATAAATTCCTTTTTGTTTATTCTCGAGCAGTTCACTTGAAAATGCGGTCTCAGTACCTGCCCTTCTTAAAATATAGTATTGCATATCGGTCAATTCCTTGCGCCATTCGGCATCGGTTTTGGTTACGGGGAAGGCTTTTGCTGATGCGGTTTCCTTGACCGTCGTTGCCTCCTTTTCCTGGGAAACCCCTTTACAACCAAGCGTTAAGAGAAAGAAGATAATTAGCGTTTTTGAATACATGGCTTTTGTTTTTTCTATTTAGACGACATTTCTGTCGATACCTTTCAAATGTTCTGATATACTACCTACGATAGAAGTCGATACTAGTTTGTTTTACGAATAAAAATAGTAAAAAAAACCCCGTTCGGTTTAATGGAACGGGGTCGATATCGGGCTTTGACAAACACTTAATTCAATTCTATTTTTTTAACATCTTTTTCGGTCGCCCCTATGGCCTTCATGACGGCCTCAATGTTCGATTTGTCCATTTTAGAACTTGTTGCAAATTCACTCGGAAGTATCACGATCCTAAAAAATTGGTTTTGGGTAAAACCCGTATCCAAATTCGATAGGTCGAAATTTCCATCAATAAAAAGCTCAAGATCGATAAAGGTATGGGCTACTGTATATTGAATGGTGCCTTCTGTGAAGAAGAAATTTTGCGGTATCAAGCTCCACGCATTTGCGGTCGTACCTCCTTGGTATTGTATTTCGCCATCATAGCGATACACCAGAATGGCATCTGATTCGAAAACCTCAAAATTCGTATAATCGGCATAGGTCAAAACCGCATTATACAAATTGGCGCCTGAGTCGTATCCGAAATTAACACCATCAATCTCCAATACCTGTCCCTGGATCCCCGGAGCTCCGTCTAGTCCGTCCAATCCGTCGAATCCATCATAACCCGCCGGGCCCTGAGGACCTTCGCATGCCACTAGGAATACGATTAAAAAACTACCTAAAATTTGTGCTATTTTTTTCATAATTATTGATTTAACTGATTAACAATAGGGTTACTTCCTTCTTCGGCAATAGGAGTATTCAAAAAGCGTTCCAAAGTTAATTCAACGCAAACGATAGAAGTCATTTTAAGTCATAAATATATGATTTTGATTATTTTGGTTTGCCAAGAATTCCCTATTTTTAACCAAACCATCAAACCAAAATTATGCTGAAACAACAACGTGTTGTTATAGGGAATATTTCACCGCAAATTGAATGTGGAGCCTTTTTTATAAAGAGGGTAGTCGGGGAAGAAGTTAATATTATGGCCGATGTCCTAGGGGATGGTCATGATGTCATCCAGGCCGAAGTGCAATTCAAACACGAAAAGGCCAAGGACTATAACCATATTCGCATGCACCATTTAGGGAATGATGTCTATGGGGCCACCTTTCAGGTCGATAAACAAGGCTTTTATGAATACAATGTGCGCGCTTGGGTGGATCATGCCCTGAATTGGCAACATGGCATCCAGGCCAAATTAAAGGACGGGCAGCATGTAAAAAGCGAACTCCTTGATGGGATACAATATCTGCAGCATCTAGACAAGAATTTGGGCGCTAAGGAGAAGGCCGACTTGGCACAATGGATGCTGCAATTTGAAGACGAAGCCCAGTATGATAATGCCGTAAAAATTGCATCTTCCCATAAACTGGAGGAATTATTTTTAAAATATCCGCAACGATTCTTGGCAAATACCAGCAATTCGCTCCAACTCTATGTCGACCGCAAAAAAGCGAATTTTAGTACTTGGTATGAGTTTTTCCCACGATCTGCCGCCCAGGAAGTCGGTAAGCATGGTACTTTTAAGGATTGTGAACGCCTTTTGCCAAGGATTGCCGAAATGGGTTTCGATGTCCTTTATTTCCCCCCCATACATCCCATTGGTGAAAAGAATAGAAAAGGCAAGAACAATGCTACCCATGCCGAAGAAGGAGATTCAGGGGTGCCTTGGGCCATTGGGTCAAGACTAGGAGGCCACACGGCCATCCATCCTGAACTTGGCACTGAAGCCGATTTTAAGGAATTGATCCACAAAGCGGGGGAACACCAAATAGAAATCGCCATGGACCTTGCTTTTCAGGCGGCTCCTGACCATCCGTATATTTCAGAACATCCGGAGTGGTTTCGAAAAAGGCCTGATGGTACCATTCAATACGCTGAAAATCCTCCTAAAAAATATCAGGACATCGTCAACTTTTATTTTGAATCAAAGGCCCATCAAGAACTTTGGGAAGAGCTCCTTAGGGTGACGTTGCATTGGGTAAATTGTGGAATTTCCATTTTTAGGGTCGACAATCCACATACCAAACCCTATTATTTTTGGAATTGGTTAATTGCACAAGTAAAAAAGAAGCATCCCGATGTGCTTTTTTTAGCGGAAGCATTTTCAAGGCCGAAAGTAATGCAACAGCTTGCCAAGCAAGGATTTTCCCAGTCATACACGTATTTCACATGGAGGGTTTTTAAGAATGAACTCATAGAATATATGACCGAGCTTACACAAACGGAAATGCGCGAGTACTATCGACCCAATTTTTGGCCGAATACTCCTGATATCAATCCGTACCATCTTCAAGGAGCGAACGAGGCCATGCATCTTGCGCGCTATGCGCTGGCTGCCACCCTGTGCGGAAATCTTGGTATTTATGGTCCTGTTTTTGAATTTATGATAAGTGATGCCTTTCCGGGTAAGGAAGAATACCTCAATTCGGAAAAATATGAAATTCACCATTGGGACTGGGACCGTAAAAATAAGTTGATCTACGTCATTTCGAAAATCAATGCGGAACGACGTATCCACGAATCATTACAGCAGACCAACAACATACGGTTCTGTGAGATAAACAATGACCGCTTGATCGCATTTTATAAATGGAACGATCAGAAGACCGATGAAACGTTGACCATCATAAACCTCGATCATCATTATGCCCAAAGAGGCAGTGTTCAATTGCCACTTGGCGCATTAGGGGTAGAACATGGCCACCCCGTGGTCGTATATGACGTTATAACGAATAATAACTACATTTGGCATTCTGAATGGAACTTTATCGAATTACACCCTGCATTGCCATTTCATATTTTCCATATTAAGAAATAATCATGGCCAAGAAGAAGCAAGAGTCCTTATTACAACCCCCCTACGTCTTTGATGTAGTTTGGGAGGAATTGCTCGACCATCAAGCTTTTGTAAAAGTATTCATATCAGATGTGCTTGAAGACTATATTGTTAGACAGCGATGGTATGGCGGTAAATCGAGTAAACTTAAATATATCGAACTCCATCAATATTTTAAGATTCAACAACACGGGGAAGTATATTATGGACTTTTGTTGGAAGTAAATTTTGAGGAGGCCTTTTACCAACATTATTTTTTGCCAATTGCTTTCGTTTCCGATGAGAGCTTTGCAGAGAAAGACCGTATTCTACCCGTGACCATAAAAGGGCAAAAGGGCTTTATTATTGACGCCATCAATTTGGAAGCGTTTCGAAAATTGGTCTTTGAACGAATCATGAGTTCAGAACCGAACGACAAAAGCTCAGTTCGCTATCACAAGAGCAGCCTTTTTAAAGATACGGCATATCTCTCGTCGCGCTTTATGGGCTTAGAACAGAGCAACACCTCGGTTATTTATAATGATAGCTCTGTAATCAAGTTTTTCCGGAGAATTTATGCTGACAAGAATCCAGATTATGAAATGAGCCAGTTCTTGTCGGAAAAGAAGGGCTATAAAAATACTCCGGCATATCTGGGCAGTGTCAGTTTTATTGACAAGGATGACGACAACATAACGATTGCCCTGCTACAGGAACTGGTTCCTAATCAAGGAGATGCCTGGGAATTTATGTTGAAGGAGGTAGATAAGGTATTTAGTAATCTGGCGAATAAACATATCCAGGTATCCCGACTACCAACGACCGAACTGTTTCAGCGCCTGCAAATTCGCGATGTCCCCCCGGAGATTATCGATTGGGCAGGACTTCGTATTTTCTTAAGGCTTCAGGTCTTGGCGAGGCGAACTGCCGAGATGCATGTGGCCTTGGGTTCCGAATTTGAGGATACGGCCTTTACACCAAAACATTTTAATAGCGATTATGAAGTCTGGTTGAAAAATAGGTTGTTGTACCAATTTCAGAACCGTTTGAACAGCGTTGAGAACAACCTGCATAAATTAGAAGGTAGGGCGGCCATACTCGTAAAGGAGTTTTTGGAGCGCAAAAATGAAATTAGAAGGCGATTTGTGAATTTTGATTGGACGAAATTGAAAGGGGAACGTATCAGGATTCACGGGGATTATCATTTGGGCCAAGTATTGGTCAAGGATGACGATTTTTACTTATTAGACTTCGAAGGGGAACCTGAAAGCACGATACGTGATCGTAAGGTGAAGCATCCCCCATTGAAGGATGTGGCGGGCATGTTTCGATCTTTCCATTATGCCATCTATGCGACGATTTTTAATAATGGTGATAAATACCCATATACCCAAGAACAACTTTTTAAGGCAGGAGAAACCCTTTTTCGATTTTTTATTGGCGTATTTTTGGAAGCTTATGTAACTATAATTCAAGAGAATAATCTTAATATAGGGTATCATCAAGAACGCATTTTTATTTTAAAATACAGTATGCTTGAAAAGGCGGTATATGAATTGGGATACGAAATGAATTCCCGTCCTAGTTGGGCGGTTATTCCTTTGGAAGGGATTTTAGGCATTATCAACGACACAAACTAACAAAAAAATGGGCAAAGTAGTAGTACACAGTCTTTTTTCGGATTTCGATATCAATTTATTTAAGGCCGGAAAGCACTATCGATTATATGATAAACTCGGATCACATCTTATCGAGGTGAATGGGGAAAAGGGGGTGTATTTTGCAGTTTGGGCGCCGACTGCCAAATCGGTTTCAGTTATCGGGGATTTCAACTATTGGCTTGAAGGAGATCATAAATTGAATGTACGTTGGGATTCAAGTGGAATATGGGAAGGTTTTATTCCAGGCCTAGACCAGGGCACCTTATATAAATACAAGATACACTCGAACAATAATAACATCATTACTGAAAAGGCTGACCCGTATGCGCGCCTATGCGAACATCCTCCCCAGACTGCGTCAATCGTTTGGAAGGCCGACCATAAATGGAAGGACAAGCAGTGGATGGGCTATCGCAAGGAAAAAAATGGCCTTGATAGACCTTATTCGGTCTATGAGGTACATTTGGGCTCTTGGAAACGTAAGAAAGATGATAAATTTCTGAGCTATATTGACTTGGCCGACGACCTGGTCGCCTATGTAAAGGATATGGGGTATACCCATGTTGAGTTTATGCCCATAATGGAATATCCGTATGACCCATCATGGGGATATCAGCTCACTGGCTATTTTGCACCGACCTCCCGTTTTGGAAAGCCCGAGGATTTTAAATTTTTGGTCGATAAATTCCATCAAAACGACATTGGGGTCATTCTTGATTGGGTGCCATCCCATTTTCCCGAGGATGCACATGGTTTGGGGAATTTTGATGGCTCCCATCTCTATGAAAATCCAGATCGGCGAAGAGGATATCATCCTGATTGGAAGAGTCTTATCTTTAATTATGGGAGGAATGAAGTGCGTGCGTTTTTAATAAGCAACGCTCTTTTCTGGTTAGATCAATTTCATATCGATGGTCTCCGAGTTGATGCTGTGGCCTCTATGTTGTATTTAGATTATTCGAGGGAAGAAGGTGAATGGGAACCCAACATCTATGGCAATAATGAAAATCTAGAAGCAATATCACTCATTCGGGAACTGAACGAGGAAGTCTATAAAAGTTTTGAGGGTGTGCAGACCATAGCCGAGGAATCTACTGCTTTTACAGGTGTTTCAAAACCCGTTTATTTAGGCGGACTCGGTTTCGGCATGAAATGGATGATGGGTTGGATGCACGATACATTGGAATATTTTAAGAAAGAGCCCATCTATCGACGCCATCACCAAAACGATCTTACGTTTAGTATGACCTATGCCTTTACCGAAAATTTTATGTTGCCTTTCTCCCATGATGAAGTGGTGTACGGCAAACAATCCCTGGTCTACCGCATGCCAGGCGATGAATGGCAACAATTCGCCAATCTTAGGCTCCTATTCGGATACATGTTTACACATCCCGGAACCAAATTGATGTTTATGGGTGCCGAGTTCGCACAAACTTCCGAATGGAACTATCAACATAGTCTCGATTGGCACCTGACCCAGTATACGTTTCATTCGGGTATGCAGCAGTTGGTAAAAGACTTGAATGCACTATACAAAGCATATCCAGCCCTCTATGAAAAGCAGTTCAGTCCTGAAGGCTTTCAGTGGATCGATTATGGGGATGCCGAAAATTCGGTACTTACCTATATACGAAAGGGTCATGACGAAAAAAACGACCTTATCGTGGCCTGCAATTTCACGCCGATACCGCGAGAAGAATATAGGATCGGGGTTCCCAAAGGAAAAACATACAAGGAAGTATTCAACAGCGACCATGTGAAATATGGCGGTAGTGGCGTTTCCAATCGCCCGGCGAAACCGTCGATCAAGAAATGGCATGGGTATGCAAAATCCATAGAAATAAACATACCTCCCTTAGGTGTGGTTATTTTTCAATAATGGGACGTACCGATTCGCAAATCTTCAAAATTGAACTCAATATCTTTTATTTTTAGCCGTTAATGTGGTTTTTGTACGGCACTTTAAAATATAACCGACTATGATAACGAATACTGAACTGGAATATAAAGGCAATCTTTATCCAAACCAGATCGTAAACTATATACGTGATACCCATAAATTATACTTCACTACCGAAAATGGCGTAATCCTCGAATTAACCGTTTTGCAAGATGGCCTTCTTCGTTTTAGATATGCCACTGAGCATGTTTTTCAGCCCGATTTTTCATATGCCGTTAGTGAAATAGCGACACATGGCTACAACCGTATAGAGGTATCGGAAACCAAAACAGAATATCTTGTTGAGACCTCTAAAATACAAGTACTCGTTGATAAGCAGACCTTGCGGGTGCAGATCTCGGATTTGGAAGGGACAATACTGAACGAGGATGAACTTGGCTTTCATTGGGAGGAAAATTATGAATCTGGCGGAAACACCGTAAAAATGAGCAAGATTACCCAAAGTTCAGAAAGCTTTTATGGCATGGGCGATAAAGCTACTCATTCTAACTTGAAAGGTAAAAAGGTCATTAATTGGTGTACCGACCAATATGCGTTTGGTAAGGACCAGGAACCCTTGTACAAGGCAATTCCTTTTTATATCGGGCTCCATAAAAATATCGCCTATGGCATTTTTTTCGATAATACCTTTAAGAGTTACTTTGACTTTGCGCATGAACGCCGCAATGTGACCAGTTTTTGGGCAGAAGGCGGTGAAATGAATTACTACTTTATTTATGGCCCCTTAATGTCGGAAGTAGTGAAGGCCTATACTAATTTGACGGGAACTCCTGAACTTCCGCCACTTTGGGCGTTGGGGTATCATCAGTCGAAGTGGAGCTATTTTCCTGAAAAAAATGTACAGGAAATCGCGGCGAAATTCAGAAAATTAAGAATTCCATGTGATGCTATTTATCTGGATATCGACTATATGGATGGTTTTCGTTGTTTTACATGGGACAAGAACCATTTTCCAGACCCAAAACGCATGATAGCCGAACTTTACCAAGTGGGCTTCAAAACGGTGGTGATGATCGATCCCGGGATTAAGGTCGATAGAAACTATTGGATCTATAATGAGGCGGTGAAGAACGATTATTTCTGTAAGCGCGGGGATGGCCCTTTTATGAGGGGAAAAGTATGGCCGGGGGAATGTAATTTTCCCGACTTCACCAATCCTAAAGTTCGGGAATGGTGGGCAGAATTGTATAAAGAATTTATGACCGATCTTGGAGTACATGCCGTTTGGAACGATATGAACGAGCCAGCTGTCATGGAGGTCCCGACCAAGACGGCACCCTTAGATACAAGACATAACTTTGACGGGCATCCATGTTCGCACCGAAAGGCGCATAATGTATATGGAATGCAGATGGTTCGGGCCACGTATGAAGGGGTTAAAAAGTATGTATACCCCAAAAGGCCTTTTGTAATAACTAGAGCCGCCTTTGCAGGAACTCAACGATACTCCACCACTTGGACCGGGGATAATGTGGCTACCTGGGAGCATCTTTGGATTGCCAATGTACAAGCACAACGCATGTGCATGAGTGGATATTCTTTTGTTGGATCAGATATTGGCGGTTTTGCCGAACAGCCCAATGGGGAATTATTTACACGTTGGATCCAATTGGGCGTATTCCATCCATTTTGTCGTGTTCATTCGAGCGGTGATCATGGGGATCAGGAACCTTGGTCATTCGATAAGGAAGTTACCGATATCGTGCGCAAATTCATAGAATTACGCTATCAACTTCTGCCATATCTATATACGATGTTCTGGCGCTATACCGTAGCAGGTACGCCCATGCTTCAACCTTTGGTGCATTACGATCAGGAAGATACACAGACCCACTTTAGGACCGATGAATTCATTTTTGGGAAACAAATTTTAGTGTGCCCCATTCAAGAGCCCAATGCCAAAGGCAGAAGAATGTATATTCCAAGGGGCAATTGGTACAATTATTGGACCGATGAATCGGTCGAGGGAGGTAAAGAACGTTGGGTGGTAGCCGATATGGACAAAATGCCTTTGTTCATAAAGGAAGGCTCGATAATTCCAAAATACCCAGTGCAACAATATGTTGGTGAATTGGTCATAAAAGAATTGATACTGGATATTTATTTCAAACTGGGAATCGAGAATTCGTTGGTTTACGAGGACGCCCAGGATGGCTACGATTATAAAAAGGGACAATATAGTCTACGTAGATTGAAGTTGTCGGGTAAGGAAAACGAATTGATAATACAACAGTTCAAGGATGGTTCTTATAAAACTCCTTATGGGAGTATGAAAATAAAGTTACATGGCCTACCTTTCAAAATAAATACCATTGAAATTGATAACGAAGAGGTCGCATTAAAGGACCTAAAATTAAATGGAAACAATACAATCGAGATATCAAAAGATTTTACTGCGTTAAGAATCATTGGTAAATAATTTTATATTCGGGAGTAGGATAATAAAAACTGAATAAAATGAAAAAATATATCGTAATCATAGCCCTTTTTATAGGAGTGATGGCATGCAAGACCAACCCTTTTACCGGGAAGAGTACACTGAACTTTTATTCGAACAGCCAAATATTTCCAATGGCATTTGCCGAATACGATCAATTCTTGAATGAAAATAAGGTCGTCGATAATTCCACCGATGCAAAAATGATAACCAAAGTAGGCCAACGCATCGCTTCGGCCGCAGAAAGATGGTTGACCGCAAATGGGTATCCCGGCTATTTAAAGGACTATAAATGGGAGTATCATTTGGTTCAGGATTCTACTGTAAATGCCTGGTGCATGCCTGGCGGAAAAATTGTCTTTTACACTGGAATATTGCCGATTGCTCAAAATGAGACCGGGATAGCGGTGGTAATGGGCCATGAAGTAGCGCATGCGCTTGCCGATCATGGTGCCCAACGAATGAGTGCCGGAACCTTGCAACAACTTGGGGCAGTCGCAGGGAATATTGCGATCCAAGATGATAAAATAAGGAATACATTCAATCAAGCCTATGGTTTGGGATCTACCTTGGGGGTCATGTTACCGTTCAGTAGAAGCCAAGAAACCGAAGCCGACAGAATCGGACTTCAGATCATGGCAATTGCAGGCTACAACCCTGGGGAAGCAGCCGAATTATGGAAACGGATGTCTGCGAAAAGCGGGGGTCAGGCACCGCCTGAATTTTTAAGCACCCACCCTTCGAATGAGACGCGAATCAGTAATTTGACGGCTTGGGCACCATTGGCAAGACAGGAAGCGGCAAAATTTGGTGTTACCTCCTTTCAGTAAACAGTATTGAATCAATAATCGTATCTTGGAAGCTGTTCTTATGGAGCAGCTTTTAGTATTTGGTATGGCACGCACTTTTGCTATTAAGGGGAGTAAAAAATTATTAAATGCCTGGGCGTTTTATGATTGGGCGAATTCAGTTTACAGCTTGGTCATTGCTTCATCTATATTTCCTATTTTTTATGGTGCACTTTTCAGGATCGCCAAGGTCGAAAGGGTTTCTATCTTTGGGGGCGAAATAGCACGGGCCCCCTTGATCAGTTATGTAACTTCTGCCGCATTCCTATTTATTGCAATTATTACGCCCTTTCTTTCGGGAATAGCAGACTACTTGGGAAACAAAAAACTTTTCATGAAATTTTTTTGCTATCTGGGTGGCATATCGTGCATCGGTTTATATTGGTTTTCCTTAGAGAATATATACATAGGCCTTTTATGTTATTTTTTTGGATTGGTCGGCTTTTGGGTAAGTTTTGCTTTTAACAATTCGTATTTGCCCGATGTGGCCTATCCTGAACAACAGGATAGCATCAGTGCCAAAGGCTTCTCTATGGGATATATCGGCAGCGTTATCTTGTTGTTGTTCAATTTGGCGATGGTGCTAAAACCGGATGTTTTTGGAATCGAAGGTGACGCCATGGAAGCCGCGGAAATGAAGGCCATGAAGTATTCGTTCGTATCGGTAGGCCTTTGGTGGATTATTTTTGCCCAGTATACTTTTTTGCATTTGCCGAAGGGCTTCAAGAAGGTAGGGGTACGAAAGCATGTTATTTTGAATGGCTTCAAGGAGTTGAAAGGGGTCTGGCATCAATTGGGCCATCAAATAAAACTGAAAAGATACTTGGGGGCATTCTTTGTATATAGTATGGCGGTACAAACGGTCATGCTCATTGCGACCTACTTTGGAGAAGAGGAAATAGCCTGGAGTTCTGATAGCGAACGTACTACTGGTTTGATCATAAGTATCCTCGTAATCCAAATTGTAGCGATTGCCGGTGCAACTGCGACAGCAAAGGCGTCGAAAGCGTTTGGTAATATTAGGACATTGATCGTTGTGAACCTTTTGTGGATTATGATTTGTTGCTATGCCTACTTTTTGATTACACCTCTTGACTTTTATATAGCCGCAGGTTGCGTTGGAATCGTCATGGGTGGCATTCAGGCTTTATCGCGTTCTACCTATTCAAAATTTATTCCCGAGACTACCGATACTACTTCTTTTTTTAGCTTTTATGATGTTGCAGAAAAAATAGGGATCGTCATCGGTACTTTTCTATATGGGTTTGTAGCTCAATTTTCGGGAAGTATGCGATATGCGATTATCTTTCTGGGTATTTTTTTCCTTATCGGAATGTTCCTTCTGACCCGTGTAAATAGTAATGAAAGCAAAAAAAAGCCTCTTAAAAAAGAGGCTAAGTGAACGAAACCTGTTCGTTGATTGATTTACCCTTTTGATATATCCCCCGAACCCGAGGACTTTGTATCTATTTTTTCAGGATTACCCCGATAACTAATGTCTCCAGATCCAGAAACTCGTGCCTTTAACATTTTATGAGCCGTAACCTTAATATCGGCCGAACCTGAAATTGTGGCATCGACATTGTCTGCATCGAGGTCATATGCCTTGATATCGCCACTACCCGAAATAGTCACATCAAAGTCCTTTGCGCTTCCGCTGAGTGAAATATCGCCTGAACCTGACATGGAAGTCGATAACGAACCTACTTCTAGTTGAAGGGTGATATCGCCGGATCCAGACATGGCGGTTTTGAAGCTTTCGGCCCGTAACGTTTTCTTGCTCACAATATCGCCGGATCCCGACAAGGCCACTGCACGTATCGTTTCCACGGGCACGGTAATATAGATGCCATCTTTCCAGGAGGAGGGCTTCAGATTATACCCTTTTTCTACCCGGATCGATAATTTACCGTCCTTCACTTCGGTGATGATATGTTCCAATAAATTTTCCTCCCCTTTTAATGTGATTTGACCTTCTTTTCCATCCACTAATGCTACATCGAACCAGCCTGAAACCCCAATTTCGTCATAATTGCCTGTAGATCGTTCAATTGTTACGGTATTTCCATTACCTTTTACGGTGTTTCCCCATTGTGCGGAACATGAAAGTGTTAAGAGGGTGATAGCTCCTAAAGTTGTTAATTTGCTCATGATAGTGTGTTATTTATAGTTATTGTATTCGTGTATTTGTTTGCCCTTTAGTTTTTTGAGAATGAAATGCCCCCGTAATCGCTAACAATAGAAACAATCTTTCCACTATTGGGTTTTGAATGGTATCCTTTGTAATATTTGTCACTTGATTTTTCGGTGCTGACATTGATTTCGAAATCGTCTTTACCGCTTACCCCGGCATAGGACGTGCGTATTTCAAAATCAAAATAATATCCGGCATCGTAACCTATTTTGATGCCTGTGTAATTCGATACGATCTTCAAATTCCCGGCATCTTCGGCCATATTGTTTATACGTATGGAACCATAATCAGACCTGAGGTCGACATTGCCATGTAGGTCTCCTAATTTTACATTTACGTAATCCCCATTTCCTTTGATGCTTTTGGCATCACCGACCTCAAGGGTACCATAGTCGCTCGAATACTCAAGATTATCTATTTGCTTAATTGTCGAATTCGTATAATCTGCGTTAATTTTCAAATCGCCCGCTTTCTGAATGGTAAAGCCCGAATAATCTGCTGAAATCTCCCCACTGTTCATATATTCAATACTAGAGCCCGAGGTGTAGTCAAAATTCAATTGATTGCTTCGGCCACGTAATTCCCCAATTTCAAGGCGGCCATAGTCACAATTTATTTTAGCGTGCCCATCAATGCGATCTAAGGAAATGCTACCATAGTCGTTGTTGAGGTCTACGCTGTTTTTTATGGGCACTTTTATGGTATAATTGATCTGCATGTTCACATTATTGCCTTTACCCCAGTTCCAGCCCCAATCGCCCTTGTTTTTGTCAAAGATCGTTTTGGCCGAGACCATACTACTACTATTATCGAAATTTACCGTAATATCATCAAGTTTGCGTTGAACCTTTTCCTCGTTATTGCCGTTGGTCTTGATATGAACCTCAATGAGTATTCTATTTTCGTTCCAAGAGGTAATGTTCAAGTTGCCATAGCTATTATTGACTTTTAATAAGGCATCTGAATTCACATCGAATTCTTTCTTTATAGTTTTCTCCTTGGTATATTTTCCTGTAAGCTTGCCATCATTTGCGCTGAGGGCCATTGGTACAACCAATAGAAGGGTTAGTACGTGTTTTAAAGTAATTGTTTTCATCTGTAAAATTTATTTTGTTTAATAATTATCAAATTCCTTTGGTTTTTACTGTAGCTTATTTGCCTTTAAAGCATGGTTTGGCTTGTTTCGTAGCTATTATTTAAATTTTTGATGGTTTCGACTTGGTCAAGGACATCCCTAAGCAAGTCTATTCGCGTTTGAAAATTGGTAATCATCGCGCTAAGTATCAGTTTGCTGTTCCCGCCGTTCAAAAGATCTTTTTCCAAATCAGAATAATTCAATTCTAATTTTTTAAGCTGTAACATGGCATCCGCGATGATTTTTTGAGTCTCCGGCGTACTTTCGCTTTTTAATTGCTTTACCTGTTCCTCAATAAGACTGGCAAAATAAAATTCAGTTTTTGAGGCTTCGGGCGATATTTCTGCCACCTGTTCGTTAATCGTGGGCTTCACATTGAAAAGCCCAATGCTCAAAGTACACAAGACCAAGATACTCGCCGCGATGGCCCAGGGTTTCCACCTGGAAATTCTTTTTACCTGTGCGACATTTTGATGTTCTTTTAATTTATTTAAAAATCGCTTTTCGTGTCCAATAGGCGGAATTTCAGTATCAAAAGAGCCATTTAGATTCTCGAACAGATTATTTAAGGTGTCTTTTTCCATTAGTAAACCGGCGTTAATTTATTACGTAAACTTTCTTTTGCCCTTGAGATCATTGTCCTGCAGTTGGCATAACTGATTTGCATTATTTCACTAATTTCTTCATAGTCATATCCTTCGATTAAATGTAAGGTCAAAGAAACTCTGTAATTGTCTTTTAGCAGCTTCATGGCTTCCATCACTTTTTGAGCCTTCAGTTCAGAAACATCATGATCTGCAACAAATCCTTCATTATCTTCGACCTTATAAAGTACTTCATCCAGGCCTACTTCGTTTTTACGTTGTTTTTTCCTGTAATGGTAAATACTGTTGTTTACAACAATGCGTTTCAGCCAAGATCCGAAGGTGACCTCCCCTTTGAATGAAGCAAGTTTTGTAAACGCGTTTAAGAACGATTCTTGCATTACATCCTCAGCTTCCGCACTATCTTTCACAATTCGTAAGGCCGTGTTGTACATTGCCTTATAATAGCGGTTGTACACTTCCAATTGCGCACCTTGGTTCCCGACCAGACACAATTGCAGTAAAGCATCAATATGTTCTTTTTTGTGGCTCAAAAAGTACATGGTTTGTCTTATAGATGACCCAATTTAGGCATTGTTACAGTTTTTTATAAAAAATAGTTTTGGTTCCAGTGAATTCCAATGGTTTTTGTCGTTTTTATCTCGGACCTTTCAAAGGGAAAACTTCCTAACGGGTTGGTTCAACGTAATTTCAAAAGGTTCAAACGCCGTGTTTTTTTTCGTATAAATGGAAATGGCACAACAATTGTCTATGAAGGATATAGCACGAAGTCAATAATACACAGAAATACTGAAAATAGGGCTTCGCAAGGATTATTATACAACTAAAGTATCGCGTCCCGTCATTATTATGACAGAATGACCGAATATATACATATGGGAGATTCCAAATTTGCAAATTTTGACAATATGTCAATTCACAGTATCGATGAGGATTCTGAGTTGATACCGCTTTTGACGCCGGAAGACGAAGAGAAAATGAACAGTGAGGGGCTGCCGGAGACCCTGCCTATTTTGCCTTTGCGAAATACGGTATTGTTTCCTGGGGTCGTTATCCCGATTACTGCAGGAAGGGATAAATCGATCAATCTCATTAAAGATGCCAACAATGGTTCAAAGGTAATCGGGGTCGTTTCCCAAAAGGACGAGGATACCGAAAATCCGGATATCAATGATATCAACACCCTTGGTACCGTGGCGCGGATCTTACGCGTGCTTCAAATGCCCGATGGCAACACCACGGTGATCATTCAGGGAAAAAAGCGATTTGAAATCGCAGAGGTTTTGACAAAGAAACCCTATATGACGGCTACGGTGCGAGAGGCACATGAAGTACGACCTGAACCGAATAGCAAGGAATTTTTGGCGATTATCGATTCGATAAAAGACCTTGCATTAAAGATCATACGCGATAATCCGAACATTCCGAGTGAGGCGTCCTTCGCTATAAAGAATATTGAGAGCAATTCATTTCTGATAAATTTTGTATCCTCTAACCTAAATCTTGATGTTAAGGACAAACAAGCTCTTCTAGAAATCAACAATCTTCAGGAAAGGGCAATGGCGACCTTGAAATATATGAACGTCGAACTGCAAAAGCTAGAATTGAAGAATGTTATTCAATCGAAAGTTCGCAGCGATTTGGACCAACAGCAGCGAGAATATTTTTTGCACCAGCAAATGAAGACCATTCAGGAAGAATTGGGCGGGGTATCATATGATGAGGAAATCGACGAAATGCGTGCCAAGGCCAAGGACAAGAAATGGGGTAAAAAGGTCAAGGAACATTTCGAACGGGAGTTGGCGAAAATACAGCGCATGAATCCCCAAGTTGCTGAATATTCGATCCAAAGAAATTATTTGGATCTTTTCCTAGAACTTCCTTGGAATTCATATTCCAAGGATAAATTTGATTTGAAACGTGCGCAACGGATTTTAGACCGAGATCACTATGGTTTGGAAGATGTTAAGAGAAGGATTATTGAATACTTGGCGGTCCTGAAATTGCGTAATGATATGAAATCGCCCATTTTGTGTCTTTATGGACCTCCTGGGGTCGGTAAGACTTCGCTTGGCAAGTCAGTTGCTGAGGCTTTGGGAAGGGAATATGTTAGAATGTCGCTGGGAGGGCTTCGGGATGAGGCCGAAATTCGTGGCCATCGAAAAACCTATATAGGGGCTATGCCAGGCCGCATCATCCAAAGCATCAAAAAGGCGGGAACTTCAAATCCGGTGTTTATATTAGATGAAATCGATAAACTGACGAACAGTCACCAAGGGGATCCTTCTTCGGCCATGTTAGAAGTATTGGATCCCGAGCAGAACAGCGAGTTTCATGACAATTTCCTCGAAATGGGCTATGACCTTTCAAAAGTAATGTTCATTGCAACCGCAAATAATCTATCGAATATTCAACCGGCCTTATTAGACCGAATGGAAATCATTCATGTTACCGGCTATACCATTGAAGAGAAAGTGGAGATTGCCAAAAGGCATTTAATGCCCAAGCAATTACGGGAACACGGACTAACGGCGAAAGATTTAAAAATCGGGAAACGACAACTTGAGAAAATCGTCGAGGGATATACTCGGGAATCAGGGGTACGGGCCCTCGAAAAGCAGCTTGCCAAAATGGTGCGGTATGCAGCTAAATCAATCGCCATTGAGGAAGCATACGATACAGCGGTCAGCAACGCCGATATTGAAAAGGTATTGGGTCCGCCACGATTGGAACGGGATAAATATGAGAACAATGAGGTTGCTGGGGTTGTGACCGGTTTGGCATGGACCAGTGTTGGTGGCGACATTCTCTTTATCGAATCTATATTATCAAAGGGCAAAGGTACATTGAACATTACCGGTAATCTTGGTAAGGTTATGAAGGAATCAGCTACGATAGCTTTGGAATATATTAAATCGAATGCCGACAGATTCGGAATCGACCCTGCTATTTTCGACAATTACAATGTGCATATACATGTGCCTGAAGGAGCAACGCCTAAAGATGGCCCAAGTGCCGGAATAACCATGTTGACTTCGCTCGTATCACTTTTTACACAGCGAAAAGTTAAAAAGAGCCTCGCTATGACCGGGGAGATAACACTACGAGGCAAAGTTTTACCAGTGGGTGGGATCAAGGAAAAAATCTTGGCCGCCAAACGGGCACGCATCAAAGAGATTATACTATGTGCTGAAAATGAAAGGGATATTAAGGAAATCAAGCAAGATTATCTAAAGGGTCTGACTTTTCACTATGTGAGCGATATGGCCGAGGTAATCGATCTGGCCCTAACCGGACATAAGGTAAAAAACCCAAAAGTACTAGTATAGCATCAACCGTTATCGCGCTATTTCTAAAGTTTTATTAAAACAAAAAAGAGTGAGCAGGTTCAGTAGTCAAAAGCGATATTTTAATTGCCGTTGTCTTCTTCTTAATCTCCTATTTCTACTTAATTTAGGACAATGGAAAAAATAACCATAGCGATTGATGGCTTTTCATCTACAGGAAAGAGCACCATAGCCAAGGCTTTGGCCAAGGTGCTACGCTATCTCTATGTCGATACAGGGGCCATGTATCGGGCAGTTACCCTTTTTGCCATGCGCAACGGATTTATAGGAAAAGGCCGGGATAATTTTGAGGCGCTGGTCAGATTGCTGCCCAAAATAAACCTTAAATTTCTTTATAATGAATCATTGGGGTATTCTGAAATGTACTTGAACGGCGAAAATGTCGAAAATGAAATAAGGTCTTTGGAGGTATCCAATTATGTAAGTCAGATTGCGGAAATTGAGGAAGTACGGCATAAGTTGGTCGAAATTCAAAAAAAAATGGGTCGCAACAAAGGCATCGTAATGGATGGAAGAGACATTGGTACTGTTGTATTCCCAGATGCCGAATTAAAAATTTTCATGACCGCATCACCCGAGAAAAGGGCCTACAGACGCTATAAGGAACTTTTGGATAACGGGGAAAAGATACGTTTTGAGGATGTATTGGACAATGTTCAAAAAAGGGACCGAATTGATTCAAACCGCGAATTCTCACCACTGCGAAAGGCCGCAGACGCCATTGAGTTCGATAATAGTGATATGGGCCTGAGCGAACAATTTGAACGACTGCATAATTTTGCCCTCCGCGTCATTGAAAAAAAAACAGGCGCTGAATGACGCCTGTTGTTCGATAGATAAATGATACCCGTTTCGGTGGTTTACAAATTAGGAATGACCAAGACTTGACCTGGATGAATTAGATCAGGATTCTTTAGGATATTCGTGTTGGCCGAGAATATCTGCTTGTATTTCATAGGGTCATTGTAATAGATTTTTGCGATTTTACTTAATGACTCGCCACTTTTGACCACATGTCGATGATAGACTGAGGTATCGGCTACTGTGATGTTCGCCATGATATCAGCAGGGTTTTGACCACCGATTTCCTTGATTTTATCCCATAGCAGATTTTTTTCATACTGTGTTTTTGCCTCACCTTTCACTTTTAGAACACCGTTCTCCTCGGTCACGTTCCCGTCTTTAATCGCCAATTTTTCACCAAGATCCAAAACAGGTTGGTATTTTGCTTTTACACTCATAATACAAGATTTTTAATAGTTAATGTCTATACAGCGAAGATACATAATATGGTGTTATTTGAGACCGATTTTCAGTAAATACGGGCCATTTATAAAACGTTCGATAATTAGAATTGTTTAAACAAGATTTATATTGTATTTTTGCACACCTTTTTTGCAAAGAATCAAGAGGAAAAAGGGATACTTGAATACATAACAACTTCCGAGGATATTGCGAAACTCTTGAAATACCAAGGAATACAAATTATAATCAGCAAATGGCTGAAGAAAAAGCAACTGCCGAGGTAGTAGAAACTACAGAGGCGAAACAGGTAAAAAAAGAGGAAACTCCCGTACAGAGTCCAAAGGAATTTTTGGAAAACTTTGATTGGGATAAATACGAACAAGGTCTCGAAAAGGTCGATGATTCCAAATTAAAGGAATTCGAGAGCTTGGTAGAAAAGAATTTTGTCGACACGGCCGATGCCGAAGTCGTAGAAGGGACCGTAGTATATTTAACTGATCGTGAGGCCATCATTGACATCAATGCCAAATCTGAAGGCGTTATCTCACTTAATGAATTTCGTTACAACCCGAATCTAAAGGTAGGTGACAAGGTCGAGGTGCTAATCGATATTCGTGAGGATAAGAGTGGCCAATTGATTCTTTCCCATAGAAAGGCACGTACAATAATGGCATGGGATCGTGTAAACGCAGCTCATGATAAGGAAGAAATCGTTAGTGGTTTTGTAAAATGTAGGACCAAAGGAGGTATGATCGTCGATGTTTTCGGGATCGAGGCATTCTTACCCGGTTCACAGATCGATGTGAAACCCATACGTGATTATGATCAATATGTGAACAAGACAATGGAATTCAAGGTGGTGAAAATCAACCATGAGTTTAAGAACGTTGTTGTTTCCCACAAAGCTTTGATCGAAGCCGATATCGAGGAACAGAAAAAAGAAATCATCAGTCAGCTTGAAAAAGGCCAAGTATTGGAAGGTGTTGTGAAGAACATTACATCGTACGGCGTCTTTATTGACCTTGGCGGTGTCGATGGATTGGTGCACATTACCGATCTTTCTTGGAGCAGGATCAACCATCCGAACGAAGTTGTAGAGCTAGATCAAAAATTGAATGTGGTTATTCTTGATTTTGATGAAAATAAATCAAGGATCCAATTAGGGTTGAAACAATTGGAGAAACATCCATGGGATGCCTTGAGCGACGAAATCAAGATTGGCGATAAAGTCAAAGGGAAAGTTGTGGTGATCGCCGATTATGGTGCTTTTATTGAAGTAGCCGAAGGTGTTGAAGGTTTGATACATGTCTCTGAAATGTCTTGGTCGACCCATTTGCGTTCTGCCCAGGATTTTGTTAAGGTTGGCGACGTGGTCGAAGCAGTGGTATTGACTTTGGATCGTGAGGATCGTAAAATGTCATTGGGCATTAAACAATTGACTCCCGACCCATGGACCGATATTACGAACAAATATCCAGTAGGATCGAAACATAAAGGTATCGTACGCAACTTTACGAATTTTGGTGTATTCGTCGAATTGGAGGAAGGCATTGATGGACTGATCTATATCTCCGATCTTTCTTGGACTAAAAAGATTAAACATCCTTCTGAGTTTGTAACCGTTGGTGATATTTTGGAAGTCGAAGTATTAGAATTGGACGTTGAAGGGCGTAAACTGAGTTTGGGGCATAAACAAACCACTGTCAACCCTTGGGACAAATACGAAAAGGAATTTGCTGTTGATACGATTCACAAGGCAGCTATCACCGAGATTGTCGATAAAGGTGCGACCATTGATTTCAATGAGGACATTACCGCGTTCGTTCCGCAACGACACTTGGAGAAGGAAGATGGCAAGAAATTGATCAAAGGCGAAGAAGCCGAATTCAAGATCATCGAATTCAATAAAGACTTCAAAAGAGTGGTTGCCAGTCATACGGCAATCTTTAAGGAAGAGGAAAAACGCAATGTGAAAGCAGCGGTCAAAAGACAAGCAGCTAGTACTGAAGAGGCAAAACCAACTTTAGGTGATGCCAATGAACAACTTCAAGCGTTAAAGGATAAAATGGAAGCTAAGGCGAAGAAGAAATAATTTTTTGCCATTCATTTTAAGGTAAAATGCCCTGTCATATTTGACAGGGCATTTTGTTTCTATCT
This sequence comes from uncultured Flavobacteriaceae bacterium, assembly GCA_963798435.1. Lineage (GTDB taxonomy): Bacteria > Bacteroidota > Bacteroidia > Flavobacteriales > Flavobacteriaceae > JALHST01. The sequence goes on from CAWCTF010000006.1 coordinate 463,432, forward strand.
GGGCCCACCATTTATTTGGTCGGAAATCCCTACTTTTGTAATTCAAATGAGTTGATTGCCTGCAATGAGTCAAAAAGTACTGCTTTCCTCTAAAGAAATTAACATCATCCTCCACCGTTTGGCCTGTCAACTGCTTGAAAATCACCTTGATTTTTCAAATACAGTGCTGATAGGGCTACAGCCGCGTGGTACTTTTGTGGCAGAACGCCTAACTAAGATACTCAAAGAAGATTATAAGGTAAAGCACATCAATGTCGGTTTTCTCGATATAACGTTTTATAGGGACGATTTTAGGAGGGGCGATAAAACCTTATCGGCTACCCAGACCAAAATAGATTTCTTGGTAGAGGATAAAAAGGTGGTATTGATTGACGATGTTCTGTACACGGGGCGAAGCATCCGAGCTGCGCTTACCGCAATACAATCGTTTGGCAGACCCGCGGAAATAGAGTTACTTACCCTTATCGATCGAAGGTTTAGCAGGCACCTACCCATTCAGCCGAATTACCGGGGTCGTCAGGTAGATGCTATCAATGACGAGAAGGTAAAGGTCATGTGGAAGGAAAACGATGGACAAGATGTTATATATTTGGTAAATAAATAATAAATGGGCGAACTGAGTGTAAAGCACTTGTTGGGAATCAAATATCTGAATGAAAAAGATATTCAACTCATTTTTGAAACTGCCGACCATTTCAAGGAAGTCATCAACCGTTCCATTAAAAAAGTTCCATCGTTACGGGATATAACGATTGCGAATATCTTTTTTGAAAACAGTACCCGTACCAAGCTCTCCTTTGAACTCGCTGAAAAAAGACTATCGGCCGATGTAATTAATTTTTCGGCTGGCCAGTCATCTGTAAAAAAGGGAGAAACCTTAATCGATACAGTGAACAACATCCTATCGATGAAAGTAGATATGGTTGTCATACGCCATCCGAACCCGGGTGCCGGAATATTTTTATCAAAACATGTAAAGGCCGCCATCGTGAACGCTGGGGACGGTGCCCACGAACATCCTACCCAAGCCCTTCTTGACTCGTATTCCATTCGTGAAAAATTGGGGGACGTACGCGGTAAAAACATTGTTATCGTGGGTGATATACTACATTCAAGGGTCGCCCTATCAAACATTTTCGCCCTTAAGTTACAAGGTGCCTCTGTGAAGGTTTGTGGGCCAAAAACCTTAATTCCCAGATATATTGAGGCACTTGGGGTCAAGGTTGAAACAAATTTGAGAAAAGCCTTGAACTGGTGCGATGTGGCAAATATGTTGCGAATACAAAACGAACGATTGGATATCAGTTATTTTCCGACAACTCGCGAGTATACGCAACAATTCGGAGTGAACAAGGCGTTGTTGGATAGTTTGGACAAGGAGATTGTAATCATGCACCCAGGCCCCATAAATCGGGGGGTAGAGATTACAAGCGATGTGGCAGATTCAAAGCAATCAATAATACTCAACCAAGTAGAAAATGGGGTTGCAATACGCATGGCCATACTCTATTTATTAGCTTCAAAAATAAAATAACAAATTATGATTTTCGATTCTGATGGTAGTACTACTGCTGTTTTTCAGGAGAATATTGAACTTCCGGCTTTTTTGAAAAATTTAAAGGATGCATATCCTAAATTGAAAAATGAGAATATAATCCTCGACCTTTCTTCCTTTAAAAAGTTAACTGCTGCAGGCGCTTTAGAGTTTCTGGAACTATCGCATGCTCATAGGAAATCTGGTAAATCGTTTGTCCTGGTCACCGATACGATAGCCTATGATGATGTACCGGATAGTATGAGCCTAGTACCGACACTCCAAGAAGCCTATGATCTTATCGAGATGGAGGAAATAGAAAGGGATTTGGAATTGTGAAGTTGATGCACAGGATGACAGATCCACAGCTCGCACTTTGGTTCGTCTCCTAAAGGGGCCAGCCTACTTTTTAAGAGGGTTATTGAACGATCGGGGTATTTGGTCGGATCGCAGAATATCGTCTTGCGCCTTTGGTTTTAATGCAAGTTACAAGGTTATGGAAGTACAGAATTATTAGCACCTAAAATAGACCAATGAAGCTTCAAATCCTGGGTTGTTATGCTGCCACTCCAAGAACTTTGACCAATCCCACCTCGCAACTATTGGAAATCAAGAACCATATGTTCCTAATCGATTGTGGGGAAGGAACCCAAATACAGCTCAGAAAGCAAAAAATAAAATTTACAAGGATCAATCATATTTTTATTTCGCATTTGCATGGCGATCATTTTTTTGGCCTCCCTGGATTGATTTCTACCTTGCGTTTACTCGGAAGGTCTAAAGAGTTGCATGTATATGGCCCAAAAGGTATTCAGGAAGCGATAACCCTGCTGTTGAAATTGGGAGATTCGTGGACAAACTATCCCCTGATTTTCCATGAGCTGACCTCGTCAGGACCTCAAATTATTTTTGAAGACGATAAAGTTAGTGTTCAAACGATTCCTTTACATCATCGGGTGTATACCAATGGCTTTTTATTCCGGGAAAAACCGGCCCAACGTAAATTGAATGTGACCGCAGTTGCGGCCTATAATATTGACAAGGTATTTTTTCAGAACATTAAGAATGGCAAGGATATTACCCTAGAAGACGGGCGCGTTATCGAGAATCGGCTGCTTTCATTAAATCCCCCTAAACCCAAAGCGTATGCATATTGCAGTGATACGGCATACGAGCCTAGGATTGTCGACCAAATTAAAAATGTAGAGGTCTTATACCACGAATCCACTTTTTTGGAAATTGATAGTGTTTTATCTGTCAAGACCCAACATGCAACTGCAAAAGAGGCGGCCGCTATTGCGAAGGCAGCATCGGTCGGCTTGTTGATATTAGGTCATTATTCGACACGTTATAAATCAATTGACCTATTTCGACAGGAAGCCCTGGAAGTATTTGAAAAGGTGGCCTTAGCTGATGATGGTACCCTTTTTGAATTTTGATACATCCAGTTGTCATAAAAAAGGGCGTTCCATTTTCCATTCTCCAGTCTTTTGTTGAACTTTACCTATCTTTCAATTACAGTGAAATGCTATGCACAACGACTTAGGTAAATACCGAAAATCATATGAAAAGAGTGCACTGTCCGAGGCTTTGATTTCCAACAATCCGATGCAGCAATTCCAGAAATGGTTTTATGAGGTGGAGGCCTCCGGCAGCGTAGACGAACCCAATGCAATGACCTTGGCAACCAAAGGATTGGACGGTTTTCCCAAAAACAGGGTCGTTCTTTTGAAAAAATACACCCACGAAGGATTCATTTTTTATTCGAATTATGAAAGTGAAAAGGGAAAGGCCATTGCCGAAAATCCACAGGTTTGTATTTCGTTCTTTTGGCCTTTTTTGGAGCGGCAGGTTATTATTAAGGGTACCGCTGAGAAAATTGCCGAAAATCTGTCTGATGGTTATTTTGAATCCCGACCTGATGGAAGTAAATTAGGAACCATTGTTTCCCCGCAAAGTAGGGTAATCCCATCGCGTGAAGTACTCGAACAAGAATTAACGAAACTCGAAAAGGCCTATGAAGGCAAGGCAATAGATCGGCCTAAAAACTGGGGAGGCTATCTAATACGGCCTATTTCACTTGAATTTTGGCAAGGGCGACCAAATAGATTGCACGATCGAATTCGCTATACACTTCAAGATGATTTTGAATGGAAGATCGAGCGTCTTGCACCGTGATTTATTTGTGCATCCCCGAAATGAACCATTCTTACAGGGACTTGGGCATTTCTTTTTGAATTTGAAAGGCAATTCGAAGCGTCAACCTTTTTCGAAAAAGCATGTTTTCACATCGATATCGGAGTTATGGTGCATTTCTTTAGTATATTTTCAATATTATTTCTGATCATATGAAGACACTTTTATTGGTACGACATGGAAAATCATCTTGGGAGTATGGGGTGAGTGATAGGGATAGACCACTACTTGAAAGGGGAATAAATGATGCGATTTTGGCGGCAACATTTCTAAAATCAATGAATTTTAAAATTGATGCCGTATTCTCAAGCCCAGCCAACCGCGCTTTGCACACATGCATGATTTTCTTGAGACAATTAGACTTTCCCTTTGATAAATTTCATGTTACCAATGAATTATATGATTTTTCCGGGGACGAGGTATTACATCGAATTAAAACTTTTGACAACAAGCTCGATACGGTCCTACTATTTGGTCATAATCCCGCCTTTACCCATATTGCCAATTCCTTGGGAAATACCTATATTGACAACGTGCCGACTACGGGAATGGTTCAACTACAATTGGAAACGGAAAATTGGGTTTCCCTTCAAAAAGGCACCACCAAAAAACAGGTATTTCCAAAAAATTTAAAAGGATGATAAAGACCAAAAACCAATACGTAAATAGGGAAATCAGTTGGTTATGGTTCAATGAACGGGTTTTACAAGAAAGTTCCGATAAAAATGTACCATTAATTGACCGACTGCGATTTCTTGGGATTTTTTCGAACAATCTAGATGAGTTCTTTAAGGTACGTTACGCGACCGTAAAACGCATCGCTGAAGCCGGAAAATCAGGAAAAAGTGTCCTGGGTGGTGAGATTGCCAAGGATTTACTCGAAGAGATTACCGAAATCGTCATTAAACAGCAAACCAAAAGTTTGCATGTATTAAAGAATATTGAGAATGAACTTGAAAAAAAGAATATATTCATTCTCAACGAGAAGAAACTCAAGGAATGTCAGGCTGAACATGCCAAACAATACTTTATTGAAAATGTGAGCCCACAGCTCATGACCATTATCCTAAATGACCTTACAAAATTCCCTACGCTTAAGGATACTGCCGCCTATCTGGCAGTAAAAATGATTATTTTGGGAGGGAACAGTAGTAGAAACAAGGAAAAACGCTTCGCACTTATTGAAATCCCTAAAGGCATAAATCGCTTTATTGAACTTCCGAAAGAAGGCAATAAGAGTTATATCATCATGTTGGATGATCTTATACGGTATTGTCTTAGAAGCATTTTTACCATGTTCGAGTATGAGTCCATTACGGCGCACATGATACAAGATTACCCGTGACGCAGAATTAGATATTGACAATGACCTAAGTAAAAGCTTTATAGAAAAGATATCTACGAGCGTTGAACATCGCAAGATCAGTGACCCAGTACGCTTTGTGTATGATAAAAGCATCGGTAGGGACACGCTGAAATATCTGAAGGATAAGATGAATATCGAGGATACCGATAGCGTTATACCTGGGGGCCGTTATCATAACCGAAGGGATTATATGGACTTTCCCAGTTTGGGCAGAAACGATTTATTATATGAAAAGATAACCCCCTTACCCGTAAAGGGTCTTAGTTTGGAAGGGAGCATTCTTGAACAAATTGCCAAGAAGGACTTTCTTCAGTATAGTCCGTATCATACTTTTGCATATGTTATTAAGTTTCTGAGGGAAGCGGCCTTAGATCCCAAAGTAAAAAGTATCAAAATAACCCTATACCGACTGGCCAACAATTCTCAAGTGGCGGCATCACTTATCAATGCGGCCAAAAATGGCAAGCAGGTTACGGTCCAAATAGAGTTACAGGCGCGGTTCGATGAACGCGCCAATATAGAATATGCCGAGCAATTTCAAGCTGAAGGAGTCAAATTGAAATTCGGGGTGCCCGGACTTAAAGTACACAGTAAAATTTGTGTTATCGAGCGGGAGGAGCATCAAGTTTTAAAAAGATATGGGTTTATCAGCACGGGCAACTTCAATGAGTCGACGGCCCGAATATATACAGATTATACGCTATTTACGGCCCATGAACCAATTTTAAAGGAATTGAACAAAGTGTTTGATTTTTTTGAAACTACTTTTAAGATTACAAATTATAAGCACTTGGTCGTATCGCCACATTATACACAGGAGGTCTTCACAAAATTGATCCAAAAGGAAATTAAAAAGGCCAAACAAGGCCATGAAGCCTTTATAAGGATCAAGATGAACAGTTTTACCTCCTATAAAATGGTCGATAAATTGTACGAAGCAAGTAGGGCAGGAGTGAAGATCCAGTTGATTATTCGAGGCATCTGCTGTTTAATACCCGGCGTAAAAGGGATGAGTGAAAATATCGAGGCCATAAGTATCGTCGATAAATTCTTGGAACATCCTAGGGTTTTTATTTTCGGAAAGGGAGAAAGTGCAAAAGTATTTATTTCATCGGCTGATTGGATGACCCGAAACCTAGACTATCGCGTTGAGGTGGGGTGTCCTATTTATGATGAGGATATTAAGCAGGAACTCATTGACACTTTCGAAATTTCTTGGAACGACAATGTGAAGGCTAGGATCTTTTCGGAAAGCCAAGACAATGCATATCGAAAAAGTAGTTTGCCAAAAATACGTTCTCAATTTGCCATGTATGATTATTATTTGAACAAACAGAAAGAATAAATAACTTCAGATTGAAAGTCCGCAAATTTGCCGCAATCGATATCGGCTCCAACGCAATACGTCTTTTGACGCAAAATGTTATTGAGGAAGCGGATAAAAAAACCCAATTTCACAAGAGTTCCCTAATCAGGGTCCCCGTGCGTCTTGGCAAGGATGCCTTTACCAAGGGCAAAATATCTGACCGTAATACAGAGCGAATTGTGAATACAATGAAAGCTTTCAAACTTTTGATGGAAGTTTCCGAAGTCGAAAAATATATGGCCTGTGCTACTTCGGCCATTCGGGAGGCAGCGAACGGAAACGAAATTGTCGATGTTATCTCCCAGGAATGTGGTATTCGAGTAGAAATAATCGATGGAAAGCGAGAGGCATCGATTATCGCGGCAACGAATGTGCAGAAAATCATTCAACCAGATAGCGCCTATTTATATATTGATGTAGGAGGTGGAAGCACCGAGTTCACGCTTTTTTCCGATGGTGAAGTACAAATTTCGCAATCCTTCCAATTAGGTACGGTGCGTATACTTAATAATAAGGTAGGTGATGAAGTGTGGCAAGATCTTGAAAATTGGATTCGATCGTGGATCCATACAACCAATAAGCTGTACATTATTGGTTCGGGGGGCAATATCAACAAATTACATAAAATGTCTGGCCATAAAGAGGGAGAACCATTAACGTATTCTGGGTTGAATCGTCAGTATGGTGTATTGCAAAAGCTGACGTATGAAGAACGCATTTCAGAATTAGGTTTGAATCCTGATCGGGCCGACGTCATTATTCCTGCTGCGCGAATTTTTCTTTCGGTGGCAAAGTGGAGTGGGGCTAAGAAAATCTATGTTCCTAAAATTGGACTTTCAGACGGTATCATCAATGCCTTATATTATGCAGTTTGATTCCATAACATAGTATTGATTTTAAACCTACGACAGTTGGCCAAATTGGGCACCCAGTCAAGGAAAAAGGATTGCAAGCTTTACAAGCGGGCCCTTAAAAGCCCAAAATCAAAAGGTCAACCATGAATTGTGAGGTCTTTACCAAGATCTTTCATTATATCGGCCTCGAATTCTAAAAGATCATGCCATTTTTTATCGACTTCAGCACGATTGCCAAATTGCCTTGCGAATTTCAGGAACAAGGTATAGTGGCCTGCTTCACTGATCATTAAGGTTTTGTAAAAATTCGCCAATTCTTTATCCTTCAGTTGTTCTGATAGTAACCTAAAGCGCTCACAGCTTCTCGCTTCTATCAAGGCGGCATACAACAAGCGATGCACCAATTGGGTCGTCCTACTTCCGCCTTTTGGAAAAAATTTCAACAAGGCGATTACATACGCGTCTTTCCGGTCTCTTCCCAAGGTTTTTCCACGTGCAATTATTCGATCATGCACCATTTTAAAATGAGCCATTTCCTCACGTGACAATGAAATCATTTCTTCTACAAGTTCGGTATATTCGGGAAAGCCGATAATCAACGAAATGGCGGTGCTTGCTGCCTTCTGTTCACAGTAGGCATGATCGATCAGGATGTCGTCGATATTTTTCTCAACGATGTTGACCCAACGCGGGTCGGTAGGCAATTTTAGGCCAAGCATAGCGTTAGATTATTAGATTTGTAAAGGTACGATGAAAGGAATATCATTCAAAATCAGATAAATTGATGACCAATGAATTCATTCTATAAAGTATTGGCATGGATTTTTGCAATCCTGTGTATTATTGCAGCGCTTTTGCAGTATAATGATCCAGATCCCGTTATTTGGATGGCGATTTACGGAGTAGCCGCCGCAGTGTCAATTGGTTTTGCAAGCGATAGGATAAAACCCTACATCCCCTTGATATTAGGTGTTTTGGGTGTTTTTGGATTTATCTATGTATTTCCAAATCATTTCGAAGGATTTGATTTTGCCCAAGGTATGAGTTCTACCGATGTTGAGGAAGGAAGGGAAGCCTTTGGTCTCTTGATTATTTCAATGGCCATGTTTTTATTTGCCATTCGGATAAAATTTGGGGCCGATCGACCCGATTGATCCGCAGCTATAAGTCTAAATCGAATTCTTTTCTTAAAATGTCAATGGCAGGATTTTTTTCCCGTAATTTTTGATATTTCTCTTCGGGGGTAAACGCAAATCTTTTGGCGGTCGTTTCATTGACCTTGATATGCAATTCAATAAAATGGTTATTTAATTTTTGACGTAAATAATCTATAAGGTCATACTGCTCACGTTCAATTTCTTTTTTCATTGTGTCGTTCGGCAGTTCGAGTTGAATGATAGTTCCATCTCTTAACTTCGGAGTATCGGTTTGCAGGCTCGAGGCCAAAATCTTTCTTCCTTCAGCATCGATTTTATGAACAAAATTTGTCCAATGCAGCCGTAATTCTTCCTCTGTAAAATCTTCCCTTGGTAGTAGGTCTTTATCAATAGTTTCATCTTTTTTACGCAGTTCATGGGCCTTTTTGGCCTTGAGACTGGCAAGCGAAAGACCGGAAACCCTATTTACAGCTGGGGAAATACCGATTTTATTAACGACAATGCTATCGGTTTCAGAGAATGAAGTTGACGTTTCTGCCTGAATTACCTCGACCGATTCAGTTGTCAGCTTTGAAAAATCGTGCTTCCTTTGTTTTTCCTCAGTTATGAGACCCTCTTGAAACGCGATTGGCTTGGTTTTTACGGAGGTCCTATCTGTCAGTGGGTCAGTGACTTTGGGGGTGCGATTAAAATTTTTATAGAATGATGCAGGGGCAATAAAATCTATAGTAGTATTGTTTAAAGCAACCGATTCAGGATTTTTTTTTTCACCATTAAAATCAATGGAGGCAAGTTTCATTAAGGTGAGCTCCACCAGTAGCCGTTGATTTTTACTGGCCTTGTATTTTAGGTCACAGTCATTCGCCATGTCCAAGGCTCTCAATAAAAACGGATCAGATGCTTTTTTGGATTGCTCTAGATACTTATTTTTTGTAGACTCACCAACTTCCAATAATTCAAGGGTATCCTTGAACCGGCAAACCATAAGATCTCGAAAATGGGTAGCAAGTCCCGTAATGAAATGGTGCCCATCAAAACCTAATGCCAACGTTTTATTAAATAGAAGGAGCAGATCCGGAATGTTATGTGTTAATATAAGTTCTGTTGTAGTGATAAAGGTTTCATAATCAAGGACGTTTAGATTTTCGGTAACAGCCTTGCGCGTAAGGTTTTTGCCTGAAAAACTCACGACCCTATCAAAAATTGAAAGTGCATCGCGCATGGCACCATCGGCTTTTTGGGCAATAATATGTAAGGCATCTTCTTCGGCATCGATACCTTGTTTCTCGGCAATATATTTTAAATATTCGGCGGCATCCTTAACGGTAATTCGTTTAAAATCGAATATTTGGCACCGTGAAAGTATCGTAGGGATGATTTTATGCTTTTCTGTTGTGGCAAGAATAAAAATGGCATGTTTTGGAGGTTCCTCCAAAGTCTTCAAAAAGGCATTGAAGGCAGATTGGGACAACATATGCACTTCGTCAATGATATACACCTTGTACTTGCCTATTTGGGGTGGAATACGAACCTGGTCGATTAGGTTTCGTATGTCATCGACCGAATTGTTCGAAGCAGCATCCAATTCAAAAATATTAAAGGCAAAGTCCTCATCCACTTTTTCGGTACCATCTGAATTGATTTGTTTGGCCAAAATACGGGCACAGGTAGTTTTTCCAACGCCTCTTGGTCCGGTGAACAAGAGCGCTTGTGCCAAATGGTTGCTTTCGATGGCATTGGTAAGCGTGTTGGTAATGGCCTCTTGGCCTACAACATCTTTAAAAGATTGAGGTCTGTATTTTCGTGCCGATACGATAAAAGGTTCCAATATTACCGATTTTAGGGAATGCCAAACAGCATTTTTACAAATATAAAAATAGCAAGGCATACTGGGGTCTATTTGCTTTGGTTTACCGACTTATTTATCAACAATTGGCGTAACTTTGCCAGAGCAGGCCACCTTATCGCCGCTGCTCCCGACCCCGATAGCTATCGGGGTCGGAGCGGAGGAGGAAAGTCCGGACACCATAGTGCGGCATAGCGGGTAACACCCGTCTCCCGTTCCGATGAAAATCGGGTTCGGGACGGACCAGTGCAACAGAAAGAATGTACAGTTAGGCTGTAGTGAAATCAGGTAAACTCTATGCGGTGAAACGCCATGTAAATCGGTGCTTGAGGGCTGCACGTCCAAGCCGAAGGGTAGGCGGTTAGATTACGGAAGTAATTTCGTGACTAGATAAATGATAGGGAGTTCCTGGGCATTGTCGAGGGCATACAGAATCCGGCTTATGGCCTGCTTTTTTTTAAGGAAATGTGCTTTAGAAGTCAATTGGAAAACGCTTTTTCCGGTTTCAAAGAGTTTGTGGACTACTCAATGGGTACCACGCGTGATTACTTTCTATGAATCACATTTTGCCCCCCTTAATGCGTCATAATTCCCAAAATACAAAATCGAACCCCTTAAATTGGAGAATCAATTTCAGGATTGTGCCTCAAAAAAGCTAAATACGCTGCCGCCGTACTTTCGAGCCCTTTTAAAGTTAGCAATACCAGAAAAATCGAGTTGCTTCGGATGTTCTATGATTAAGGTTCCTTGATCTGCCAAGAGCGAATTGCGAAAAACCAGTTCTGTAATTTTTGTAAATTCTTCCAAGGATAATTTATATGGCGGGTCGGCAAAAATTATATCGGCCTTGGCGGTATGCTGCGCCAGAAATTTAAAAACGTCGTTGCGTTGGGTTTCCATTGTAAATCCCAGTTCTTGGGCGGTCTTCGTTATGAATTGAATGCATCCCGGATCGCCATCCACACATAAGATATGTTTCGTGCCCCTACTGGCAAACTCATAGCCAATATTACCAGTACCTGAAAATAAGTCGATGACGGTCAAGTCTTCAAAATAATAGTGGTTGTTGAGGATATTAAAGAGCGCCTCTTTGGCCATATCGGTCGTCGGCCTCACTGGTAATTTATTGGGCGCCTTGATTTGACGGCCCTTATGAGTTCCAGAAATAATGCGCATTATAAGGTGCTAAGTACAGTATAGTCGACCGATTCTAAATCTTTATTCATACCGAGGTCTACATGGTTCTTTGGTATGTGCAGCGAGACATCCTTGATGTACTGATAACAGAGGTCATAGATGTCATCGTTTGTGGTTACAGAGCCGAACAATTTTACAACGATATTTTCGGTATCTATCGCAAGTTGTTCCAAGGTAAAAAGCAGATAATAAATGAAATCTTCCTTCGTGGCGTATTTGAAATTATTGTAGAATAAAAGTTTTTTTTGGGAGATAACAATCAGGTCCATTTGATTTTCAGAAACATATACAAAGCATATCGGATTTTTAGTGCTGTTAGGACTGTTCAAAAGTGAATTGATAAGGATACTGCCGTGATGCTGAAATTCAAATTCGCCGAATAGATCGAAAATATAATTGTTGATGTTTGCAAAGGGTACGTATACATTGAAAAGATCATAACTCCTTATTTCATCAAAGGCCAAATGGTCATTGGCAAGTATTTTGGTATTGAATTTTAGATAGTGGGCCAATTCGTCTTCTTTGAACAATGATTTTGGGACTAAGCTGAAAAATTGATTTTTATGAATGACGATGACCTCTGAATAGCCCTGTTGCACTATATTAAATTGCGCTAAGAAGGTCTCAAGTTCCTTTAATAGGTTGTGTGGGCTAAGTTCCCTGTCAAAAAAAAGGTTCTTTGATTTAAGTATCGAATTGGATAGGGTGTCAAGCACACAAAAAGAAAGTCCATTCAAACTAACTTGAATGGACAGTTTCTTAAAATCTTCGGTAGTTTTTTCTATAGAATTATCGCTCTTCACCTTTTTTATCATAGATCGGAGGCCAGTTCCCGCTTGTACTAACTTCGGTTAGCGAACCGACCTTTATTTCGGCACCATTGACTTCCTCGACGCCTATCTGGGCATTCTCCCTAGCAAGATAATCTTTTGGTTGATCCCACAATACCAAATCCTTTTTAACCTTTGCCTCAAAAACAGGGGCCTTATAACCACCTTTATCAATAATATCGGATTTCATTTCGAATTTCTGACCATTTTGTGAACCAGGAACATCCATCATGCTTTTATACCGGTCGTCTTTTTTAAACAACGAATCACGAACTGAAACGAATCCCAATGTATCGATGATCTTAACTTCTTTCAATAAATCGATGCCATAGGCCTTGTCGAACTCGAGGTACGAAGAATCCCTTTGTTGGGTAATCGTATATTTTCCAGTATCCACAAAACTTATCAAACTATTGAAATCTTTCGCATACCTCCCATTGACCGATTTGTAGGCTTCTTGGGCACTTCTAATATCCTTCAATTTTGAGATTACTTTTTGAAAACGCTCTTCCTTCACTTTATTGAATTCGATCGGCCCCGTTACAGATTTATAAATCATATATCCTAAAAAGATACATGCTATCCAAAGTACGATTTGTATTGCAGTCTTCATTTCTTGCGTGTTAATTAAATTTAGCGGTTAGGACAAATCTACAATTTTTTTGGAAACTGCCTAATTTTTTATAACTCGATTTTAGCCACAACAATTTTGCCTAAATTCAGTGGATCTTCCGACCGGCAATGGGCTTTATTCGAGTCGGGCGTTATCGATATCCGGAAAGAATCACAGGGTAGGGCAAACGGGTTTACAAGATCTTTTATCGAAGGAGCTTACATCCTTCCAAATCATGGTTATCTTTGGGGTCCTATGAATTCGATCACCGCGGTTTCTTTTTATAAAATACTAAAGGAAAAATTCCCTCATAATCCGACGAATACTCAATCGGTCGCTTTGCAGCAACTATCAGAATATGTTTTATCGAAAGAAAAAGACCAAATCTTTCTGTTAAAGGGGTACGCCGGGACCGGTAAAACGACCTTGGTAGGAACTTTGGTAAACTGTTTGTGGAATACAACCATGAAGGCCGTACTTATGGCGCCGACCGGTAGGGCTGCCAAAGTGATGAGCAACTATTCAAACACGCTAGCCTACACGATCCATCGGAAAATATACTTTCCTAAAAAGCAGCGAGGTGGGGGAGTCCAGTTTATTTTGGCACCGAATAAACATAGGAACACCATTTTTATCGTGGATGAGGCTTCCATGATTCCAGACACGCTCACAGATGCCAAATTGTTCGAAAACGGTTCGTTGCTTGACGATCTTATGATGTTCGTCTATTCTGGTTATAATTGTAAATTGTTATTGATAGGCGATACCGCCCAGTTGCCGCCGGTACATTTAGATCTGAGCCCTGCGCTTGATGCCGATAAACTAGCAAATACCTATAACAAAAAGGTTATCAGGCTAGAAATGGAGGAGGTCATGCGACAATCGGTTGATTCTGGAATTTTAGCAAATGCCACTTTGTTAAGGGAGCAACTGCAGTCTAACTTTTTCGAAACCTTTCAATTTGATCTTAAGGCCTATGATGATATAGTTCGCCTGATCGAGGGAAACGAAATACTTGAGGCCATCGAAGAATCGTATGCTACAAATGGGAAAGAAGAAACCACCTTGATCGTAAGGTCGAATAAAAGGGCCAATTTGTACAACGAGAACATAAGAAATCGCATTCTTTTTTTGGAGAACGAACTCGCCGTGGGTGATTTTATGATGGTGGTAAAGAACAATTATTTTTGGTTGGATCCAGAAACAGAGGCCGGATTCATAGCCAATGGCGACCTTATAGAGGTACTTGAAATTTTAAACATCAAGGAACTATATGGTTTTAAGTTTGCGGAGGTCGTGGTAAAAATGGTAGACTACCCAAAGCAAAAACCCTTCGAAACCGTGTTACTTTTAGATACCATCCAGGCCGAATCCCCTTCGTTGTCCTACGAGGATGGTAACCGTTTGTATCTGGAAGTCATGAAAGATTACGAGCATGAAAAGTCAAAGTACAAAAAATTCCTAGCAGTAAAGAACAATAAATTCTTTAATGCGCTGCAAGTAAAATTTTCGTACGCCATAACCTGTCATAAATCACAAGGAGGACAATGGAATACGGTTTTCATAGAACAACCTTATAGTCCGAATGGCATTGACAAGGAATATTTACGATGGCTCTATACGGCAGTTACCCGTGCCAAGAATAAATTGTACCTAATTGGTTTCAAGAACGATTTTTTTGTTGCTTCGGAATAGATTAATTTCGCAATGTACAAGGAGATGATGATCGGTGATAGGTCGTAAACCTAAATCCCGAAACTTCGAGCCGATGAAACAAAAAGCACCTCTTAATGACCTCCGAAACCATACTTAGTATCTTCTTGGGCATTGGTCTGGCTGCATCTGTAGGTTTCAGAGTGTTTTTGCCATTATTTGCCTTAAGTGCTGCGTCTTATTTTGGCCTATGGCAATTGAACGCCACTTGGGAATGGATAGGCAGTTTTGGGGCGCTCAGTATGTTTGGGGTTGCAACTTTGGTAGAAATTTTCGGTTATTTTATTCCTTGGATCGATCATGTGTTAGATTCATTTGCGATACCAATGGCGGCCATTGCTGGAACGGCGGTAATGGTATCAACGATTACCGGACTTGACCCATCCGTAACTTGGGCCTTGGCCATCATAGCCGGTGGAGGAACCGCGACTGCGATTAAAGGCGCCGGTGCTGCTGCGCGATTAACGTCGACGACATCGACCGGTGGGTTTGGAAATCCAATAGTCTCAACCATGGAAACGGGCACGGCGATGGTGGTGACGACCGCCTCAATTTTTGCCCCGATTTTAGGAGTGATACTGGTTATCATTATTTTGGTTTTTATATTTTGGCTGTATCGAAAAATACGTCCGAGGATCAAATCATAATTTTAAGGATAGAAACGTGAAGATTATTGCAATGATACCTGCCCGCTATGCAGCCTCTAGATTTCCGGCAAAGCTTATGCAGAATTTGTCGGGTAAGCCGGTAATTGTCAGAACCTATGAGGCCGCGGTCAATACAGGATTATTTGAGAAGGTGTATGTTGTGACAGATAGTGCCGTTATTTTCGAGGCTATAGCAGAAATAGGCGGAAACGCCATTATGAGTCAAAAGGAATATGATTGTGGCAGTGATCGTATCGCCGAAGCCGTCGCCGATATGGAGGTAGATATTGTCGTTAATGTTCAAGGTGACGAACCTTTTACAGAACGAGCCAGCTTGTCTGCGGTTTTGGAAGTTTTCGAAACCGATCCCGAAAAAGAAATTGATTTGGCCTCACTAATGGTCAGAATAACCGACGAAACCGAAGTAAATGACCCGAATACGGTAAAAGTTATCGTCGATACTCAAAATTTTGCCCTTTATTTTTCACGTTCCCCCATTCCGTATGCTAGGAACAAGGAGATTGAGGTAAGTTATTTTAAACATAAAGGAATATATGCCTTTCGCAAAAGTGCCTTGATGGATTTTCAACGTTTACCGATGCGCCCCTTGGAAGCTGCTGAAAAGATAGAAGCCATACGGTATTTAGAGTATGGCAAGAAAATAAAAATGGTGGAAACGAATGTACTGGGTATAGAGATTGATACCCCGGAAGACTTAAAAAGGGCGCAGGACGCATGGAAATAGATTATAGTACTATAAAGGTGATTGGGTTCGATGCTGATGATACCCTTTGGGTAAACGAAACCTATTTTCGGAAAACCGAGGAGCATTTTGCCAGCTTGTTGGATGGCTATGAGACCAAGAACAATATTGATCAAGAACTGTTTAAAAAGGAAATGGAAAATCTTGAACTTTATGGTTACGGAATCAAAGGTTTTACCCTTTCGATGATCGAATCGGCCCTTGAAATTTCAAATAATCAAATATCACAAGCAACGCTTGGCACTATTTTGAATCTAGGTAAAAGTATGATTTCCCACCCTGTGGAACTTTTGGACGGAGTGAAAGAAGTGTTGCACGCGCTGAAGGAAAAATACAGACTGATCGTTTTGACAAAAGGCGACCTATTAGATCAGGAACGTAAGTTGGCCAGGTCAGGTTTGTCGACCTATTTTCATCATGTTGAGGTATTAAGCGATAAGAAAGAGGTAAACTATCAAAATTTGCTTGAGCATCTAGAGATTGATGTCAATGAATTCTTGATGATCGGAAATAGCTTGAAATCAGATGTACTTCCCATCCTCAATATAGGGGCAAAAGCAGTACACGTGCCGTTTCATACTACTTGGCAACATGAAGAGGTTTCCGAAGAAACTAATAAGGGGAATTATTTGACGATTCATAGTTTGAATGAAATAATAAAGTATCTATGATAGATCGGATGTATATAAATAAAGACATAAAAATGCCGAAGACTTCAACGTTCCAGGAGGAAAAATATAGAAACTTTCCGATGGTGCCGAGAGTTATGTTCGGCAAAGGGAGTTTTAATCAATTGGGGGAAATATTGCTGTCCGAAACGCAAGCATTCAGATGCCCCTTTTATTTATTTGGTAGATGATGTGTTTGAAGGAAAAGCACTTATAGCACGTATTCCCTTGATTTTCAATGACCAAATAATATATATATCCGCTGATAAGGAACCTAAAACGACCCAAGTAGATGCCTTGGTTCATCGCATTAAAACCGAATTTTCGACACTTCCGTCCGGAATCGTTGGTATTGGCGGTGGGACTTTGTTGGATCTCTCCAAAGCCGTTGCCATTTTATTGACTAATAATGGCAGTTCGTCGGACTACCAGGGCTGGGACCTCGTTCAAAAACCGTCGATTTATCACGTCGGTATACCGACCATCAGTGGCACAGGAGCGGAAGTTTCCAGAACAACGGTGTTATTGGGCCCGGAAAGAAAATTAGGCATCAATTCAGACCACACGACCTTCGACCAAGTAATTTTAGACCCGGATCTCACCCAAGGGGTTTCTAAGGAACAGTGGTTTTATACTGGTATGGATTGTTTCATTCATTGCATAGAATCATTAAATGGCACCTATTTGAATGCCTTTAGCCAAAGCTATGGTGAAAAGGCGTTTGAGTTATGTAAACGCGTTTTTTTAGAGATCCCGATCCATCCGATTCGCGCGATATGCTTATGATGGCCTCTTGGCATGGGGGTATGAGTATTGCCTATTCACAAGTAGGAGTAGCACATGCCATGAGTTATGGCCTATCGTATTTATTAGGGGTGCGGCATGGTATCGGTAATTGTTTGGTGTTTCAACATTTGGCAGAATTCTACCCTGAAGGAGTTGCCTTGTTCCAAAAGATGCTCAAAAAACATTCTATTGAACTTCCGAAGGGCATTTGTACTAATTTAAACGATTGTGATTTTGACACGATGATTAACGTAGCCTTAGGAATGCGACCTTTATGGGAAAATGCCCTAGGCAAGGATTGGCATACGATAATCACCCCGAAGAAATTGAAATCGATTTATACAAAAATTTGAGAAATTTCAAATGCCATTGGTATAGCGCTCAATCAACTTCGATTGAAATCTATCTTCCACGCCACATATGGTAAGCGTACTAGTTAATCTGAACGCCAAATAAAATGCAGACATTGGCCAAAGTCCTATATTTTAATATCTTGGGTTGGAAATTGAGCGGCATTTTTCCAAAGCTTGACCAGTGTGTTGTCATCGTCGCCCCACATACCAGTTGGGTCGATTTCTTTCTGGGGCTTTTGGTCCGAAAGGTGTTGAATGTTCACATAAACTATATTGGTAAAAAGAGTCTTTTTAACCCGCCATTTGGATGGTTTTTTAAATGGATGGGCGGGGCGCCGATCGACCGATCCAAAAGCAGCGATACAGTCAGTGCTACGGCCAAAATATTTCAGCAAAGAAAGGAATTTCGATTGGCGCTATCACCTGAAGGTACCCGGAAAAAAGTACTTCAATGGAAAACGGGATTTTATTATATCGCCAAATCCGCAAACGTTCCCATAGTGATGGTGGCCTTTGATTATGGCGCCAAACAAGTGAAAATCTCAGAACCAAAATATACAACCGATGACCAGGAAGCTGATTTTAAGAGCTACAAAAACTTTTTTGAGGGGGTAAAAGGGAAATATCCTGAGTTGGGTTGAGTATTCCCCTTTGGACGTCGAATATTTGGGCGTGATTCACTTTTATCAATAACAGAATCCAGTAACGTCCGAGGCCCGAATTTTAGCTTTAAAATGTACCATTTCATTCGTTATGTACTTCAACGAATTGTATGATTTCTGCGGAAATTATACCCTATGTACTTCTTCTTAAAAATGAATATATCGATGAACGTCAATTGTTTAGGTGGTGCATTGAGTATATACTTTATCGAACAAAACATTCGTTCAGCCTGTATAACTACCTAATTGCTTCGTATCGGATATTTTATAATTCATGTCGTTCAACGGTCTTTAACGTGTTTTATCGAAAGTTTTAGGATAATAGGGTTAAATAAGATTGTAAAGTTGAAATTAGTCGTGTTAAATTAATATTAAAATATAGTTAATTTTTCTTTATCCGTAGTATTCATTTAGCAGGCGACTGACCCCACATCACTAGGCCTACTTGCTTGGTTACAACCATAACCAAACGAGTTTATATGCAGAAAAACTACTTCCTTGCACCCTTACGATTTGTAGGGTGCAAAGTATATCGGTCGCTTGACGCCGTCCTTTCGAAAGTATTTTCACGACAAGACGTAGTTCTTGATTACCATTCCACCCAGTTTAGGGTGGTGCCAGCATATTCCAACTACTTTACAATCTATCATAAGGCATTTCCTCGCTTCATTAACTGAACCAACAAAACCTTTAAAGCCCTATTATGAAAACATCAATTCACAAAACCAAGGCCCTATTCACTTTGTTTATGGCACTGATCGCGGTCCTTGTAAACGTACCGGCGTTCGGACAGTCTATTTCGTTTCAAGATGGGGTAGCCGGCTATACGGGCACACGGGACACATATATCGACCAAGTTTCACCTGGGACGGTTCGTGGCTCTGAGCTCACTATTATCCAAGATAAAACAGGAAGTCAAAATCTGATTGGGGAAAAGCGGTCTTTGCTATCTTTCGAACTGTCCTCGATTCCTGCGGGCAGCACGGTCACTTCGGCAGAGCTCCAGTTTTATGTGAATACTGAAGGCATCGGCTTCACCATGCACCGGATGCTCACGACGTGGAATGAATCAGACACCTTTACTTCATTAGGGGGTCACTTTTTAGCTGATAATACTCACGCCGAGAGTGCAGTAGATGCCAATTGGGGTGTAGATGGTTATACCGGACTAATCACGATTACTATCCCTGCTTCCACGATTCAAGACTGGATCGATGGCACCTTGGCCAACAACGGTTGGCTGATGATCGCCACCGATGGGGACGATGGGCAACAATTGAGGTCAAGGGAGGCCGTATCGGACGCCGACAGGCCCAAATTAACAGTAAATTATACAACCACCACCACCTACACGGTGGCCTATGACGGGAATACGAACGATGGGGGCACGGCGCCCGTCGACGGCGGCAGTCCGTACGTATCCGGGGCCACGGTAACGGCACTTGGAGCGGGCGACCTTGCCAAGACCGGCAACACCTTCAACGGCTGGAACACCCAGTCCGATGGCGGGGGTACGGCCTATGCGGCCGCGGCCACTTTCAACATTACTGAGAACACGACCCTGTTCGCACAATGGACGCCCATTGTGACCTACACGGTCGCCTATGACGGGAATACGAACGATGGGGGCACGGCGCCCGTCGACGGCGGCAGTCCGTACGTATCCGGGGCCACGGTAACGGCACTCGGCGCGGGCGACCTTGCCAAGACGGGCAACACCTTCAACGGCTGGAACACCCAGGCGGGCGGCGGGGGTACGGCCTATGCGGCCGCGGCCACTTTCAATATTACAGAAAACACGACATTATACGCACAGTGGGTACCTCAGACCTATACGGTGACCTATGACGGGAATACGAACACCGGGGGCACGGCCCCTGTCGACAGTGGCAGTCCGTATACATCGGGTGCCTCGGTGACGGTGCTCGGCACGGGCACGCTGAACAAGACGGGCAATGACTTCGCGGGCTGGAATACCGCAGCCAATGGTAGCGGCACTTCCTATGTACATGGGAGCACCTTCAGCATTACAGAAAACACGACGCTCTATGCGCAATGGGACGTTCCCACGGTAAGCCTCCAGGACGGGGTGGCCGGCTATACGGGCACGCTCGATACTTATATCTGGAATAATAGTCCCACAACCAGCCGCGGAGCCGAAGCAACAATTGTTCAGGACTATGATTCTGGTACAAACGAAAGAAGATCACTTCTAAAGTTCGATCTCTCCACGATCCCAGCGGGCAGTGTGGTCAGCTCGGCCGTGCTCCAGTTCTATGTAACCGCGGAGGGTCAAGGGTTCAACATGCACCGCATGCTTGCGCCATGGCTTGAATCCTCGACCTATTCCTCCTTGGTGGACGGGGTCGCTCCCGACGACGTGGAAGCTGCCAGTGCCGTTGATGGGAATTGGCCCGGAGTTAATGACTATTTCGGATACATCACCGTCACCGTCCCCGCCGCCACGATCCAGGCTTGGATCGATGCCCCTGCCACTAACAACGGCTGGTTGATGGTTTCCACCGATATTCCTGGTGGTGACGGTCAACAACTGGCCTCACGGGAGAACGGCACGCTTGAATGGCATCCCAAACTGAGCATCGACTATACGGCGGCTACAACCTATACGGTCACCTATGACGGGAATACGAACGATGGGGGCACGGCGCCCGTCGACGGCGGCAGTCCGTACGTATCCGGGGCCACGGTAACGGCACTTGGAGCGGGCGACCTTGCCAAGACCGGCAACACCTTCAACGGCTGGAACACCCAGTCCGATGGCGGGGGTACGGCCTATGCGGCCGCGGCCACTTTCAACATTACTGAGAACACGACCCTGTTCGCACAATGGACGCCCATTGTGACCTACACGGTCGCCTATGACGGGAATACGAACGATGGGGGCACGGCGCCCGTTGACGGCGGCAGTCCTAGTATCCGGGGCCACGGTAACGGCACTCGGCGCGGGCGACCTTGCCAAGACGGGCAACACCTTCAACGGCTGGAACACCCAGGCGGGCGGCGGCGGTACGGCCTATGCGGCCGCGGCCACTTTCAATATTACAGAAAACACGACATTATACGCACAGTGGGTACCTCAGACCTATACGGTGACCTATGACGGGAATACGAACACCGGGGGCACGGCCCCTGTCGACAGTGGCAGTCCGTATACATCGGGTGCCTCGGTGACGGTGCTCGGCACGGGCACGCTGAACAAGACGGGCAATGACTTCGCGGGCTGGAATACCGCAGCCAATGGTAGCGGCACTTCCTATGTACATGGTGGCACCTTCAGCATTACAGAAAACACGACGCTCTATGCGCAATGGGACGTTCCCACGGTAAGCCTCCAGGACGGGGTGGCCGGCTATACGGGCACGCTCGATACTTATATCTGGAATAATAGTCCCACAACCAGCCGCGGAGCCGAAGCAACAATTGTTCAGGACTATGATTCTGGTACAAACGAAAGAAGATCACTTCTAAAGTTCGATCTCTCCACGATCCCAGCGGGCAGTGTGGTCAGCTCGGCCGTGCTCCAGTTCTATGTAACCGCGGAGGGTCAAGGGTTCAACATGCACCGCATGCTTGCGCCATGGCTTGAATCCTCGACCTATTCCTCCTTGGTGGACGGGGTCGCTCCCGACGACGTGGAAGCTGCCAGTGCCGTTGATGGGAATTGGCCCGGAGTTAATGACTATTTCGGATACATCACCGTCACCGTCCCCGCCGCCACGATCCAGGCTTGGATCGATGCCCCTGCCACTAACAACGGCTGGTTGATGGTTTCCACCGATATTCCTGGTGGTGACGGTCAACAACTGGCCTCACGGGAGAACGGCACGCTTGAATGGCATCCCAAACTGAGCATCGACTATACGGCGGCTACAACCTATACGGTCACCTATGACGGGAATACGAACGATGGGGGCACGGCGCCCGTCGACGGCGGCAGTCCGTACGTATCCGGGGCCACGGTAACGGCACTTGGAGCGGGCGACCTTGCCAAGACCGGCAACACCTTCAACGGCTGGAACACCCAGTCCGATGGCGGGGGTACGGCCTATGCCCAGGACGATACTTTTACGATCACTGATAATACTACGTTGTATGCACAGTGGACACCAGATACTTACACGGTGACGTATAATGGAAACTCCAGCGATGGGGGAAGTGCTCCCGTGGATAGTAATGCCTATGCTTCGGGGGCCACGGTGACTGTGCTCGGCGCGGGCACATTGACCAAGACGGGCAACACTTTTGCCGGCTGGAACACCCAGGCCGGTGGTGGTGGTACGGCCTATTCGGCCGGTGCCACATTCGGCATTGCAGGAAATACAACGCTCTATGCACAATGGGATATTATCGTAGTACCCCCGGGTGATGATTTCACCATCATCGCGATTCCCGATACCCAGCATTTAGTAGATGGTACTTCAGGAAGTAATCCAGCGGCATTCGCAGCCCAGATGCAATGGGTCGTCGATAATAAGGACAGTAAGAACATCGTTTTTGTTACGGGTCTTGGCGATATCGTACAAAATGGGGACAATAGTGGAAATAATTCTGAGTGGCTTATAGCAAGTGGTGCCTATGGTTTACTTGAAAACCCCGCTACAACTACGCTTCCAGATGGTATCCCATTTGGTCTATCTGTAGGAAATCACGATCAGAGCCCAATAGGTGATGCTGCTGGGACGACTACATTTTTCAATCAGTATTTTGGGGTACCCCATTTTAGTGGACGTGTATACTATGGTGGTAACTATGGTTCGAATAATGATAATAGCTATCAATTGTTCAGCGCGGGAGGAATGGATTTTATAATTTTTCATTTCGAGTACGACACCTCGATGGACCAGGCCGTTTTGGATTGGGCCGATGCGCTTTTGGCAACGTATAGCGACCGAAAAGCCATCATTACGACACATTATATGGTAGGCACCGGAAACCCTGCAAGTTTTGGAACCCAGGGACAAGCTATCTACAATGCCTTAAGTGATAACGAAAACGTATTTCTCATGCTTGGCGGCCATGTTAATGGTGAAGGAAGACGCGTGGATACGGGCAGTAATGGCAACATCATCTATTCTCTGGAATCCGATTATCAAGATGATGCAGGCGGCGGCAATGGGTATATGAGAATCATGACTTTTTCGCCGGCGAACAGTACCATTTCCGTAGAAACGTATTCTCCGTTTTTAGGAGCCCCAGGGCAAGATGCCGGTCATACCGATGATTCTAGTCAATTTGTGTTAAGTTATGATTTCGGGGCACCAAGTACCCCGGTCATTTCAGTTTCAGGTACACCATTGAGTGCGTTTACTTCAGATCCTGGTATACCTTCCGACACGCAAAGTTACGCTGTATCTGGTAGTGGTTTGACGGCTGATATTACGGTTACGGCGCCTTCAGATTTTGAGGTTTCAACTTCAAGTGGAAGCGGTTTCGGTTCATCACTTATACTCCCACGCTCAGGTGGAAATGTAGCTCCCACAACAATTTATGTGCGGTTTAACAAAGCTACGCAGGGCATTACCAACGCGAACATTAGCAATGCAAGTGCCGGGGCGAGTACGCAAAATGTAGCCGTAAGTGGACAGGCCTCAGACCCTGTTTCTAATACTGAAGTGGTCTTGCAAGATGGTCTGAACACGTATACCGGCACAAGGGATACGTATATATTCAATACGGATCCCACCTTGGCAAGGGGAAATGAAATTACATTCATTCAGGACAATGAGACGAATGGGGATATCACCAGGACGTCACTTTTAAGTTTCGATCTTTCTTCGATCCCATCAGGAAGTACCATTACATCTGCGACCCTTGAATTCAATGTGGATACCGAAGGGCAAGGATTCAACATGTTCCGCATGTTACAAGCCTGGGATGAAGCTACTGTAAGTTACAGTTCATTGGGGAACCGACATTATGCTTCAAATGGTACGGATGCTGAAAGTACTGTAGATGCCAATTGGCCGGGGAATGATACGTATGTAGGCCCAATTACGGTCACTGTACCGATTTCGACCATCCAGGATTGGATCGACGGGACCATGACCAACAATGGTTGGTTGATGGTGGCTACCGATTTGGCAGGAGACGGCCAGCAATTGTCATCTCGGGAGAGTGTAGATCAGGCTGTCAGGCCCAAATTGACCATAGGCTATATTGCATCGACCACCGATCCGTACATATTGGTTTCGGGAAATTCCTTGCCTGCATTTAGCAGCGAACCAGGAACCCCATCTACAGTGCAGTCATATACCGTATCCGGTGGCAACCTTACTGCGGGTATTGCCTTGACAGCCCCAACCAATTTTGAGATTTCGACCAGCAGCGGAAGCGGATTCGGCACCAATCTAACCTTGCCTCAAAGTGGGGGATCGGTCGCAGCGACCACTATATATGTGCGCCTCAACCGCGCCACTGAGGGTAATTCCAACGGAACTATAACGCATACGAGCAGTGGAGCATTGACCAGAAATGTTAGCTTAAGTGGGAATACTTCGGCCCCTTCATTAACCGACGAAATCGTCCTACAGGACGGCCTCAACAGTTATACGGGAACACGGGATACCTATCTATATGATGTTTCCCCAGGTACAGTAAGGGGAGGTGAGCTTACTTTCATACAGGATGTAAATACCGGGGATGACCGTACCTCTTTATTGAAGTTCGATCTTGCGCCAATTCCGACAGGAAGTACCATCACATCGGCCACTCTAGCGTTCAATGTAGATACCGAAGGCCAGGGCTTTGCTATGTACCGCATGCTACAGGCTTGGGACGAGGCGACCATTTCCTTCACCTCAAACGGAGGTCATTTTGCCGCCGATAATTCAGACGCAGAAAGTACTATAAATGCAAGTTGGCCCGGTAATGACGGGTATACGGGACCGATTACGGTCACCGTACCGCCTTCCACGATCCAGGATTGGATTGATGGGACCCTGCCCAACAACGGCTGGCTAATGCTTGCCACCCATCCTGATGACGGTCAGCAATTGTCATCACGGGAGAGTGCCTCGCAGGCTATTCGACCCAAATTGACGATAGGCTATATCGCATCGACTACTGACCCATATATTTTAGTATCGGCAACCTCTTTACCTTTATTTGAGAGCGAAACAGGAACTCCATCTGACGTGCAGTCCTATACGGTATCAGGTGGTAATTTAGGGGCTGACATCGCGCTAACCGCCCCAGCTAATTTCGAAATTTCGCTAAACAGTGGCAGTGGTTTCGGCTCCGTTTTAAACTTGGTCGAAAGTGCCGGTTCATTACCGACAACTACCATCTATGTGCGCCTTAACCGGGCGACCGAGGGCAGCTCGAACGGGGTAATCAGTCATACCAGCCCTGGGGCCATAGCGCGAAATGTTACGCTCAGTGGGAACACAACAGCCCCTTCCTTGACGGATGCAATCGTCCTGCAGGATGGTTTGAACAGTTATACAGGAACAAGGGATACGTATCTCTTCAATGAAGCTGGCAATGAAGGAGTTGTAAGAGGAGCAGAACTTACCTTCATACAGGATGTAAATACCGGTGACAGTCGAACATCCTTATTGAAGTTCGATCTTACACCAATACCAGTAGGTAGTACCATTACATCGGCGACCCTTGATTTCAATGTGGATACCGAAGGCCAGGGCTTTGCCATGTACCGCATGTTACAGTCCTGGGACGAGGCTACTATTTCCTTTGTCACCAATGGCAATAGGCATTTTGCCGCCAACGGTACTGATGCAGAGAGCGCTATCAATGCGAGTTGGCCCGGGAATGACGGCTATACGGGACCCATTACGGTCAACGTACCGGCAGCCACGATCCAAGCTTGGATTGACGGGACCTTGACCAACAACGGATGGCTTATGCTTGCCACCCATCCCGATGATGGTCAGCAATTATCATCTAGGGAGAGTGCAACACAATCAATACGGCCTAAACTTACGGTTGAATACCTTTCAAGTACCGATCCCTACATTTTGGTGTCGGGGAATTCATTGCCGGCATTCAATAGTGTACCGGGAACGCCTTCCGCTGAAAAATCCTATACGGTATCAGGTGGCAATCTGACAACTGATATTGCTCTGACAGCTCCGGCCGACTATGAGATTTCCCTCAGTAGCGGTAGTGGATTTGGTACTAACTTGTTACTACCACAATCAGGGGGTGCTGTGCCTTCAACGACAATTTATGTTCGCTTGAATCGGGCAACGGTCGGTACTCCTTCCGGAAACATTAGTCATAGCAGTGATGGGGCTACAACTCAGAATGTCGCTGTCAATGGGGTAACGGCAATTCCTCAACCGACCATTACGTTAGCAGGGGCTCTTACCACATTTAATAGCCAAGCTGGAATACCATCAGCAGTGCAAAGTTATACGGTATCAGGCAGTAATTTAACGGCAGATATCGCTTTGACGGCTCCAACTGATTTCGAAATCTCTACAACCAGTGGCAGTGGTTATGGCTCGTCTATTACGCTAAATCAGACTGGTGGTTCAGTGGGAACGACTACTATTTATGTGCGTTTAAATCGGGCTACCGATGGGTCTTCCTCTGGAAACATTAGTCACACAAGTGCCGGTGCCGTTACTAAGAATCAAGCGGTTACCGGACAGACATTAACAGTATTGGCCGTTACCGGTATCGAACTAATCGATGCCGATAACAATGTCTCCTTAGGACCCTTGACCGATGGCATGATCATCGACATCAATACCTTGCCGACCCTGAACCTGACCATTGAGGTTTTTGCGACCTCCGATGTGGAGAGCTTGCGCTTGGTACTCAGTGGTGCGAAGTCCCAGACTACCACAGAGAACAATCCACTGTATGCCCTATATGGGAATAGTGGGTCGAATTATAATGGAAGTATATTCGTCTTAGGGGCTTATACTTTCACGGTAACACCGTATTCGGCAAACAGCCTAGGTGGTACCCAAGGGACACCGAGAACGGTAACCTTTGAACTGCGGGATGCACCTCCAGTAGACAATGACGGGGACGGGTACACGGCCGATGTCGACTGCGATGACAATAATTTCGATGTAAACCCGGGTGCGACCGAGGTCTGCGATGGCATCGACAACAACTGCGACGGCCAGATCGATGAAGGGGTAACCACCACGTATTATGCCGACACCGACGGGGATGGCTATGGCGATCCTGATAGCGAACTGCAATCATGTGGCCCGGTGGCCGGTTATGTGACCGACAATACGGACTGTGACGACAGCGTTGCCGAAATACACCCAGGTGCCATCGAGATCTGTGACGGCATCGACAACAACTGCGACGGCCAGATCGACGAAGGCTTGGCCCCGGTACCTTATTATGCCGACCTTGACGGGGATGGCTATGGTAATCCATTGGACGAAGTACTTTCCTGTAGTGGTCCGCCAACCGGTTATGTGGCAGATAACACCGATTGTGATGATACCCTGTCTGCAATCAACCCGGGCGCTCCAGAGATCTGCGACGGTATCGACAACAATTGCGACGGGAATATCGATGAAGGCTTTCCAGGGGATAGTTATTACGCCGACCTGGACGGAGACGGTTATGGGGACCCACTGAGCGTTATACTGGCATGCAGTATGCCCACTGGGTATGTTACCGACAATACGGACTGTGACGATACCTTAGCTGCTGTCAATCCTGGCGCTGCCGAGATCTGTGATGGAATCGACAACAATTGCGACGGGAATATCGACGAAGGTCTTCCAACAACTAGTTATTATGCCGACCTCGATGGGGACGGCTATGGCAACCCGTCTAGTGAATTGCAATCTTGCAGTGCCCCTTCGGGTTATGTAACGAATAATACCGACTGCAATGACAACAACGCCGCTGTGCATCCGGGGGCAGTCGAAATCTGTGACGGTATCGACAACAACTGCGATGGGCTAGTCGATGGCGATGAGCCTGGGGTGACCTGTTCGACCGTTCTATCTGTCACGGGCATCACATTGATCAATGCGGCCAGTGATGTGGCCCTATATCCATTGACCAATGGCATGGTGATCAATGTAGCCACCCTGCCGACCCAGAACCTGAGCATCGAGGCTTTTGTAACCTCCGATGTCGGAAGTGTACGCATGGTACTCACCGGTTCCAAGACCAAGACACAGACTGAGAACAATGCACCCTTGGCCCTTTATGGCAACAGCGGGCCCGATTATCTGGGCAGTAATTTCGGCCTAGGAACCTATACGATTACCGTGACGCCTTATTCCGCCAAATATTTAGGCGGTACACAGGGCACGCCGCGCACCATTACCTTCCAGTTGGTGGCTGGGCTCGTCGACAATGACGGGGACGGTTATCTCAACGATGTTGACTGTAATGACAACAACGCCGCAATACATCCGGGTGCCCCTGAGATCTGTGACGGTATCGACAACAACTGCGATGGCCAGATCGACGAAGGGCTTCCGACCAGTACCTATTATGCCGACCTTGACGGGGACGGCTATGGCAACCCCGCGAGTGCGACCCAATTGTGCGGGCCACGCAGCGGTTATGTCACGAACAATGCCGATTGTAACGACACCAATGCGGCGGTACACCCGGGCGCGGTCGAGATCTGCGACGGAATCGACAATAACTGCGATGGACTTATAGACGGGGATGATCCAGGCGTCAGCTGCCCGGTTGCATTGTCGGTTACTTCCCTGGCACTTATAAACGCGAATACCGATTTGTCAATTGGCACTTTGACCAATGGTATGGTCATCGGTCTAAATACGTTACCGACACAAAACCTCACGATCGAAGCTTTTGTAACGTCCGATGTGAAAAGTATTCGCATGGTGCTTACTGGAGCCAAGACCAAGAACGACTGAGAACAATGCCCCCTTGGTTTTATATGGGAATTCGGGACCGGATTACATAGGTAGTATCTTCGGGGTTGGCAGTTACACCATTACCGTCACGCCTTATTCTGGTAAAAACCTGACCGGTAGCCAAGGGACGCCCAAAATCATAAATTTCCAGGTGGTACAGACCGGCCCTGCTCTGACAGCCAAATTGGGTAATATCCTTACGGTATCGCCGAATCCGGCCAGCAGCTATACAGAGGCAAGCTTCGAAAATCCCGAAACCGTGGAGACGATCATGGTCTTCGATATCTTGGGCAGGTTGGTGCGTACCTATTCGGCAAAAGATGTCAAGGCCGGGGAGATATATACCCTTGACCTGAATTTTATGCAGCCGGGTACATATATCATCAAGACCACGAATAATCGGGGCTTCCATTTCCAGAAACAGATGATTATACGTGAATAATTTAAATTAAGACAAAAAAAGAAGACCTGGCAACAGGTCTTTTTTTTTGTCTAAAAAGGACAAGAGTTGTAGTATGTTATGACATTTGGAAAATGTTCTTAAATTTTAGTGACTGCCATCCACTCGTTTCAGTTGCGCTGCTAGATTATATCCATTTTCCAAATACATTGTTTTTTTTAAGAAATCACCCTTTTGGTAATCATATCCTGAAATTCAACAATAATGAAAGATCTGGGTCGATTATTTCAATACGGAAATCACGAATTAGGCACCATACTGTCCTCAAAATAAAAATTGATGCACCGATATCTAGCCCATAATCTAACACCTATTTTGGGAGTAAGTTGTCCTAATAAAAATGCTCTTTAACTAGTATATTTCATAACTAGCAGAATATGAGCCACTTTTACCGTTAAATATTTGATACCGAAAGGTAGCAATATTTCTCGGCTGATTGTAGTAGACTTCGTTTTCAATCCTTTTTCAATTTAAATCGGGGAAAAGAAGATGCCTCTAAGGCCGTTTGGTTTTTATGCCAAGGCGATTTACCCCCAAATCCCTCCATTTGATTCCTTAATTATGCTCATAACCAAGTGAGTATACATGAGTAAGTTTTTTACTTTCAAGGAATCGTAAAAATTCCTTTTGTCAAGTTTAAAGTTTGGCCTCGTTTATTCGCATGGTGCTCCTGATCGATAGCAGCTTGGGATTGAATTTATAAACCTATAACTAACTGAAAGGAATGAAAAATCTAATATTTTTAACGGCACTTTTATTGCCACTTTATCTGTTTTGTCAAACACTGACGTTCTCAGATACTAGAGGCTTTTATGATACCCCGTTTGGGTTAAGTCTGAGTACCGATATACCTGGGGGGACGATACGATATACATTGGATGGGTCGCCTCCAAGTACCACCGATGGCCTCGTCTATTCTAGCGCACTTTCGATTACCACGACAACGGTCGTTCGGGCAATTGCCTATTCTGGATCGACCGTCTCGCCGATAGCAACTAATTCGTATATTTTTTTAGCGGATGTTATCCAACAACCCGAAAATATTGCAGGATGGCCAAACTCGGTATATCGTTTGGGGCGAGGTACCGAGACGGCGCGGCATGATTATGGAATGGATCCTACAGTTGTTAGCAATCCCGCCTATAGTGGCAGCATTATTCCTGGACTAATGTCTATCCCGACCATGTCAATTGTTATGGATCAAGGTGAATTTTGGGAAATGTATACTGGCGATGCGGGTTTTCCGGGATCTGTAGAAATCATCTATCCCAACGCTGCCTATCCACCTGAACAATTTGATCTCGAAGTGGAATCGCATAGTCATAACTATCTGAAGCG
Organism: uncultured Flavobacteriaceae bacterium; assembly: GCA_963798435.1. Lineage (GTDB taxonomy): Bacteria > Bacteroidota > Bacteroidia > Flavobacteriales > Flavobacteriaceae > JALHST01. The sequence goes on from CAWCTF010000006.1 coordinate 494,643, forward strand.
TTCCATCAAGTTGGATGTAAACAATTCAATAACTTCCAATTTATTAAAGACCAATCCAATAACTGGAAATAGTGCGACAACTAATTTTACGGATACTAAGTTTGTCATTCGTGGGGGCAATAATCGCTCATGGGCAAGAAACTGGAATCCGGATCGGACGACTTATGGAAGGGACGAGTGGTATCGGGAAACACAATTGGCCGCCTCGGGGATCGGCATGCGTGGCACCTTTGTCCATCTTTATGTGAATGGGCTTTATTGGGGGTTATTTAACCCAATACAGCGACAAGACGCCGGTTTTATGACCTCTTATTTTGGAGGCGATGTCAATGACTGGATGACCTTAAACCATAATGGCATCGATGGTGGCGATGCTACGCGGTTCAATTATCTTACAACGACCCTTGCTAGCAAGAATATGGGTATACAGGCCAATTATGAGGAAGCCAAACAGTACCTGGATGTCGAAAAGTTCATTGATTATTTGATGATTACCTGGATGACGGGAATGGTTGATTGGCCCGCCAATAACTACTATGGTGGAAATCGAAATGTTCCGCCAGAACCCTTTAATTATTATGCTTGGGATGGAGAATGGTCGTGGGACACACAGACCGATTGCGGAAGTTGTCCGCCCAATGACGGTGCATGGGTGCACCCATTATTCAGAAGTGACAAATCGGGGGGTGCGGCCATTACTAGACTTTGGCATAGTCTGCGTGCCAATCCTGAATTTATGCAATTATTTGTCGATCGGGTCAACCTTCAGTGTTTTAATAATGGTCCCCTTTCAGATACTGCATCAAGGGCAAGATGGGCAACGATCAATCAATATATAGAAACGGCTATTATTGCAGAATCGGCACGTTGGGGCGATGGTCTTAACGATGGTCGGACGCGTACCAAGAATGATGACTGGATTCCAGAGGTAGCTCGTTTGGATGCCTTAATGAATGGGAATGCGGCACGGTTTATTGCTGCCTTAAGGGCAGAAGGGTATTATCCCGGTCTCGATGCGGTCGAATTCAATAAACCTGGAGGTTCGGTGATTGCTGGCTTTGAGCTAGTAATGACCAATCCGAATGCCACGGGTACTATTTATTATACAACTGATGGCTCAGACCCAAAATTGGCCAATGGGACCGTTTCGACATCTGCTTTGGTGTATTCAACCCCTATCACAGTACCGTCAAGTGATATTCTCACCATAAATGCCAGAATTAAGGATGGTACTGAATGGAGTGCTAAAAACACCGCTTCCTATTCGGTCCTGGAATTATATATCAATGAGTTTTTAGCGAGCAATAGCAATGGCATTACCGACGAGTCCGGGACTCATGAGGATTGGATCGAATTTTATAATGCGGCTGCTTTACCAGTTGATATTGGGGGCATGTACATCACCGATAATCTTACAGATCTTACCCAATGGCAAATCCCAGTTAACGATCCGATAACTACAACCATTCCTGCGGGAGGCTATCTACTTGTTTGGGCCGATAACCAGCCAGAGGAGGGCCCTTTGCATGTAAATATTAAACTGGGAGCCGGGGGAGAGGCCATAGGCCTTTCAACTCAGGGAAATTCAGGTATCGAAGTGATTGATTCCTATACGTTTGGGGCCCAGACGACTGATATTTCCATGGGCCGATTTCCCGATGGTGTAGACAACTTTGTGACTTTTAGCAATCCGACGCCAAGGTCAGCCAACTCGTTAGGCTTTGCGACCGGTATTTTTATCAATGAATTTCTTGCCGGAAATGTTAACGGAATAACAGATGAAGCTGGGGATCATGAAGACTGGATAGAAATTTATAATAGCAATAGTTCTGCAGTTGATATAGGCGGTTTTTATATTACCGATGATTTGACCAATCCATTATTATTCCAACTACCTACAGATAACCCGAGTGCTACTACGATTTCCCCTGGGGGGTATATCATACTTTGGGCGGATGGGGAGCTGGCCGAAGGTCCATTGCACATTTCCCCGAAACTTGGTAAGGGAGGCGAAGCAATAGGATTAACGCAGCAAATTGGATCTTCACAGCAATTTATTGATTCATTCACTTTTGGAGCGCAAACAGATGATGTATCCCAAGGAAGATATCCCGATGGCGATGATTTTCAGCGATTTTTTTATCAGCCGACCCCCGGTGCCTCGAATACGATTCCTTTTGTTACTGGCCTCTCGATTAACGAAGCTTTGGCAGTGAATACCAATTCGATTTCCGATTCAAACGGTGAGAAGGATCCCTGGATTGAAATCTATAATTTCAATCCTGACCCAATTGATATTGGTGGACTTTATATAAGCAATGATCTTGGCAATCCGTCACTTTGGCAGGTACCCATGACCGATCCAAGTGCTACAACCATTCCTTCAGGAGGGTTTATTACGCTCTGGGCCGACAACCAGACTGGCCAAGGTGTTTTGCATCTTCCCTTTTTGTTGAACGGTGCGGGAGGGGACTTGGTGTTATCGGATATCATCGGCCCGGATGTTTCTACTATCGATACAATGAGCTACCCAAGCCAAAATGCAAATATCTCCTTTGGTAGATATCCCGATGCATCCAAGCAATATAAACGCTTCAATGCTCCAACGCCCAGTGATAATAATATATTACCAGTGGTAGCGAATATATATATCAATGAGTTTTTGGCAGGAAATACCACCACCAATACCGACGAAAATGGAGAGTTCGAGGACTGGGTAGAACTTTACAACGCCGGTAGCACCGCAGTTGATGTTGGAGGTCTTTTCATCGTTGATGATCTGACGGAAACAAATCCGTACCAAATACCCACAACTTCGCCCCAGGCGACTACCATTCAACCCGGGGGCTTCCTATTGCTTTGGTGTGATAGACAGATGGAACAAGGCATACTGCATGTAGACTTTGCCTTGAGTAAAAATGGGGAGCAAATAGGATTGCTTCAAAAAAATGGCAATGTTACCACTATTATAGATTCGTACACTTTTCAGGCACAAACCGATGATATTTCGGAAGGAAGGTCAACCGATGGAGGTCCTACCTTCGTTAATTTTGCGACGCCTACACCCAAGGCTTCGAACTTTCTTGTTCCTGCACAAAGACCATTTATCACCACTTGGCTTACAACCTTTAACGATGAAAGTATTACAATCCCCACCTCTTCCTTTGGTGAAGTGTATAATTATACGGTAGATTGGGGCGATGGTACGATAGACACGGGTTTAACAGGTGATGCCTCTCATAGTTATGCGATTTTAGGAACTCATACAGTGAAGATTACCGGTGCTTTCCCTCGAATTCGCTTTAACGCTTCTGGGGATATCGATAAAATACGTACGGTTCAACAGTGGGGCGACATTGCCTGGAGTAGTATGTCGCTGGCATTTCAAGGTTGTACCAATTTGGATGTAACCGCAATTGATGTACCTAACTTATTGGGGTTCAATGATATGAGTTATATGTTTGCTGGTTGTACATCTTTAGTGGGGAATACCTCTTTCACGAACTGGGATACTAGTGGAGTGACGAATATGACGGGAACGTTTTTCAATGCTTCGGCCTTTAACCAAGACATAAGTAGTTGGGAAACGGGGAAGGTAACGACTATGGAGCGGATGTTTTTCAAAGCTTCAGCTTTTAACCAGAACATAAGCAATTGGGACACTGGCATGGTGACTAATATGCTGCAAATGTTTTACTCAGCTTCTAGTTTTAATCAAGATTTGAGCCATTGGGATATCAGCAGTCTTACCGAAGCTAGGGAGATGTTCACTGAGGCCCTCTCTACTGCGAACTATGATGCCCTGCTAAATGGTTGGAGCACTTTGGACAGCGGGGAAACACAAGTGCCAAGCAATGTTAGCTTTAGCGCCGAAAACAGTCAGTTTTGTCTGGGAGAACCGGGTAGAACCATTTTGCAAGGTTTGGGCTGGACAATTTTTGATGGAGGCCTGAACTGCCTTACGCCCCTTTCGATAACTAATATCGAACTAATCGATGCCGATAACAATGTCTCCTTAGGACCCTTGACCGATGGCATGATCATCGACATCAATACCTTGCCGACCCTGAACCTGACCATTGAGGTTTTTGCGACCTCCGATGTGGAGAGCCTGCGGTTCGTGCTCAGTGGTGCGAAGTCCCAGACTACCACAGAGAACAATCCACTGTATGCCCTATATGGGAATAGTGGGTCGAATTATAATGGAAGTATATTCGTCTTAGGGGCTTATTCTTTCACGGTAACGCCGTATTCGGCTAATAATTTGGGTGGAACCCAGGGAACACCACGCACCGTCAACTTTCAATTGGTAGATACGCCTGTTGACAATGACGGGGACGGGTACACGGCCGATGTCGACTGCGATGACAATAATTTCGATGTCAACCCAGGTGCGACCGAGGTCTGCGATGGCATCGACAACAACTGCGACGGCCAGATCGATGAAGGGGTAACCACCACGTATTATGCCGACACCGACGGGGATGGCTATGGCGATCCTGATAGCGAACTACAATCATGTGGCCCGGTGGCCGGTTATGTGACCGACAATACGGACTGTGACGACAGCGTTGCCGAAATACACCCAGGTGCCATCGAGATCTGTGACGGGATCGATAACAACTGCGATGGCCAGATCGACGAAGGCTTGGCCCCGGTACCTTATTATGCCGACCTTGACGGGGACGGCTATGGTAATCCATTGGACGAGGTACTTTCCTGTAGTGGTGCACCAACCGGTTATGTGGCGGATAACACCGATTGTGATGATACCCTGTCTGCGATCAACCCGGGCGCTCCAGAGATCTGCGACGGCATCGATAACAATTGCGACGGGAATATCGACGAGGGTTTTACGCCGGTGGCTTATTATGCGGATCTGGATGGTGATGGGTATGGTAATCCTTTCGATGAGGTACAATCCTGTAGTGGTGCACCCACTGGGTATGTTACCGACAATACGGACTGTGACGATACCACAGCGGCTGTCAATCCTGGCGCTGCCGAGATCTGTGATGGAATCGACAACAATTGTGACGGTTCAATTGACGAGGGCTTTGTAACAACAACCTATTATGCAGATCTTGATGGGGACGGTTTTGGTGACCCCTCGAGCGAAGTGCAATCGTGCAGTGCCCCCGTGGGTTATGTAACGAACAAAAACGATTGTAACGACAACAATGCTTCTATATACCCAGGCGCCATAGAAATCTGTGATGGTATCGACAACAACTGCAATGGTCAGATCGATGAGACCTGTTCGACCGTTTTATCTGTCACGGGCATCACGTTAATCAATGCCGCCAGTGATGTGGCCCTGTTTCCATTGACCAATGGCATGGTGATCAATGTGGCCACCCTGCCGACCCAGAACCTGAGCATCGAGGCTTTTGTAACCTCCGATGTCGGTAGTGTACGGATGGCCCTCAGCGGATCGAAGAGCAATACACGCATCGAGAACAATGCGCCTTTGGCCCTGTATGGCAATTCTGGGGCCGACTATGCAGGCAGTAATTTCGGCTTAGGAACCTATACGATTACCGTGACACCCTATTCTGCCAAAAACTTGGGAGGTACCCAGGGCACGCCGCGCACCATTACCTTCCAGTTGGTGGCTGGGCTCGTCGATAATGACGGGGACGGTTATCTCAACGATGTTGACTGCAATGACAACAACGCCGCAATACATCCGGGTGCTCCTGAAATCTGTGACGGTATCGACAACAACTGCGATGGCCAGATCGACGAAGGACTTCCGACCAGCACCTATTATGCCGACCTTGACGGGGACGGCTATGGCAACCCCGCGAGTGCGACCCAATTGTGCGGGCCACGCAGCGGTTATGTCACGAACAATGCCGATTGTAACGACACCAATGCGGCGGTACACCCGGGCGCGGTCGAGATCTGCGACGGGATCGACAATAACTGCGACGGACTTATAGACGGGGATGATCCAAGTGTCAGCTGCCCGGTCGCGTTGTCGGTCACGGCGATTAGCCTCTTCAATGCAGATACCGACTCATCACTGGGAGTAATGACCAACGGAATGGTCATAGGAATGAATACCCTTCCGACTCTAAACCTAAGCATAGATGCCATGGTCACCTCTGATGTTCAAAGTGTGCGGATGGTACTTTCAGGTGCCAAGAATCAGTCTCAGATTGAGAATAATGCGCCATTGGCCCTTTACGGGAATAGCGGGAGCGATTATGTGGGTAGTGTATTTGTTCAGGGCAACTACACCATTACGGTCACACCTTATTCAGGCAGGAACCTGACCGGTAGCCAAGGAACGCCCAAAATCATAAATTTCCAATTGGTACAGACCGGCCCGGGGCTGGCGGCTAAATCAAGCAATACCCTGACGGTATCCCCAAACCCGGCCACCAGTTATACCGAGGCTAGTTTCGAAAATCCCGAAACCGTGGAGACGATCATGGTATTCGATATGTTGGGCAGATTGGTGCGTACCTATACCGCGAAAGAGGTTAAGGCCGGCGAGATATATTCTCTCGACCTGAATTTTATACAGCCGGGCACTTACATCATCAGGACTATAGACACAAAAGGCTTCCATTTCCAGAAGCAGATGGTGATAAAGCCATAATTCAGTAACCAACCAAAAAAAAGAGGCCCGAATTCGGGCCTCTTTTTGATTTTAGGAGCATGATAAAGCTATTCCTTCATGGTATGGTAGACGTTTTGAACATCATCGTCTTCCTCTATTTTTTCAAGGAGTTTCTCAACATCTGCGACCTCCTCCTCAGACAATTCTTTGGTGATTTGTGGAATTCGCTCAAAACCCGATGACAAAATTTCAATATCCCTATTTTCAAGTTCTTTTTGAATGGCCCCAAAACTTTCAAAAGGCGCATAAATGAGAATTCCGTCTTCATCTACAAAAACCTCCTCGGCCCCAAAGTCGATTAATTCCAACTCAAGTTCTTCTGGATCGATACCTTCGGCAGGGATTCGGAAATTACAAGTATGATCAAACATGAATTCAACCGAACCGGAAGTTCCCAGGCTCCCGTTGCATTTATTAAAATAGCTGCGAATGTTGGCAACAGTTCGGGTATTATTATCAGTCGCGGTTTCTATTAAAATAGCGATTCCGTGTGGGGCATATCCTTCGAACAATACCTCCTTAAAATCTCCCAAACTTTTGTCAGAGGCCCTTTTAATAGCGCGCTCAACATTATCTTTGGGCATGTTTACCGCCTTGGCGTTTTGAATAACGGCCCGTAAACGGGAATTTGCGTTTGGATCTGGGCCTCCATCCTTTACCGCCATAACGATATCTTTGCCAATACGTGTAAAGGCCTTTGACATGGCCGACCATCGTTTCATTTTGCGTGCTTTCCGAAATTCAAAAGCTCTTCCCATAGTATTCGTTTGCTATATTTCTTAAGGAGGTAAATTTAAACAAATTCCAAATTCACCCAATCTAATTCAAAAAGGTCGATAAAACATCCATTAGGTTTGAAAATGAAACCATGGCTTTTTAATCGCTTTCAATAATCTTTTCGATGACATGTGCCAATTCGAAATCTTTTTCAGTAACACCCTCGACCTTGTGGGTATTCAGGCGTATAACGAGTGAATTGTACACATTGGTCCATTCAGGGTGATGGTTGTGTTTCTCAAATTCAAAGGCCAGTCGGGTCATCACTGAAAAAGCCTCCTTAAAATTTTTAAACTCAAAGCTTGTCTGAATGGCATTGTCAATAAATTCCCATCCTTCAAGCTTATCAAGCCTTTCTTCAATAGTGCGTTGATTCAATTTTTCCATGATTTCTTTTTTTATAAATATAATTAATCGTTTGCCGCCTTACTAACCTAAAATATGATGATCGATAATTTCCTGATAACTCGTCTGAAGGTTTTTAGGTAGTTTATTTTCCTTTGGGAGAACCGCCATATAACGCTCTTCGTTGGTCGTATAGATGCGCTTGAAAATTGGGTTGAATTTACCGATACGCTCGACGATTTCTCGGATAAAATCTTCATGATGCACCACATCGTTACTCCCTAAATGATAGATTCCGCTCTTGTTGTGGTTGATAAGGTAATGTATTTGTTGTGTCAATTTATCGACGCTGGTTACATTCATAATCAGGTTTGGAAATACTTCGACAGGTTCATTGCTCCAAATATTATCCTTAATTTCCTTTATCCTCGGGGAATTATTTCCGAAAACCATGGGTACCCTTAAGATGGCCATTTTTTCTTTCGGTAAGCGCATCAACATATTTTCGATCTTGATTTTCAATCGTCCATAAATACTCTCCGAAAGCGTCTTGTCATTCTCGTAGGATGGATATTTACTATATGCATCAAAGACATTGGCAGAAGAGATAAAATAGATTCTGCCGTCAATTCGGGACACATATTCCAAAATGTGTTGATGTGCTACGATTTGAGCCTCAAAATTGCCCCTGAGGGCAGAAATTATTAGTTGAGGCTTTATTTTATCTAGTATTTGGAAGATATCGTCCTCATTAATATCATAGCTAAAGAACTGCTTGTTATCTCGAAATAACTTGTTTGAAAAATAGGTGCCATAGGTGTCAAAGTAGTTGCATAGCTCTTTGTATATGGCGTTTCCCAAAAATCCACTACCCCCTAATATGAGTATTTTCTTTCGCGCATCGTCCATCTTGCCCCTCCTTTTTCCCATATAGGTATTAACCTTTGTAAAATGGTAGTTTTACCACGGTTGCAGCTACCGCATTTTTTCGTATCTGAATATGGATCTTACTGCCGATTTCCGAAAATAGAGCGGGTACGTATCCCAGACCGATTCCCTTTCCTAAAGAAGGTGACATGGTCCCAGACGTGACAAGGCCTATTTTTCTCCCTTGACTGTCTACAATGTCATAACCATGGCGCGGAACCCCACGTTCATCCAATTCAAAAGCAATCAGACGACGATCGGCCCCATGCTCCTTTTCTTTGGCTAGGGCCTCACAATTAACAAAATCCTTCGTAAATTTTGTTATCCAACCAAGGCCTGCTTCAAATGGCGAGGTTTCATCATTGATGTCGTTCCCATAAAGACAATAGCCCATTTCAAGTCGCAAAGTATCCCTTGCCGCCAAACCTACGGGTTTTATATCAAAGTCGGCACCTGCTTCGAAAACGTTGTCCCATATCTGCTTTACTTCGTTATTCTTGCAGTAAATTTCAAATCCGCCAGATCCCGTATATCCCGTTGCCGAGATGATTACATGTTCTATTCCAGCAAAATCACCTACAACAAAATTGTAAAATTTAATTTCGGAAAGATCAACTGAAGTAAGAGATTGCATCGCCTGCACTGCCTTAGGCCCTTGGATTGCCAATAGCGAATAGTTATCAGAGATATCCCGCATCTCGGCATCATAATCGGCATTGTACTTGGCAATATGGTCCCAATCTTTCTGGATGTTCGATGCGTTGACCACCAACAAATATTGCGCTTCTTTAATTCTATATACGATTAGATCATCTACAATGCCACCCGTTTCATTCGGGAGACAACTGTATTGCGCTTTTCCTATGGTCAATTTAGAGGCATCGTTTGATGTGACCTTTTGTATTAACGCCAAGGCATTCGACCCACTTATGAGAAATTCACCCATATGGGAAACGTCAAAAACACCCACACCTTTGCGAACTGCGTCATGTTCGGCGTTGACTCCTTCATAGGATACGGGCATATTATAACCTGCAAAGGGCACCATTTTGGCCCCTAGGGCTTCATGTGTTTTTGTAAGGGCGGTATTTTTCATGACGACTTTTTAGCAGCGCAAAGCTATTGAATAATTTAAGGATGCGAAAATACGCTTAACAATGTTTTTAAATTTTATTGCTAATCGATCTTGGTAGCACTTAGGCTTTAAGTAGCTGATTTTTAACGTCTGAATACGTCGCTATCTTAGTGCTTATCGATTTTTTATCCATCATTTTCACAATTGAATCGGGAATGTCTATGTTTTCTCGAATGGTATCTTCCACTAGATCCAGGAATTTTACTGGATGTGCTGTTTCCAGAAAAATACCGTAGGTTTCTTGATGTGTTTCCTGATATTTTTTAAGGCCCAAATACCCAACCGCACCATGGGGATCCGCAATGTAGTTAAAGTCGTTATAAAGCTCCAACATGGCCTGTAACGTCTCGGCATCGGTAAATGAATAGGCCGATAGCTGTTTTTCCAACGTTTCAAAATCGTTCATATACAATTGGCGGATCCTAATAAAATTGCTGGGATCACCAACATCCATGGCGTTTGAAATAGTGGCCTTGGAGGCTTTTGGCTCATAATGCCTCGATTTCATAAACTGTGGCACTGTATCGTTTACATTGGTAGCAGCTATAAAATGGTTTACAGGCATGCCTAATCGTTGCGCCATCATGCCAGCACAAAGGTTGCCGAAATTGCCACTTGGTACCGAAAAAACAATCTCCTTTTCCTGGGACTTGGCCTGCTTGTAAGCAAATAGAAAATAAAATAACTGGGGCAGCCATCGTGCGACGTTGATAGAATTGGCGGAGGTCAACGTCTTTTTTTGTAGCAGTTCTTTATCTAAAAAGGCAGTTTTTACCATTTTTTGGCAATCATCGAAGGTACCATCGACTTCCAAGGCCGTAATATTTTGGCCCAACGTAGTCAATTGCCTTTCCTGGATATCACTCACTTTGCCACTAGGATACAAGATAACTACCTTTACACCTTTTACCCCAAGGAAGCCATTGGCCACGGCACCACCGGTATCTCCTGAAGTGGCTACCAATACAGTGATTTCACGGTTCGATTTCTCTAAAAAAAACTCAAGACATTTGGCCATAAAACGCGCACCAACATCCTTGAAGGCCATGGTAGGGCCATGAAAAAGTTCAAGGACGGCCACATTTTTTTCGATTTGAACCAAAGGGAATTCGAAATCAAGAACTTCTTGTAAGATCGCTTTCAGTTTCGTTTCAGGAATGTCATCCTTTACAAAGCCCCAAATAGCTTGAAAAGCAATTTCATGGTTCGAAAGCTTTTCGATTTCCTTAAAAAAAGAATCGGGCAATGGCGTAATCCGTTCTGGGAAATACAAACCTTTATCAGGCGCAATCCCTTTAAGTACAGCATCCCTAAAGGATACTTCCGGGGCATTTTTGGTAAGGCTATAAAATTTCAATTTGACTTTTTTTTAAATAGAAATAGGTCACTTTTAGTATGATATTCGCGTTCTTCGGATGGAGATTGTGCTTTTCTCGACCCCCATACGTATTTAATAATTGCAGTGTTTCACTTCCTACTTCGCACTGCTTATTATTTTGATGCCTTCTGAATTTATTTTTGAAACGTGAACATCGTAGTCGATACCAATATTTTGGTAAACACTTTTCATGGCATCCGCAACCTCTTGCGCTTTTTTTTTGCCTTTACTGAATGCAAAGATCGACGGGCCGGATCCTGAAATACCACAACCCAATGCGCCTGTTTTCAGCGAAGTTGATTTGACGGCATCAAAGCCAGGAATGAGGATCGACCGAATGGGCTCGACAATATGATCTACCAAGGATCGACCGATAAGTTCATAATCTGCTTTAAAAAGTCCGGCTACCAATCCGCCAACATTGCCCCATTGCTTGATACCATCGGCCAAGGAAATCGATGTTTTCAGTATTTTTCTGGAATCGGAAGTCTTGACCTCTATTTGTGGATGGATCACCGTTGCATATAATTCAGAGGGACATGGAATGGTAATAATATCCAAAGGTTCATAGCTTCGCACCAAGGTAAATCCTCCATAGAGGGCCGGTGCCACATTATCGGCATGCGCGACCCCACTGGCCAACCGCTCTCCTTCCATGGCAAATTGCACCAATTCCAATCTTGTAAACGGCCGCCCTAATAATTCGTTCATAGCCCAAACCGCTCCAGATGAGCTGGCGGCACTACTTCCTATACCACTGCCAGCCTTTATTTGTTTGAAAATCTCTATTTCAAATCCACCAGAGTAGGTACTTTTTTCCAAAAAGGCCAAACCCGCTACCCCAGCCACATTTTCAAGGGTCTCCATAGGTAGTTCCTGGCCTTCCAGTTTCGTGATATACACCCCTTTTTGTGTCACCTTGCGCACCAGCATTTCATCGCCGACCGATTCAAGGGCAACTCCGAGCACATCAAATCCACAGGAGATATTGGCGATAGTGGCCGGGCAGAATACTTTGATTTCTTGCATGGTCAAAAATTTCCGATTCGAATAATATCCGCAAAAATGCCCGATGCAGTAACTTCCGCTCCGGCACCTGCTCCTTTAATGATCATAGGTTGATTCGGATAGCGCTCTGTATAGAATAGGACAATATTGTCGCTGCCCTCTAAATTGTAAAAGTCGTGACCTTTTGGAATGTTTTGCAGGCCGACACTTGCCTTCCCATCCTCGAATCGGGCAACATACTTCAGCTTGCAATCGGCCCTCAGTGCTTCATTATATAACTGTTGAAATGTAGTTTCATGGTGCTTTAAGGAGGAAAAAAAATCAGCATTGGTTTTTGTTTCCAAACATGCTGCGGGGAGAAAGGACCTGTTTTCTATGTCGTCGATGTCTAATTGATAACCACTTTCGCGTGCCAAAATCAGAATTTTGCGCATTACATCAATACCACTCAAATCAATCTTTGGGTCAGGTTCAGTATAACCACCTTCCTGTGCCTGTTTTACAATATCATGAAAATTGACCTTATCGTTGAAGTTGTTGAAGACAAAATTTAGGCTTCCTGACAAAACCGCCTGTATTTTTAAAATACGGTCCCCAGAAGCGATGAGATGTTTTAAAGTATCAATGATCGGTAGCCCGGCGCCCACATTGGTCTCGAATAAAAACGGCGCATTGTATTCACGGGCGAGGTCTTTGAGATTCTTATAGTTGTCATAATTTGATGAGCACGCAATTTTATTACAGGTAACGACCGAAATACTATGGCCTAAATACGTGCTATATGTTGAGGAAACCTTCTCACTGGCGGTGTTATCAACAAATATACTATTTCGAAAGTTCAGCTTTCTAACAGTTTGGAAATAGGTATCCGTATTCGCCGCTTCTCCCTCTGCCAATGCCATTTCCCAATTTTTTAAGGCAATTCCATTTTCATCGAAGATCATCGTACGTGAATTTGAAATGCCAATTACCCGAATATTCAACTTTAGGTTATCCTTCAGGTATTTGCGTTGTTTTTGAATCTGATGTAGCAATTTGCCACCTACATTACCAACCCCCATAACGAAGAGGTTCAATTGTTTTACATTCTCTTCGAAAAATTCCTCATGGAGTGCATTTAGTGCCTTTTTTACATCTTCCTTATTAATTACGGCAGAAATATTGCGCTCAGAGGCGCCTTGTGCTATTGCCCTGATATTCACATTGTTTTTGCCCAAAGTACTGAACATTTTACCACTGAGACCCTGATGGCTTTTCATTTGATCACCTACCAAAGCGATTATCTCCAGGTCTTTTTCAATGACGAGCGGTTTTATTTTTCCGCGTTCAATTTCGTATTCGAAATCTTCCTCTACTGCCAGAACTGCTCGGTCGGCGTCATGGTTAGAAATGCCTACACATATCGAATGTTCAGAAGATGCTTGAGTGATAAAGACCACACTGATTTCCTGTTGGGACAACACTTCGAAAAATCGTTTTGAAATGCCAGGTATGCCAACCATTCCGGGTCCTTCTAATGAAAGAAGAGCCATACTCTCGACGTGCGAAATTCCTCGAACGGTTTTTCCTTTGTCATTTTTACTTTTGGTAATAAGCGTACCTGGCTTCCCAGGTTCAAATGTATTTTTGATCTGAATGGAAATTCCCTTTGCCAAAACGGGTTGTATGGTCGGTGGATATAAGACTTTGGCACCGAAATGTGAGAGTTCCATTGCCTCTTCAAAGGAAATATGAGGAATGGGCTGAGCCTGTCGTACGATTTTTGGGTCGGCCGTATACATCCCGCTCACGTCGGTCCATATTTCCAGGATTTCAGCATCGACCGCTGCCGCAAAAATCGCAGCAGTGTAATCAGAACCCCCCCTTCCCAAGGTCGTTGAATTCCCATTTTCTGAAGAAGCAATAAATCCTGGGGCTACAATGATCCTATGCTTGACCGCTGAAAAGTACTTTTTGCAAAGAACATTGGTGACGTTAAAATTAACGGCGGCCTTGCCATTAAAATCGTTGGTTTTAATCAGCTCCCTACTGTCTTTGTAAGTGGCATCCAATCCTTCTGAAATAAAATATTCATTGATCATATAGGAGGAAATCAACTCCCCGTAGCTCACAATTTTATCAGATAGTTTAGGCGTTATTTCACCGATTAAAAAGGCTCCTTCCAAGAGGGTTTCCAAGGTATTTAGATCAGATTTTACCTTACTTAGTATACTGCTTTGCCCCTTGATGGGAATCAATTCCTTTATGGCTGTCAGATGTCTTTGTTCAATTTCTTCTAAAATACGCTTGTACGCCTGTTCCTGTCGGGAAGCCAAAAGGGAAGCCTTCAGTAACAAGTCGGTAATTCCTCCAAGTGCTGATACTGTAACGATGATCGTGTTTGCTTCGGTACTTTGGATAATCTTCTTTACCAACGCAATATTTGACGCATTTGCTACAGAAGTACCTCCGAATTTTAAAACCTTCATTTTGAAAATTGATTAATTAAAATGGGTGAATTGGGTGCAAAAATGCACTAAGGTTTGGCTACTATATCGTTGCTTACCCCAAGGGGGTGGTAGAAGTGACAGTTCCCAAAATTAAAGCCCTAAGCTGGGATTGTATGTCTGAATCGTTGCGTTCCATGGTTATAATAAAGAATCAAATGTAGTACTTTTGATATCCCCAGCAAACGTTCCCCATGATTTTTGCGGAATCGTCAATAATTCATAAATAGTATTAGGAAATGAAGCTTTTTAATGCCGAGCAAATATATACCGCTGACAAATTGACAATAGCCAGACAAGGCATTAGCAGCGATGAACTCATGGAAAGGGCGGCCATTCAGGTCTTTAACTGGTTGCATAGCCGATTGCAAGGTGCCCCTGTAAAAATTCATTTGTTCTGTGGAATTGGCAATAATGGCGGGGATGGGATGGCAGTAGCCCGACATTTGACAGAACACGGCTATAATATTAATGTGTATGTGGTGAACTATAGCAAGTCACGATCTCAGGATTTTTTGATAAATCTTGAGCGTCTCAAGGAGCGCAAAATATGGCCCGAATTTCTCGATGCGACTTCTGAGAATCCGAACATTGGCAAAGAGGACATACTAATAGATGCCATTTTCGGCATAGGCCTTAACCGACCTCCCGATGATTGGGTGGGCAAGCTAATGAAACACTTAAATGAATCAAAGGCCTTTATACTTTCGGTTGATACCCCATCTGGTTTATTTACCGATAAAGTGCCTGTTCATGCTGACCGAATTATCAAAGCCACCCATGTATTGAGTTTTCAAGCACCCAAATTGGTTTTTTTTCTACCCGAAACAGGGATTTATGTCAATCAATGGGAGGTATTAAATATCGGACTTGATCATGAGTATCTGCAACATACCGATACGGTCTACGAGCTGGTAGGAAAACATGAAATACTGCCATTATATATGCCCAGGGAGCGGTTCTCACACAAGGGTACCTACGGGCATTCCTTGATTATCGGAGGTAGCTATGGAAAGATCGGCGCCGTCATTCTGACGACCAAAGCCTGTTTGCACGCGGGGAGTGGTTTAGTGACCGCTTATGTTCCACAATGCGGTTATTCCCCGATACAGACTGCGGTACCTGAAAGTATGGTTATCACCGATAAAGGAGAGAATCACCTATCACACATAGCCTTTGAAGTACATCCTACGGCCATCGGTCTGGGAATCGGTATGGGAACCGATGCAGTGACGGTCAAGGCATTCGCGAATTTTCTGGAAAAAAATAAGGTTTTGTTAGTGGTAGATGCCGACGGCTTGAACATGCTCTCAAAAAACAAGGAGCTTTTACATAATCTACCTAAAAAATCTGTCCTGACCCCGCATCCTAAGGAGCTGGAGCGATTAATAGGAAAATGGCGGGATGACTTCGATAAGCTCGAAAAGGTGATGGCCTTTTCAAAACAATACGATTGTATCGTGGTCATCAAGGGAGCGCACACGATTACAGTATATGAGGGCAAAGGGTATGTCAACAACACGGGAAATCCCGGTATGGCTACTGCCGGAAGTGGCGATGCATTAACAGGTATCATTACAGGGTTGATTGCCCAAGGATATGATTCCTTATCCGCTGCCATCTTCGGAGTATATCTGCATGGTAGATCAGGCGATATCGCGGTCGAGGAAACGGGCTATCAATCATTATCGGCCTCTGACTTGATTGCAAACCTTGGCAAGGCGTATATTGATCTCTTTAGTAGCGTACCAACTCCAGAATCTCAGGAAGAAGTTGATGATTCCCAAGCAAAATAATGGATGTTTTAATTGCGGCCAAATCGAGGCAGGGAACCAACAGGCTGTAATTGTGGTCCTAAGCGCTTATCATTGGCCGTGAATTGAAACAAAAAAGGGGACTATTTTCGGATCCTTTGTTTTACCCAGGCCAAGGCATTGTCAAACTCGATAAATAATTTCATTGGCTTTTTGTAGAAGAGCTTTTCGATTTTGAAATTGTGCATATCGATCTCTTTCACCGATACAATTGCAATTGCCTTCAGGTTATCAAGTTCCCTTAAATAATCATAAATCGTTGGGTCGACCGCATGGGCATGTTTGCGCAGACTGATAAATCCAAAATTCTTGTCCCTAAAATGTATTTCCGAAATACCAATAATTTGATATGCCCGTTCAATGGTCAAGGTAGTACCTTCTTCAAAAAGGGCCACCATGTAGTTTTCAAAAACTTGAATCGTGCCAATTTCCAATTGATACTCCCTGACAATTATTGTCTTTTTTGGTTGTCCCACTCTCATTTCATATGTGTTTTTCGTGTCTGGAACGAAAGTAAATGTAACTGCAGGTATACTATAAAAAATTAGACAAATGACTTAAATATCGTTTATAATACTATCAGCTACCTTGCTCGGTAATTTTATTCCTACGATCTCGTTTAGGACCATAAAAAAAGGGAGTCAATTAGTATGACTCCCTTATCTTAAAATTCCTACGAATTTCTTATGTTTTAGACGATTTTTCGGCTTTTTTGATCTTGATGGTCAATTCGTCTTTCTTGGTATCCAAGTCCATAAAAATACTATCGCCTTCTTCTAATTTTGAATTTACGATTTCTTCTGCCAAGGCGTCTTCGATGTATTTTTGGATGGCCCTTTTAAGGGGTCGTGCACCAAATTGTTTATCAAATCCTTTTTCGGCAATATAGTCCTTCGCTTTTGTGGTCAAATTCATATCATACCCAATATCCTTAATGCGGGCATATAATTTGCGAAGTTCAATATCGATAATTTTATGAATATCTTCCCGTTCCAAAGGATTGAACACCACGACATCGTCGATACGATTCAAAAATTCGGGAGCAAATGCTTTTTTCAAAGCATTCTCGATAACACCTTTTTGATAGGTATCGGCTTGTTCCTTCATCGCTGAGGTACCGAAACCGACCCCTTGGCCAAAATCCTTCAATTGGCGGGAACCGATGTTCGAGGTCATGATAATGATCGCATTTCTAAAATCGATTTTTCTACCGAGGCTATCGGTGAGATATCCGTCATCAAGCACCTGCAAAAGCATATTAAAGACATCGGGATGTGCCTTTTCGACTTCGTCTAATAAAATTACAGAATACGGTTTACGGCGTACTTTTTCGGTCAATTGCCCACCTTCTTCATAGCCGACATATCCCGGAGGGGCGCCTACCAATCTAGAAATGGCGAATTTTTCCATATACTCGCTCATGTCGATACGGATAAGGGCATCCTCGGAGTCGAACATTTCTTTTGCCAATACCTTTGCCAATTGCGTTTTACCAACACCAGTCTGACCCAGAAAAATAAAGGATCCAATGGGTTTGTTGGGATCTTTGAGGCCGGCCCTATTTCGCTGAATCGCTTTGGCAACTTTGGCAACAGCCTCATCTTGGCCAATAACATTCGCTTTGATTCGTTCGGGCAATTCGGCTAGCTTGTTACTTTCGGTTTGGGCAATTCGATTCACAGGAATACCACTCATCATTGAGACCACATCGGCGACATTGTCTTCTGTTACGGTCTCTTTGTGCAACTTGCTATCTTCTTCCCATTTTTCCTGTGCGATGGCAAGATCCTTTTCGAGCCGTTTTTCGTCGTCCCTCAATTTGGCTGCCTCCTCGTATTTCTGCTTTTTGACTACGCTATTTTTTAATTCGCGGACATCATCGAGCTTTTTTTCGAGTTCTAGAATTTGTTTTGGCACATCCATATTCACAATATGCACACGGGATCCTGCTTCATCAAGCGCGTCAATTGCCTTATCGGGCAAAAAGCGATCGGTCATATACCTATGAGTTAGCTTTACACAGGCCAAAATCGCCTCATCGGTATAAATTACATTATGATGATCTTCATATTTGCCTTTGATATTCTTGAGAATCTCAATAGTCTCATCGACGGACGTAGGTTCTACGATTACTTTTTGAAAGCGGCGTTCCAAGGCACCATCTTTCTCAATATATTGGCGGTATTCGTCCAAAGTGGTGGCTCCTATGCATTGGATCTCACCTCTTGCCAAAGCCGGTTTAAACATATTGGAAGCATCTAAACTCCCCGTTGCACCACCAGCACCGACAATTGTATGGATTTCATCAATGAAGAGGATGACATCTTCGTTTTTTTCAAGCTCGTTCATAACCGCCTTCATGCGCTCTTCGAACTGTCCGCGGTATTTGGTCCCGGCAACAAGGGAAGCCAAATCTAGGGTAACCACACGTTTGTTATAAAGAATGCGCGATACTTTCTTATTGATTATACGCAGTGCCAGACCTTCGGCAATTGCACTTTTTCCAACGCCAGGCTCGCCAATGAGGAGGGGATTGTTCTTTTTCCTTCTACTTAGTATTTGGGAGACCCTTTCGATTTCCTTCTCCCTACCAACAACGGGGTCCAATTTGCCTTCTTCGGCCAATTGGGTAAGATCTCGTCCAAAATTGTCGAGTACCGGGGTCTTTGATTTTTTACTGCCTTTTTGGGCGGAACTCGTACCAAAGTTACTTTCCTTGCCTCCTTCGATATCGTCTGAATCGCTTGGAAATGATTCAGAGGTCGGGGAATCTATAATTTCATCATCGCTGGTAATCATAAATTTAAATTGTTCTTTTACACCATCATAATCAACCTTAAGCTTGTGTAAAAGCTTGGTGGTGGGATCGTTTTCATTGCGCAAAATACATAGGAGTAAATGCGCCGTGTTTATAGAAGAACTTTGAAAGAGTTTAGCTTCAAGAAACGTAGTTTTTAAGGCTCTTTCGGCCTGCCGTGTCAAGTGTAGGTTTTTTTTATCCTTTTGAACACCACTCGGATTCGGGTTGGAAGGGCTCAATATTTCCACTTTGCGCCTCAGATGGTCCAAATCAACTTCGAGCGCGTCTAAAATACTTATTGCTTTGCCATTGCCATCACGCAAAAGACCCAACATTAAATGCTCTGTACCAATAAAATCATGGCCAAGCCGCAATGCCTCTTCCTTGCTGTATGCAATTACATCCTTTACCCTTGGGGAAAAATTATCATCCATATACTATCCTTAATCATTATAAAATTAGTAAATCTTAATCAATCTTGGACAAATACCATACCCATATTCGATAAACTAGTTCGAAATGACGAAAAAAGCATCGATTTACAAAATAATTAACACTCTAATTATAAACTATAAAGAACGCCAAAAGTGTTAATAAATTATTGAATAAAGTAAATAATATGTGCCGTGGAGGGCGCGATTTTGCGTATATTGGCATTCTTTTTTAAACAACATAAAAACATACGATTTTTAGATGGCCGAAGGTGAAAAATTGATTCCGATCAACATAGAAGATGAAATGAAATCGGCTTACATTGACTATTCAATGTCGGTCATTGTGTCACGTGCTTTGCCAGATGTCAGGGACGGTTTGAAACCGGTGCATCGGAGGGTTTTATACGGCATGCACGAATTGGGGGTACGATCAAACAGTGCTCATAAAAAATCGGCCCGTATCGTGGGTGAGGTTTTAGGAAAATACCATCCACATGGTGATACCTCTGTGTACGATTCAATGGTTCGAATGGCGCAGGAATGGAGTTTGCGTTATATGCTGGTAGATGGGCAGGGAAATTTTGGATCCGTCGATGGCGATAGCCCGGCCGCAATGCGTTACACCGAAGCGAGAATGCGTCGTATCGCAGACGATATGCTCGCCGATATCGATAAGGATACCGTTGACCATCAGCTTAATTTTGACGATTCGTTGGAAGAACCGACCGTATTGCCTACCAGGGTACCGAATTTATTGATAAACGGTGCCTCTGGAATTGCCGTTGGTATGGCTACGAACATGCCGCCGCACAATCTCTCGGAAGTCGTTGATGGTACAGTGGCATATATTGACAACAATGATATTGAGATCGACGAACTGATTTCCCACATAAAAGCACCTGATTTCCCTACCGGTGGGATTATTTATGGGTATGATGGGGTGAAAGAGGCGTTTCATACAGGACGCGGCCGTATCGTCATGCGGGCTAAGGCGAGTACTGAAGAAGTACAAGGCAAGGAATGTATCATTGTTACTGAAATACCGTTTCAGGTAAACAAGGCCGACATGATCAAGAAAACGGCCGATTTGATCAATGAAAAGAAAATCGAGGGTATAACGAGCATACGTGACGAATCTGACCGAAAAGGAATGCGTATCGTCTACATTCTAAAAAGAGATGCCATTCCGAATATTGTACTGAACACCTTGTACAAATACACAGCCCTTCAATCTTCCTTTAGTGTGAACAATATCGCTTTGGTGAATGGCAGGCCACGTTTGTTGAACGTCAAGGAAATGATCCATTATTTTGTGGAGCATCGTCACGAGGTCGTTGTTAGACGCTCGAAGTTCGAATTGAAAAAAGCCGAGGACCGTGCGCATATTTTGGAAGGCCTTATAATTGCCTCCGATAATATCGATGAGGTAATTGCCATTATTCGGGCGTCTTCGAATGCCGATGAAGCGCGGGAGAATTTGATGGAACGATTCAAATTATCGGAACTCCAGTCAAAGGCAATCGTCGAGATGCGACTTCGTCAACTTACCGGTCTCGAGCAAGATAAATTGCGTTCGGAATATGAGGAAGTGTTGCAGACCATCGCCGATTTGAAGGATATCCTTGCCAGGAAAGAGCGAAGAATGCAGATCATAAAAGATGAGCTCCTAGAGGTTAAGGCCAAATACGGGGATGAGCGACGATCCGAAATCAACTTTGCCGGTGGGGATTTGAGTATGGAAGACATGATTCCTGATGAACAAGTCGTTATTACCATCTCGCATGCCGGCTACATCAAGAGAACACCCCTTTATGAATATAAGACCCAAAATAGAGGAGGGGTTGGGCAAAAGGCATCCTCGACCCGAAATGAGGATTTCTTGGAACACCTCTTTGTAGGTACCAATCATCAGTACATGTTATTCTTCACCCTCAAGGGTAAATGTTTTTGGATGCGGGTATTTGAAATTCCGGAAGGTAGCCGGACTTCCAAAGGCAGGGCCATTCAGAATCTAATCAATATTGAGCAGGATGATAAGGTCAAAGCATTTATTTGTACCCAGGACTTAAAGGATGAGGAGTATGTGAATGGACATTTTGTGATTATGGCAACTAAAAAGGGGATCGTAAAAAAAACCTCTTTGGAACAATATTCGCGACCCCGTCAAAATGGGATCAATGCCATTGGCGTTCGAGAGGGCGATGAATTGCTCGAGGCCAAACTCACCACGGGAACGAGTCAAATATTTCTAGGGCTCCGTTCTGGGAAGGCCATTCGCTTTGAAGAAGGAAAAACCAGGCCCATGGGACGAAATGCATCCGGTGTTCGAGGTATTACCTTGGCAGACGATCATGATGAGGTTATCGGTATGGTCTCGGTGCATAATTTTGACGATGAGCTATTAGTGGTCTCTGAAAATGGGTACGGTAAGCGATCAAGCATTGATGACTATCGCATCACCAACCGGGGCGGGAAGGGTGTCAAAACAATCTCCATTACCGAAAAAACCGGTAAATTGGTAGCCATCAAAAACGTCACCGATTCCGACGATTTAATGATCATTAACAAGTCTGGCATTGCGATTCGCATGAGCGTTGAAGACCTTCGCGTAATGGGAAGGGCTACGCAAGGGGTAAAACTAATTAATATCAAGGGCAATGATTCGATTGCCGCCGTGGCCAAGGTGATGAAAGACGAAGATGCAGTTGAAGATACTGATATACTTGATATTGAGGTAGATACTGAAGATGGCATGGGAATTGATACTGGAGGTAGCGAGGAATAAAACCACATAATTATTAAACACTAATATTTTAATTAAATAGAGCATGAAAACTAAAATTATACTACTTGCGGCCCTGGCGTTCTCAGTGGCCGGAATTGCACAGAAGGACGAGATCAAGGCGGCCGAGAAGGCCATGAAAGGTGGCGACGCCATGGCAGCCAAAACGGCATTGGAGGGAGCAGCGGGAGCCATATCGGGTGCCGATGAAAAAACCCAGGCCCAATATTATTTTATTCGCGGTACAGTGTATGCCGACTTGGCAAGAAAAGGTGACAATAGTGCCTTTGATGAGGCGGTTAAATCTTTTCAAAAAGTCGATAGTATCGAGAAAGCAACTGGAAAATCAAAATATGGGGCTGACACAAAACTTCAACTAACTGCCTTAACTGCCGATTTAGTAAATGCGGCCGTAAAGGATAATGCGGAAAATAAATTCGAGCAAGCTGCCGATAAATTATATACCAGTTATAAAATTAGCCCGCAGGACACCTCCTATTTATACTATGCTGCCAGTAGTGCGGTGCGTGGGGGGTTATATGACAAAGCGCTGGGGTATTATAAAGAACTTCAGGATTTGGGGTATGACGGTAGCGGAACGGTCTACAAGGCGACTAATATCGCATCGGGTCAGGTCGAGGAAATGGACAAGGTGCGACGTGACCTGATGGTTAAATCAGGTACTTATAGCGATCCATTAGATGAAAAATCGCCTTCCAAAAAAGCAGAAATTGTTAAGAATATGGCCTTTATCTATTCAGAATTAGGTCAAGACGACAAGGCGCTTGCAGCATTTCAAACCGCAAGGGCGCAAGATCCAAAAGATATCAACCTGGTTTTGAACGAGGCCAACCTCTACTATAAGATGGGGGATAAGGATAAATTTAAGGAATTGATGGGGGAAGCTACCGCAATTGCACCTGATAATCCAGACTTATATTATAACATTGGGGTTATTAATATGGAGCAAGGCAATATGGAAGAAGCGCGTGCAGCTTATAAAAAAACCTTGGAGTACCAACCGGATTATACGAATGCCCAATTGAACCTTTCAACAACCTATATCAATGAAGGAAATGCCTTTATCGATGAAATGAATTCTTTAGGGAATAGTAAAAAGGACACCGATCGGTATGATGAACTGAAGAAGAAGAAAGACGACCTTTTCCGTCAAGGTGCCCAAGTTTTGGAAGATGCGCTTAAAACAAGTACTGATAACCAAAGCATCTTAGAACAACTAAAGAATATCTATGGTGCCATGGGAGATAACGAAAACTTTATGCGTATCAAAAAATTGTTGGGTGAATAGTCCGTAATAAAGACATCAAAAAAGCCCCGATGGATTCCATCGGGGCTTTTTTATAAAATCTTTTTAATAACCCGCAATTGGTGCGTGTACCTACCTATAGCGGTGTTGAAGATTCCTGTATGATCCAAGCGATCAATTCGCACTTTGCCGTGCACGTGTAGTATGTAATTGTTTTCCATGAGGATTCCAACATGCTCTATGGCCCCATCAGAAGAATCGAAAAAAGCAAGATCGCCCGCCTCACTTTCTTCGATAAAACTCAATACAGCACCTTGTTTTGCCTGATCATTTGCCTTTCGAAATAAATTATAGCCGTTGATCTTATATACCATCTGCGTGAATCCTGAGGCATCCAAACCAAAAGGTGATCGCCCCCCCTGAAGGCATGGGGCATTTAAATACTGCAGTGCGGTCTTTACAAGATTTGCCTTGCCCAATTGAATATTGTTTGAACTTCCTTCGAATGTATGGTCCAGTAAATGGGCAGAATGTATTGATGAACCGAGTACAATTGGCATCAAAATGCCTTTCTGGGTTTCAACAAACGCAACGAGATCCGAAGAACAAAAGGTCTCTTCTGATTTTTCGATGCCATTGTAGTCTTCTTGCCCAATCTGTGTAATTTGATTGGAATCCACCCATCCTTCGCAACCATCAAAGGCGATTCGGATCCTACTCCAAAATTTTCGGGATTCCAAAATCTTAAAATGTTCCCCGTACAGCAATTGGGATACCATTTCGGCGGCAGGGTCGGCACTCGCCCGTAATGGAATGATGCTAAGATGGCAAATACCGTATTGCATGGGATTGCTTTGCGGGAATTGATTAATTTCTTTCCAAAACCATTGCGGAAGCACCACCCCCTCCATTGCAGATGGCGGCTGCCCCGATTTTCGCCTTGTTTTGTTCCAAAACATTTAGTAAGGTCACAAGTATCCTCGCCCCAGAGCACCCCAAAGGATGGCCTAAGGATACAGCACCTCCATTTACATTTACGTGAGTATCGGTGAGTCCTAGTAATTTCATATTGGCCAGACCAACTACAGAAAAAGCCTCATTGAATTCGAAATAATCGACTTGGTCAATAGCGATTCCGGCTTTTTCGAGTGCCAATGGCAGCGCCTTGGCCGGGGCCGTTGTGAACCATTTCGGTTCTTGCGCGGCATCAGCATAACTTCGTATGGTCGCCAAAGGTTCTAAGTGGAGTTCCTCGGCCTTTTCGGCGCTCATCAATACCAGTGCTGCTGCCCCATCATTAATGGTAGATGCGTTTGCGGCCGTAACGGTTCCATCTTCGGAAAAAGCGGGCCGTAAGGCTGGTATTTTATCTAAGTTTACATTTCTATATTCCTCGTCTTCCCGCACCATAATCGGTGCTCCCCGACGCTGAGGTACTTCAACGGCGACAACTTCATTTTTAAACTTGCCTTCGGCCCAAGCTTGAGCGGATCGGGAATATGATTGAATGGCAAATGCATCTTGATCTTCCCGACTGAAGTTATAGGCAATGGCACAGGCATCTGCACAAACACCCATTGCATTTTGATCATAGGCGTCTACCAAACCGTCTCTTTGCATCCCATCAATCAAGGTCGTAGGCCCAAACTTTATGCCATTCCGCATATATACATAGTGTGGGATAAGACTCATATTTTCCATTCCACCCGCAACGGCAATTGCGATATCGCCAAGCGCTATTGCCTGTGCCGCCTGCATCACGGCCTTCATTCCTGATGCACAGACCTTATTTACAGTTGTACATGGTACGCTTGCAGGGATACCTGCATAGATTGAGGCCTGCCTTGCAGGAGCTTGTCCTGTATTGGCTTGCACCACGTTACCCATAATTACCTCTTCTACCAAGTTTGGGTCTAAGCCTATTCGTTCCAGGGCTCCCTTGATGGCGATTCCCCCAAGCTTAGGTGCGGTCATGGTTGAGAGGCTTCCCATAAAACTGCCGATTGGGGTTCGAACGGCCGATACGATTACCACCTTGTTCATAAGACGAAATTCTTTGTCTGCGAAATTAATAAATTAAAGGGCAATCAATCGTGTTATGTGTTTAAAAGGCCTTTTTAAATTTATATTTTTCTATTTTTGATTCAATATATCTTCTTGATACCGTACATCTTGGAAAAGCTACTTAAAAACCAATCCCATATTTATAAATACGTTCTCTATTTCGTGTCGATAGGGTGTATTGTATTTTTCTTTCCTAAAGGCGGTAAATTCAAATATGAATTTCAAAAAGGCAAACCTTGGCAATATGAAAACCTATATGCGCCGTTTGATTTTTCCATAAAAAAGTCAGAAAGTGAAATTGCCAGCGAACAAGCGGCCATCAAAAATGAAAACTTTGATTATTTTAGGTATGATCAAAAGATTGCTTCAGAGGTTTTTTCTATATACCCTGAAAAGTTCGCTGCACTTTTTAGCGAGGATAAATTCAATAATCGTCAGCGAAATTTAATGAATTCGGTAGGGCTTGAAATTCTAGATTCGATTTATTCTAGGGGGATTCTACTGAAATCTGACCGAAAAATATCCAAAGATCAAATCTACTTGGTCAAGAACAATGTGGCTAGGCGCATTGCCCGTGATAGTCTTTATACCTTGCAGAATGTCGACCATTATATTCAAAAGATGCTGCTGCGAGCAGGTTTAGAACAGATGGGCAACCTGTATCAGGATTTATATTTCGACGTATTAAAACCCAATGTATTTTACGATAAGGCGCTTTCCGAAAATGCCTTGAACGAAGAACTTGCAAAAATTGTTACTACACGCGGTACTGTTGATCAGGGAAAGTTGATAATTGCCAAAGGGGAAGTGGTCGAAACGGAAAACCTCAAGATATTGAATTCCCTAAAAGATGAGTTTGAATCCGAGCTATGGACTGCTAATAATTACTATTTTATTCTATCTGGATATACTGTCCTGGTTGCCTTGGTATTGATGATGCTCATGCTTTTTCTTAAAAAATATAGACGTGATATCTTTGATAACAACACGAAGGTCACTTTTATTTTTTTCAATATCCTCTTAATGGTTTTTGTGACCACATTAATTGTCAAATATAATGAAGCCTACGTATTTGTTGTTCCCCTATGTATCCTCCCACTCTTATTGAAAACTTTTTTTGATGCCCGTCTCGGACTCTATGTACATGTATTGACGGTACTAATTCTGGGCTTTGTAGTGCCCAATAGTTTTGAGTATATTTTTTTGCAGATCATTGCAGGCATCGTCACCATACTTACGGTTTCTGAACTGTATAAGCGGGCTAATTTGTTTATTTCGGTAGGTCAGATTACATTGATCTATATGGTAGGCTATTTGGCCTTTCATATTATCCATGAAGGAAATTTGGGCAATATCGTGTGGTTGACCTTTGGGCTTTTTTTGCTAAACGGAATGATAACGTTGTTCGCACAACCCCTCATCTATATTTATGAGAAGCTGTTCGGCCTGGTTTCCGATGTATCCCTGTTAGAACTCTCGGATACTAATTCAAAACTTCTGAAAGAATTATCGAACAAAGCACCAGGCACTTTTCACCATTCCTTACAGGTAGCTAATCTGGCAGAGGCAGCCGCCAATGAAATCGGTGCCAATGCCATGTTGGTGCGCGTTGGGGCCCTGTATCATGATATTGGCAAGATGGCCAATCCGACCTATTTTATTGAGAATCAGATTACGAATGTGAATCCCCATGACGAACTTTCACCACTCGACAGCGCGAAGATTATTATAAACCACGTGATTCTTGGCATTGAAATGGCGCGAAAGAGTAAGATTCCTGATAGGGTTATCGACTTTATACGCACGCATCACGGCACGACCATGGTATACTATTTTTATAAAAAACAACAATCCATGTCGACCGAGGTAGATGAGACGCAATTTACCTATCCGGGGCCCATACCATTTTCAAAGGAAACCGCAATTTTGATGATGGCCGATTCAGTAGAAGCTGCCTCAAAAAGCTTAAAAAACCCTACCTTTTTAGTGATTGATGAATTTGTTGAAAAAATCATCTCAGGGCAAATGCGCACTGAGCAATTTTTAAATGCCGATATTACCTTTAAGGAAATTGAAACCGTAAAAAAAGTCTTAAAGCACAAGCTGACGAATATTTATCACCTGAGGGTAGAATATCCCGAATAACCTATTATGTGGCAGATTATTCACGACGAATGATATATTAATGAAGGTCAAAACGATTAAATGATTCAAGCAACAAGACCATGAAAATCAACCATTTCCTAATTTCACTAAGTCTCTTCCCGTTGGTTTTCTATATCCCAACAATCACCGACACAAGGCATCGCATTCCTACTACGATTTCCAAAGAAATTGGGAAATCGGATTGGATTTCAATTTTCAATGGCAAGGATTTATCGGGCTGGACCATGAAAATAAAAGGGCATCCCCTCGGGGAGAACTTTGGGAACACCTTTCGTGTGGAAAATGGGATTTTAAGTATTCGCTATGATGGGTATGGGGATAATTTTGACAATACCTTTGGCGCCTTGTACTTTAATAAGGATCTTACCAATTATCGATTGAAGGTAGAATACCGCTTCGTTGGGGAAACGGCTCCTGGTGCGCCTGAATGGGGCTATCGGGACAGTGGCGTTCAATACCATGGCCAACCCCCGTCAACCATCGGGCTCGACCAGCAATTTCCTATTTGTTTGGAATACAACCTTCACGGAGGCAATGGCGTCGAAGAACGACCAGTCGGGGAACTATGTGCCAATGGTATGTTCGTAGAGATCAAT
The DNA here is from genome assembly GCA_963798435.1 of uncultured Flavobacteriaceae bacterium. Taxonomy (GTDB): domain Bacteria; phylum Bacteroidota; class Bacteroidia; order Flavobacteriales; family Flavobacteriaceae; genus JALHST01. Next base: position 523,253 of record CAWCTF010000006.1, read on the forward strand.
GGTGAAAGAAATACATCGTATTGCACCTTGCCGACCCTTCAAAGAACCTTTCATGGTGATCAATGGGTCACCATGGAAATCGATGTTAAGGACGGTATCATTAAACATTTTGTAAATGGGGAAGAGATATTGAACTATAGAAACCCTGTATATGATCCTCAAAATGAGATAGCCAAGACCCTAATGGTCCAAGGCGATTCTACTGTAAAACATGGTTTTATTTCATTACAATCAAATAGCCATCCTATCGATTTTAGAAAAATTGCGCTTTTGACCTATTAAAGACCAATTTAAATTGGCGGATAAAACCCTTTTAATTGGGATTACCAAACAACAAGTAAATAACGAAAATAAACGTTAACCTACTGTTTATTGCAAGGAAGAGGCCGTTGCAATCCAGCCATTTTCAAATTTCAAGAAAAAACAATCGACGATTTTAGTTGATTTGCCATCAAAATCGGTGGTCCTTTTAACAATCAAGGAACCAGGCTCTAAAAATTTGTGAATAGCTAGGTGGACTTTCTTTTTTCAAAAGGGATGTTACTTTATTATAGTCCCGCTGTTCTGGTGCCATGGCCTATTTTATCCCCTTCTAACATATTTGACGTGTATTGTGCAATCTTTCGCCGATTTGTATGCAAAAATCAAAGTTAGATTGATTATTTTAGAAACCTAAATCAGCCTATTTGAGGCTTTTGGGAAAGTTTCTTGATAGTGTGGTAAAGCACAATTGAAGCTGTGTCAATTTCCCCTTTATGACAGTCGCCACTTGCTACTTAATGCGATTTTAAAGCGTGCCTAAAAGGCCGTATCCTTGAATTGAAAGTAAATTTATAGCGCTACACAGCTATTTTAACAAAACAAAGGGTTTATATGAACGATTTAAGAAAAGTTGCAATTGCATTGTTTTTAGTAATAACTAGTGTTCGGGTATCTGCGCAGCATCAGATCGGCCTATTTGATCGCAGTATTGATATTGGAGACTGTAAAATGCAAGGTGGTGTAGATTATGCGCCTGAAGACCAAACCTATACGATTACTGGGTCTGGCAGTAATATGTGGTTTGGGAAGGACGCCTTTCACTATCTATGGACTACGCTACAGGGTGATTTTATTCTAAGGACCCAAGTACGTTTTATAGGTACGGGTACGGATCCACATAGAAAAGTGGGATGGATCGTAAAAAACAATTTAGACCCGAATTCAAAGCACGTAAATGCCACGACTCATGGCGACGGCTTGACTTCCTTACAATTTCGAAAGGAAGTGGGGGGAGATACCGAAGAAATTATTTCGCCGGCAAGGTCACCCGATATCATTCAGTTGGAAAGAAAAGGAGCTACGTTTATCATGTCGACTGCTAAATTCGGTGAGGAATTTACAAGTGTGGTATTGAATGATGTCGTGTTGGATACTGAAGTATACGTAGGTATCTATGTCTGTTCCCACAACCCTGAGGTCACTGAGCGTGCTATGTATAGCAATGTTCGCATAATTCGCCCGGCCGCTGATGATTTTAGGCCCTATCGCGATTATTTAGGTAGTAATCTCGAGATCATGGATATCAAAAGTGGCCTACGCAAGGTTATATATCGCTCTGCCCACTCGATCCAGGCACCAAACTGGAGTGTCGATGGAAGACGTTTGATCTATAATTCGAAGGGGCACTTATACAACTATGAACTTGAATCGAATGCTATCAGCCCCCTCAACACTGGGTACGCCGTCAACAACAACAATGACCATGTGTTGACTTTTGATGGAACTTTATTAGGGATTAGTAATCACAATCAAAAAGAAGGGGGTACATCGGCCATTTACTATCTGCCGGTAGGGGGGGATTCCTTGCCGAAAATGGTTACTAAACCTGGGCTCGGGGCCTCCTATTTTCATGGTTGGTCTCCAGATTCAAAAAAAATGGTTTTTACAGGGAATCGAGATGGGGTGTTTAACATTCATACTGTGGAGGTCGCAACAGGCAAAGAGGTAAAATTGACCAATTTAAGTACCTTGGATGATGGTCCGGAATACAGCCCCGATGGAGCCTATATATTTTTCAATTCGACTCGGACCGGTAAAATGAAACTTTGGAGAATGAAGGTAAATGGGGCGGAGCAAACACAATTGACCTTTGATGAATACAATGACTGGTTCCCACATATCAGTCCGGATAAAAAATGGATTGCCTTTATATCCTTTCCAAAGGATATTGAGCCAAGCGAACATCCGTTTTATAAACAGTGCCTTTTACGCATCATGCCATATGAAGGTGGAAAGCCCATGGTGATTGCTTATATTTATGGGGGTCAAGGCTCTATAAATGTGCCCAGTTGGTCGCCGGATAGTACCAAGATCGCTTTTGTGACCAATACCCAAATGTAAACCAATCTTTGCATCGGGTCATCCTATTAAAAATTAAACACTAAATTGAACCTTACTTAATAAAAATAAAGTACGAGACTAGCAAATAACCAATCCTTTAAGTTAAATCCAACAAGTATGTCTACAAAAAAAACCTTCATCAAGGGGTTGCTACTGTTTACGATTTGCGCCCTTTTTTCAAATTCGATGCTTGCCCAAAAACAGTTCAAGGCCTTATTGATTACTGAAACCGCCGGATGGCATCATGAATCGATCGCTAATGGAATTGCCGCAATAAATGAACTCGCAGCCACCCATAATTTCGAGGTAAAGAGACAACAAAATGCCATTAAGATTACCGAGGAAGGCCTAAAAGGATTTGATGTCGTAATTTTTTTAAGCACCACTGCAGATATATTTGATGCTGATGAACAAGCGGTATTTGAGAAATTTATACGTTCCGGTAAAGGGTATGTAGGTATCCATGCCGCAGCGGACACCGAATATGATTGGCAATGGTATACGAAACTTGTAGGTCGTATGTTTCACATTCATCCTGCACAACAGACCGCCAAGCTACGTATTGTTGACCATAATTTTCCGGGATTAGAGCATTTTCCCAATACGTTATTGTGGACTGATGAATGGTATGAATTTGGGGATGACACCACCGATGGAATCCATAATTTGATCCTGGTCGATGAAGGGTCCTATGATCCAAAGGTTGTTTGGAAGAATCGTGATTTGGATAATAATGGCCAGCCTATTGACCGTATTGGCAATGGAATGGGCCAGGTACATCCCATATCATGGTATCACGAATTCGATGGAGGCCGTTCTTTCTATACGGCCTTGGGCCATATTGAGAAAGTGTATGAAAATCAATGGTTTTTAGACCATTTGTACGGTGGTATCTATTACGCAGCTACGGGTAAAGGAATTGAAAAATCGAACTAATTCAAAGGTTCACTGAATATTAAAATATAAAGTATGGGTTCAAGGAGAAATTTTTTGGGAAAGTTGACGGTTTCGGCAATTGGCGTGCCGCTATTATACAATTCGACGCAACTTTTTGCCGCATCAGCCGCTACCTATGAAGGTCCGTTGCTTCGGGTGGCCATTATGGGGCTGGGTAGTTATGGAACACGGGTTGCCGAGGCTATGCAATCGTGTAAACGGGCTAAATTGGTAGGGGTTATTAGTGGTACACCCTCGAAGGTCGAAACTTGGCAGGCCAAGTATGGCATTCCGAAGAAGAATTGTTATAACTACGCGAATTTTGATAAAATAAAAGACAATCCCGATATCGATGCCGTGTATATCATTACGCCCAATGGGCTTCATTGTGAGCAGGCAATTCGTGTTGCAAAGGCCGGGAAGCACGTAATCAGTGAAAAACCAATGGCGATAAACGCCGAAGAAGGCCAAAAAATGGTCGACGCCTGTAAGGCAGCAAACGTAAAACTATTGATTGGATATCGAATGCATTTCGAACCCAAAACAGTTGAAGTAATACGCATGCGCAAAGCGGGCGAATTTGGAAAACCAAAGTTTTTTCAAGGGTTGTCAGGTTTTGTTATTGGGGATCCGAACCAATGGCGCTTGAACAAAGAGCTCTCTGGCGGTGGGGCCATGATGGATATCGGTATTTACTCCATCAATGGGGCACGATATTTTCTAGGGGAAGAACCCATTTGGGTCACGGCCCAGGAAACAAAAACAGATCCCATTAAGTTCAAGGAAGGAATCGATGAGACGATCCAATTTCAGATGGGATTTCCGAGTGGTGCCGTAGCGTCGTGTCTTTCTACTTATTCCATGAACAATTTAGATCGGTTTTTTATGACCGCAGAAAACGGATTCGTGGAAATGCAACCTTCAACTGGCTATGGCCCGATTGAAGGTAGTACGAATAAGGGCAAGTTGACACAGCCCCACGTGACTCATCAAACGCTCCAGATGGATGGAATGGCCCAGCTTATTTTCGAGGATGTACAGCCCATTGTCCCGGTAGATGGAGAAGAAGGAGTGAAGGATATGAAAATTATCGATGCTATTTTTAAAGCAACGAAAACAGGAACCAAAGTAATGCTTTGATGTATTTAAGTCTGCTATATAGCATGTTTGTATGGCACATTCACCCTCCCCAAATCAATCTGTTAAGCATACTACATGCTAGGCATAAATTGGCATTCCCTGATTAGAAGGCAAGTGCCATCTGTGTGGACTTTGTTCATTTCGGATTTTAGTCGTGCCTATTTAATTTGGTGCGGTCATGGCCATTCTATTTTCTTAATGGCCAAGGAAATAAGAAAATGTACCTATTGAGGCATTAGGAACGAAAATGGAGGTACTACCGAATCGGCAAACGAACGGTTTGACGAGTGATCAAAAAACCGTACGTTTCAAGATGGCGGTCGATGGTATGTCGTAATCAGTATTAAATCCTATGGAGTGTGGCAAGGCACGTTTAATAATAAATCCAGGGATCATTTAGAACCAGTAATATTAGTAGTATGAAAAACACGCTAAAACAGTTTATTGCCAATAACAAAAAGGCGGAAAGCGCCTATTCTGAGAAGCGACAGGCGGCTATCGACAACCCAGCTACTGGGGAAAATAGACGAAATTTTCTAAAGAAAACCGCTTTGGGAGGGATTGCCCTGTCGAGCTTTATGGGATATTCCTTCGAAGACACGATTGCCGCGACGACCGCCAAAGTGCCCCGAGCCTCGGCTCCGGCTACCCTTAAAATTACCGATATGCGGTATGCCTTGACCGGGGTTATGGGAGGAACGGCCATCATTCGTATTGATACCAATCAAGGAATACACGGTCTCGGGGAAGTACGGGATGCCGCCGATGTTCGGTATGCCCTGATGTTGAAGAGTAGGATCCTAGGGGAAAATCCGTGCAACGTTGAAAAAATATTCAAAAGTATCAAACAATTCGGTGGGCCGGCGCGCCAGGGCGGCGGCGTCTGTGCCGTCGAGATGGCACTTTGGGACCTTTGTGGAAAAGCTTATAACGTACCTGCCTGGCAATTGCTTGGAGGCAGATACCGTGACAATGTAAGGCTGTATGCCGATACGCCAGAGGCAAGTTCTCCTGAGGAGCAGCAAAAATTAATCAATTTCAGGGTCAAGGACCAAGGCTACACCTGGTTAAAAATGGATGTTTCAATCGGCGAATTAAAGGGAATCCCAGGGAGCATCGTCAATGGAAAATTTTGGGAGGATGCCCAGGGAAATCTGAATCAATGGGGCGATCGCCGCAATTTTATGTCGTACGGAAATACGGCACATCCATTTACACAAATTCAGATAACCGATAAAGGCTTGGAGCATCTGCAGCAACTTGTTGAGAATGTCAGAAATATGGTAGGGTACGAAATCCCACTTTCAACAGACCATTATGGGCATTTTGACGTGAACAATAGCATTCGGTTGGCCAAGGCATTGGAAAAATACAGACTCGCCTGGTTCGAAGACATGGTACCTTGGCAGTACACCGAACAGTGGAAAACCATTACAGATGCCATTGAAACCCCTACCACTACAGGGGAGGACATCAACTACTTGGATAACTTCAAACCTTTGATACAAAATCGGGCTGTAGATATTATCCATCCGGATCTCGCCACCTCAGGTGGACTTCTAGAAACCAAGCGGATCGGGGATTATGCCGAGGAATACGGCATAGCCATGGCCATGCACCAAGCGGGAACCCCTGTTTCCTTTATGGCCAACGTGCATTGTGCAGCAGCGACACAAAACTTTTTGGCACTTGAGCATCATTCGGTCGACTTACCTTGGTGGGAAGATTTGGTGACCATGACTGGTGGTGGAAAAATGATCGACAAAGGTTTTGCCCCAGTACCGCTAACTGCTCCGGGCCTTGGTATTGAACTGAATGAGGAAGTAGTTAAAAAACATTTGGATTCAAGGGACAAAACCTTTTTTAAACCAACCGAGGAATGGAATGAATTGCGTTCACACGATAGAACCTTTAGTTGAAATACCGAGGGCGTATCGTAAAATTAGTAGCTAAAATCAACACCAATAAAATGAAAGATATGAATACAAGAATGGGTTTTGCAGTACTATGTATCTGCTTTATTTCTAACACCTTTTCGCAAGATGTGGGGTCCTCGCCAGCCTACATTAAGCAACTAACCGCGTCATGGCAAGGCGATCGATTTCCAGATGGAAGGCCACGGGTTTCGGATGCCCTTCTAAAAAGACTGAAAAAAATTCAAGTTGAAGAGGCATGGGGTTATCTTCGAGGAAAAGGATACCATAATCAATATGAAGGTACTTGGGAAATATTGCATCCCGATAGCGTCATGACCGGAAGGGCCGTGACCGCTCAATATATGCCCTTGCGTCCTGATTATCAACAGTTGATAAAGCAAACTGGCGGTAAGGAAAACCGGGATACCATCGGAGGGAGCAATTCATGGCCAATCGAGATATTGCGCCCTGGGGATGTTTATGTGGCAGATGGGTATGGGCGTATTGTCGACGGCACCCTTATAGGATCTAATTTGGGGAACGCGATCTATGCCAATTCGGGAAACGGGGTAATTTTTGATGCAGGAGTTCGTGATGTGGCCGGGCTGCTCGAAATAAAGGGCTTTAACGGGTGGTATCGAGGGGCCGATCCATCGTATTTACAAGAGGAGATGCTGACTGCAATTAATACGCCGATACGTATCGGTAGGGCTACCGTGTTACCGGGAGATATTGTGCTTGCCAATCGGCATGGTACCGTATTTATACCAGCCTATTTGGTACAATCATTAGTGCTTTCTTCAGAAGTAGTCGGTCTCAGGGATCAATTTGGATTTCAAAGGTTACGGGAAAAAAAATATACCCCCGGCCAAATCGATACACGATGGACGGAGGAGATCAATGCCGATTTTAGGAAATGGATAGCGCAATACCCCAATGATAAACTGCCAATGACGCGTAGCGAGTTGGAAGATTATTTAAACGAGCAAAAAAATTAAATGGGTCGTTTTCTAAGTACGATGCACTAAATAGTAGGGCTCCCTATTTTTAGACCTTTGCATGTCGATAAGGGATGCAAGACCCCAAAGTTTTAACCGTAGGTGCCCTCTGATGAAGGTGCAATACCGATAAAATAAAATGAGCTTAATATTAAATAACAATAAAAATGCTTGATATGAAAATCGTATGGGGTAGTTTACTAGTATGTACTTTGAGCGCATTGGGTCTTACGGCACAAAGTAGCGACAAATACATGGAAAAGGTTGCAGATACCACCGAAGTAGCCATGGTCGTTGATGCTCTTAGCAAAGCGATGGTTGACCGGGATGGTGCCGCTTTGGACGAATTGACTATGACCGAATTAACCTATGGGCATTCAAGCGGTAGAATTCAAACGAAGAAGGAATTCATTGATGAAGTAGTCGAAGGACCATTTGATTTTATCAAAATCGCTCCAACTGGGCAAACCATCTTTATTGTAGATGACATGGCGGTGGTTCGACATATTTTCAATTGCGAGGCCACAAATGAAGGAGAACCCGTTACCATCAGGATCGGCAGTATGTTGGTCCTGAAAAAACAGGAAGATCATTGGAGACTCTTGGCACGTCAGGCCTACAAATTGTAAAATAGGATGGCATTCCAAAACCAAACCCTTCATAGAATACATCCATAACCAAACCAATTGTAATTTTGAAAACAATCACTATTTATTCTATTTCCCTGGGAATTTCCTTCTTGTTGGCAGTCATCATTTTGGTAATGATGCTAATGGGCAATTTAGAACAAGCAGGCCCGCTTTGCATTGCTTTTTTTTTCGCATTGGCCCTTGGGTTTAGCGGCTATAAGGCGCTCAGCGGATTTGTATTTACGACGATGATTTTTGCCGGGGTCACCGTGGCCCTTTACTTCCCCCAATATTTTATGCAAATCGGTGATTTTAAGCTAACCGGACTCATCATACCCCTTATTCAGGTCATTATGTTCGGGATGGGTACGGCCATGAGTATCAAGGATTTTTCAGGGATCTTGAAATCTCCCAGAGGTGTTTTTGTAGGGGTCACGGCCCAATTGGGGATTATGCCCATAATGGGATTTATTTTGGCCAACTTGAGTAATTTCCCCCCTGAAATTGCGGCTGGGATCGTCTTAATAGGATGTTCCCCAAGTGGGGTTGCCTCGAATGTCATGGCCTATTTGGCCAAGGCCAATTTGGCGCTATCGATCACCATTACCTCGATTTCTACCTTACTTGCCCCTTTTGTCACCCCCTTGCTCATGAAATTATTGGCTGGCCAATTTGTTGAAATCGATGTTCTTACAATGATGTGGAGCATTGTCAAAATGATATTGTTGCCGATAGGGGCCGGATTACTTTTCAATAAACTGTTAGGGGAAAGGGCACACTGGCTCAACAAACGGATGCCCATTTTATCGATGTTGGGAATAGGGGTAGTCATTACCATAATAACCGCTGCAGGTAGGGATAGCCTATTGGAAATAGGGGGTATTTTGATGTTGTTGGTTTTTATACACAACGTGTTCGGGTATTTTCTTGGGTATTGGTATGCCCGTATATTTCGGCTTTCTGAACAGGACGCCCGTACGATTGCGATCGAGGTAGGGATGCAAAACGGAGGCCTTGCCTCGGGGATTGCCAATTCGTTGGGCAAGATTGCTACGATGGGCCTGGCGCCGGCCGTATTCGGCCCCTTAATGAACATAACGGGTTCTATTTTGGCCTCGTATTGGCACAGAAAGACGCCCCTTAAAAATGAGACAAAATTGGTCTAGGAATCCCATCGCGTCACTGGGCGATTGTTTTACGCCTAAGACATGGCCCAAAGTCTTTGCACAGCCTGAACATCCGTACGCATGGCCTTAAAGACCACTTCTTTAGGCAAGGTCAATACGTTAGCTCCAGATTCCGCGCCTCCCAACGCATATTCCATATGCAAGATCACAGGGACATTGATTTGATATTTTTTTAAAAGGCCAAAATATTTGGTAAAATTTACCATTCCAGCTCCTATTGGGGTATTCACGGTTGTCCATTTTCCATTCACCTGCTCCCATTTAAAGTCCTTGAGTACAATGGTCTTAATTTGGTCCTTGATAAGTCTAAGCCCGTTTTCCCATGATAAACCACCTTCCACCGTGGCATGGCGTATGTCATATTGCACTCCGAAATACGCTGGATCGGCAGTTTGCACTAGTTGCGCTACTTCCCATAAGGAAGCCCCGATCTTGGTCCCTGCATGGTTTTGGTAGCATCCGATAATGCCCTTAATTTTATTAAAATGGGAGAGTTCTTCAACTTCTTTGGTAAAATGCCGAATTGAATCTTGCATTGCTTCCCCTGCGTTATAATCGAACCAGTTAGATCGGTAATGTGTAATGCCCAATGCTGCAGCAGTGCTTATCACATTTCTATCCGATACATTTCTGATGCTTTCAACGGCCGTTGTCATGAGCTGGCATTGTGACCCACCCTTTTTTATAGCCTCTATGGCCTTTGGTAAATCTTCTTTCACCCGTTCCGGAAGAACATGTCCATTCGGTCTAACGGTAAGATCAATGCCAGCAAAGCCAAGTGCTGCCGCTGTTATTCCCGCCTCATGATAGTCCAAAAATTGAAGGTGTTTTGAAAAAATATGCACGGGCAGCAAATCATTTTGGCTTTCTATGACCTTTGCTTGTAAGGAAGGTGTCATAAATGGAATTGCCATTGATGTGAGGGCGGTTTTCTTAATAAAGTCCCTTCTGGTCGTCTTATTCAAAACTGTACGTATTTAAAATTCAATTAAATGTAACCTATCTTTAGGGATTATTGCCTATCGTACACCAAGGTCGAATTCACGGCGCCTCCTTGTACGGAATCTGACGTTTTTTCAATAATCAACTTTTGGCCCTTTTGGGAGGTTTTCCATAAGGTGATTCCGTTTATTTCTATGGTGCGGTCCCCTAAATTTATCTTGGTCAATGAATTGATGGTCAATTTATTCTTACCCTCAGACCAGAACGCTTTCTCGATACGTGGTGTGCTAAATGCAGCCGATTCGTTTTCGACCCCATTGGTTTTGAGAAGTTGTTTTTCGACCTTGTCATCTCCCCATTCAACCAAGGTGTAAGACGCGATAGCCAAAGCATCGTCAAATTGTATGATGTTCATTTTATAGGGTGTACTGGTAAGCCCATTTGTTTGAATAGTACTTTCAGAACTATTGAGCACCCACAAGCCTGAGAGATCTATTTCCGTCTTAAAATACAATTCGGGTAGTTTGGAGGCAGCCCGTAGCGACTTTGCGATTATTTGATAGCTATAATCCTCCAGAAACAGCACCCGATCATCATTGAGATATGAATCGTATTGTTCTTTCGGTGTGTCGCGAGCCATTCCTGACCAAATAACATAGAAGGTCCAATCGGGTTGACTTTCGAACACTTTTAGGGTGGGGGGTATGCCTACTTCTCCCAATGCCAACGGCTTCCCTTTCGCCAATAGTTTAAGATTGGTGTAATATTGGGGGTTAAAATCACTCCCATATACATCCAAGGAAACCACATCTAAATAGTCATTGCCAGGGTAGAAACCTTCAAATTCCCTTCCTGGTTTACTGGGTCGGTCAACACTCCACATCCATAACAGGTTCTTTAATTTATGGTGTTTTACAAAACGGTCGAATAGCTGTCGGTAGAGGCGCTCAGAGGTATATTTGCCCTTCGTTCGACCTCCCCACCAAAACCAATCGCCATTCATTTCATGATAGGGTCGCCATAAAACGGGTACATGGGCATCCTGCAATTGTTTGAGGTATCTTGCTATTTCATCGACCTGTGCGACCCATTTTTTATAAATCGATGTTCCTTTCTTGAAGATGTCCTCGAATTGGCTGTCCAACAGTTTACCTTGTACACTGGCAAGTGCCGTCGAATCATATCCTGGTAATGGTTGAAAGGTGATGGGCTCATCTGCGGTGGGGGGTACCGCATGCCAACAAAGCGTAATTATGGCTCCCTTTTTGTATTGTTTTATAGCCTCATCAACGATGGCGGGCCTAGACAGATAGGAATCCTTGTCGTCAGCAACCGAGAAACCAAAGTCCTGGCTCCAAACCACCGGTGTCTTGCCAATATAATCGGAGGCGAACTCTGAATTTCGTGCCCTTGCGACCGGAAAATTATGCTGCCCTGATAAGACATGTGTGCCACCAGCACGATACAATAATTCTAGCAGCGCGGTCGCTTCCTCGGTGGCATTCGGGGTAACAGGTTTTATGCTTTGACCAGTAAGGGAGTAGCAAAATCCTATAATGAGGAGGTACAGTGTTACCTTCGGTTTCATTCGTTCAAATTTTAGCGTTTTTCCCTTCCAAACCTTTGAAATCAAGTAGTGTAATCAATTAAAATCCAATTAATTCATACTCGGTGGCAAAATGCTCGGCCTGTGTCTCAATTGCCGCGTATTTTTACATAAACTATCTTCTTTGGGGCAAATGCAGATAGGGTCATTCTCATGTTGCTACGATACGTTTTTACTTCGCTGCTTCCTAAAACAAGATACAGACCGGTGAAGGTGCGGCCACTTGATCCATAAATTTCAAAGTTCCTTTTTTTCTATCGCGCCGAAAGGATACTATGGTGTTTGTTTCTTGATTGGCCACCACTAAAAAGTTTTCATCCGGGGATAAGGAAAAATTTCGAGGAGTTTTGCCATGGGTCGATTCATAGCCTACTAAGGTCAAAGTACCATCTATCGGACTCACCTTATAAATGACGATACTGTCATGTCCGCGGTTCGAGGCATATAAAAACTTGCCGTCAGAGGAAATATGTATATCCGCAGCTGAATTCTCACCATGATAGTCAACTGGCAAGGTTGCTACCGACGCGCCAACAGCATACTTAAGGGGTACAGTTTTTTCTATTTTGGTGACCGTAGAAGACAATTCGTTGAGAACGTAGACCCAGGTGCCCTTTGGGTAAAATGCCAAATGCCTGGGACCTGCCCCTGAAGGCATGGCCAATTTATATGGGGGCGTTGGTACCATTTTTTGTTTATTTGAATCGATCATTGAAAACCAAAGTTCGTTGGTGCCGAGATCTACGGTTATTATGGGCGCGCCGTTAGTCCCAAGCCAAACCGAATGGGCATGGGGGCCTTCTTGTCTTGGTGTTGTTCCGTTGCCTACATGTTGTTGCACATCCAAGAGGTCTGACAATTCTCCTGCTTCGTTAAGTTTTAACAAGCCTATCGTCCCATCTCCATAATTCGCGGTTATGACATAGCCCATACTATCGATTGTAACAAAACAAGGATAGGAACCGCCCGATGATTGTTGGTTGATCAATTTTAAACTATCACCTTCAACTTCATACGATGTCACATAGCCTACCCCATCGGCATTGCTCATTTCATTTACGGCCACCAAGAATTTATGACTGGGACTTTTCGCTAAAAATGAAGGGTTGTCTGCCTCGGCCATCAGCCCTGCATTTTTAAGGGTGCCGTCTTTTTGAAGAATATATCTATAAATACCCTTGCTTGCCAGATTGGTATAGGTACCCACATAAAAGGAAACATCGGAAGTCGCCTTCGGTACGTCAGTATAATGACCTTTTACATTTAACAAGAACATTGCCAGTACGCTTATAATCAAGATTTTCATAGCTAGTAGATTCATATTTTATTATAATTTCCCATTATAGATGGTTGCAAGGCCCAATTTTCTATACTCTCAAAGCGCCGGTTAAAATTGCTTTTGGTAATCGTGTAATTGAAATGGCAGCATTTCTTTAGGACACTGGTTCAAATCGTTTTCAAAGAGGGACTACAATGTAAGGATTTATGATTATTCAAAACAGGGGTTGTGAAAATTAGGATCAAATTTCCAGGAATCATTTGATGTATTTATTTTTGGGAAGGCATTTTCAAATATTATTGTTTACTAGGCTTTAAATGATTAATTTATCCCGGTTATAATCGCTACAATCAATTATTTACTATGAAAAGAAGAAAGTTTATGTATTCTGCAATGGCTGCGGGTGCCATTCCTTTGGCCACCTATAGCAATGTCTCCGACTTTGGTATAGAGGAAACAAAAGAACTCTACGAATTAAGGGCGTATGAGGTCAAGTTTGGGGGCAACCAACAACTTTTAAAAGACTATCTAAAAACAATATTAGGCCCGGCATTACTTCGAATAGGCGCGCGGAAATTTATGCTTTTTGGGGAAATGGGAAATTCAGATCCAACAAAACTCTGGTATATGATTGCCTATCCCAATGCAGCGACTTTTCTAAAAGCCCAGGATTTGAATAGTGATGCGGTGTATGTGAATGCGGCCTCGGAATATAATGCGCATCACGCCGGCCCAAACATTGTATACTAGGTATTCATCTTCCTTGTTATCGGCTTTTGATGGCATGCCTCAAATGATGGATCCCATTGCTGGTGCTTCCTTATTTGAATTGCGTACGTACGAAGGATATGACGAAGATGCGGTTCGTCGCAAGATAAAAATGTTCAATGATGGGGAAATCGACATTTTCCTGAATACAGGCCTGCACCCGGTATTTTTCGGTGAAATGATAATCGGGCCCTACCGACCGTGTTTGACCTATATGATCAATTTCAAGGATATGGATGAACATGATGCTAGTTGGAAACGTTTTGGCGCACATCCCGATTGGAAGCGAATGAGTGCGATGAAGGAATATGCCGACACTGTATCGAATATTCGGAAAATCTTTTTAAATCCGATATAATCTTAAATCTATAAAATACTGAATCATGAACGTACTTTCAATCACAACCGGCCCCATTCGAAAATTATCTATTTGTACGTGTTTGGTCGCGTTTTTTCTTACCGGATGCAAAGAGGACCCTAAAATTATGGAATCGGGTGCCGTTTTAATGGCCAGCCCAAATAATGCCGGCCTAAAGGTTCCAGAGGGTTTTGGGGCAATAATGGTCGCCGAATCCCTTGGAAAACCGCGCCACATTGCGATTACTAGCAAGGGGGGTATCTATGTCAAACTACGGGAGCCCGTAAATGGAAATGGCATCCTGTATTTGGAGGATACCGATGGGGATGGCATTGCCGACACAAAATCGGGTTTTGGAGATTATGGGGGCACCGGTATCTGTATTGCTGATGATCATCTGTACGCTTCTTCCGACGAGCAAATCTTCGGGTATGACTTGGATGCCGATGGGAAGGTTAAAAATTCCACGTCTCCCGATACGTTGGTAACTAATCTGATTGCCAGAAGGGCCCATGCCTCCAAATCACTTACGGTTGATGGGACGGGCAATCTGTATGTGAATATTGGGGCCTATTCGAACGCATGTCAAGTGGAAGATAGAAAGGTTGGTTCTCCTGCAATGATGCCATGTACCATTCTTGATTCAGCAGGGGGTATCTGGCGATTTAGGACCGATAAATTGAATCAATCGTATGGTGATGGGGTTCGGTTTGCAACAGGTCTTAGAAATGTGGTTGGCTTGGATTGGAACCATGAAGTAAATAAATTGTTTGTAACACAACATGGAAGAGATATGCTCAATACCCTTTTCCCAGAGCTATACGATGTTGAAACCTCGGCCATTCTTCCTGCGGAAACCCTCTATGAACTTGAGGAAGGTGACGACGCCGGTTGGCCATATATTTATTACGACCAGATACAGAAAAAGAAGATTCAGGCCCCAGAATATGGTGGTGACGGGAAGAAGACAGGGGGTGAAAATGTCATAGATCCCGTGGTAGCCTTCCCGGGACATATGGCTCCGAACGCCTTGCTTTTCTATACAGGCGATATGTTCCCGGAACGTTATAAGAACGGCGCGTTTATCGCTTTTCATGGTTCTTGGAATCGGGCCCCGGAACCACAAGCTGGTTATATGGTGGCTTTCGTACCTTTTTCAAATGGGAAGCCCAGTGGTGACTGGGAGGTCTTCGCGGATGGCTTTTCTGGTATGAACGAAGTACTCTCTCCTGATGATGCGGCCCACCGACCTACCGGCTTGGCACAAGGACCAGACGGGTCACTCTATGTTTCCGATGACCAGGGAGGTAGTCTCTACCGGATTATCTATACCAAGAAATAGGAAATGGCCTTTAAAATTAGTGGGAAAGTAATTTTTGGCATGTTGTTTTTAGTTGGTGCTTTCGTCGCATGCAATACCGCAAAAAAGCAGGAAGAGGAAAATCGGGATTCTGAAAATAGTGCGGAAAAAGGGGCTCCTAAAATCGAAACTATTTCCGATCTGCCTGCTTTTATGGCCAAAGGGCAAAAAATATACGTACAAAATTGCTTGGTTTGCCATCAAGCGAACGGCAAGGGGGTCTCTGGTTTGAATCCTCCCATCAACAATTCTGATTATGTCGTTGGAGATACGGATCGCCTGCTAGGGATCCTTCTTAAGGAATCCAATGAAGGCTTGGTCGTTCAGGGTACAACCTATTCGAACGCCATGCCCGGTTTTGAAACGCTGAACGACACGGCCATTGCGCATGTGGCATCTTATATACGCAATAGCTTTGGGAATTCCGCTGATAGTATTACCATTTCACAAGTGGCGAAATTCAGGGCTAGTGAAGACCCTTAGAAACGTTCAGATCGACTTAAACAAACGATGAATGGAATATAGAAACTTAGGAGAAACCGATCTTAGGATTTCGGTGATTACATTCGGCGCTTGGGCAGCCGGAGGTTGGATGTGGGGGGGAAGTGATCGTAAAGCGGCCATCGAAGCCATTCGAAGTGCCTATGACTTAGGGGTTACTTCGATTGATACAGCGCCTATCTATGGTCAAGGAGCGAGTGAGGAGATTGTTGGGAAAGCCCTTAGGGATCTTCCTAGGGACAAGGTCCAGATCTTAACCAAATTCGGGATGCGATGGGATGTTACCAAAGGGGATTTTGCATTCAATAGCAAAGACAACCAAGGCAATGAAATTGCTATTTACCGGTATGCCGGGAAAGAAAGCATCAAAAAGGAAGTAGCGGATAGCCTGCGCCGTTTGGGCACCGATTATATTGATCTGTACCAGATTCATTGGCCTGAAAGTACTACCTCAATCCAAGAATCATTTGAAGCGGTGGCCGATCTTATAAAAGAGGGGAAGGTGCGATATGCCGGGGTCTGCAATTATAATGTGGCCCAAATGCAGGAGGCCGAAAAATATGTAAAACTCGCCTCGAATCAAGTGCCTTTTAGTATGGTCAATCGAGGGATTGAAAAAGAGGTTGTCCCATATTGCATCGAACATAAAAAATCAATATTGGCCTATAGCCCGCTGGAAAGGGGGCTTTTAACGGGGAAAATGAAACCTGGTCAAAAATTCGCGGAAGGCGATCATAGGGCAAAAAATCCGTTTTTTACCGATGAAAGTATTATCAAGACGAACTCTTTGCTTGAAAAAATAAGACCCTTGGCCGATAAAAGGAAGGCGAGTTTAGCACAATTGGCCTTAAAATGGACAGTAGAGCAACCCGGGATTACGATTGCTTTGGCAGGGGCCAGGAATGCTTTGCAATCCGTTCAAAACGCAAAAGCCATTGAGTTGTCCTTGTCGGCCGAAGAAATCGAATTTATTAATTTCGAACTGCGGAAGCTGGCAAAATAAATGACGTATTCACCAAGGTTGTAATAAAGTCGATGTGCGATGACCTAATTTAAACCACACGATTGCTCAATTTTTCACCTCTATAAAATTGAATGATGTTCAGGGCGGCCAGTCGCGACATCTCATTACGCGCTTCTAAGGTTGCCGAGCCTATATGGGGCGTGACAGCAACATTTTCCATACGTAATAAAGGATTGTCTGATTGCATCGGTTCTGGGTTCGTCACATCCAATCCGGCACCCCATAATTGCTGACGCTGTAATGCTTCGATAAGGTCCCCTTCATGATGGATTCCACCTCTGGCCGTATTTAAAAAGATGCTCGAAGGTTTCATCATGGCGAATGTTTTTTTATTGAACGTTTCCGCGGTTTCCGGCGTTAAGGCACAATGAACTGATAGTATGTCACTTTGTTCTAGCAGTTCTTTAAAAGAAACGTAGGTAGCTTTGAGGGCGTTTTCCGCCTGAAAATTACGTGAACGGTTATGGTACAGCACCTTCATCCCATAGGCTCCACTGCAACGTTCGGCGAATGCGGTGCCAATGCGCCCCAATCCGAAAATCCCTAAAGTCATCCCCTTTAATTCTTTCCCAAGATGTGCCTGGGGCCGAAAGGCACCCCATTCATTGTCGATGATTTTTTTATGCATAAAAAACAGCTTACGCGATACCGCAAGAAGCAAGGCGAAGGCGATATCAGCCGTAGCCTCGACCATGGCATTCGGGGTATTGGCAACAAGGATACCCATCTCATTGGCTTTCTTTAAATTGATATTGTCATAGCCAACGGCGTATTGAGAAATCAACTTAAGCTGTTTATTACAGCTAAGAAAATCGCTATTGATCTGATACGGACTCGCAGAGAGAAGTATATCATGTTTCTGGGTAGCGGCAACAAGTTCTTCCCGGGTCATCAGTTCGTCGTTGTCCCAAACGGTTACCTCAAGGCCTTCCTCACGGAGCATTTCGATGCCGATTTTAGGAATATTCAAGGAAACCAATACCTTCATGAAGCTTTTAATTTGAATTAAAAAGAGGTACACGAAAAGGGATCGTGGTTCCCCTAATTTCTATAGCAACTTTGATGTATCCATTAAAGGATTCCATTGAAAGTTCTGTTAATTAGTTGATATGACCAAATTTTAGGAAGATTGAATCGCCATACCTTTACGGAAGCCTCTACGCCTTCGTATTTATTTAAAGGAAAAAAAGTGTCTTGTGCCTTTAACCAGTTGATTTACCTAGGATGCGTGATATGATTTTAATCATATGATTCACCCCTTGATCATTGGATATTTGTTTCTTGAAATAGCGCTTCCTAATTGGGAGCTATTCACCTTAAATTAATTTACTATGTTAACACTTTTAAATGGATTACCCGATAATGTAATCGGTGTTACCGCAGGAGGTAAAATCACTGGGACGGATTATGAAACTGTATTGATGCCAGCCGTAGCGGCCAAATTGAAAACGCATAAAAAAATCGGCTTTCTGTATCAATTGGGCGAGACCTTTACGGGATATGACCTTAGTGCTTTGTGGGATGACGCAAAAATCGGATTGGAACATTTCTCAGCATGGGAAAAGGTGGCGCTTGTCTCAGATCACGAAATGATCAATTCCTTCGCCCGCTTTTTTAGTCATATAGTTTCCTGTGAATTTCGAATTTTTAAGAATGCTGAAATTGAAGCCGCCAAGACTTGGATTTCCAAAAAATAGGGAGCGCAGTACACTTTAGTACTCAGCACGGTGAATGCCTCCTTTTAAGGAGAGTCGATTTGACAAAGGTATCACGTCACATACCCAGCTTATTGTGATGGAAGGGATTATTTTAAGATAGGAAACGAACCTCATAATTTAAACCGAAAAAAGTTTAATTTAATCCGCTTAGAATTCTGGATTGCATGCAAACCCTGTCAGACTTTTTAAAGGAGCCCATCGTACTTAAGATTTTAAAGACAATGTTTTGGGTGCTCATGGTGGTAATCCTGATTGTGGTCCTCAGGAAGATGGCGAAAAAACGCATCGCTAATTTAACCTATCGTTATAATATTCAGAAGACCATTGAGATGGTAGGCTATTTTTTAATTGCCATGATCGTCCTACTCTCATTTACCTTTAGTAATCTTAAGGATTATACCGTAGTCATTGGGTTGTTTACGGCAGGGATCGCCTTCACCCTACAAGAACTTATCCTGAGTGTGGCAGGTTCCTTTTATATTTTTGTACTACGGCTCTACAAGCCTGGCGATCGAATCGAGTTGAACAATATTCGGGGAGATGTAATCGACATCAATACTATGTACACTACCATTATGGAAATCGGGGAATGGGTGAGTACGGACAATTATTCGGGCAGAATCGTAAAAATCAGCAATTCGTTTGTTTTCAAGGGACCAATCAAAAACTATTCGATGGACTTTCATTTTCTTTGGGATGAAATTGCTATTATGATTACCTATGGATCAGATCTTGAATTGGCCCAAAAAATAATTTTAAAGGATGCATCGGACCTTCTTTCAGCCCAAACTGAAAAATCAAAAAAAGAATGGAAGGGGATGGTCGATCGATACTACATAGAAAATGCCACCTTGGATCCGACCATTGCCATTAAATTAACTAGCAATTGGATCGAGCTGAATTTACGATATGTTACTGATTACAGGCTTCGGCGTAGCATGAAACATCAACTCTTCGAAAAAATCGAGAATTCGATTTCAGCGACCCAAGGAAAAATAAGGATTGCCTCTACGACTCTTGAAATACTTAAGATACCCGAGGTTGAGGTACGTATGAAAGGTTAAGATAAATAAGAAAAACAACCCAAAAATGGCACGCATGAAATTGCATTCACTTTGGTTCTTGGTTCTTGGCCTTGTATGTGCACCGCTTCATGCTTCGGTAGGAAATGTAGAACCATTAAAAGCCTGTTCCCCTTCGGGTAGGATCTGTGTGAAGGTCTGGATGGATGGCCCTTTGAAATATTCGATTTCCTATGACAAGAAAATTATTCTGGAAACTTCGACGATCGATTTGTTGCTTGATAATGATCATGCGCTTTCAGAAAATAATCGCATACGAGCTTCTTCCATAAAAAAAATAACTGCACAGATCATCGCTCCAGTCCCGGAAAAACGAAAAATTATCCCAGATGTTTACACGAATTTATTGCTTCAGTTCAAGCAACCTTTTCAGGTCGAGTTCAGGGTATATGATGACGGGGTGGCTTATCGTATAAGCACCTTATACAAGGAAGGGGTAATCGTCAAAAACGAAGTGGCCGAATTTGTTTTCCCAGGTTCGCCCTCGGCCTATTTTCCGGAAGTACAGAAAAAGCAGGATGCAGATATATTCCATACTAGCTATGAGGAAACCTATCCGTTAAGAAGACTTGATAGCATTCCGAATGGGACCATCGGATATTCTCCCATATTGGTCGTTCCAGATTTGAATCCTAAGATTGCGATTACCGAATCTGATCTGTATGACTATCCAGGAATGTTCCTGGGGGGTACGGGCACAGCGACTTTAAAAGGGGTATTCGCCGGGTACCCTAAGGAGGAATTGGCGACTCATGAGCTGTATTCCCAGATAAAAGTAATTCGCCGTGAGCCATACATTGCCAAAACACAGGGGTCAAGAAGCTTTCCTTGGAGAGTCCTGATTATAGCCGATAATGACAAAGAGCTGCCCAGTAATGATTTGGTCTATCGCTTGGCAGAACCGTCGAAGATAACCGATACTTCTTGGATCAAACCGGGCAACCTGACCGATGAATGGATTATCGGGATAAATCTTTTTAATGTGCCTTTCAAGGCAGGCCTGAATACGGCATCCTATAAATACTATATCGATTTTGCCAAACGGTTCGGATTTGATCGGATTATGATGGATGCAGGATGGAGCGACAACAATGATCTGTTTAAAATTAACCCCGATATAGATATGAACGCCTTGATTGCCTATGCACATGAAAAGGGAGTCAAGATCAGTTTGTGGACGCTTGCCATGACCCTTGACCGTCAACTAGAGGCTGCGCTTGACCAGTTCAATCAATGGGGCATCGATTTCATCATGACCGATTTCATCGACCGGGACGATCAGAAAGCCGTTAATTTTTATCATCGCATTGCACAAGCATGTGCCGATCATAAAATCATGATCATGTACCATGGCGCGTTTCCACCGAAAGGTTTTAACCGAACGTTTCCAAATGCGGTGGGTAGGGAAGGTGTTTTAGGTTCAGAGTATGACATATGGAGCAACAGGGTCACTCCCAAACATGATGTGACTCTCGCCTTTACACGCATGCTCGCCGGCGGGTTTGATTATGAGCCAGGTCTTTTGAACAATGCAACTCAAAAAGGTACGAGACCGGTCGAAGGGGTGGTCACCAGTCCAGGCACGCGTTGTCACCAGTTGGCTATGTTTATTGTTTATGATAGTCCCATGCAAATTTTTTCTGGGAATCCCTCCGAAGGTTGGCGTGAGCCAGAATTTATGGAATTCCTTGGGAGCCTTCCAACTACATGGGATGAGACCTTGATTCTTGATGCCAAGGTAGCCGAATTCATTGTTAGTGCACGAAAAAAAGGAGATGATTGGTTTGTTGGAGGTATGGGGGACTGGGCGGAACGAGACGTCACGATCACGTTTGATTTTTTAAACGAAGGAAATTATAAGGCCACGCTGTGTAAGGACGGCCTGAATGCAGATCGCTACGCCGCGGATTATATAATTAAAAAAGATGTTCCTATTAAAAAAGGCGATGTCCTAAAAATACATATGGCTTCAGGTGGAGGATTCGTGATTCGGCTGGAAAAGCAATGACTTCTTTCGGGAAATCAAGCGGGAACGACATTTTTATAAGCATAATTGTATACTTGAAGAAAACAAGGGTTTTATAATGGTTGTATAATTGGCCATTGTAAAATGGGGATCTTTAAGTGGCGAAATTCAAATTTATGAGATAGATGGCATTACAGATCTGCTCCTTTACGCTTCAATTGGTAAAAAATCTTTCCTAGTAAGCTATTGCATCAATTGAGAAAATCTTGGATCTTGCCTTAAGGGAGCCAAAAGTGTACTTTTATTGAGGTATTCAAAGTTTCTAAAACCAGTGTTAAGCAATCTTTCCAAATAATCGAAAGCCATCTCCTGATTTTTTTTAAGAAGGTAGAATTCGATTTGTTTGAGGTATAGATAGGGTTCATTCGGTCTACACACTATCGCGATGTCAAAACACAATATTTTCTGTTCAAGAGTTAGATTTGTATTGGTGATCGTAGCGGTTTCAAAAGCGGCTGCCGATATTTTGTATAAAAGCCGTTTGAACATGGCCTTTTTTTGGAAATCCTCGGTTTGCATTGAAGTTGTAAGTTTGTTGATTTCAGTGTTCCACCAGGAAAGCTTGGTATTTCCTTTTTCAAGGTCTTTCTTGAATCGCTTTTGATATTTTAGCCAATGGGAGACCTCGTCTGCAAGGTACTGGTTAAGCATTTTTTTCTCTTTCCCATATGATTTTGTGGCGAGCATTTCATTGTATCGATTCTGGATGCTATCCATTTGAAAATATCTGTTGAAATTTCTGAGAAGTCGCTCGTATTCATAAGAGGCCCTGAGTAACCTATTACCCTCCTCAAACTTTCGGGCCTTTACATAAAATTTGTCGTAAAGAGTCTGTAAAAGCAGCATATCTTTAGTGGCGATACCTTTTTTTATGGCTTCCAATTGCAGCCAATCGAATGCTTCAAGTAGTTGCTCCTGTTCGGGCCATTGATGGCCGATATCAAAAATAAAGAGCTCGTTAGAAATACCTAGCTTATTGAGCCAGCCTTTTGTTTTAATCAGTTCGCTAAAGTTCATATCATCATATCCGGTTATGGCCGCATACGAAAAATCCTCATTAAAGGGCAGGTAGGGTGAATCACTCGAAAAGCCCGCCCCACAAGCTACCACACCTTGAATTTTCTTGGTCACGACCGCTAAAGTCGAGGCCAATCGGGCACCCCCCGAAAAACCGGCGGTATACATTTTATGCGGGTCTACATTAAAATCAGAGATGACTTTTTGGAACAACCGATTCGCTATTTCCAAATTCGTATCATTCGGCCCATTTTTAGAATTATTTGAACATACCAATACATAACCATAGGTTTCGGATGCCTTTAGAAAGGGTTGTATTCCATAGGTACCATGCGCGGCTGGATCAAAAATAAAAACTAGGGGTACGGGATCTGAAGGGCGAACGCTCTTTGGAACATATAGTGCATAGCTTTCTGAAGTGTTCTGGCCTATCGGCACTGAATCGATGATACTTCCTTTTTGTAAATAAGTCACTTGGGCATTAACCGCGGTGTATGATGTGGCAAGGATTATAAGAATCAGTGTTTTCAAATGATTAAAATTAAAATTGGGATACTGATTCATCTTTTTGGATATTTGATTCGGCTACAATAATTTTAACACCATGCCATTTTGGTCAATCGGTTTCCGATTTCTTTGTTTTATTCCAAGTATCGTGTCCATACCCATGTTTTTAAAAAGAATGGATTACCAATAATCAGTTGTTTCGCGACCCGATTTCATGGCCTTGATTAGGCCCGGTTCACTGCGCTCTCCAGTGCTAAATTGCCAATGAATTGCATATGAAGCGTCGGTTTCAGTGAGGGTCATAAGGCCTTTTTTATTGGTTACCCATGTGCTGCTGGTTCGTTTATGTCAATTTGCCTCCTTTTTGGTCCTCATTTGGAGGTTTTTGATTCAAAACAATTCGTTTGATGACACTAATAATCGGGTACATCTTTGCAAATAATCGCTTTTAATCGGAAGATTCAAAGAACTTTTTTAGAATCGGTTCATGGTACCTGATTCATAAAGGGTTCAATTCATCAATAAGGTGTGTTCTGTGCATTTAAGGTAGTTATAAATACTTATAAAAGTACTAAATGAGACGATTTACCCTAAAGGGATATACGACTTTACACCCAATGTGATAGTCATAAATAAGGTCTTTATGCAAATTACCCAATGAATACTAGTAGTATAAAATAAAAGACCGAAGGACAAAGCAAACACCCCAATCCTGTATAAAAAGTCGCCGTTAAGGCCCCATAGGGTACTAGTTTTGGATCGGTAGCCGCCAAGCCTGCGGTTACGCCACTTGTTGTACCTATCAATCCGCCAAAAACCACTGCAGAATGCGGATTATCAAGACCGATGGTTTTGGCGATCAAAGGGGTGCCAATGGTCGCTACTATCGTCTTGACCACCCCTGCCGCAACACTGATTGCGATGATGTCGGAAGGTACTCCTAAGGCGGTACCTGTAATGGGTCCTACAATATAGGTGCAAGCACCAGCACCTATGGTGGCAATACTCTTAGGATCCGTGTACCCCATGGCAAAGGCGATGAGGGCCCCAAGAAAAAAAGAAAAGGAA
This sequence comes from uncultured Flavobacteriaceae bacterium, assembly GCA_963798435.1. GTDB lineage: Bacteria > Bacteroidota > Bacteroidia > Flavobacteriales > Flavobacteriaceae > JALHST01. The sequence goes on from CAWCTF010000006.1 coordinate 547,697, forward strand.
ACCCCGACCAATAAAGAAACGGCCCCTGCAAGTCCTGCATTTTTGATTTCGTTCATATCGGCGCCCATTGCCGTCGCGACTACTGCAAAATCGCGTAACATGGCACCGCCCAATAGCGCCATGCCAGCAAAAATCGGAATATCGGAGATGCCTTTATTCTCACCGAGAAAAGCGAGCCCCAATCCGATGACAATCGCAATGGCCACGCCGGGTATCCTTTTATAGGTGAGCCATTTCGAGATCCAAAATGCCATAAGCAGGATGCATCCCACTACTAAAAACGCGAATAGCAAACCATTCTTGATGAGAACATCTTTTAGAATTTCGATCATAGGTCTGGTGTTTTTTCAACCTTTTCCTTGCCTATTTTCGCTATCAGCGGGACAAGGAAAAAGGCACCTAAGGTAACGATGGCCCCTGCACATACGGCTACCCATCCGCCAGAAATTGCCGATCGCACATTGAGGGTAGCGGCCATGGCTACGATGATAGGAATATACATTGAGCTCCAAAAGAGGATTCCGTATGCTGTCTCAGGCTGCATCAAACCCTTCTTTTTTAGATATGAATTCGAAAATATCAAGAGGATCATGGCAAAACCGACGCCTCCGATATCCCCATCAATTTGTATTAAAAGCCCCAGATAGTTTCCCAGTATCTTTCCTACTAGAAAACATAGGGCCAATAAGGCTACGCCGTATATTTTCATTACCTCTTAATTTTGATCGCTGAATAATTGTTTTAATTCGTTTTTGGTCACTTTCCCCATGACATTTCTGGGGAGGTCTTCTTGAAATAGGTATTTTTTTGGGGATTTATAGCCGGGTAGCTTTTCCTTTAGCCATTTTTTTAGCTGGTCGGGATACAAGGCACCGGAGGAAAGGACAATACTTGCCCCAATAATTTCTCCCCACTCTTCATCGGGAATGCCCACCACCGCACAATCCTTTACCTGGGGATGTGAGCGTAGAACCTCTTCAATTTCCAAGGCCGAAATTTTATAACCACCCGATTTGATAATGTCGACCGAGTTTCTTCCGAGAATGCGATAACTGCCATTTTCGAGCATGGCAATATCTCCCGTCCTAAACCAGCCATCCTGGGTAAATGCGTCGGCAGTGGCCTGAGGCCGGTTCCAATATTCATTGAACACATTGGGGCCTTTGACTTGAATTTCGCCTGCGGTGGAATCGCCTATAGGGTCATCGTTCTCATCGGCCAATCGCACCATTACCCCTGTCAGTGGCTGACCGATATGGCCAGGCCTTCTTTCCCCCGCATACGGATTGCTAATGGCCATCCCCATTTCGGTCATGCCATAGCGCTCTAACAAGGTATGCCCACTAATTTGTTGCCATTGTTCCATGACGGAAATGGGTAAAGCTGCAGACCCGGAGACCATCAAACGCATTTTTTTTAATACCACCGATAAGGCATGCTTTTCGTCTTTTGGAAGTTCGTTGTAGTGGGCTATTAATTTGTAATAAATGGTAGGCACGGCCATAAAAACCGTTACTTCGCCTTCCGAAAAGATGTCGAATATCTTGGCACAGTCAAACATTGCCAAAAACTGACAACAAGCACCGCTCCATAAGGCGCAGCCTAAGACATTTACGATTCCATGTACATGATGTAAGGGGAGTACATTGAGAATATGATCCTCTTGACTCCATGCCCAAGAAGTTGTCAAGGACGTAATCTGGGCCTCGATATTTTGGTGGGTGGTTACAACCCCTTTCGGGTTCCCGGTAGTGCCGCTAGTATATAAGATCATAGCGCGTTGTCGTGGGTCGATCTCAGGCAGGCTACCATCCTTTTCCATGAAATGCTCCGATGGCAAAAATCGCAACTTGGGGAATCGCCTGAGGGGTGCGAGCAACGATTCGAATTCAGAAGAAAAAACAACGGTGGTAGCCCCCGTGTCTTCGATTACATATTGAATGGAAGCCAATGGGTGTTTTACACACAGTGGCACGGCGACACCACCCGCACGCCAAATACCCCATTGTATCGCCACATAGCTGAACCCGGAAGGCACTAGAAAAGCGATCCGTGCCTCCTGAAGATTTTGTTTTCCGTTCAATAGGGAGTGTGCTATGGCTTTTGAGGCGTCTAAGAGTTGCTGATAGGTATAAGATACGCCCTCGCTTATGACTGCTTTTCGTTCTATATATTTTTGTGCGTTCTCAATTAAAGTGATCATCGTGTACCAGTTGCGCTTTTACTACCCCAATGTAAGTTAAAATTTTTGAAGTCGCTATATGGTGCTGCTGTCGTAGGGTTGAATTACGATTGGCGGTATCGGTTAATTCCCTGGTAAAACTATATTAAGAAATGAATATGCCCATTCCATCCAAGAATGTGGGCCGCTACATATGATTTATGATGAACATAGGAGTATGATTTCAATAGTATTTTTTGTTTAAATATTAACATTAAAGATTAAACAAAAATAATACTTTTACACTTTGATTCCGAGCCATACCGGTTTCATTGGTTTTGAAATACGGGGGAGGGCATGGAAAAGAGGACTATACACCGTGACCCGCCTATATTTAATTTGAAAAGATACTATATGAAAGATCAAGACACAATATTGCAATCCCTCATGGGGTCAAAACCCCTTCGCAACGGATTTCACCAGGATGTCATCGGGGACGACCCCCTGTATGAAAAAATCGAAACCCCGATGAAAGCCAATGCCTTTGTCAAATCAGATGAAGAGAAAAAGGAACGCATTGCCGAATTGTTCGCAGAAATCATGGATGTAATGGGGCTTGATCTAAATGACGACTCCCTTCGTGGAACGCCGAACCGGGTAGCAAAAATGTATATCGATGAATTATTTTCGGGCTTAAACCCTGAAAACAAACCTACCATCTCGCTATTCAATAATGCGTACCGGTACGACCAAATGTTGGTCGAAAAAAATATCACTTTTTACTCGAACTGTGAACATCATTTTGTGCCAATTATCGGAAAGGCCCATGTTGCCTATATTTCTTCCGGAAAAGTAATCGGTCTCTCGAAACTGAATCGCATCGTTCAATATTATGCCAAGCGCCCACAAGTACAGGAGCGACTGACCATTCAGGTGGCCAAGGAATTGCAGCGGGCATTAGACACCGAGAATGTAGCGGTACTTATGGATGCTAAACATCTATGCGTTTCGTCACGTGGTATACAAGATGATACCTCGACCACGATAACCTCTTTTTATGGGGGCATCTTCAATACCCCGGAAAAAATAGCGGAACTTCAGAATTACATCAGCAAGTAATCAAGTATTCAAGATAGCGCAATCGAAGTCGCGTTTATTAAAGGACCTCTTAATACGGATATTCCACTGCTATATGAAAATACAAATAATCAATAGTCAAAGATATTTTTGACGAGCGTTCTATATTCTGAACAGCCCTACTCACTATGAATATACAGCATGCTTGCGATTAAAAAAAGTAATCAGACTGGGATATATATATCAAAAACGGCCCCCTTGTTTACTTCCCCGCTTGCAAAGATATAACCTTGGTGATTTTCAATTATTTTTTTTACGATGGCAAGACCAATTCCCGTGCCTTTATAGATTTCCTTCCCATGAAGACGTTGGAAGACCTCGAAAATCTTTTTACTGTATTTCTTGTCGAAACCAATACCATTATCCGAAAAACGAATATGACAATATTTTTTATCTTTTAAATTATAATTTTTGCCATGTTCAGGATTCTCCAATACATTGCCCTTGATTTCAATATGTGGCGGAATGTCTTTCTGTGCAAATTTGAGGGAATTTGATATAAGGTTCAATAAGAGTTGATGAAATTGAAAGGGAATAACTCTTAGGGTACAATTTTCAGTAATCGAAATAATTGCCTTATTTTGATTCAATTCTTCATTTAATTCCTCTCTTACTTCATCTACAAGTTTTGTAAGGCTTGTCATTTCAAAATTTCGAACGTCGGTATTTGTTCGGGAATATGCCAAAAGATCTTGAATAAGGGTCTGCATCCTATTGGAGGCATGTTGAATTCGCGAAAATTTATCCTGTGCCCCTGTAGATAAGTTATGCGCCTCTTTTTCCAAAATCTGGGAGGCAAATGTTTGGATCTTTCGCAAAGGTTCCTGTAGATCATGACTGGAAATATAGGCGAAGGATTCCAACTCCTTGTTCATTTTTTCAAGGGCGATATTCTGTTGGCGTATTTCACTAGTTCTTTCCGATACCTGCTTTTCAAGTTCATTGGCAAACATCTTTTGCTCTTGTATATCGGTACTGGTGCCAACCCACATCGTAATATTCCCCTCCCCATCTTTTTGAGGGATTGCCCGGCTCAATTGCCATCTGTATTCTCCCGAGAACATACGAAAGCGGTGTTCGATTAAAAAATCGTTGCCAGATGAAAGTGATTCGGTCCATTTTTTTAAATTCCGCTCCCGATCATCTGGATGCAAAATTTGCAACCACCCTCCAATTTGAAGCTCGTCTGCCGTTAAGCCGGAATAATCAAAGACCGATTGATTAAAATAATTTAATTGACCCTTGGCATCGGCGGTCCAGATATGTTGCGGCATCGAATCAGCAAGCAACCTGAATTTTATTTCACTCTCAAGTACGGCTTGTTGGTTTTTCTTTTCTTCTGTGATGTCCCTAACCGTTCCAATTATTTTAAGCGGTTGTTGATGGGCATCGTAAAACAGTTTGCCATGGGTGCTGATCCAACTAATGGTGTTATCTGGCTTAATAATACGGGCGTCATATTTATAAACTCCTGTTTGAAGGGCTTCCTCAAAGGCTTTTTCCACAACTTCGTGAATATCCTCTGGATGGATTTGGCCACGCAATTGGGGCTGATTGAGTTGTGAAAACGGGTCATGGCCAAAAATCTTAGCCAATCCCTGCGAATGATACAGAGTTCTTTCTTTAAAATCCAAATCCCAAGTGGCAGTTTCGGTAGCTTCGGTAGCCAATCGCAATCTTTCTTCGGCTTCTTCAACTTTTAGTCGTGAAAGCACCTGTTCGGTAACGTCAAAGCCAATGGCCATTATGCCATTAATTATGTGATCCGAATCATATAACGGCTCATAGGAAAAGTTAACGTACACAGTTTTCAATTCGTTGTTTCTCAATAATTTTACAGGAAGTTCAGGCGCGTCAAAACGATTGCCGGTAGTCCATACATCATCAAGAAGCTCTTTGATCCCTTGTGCTTCTAATTCGGGCATTGCTGCAAGTATAGGACGACCCAACACGTCCTCTATCGAACGACCCCACAATTCCAAGGCTTTTGTATTTGCAATTTCGACGGTATAATTGGCACCCCTAAATATTCCGATAGCCACAGGAGCTTGCAATATCATAAGTCGCAAGTTTCTTTCGTTTTCTTCCCTGTGTCTGTTGGCCAAAACCTCCTCGGTTACGTTTTGCAAGGTTCCTGTAAACTTTTCGGCCACATTGTAGACATTGAATAATACCTTGCCCTTTGCCCGAACAATTTTCAATTGCTTTGTTCTGGGATTGACAATGCTATATTGATAATCCAGTTCCCCACCATTTGAATATTCGAGGGCATTGTTTATCGCTTTCAAAAACAACCTCCAATCCTCTATTTGTACTGTGTTTTCATTTGATTTTAGGTCAAAGGTAGTCTGGTGTGCTACACCATGCCATTCATTAAACCGATGATCCCCGCTAAAACACTTAGTCACTGGATCAATTTCCCAAGTAGCCAAATCAGTGGCATCAATCGCAAATTGCAACTGGTTTTTACTTTCCTTAAGATTGTCTTCAGCCTTCTTTTTATTTGTAGTTTCGATCACTGTCACCAGAACACCACCAACCTTACCGTCCTCCAATCGTATCGGGCTATACGCAAAATCAAAATAACACTTTTCTATATAGCCATTTCTGTCTAAGGGCAACATAAAATCTGGGAAACCAATAGGAATTCCGTTCATAACGCCATCGAACATTGATGATATGATGTGCCAAATTTCCGAAAAAGTCTCCTTTGAACTTATCCCAAGTGCCTGAGGGTGTTTTGTTTCACCTAAGATGGGTCGATACCCATCATTGTATATTTGGGTGTATTCCTTGCCCCAAGCTATATACATCCCAAACGGATTTTCGAGCATCACCGAGACCATCGTCTGTAAACTTTTGGGCCAATTTTTCGGATTTCCTAATGGCGTACTCGCCCAATCCTTGGCACGTATTAGTTTCCCCATGGCACCTCCGCCTCTAAAAAAATAATAGGGTGACTCCTCTTCCTTGTTCATTAACTGCATGTTCGATTTGTATGCCTAATTGCTTTATAATGCGTTTTTATTGAGACCTTCGCAGCAATTTTCATGTACGTTAAATCTAGCGAAGTGTACGTACAAATAAACGCTATTTTAGCCATAAATGTTTGGTGAAAATGGTTTTTCAATTGGTTTTCTGAAGTGCCTGTTGACTTGATTTAATTATAGGAGATTAAGGTTGTCGCCCAACATATAGGTTGTTTCCTAAACCTTTCACTTGGGCTGCTTATTTGGCTCGAAAATTTATGAAATGTTTTGCGGCATATTCATAAAACAGCTCCATATATAAAGCCGTGCCTTTCTTATCTTAATAATGTTTCTCTTTGAACGAAAATTCCAAGACTATTCTCGGATCAATTTTGCACAAGAAACCTATGAATGCCTAAATGCAGATTAGTGTAGCGTTTCTGCTTAAATTCACAGGATTAAGCAAACACTAAAAAAATCATTCTGTTTAATTTCTTAATCACGATACTACCCTAACTAAAAAGGGAAGTTGTATTTACCAAGGCCATTTGGATAGGAATTGTGGATTCAAAACGGGCAATCCTGTTATATTTCGCATGGTTTTCATAAGCTTTATTAAGGTTTAACCATGGTTCTTTACCTTCTTTAATTTCTATTCCTGGTTCTATGGTATTTATTTCAATTTTGGCGCGTGTAGCTTTTGTTATGCGTTCCATAAAAATTGCTAGAATAAAAGCCATTAAATAAATCATACACTTTTTCATCGTTGTCATTTTTGGGTTATTAGGTATTTTTTCCCTCCAATGGTCAGTTTTCTTCTTAGGTTTGTTTAATTGTATACTTTGCGAGTGCGTGTCAATAAGAACATTTAATACCTTACCGTTTAAGCCGTAGTTATCGCAAGCCATACTTTTTATAAAACTAATATGGCAATTGGGAATCTGTTGGCTCGAAAGGGAAGAAAATTAACCGATTTGAATGATAGGTAGTACCATAGCATTTGAAAAACACAAAGGCGGTAGCACACTAAAGCACTAAAATAAGCAAGGTTTAGTGCCTAACGCGATAATTATTTACCTAAGACTATTTCGAAAATCTTTACCAAAACCTAGTTTCCAATATGAATAACGCGGTAACAGATTGGTAAGGGAAGCAAAAATGTGCCCTATCGATTAATCTATTGACTCAATAGGAAAAATAAGCCGAAAGAGGGGAAATCCCGGTGGCACATCTACCTTTTTAATGTATATTTATCCTATCATAAGACGGGGTGCTATTTTTAAGAATGGCTGAGATTATACTCGAACGACTGGATAGGTAATTCTAACCAAGGAGCATATGATAGCAAAGGGAACGATATGTGTTAACATCTTCGTTCCCTTTGTGCTTTCCCGACCTAGGGGGTCTCACTCAATAGAACTACTGCGTAGAGGGTTATATTAACCGTTTTTTTAGCGTTTTCAAACCCTGAAATAACGATGATTCGAACCACTTTGGGGCTTTAAAAAAACACGTATTAATTTTAGGGGAAATCGCATGGCATGCGTACAATTGATTTTAGAGGATCATTGATTATGATCGCCTTTTATATTCTGGCTTGTAGTAATAAGATGTATTGAACACCTAATTTTAAAATCTTGGGAATCGCTATTAAGGGGTAACGATAAACTCATTTTTAGAAACACGCTTCCCAGATTTTTGGCCTACTAGTGCAATGGCCTTTTGAAGTATCCTTTTTAAGGTTCCATAGGCACCAGGTTTGCAAATATAATAGTCGGCACCATCTTCGTACAATTCATCGACCGTCTCGAGATTAAGGGATGTTGAATAGATAACAACCGTCAAATTTTTAAAGCGGGTGTCCGCCTTTATTTCCTTAAGGCATTCATGACCTGTTTGCAACGGCATATTTAAGTCTAAAAATACGATATCGGGAAGTATTTGACTTTCGCATTTGAGTAATTGCATTAGTTTAAGTCCGTTTTCGACTGCCTTAAAGGAGACCTTAAGCGATAAATCGGACAAAGCCTCTTCAAAAATAAGGCGATCATCAGCGTCATCGTCTGCCAGAAGAATATGTGTCATAATTTGATACGGAAATAGGGGTTAGGGGTACGTCAAATATATCGAATTTGACAATAAAAATTACGGTGTCTTGAATTTGTTTGGCGAAATCCATTTGATCCCATCAAATACCTTGGTTATCTGTTTAGGCCTATACAGGCAAGGAGTTTTGAAAGGTCATGATTGCGCTACCTGAATAAAGATAGTTGGTGCTTATTTAGGCTGATGCGATTTGGCAATGTCGTGTTCAACTCAATTTCGACATAGCAAGCTCTACGATGAACCACGGGATTCAGTTGTCAGTTGCTTCGAAATGAACAAAGTTCACCTACCTTTTTAAACGTTGCCACCACTTGTTCGCATTAATTTCATCACGTGGTCCGACAGACGAATAGACAATGCTATCAAGGTAAGCGTAGGATTTGGTGCACCTGAGGTTACGAAGCAACCCGAGCCGGCTATGAATAGATTGGCGATCTCATGTAACCTACAATTTTTATTTACTACCCCTAGCTTAGGATCTTCACTCATTCGTGTTGTTCCCATATGGTGCCACCCTGCATCGGCATTTTCATGAAAGTAGGGGTCATTTTCATCTTGTAGGAATTCTTTCAATTTTACGCGTCCTAAACCAGCAATGGCGATCTCCTTTCCGATGATTTCATGTATTTTACGCAGGCTGTACTTATCAAGGGGAGAAAGTTCCCAGTGCAAATGCGCCTTCGGGACGCCTAATTCATCCTTTTCATTTGCAAGTGTAACCCGTGAATTCGGATTCGGTGACTGTTCCATGCGTGTGTCCAAGAGAAAGGCCGTGGGTTCAACTAACTTAGATTTCAACCGTAAGACTTTAGTCAACCAATTTGATTTTTGCAATTCTTGCAGTGCCTTTCTCGGATCTGTATCTTGCCAGGTCTCAACGGCCGGTTTGGCGTCTTTATAAACATCCAACGGTCGAAGTTTTGCGGTCCCGTTCAAGATTCCATTTTTAATTTGGACCTCTTCGGTAATCGCTAATTCCGCCTTAATTCTGTCCGCGGAATACAGGTCTGTAGGGAATTTGTTAAACAGCCATAATTCAGAACATATCATTTCAAAGTGTTCCATGAAATAACGTCCAACATTGTCATTTTTATTACCTAAACCTTTGATGGTCTGTCTGTTGGAGGCTAACAGGAGTCGTGCATTTTGGATGGCCCCACAGGCCATGATATAATATTTGGCTTTTACTTTTAATTTCTTGCCCGAATGGTTCCTGACATGAATCTCTTCGGTTGAAGTTATATCCTTATTCGCTTGTATATTGACTGCGGTGGCATAGGTATATAGAAATATGTTCTTGGAATTAACAATGGTATCCTTGTACTTTTCCCCGAATCGAATCGGATTTTTTTGCCACATTTTATTCCAGATAACATGGCTATCCAGCGGCAAAGGGATCAGGTTCGGGATTTCATTTTTCCAATACTCCAGGTCATACTTATAAGGGCCTAGTTGTAGCGTCTTATTTGCCCGAGCATAAAAGGGGTCCAAATCTTCCCTTGTTATGGGCCAACCCGAATGCGGCACATAACTGCGTTTCTTAAAATCAATCGCGTCAAGAGGGGAGCACATACCTTGCCAGTGCCCGGTCGTGCCACCGAAAAACCGCAATCTACTCGATTGTAGGGGAAAGTATTTTTGGCCACTTGTTTCTCCTGAATTTAATTCCTGGATTTTAACATCATATTCAAAACCACCACTCTCGAGAAGAATAACCTTAAATGGGGTATTCATCCATTCGAGTGCGATGCTAATTCCGGCCGCACCTGCACCGATTATGCAGATGTCACCTTCGATTATTGAATTGTCGGCCAATACCCTTGAATCAATATGCATCTTGTTTTATTTTAACATAGAAAATAGGGCGCATTGGCGGGCTTCCGTAACCGATAGGACCCAGCCATCCATTACCACGATTTTGCCTTCCTTGAAATCCTGTAATATCTTGGCTTCCATTGAAGAACCGATTTCCTGGGAGTCTTTCTTACCAGTCAAATAGGTTGTAAGTATTTGTTCATTATCTTCATTAGGTAAATTTTGCCGATATTTAACGCCTATAGTGTTGATCGCTTTGTAATTCATGATACGTGAAAGTAATTCAGGACTGGCAAGGGAAGGGGTCGTTAGTTTCCGATAATACTTGATCAACGCAAATAGTACTCCCGATAAAACCAAGGCACTTAATACGATTACAAACCTTCGTCGCTTCATTGGACTATTCTTTCTCGGGCCATCTTACAAACCAATTTATAACAATAATAATTGAAATCTTTTGATTTGACAAATTGTTTATTCGCGGGAGAATCCTGAGCTTAGTATGATTTTTCGCGAAAAATAAAAAGGGTGTTACCTAAAATAAAAGGCAACTTGAATTTTGGTATTTCACCGTTGCGCCTGATTGGGTTCGACAGTCTTCGGCTCTTGGCAACTTGTGCTGGCATTTAAGAATAATTATTAACATCCTAGGGGTTAGTACTCGAATTACCTACTAATTTTCCACTAACGCACTTGTCTGGAGAGACTTCTTAATCGTTGCCTGCTTTTAGGTTTGTTAAATTGCCGTTCCTAAATACGGTGATTGCTTCGATTTCTACTTCCTAGTTAAGGGTTTTTTTGAACCTAAAAAAGCGGCAATCCTTAACATAACATTGCTCACATGTATTCTGGAAATGCCGTCTCTGAAGTGTTTTACCGATGAACGAGAACCCTGACATTGATTCTTATAAGGTTAGAAAGCAACTTTTGAATGATGTACACCAGCCTTTATTACGTGCCCCATGGCCTACTTCTTGCGGTTTAATTTTTTAATAAATTCACATAAAAAAAGTGATGACATATATCATTTTTTGAATTACATAGTCGACATATCTTCGAAACATGGTCCCACCATCAAAAAAACCGAAATTTACTATTTTGTAAAGTGGTATAGCACTTTGGTAGGCAGACGAATATTTTCAACGGATAGCGCCATCCCTGACATCGAAAGAAAAGCTATTTTTATCGATTAAGCACAATATCATTATGCCGACTTAGTTATACTTGTAATAATCTATTTCTTTGGAAAGAATCACATTGTATCCAAGGTACTTCTTAAGTCTTATTAAAGACGAGTTCCTTAATTTCAATAAGAATGCCAAAACGCATTTGAAACCAACGAATCGATTTTGACAATCAAGATTTTACGGTCTGGGAAGCCCCAGGTCGCTGTGCGGTTTCAAAGATACATCGGGGGCTTGATTTGTTTCAAGGAAGACATTGAATGGCGCTTAACGGCATGCTTATGGGGTGTAATTTTATAAACTGTTGAATGGGGAATCTCGAGAAGTTTATTAGCGGTAAACTCCCGTATATCTATAAATATGGATACTATCTTATGTTACTGGCCATACTTTCGATAGGCCTTTACCAAGGGGTGATTGCTACCACCGGCAGTAAGGATGCGCAATGGTATCCCACAAAGTTATTTTCGGAAAACATCGATTTTTACACGTATTATTTGGGGAATTATAGCGACTGGTTCATGCGCAGCGTTCCTAATTATTACTTCCAACTCTATTATCTGTTATATCCCTTATCTTCGGTTTCCTGGGAAAATTTTAAGCTGAGCTGGTTCCTGCTCGGTGTGGCACTGTTAGTACTATTCCTTGTTCAGGTCAAAAAGGATTTTGGCCTGGAATATAAAAAAATGGCGCTACTGCTGCTTCCCTTTTTTGTAGGCTTCCCACTTATCGCTGTATATACCAATGGCCAATCAACCATAGTATTAATTGCCATCATGTACTTATCCTGGAAATTTAAGGATAATATAATTTTACTGCCCCTTCTTTTATCATTGTTAACCATTAAATATTCCTTTGGACTGCCCATTATCCTTGGGTTTTTATTAATGGGGTACTACCGGTCAGTTATTTTAAGTGGCCTAATTACACTTGTTTTTCCGCTTGTGTATTCCATCCAATTTAACCTGAATTTTATTTCGACCATTTTCTTGCCTATTAAGGTTTCTACAGACCCAGTTTCGAACCCTACGGGCGGAGGCCCTTCGAATTTGATGAGTTTATATGGGCTATTTTTTGACGGGCCTCTAATAGGAATCAATTTATTGACTATTTGCCTCGTATTATTCATCGGAATTTTTTCATTCGTGGCCATAAGATACCGTCTCGATAAAAGCACGATTTTTATATGTTCATTACTACTTTCCTTATTTGGGTTTTATCATAACGGCCATGACCACACCTTGTTCTTGCTGATACTTCCTTTTGTCCTTAAAATGAGGTATTTTAAGATCTTGTATGGCTATTTACTTCTTTTTTGTTTAGCACCAAGAATCATAAGGGTTCTAAATATGGTGACAAATGAGAAGATGATTGGGTTTAGGGAATTTATGTACAATAATAAATATTTTGTCATATTCAATGTTTGTGTCTTGATAACCTTCTTTGTGCTCTTGATTATACAGGATATACAATCAAAAAGGGAAGTCGTCGTTCAAGATTATGTATAAAGTAACATCGAAGAGTATATTTATATGCAAAGGTCTTAGGATCGGTTGCAACTGAGAACTGAAAGATAACAAGATAAAATGAACGGTCGCTATAATTTTACATTCTGCCTGGCAGGCAAAGGGAAACGGTTTACAGAGCAAAATATAATAGTACCAAAATATCTGCTACATCTTGATAACCATCAGACGATTTTGGAACGTAGTATCAAGGAATTTAATTTCCCGAATGAAGTAAGTCTATCTGTTGTCATTAATAGGGCACATGAGGCGTTCGTCGGTCAAATCGAAGATATTCTATCCAAGCATAACAAGAATTTTAAAGTTATAGTCACAGATGATACACAAGGCCAGGCGGAAACTGCATATATTGGTTGTAAATCTATTCAAAACAACGATCCCGTTTTCTTTTTTAATGGGGATACCATTTTGAAAAACAGGGACCTTGGAAAAATGGCGTACGATTTGGCGCATAGGTTTTCGGGCACCATCGATCTTTTTCTTGAAGACAGCAAACATTTTAGTTATGTTCAACTAACTGAATATGACCTTGTGGAAAAAATAGTTGAAAAAGAGGTTATTTCAAACTATGCCACCACCGGATTATATGGGTTTTCAAGTAAGGAAAAATTCATCGAATATTTTAATCATATCCAGACCAGTTCCGAGATTTACATCAGCGATATCTATAAATTAATGATTATCGACCATGAAAAGATTAAGGGCTATGTATGTAATGACGAAACGGAAACTATAATTTTGGGGACGCCCGAGGAATATTTCGCCAATAAAGATAAACTATGATGCGGTATTTTAGGTTACTGTTCCTGCTCATTCTTGGAATTATTTTCATGGTCTTGGTGTATAACTTTTTAGACATCGAAAGCATTGATTTGAGCACCTTAAAATCGACCTATTTCAACTGGAAAGTACTACTTGCCATCGGATTTTATTGTATTGCCCATTGTATACGTTCCTTGAGGCTTTTTGTTATCTGTGGCGATGTGAATGTTGCCTTGAAAGCTGTTTTTGTTGAACAGTTTAAAACGAATGGCGTCAATCTGGTCGTTCCGTTTAAACTTGGTGAGGCGTATCGATTTCTTCGATTCAAAAAAGTGTTCAATTCGGGGTTTACATCGATTAACACCCTAATAATCGAGCGATTTTTCGACTTCTTCATTCTAGCTCTTTTATTTGCTATCGGAATGTATGTTTTTCCTCATGAGGTTTCAACGATTCATAACACGATGATCAGCATAATTTTTATCATTTTGGTGTTACTCGTTTCCTTATTGTCTTTGGAAGACACGTTACAAATAATACATAAAAGACTCTTGTTAAGGCCACAAAAATCGTTAAGTTTCCCCCTTTTGAAATTCACGTATAATTTTTTAATCAACCTGAGGGAGGCTAAAAAGGTACTAAAGGCGAAGTCATTCTCTATTCTATCCTATACGGTATTGATATGGAGTTTTGAACTGCTAAGTTTGTTCATGTTCTTCTCCGATTTAGATTTTCGGCTTGATCTATTGATATTATTAACGGTGTTTATTGCTTTTTCATCCTTGCTTCCCAATGGTCCGCTCGGATTTGGGGGCATACAGTTGGCATTTTATACGATTTTTTTATTGCACCCTGATTTTAACACCTATTTAATTGCCTCCACGGCGTATACCATCTATATATTCGGTTCAGGATTACTTATTTCCCTTATTCTGTTTATGTTGAAATTTTTAAAAAGCAAATGAAAAAGAATAAACTTATTGTTGATTTGGATAACACCATAACCGTGGATGATCATAGGCTGGACTACCCTATAAAACCCGTGAACAGGCTGGTCAGGGAAACGATGTACGCATCGAATACTAAATTTGATATCACAATTTTTACGGCTAGGAATATGAGGACTTTCGAGGGAGACCTCAAAAAAATACACGAGTTTACTAGACCTATAGCCACGAAATGGTTAGAAGAAAACCAGATTCCCTATGACGATATAATTTTCGGAAAGCCCTATTGTGGCGAAGATGGCCATTATATTGATGACAAGAATATTTCAGTAGAGGAATTTATTTTTAAATTTTCCGGACCGTTCAAGAATACAATTATCGACATAGTAGTGCCTTTTTACAATGAACGGGAAAATATTTTAGAAGTGTATAAAGACCTTAAACGGCTTGAGCGTCTTTTTCATATTGGGAAATATATTTTTGTTAATAATGGCTCAAAAGATGGATCTGAGGTCTTTTTCGAGGAATTGATACATATTGAGAAAAAAATAGATTTAATCCATATTATAGATAATAAGGGCTTGGGAAATGGTATTAAGGAAGCGTTAAAGAGAAGCACCGCTGAATTCATCCTGATGAATCATTCTGATAGGCAATTTGACGCCTATTCTTATTTTTTAACACATTTTGAAAGATCTCATGAAGATTGAAGGTCCTACTTCCATTTTTTCCCTTCGGAAAAATAGACCATTCACAGACGCTATTTTCACTTATTTCTTGAGATTATCCTTAAGCATTCTGTCTTTGAGGTCCATTAAGGAATTCAATGGGCAGCCTAAATTAATTGAACGGAAATTAATCACTGATTTAGAAAAACTACCAAACAATTATACAATTGATTTTATAATTTATAAGATGGTTAATCCAAAATATTTTTTACCGATTATCGAAAAACCCAGGCATAAGGGAGTATCGAGTTGGGACAAGAATATTTTAGGAAAATTGAAGGTTTTTTTGACGTATTTATCAAGTTGTTTAAAATGACAGAAATATTTTATTTTGATAGTAGTATTGATTCCATTAGCATAAGAGAGTATTCGTCTAGTTCAAAATATTCTGAGATCAGGATTGGAAACAAAATCCTTCGGGATCAAATACAGGATTTACTGCCCCGCTATGAACTAAAAATTATAGATGATCTATCAATAATAGCTCAAGATCCATCTATAAATGAAATTTTTATTTTTAGTTCAAGTGTTTTTTCTAAAGACCTGACTGAACTTTCAAAGTTTTTGGAATTCACAGGTTATTCGATGATCAATGCGTTCTGGGGCCACAAAAATTGTTTCATTTATAAAGGAAATAAAGCCCGTTTCATCGCTTTTTTAACGGAACAAGTAAAAAGGGACATCTTCTTTTTAGCCTTCCCCGATTTTATTCTGGATCTAACTTCATTACCCGTTTTAACTTCTTTATTAAGTAACAGTCATGATTCACGTCATTTCAATACTATAAAAAGTGTCGGAGATTTTTATGTTAAAAAATCCTCTGATACCATCAAATTAAAATCCGAATTTGAATTTCTGAATAATGTTCCTGACCATTTGAATAATTATTTTGTTAAAGTCTTCGAGTATCAACAAGAACCTGGTTTTTCTCAATACACCATGGAATCTTATGACTATAAGGATGTTTCTCATTTATTTTTGAGCAATAGCCTAAATGAGGAAACATTTCAAATACTGATGTCTATCATTCAAAAATATTTTTTTGATGCCGGAAAACCAACGGGTAAACCATTTAAAAAAAATTCATTTGAAAACCTTATAAGCAAGAACACCGCGCGTTTAGAACAACTGAAAAAAATAGATTATTACAACTCACTCAACTCCTTCCTTATGAATCACAAGGGGATATCAATTGGGGATCATCACAGCAGACTTCAAAGGGAGCTAGAGAAACGGGAAAAAATATATAAGAATGAAAATTATATTTTCTCGCATGGAGATTTGTGCTTTTCTAATATCTTGTTTTCCCCACAGAATATGGATATCAAACTAATTGATCCAAAAGGATTTGAAAACAACGGATGAGATCGCCTTATTATGACATGGCGAAGCTATCTCATTCGATTTTTGGATATTATGATTTAATAATCAACCATTATACGAATATTAATTTTGATGAAGAAATGCATGCCGAACTTAATTTTTCAAAATATGATTATATAAAGGACTTTGCATATTCATTTACAAATCTAGTCTCAAAAATGAAATTGGATATGACCTTGATACGGTTGATCGAAGCTTCACTTTTCTTGAGTATGATACCATTACACGCCGAAAACAAAAGAAAGGCGTTTAAATTATGTTTAAGGTCTGTTGAGGTATATGAAGAATTGTTTTCACCTTCCCTATAATGCAAACCCATTCATTCACTGCAAACTTATTCATCACAGGAGCCTAGCTATCAAGGTAGTTTCTTATAAAGCGCTAGGTGATCAAGGTCAAGGTTCATTCTCAGACTTGAAATTTTAGTGTTTTGTAAGTTCGTTTAGTACACGATAACGTTCATTAGTACGATAACAATGAATTTTGCATCGCGTCCTATCTACCTTGTGTGACAATACAAAGGAACTGGTAAAAAATATTCTTCAAATAAAAAATGCTGGAAATCGGTGTTTGGTCGTTTTTATTAATTTTGTGGAAGAACCGCTGGCAAAATATAGTCAACTAGCATTTTATTGACCTGTGGATGTGCATAGGGCAGTCCGTAGGCAGATGCGGTAACTACCACTACCAAGGGGGCATCCTTGAATATCAAAATGTAATTACCCCCATTGCCCGCACAATAGTAGGCCTCAACTGCTTTGCCATTGACCTCATAGGTTTTGTTCCAAAATAAATATCCATAATATTCATTGTTTCTGCCTCCAATTGGTTTCTGTTTCGAGAAACTTTCGGCAATCCAATCAGCCGGAATAATTTGTATTCCGTTCCAGACCCCTTTGTTTTGATACAACTGCCCATATTTTGCAAAATCGAGGGCATTCATTTGAATGCCTCCCGCCGTGTTGGGGACATTTTGTGGCGTAAATTGCCATTCATACTGGGTGATATGCAAGGGTTTGAATAAATTTTCATAGGCATATTCCTTCAATCCACCTGTGACATGCTGGTTTAAGATATCGCCTAAAAGGATTACCCCCGCGGTAAAATAGTGCCACTCACCAGGAGGATCGGTCGGCTTCATGGGCAAGTCTAACGTAAATTTGACCCAATCTGCGCTGGGGTACATATTTTCCTCATTGCCGGGTGAATCATAATCCGAATCGTCCCCATCAAAGCTTGAACTCATAGTAAGCAATTTCTGGATCGTTGTATTTTCCTTTAGGTTGCTCGGATTCGCATAATCGGCTAGATTGTAAAATTCCTTTAGTGGCTGATCGGTGTTTTTTATATAGCCATCGCGAATGGCCATTCCCATCAAACTCGACGCAAACGACTTACCGACCGAGCGGGGATCGTGTAAGGAATTTCGCGTCTCGCCATTAAAATATTCCTCGATTAGTAATTTGCCATTTCGTAATACTACAATACCGTTTATTTTTTTAAAGACGCCTTCATCAATAGTGGCCTTTAGCTCCTTGATTTTTTGATGATCGAACTTGTCCTTGGAAACCGGAATGTCGGTATAGGATTGAATGGGATTCAATTTTACATGCGTCGCATCGATTGTCGCATGACGCAATACGTCAAGCTGAAGTTCCCCTTGAGCGATAATTTCCCCGACTTTTAACGTGTTCGTTTGTATATAGGGTCGTATTACCATCTTCAGTAGGTGTTTTCCATCGGTCAAAACACTGTCGCCGCCATTGTATAGAAATCGATTCCAAAAAGATTCGCTCCAAAGGCCAAAACTCTTCCCATTATTTATTAGCGGCTTGTTTATGCTGGTCGCACTGTCTTGGGTATTGGCCCGCGGGGCCCCAGGATGAAGATTGCTGGCATAGATTAATTGATCATCAATCAATATTGAAAATTGATAATTTCCCAGTTGTACTAAGGAATCGGCCGCTAGTTCAGGTGCCAATTTATGCATATAGTTGGTTAGCGAATTATCAAAAAAGGCCATAAAATACAGGTCGCTCTTATTGGTGAGGCGATATGTTTTTAGAAAGTCAGTTTCTTTTGCTTCCGAAGTGGAAATGGCCATTTCGGTAAAAAAGAGTTTACCGATGTTATTTTTTTGCAGGGTAGTGGGTATCCCTTCGGTAGGAACAATGTCTGAAACCTGTTGCCCGTAGGAATAGGATAAAAAGCAGACGATTGAAATAAAACTTAAAAAAGGAGCCTTCATTTTGAATTGGATTTAATGTAGACACAAAGCTATTTTAAGGATGCGTAATAAAATAGAATGAAATTCACATCAGCCCTTTAAAATTTTCCGATATATTGATGGAGTCGTTTTGAAACGTGCCTTGAAACAGCGATTAAAATGGCTTTGATCCGCAAAGCCGCATTGGAAGGTAATATCGGCCAATGAATTTTTGGTGTCGACCAATAAATGCAAGGATTTTTCGACTTTCAGATTTCGTATATATTCGCCCAAACCCGTTTGAAAGTACTTACTGAAGTCCCTGGAAAGATGACCGGGATGAATTTCTAGTGCGTCCGATAAGTCAGTGAGTGAATGTTTCCCCGTACATTCGTCATGCAATAATTCTGTAATTTTTGTGACCCAACTGGGTATTTTTTTTGAAGCAGTTACTTGGGTTTCATGAATCCCGTTTAAAACATTTAACAATAGGGAGTTGATTGACAATTCTGAAACAGTGTCACCGATCTTGGTTTCCTTAAAGATCGTATAGAGCATAAGTTTGAGGCCCGGGTTGGTCACATTCAGGGTTCCTTGAATGTCCTGAAGATCGTATTCAAGGCGATCGGCCCATTTTTGTTCGAATTCGATATGAAACCCACGAGTGTATCCTGGGGGTTTAATATTATAATGTGGCTCCTGCCAGTTATGGAATACCAAGGAGCCCGGGGTGCAATTGTAAATTTCCTTTTTATTGCCTTCGATTAGATTGCCATAAAGTAAAAACGTTATATACGGATTTTGGTGGTAGTGCCAGTCGACCGTATCGAGGGTATATTCGGTATCGGTCAGCGTAAGACCCTCCAAAAGGATCGTCGTATTGGTCTGCCCATAAAATTGTCCCTTTTGTGATTGCTTCATAGCGGAATATACAAGAAATTGTCGATATGCAAACGAAAAACCATCCTTCTTAAATATCCTCAGAAGCATTCGTTGTGTACAATAACTCAATTTCACCCATTCTAATTGTGAACACTGGTCAAACCAGCTCCTTGCTAATAGCGCGCTCGCACAAAGCGCGAAAGACCTGCTAGTCTCGCTTTCGAACTTGCAAAAAACGACCCTTACAATCGCTTTATGGCTAAGAACCAAAGCGGTATCAAATGACTTTTTTTAAAATAAATTCAATTTACTTGAAAGGTCGTGCACCTTGTATTGACTAAAGGGCAAATAATACGTGGGAAAAGATGAAACTCCTTAAAATATTTGGAGCCGGATTACTGGTTAGCTTTCTTGGAGGCCTCCCTTTTGGAGTGCTGAACCTTACTGCTTTTCAAATTGCCGCGATTCAAAATATTCAGGATGCTTTTATATTCTCGGTTGCCGTGGTACTAATTGAACTTGCAGCGGCAAGGGTAGCCTTACTTGGAGTAAACAGCATGAATCTAAAACACAGGGCGTTCTCTTTTATTTTGCCTATGGGGATAATAACACTCCTCTATTTGGCCGTTTCCAATTTTACTGCAACGCAAACTTTTAGTGAATTGGGTGCATTACCGAAGGTCTTTCCCTTCATAAAATCTTCTTTTCTACTAGGGTTGCTCTTAAGTTTTCTCAACCCGATGCACCTCCCCTTCTGGCTTGGCTGGAACAGTATATTCCTTTCAAGAAGAACCTTACAAAGGGGTTTCGGAATGTACTCATTTTATTTAACGGGAATCGGTCTCGGCTCGCTTATGGGCCTTTTGGTTTACATAGTTGCCGGAAAATACCTTTTCAATCAATACAATCACTTTGGCAATGTGTTTTCAATTTTTATTGCCTCTTTGTATCTTGTTTTTGCAATCTACTTATCGGTGCTATTTTATAAAAATCAAATAAGGGTAAAAATAAATTAGGCAAATGTTCAATTCGACAATTCAAACCTTGGAACAATTTAAAGGGCTACTTCTGCAACTTCCAGAGGATTGCTATAATAAACCATGTTCCCCACTTTCAGAAGCTACCATAGGTAAGCATACCCGGCATATCATTGAAGTATACCTATGTTTACTAGAAGGCTATGAAAAAGGCGAAGTTTCGTATGACAAGCGCAAAAGAGACCGTCATCTTGAAAATAGGGTAGTGTATGCAATTGAAAAGCTGCAATACATTCAATCTGAGATCGAGCGACCTAATAAAAACCTAAAGGTCATCTATGAATTGGATAGGGAGGACGTGCCCTTGGTATCGAATTATCGTCGGGAAGTCATGTACAATCTTGAGCACACCATTCACCATGAAGCCCTTATCAAAGTAGCGATTTGCCATTTTACCGATCTGCAAATCCCTACTACATTTGGGGTAGCGCCCTCAACGATAAAATATTGGGACCAATGTGCACAGTAAGCTTTATTGCAACGAACAAACAGTTGATACTTACCTCCAATCGCGATGAACTTGCTTCGCGGGCGGCTTCATTAAGACTTGTGGAAACCGCTGCCAATGACATTAAAATGGTATATCCAAAAGACCCGAAGGCAGGGGGCACCTGGTTTGTGGCGAATGAGAACGGCGTAGTAGGTATTTTACTGAATGGTGCCTTTAAAAAACATCATTCGCAAGGTGACTATGCTAAAAGTAGGGGGTTGGTCTTGTTGGAGGTGGTTGGCCGAAAACAATCCACTTCATTTCTAAGAAAAATCGATCTATCGTATATCGAACCCTTTACCTTGATTTTATATGAAACAGGTAAACTCCTTGAATTTCGGTGGGATGGACTGATAAAATACTTTAAAGTGCTGCCTGTGAACACACATCATATCTGGTCTTCGGCCACCTTGTATAGTGATACGATCATACGAAAACGACAAGAACATTTCTCCGAATTTTTAGAAAATAGCAGTGACTTAAGTCCAAATGCTATATTAGATTTTCATTCCGAAAACAAGGGTGACCTTGAGAACGGATTCATAATTGAAAGAGCGAATGGTCTAAGGACGTTAAGTGTCACCCAAGCCATTATCGAGGAAGATGCCATTCAATTGTACCATTTAGATCTGCTTAAAAACCATAAAGACACGGCTCAAATACGTACAGTAACCATATCGAACCATGAAGTATGACGTACCTAAGACTGACCTTGCATAGATTGACACATTGGGAATATTGGCCAATGCAGTTCATATATTATCCACTTTTCCCGGTCTGGCTTTGGTTGTCGCTGCGAGCGAGGTCATTTTTCTTTTTTAATGCGGCAAATCCCTCTATAAAAAATGGGGGCATGGCCATGGAATCGAAAATGGCCATTTATGATTTGATTCCAGCAAAACACATCCCGAAAACGCTTCATTTTGAAAAACACGTTTCGGTAGTTCAGATTATTACGTCCTTGAAAAAGGCGGGTATCGACTTCCCTTTCATTGTGAAACCGGATATTGGGATGAAGGCCTTTGCCGTTGAAAAAATTAAGTGCGCGGAGGGTCTTAGCAGCTATATGCGAAAGACTTCAGGGGTGTTTATCGCCCAGGAATTTATAGAATATCCCAAGCGAACTGGGTATTTTTTATGTACGAAACCCAAATGAACAACGGGGTAGGATTACCGGTATTGTAGCCAAGGAGTTTTTAGCCGTCATGGGCGATGGCAGGCATTCCATTTTGGAGCTTATCAAACAAAATCCACGTAGTCATTTTCAATTGGCCGCACTTAAACGAACCTATGGGAACGTATTGAATACCATTTTGCCGATCGATGAAAAATTCATTCTTGTTCCCTATGGCAGCCATACCCGCGGTGCCAAATTCAGTGATGTCACCAAAAAAAGCACGGAGGCCCTTGTTGATGCGATCGACCGTATTTGTAAAAAAATTCCAGGATTCTATTATGGCAGGCTTGATATTTTGTGTACGAGTATGGAGGACCTAACCCAAGGTATAAATTTTAAGATCATTGAAATCAACGGTGCCGGTAGTGAGGCCACACATATTTATGACCCCGGACATTCACTTTTTTATGCCTGGCGCGAAATCATTCGGCATTGGATATTGCTCTATCGCGTAAGTGTGGCCAATTATGAGAAGGGCCATAGGTATCTGAGTTATAAGGATGGAAGGGAGATGTTGCGGGCGAATAATGTCTTGGAAGCCGAATTAAGACTGCTATAAAATAAATGTGTATATGGGGTATTGGGGTTCATCTATTTCTTTTTTGCCCACTTCTAAGTAAACACGTAAAAAGTTAAAAAGTCTGATACCCGTCTCAAAAGCAAAAATTTCAAATTCTAAACACATAAAACCATGAAAAAAACGATGCTATTTCTGTTGATGATCCTTAGTGTTACACGAATGTCTTCTCAGACCGAACCCTTGAATTTGCACAAAGGCATCGCCTTGGAAATGTATGATGCCGTAAGTTATTTTCAAGGAAAGCCCGTTGTCGGTACTGCTAATTACAAAACGACTCACGAGGGGGCTACTTATTTTTTTAAGGACCAAGCAAATTTGGAGGTATTTAAAAAGAATCCGGAAAGGTACTTGCCGATGTATGGTGGCTGGTGTGCCTATGCCATGGGCATCTCAAATGAATTTGTCGAGGTCGATCCCGAAACCTATAAGATTATCGACGGAAAACTCTTCCTTTTTTACAATGCTTTTTTTAACAACACCCTTACCAAATGGAACAAGGATGAACCGACCTTGCTCAAAAAGGCGAATGAGCATTGGAAAACACACCTAAAAAACTAAGCATCATGAAAAACAAAAAGACCTTTTATATCGAGCGGACTGCTGCCATCATTGCCGCGATTATATTACTACAGACCCTTTATTTTAAATTTACCGGCCACCCGGATAGCGTATATATTTTTACAAAAATAGGAGGAGAACCCGATCTGAGAATCGCATCGGGCATCGTAGAATTGATCGTCAGTATTTTATTGCTGATTCCTAAAACTTCACAATACGGTGCAGTGTTGGGCATGGGGGTAATGGCTGGTGCCATTGGCCAGCACCTGTTCGTTTTGGGCATCAATGTAAACAACGACGGTGGATCTTTGTTCGCATTGGCCATAACGACCTTCATTTGTTGCCTAATTGTCGCCATCCTAAAAAGGCACAGTCTAATGCGGTTATTTAAGAAAAAGGAATAGGCAAACTTGTAGAGTTACTTTAATATACTAATAATCATACTGGAAACGCTGTCGTTAAAGTCCCTTGGAAGACAATTCGTATCACTTGTAATTGTCATGCTTCGCCCTCGAAAGTTATCATCTGCGTAGAGTACTGCTTGCCAACCAGAAGGCAGCCTCAAGGAAGATAGCTGATCGTTGCCTATCTTGCCCAAGGAATTTGCGCCATAGGCACCCTGACCCAATTCTAAACTACTCCCTCGAAAATCGCAGTCCCTATAGAGTACTGCTAGCTTAGATCCAGGGCCAGTATTGCCATTGACCCTTTCTACGGTTATACTTGAAACCTTATCGTTTAACGAAACATCGAATGAACTTACATCTGATGTAAAGGTACGGCTGAATCCTTTTTGAAAATCATCGGTATACACTGTAATTTTAAGTCCGCGTGGAACGCGAATGGAAGAAATACGATCATTTGGAAATCCATCTTTGACATTCCAGTTTCCTTTGGGTGCGAACTGAAAGGACTTTCCCCTAAAATTATTATCCTCATAGACCGTTATCATGGATTTCGAAGCACCGGGATTTCGGTCGTTCACTGGTTTTGTGTTAGTGGGATAATTTCGTTCGACTCGAATACTGGAAATGTGGTCGTTCCAATCCCCAGTCAAACAATTTTGATCGCCTTTGATGGTTTGACTTCCACCTCGAAAGTCATTGTCTTGGAAGGCAATCACTTTTAAGCCATTTGGAATTTTAATTGAAGAAATCTGATCGTTTCCTACTCCCAATTGGTCGGCACGATACTCCCCTACAAAAAGCCTTTGACTAGCTCCCTTGTAATCACAGTCTTTATAGACGGTTATTTGGGAAAATACGTTGGTTATAGTTGCGACGAACAATAGCAGTGTTAAGGTAGCAGTAGTTTTCATAGTCTTTTTTTTAAAATTAATTCGTTTCCATTTTAATAAATAAGGTTCATTCTATAAGAACGATGCACTTCGAAAATCGCGTGCCCTAAAAGGCGGTATAGAATCGCATATTTTATAGTTCCCAACTTCATAAGCCTAAAGTTTAGACCAAAAAGGTAATAAAGGATTCATTGGTGATATAGAATAACCGGGGAAAGTGTAGCTAATTTATAACAATTGAATCTTTTTTCATACTAAAATATGGGTTGCGTCCATACTATTTTTTCTGTGATTTCGAATCCCAAAATGGCCTGGTATACATGGCCAAGATGTATTTACTTTGGAAACGTCGATCTTCATATGCTGCCTAATTATTGCCCTCATGCAATGGCAGGGGCGCAATCATTCTTTTAAGAAAAGGAGGGATTAAATAGAATTGGATTTTACTACCTTTTTTAAGGGCCGCCATAAATCGGTTTTCCGTTGTATTGAACAACATACCCTTTCCAAGCGATAAGTATATAATCACCATTGCCCCAATTTCCTTCATTTGTTTTATTCAATACGATTCCTTCATTCGCATTCGGCAAGAAAAGTTCTGCCTGGGTCTTTGTTTCGTCAAAAAGGAGCAAGGCGGCTTTCCCTTTAATCATTCCGCCCTCCTTTAAGGGGTTCAATTTTATGTTTAGGGTAGCTATTTCTAAACACGCTTGTTGTAATTGTGAGAATACCCTACCGTTTACATACAAGCAGGCTGCTCTTCAATTATCACAATCCGTTTTAGCCAATGGCATCGTTGAAGCATAATTTATGTTGTTTCTGTCGGCAAAAGCGGTGCCGGTTTCGTTTAGCGGCCCATAGCCTTCGACAAGTTGCCTGTCTTTTATCAGAAATGCGATTTCCCGTGTACTTTCAACACCTTCGGACATAAACGTGTAGGTGCCAAATAATTTATCTTCATGAACGGTGCCTACAAAAGTGCCTGAATTACTATCCTTTCCATCAAGTTCATAATTCAATGTCCCGGTAACACCTTTTTCTACGCCGGTAATTTCTAAATTTATGACGTTGTCGTTTGCGTCATAGGAGTAACAGCCCCTTTCAAGTAGGGAAGTTATAGGCTCCATGGTTTCAGCTTCTTGTACTTCCGTGGCAGTCGGTTCTTTTTCTGTTTTGTTTTTACAGGCCGTAAGGCTAATAGCGAGGATTGGCAGGATGAGTAGTTTTTTCATTTTTTTCAATTTTAGTGTTAATCTATTTTTTTAAATACGATTGATTCCCTTCCGGGATTTGTCAGCGTTAAATGATTATTTTCAATACGGTACCTAGTAGTGTGCTGTAATGCTTTTAAAAATTCAGGCTCCTTATTATTGGGCTCGCAGAGCATCTTGGTAGTGGCAATGTTCGTAAAGGATAGAAGCCCTCTTTCGAAAAACGTACGACCATTCATACGATTACATCCTGCGAAACCCATAAAGGTATTCGTGCCACTGTTGATTTCAAGAGTAGGGTATTCCTTGCTAAAGTCCGTTTTGGTAACTGCGCTCCCGTTGATACTTTCCAAGACCCAAATGTCATGAAGTCTATAATCGGTTATATAATGACCGCAGCCTTCCCATTCCGAAGTATTTTCATCGGTAGCCCTTTTGAATGTTATGCTAGCTCTGTATGGAAATTCCGCCCCTGACATCGCATTGGTGCAGGCTTGTTGTATAATTTGAATGGTCATTGTAACAGCTTCGGTTTCCGATTTATACATTTTAACATTCGCATCCATAGCACGTATTGGATCTACATGGGGGGTCATTATTGAATCTCCGATAGTCGTGAACTTTATACCGTTTTCCGAGATTTCCAAACCCCAAAAAGGCTCTGTACCATTCGCCTTAAAATAGCTGCTAGTTGCATGTTGGCCATCCTTCCCAAGGTCTTGATTTTTGACGATTCGTAATGAATCATTAAAACGCGGGGTTGACCCATCATTCCCTTTATTCATTTTCCAATTACATGTAAGCAGCACAACGGAAATAAAGAACAGGTTGGTTCCTGCTAAGGATTTCATTCGTCGGCAGATTTTTTGAAACGCATCATTGGGACATCGTCGATCATCACATTTAGTTTACCATCGGCATCGATTTTATAGGCGTTTACCTTTTTTAGGGTATTTAAAAAGAATTTTTCTCCTTCTCCGCAGTACATCATTGTCGTTGGCCCTGGATCGCCAAAGGAAATCTTACTACCCTTCAAAGTATAGTCGGCCGAATACCCGTTGCAACTGTTGGTCCCAGTTACTTTGTTGGTTGTTTTGTCAAAGGCGATTTTTGGTTTTTTATCAGGATATAGCCCGGCAAAGGCAATTCTTGGTCCAGAGAGGTACTCAAGTTCCCAAAGGGTATTAAATAGGGCATCGTTCGTCATGTTTTTTGAGGAGGAGCACGAACTAACAATGAGTGTAAAAATGAATAAAGTGGTGATTTTTGTTTTCATAGCTATACATCTTTAAGTGTTCTGTTTTTTATCCTTTTATTCTCAATACTGCTTAAAAGAAACAATATGAATAGCAGGAGTATTAAAATTACTAAAATATTCAACAGCACCTTACCCAACCCGATTTCCGGAATATTCAAAAAAGGATATGGATAAAAGCCTGAATAAAATCCTCGTATTAGCACAAAAACAAGATAAACCACGGGATATTGCAGCCAGTTGAGCACATCGCGGAAATGCGATTTTTCTTTTGAAGGATAGCGCAACCAATAGACCAGCACGTATACGGGGATAACGCTATGCAAGAATTCATCGACAAGCCATTGCATTCCTTGGGGTTGCCAAATTCCCCGTAGTACGAATTGATATACAATGCCTACGATAAGGATGAAGGTTGTAATTGCAATCAAACTTCCTTTTTTATCGAAAATTTTAAAAAGTTTCCCCGATGGTCTAAATACCTTGTGTGTAAAAAATAAGGTTACGATTAAATTGGTCAATATCGTAAAAAAGGAAAAAAAGCGCAGGATTGTTTCCGGCACATCCGCAACACGGTTTTGGAGCATGATCACAAATTGGGCAATCAGTGCAAACCAACCCAGGCAACACCCGATAATCTCAAATTTCTTTTGCATTTTTTATGTTCAAAACACCAATTTGGCCAAAAAATTAATAGTATTCAATTTTCCGCATTTTTGACTTAATCTGGCGCGTATGATGCGCTTTTCTTTTCCCGTTCCCGTCTCTTCTTCCCACCTTAATCCAAGATTAAATTGCCAAGGTCACTGTCGAAGGTTTATTTCCACAGGACACAATTTTTTATTGGGCATGGGGCTATGGATTCCTTTCGTAAACTTAAGGTAAAATGCGCTGTTTTTTGAATATTATAATGCTATCATTTGCATCATTCTTAACAATATCAAGATGAATGGCCTTTTAAAACTTGCAATATTTTAATAGGACTCAAATCGAAGCAGCACTTTAATTTCAGGCGGTGAAAAGTTGCATAGCTTGGGACATTAAAAGCGTCGGTCACTAATTAGTAACCTGTAGATTTTTCAGATCGATATGGACCTGATCAAGAGCGTTCATTTAGTGACCGATCATTAGGATGAAATTATTGGTATAAATACAGGTTAAGGCACTATTAATTGTATTCCCTGATCAATTCAACATCATCGGTCGGATGATAGATCAGTGGCGAAAATTCAATTTCGACATCACTTTTATCCAACCCGAAAAACGTTTCATCACTCAAACTGAGTCGCTTTAGAAAGAAATATGAATTGAGTAAAAGGCCTTCGTGCAATGTAAATTCGTTTTCTACCGAAAGAAATTTTTCGAGAACGATGAATTTAAAGTCCGGCTCTTTATTATACTTGGTCGATCCGTCAGGTCGTTCATGAAGGTTCAATTCTTTTTTTGCGATCAATTCCCGGACAATCTTCTTAAAATAGAGTTCCGTTCTAGGTTGTACCCGAAAGCCGACATTGATATTGACTTTGATAATGGTATCATCTACCAATTCAGAAACATCATACGAAAGCGTATAAGGTTCGTCGGTACGGTTCAGATGAAGAAACCAATACACATCTGCCCGCTTGGGTTTTTTGGCCATAATTGACTTTATGATTTTTTGTTCGACCTGATGCCTAAAATCGGCTTTGGTCAGATAGATGAGGTGCGTTGCATATTCTGGAATGCTTTCGTCGGCGCTCAATTCCTGGATTGTTTTTGCGTATTTTCCGATATCTAAAAAAACAGTGAGCCGGTTGGTTATTTTCCTTCCATAAAATACAGCATACATAACCGCTATGAAACCCAAGGAAATAATCAAGGTAATATAACCCCCGTCGGCAAATTTGTTCACATTTGCAAGAAAAAAGGTAATTTCAATACTCGCAAAAAGAAGTAACAAGGCAACTACCGCGAAAAGGTTCCATTTTAAACGGTATCGCAAATAAAATGACAGCAAATAGGTGGTTACGAGCATCGTAATTGTAATGGCCAATCCGTATGCGGCCTCCATATGTGATGAATCGTCAAAATGCAGCACCATAAAAATGCAGCCGGCCCAGAGCAATAAGTTGATACTTGGAATATAGATCTGACCTTTAATTTCAGAAGGTTGCCGAACGGTAACACGCGGCCAAAAATTTAAGCTCATTGCTTCGCTGATCAGGGTATAGCTGCCACTGATCATCGCCTGCGATGCGATAATAGTCGCTGCAGTGGCAATGAGGATTCCGGCTACCAAAAACCAAGGCGGCATAATTTCGAAAAACGGATTTCTGCTGTTCAAGGTGGCATTTTGACCTAAGTTCATGATCCAGGCTGCCTGTCCCATATAATTGAGTAGTAAGGCGGTTTTTACGCCGATCCAGGTAATACGTATGTTCTTAATACCGCAGTGGCCGAGGTCGGCATACAGGGCTTCCGCACCGGTCGTGGCAAGAAAAACACCCCCCAACAACACGAAACCACCGGGGTAATCGAGCAGGAAATCGAATGCATAAACAGGATTTAGGGCCTTTAGAATTTGTGGATGCTGCAAAATTTGAATGATTCCCAGGGTCGAAAGCATTGTGAACCAAACCAACATGGCCGGCCCGAATACGCCGCCAACTTTTTGCGTCCCAAAACGTTGAAAGAAGAACAGAGCCGATAAGATGGCAATTACTATGGGAACCGTCGGAAGATTTTCGAGCCCTTTTACATTTGCAAGCCCTTCTACGGCCGAAGATACAGAAATTGGTGGGGTGATAATACCATCGGCCAAGAGGGTAGAAGCGCCGATCATGGTGGGGAAGATCAAGAATTTCCCATACCGCCTTACGAGGGCATATAACGAAAATATGCCTCCTTCACCATTATTGTCTGCCCTTAATGTAAGTATGATATATTTAATGGTAGTAAGAAAGGTAATCGTCCAAAAAACACAGGAAATACCTCCATAAACAAGTGTTCCCGAAATAGGCCTATCCCCAACAATCGCCTTTAAGACATACAATGGGGAAGTACCTATATCACCATAAATAATGCCCAGTGCAACCAGCAGAGTGCCTGCAGTTACTTTGCCATTGATTCCTTGCTTTCGTTTGTTCATTATGAGTCGCTCTACTATTATTGACCAATCAATTGACAGAATTGCACTAAATGGTGGCGCAATGTGTACAATGCAGCTATTATTTCCTTTTTGTTGTCGAATGGCAAGGTGAGGCTGTTGTAAACTTCTAAAGTTGTTTCTACCGATTTTAGGTAGGCTTCCACATTTTCAAGCATACTTTTTGTGTTTTCGGAAGCAATAAACCATCTTATTCCCAAGACGATTTCTTGATTGCATTCGAACAGGCTCTTGGCACTTTTCGGACTTTCAATGTCGTACAATCGGGAAAATTCCATTGAAGCGAAACCTATTTTTACGATGCTATCGGTCAGCGCTTTGGTTATCTTGAAATTATGCCCCATATTATTTTAATTAAAAAAGGGATGTGCAATAGAAGGAACGCTACAACAAGTAGCTACCGGGAACGATCGAAGGAATGGAAATACGAGCCCGATATCCTTGTAGGGCCCTGTGATGATTCAGTGTCTTCATCCTAAAGTAAATACCACTTCATGATCCATCTGTTTTTTTGAATGCTACAAAGGTCAGATGAATGGGATATATAAAATATCAAGAGATTAGGGAAGCTTATAAAGATTTTATAAAAATTGCCAAAACTGAGTGGAAAATGGTTTTATCTATTCTTCCAAGCATCAATTAATGACATTATTATTAGAAAAAGCACCAAGCCCATTAGCAAAATACTGCCAATAAGATGACTTGATAGTTGGGCAGGCATCCTGTTATTTTTTATTAGGAACAAAATAACAACGAACCCTATAAATAAAGAATCAAATGATGGCCCCCTAAATAAAGGTTTTGTAAAGACTATTGAAAACGGTAACCGACCCCACTTTCGGTAACTATATGTTGTGGATTGTTGTGATTTATTTCAATTTTTTTTCGAAGGCTGCCAACAAAAACCCGTAGATATTGTGTTTCTGTTTGGTAGCCATAACCCCATATTTCCTTTAATAAAAAGTGATGTGTTAGCACCTTGCCTTCATTTTTTAAGAACAATGCCAATAAATTGTATTCAGTAGCGGTTAGTTTTAAGATTTCCGCATCGCGCTTCACAATTCGTGCCACCAAATCAATTTCAATATTACCACATACAATGACCGCGTTATTTTCGGTGTTTTGGCCACTACGAATGGCTGAACGTATCCTTGCCAGGAGTTCACCAGTACGAAATGGTTTGGTTAAATAATCGGTAGCACCGTTGTCGAGTGCAGAAACAATATCGCCTTCGCTGTCCTGCACAGAAAGGATAATAATGGGCTTATTGTACCATTCCCGTAACTCTAAAAGAATCTGGTGCCCACTTTTGTCGGGCAGGCCGATGTCTAACAAAATCAAATCGGGTGGATGACTTGCTGCAAACATCAGCCCTTCTTTTCCAGTAGTAGCCTGAATGACTTTATAGCCATTGCTCTCCAGATTTATTTGGAGCAATTTTCTAATTTGCGGTTCGTCATCGATGATCAGGATTTCTGCCTTATTCATTTTTCAAACTATTTAAATAAGAGGATTCAGCAGGTACGTTAATGCGAAAAATTGCCCCGCCTGTTTCTAGATTTTCCAAGAGGATATTTCCACCTAAAGCTTCGGTAAATCCTTTCGCAATGGATAGGCCCAAACCGGTGCCTCCAGTTTGCGAATTATTCACCCGATAAAATTTATTGAAAACCAGGTCGATCTTATCCATTGGGAATCCAACCCCATTATCTGAAATGGTAATAGTAAATGCGGTACTTTCATCGGTTACGTTTATGGTGATGATTGAATCTTCGGGGGTATGTTGTAGGGCATTATGAATGATGTTTTGGCATATCTGCTCTATAAAAATCCCATCGGTTTTGAATAGGGGAAGTGCTTCGTTCGCTTCGAAGACAATCGTATGGTTGACGGCATTTTCCTTATTTTGCCTAACGACATCAAATATCAATTCATTGACATCGACCCAATCTAATTTCGGTTGGAGAATTTTTGATTCCAGTCGGTTCATGTTCAGTAGATTTTCGACCTGCCTGTTAAGCCGCAATCCTGAAACTTCAATTTGATCGTAAAGCTCATTTATGGTAAGGTCT
The DNA here is from genome assembly GCA_963798435.1 of uncultured Flavobacteriaceae bacterium. GTDB lineage: Bacteria > Bacteroidota > Bacteroidia > Flavobacteriales > Flavobacteriaceae > JALHST01. The sequence goes on from CAWCTF010000006.1 coordinate 580,325, forward strand.
GTGAGTTTTGATTGATTGTCCTTAATGGTGTCAATTGCACCGATGATGGCCGAAATAGGTGTTTTCAACTCATGTGACAACGAACTGAGCAAGGTTTTGTAGAGTTGAATCGATTTGCCTTTTTCTTCTTCGTCCCTTGATTTTTGCTCAAATTCCCGGATTTTTGACGTCAGTACGCTATTGATAAGGGCGATGACAAAATACATTGAGAACATCAAAGCATCTTCCGGCGTTTCGATATGAAAAGTATAAATAGGCGGAATAAAAAAGAAGTTCCAGATAAGCGCACTTAAAAGGGCGGCAATTAAAACTGGAAAAATGTCAAACAGAATAGCAGTTAGCGAAACGGTCAACATTAACATGAGTGCAACCGCACGATGGCCAATAAAGTCGACCATAAAATACCCCAGAACAGCCGTTATAGCGACCAAAAGAAGGCTTATGGCATATTGTTTTCTTTTGCTAAATGTCCTTGTTTGAATGAGATTCACCTTTTATCCCAAAGTTAGGCATTGTACTGTAATTATTTTATAAAGATGTTTTTTGAAAGCTATATCCACTACTTGGCATTCAAAGCTCATTGGTTTTTTTGAAAAGCTAAAACTGTAGTGAATTTTGACATAGATGGGTGTTCTAAATTATGGGGTTAGGACATCGATAAGCGGAAGGTTGGGTTTTTAGTTATTAAATTTAAAACGGATGCTACAAATTTTCTTGGAACTCGGTTCATGAAAAACAGACTATATTAAGCTTTCCGCTTTAAACAAATGTATGCTAGTATATGACGTATGTATGGTTTTCAAATTCATCTGGGGATTCATCGGATAGTGAGGACATTACTGGCTTGATTTTTGAGGCTCTCTTTTATTTAATTGATATTGGCTTGAGCGGTACTTATTATATGCTGGCAGGCGCGACTGATGTCCAAAAAAAAATCAAATCAAAATGCCTAATAAAATACGATCCCTATTTCAAAGACCGCCCAAATATTCACTCGCTGAAGTGGATCCACTTTTCGAGACTGCCATATGTGATTTACCAAAGGAAATACAGGTTGACTATTGCAAAAGGGTTATTGCTGCGGCCCTTTTTGAGATGCAACAGAATGAGTGTCAAGAAAAGGAAAAGGCACTGAAGAAGTTGATACGTACTGCTAAGAGGGAGATTAAAATGCTGACTTGAGGCGCCTTCAAAATTTTACTTTCTGACCATCTCCTGTATTTAGGTTTTCAAATCGATCCTTCCACCCCCGAATAGATTCTGTCGGGACGCACTTGGGAAAAGCAATGAAGGAGGTCAATATCATCGTGACACCCTTTAGACTGCATTGTTTCTTTTTGCACTTTGATACACAATACTAGTACTCTTAAAATAGCAAACCCGCGTCATTCTTCGCAGTTGAATTTTTTTTGAATGCTACTTAATTTTTTAGAATGGCCGATGCCACTATTTAAATAGCGGCATCGTTCTGATATGTTCAATTGAGTTTTAATTCTTTTCAATTTGCCCCGTCTAATTTAGCGCGATCAATTGTGTACTGTGCTACTTTTCGGCCCTGATCCGTGCCGACAGTAGCGTCAAAGGTCCAATGGATACCCCCATATACCCTAGAAATGGCAGCCTCTTCGGCCCAGCCACGCACTAAAGCGGCCTTTTCAGGAAAAATGTAGGCCAGGACTTCGGATGCCGCCGCCGAGAAAACGCTGTGACCCGACGTATAGCTTGGAAAATTGGGAGTACCCGCGATCGTTTTAAACCCTGGAATTTGCTGAATTGGTCTTGGATAATGATAGTAATACTTGGCATCCCAGCAACTGATGCCCGAATCCATAATGGCCATGTTCATATAGGCCATTGTCCTAGCAGATCGCAACGGGTTCATTTTGCTTTCGACAATGAATTCGTCCGCGAAACGGTTCCAATGTCCGGGTGGGGTATAGGTACCCAATCCGTCCTGCCAGAAATTGGCAATACTCCTTTTTTCTTCAGTCATATGATCGGCGTAGTCCTTTAAAATAGCAACATCCGCTTTAAAGGCCTCAGAATCGAGCTGCGGTGGAGGTATGGGTCGAACATCTTCTACATTGGCAACGCTCCACATCCTAACTTTTCCGAACAAAGGGGTAAGCCCGACTGGGCGAGTTGGCAGCTCCAGATTGTCCCACTGCCAACCAAACCTGGCAAAGGCAGCGGCCTTAATGGAATCGGAAACGGCTTTTGGTGTTTGTGCTTTCTTCATACCATCATTGGCGGCCCTGGCCAAGGCAATCTCGGCGATAGCATCCCCGATGGTGGCCCCTGCGGAAATATCGCTCGGAACATTTCCTCCTGATAATAAAAGACTTTCCAATTGCGCATCCTCCATTTTTTGAAGATATTCTGCCTCCAATGGAAACATGGCAGAAAGCACTTTTTTTGAGACCCGAGCCACAACGGCACCATCGGAAGGGTAGGAGGGGATGTCGTTTGGTTCGTATGCAAATTGTATGGAAGCATCTTGTTTATACGGTGCGGCCCTATTATATAAGTACTTGTAATGCCAAGCCGAAATCAGCCCGTCGAACTGTGCCACCGAAAGATAGGCAAGTGCCCTACTTGCGTACGGTGGATGGGCAAATGGAAAGGCAGGCGGGCCATCGGGACTACTTGGGTTGGGCAACGTATAGGACCCATCCTCATTTGGTCCGGGAATTAAATTGTATTTGGCAATCAGTTCTAGCGCTATTTCGTTCCATCGCACCACCGGATTGCTGGTCCAGTAGGCTATGGCCTCTTTTTGAGAGGAATTGATCTTCCCGATCGCTTCTTTCAAAGTTGAAAGCTCTGTCATATAGTTTTCAGATGAACTGTCATCAGGTGCCTCTATGGCAATGTCAGCACCTTGATCGATCAGAATCGGTTGCCAATTGCCTCCATTGACATCTGCACTTGAAAATGAATAATCTTTAAATTCAAGGTAGGTAGGTAGGTCTTTTTCACATGAAACAACCCCTACTAAACTACCAATAAAAAGAAGTACTATAAATCGTTTATTGCGCATTTTGTTCTTCGTTGGTTTTCTTAATAAAATTAAATTGATACGTTAAGCCCAAACCCGTGTTACTTAGTTTTGCTGTATTCATACCATTGACCACCCTACTGTGGTATGCGACCACTCCTAGACCTTTAATGGCGGGAAAATAGTACTGCACTGAGACCCCAATGCGATCATATTTGACCTTGTTAGTAGGTTGTGCTGCATTATAGGCGCGTATATCGTCACCGCTTGTAGATTTGAGTCCTGAATAATTCAGTTCAAATTTCAGGGTGTAGTTGAAGAACCAAGATCCGATGATCCCTTCAAAATTCCAGGCGTTCGGCACATCCATAAGCGCCGTATAGTAACTGCCGTTATTATAGTAATAGTCACGTTCTGCCTCGGTATAGCCCCGCCAAAGATGGGCGAGCATACCACGTACATAGATGCCATTATTTAGCTGGTATTTGGCAATGCCCCTTAATGAGAATTCAGGGGCGCCAAAACCAAGGCTATACGGCATATAATCAGACAAATAATTGGTGGCGGGTGTCGAATACCCGACAGTGGTAAATAAAGACAAGGTGCCTTTACCGAGTGGTCTTTCAAGGGCTCTATATTTTAAAGCGACCAGAAGATCCTGAAAACCTTTTGCCCCTTCAAATTTGCCTCCATTGGGTTCGGACGATTTTGTTTTAACATAGGGAAGGCCAACATAGAGGTTGAGTTCATCTAATATACCAATAGCCGCCATGGGTAGTATCGTATTGCGATGCACGGTCGCAATGGTTTGGTTTTTACGTAAATAATCCCCTTCCCAGTACTGGTCGAATTGGCCGACATCATACCCTAGTAGCACACAGATATTCTTAGAGGGCATCATCAAGGCATCGGTAGGGGTTTGTCCCTGTACATTATATGCCATGAACAGTATACTAAAGAATACAATGCCCAGACGAAAGGCACAATACTTCTTGAGGATCCAATCTTTGCTTCTGATCCAGGCATTCGTTTTATGACAATCTAACATTGTTAATTTGGTTTATGGTTGGATTATTTTGCAATTGGTCAATTGTTAGCGGTGAACCCATACGAAATCTCGTAATGCCTAAAAATAGCATCGGCGCTCATGCTTGCTAATTTTGATTATTGTTAAAAATACCGCGAATATAGCCCTGGTCGCCTTGCATTTTAGACAATGAAAGATTAAGGAATATTAAGAAAGAGTTAATTGAATAAAGAAGGATCTAAAAATCGATATTAAAAGTTTATTCATCTTCCATTTCATTTATTAAAAAATCGCCCTTTTCTTTAAAAAAGCACGATTCAAAGTTTTATAAAATGATGGGTATTATCGAAATTCGCAAAAACGGTAGCGGTCACCACTGTTTTAAGGCTCATGACTCGATGGGGAGCATTTAACCAGCTACTAGCAAATTGAAAAGGTTCAAAATAGCCGATATACCTTACTTCGATTTTCAAAACCATGTAAAAAAACTGGACCTTTACTGTACAGATATTTTACACATTTTAAATGCGTATCGAATTTATTTCAGCATAGTGCTTTGACATTCAAGTAGGTACTTCTTTTGGCATAATAATTAGTACAAGGTAGACGGCTACAGCAGTTGGGAAATCGCCAATGCGACTAAATTCACACGATTTGCTTATTTATGTAGTTCAAACAAGCAGCAGGATTAAAAATCATTTTTACGTAACGTTCAGATACTCTAAGAGTAATCTTTTCATCCTATTATCAGTTAGATTATGATCTTAAACTATATCAAAACTTCGATTCGAAACTTACTGCGCAATAGGCTGTTCTCTTCCATAAATATTATTGGCCTTTCCATCAGCATGTCGGTCGGGCTACTCTTGATCGCGTTTGTTTTAGACCTGCACTCGTATGACAAGTTCAACCAACATGGGGATAGGATCTATCGGATCACAAATGTTGCATCTGGCGATAACGAACAAAGTGGCAAGTTTGCAACCACCTCCATCAAGACCGGGAAGCTTATTCGCGAAAAAGTAAGTGGCATAGAGGAAGTCGCGATATTACAGGATGACTTTTCGCAAAATGCACGAGTTGGGGATAATGTCATCCCGATCAAGGGATTCTGGGCGGAACCGTCTATGTTTAAAATATTTACATTTCCTATGTTGGAAGGTAATCCGGAAACGGCCTTAAAAGATCCGTACTCGATTGTGCTCACCGAAACGGCTGCGAAAAAACTCTTCGGCAACGAATCTGCGCTCAACAAGGCGATTGCATTCGACACCTTGAATTACCAAGTGACTGGTGTAATGAAAGACGTTCCCTTCTTTTCGCACATTCATTTCGAAGCCTTGGTCTCCTTCTCCACAGCAGAACAACTACATAAGGACGATGCTAGTTTTAATGCATGGTCGAATATGGGGTCGAATTATGTGTATCTACTTAAGCAGGACAATGCCGATATGGCCACGATCCAGTCACAACTTGACGCCTTGGCAAACGAGGAAAACCGTGTGGAGGAAAACACGAATATTCAACTAGCGCTTTTGCCTTTAGATAAAATCGTGGTCGGGGAAAATCTCATCTCAATGGGCCCCTTAGGCCCTCACGTGCCCCCGGCAGTGCTCTGGATACTTGGCGGACTTGCCCTTATCGTGATTTTGTCGGCCTGTTTCAACTACACCATTCTTACGATTGCCCGGTCCATGCGCCGCTATAAGGAAATCGGTCTTCGCAAGGCTATAGGTGCAGGAAAAAGCCAAGTACGTGTGCAGTTCCTGGCGGAGGCCATCTTGATTTCACTTACGGCACTCCTTTTATCATTTTTTTTATTTATCGCATTGCGGCCCTATCTGATTACGATGGCGCCGGAGATGCAGTATTTGGTGAAGCTTGAGCTTTCACCTGTTATGGTCTTGGCCTTTATTGCGTTTTCGGTAGTAGTGGGTGTTATTGCTGGCTTTATGCCCGCAATATTCCTTTCGAAAGTTAATGCAATCAATGCCCTCAGGAACGTTTCTTCGGTGAAAGTATTCAAACATGTGCCGCTAAGGCGTGCCTTGGTAGTAATTCAATACACGCTCACACTAATCTTTATATCAGCGACCGCCATCGGCTATGTACAGTACAAGAACATTCTTGCGTTTGACTTGGGATTCAATACAGAAAACGTCCTGAACATAGATCTTCAGGGCAATAACCCGGTGGCGCTTCTTGAGGAACTAAACAAGATGCCAGAGGTGACTGCCGTCTCCCGGTCGTTGCTGGTCACCAGTATTGGGAATGCATGGGGCGGCTTTATGAAATATCAAGATTCGCGCGACTCTGCACTGGTCATGACCAACAATGTGGACGAAAATTATTTGCCGTTGCACAAATACGAACTCCTGGCCGGGGAAAATTTTATTGCACGGCCCACGACGGCGAATGCCGCTAACGAGCTGATTGTCAATGAGCAGGTCTTAAAGCGATTGAATATCGGGAATGGTGATCCCGAGAAAGCAATCGGGGAGGAGATTACCTTCAGTAATTTCAAAGTGTCCGGGCACAAGATGACCATAGTAGGTGTAATGAAGGATTTTCACTATGGCAAAGTACAGGACCTTATCCAGCCTACCGCATTCATGTTCTGGACCCCCGAAGATCGGGCGATCATCAATGCCAAAATTAAAAGCGACGATATGCCGGCGACCATGGCCAAGATCGAGTCCGCTTGGAAAAAGATCGATCCAGTACATCCCTTTGAGGCTAAATTCTATGACAAGGCTATCGAAGATGCCTACAGTGAGCTTTCTACCATGATCAAGATTATAGGCTTCCTGTCATTCCTTGCCATTTCAATCGCCTCGATGGGCTTGTTCGGGATGGTCGCGTTCACTACAGAAACCAGACTGAAGGAAATCAGCATCCGCAAAGTGTTGGGTGCAAGTTCAGGCAAACTTATTTATTTATTAAGTCGTGGTTTTCTTGCATTGCTTTCGATATCGGCACTAATTGCCCTACCCGTTACCTACCTTTTCTTTGAAAATGTGGTACTCACGAGGTTTCCGTACCACACACCCATTCATATTAGCGAGTTGTTGATCGGTTTGCTGGGCGTATTGTCAATCGCATTCATTATGATCGGATTCTCAGACGATCAAGGCGGCGAATTCCAATCCTGCGGAAGTACTGAAGAGCGAATAGGGGTTACAGAAATATATGCTGGAATGTTTAATGTAATAATTCAACGCCCGTATCGCTATCGAAAAGTAGCGTTGCTCCTTCCTTTAGTTCCAAGTTTAAGGTTTTCCCAGATTTGAGGGTAATGGATCGTTTTCCGCCCTCTTTGGTATGCAACAACAACAACCTCGAATTGGCGTAAACAAAATCATTTTGTTCATTGTAAATATGGCATCCGGCAGTACGGAATATTTCCCTAAAACTGTTCGTCCCATTTAAAGGCACGGAACAAAAAACGGAGGTATAATCCTTCATTTTTTTTCGTGCTATAAGTGATTCCCTGGTTCCCTTTAATTGGGCCAATACTTCCGTCCTCTTGTCTTTTATTACGAACAAGGGGTCAATTATGCCATTAAATGTATAGTCATCGGATGGATCAAGAAAATGGACCTCTGGTGCTTTTTGCGTTGCCGAACGCTCTAGATTCATTCCGGTAAGTGATTTCACGAAGTTCAAATCCAGTTTTTCCCCATTGGTGTATCCGGTAAGGTAGTTAAAGACAATTGTTCGTCCATTTTTTGCCACTTTTTTTTGAACAAAGTCCCTTTGTGAATTACTCAGTTTATACACATTCATAAAAACAATCGCCTTGTATTGGTTCAAATCTACCAATCCCAGGTCAAAATCGTAGATGTGGTCGCCCACCGTACCAGAACGTAAAGCCTGTTCAATCGAATGGTCAAGCACATTAACCGTGATGGGCAGGGGAGCGGATTTTACATAATAAAATGCGTCCTGGCTCCATACATATAGTACATCGGCCTCCGATTTGTAAGGTGTTTCCAACCGTTTGTCGAAAAATACCTTTTCGGTCTTCAAGGTGGCGAGATAGTTGGGATTGTCCCACCATCCAAAACCTTTTTGAACTCCAAAATCATAAAACCAAAAGCCAATACCCCGCATAAGTGGCAAGAGGGCACATCTTTTCATTATATTGGCATAGGTACTATCGTAGCGTTCGGTATACCGAATATTATCTTTGTCGGTTTTAGGATGTAAATAGCCATTGTCTATTTCATCCATCCATAGTTTTCCATGTAAAAGTGTTGATTCTATGATACCGCGAGAATTTCCTGAACCACCGGCATTTCTACTTTCGCCCCAATACGTTTGTGGTGCGGCTAAATAATCGATGTACTTGCTTTCGAGAATTTGCTTTATAAACAAATGCCCCCCAACGGTTTGACGATTGAATGTCATATGCAGGTAGCCATAAAAGACACCCGTTATGATAGGCCTTCCCCATGCTTCTTTAACAATCTTACAAAAATATTCAACATCGTCGGCCACCACTTGCTGTTGTGCGGTAAAATAGTCGATGACCCGTTGTTCAACGGCCGGGTCTTTGAAAAAACCGTCCTGCGTTTTTTGCCTTTCAGGAGTGTCTGGAACAGTGGCACTGTCTAGAGTATAAACTTCGTTAGCCCATGCTTTTCGCAAATTCGCGTTGGTGCCGTATTTAGTTTTAAGCCATTTACGGAAATAGGAAGTCATAGCAATTCCGGTGTCCGGATCATGATCAATAAAACCCCAATAATGCCATTCGCCATAAATACCTCCGGCAACGTGCATGCCGATTACGGCATTTCCTTCGGGTGTTTTTGACAGACGTTGACAAAACTCGACCAATTTTTGACCGGCCTCTTTTTTCCAAAGTTCTGAAGCCAAACTGGCTCTAAGCGCCCTATCAATATCATATTCTTCATTATGAAAAGGAGGTCCGGCCTTTAGTGTTAAGTCAATTGGGCCATCTGCAAATTGGGTACATTCTTCGGGATGGCTAGCGTTCCACCAAAAAGGAGCGTTTACATGAATCCTGATTACAATGTTGGCGTCGGGGCATTGGTCTAAAACGCCCCGTACCTGTCTTTGAGCCTTTTCGATATCCAAGGTATTGCTGTTTTTGTACCAAATGTCTTCAAAATATAAATCGACCTGAAAAAGCCGAATCCCGATTTCACAAAAGTTCTTTAGATTGCGCGCAGGCACTTCCTCCCAGGACCACCGGCCGCCATAGGCATGGGTCAACGCATAAAATGCAGGGGTTTGAGGCTGATTATTAATAAATATCGTAGGCCTGCCATTGAGTGGTTTTATTTCGGCTGATTTGAGTACTTGTGAGGTAGTAATATATGGTAGTAGAAGGAAGGCAAATTTGATTAGGTTTTTCATGTATGTACCGATTATTCCTTAATTTTTCGGCCGTTGGCGACCTGTTGTACCTAATGTGGTCCTGGATTTTAAAAATAGTGAATTTATGCGCCAATTGTTAAAGGTTCGAATGGTGAAATTTACGTCGGATTAAAGGAACTGTTCGCTTTATTTTTCATGAGCTGATCCATTTAAAATTGGTATCTAAAATTGTCAAAAAAAATCCAACTTTGGAATCAAAAAAAACATGAAATTAGTAACTTCCTAGTAAAGGGAAAGCTGTATTCCTAGATTTTGAAAATTAGATTACGCTTATGAAAACTAAAATCATACCCAATTTCCTCATTGTACTTTTTTTGTTGCTTGTTTTTGGGTCCTGCAAGCGAACCTCTGAAGTAGCTACCCCACAAGATCAAATTAGTACACCGAGTGCAAAACTGATCCCTTCCGATAAATTCGTCTTTAACTCCTTTGTAGATTGCAATATGGCAACGGTGTGGATCAAAGACACCTTTAGGATTTTCCCGGGAAAATATGGTGAAGATCCTTTATGGGGTGAAGCCCATGAACTTAAATACGCCAGTGGCATGTCGATCGATCAAACATTCGGGCGAAGTCCTGAGGAGTTTACTGAACCCAATATGCCTAAGAACGTACCACCTGGCGAGGAAGGTTTACATGGGGCGGTCTGGTTTGAAACGGTTTATAAGGATACAAAGGATACCACCGAGAATACCCTATATGCGTTGTATCACAACGAAAATTACCCTTCTACCTTGCCCTATGACTCCATCACTAAAAAAGGGTATTTGGAAGTGAATTGGCCACAGGGACTTCTTGGTCCTGATACGAAGACGGCGGTCTGCCGCATAGGGATCATGAAGTCAGTCGACGGTGGAAACAGTTGGGAAAATAAGGGCATCGTGTTGGAAGACCTGATGCCGCGACTCATCTTGAAGCCCCACAATACGGGTATTAATTTCGCTGGGGGTGTAGGTGATCCTTCAGCGGTTGCCAATGGGGATTACATCTATATATTCTTTGGGGAATATGGGTATCCTGGGGAATATAATGCCGCATCGTACGATCCTGATCATGAATGGAGTGGTCAATGTATCAGCATGGCACGTATACCTTTAGCCGAAATCGATAATCCCGTGGGTAAGGCTAAAAGATGGGGCGGTACGGCTTTTAATGTCGATTCTGACGGAATTGGAACCCCGATCATGAGTATCCAAATTCAACGCAGCGAGGGTGGCGGGCCGACTTCGTCTCCTACGGCCAAGTACTTTTGGGGTCCGTCGGTAAGTTGGAACACTTATTTGAATTGTTGGGTCATGTTGATGGCCAAGGCAGAAGGCCCTTCTTGGAAAGGAAGTAGTATTTACATATCATTTAATAAAAACAAGGATTTGGGCACTGCAAGCAATTCGCAAGCATGGTCAAAGCCCGAATTGCTAGTAGACAAACCGGGCCACACGATCTGGTATCCATCGCTTCAACCTTTTGCGAATGAAAATGATAAAGAACATAAATATACCTCTGTGATGCTCGGTAAAAAGGCCCGATTGTTCTACAAGGATATGTATGATGATAAGAGTCCATATCTATCAGAATACATAATAGAATTTGGGGAGGGCGATAAAAAGTGACTGTTCTGGGGATGTATTTGCCTTCTTGAAATTTCACTGTTTTTGCATATCGGTTATTCCACTAGGATTGAAGATGGGACTTTTGAAACCAAATTTCAAGTACTACGATACGGTCTTTTTATAAATGACGGGCATTTGCCCTTTCCACTTTTGCCACAAGGTAGCATTGCAGATCAATTTGGCCATGAAATGCCCTACATTGATCCTGCTTACCTGTCCGGCATTGAAAATGGCGCTCCGTATTGGGGATGGATGCACTTCATAATCAGTGACCTCTACTTCATTTATTAAACCATCAGGCCGAACTGCCACCCATTCGACCGTGGTATCCTGTTGACCGATTTGGGTGCGTAAATACGCTGCGGCCTTTTCATTATCTATATGCGGAGGTAGAAATAATCGAAGTAATCCGATAACGCACTTTTGACCAAACGAAATCGGTTCCTCCAAATCACGGTTTCTGTTTCCCGAAGTATTCATGAGTACATATTTAACAGGCTTTTCAGGTTTGTTCGCTTTAATTGCGGCACATAATCTGCGCGTTGCATCGGCGACCAGTCCGCGCGGCTTTCCATAGATGCCTTTAAACGTCAGGTTATGGCCCAAACAGGACGCTACTGCATCACAGCCGGCAACATGTTCTGCCATTTCCGAATCACTGAGTGCTAAAACGCTCGCTTCGATAATTGACAAATGGTTTTGATTTCTTAGGGATTCCGGCAGGTTTCTTGCAGATCTTACAATTGCTTTTACATTTTGACCTTGCCTTAGCAGTTGGGTTACCAATTGTTGACCTGTTGCCCCGCTACCTCCAACCACTAGAATTGTCATTTTATCACGATTTTGTTTTATAATTTTTCATGTAAGGCCTTTCTCCAAAAAAAGATGCCGAATGAAAGGGTCACGATGGCAAACATAATCCCGTATTCCCCAAGCCACTGTTCAGACCCCTCGATTTTTGATGTCATCGGAGGAAATATCTTTTGTATATATACATTGCTAACCGCATGAAATACTACAGCTGGCCATAAACTATTCGCCTTAAAGGTGTAATAGGTCATAATAAATGACATTGAAATGATTACAATTACAAAAGTTGTCAGTTCCAAGGCGATATTACCGCCGTAGAATACGATAAGCGGCCAATGCCACGAAGCCCAAACAATGCCGCTAAAAAGTGAGACGCCTGTAAAAGGCAGTACCTTTCTTAATTCAAATATAAAAAAACCACGCCAGCCGATTTCCTCCCCTAACGTAGTGGCCATCGCCCTAATGACACCAACAGTTCCTAGCAAGATAACGGCAATGATGATTGCTGAAGTTGTACTCAGGGTGCCTATTCCGACCAACCCAAGTTCTTCTGCCCATTCTAAGATCATATTACCCGTAGGCAAGCCTCCCAGTCCGAAGATCCAGATGAGTAAGTAGGTTATGAGGGCGTATACTGCCGGAAGAAAATAAGATAACCGAATGTATTTCCAATTTCCCCAGTCCCAAGGTAGCGAAGAAAGAGAGCGTCCTTTGAATTTTAAGGTAAGTAGCGTTGCGATGGCCGGACACCACATGAGCGCGCCAATGTATATCGAAGAAGGATATAAAGTAACGATGGCATAATGAAATAGACCACTCAAGATGGTAACAAAAGTCAAGAAAATAAAGATGGTCTTCCACGTTTCCGTTCGGTCAGCTACTTTTTTACGCATTTTAGGTTGGTTTTAAGGAAGACGAAAGCGTTGCCGAAAAGTTACAATACGCCAAAAGGTTTGGTCTTAGAGTGATGCTATGCGATACACTGATCTGGTGCTAGATTGTAACGTATAGATCAATAGTACGGAAGGGTGAAAAACGCTGCCCCTTAATACGCTCCTAAATGTAAATATAAAAAGGGGGCAGCGAAATCGCAAATTGAGTGAAATAGACCTGGGTATTGAATAAGAGCCATTGTCCCATGTTTTAATACTTCAATTTATGGGTGATAAATTGGGTCTACATTCACAGTTGCGCTTATATCAACCTACCCTCACGGTTCGCTTTGTCGTCGAAAGTTCGCCCTATAATCAGCCCGATCAACATTCCGATACTGATGCCCAAAGCGATCCCCAAAGAGCGCTCAAGACTTGACAAAAACACAATTCCAAAAATAATTCCAAAAGAAGACCCTAAACCGACTCCCAAGCTTGTATAATACCCTTTTGGGGTCAAGGAGAAAGTATCCTTTAAAAATTTTTCAAAGGCACTTAGTGCTTTTTTGAAGAATTTTTTTCCGTCTTGAGGATTCGATTTGAGATTCAGATGATCAAGTTGCGATTCAATCGATCGAATCTCCTCATTTGAGAACTCCCTACGCGCCAAGTCGTTAAGAATATGAAGGAATTTTTCATACACCTTGATTTCTGCTTTTTTAGAGGTCCTGATTTTTAAACTTTCAAAAAAGTCAGTTGCTTCATTTAATTTCATGCTAGTTGTTTTTACTATTTTCTTGGTTAGTGGCTGAAACCTCATTTTATTACATGAAAAACCCAAATATTTTTACAAAAACCTAAAAACCCTTTAGTGGTGGGCCTTTAACTTCTTAGACTTTCTAGATCAGCCAACAATTCCTCCAGTTTTTTGAATACGTTGCCATAAATAAGGTTCAAATCCCATAGGTAGATCCTACCACCAAATAGGGCCAATACCGTTAAGATTATAAATAGTATGATGATCCCTATTAGTGGGATGCCATATATCAGGTACATATCAGGAAAATGAATCAGTACCTTTTTCATAAGTCTTTCGCCTAAAAAAACACCCTTTGCATCTTTAAACCAAAACCCGACAATAAATGACATGAATATAATTGGGTATAAAAATTTGGAAAATCGCTTATTAATGGCAACTTGCATTTGTATCCATTGATTAAACGATTTTAGATACTCATAACTATTAGCGCCTTTATCTATATGCTCTAAACCATTCAGTAATTGCTTATTGATTAAAACAAGCACCATAAGGGTAATAAAAAAGATAGCACCCATGAACGGGATCCCGGCAAAATAAGATACAATCAAAAATAAAAACGAGAATGCAACGATGGCAATCAGGTTTATTTTAAACATTCTCTTGAATTTATCAATGATATGTATTGATTTGTGATTGTATAGATTGTTGACTTTTGGGGCAATCAATGCATCACTTTTTAAAAAGCCCTCTTTCCAAATAGTTTCAATTGATTTTTCCATCTAAAGTGTGTTTTAGTTTGATTTTAATTCTGTTGACCCGAACGCCTATGTTATTGGTATTTGTTCCTATGATATCTGCGATTTCCTGATAGGTTTTTTCTTCTAAATAAAGCATAATAATAGCCCGGTCTATCTCTGGTAGTTTTCGAATAGCATCATATAGAAGATTTAGGGATTCGTCTGAAAATGCATGATTATCGACTGTTTCTGGAGTTGGTAAAGCGTCGGATACAAAATGCTGAGCCTTATTTTTCTTTTTCTTAAGTAAGGTCAAACAAACATTTAATGAGATTCGGTACACCCAGGTACTCCATTCCGATTCCTTGCGAAAGTTCTCCTTGCTCCTCCAGATCTGCAAACATACTTCTTGGTAATAATCTTCAAAATCTTCCTGCGAATTTGTATAGGCGCGACATAATTTTATAATTATTCCTGCAAATGGCAAGATTGATATGTTATAAAAATCACTACTCAATATCGTTTTATCTAAGTTAGTGGTGTAAATCGGTAATTATTACATGCCATTGAACAATCCTTGAAAACCAAAAAGCCGTGGCGATTGATTGAACACACTGTTTCGTGTAAATTGTGCTTCAAAATCGGTTGTTTGCAGTTCCTGGCCTTCTATAGCCGTTTAAAATACAGGTTTTTAATTAAAATAGTGCCACCTCGGGGATCCAAATATGCCATGTAAGCAGCAAATACCGATTCAAATTAGTATACTATAGGGTTTTTTGATAGTATTCAAACTACGTCCCTTTTTCAAGGGTTTGTTCCTTCAACGATTGCCTGTTTACTGGGAATCATCGATTTTTCCATGAACTATTTCAGAACCATCTATAAGCTGTAATTTCGTGCCGGAAGTACTAATTTTTAAATCTTGCATACCCCCGTTTTGATGCCCATTGATAAAATATTCATTTTCTCCTGTAGGCACTAGCGCCACTTTTGTAATATGACTTGTTTTAACCGCATCGTCCATAAACATTCCTTGTATTTTGTGGTCGGTATTAATACTTAGCACGATTCCGATATCAGCTGTTTCAAAGTGAAATCTGATATGAACATTTTTAGCTGCGTCGCCTTCAATTTTATAAATATTATAGGAAATAAATTTCCCGGCATGTTGTAAAAAATTTGCCCACATCCCTTTTAATTGTCCTAGACCTTCCTCAGTTCCCAAAAAACCCTTCATTTGATCATTGGCGTAGTTTAAAATTCCTTCAAAATTTTGAGTACTCATGGCATTCGCAAAAAACAGTGCCGTTTCACTTGTGGCATTATTTTCTTCTGCATTTCTTGAAAACGCATAGGTAAAAACCGACCAAGGTTCTTTGCCAGCTGTTTCTAGAGTGATACCGATCTCCATCCTTTTTAAGCCGTAAGCGAATGTTCCTTATCCAATACATAGGTTTTCGTATAATCCGCCATTGCTTTTGTTTTTACTCTTTTTTGGGAGTGGTAAGTTTTCAATGGGTTTACCTTGAAACAGTTTAATAATTTTATCGGTAATCTCAGGAACGAACGTCACTTCACCCTGAAATTCACCGGTCACAGGATTGACCGTTGTAGCGTTGGAAAGGATGATTATTTTGACGTTTTTTTGAGGCAACGAACCCATCACCGAAGCATAGCCAGGAAGTAATCCGCTATTATAGACCCATTTCTCGCCTCCTTTATGGTCAATGACCCATCCTAATCCGGATACCATTTCATTTACGCCCATTGATTGTGTCGCGGTGTATAGTTTCGTAAGGGATGCTGGTTTTAATAAGGTTCCCTTGTCCAAGGCCTGCATAAATTTGAATAAATCAACCGTCGTTGAATTTATATCAGCGGCTCCCATAAGCCAAGAAGGATCGTATGGCGAATTAAATTCTTGAAATTCATTCATTCCCAATCCTAAATACGGTCGTGCTTTTTGGTCTAATTGATTTAAATGTTTCAACGGCCGAATTTTTCATGTTTGCAGGTTTGAATACGGCTTCATCCATAAAGTCGGCATACCGTTGGCCGCTTACTTTTTCAATAATATGTGCTAAAAGGAGGTAGCCGAAATTATTGTATTCATACCCTGTTCCAGGCTCGAATTTTAATTTTGAATCCTTAAATTTTCCCAAGAGCTCATCTAAGGTTATTGGGGATACCTCGGGCATAAGTCCGTTTCCACTTTCGTCGGTCCGACCGATATTGGCCTCCATCCCAGAGCTGTTATTGAGCAACTGTTGGATTGTAATGTTTTTTGAATGGCCTGGTATAAAATCAGGAAAATATTTTGAAAGCGGAGTGCCCAATGACAATTTCCCATCTTCAACCAATTTCAAGATACCAACGGCGGTCAATGATTTTGTGAGGGAGGCAATTTTAAAAATTGATTTGTCGGTATTTTTTTTGTGTGCCGCGGCGTCGGCAAATCCAAAACTTTTTTGATAAATAATGTGGTTGTCCTTACTTATTAAAACGCTCCCTATAAAGCGATTATAATGCACATAACTTTCAAATAAAGTATCGATATTATTTTTTAATGCCTTGTCGGAGTTTGATTGTCCAAAGGTGTTAAATCCGAAGAAGAATACCGTTACTAATACAAGTGCCTTTTTCATTTTTTGATGATTTTATGGGTGTTATGAAGCAATACTAACCTGTTTGAACAACATCCTGAAATAAATGTGATCGTTGCCTATGCTGCTGTGATAGAAACACATATTCGAGCTAAAAATGCAAACTTCACAGCAATGGGCATATCGGTCCCTATATTAGTAGCTTTCATACTTTTCATGACATCAAACTCTTTTAAATGCTACTTTTGATAGGAAGCCGTTCGTAATGAAGAAATACATAGAGCCATTTATCCACGTTTTTGTTTGGGGGCTTGGATACTTTCTTATATTAAACTACACCTCTACCATCGGGGATTTCAGGAAAGATAGGGGCCCTTATTGGGTTGCCCTCTTTTTTGGGATGCTTATGAACCAAACCGTTTTTTATACTACCGCATTTTTCTTGGTCCCAAAATTTTTACGGTTAAAAAGGATTAAGGCCTTGATCTTTTCCTTACTTGGAGGTTTCGTGCTTATCAATCTTTTTGAAAGTGTCGTAGATTATAGGTATTTGGCGGTGTTTTTTTCTTCGGCGAATGAGTCGTTCGCAGTGTATTTAATGTATAATTCGGTGGTTAGTTTTTTTATTTTACTCGTAGCCTTGTCGTACGCCCTTATTAAATATTGGATCCAAAATGAAAAACTGAAACGCGTATTGCTAGAAGAAAAGCTTTCTACTGAAATGGCTTTTTTAAAATCGAAGATCAACCCGCACTTTTTGTTCAATGTCCTAAATAGTTTTTATGCGAAATCATTAGCGTATAATGTGCCTGATTTAGCCGATGGTATTGCCAAACTCGCAGAATTGATGCGTTATATGGTGTATGAGACCAATGAGGATAAAATTGCCCTTGATAAAGAAATCAAACATCTTAGAAACTACATTCAGATATATCAGTTGCGAATAGCCGAGGACGATGAGGTGTATATTAATTTTGAGATTACCGGAGCTACCGAAACGATAAACATAAGCCCTATGTTGCTTATTCCTTTTGTGGAGAATGCCATCAAATACGGGATAGATCCAAAAACAAAATCGGTAATCGATATATCCTTGGAAATTGCACAAAATCAATTATTTTTTAAAGTAACTAATACCTTGCACCAAGGTATTTATGGCTTGACCGATACGCCTTCGGGCTTCGGACTTGATAATCTCAAAAAGCGACTCGCCATTCTTTATCCAAATGCCTATACCTTGGAAACAAAAGAGGAAAAGGGGCATTTCGTATCCTTGCTTATTCTGAAACTTGATGAACTACCCCTATGAACTGTATACTACTAGATGACGAACCAGCAGCTATTGAGGTGCTTAAATTTCATTTGAGTAGCATCCCTTTTGTGGTTTTGAAGAAAACATTCAGAGATCCCTTGGATGCACTTGAATATCTGCAAAAAAATCCGATCGATCTTGTTTTTTTGGATATAAACATGCCAAAATTATCGGGGATTAGCTTCCCTAAGTTTTTGCAAAATCCGCCGTTGATCATATTTACGACTGCGTATTCAGAATATGCTTTGGAAAGTTATGAATTGAAAGCGGTGGACTATCTTTTGAAACCCATTGAATTTAATCGACTGCTTCAAGCAGTTCTAAAAGCACAACAACTTTTAGAAAAAAAGAGTGGCACCGACACTCCAAGTTTAGCATATGCTCCTAATAGCCAGGAAAAGACGATTTTCATCAAAAGTGGATCTGATTTTCATCAATTGGTGCTGCAAAATATTAAATACGTAGAAAGTGATGGTAATTATGTTACTTTTTATACAGATAAAGGCCCCGTTTTGGCACGTTATAAACTATCGGAAGTGCTGGAAATACTTCCAAAGGAATACTTTATACGCATCCATCGATCGTATATCGTAGCATTAAAACATATAGTAACGGTCAAAAAACATTGTGTGGTAATTGATGGTAAAGAGCTACCGATAAGCAGTAATTATAGAGCGGGATTTCTTGTGATGATCGATGAAATAAGTAAAAAAGGGATCACAAAATCGAACGGCGAATAATTTCAAGTACTTCACATTTTTGTTTTAATATAATTTTAAAGAGGGTATCAATCCATTTTCTTTGGCCTTGGCGGTATCAAGAGGCCTGATTCTGTCCTCGAAAAAACTTGAAAAGTTCAGATGTATACTGATATTAATAGAAATAGGGCGGCCACATGAAGCCTTCAAAACTTGGAACGGATCTACTTTTCAGGATCGTTCTCAGAATTTCGGGATTTTAGGCGATCTATTTTAGCGGAAATTGTCCATAATATGGTTCCTAATTTTAAATCGTCGATGGGCTTGTATATGATATAGATGGGATCAACCTCGTTAAGGGATTTTTTTGTTGACGCATCTGAATTCCCGGTAATGAAAACGATAGGTATTTTATATTTTTCATTGATTATCCGAGCAGTTTCGATCCCATTGCGATTTCCTGACAGTCCTACGTCTAAAAGAACCAGGTCAATTGCATTGTTCGCAATTATCGATAGGGCGTCATCGCTATTACTGGCAGTACCAACAATTGTATGGCCCATTTCGGCAATACTAGTTTCCAAAAACATCTGGATTATAAAATTATCCTCTACGATTAATACGTTCAATGCCATGTGTTCAAGATGTTTGTTCTATTTCCTGAAATGTGATTATATAATGGGTGCCAGCTTCCGAATTATCCTTTTCTATGTTTCCTTTAAGTTGTAGTGCAAGTCTGTGTATAAGTTTCAAGCCTAGCGATTTTGTATTTCTAAAGTTGACGGCATTGGGAAATCCAATTCCATTATCTCCGATTAGTATACAAAAATTTGGATATTCCAATTTATGGCCAACGATGCTTATAGTGCCACTGTCCTTGCCCTTGAATCCATATTTTAATGAATTGGTAACAATTTCGTTTATCATAAGTCCCAATGGTATGGAGGTATCTACATTGAGGAAGATTTCTTTGGCGTCGATGTTCAATACGATACCACTATTGCTACCCTTCATTGAGTCAATCAATGTCGAAACCAGTGTTTGTAGGTAATCCCGAAAGTTTATAAGACGAAGGTTTTCGCCACTATAAAGCATTTCATGTACCATCGCCATAGAATTTATCCTGTATTGACTGTACCTTAACATGCCCTTGGTTTCTTCATCGCCAATAAAGCTTGACTGTAGGCTTAACAAACTTGTAATAACCTGCAAATTGTTTTTTACCCGATGGTGTATCTCCTTTAGAAGAGTATTCCGTTCATTTAAACTATTATTTAAAGCTACGTTCAAATTAGAAATTGCCCGATTTTTTTTGTAAAAAATATAGGTAAGAACGAAAATAATCAGCGAGCCCAAGGTCAGAAAGAAGGAAGACCGATAGATCTTATTTCTATAACTGGTAATTTTATACTGGACTGTATTAATGTCCTGCAGGGTATAGATGGTCCATTGATTTCCTCCCTCAAGGGCTATTTTTTTCGACAGAAAGTAATCATTTCCGGAGCTGTCCTTTTTGCCGAGGTCGATGTCGGAGACCATATAGGTCTCGTTCTCGTTGTTACCATCGAAGAGTTGATTTTTAGAATTAAGAAGATAAATGCCCTTTTCCCGAAAACTTTTTAGCCATTGGTTGGCATCCAGATTTAGGCCAACTACTCCCTGTAATTGGTCTTTTATATAGATGGGAGTAAAAAAGCGGATGGTCGGCCTATAAGGCACCTCGATCTGGCCATTTTCGATATTTAAGTCAAGGTAGGATATGAAAATTTCACCTTTGGTTAGATTTATGGACTCCTGAAAATAATACCGCTCCTGTTTATTCGAAAGATTTTCACGTTTAGTGGCAAAAATCTTGTTTTGGGAACTCTCTGCCCTAATTTGTTCCATCCCAAGAGTGTCGATGAACCTGGCCTGAAAATAGTCTTTATGCGTCCTTAAAAAGTCAACTAGCATTTTGGATGTAACCTCTGGGTCAACTGCGTATTGACGGTCTCGTTTGACAAGGTCCGCAATGAAAAGAACGTTCCCTTTACTCACGACATTAAGTGCATAAAGTTGCGATTTGGCCTCTTCTAAACGACTATTGCCCTTTTGATTTTCTGCAAGGGAAATATTTTCTTTATATAGGTCTATGCTTTGAAAGGAGACGTACCAGATTAATGCGACGATTATCAGGAGCACTACTATGGCCGTATTTATAATTCTTTTTCCCATGGGCGGTAAAAAGCATTTTTCTTTGATAAACCTGCTAAATGATCTTGATAACCAAGAGTATCTTTAAAAATCAAATTGCGCTACCTTCTATTACAATTATTGAAAGTAAATGCCTATAAAGAAAAGAAATTATACGAAGTTACTAAATTGTTAAGAAACATTAATTTTTATTTTAAAACGCTTCTTATTTGAACTTCGGGTACACAATTTTCCTACTTTACAAGTTGTTTGTCGTATGCTTCGGCCCTACTTTTAGGGAAGGAACATACTCTTAGAAATTCTTATTGCGTTTGTTTCCAGATTTATTTCACATGGGAGGATATGAACTGACGTTTACGCGCAAAGGCGGCCATTGGGAGGTTCAAAATAAACAGATTACAAGATTAAGGAAGCGTGTTACGAACATTCAAAGCTACCATCTTCCCTGCCATTCGCTAGGCAACAAGTTATGGGCTTGTACTCTTTCTCACGATTTTTACAATACGATTGTATATAATCTCCGCCAAATTCCAGTCATAGCCATCAAAGTTGGTCGTATTATTAAATTGAATCACGACGGTATCAATGTCTTTATAGTATTTTGCAATGCTCTGATACCCGACAAGCAGCCCCGTATGCTCATACTCATAAATGGAGGAATAGATTTCCTGTTCCCCTTCATTAAATACCGAACCATCGTTTAATGCCCTCAGGAAGATGCCCACATCTTCTGCTGTAGCTAACATTCCATGTTCCTCACTTTTGAAATCAGATTCGACGCCAACGTTCCTGTCACGATACATGCCAGTGCAAGAAATCCGGAAAGAATAGCTGTCGATCCGACAATAAATCGATAGTCAGAAAAGTATTTCATAGAAGTCATTTTAAATTTTATTCAAAATTCAAAAAAGACTGATCATAAAATACCGGCAAATCACGTCAAATAATATACAAAATGCGCAATGTTTTCCTTGGATACTAAATAAGGATCAGTGTATTGGATCAATCAATTACCATCATACCTTTCAACAACAATTTTATATTTGGGACTTTCGCTATTTACGGTCAAAAAACACTGTGTGGTCATTGATGCCAAGGAGCTACCGATAAGCAGCAATTATAGAGCGGGATTTGTTGCGATGATCGACGAAATAAGTAAAAAAGAGATCACAAAATCGAAAGACGAATAATTGTCTTGTCCTGAGATATGGCTACAGGTTAAAAATTGATAATATACCTATTAAACTTCTAAGTTAATAATTGGTGGAAAAAGAATGAATTTACGGACTTTAAATAATCCTTAATTTGACCCAACGTAGGGATACAGTTCAAATAATTTACATAGCCCATATATTCTGCATTGGCATTGTTACTAATCATTCACTGATCGTATTCCAAAAATTAATAAATAACCTATCGTCCAGAATTCTCCAACTGTAGCTGGAAGGGTTAAATAGCTTACGAAAGGACTTTCAATACCAATGTAATTAATTAGCGTACTTATTAAATAGCCGATGCCACCAGCGATCAGGGTTCGTCCCAACCAAATAGGCATCCTTTTTGAGCTGGTTATAATGTATCCCAACGGGATTAGCCAAAGCCCGAAGAAAAGGCTGCCGACACCCCAAGCATTTGTAACTAAACTGCTTAAAAGTTCGATTAATAGTACTTTGTCTTCAACGGTTTGGGAAGAACTTGCAATTTCGATCGCGGAAGCCATTGAAATTGCACTGATCAGAATTGCTACTGAATTTATCATTCCCCAAATACCAACGGTCCATGCTGCCCATTCGTCTATAGGTCTAAACAATTTATAAAACCATACCGCGGTGAGCGCTTGTGAAACAATAATTGCAAATTCCAATAGGAGTCGGGTTCTGGCAAGAGATTCGTGGTCAATCAGGTTTGTTAACGTTTTCTGAGCGTCTTGGGAGTCAAATACCTGAGGGTGAAATACTAGAAATCCCAAAATGCCCGAAATTGCCATGGCCAAATACCAAATACCTGTGGTTCTTGCTGTAGCTATCAACTTACTTTGTTCGTCATTTACGGTCATGATAATCTATTTAAATTTGAATTTCTTTAGGCCATTTCCAAGCATACCAAACAATCAAAGCAGTTATAATACTTTCTATAAATGCTAAAAACACATAAAACAAGTACCATTCGTTCGTTGAAGTAATTCCTATTGCAACCATCATGAGTGTAAATAATGTTCCAAAAAGGATATTAAGAATGCGGTTTATTTTTGGCTTGAGTATAATTGATGCCGCAACCATCAC
Source organism: uncultured Flavobacteriaceae bacterium (assembly GCA_963798435.1). GTDB lineage: Bacteria > Bacteroidota > Bacteroidia > Flavobacteriales > Flavobacteriaceae > JALHST01. The sequence continues at coordinate 603,630 of CAWCTF010000006.1, forward strand.
TGAAGAAATTGCCAAAATTATTGATGCTATCAGTAATTTGATTGGACTGTCTAAATTATTTTCGCCAGTAATTAAACTATTTACTTTATCTGGTGTATACAGCTCAAAGTAGTCTCCATATAAATAGCAGAAAGTTGCGGATGCCCACAATGCAGCAAGTTTAATTTTGATGTTTACTTTTTGATTTTCTAACATTTACGTTTAGCTTTTGTAGTTCTTTGTTGTTCATACTTTTTATTAAGACATGAAATTTATACAAATAGTTGTCTAGGTTTTGAAAAACCTATTTATTCTGCTATATGCTATTTTCCCTTCTCACTATTTTAACAATACGATTGTATATAATTTCCGCTAAATTCCAGTCATAGCCATCAAAGTTGGTCGTATTATTAAATTGAATCACGACGGTATCAATGTCTTTAAAGTATTTTGCAATGCTCTGATACCCGACAAGCAGCCCCGTATGCTCATACTCATAGATGGAGGAATAGATTTCCTGTTCCCCTTCATTAAATACCGAACCATCGTTTAATGCCCTCAGGAAGATGCCCACATCTTCTGCTGTAGCTAACATTCCATGTTCCTCACTTTTGAAATCAGATTCGACGCCCACATAATAACCACTCATAACATCGTCTATGTTCACTTCACTAAGCGAACCGAATGTGTGTTTCAGACCAAGTGGGTCTAAAATCTCCTCCTTATAATATTGAAAATTGCTATACCCCACCACTTTCTCAATGATTCTGGAAAGCAACAAATAATTCGTATTTGAATACCCATAATCTTCATCTGGTTCAAAGTCGGCGGGCAAATCAAGTGCAAATTCAAGCTCGTCTTTACCGGTATACGGTTGATTTTCCCAATACGCTGGATTGGATGTAAGATTGGGAATACCGCTCCGATGCTGCACCATCATTCTCAAGGTGATTTTTTCTGCATTTTCAATGCGCCCCACAAGTTCTGGAAAGTAATCGGCAAGCGTTTCATCCAAGGACAAACGTCCGGCTTTGGCCAATTTGGTGATAGCCACGGCATCATATAGCTTGCTGATGCTGGCAATTTTGAATAAGGCTTTGGGGTAGGCCGGTATTTTATTTTTCCGGTCATGCCATCCCGCCGCATAAAACTCCGGTGGCTTCCCAGCTTGGTCCACATAAACGATCATTCCATCAAATCCGTAATCGATCGCTTCATTGAGTTGTTCCTCGACCGTATCAGGTAAGGGTACTATCCACGCCCTGACCAAAATCCATGGTACAAAATACAACGAGCCTATGCTTGCCATAATAAATGCTATTCTGAGTATCTGTCTTATTGGTTTCTTTTTTGGCATGTCGTATTTTTTAAGAACCGTCCGCTTTCGTATTTCTCAGAATTTTTACAATACGTTTATATACGATTTCCGAAATATTCCATGAATATCCACCACTGGTGTTTACAAACTGAATAACGACCGCATCAATGTCTTTGTGGTACCTGGCAATACTGCTGTATCCAGGCAATAATCCTGTATGTTCATATGTGTAAATAGATGAATAGATAGCTTGTTCATTTTCATTAAGCAAGGAGCCATCGTTCAATGCCCTCAGGAATATGCCCACATCCTGTGCTGTCGCCACCATGGAACCGGCAGGGCTTATAAAATCATTATTCTTCAAATCGTCATCAGAACCAGTGTCATACCCGCTCATAACATCGTCTAGATCGACCTGGCTAAGTAAACTGTAGGTGTTTTTCAGTCCGAGTGGCATTAAAATTTCCTTTTTGATATATTCATGGTGGCTATATCCCAATGTTTTATCCAGGATATCGCCGATCAAGAGATAATTGGTATTTGAATACCTATATTTTTTATCCGGTTCGAAGTCAGCCGGGGTATCGAGTATCAAATCGAGCGATTCTTCGATGCTTCTCGAATAATCGTTTTCCCAAAATCCCGGATAGTCGGTGTAGTTGGGAATACCACTTCGATGTTGCACCATCATTCTCAAGGTGATTTTATCGGCATTTTCGATGCGTCCCACAAGTTCCGGCATGTAATCGGCGAGGGTTTTGTCTAAAGACAACTGTTTGTCATTGACCAATTTTGCGACGGCAACGGCAACATACAACTTGCTGATACTGGCAATCCTGAATAAAGTTTTCGGGTCGGCAGGAATTTTATTTTTTCGATCCTGCCAGCCTGCGGCATACAATTGAGGGGGCTTCCCACCTTGGTCCACATACACAATGATACCGTCTAATTTATAGTTGATTGCGTCATTGACTTGTTCCTGGACGGTATCAGGGATTGGTGTTAACAGTATTCTAAGTAAAATCCATGGTACGAAGAAAAGTGAGCAAATGCTTGCCATAATAAATGCTATTTTGAGTATCCGTTTTGTTTTCATGATGCGGTGGTTAATCTTTTTAGGTTGTGTTAGTTGGTCGATATGTTCGATTCAGTAAGCTTGTTGGCTTTGTTCACTTTACTGAATTTCCATTTTAGTCCGAACAAGGGCCGTAAGAACCCGATCCTTCGAATGATAAATTCATACATAAGGTAACACGTTAAACCCGTAAAAGCCACAATACCTATGAATTTTAATAGGATGGGGATTTCCAAAGGCAAGATGAATAGGGCACCGGCGTATAATATAAACATATGAAGGATGTACACTGGGTACGCCGCCTGGCTTAAGTAACTTAGGGTTTTGCTTGGTTTGTTCAAATAGGTATACCCGAAACCGAATACCCCAAAAATCCAGCAATTCGATTCAATGGCCATAAGATACCCAGGCGCTTCTGTAGCGAAAAATACATATCGTATGCCATACAGAATAACTGCGAATGCAACATACAACCATTTCCATTTCATAACAGTTTGCCAGAATTCTTTGCCACTGTATACTAAAAGGAAACCGAAAAAGAAGGCAAGTAACCCATTAAAAAAGCCATGCCAAGTCTGGGCATACAACGCAAAAAGTTGGGGCTTTACCAACATGACCTCTGCGACAAAAAATAGGGATATCAACAAAGGCCCACCTGGATGGCTCATAACAGCCGATAAGGTTCTTTTGATTTTCCCGTTCTCATGTTTCCTTAGAAAGTAAAAAACCGGCAAAAGTAAGAGCACATACACAAAGATATTCCCCAGGAACCATAAATGGCCTTGATGTGGATAATAGCCCAAAGGCATATGATAGTATTTCTGAAAAATATACATATGCAATGGCGTGATCGCCACGATGCCAAAGGCGAAGGGCAACAAAATTCTTTTTGTGCGTTCGAGAAGCAATTGCTTCCAGTTTCGTTTGCGCATGGCGAAATAGAGTCCCATTCCCGATACGAAGAATAAAAAAGGAATACGCCAAACGTTGAGCATGGTCATGGGTTTCCACAATGCCTCTAGTGATTCGTCACTCTTTATAAAGCCTATGAACAATGCCCAAGGTTGAAATACGATGGCAATATGATAGATAAGCAATAAACCAATCGCAATGACCCGTAGCCAATCGATATCATATCTTCTTTCTGTTTTCATAATACTAGGGATTGAAGTTTATCTATTGTAGCATCATGGCAATAACCGGACGTGTTTTCTCGATTTCCGTCAAATCGAGTTGCAACCCCATTGGCCCTAATTGTTGTTGTAACATTTCATAGATGGGTTTTATTTCCTCAAAGGGCCCCATTACTGTCTGTCTGGCCGTAGCACCGAAGTTATTCAGTGTGGTCTTATCTGCGTGGGCGTCAATAAGCATCTGTACAATCTCGATTCGACAAAAGAAGGCAGCTACATGCAGGGCAGTAGAACCATCATTGTTTTCAAGCCCTAAATCTGCCCCCGCATCGATGAGTACTTTAGCGATATCGTTTTTCCCAAAACTCGCTGCGGTGATTAATGGGGTAGAACCGCTCATGGCGTCTTTCTTGTTAAGATCGGTACCAGCTTCAATATGCTGTTTAACCGCTTCTAGATTCCCTGATAAAATGGCCATTTGAAGATCTATTTGTGGTTGTGCTATCACCGCCTTGGTCTCGACTTGCGAAACCGCATTCGTTTTTGACTTGGCACCCGACTGAGCGCAGGCAGATGTAAATAGAACAAGGACAAGGGAAAATTTCCCCAGGATCTTTAAAGATTTGAATTTTGATTTTTTACTCATGGCTTCGTCATTTGATTTTACTAGGTACTCGTGAACTGTTGTTTTCATGATTTTACTATTTAATAAGGATTACTATTATTTTTAATTATTGTTTCTACAAAGATCCTATAGACGCTGATGCAAGGCCTATGAGCTATGCAGCTAAATCAATCAAGTTTGAGGAGGACATAAAAATTATGGCGCAGCGATATAACTTATGACGCAAAGAGCCATTTTTTTAGTACTGCTTGAATGGGAGACTTGTGCGGGTTTCCCATATATTTTAGTTACTTTCGAAAAGCCAAGAATTAGCATGTTAGACCCTTCAATCAACGGAGATTATTTTATTGATAAGGCGGAAGCCCTCATTGTGGAGAACCTCTCTAACGAACAATTTGGTGTTTCTGAACTCGCAAAGGCCATGAATATGAGCCGTTCTAGTTTGTTACGTAAGGTCACCAAGCACACCCGGCTTTCAGCAAGTCAATTCATTCGAAAGATCCGTTTACAAAAAGGGATGGAGTTGCTTAAGCAAAATTCACTGACCGTTTCCGAGATTTCCTATCAAGTCGGTTTTGGAAGTACTTCTTATTTCATCAAATGTTTTCGGGAGCAGTATGGATATCCTCCTGGGGAGGTTGGAAAAGGTACGGTACCAATTGAAGATGAAAGGGAAAAGGGTCAGACCAAGGTATTGAGACGCTACCGATGGTCGATCTTGGCTGGGACTTCGGCCCTTTTGTGTGTAATTTCATTTTGGCTTTTCAATAAAAAGGACGCCGTTCACGATTTGGAAATTGAAAAATCGATAGCCGTCTTGCCCTTTAAAAATGAGAGTAGTGATACATCTAACCTGTATTTTGTCAACGGACTTATGGAATCGGCCTTGTACAATCTTCAAAAGATCGAAGATCTACGGGTCGTCAGTCGCACTTCGGTCGAGAAATACCGGAACTCTAAAATGGGCATTCCCGCGATTGCGGAAGAACTCAATGTGAATTATGTGGTGGAAGGTAGTGGTCAACGGAACGGGAATCAGGTCTTGCTCAATATCCAATTGATCGACGCGTCAACCGATCGACCTATTTGGGTCGAACAATACAGCCGTGAAGTAGATGATATATTCACGATCCAAAAGGAAGTGGCCCAAAAAATCGCAGCCGCCATTCAGGCCGTTGTGACGCCTGCCGAATTGCAGCAAATCGAGAAAAAACCAACAGAAAATCTCGTGGCCTATGATTATTACCTCCAAGCCCTCGACCCATATAACGTGGGAACCAAGGAAGGGTGGGAGAAGGCCATACCTTTATTTGAGAAAGCGATAGAAAATGATTCCCAAGTTTGCCTTGGCCTATGCTAATATTTCGATAGCATATTACCAGTTAGACCGGGTTCAGAACGAGAAACTCCATAAAGCGCAAATAAATAATTATGCAGACAAGGCGCTACTATATGATTCCAAATCAGATATTAGCCTAATTGCCAAGGCACTCTATTACATGGAAAACGAGGAATATCGCTTGGCGCTGCCCCATTTAGAAAAGGCCTTGGAGTACAATCCGAACTCATCATCCGTGGTGCAATTGCTCTCACTTTTATACGGCAGTTACCTTCCGAATACCGCCAAGCACTTGAAATATGCGCTTATGGGAGTGCAGCTTGATATCGTTGCCAATGACTCAACAGCCAAAAGTTATGTTTATTTGAATTTAAGCAACGCACTGATACAAACCGGCTTTACCGATGAGGCATTAATGTATATCAATAAGTCACTAGATTATGATCCGAAGAACACCTATTCACCTTATTTAAAAGCACTCATCTTATTTGCCAAGGACAGGGATCTCCCACGTACCACAAGGGTATTAGAGCAAGAGTGGCAAAAAGATACCACCCGCTTAGACCTCTTGCAAGAGGTGGCGAATTTCGAATATTATCAGCAGGCATATGACCGTGCCTTTTATTATTTCGAAAAATTTGTCAAGGTCCGGGAACACTATGGGCTAAATATCTATCCCCAGGAAGATGTCAAGATTGGCTATGTCTACAAAAAGAAGGGCCTGGAGGTTCAGGCTGCAAAATTTTTCAAGGCCTATGCCGCCTATTGCGAAAAAGACCAATCAATTTATAAGAGTGCCAGCACGGCAGTAAAGTTTGCGTATGAAGGAGAAATCGACAAGGCCATTGAGCAACTCAAAATTTTCGCAACACAAAATGATTACCAGTACTGGATCTTGCTGTTCATGGAAATCGACCCGATTATGGGGCCTTTAAAAAGCCATCCGGAGTACAATGGGATCATGAAAAAAATCAGAGACCGGTTTTGGGAAAATCAGAAGAAGCTTAAGTCGTCTCTAGAGGAGCAAGGTCTGATAAAGTATGAAAACAAGTAACAACACTATGCTATTCTATTCTTTTGCCAACTTTGCCAGGACATCTTCGAGAAGTAATTTTGTTGCCTTAACACCATCATCATTTGATAGATAGCTTGAATCGCCACCCATGTCGCGCATAAGTCCGCCTTCATATTCTATACCAACATACCCACTCCAGCCGGATGCTTTAATAATGTTGAACATTTTTATAAAGTCAGTATCAAGGTCATTGCCGTGCTCATCAAATCTATGGGTCTTGGCGGAAATACCTTTGGTGTAAGGCATCATTTTGGCAACGCCTTCATATTTATCATATTCCCGTACGCACTTGGTACTGATCAAATCTTTAAAATCAGCACTTTTTGCAACGGTTCGTTCTGCACAGAAATTCCCAAAGTCAGGCAAGAACCCCTTGTTTTCTTGTTTCAGTTGTTTCATTATTCCAACCAGCCAATCTGCATTTGTGGAATTTCCAAAATGATTTTCAACGATTACATTCAAACCAGCCTTTGCTGCAAAATCCAAAAGCTTCCCATACCCGTCTACTGCGGCAGTTGCGATTTCTTCAGGGGTGCCGGGTTCTAACTTTCCGGTCAACATAGCCATAGCATCCCCTAAATTTACCCGTATAGAGGTACAACCTAAGGTATTGGCTGCCTCAACCCATGCATAGTGACTTTCAACTGCTGCATTGCGTTCTTCGTCATTTATGGAAGTAATATTGGCATCGTCCACCATGATCAAGTGGTTGATCATGCCCAAATCATCGCACCGCTGTTTTAACTCTTTCATATACTTTGAATCGGTATGCTTGCCGTTAAAAAACCCGGAAACATATTCCAGTACATGGATATCATGAATCTCTTTTGCCCTGGCGGGAAATTCCATGTTTGTCATTTTACCGGCATACAGTTCAGAGGCAAAGGAAAATTCAGCGAGGGATATTTCAAAGCTAAACTTGGGTTTAACTTTCATGGGGAACAACGGAATTGGGAAAAGCGTACTTATACCAAGTCCAGCTGTGGTTGTTCCTAACTGGCCTATAAATTTTCGACGTGATGTTTTCATATGTTCTCTATTTTTTAATGTCGACTTTTGTTGGTCGGGGTGGCAGTGTTAGAATATCCACCGCATTTATCTAAAAATCAATATTTTATATGAATCTTTTCAAGATAAGACTCCTGATTGGATAGCTATCACGGCATTTTGATGCTTTCGTTTAATAAATATAGGAAAGGTTTATCAAATCGATGCATATCGATTCTTATCTTATGCAATAAAGTGTATACCAAAAGTGATCTTCTATGAAACAATTAAAAAATTGATCTATAAAGTCAAAATACCCTAGGATTTAATGCTATCTATCGATTTCTAAAGTACTCCCATAAAGCATCCATTTGTTAGAACCAGGTAACGCCTATCAATTTTCTTTCACATTAACAAATGATAAAAAACAGTTTAGTCTCGTAACCGCATTTGTTTGGGAATGAATTAATCCTATGACCCTCAGTGAGAGAAATTGGTAATATCCAAGGTCATCTCTCCGAAATCTCCATTTCCACTAAATTCAAAACTTCAGCATTATGAGCCTTTAATTCTATAAGCGCAGGAATCAATCTATTTCTCATTATCAAAATTCGATTGACTGTATTATTTTGATGTTGGGGGATCTCTTGCCCATCCGAGAAAGTCAGACGGGTGTTGTTCTGATTTTCGTAATAAAGAGGAGTCGAGTCTTATAATCGATGTATACTTTTCGCCTAAAGCCCTATGCTTATTTATCACAATATCCTTATTGACATCTTCATATTCTTTGTAATTCGCATAGGTACTTGGGTAGGTCGATAGTTTTGATTTAAGTTGTTGATTTTGAATAATTTCAATTTTATCGGTATTGATTACAGATAACAAAGTTCCATTGGTCAAATTCAATTTGAAATAATCGGATACATCGTATTTGTAAATAGAATCGGTCAAAGCAGGGACATTTGGGCCAAGGTGTTTCAAATATTCGGTTAGTTCATTGAGATGGTAGTTGTGTTTTGCCAAACCGATATTGATGTTTTCTTGGTTCACTAAAAAATCTTCTCTTAAAGCTTTAAGAATTAATTGCTCACTGATTCGTTTTTTCCGATCTTCATTGTAATTGTTAATTTGTAAAGCAATTAAAATTCCAATGACTACAAGGATAATTTCACCAATTGCATAGAGGAGATAATGACGTACTTTATTTTCGGTCAGCAATTGTGACCTAATTTTCCTAAAAACTTGTATCATTTACGCCATCTTTTTATTAATACGTCCATCGGTTTACTTCGGTATATTATACCCGTATAGAAGAGGATCCCAGACACTTAGTATTCGGCAGTTTCCATTATTAGAAGACCTTTAAAGTTAACAATTTTTGAATATGACCTCTTTTTGATATCCTAATAGATTGCCATACAGCAATTTATAAAACTTTCCGTGGGGCCAATTAATTTTAATTCAAAAAAATGTTCTGATTCCCAATTCAGAACATACGAACTATTTTGTTTAATTCGTTTTGCTTGGTTCATCGGAGGCTTCAAGTCATTGAAACGGTTCCAATTAATTAAATCAATAAGCGCTACTTTGAATTTGAGCACTATTAGTTATGTCAAAAAAAATATTATTCAATTAAAACGGGACGAATGATGGTACCCTACACTTAATGCAAAACGGGTGTGGAAGTATATCACAGGCTATCCAACCATTTGTAAATTGTGGTGAGATATTCGGGATGTGGCATGGGCCAATACGGAAAATCGCTATTTTCAACGACCTGCATTGCATGATTGGCATTTACTAGCAATACGGCCTTAGAATTATGATGGTTTTTTAGTGCCTTATATATTGAAGTACTACTTTCCTTTGGAATGATTTCATCCTTAGTTCCTTGAATTATTAACACTGGCTGATTAATTATGTTAAAATAAGGCATAGGTGAGAATTGAAGCTTGCTGTCAATTTGTACCTCGTCTAAATTAGGAATCCAGACTTTTGAAAACCATGATTTGTTTTTGTCTTTTGTAATTGAATCCCTTAAAGTCTTCAATGTTGTTAAGCCACCTATATATTGATATACCAATCGTTCAAAAGCAAAAGCCTCCTCAAAATATGCAGCTTCAATTAATGGTTGATTTTCATTTTTCCAATAATTTAAATCACTTTCCAATAACGTAGTAGAAGGGCAACTGACAACAATGCCAAAGGCTAGATCTTCTATTTTAGACAAGATATAAGGCACTTTTGTACCTCCTTGACTACTTCCCTTAATTCCGATTTTATTGAATGGTATCGCTAGTTTAGTAGCTAAAAATTTTAAAGCATTCATGTCATCCGTTGCTAAATCCTCAATGGAGGCACTTCTCCAATCTCCTTCCGAGGCGCCGGTACCGCGTTTATCAAAATGAAATGTAATGTATCCGTGGTTCGTAAAATTCATAGCCTCGGCTCGCGAAGCGCTCCTATCTGAATTCCCAGAAGAGGTAACGAAAAACAATGCTTTTTTAGATGGTTTGGGAGGGTAAAAAATGGTTCCTTTCAAATTTAATCCATTAGACATAAAGGAAACCTCTTCTCTACGAATACTGGGATTATTTAAAGCACTGGTCTTTTTTAATTTAAAGTTTTGAGTTACACTATCAACGGTTAAATTGGCATTTAAAGTAGTGCCATCCTTGGAGATTTTGTTTTTAAATCGAAAACTATAATAGTCACTGTTTAGTTCAAAATAAATAGAATCCGCATTGCTCTTAACATTGGAAGTAGGAATACGGTATGCGTTTTGATCCACACTTGTGAAATATACCTTAAAATCAAGGGAATCCTTTTCGATTTCAATTTGAATAGGAGTAGAAAAGTTTCCATGGGTAAATTCTCCTTCATAAAAACCGACAAAATCTTTTTTATGGGTAGGATTGTCTTGACATCCAAAAAGAAAAACAATTATAGGAAGAACAAAAGCTTGTTTTTTAAACCAATGATTCAATACTGATTTCATTTTCATGAATTTTAAAATCTTTTGCAATTTTAAAAACTGAAATCCTAAATACATCAAGATTTGAATTTAAAAAGGTACTGTTTTTTTATTCAGAACCTTTTTTGAACTCTGTAGGGGTAAATCCGGTGTTTTTTTTAAACCAAGTATTGAAAGCCGACCTAGAGTTAAACCCAACCTCATACATGATCTCGTTGATTCTCGTGTCATTGTTTACCGATTGCAGCAATAACTTTTTTACCTCTTCAAGTCTTTGAAAACTTATATATTGTGTATAGGTTAAATTATAGGCTTCCATCAAAATCTTAGATACATTATGTTCGGCAATGTTTAGCTTCTTGGCTAAACCCTTTAGGGTCAGTTTTGAATCCTTATAAATTTTTTGATCGGACATTAGTTTTTGTAACTCCGTTAAAATATTTAAATCAGATGCACTCTTAAACAATTCAACCTCATTTTTTACCTGATTAGAAAAATGAACTAATTTATCATTCTCGTTGAAAAATATTGGGTATCTCTTTTGCTTTTGCCAAATCAACAAAACTTGAATCAGAAATAACAAAAAAATTAGAAGAACCAAGTATTCATTCAACTTGGTATATGATGTAAAATTCTCGAATAAAATAATGATTGTAATAAGCGATTGAAACAAGAATAATGTAATCGAAAAACGGATTCTCTTAAATTGAAGGGTATGCTTAATCCCAAGAATTAATTTGTTCCTTTTGCGCAAAAAAATTATTAGAAGAAGTATATAAATAAAGCATTGAACCCCTATTAAAATAGTAATATATGAATTGTTCTGAAACCCCAGTAGTTTTCGTCTGTAATCATCAAAAATCCAGAATATGATGATGCATAAAAATGGAATGCTAACTATGAAATGCCTATAAATTAGTTTTTTTAAGTTCTTTATTTTAAAAAGTGCAATGCTGTTAAAAAATAGCAGCGGGGTCAGGAAATACCCTGTAAACGTATTAAAAATAGGAAATATGTCAATCGTTGCGTTATAATATGATAGAATTTGATTAAACGCTATGAGACCAATTATCAACGTGTAAAACGCAATAAATCTTGAGTTTTTTGAACCTGAAAATAATATCCAAGATAAAACAGACGCTGCAATAACCAGGAGCAATAAGAGTATTTGTATAACTACATACATTCCATAAAAATATTCAATTCAGATTATATTTTAAACGGAACAAGCGCTTAAAATGAAGAATGAAGAAAATTGTGATTAATAGTTGTGTTGCTCTTCGGTGAGGCAGGATTGCAACTTCTGAACCGATAATTTGATAACAACGCCTAATAGTGCACGTATCACGGCGTTTTGATGCTTTCTTAGGCAAAAAATAGAACAGGTTTATCAAGAGGCAAATCGATTCTTAGTTAATTTTAATAAGAAATCAGCTTTAAGCAACACCAAAGGTCTGATTTTTGAGGGTATATGGCAGCTATAATTAAAATCAATCGATACAGCATCTCACATTATTTCAAAAAAGGTTCATTTTCTAAAGTTCCCCCAATACCCTATATTTTAGCTCCAAATGATATTAATAGCGACCTTCCATCCGAAGGCAAAATTCCCGGGCCTGGGTAACCTGTAGCCCTTCTAGTGAAGTATTTTTCATTGGTGAGATTTGACAAAGATAGCTTGACATTGTATCGCTCGTTAAATCGGTACGAAAAATTAAAATCAACCAAAAAATATGAAGGCACGATCCCGTTCACTCCTGTGGAAGAGGACATCGTATTTAGAGCATCTGAATACGATTTAGACACATAACTGAATTGAAAGGCCGACGATATCGATTTATAATGATAATCGATTCCATTCCTGGAAATCCACGTAGGAACGTTCTCGACATCGTTGTTTGTGATATCCACATTTTGCCCTCCGGAGGAAACGGTTCCTTGTGTATAATGCGCCGAGTTAAATGCAGTGGAAGTAAAAAGGCCTATATCAAGATATTTAGAACGGGAGTTCATCCAATTAAACGGATGAAATTCAAGATATGCCTCGAAGCCCTGATTTCTCATGTCGCCTATATTGGTCTTATAGAAGAAGGTTTCCGTTCCTTCTGTTTGAATTAAAGTCCCAACACGATGATTGTATCGTAACAAAAAATAATTTACATCCCATTGAAAGATGTTTTTCCAACTGCCCCGAATCCCCAATTCACTATTGTCTCCCATAGCATCCTCGAGATTGGGGTCGGTACGGTCTAATGGGGAAGAAGGCAGGATGTCAGAATGTAGAACAGGACGATACGCTTGGGTGAAATTAGCATAAGAATTTATGTTGGAAGTAAGATTATATTCCGCTCCCACACCAAAGACCGGAAATCTTCGCTTTAGTCCAAAGGGTACTGACGGAGTATCAAAAGCGGTAATTTCTCCTGTAAGATCGGTGTCTATATAATCAAACCGAAATCCAGGAGTTACCGAAAAATTCTTTGTAAGATTGAAAACGTTTTCGGCAAACACGGCATAGTTGATCGTGCGAAAAGTAAGGTCGACCTTATAATCCGAAGTTAGGGAAAGATCAAAGTCGGTGCCGGTAGTCCCATCCCCTTTTTGCCTGCGATAGGTCTTGCTGTTACCGTAACGCACCCCTGCAACGAGTTGGCTTCTGTGGTTTAGCAAACTATAGTCATGGCGTATTCTGGCTTCTGCCGAATAACTATGGTAATAGTCTCGATCTACTTGCCGGGGATCATATTGATCTGTTATGGGGTTAATGGAGTCTTTTAAAGTAGGTATTTTTAAAAATTGAACACTGTTGCGCTGACCCAAGATAGCCGATACTGCGGCTGTTATCTGGGTATTCTCGCTGGCACTTATATTAAGATGGACAGCTGGAAGATAAATAGTGGGATTGAAATAGTTCCTAGGCCTATTGGATTGCCTGGGGTCTTCCTGAAACATTTGATCCGTAAGGCCCGCCGCAAAATGATTTACATATTCCATGTGCGAAAGCGCTGCAGTGAGATCTATTTTTTGATTGAACTGATATTTGAGCCCCGCATGCCAAGCCGTAAAATTATAATCACTGTTCTTCCGCCATCCATCGGAGCGCCTATAATTGTAATATCCATAATAGGTCAGTTTCCCTACTTTCCCGCCAATGGCATTGAATGAATTGAATAACCCGAACGACCCGGTCGACTGCTGTGTTTCAAACGAGATCCCTTTGGTGGTATCGGGCTGTTTTATGACATAGTTCAACATTCCCCCAAACTGCGGACCGTATTGCAAAGCTCCCGATCCACGTACCAGTTCTATTCTGTCAACGGCTTCCGCTGGCGGATTGTAATGTGCCTCTGGATACCCGAACAGATCGGAGTTGATAACGTTTCCATTTTGGCGCACATTCAACTCCCAGGAGCGGTGTGCATTCAACCCTCTGGTGGCCACTCCTACCTGGTTCCCTGTGCCGTCCATTTCCCAGACGGTCACCCCTGGAATGCGTGCAAATATTTGTCGGGGACTATTTTCTGCAAGGTTCGCATCTATATTTTTCAAATGTACGACCTCGTTCTTTTTGCCGGAATAAATAGTGGTTCCCCGTGCTTCTGGAAGAAAAGACACCGACTCGTGTTTGTTTCCAAAGACGTTCACAGCCTGTAAAACCTCGGTAGTGTCAGATAAAACAATGGTTTTTTCTACCACACCTTCCTTTTCAGCACTAATTTTCTCCCTAAATTTAGAATACGAAATATGGGACACCCTTAAGGTGTAGGTACCCAATGGGATTTTTGAAATTTCAAAATTTCCATAGGTATCTGAAACAGAACCCTTGCCGCTCGGCGAAAGAAATATATTTGCATCAGAAAGCCCATTACCGCCCTCATCGGTAACCGTACCTTTCAAGGTGAAAAATTTACTTTGGGAATACCCATTTGTAGTATCGATGAAAATTAAAATAATTGATAAAATGAAAATCACTTTCCCTTTCCGGGAGCATTCAAATGGTTTTGTCATATCATTTCTACTTTAATCAAGAGGATAGGCTGCATCCTTTCTTGGCGCTGTATCCTTGGCATAATTAATTATTAGGTTAGACATCAATTTAAAAGGCAATGAATCTTTGAAAAACCGATGGGGTTAGAAGAAAACTAACTCGTATTATTCGAAACAAACGGTAAAAACGCTGGTTCTGGGATTTTTCCTCCATTTAATTTTTCAAAACTAAATAAATGGGATACGTGTTAAGATTAATGAAAAGCTAAAAATGATTATTAAAAGATTATTTTTTGCCCTATTTATATAGGACTCCAATAGCGCCGGAGGCATCAGAATCTAAAGCATGAAACCCTAAATTTAGGTGTTATCGGCAGGAACGGACTTTATCCCTGCCGAATTGGTGATTACTCCATTAACGAGACTTCCATTTCCCTATAGTGCCCTAAAAACGACCAAACTTTAATCAAGATTTTAGTTTGGGAAGACAGGCAATCAAGGTTAAAATCGAAATTAAATTAAATACATTTCCAGTTTTAGAAATCATTACGAATGCACCCCATTTTGTTCGAGATACTTTCGTGCCAAAAACCATTCAGTATACGAAACTCCTGAAAAAATGTGCTTTAGAGAACATTAAGTGGGCTTTCATAGGAGCCTTTGTAATAGGCAGTTTAGTATTCTATTTATTGCCTTTTTCGTTATTCAGAAGAATGCTATAGTAATAATTTTTCAAAATTGATTGTATTTAATGTTAGAAATATCTAACTTAGTGTTAGAAATAAACAACAAATTATGAATGCAAAATATTTGGCCCTTGTGAAGTTTTCCGTCGCAGCCCTTCTCCTTGCTTCAATGGGCTATTGGATTTTGAACACCACAAAACCGTTTAATGGATTTGCTTATGGTATCATCGGGGCTATGCTTCTTGTGGTCGGATTTGTCATTTATACGGGCATCCAGGCCCTCAAAGATGCAAAATCAGGTCTGAGTCCTGTAGATGAACTTTCAAAAAGGATAGCTGAAAAAGCCGCTGCGACCACCTTTAAAATTTCGATTTATATGTGGCTTTTCGGTTTATTTACACTCGATTTTTTCAATGTTGATTCCGTAAACAAGGCCAAATTTGTCATAGCGATTGGCATGGTTGGGATGACCCTTATTTTTCTTTTTATTCGCCTTTACCTTTCAAGAGTGGGAATAGATGAAAACAAGGATTAAGGAACTACGGGCCAGAGATAATCTTACACAGGTTGATCTTGCGCAAAAGGTTGGCGTACGCAGGGAAACTATAGTTTTTCTTGAAAAGGGAAAATACAATCCGTCCCTTAAATTGGCGTACGACATTTCAAAGATTTTTAAACTGAAAATTGAAAAGGTTTTTATTATGGAATAGACAACAAGCACTCTCAGGTTTTAATTGGTTATGACAATTGGATAGGATAAAGATCATATATGCGCTATACTCATAATAAAAGAATGAAATTTATAGCATAGTTCTCCCATGTATGAAATTGCCATAAAACGGCCAGTTTGCAAAACCATTTTGGAAAATTAGTGTAGTCCCAATAATGGTTCGTTTTATATACCACACAACTGAAATCTGATTTACATGTATCGCACAAAAAATTACAAATTTCAGGTGGTCATTCTTTGTAATTAAAACTACGAATACATCTCAAGTCGATTTTGGGAGCGTCCAAAATCAATTTTTTGCATAAAAAATGAAGTTTGAATCCTTGTTCGGACTTTAATTTCAAAGAAGGGCATTTTATACTTTAGAAATTGGGGTTCATAAGTACTTGCTCGTTAACTATTGCTGAGCCGAAAAGCCACTTGCCTTTAGTTGTTCAAAAAACTGCGTAGTTTTTTGTATAGCCGCCGCATCATTCATATCAAAAAGCCGAAATGTTTCTTTATCACCTTTGTACAAAGGATTTTCCTGCATATCGCCTTGAGATTTATAGGCTGCAATTACCCATTGCGCAATCACTTTATAAGAAACCTGTTTGCCATGCGCCCCAAAACGAGTGGCTACATCCAGGTAAAATGACGGCGCGTTTTTTTTCATGGTCGTTTCCGGAAAGCCTTCTAGCATGGTAAAGGTTTCAGGCGTTTCATCTTTATAGGTGCTCCCTGCAATAATGATTGGCCGCGTTGCCCCTTTGGTTCGCTGTAGTGCACGCAATGCCAGTATAATGGCGGTTTTATGATGGCCATGTTGCCCTTCAAAAGGAAACATGGTAATTACGAAATCGTATTGCTGCGCACTAAGAATCTGATCAAGTTTTTTTTCAATGAAGGGAACATCCCAGTTTTTACCGGTCACATAAGGTATCGGGTCTAGGTTGTAATAATCATCACGTTGTTCAAAGAAGAAGTAGTTTCTAATTCCCATAATGTCACCTGCTTCCATCACCTCCTTTTTCCGAATCCGTGGTAACTCGGCCCGTCCGACAGTTGAATCAGTTAATTTATACCCATAATAGACGGCACCGAGTTCTGATCCGTTAAATCCTCCTTGGCCATCGGTTAGCAGTGCAAGGTCAACGGTTCCGTTTAGGTCGTGGGTTATTTTATATAATAGTATCGGAAAACTTGTTTCATCATCGGGATGTGCATTTACTACCAATACCCTTGGGCCAGTTTGGCCGACTACAAGTGCAGAAAAAAAAGAATATATACACACTAATACGAATTAAACGCTTTACGGATTGGCTTTTCATATGGAGCTTGATTTTTAGGTTGCTTTAGAATTTAATATTTAGGCAGGCAGTAAATGAATGTGTAAACTTCGTTGTTTAAAAATAGAACGAAAAAACCATATCTCAATGTCCCAAAAGAGATCCGTTTGTGCTACCATCTGCAATTTTGTAAAATGTAAAATTATATTGCAAAATAGTGTAACAATGAACTTTGCAGTTGCGCACAGAATCTAGGTTTAAGGTCTTTGAAATTAACCCATGTCTTAGCGGTATTAACACGATAACCTGCCATTTTCCTGTACAAAACAAAAGAATATAATAGTATTACGTTTGTTAAACAGTTGTTAAACTATCATTGTTTAATAGTAATACTACTATATTTGCGATTTTATATTTTAAATAGAAAACATGGAACGCCTTTTACAATCGGTTAAAATTGGGATTAACGAGAAAATTTATGTTAAGGACCCTGAGACTTCAGATCTGGGAAAACGTATTATCGAAGAAAGTATTCTGATGATAGATGCTATTGGTTTCGAGAACTTTACCTTTAAGAAATTGGGCCTTAAGATTGGAAGCAACGAGAGCTCAATATATCGCTATTTTGATAATAAACATAAACTGTTATTATATCTAGCGTCCTGGTATTGGGGTTGGCTAGAATATCAGTTGGTCTTTTCCACCAACAGCATCGCCGATGCGACCGATAAATTAAAAAAAGCCATAGAAATCGTAACCAAACCCGTAGAAGAAGATTCTTCTTTTTCACATATCAACGAGGTACTCTTGAACAAGATTGTAATCAATGAATATTCCAAATCATACCTGACCAAAGAGGTTGATACAGAGAACAAAGAGGGTTATTTCGTAATTTATAAAAGATTGGTCAATCGTTTAAGTACAATGATCAAGGCAGTTGATGTCAAATACGAGTATTCTTCAAGTTTGGCAAGCACTATTCTCGAAGGTTCGCTTCATCAATATTTTCTAAAAGATCATTTTGCCTCATTGACCGATTTCCGGGAGCGTGGGGATGCTGCAAAGTATTTTACACAATTGGTCTTTAATTCCCTAAACAAAAAAGCGCATGGCTAAAAACGTGCTGACCGCCTGGCAGCGTTTAATTGGTTTGTTGAAACTCGATAAAAGAGATGTTATTCAGACTTTTTACTATGCGATATTCGCCGGTCTCGTAAATCTTTCTCTTCCCTTGGGTATACAGGCAATCATAAATTTGATACAAGGGGCACAGATTAGTACTTCTTGGATTATTCTCGTTCTCTTGGTGACGGGTGGTGTTGCCTTCGGGGGTCTGTTGCAACTTATGCAGATACGCATTATCGAGAATTTGCAGCAAAAGATCTTTACACGGGCATCTTTTGAGTTTACCTATCGATTTCCGAAAATAAAGATGAGCGAGTTGCGTGATTATTATCCACCAGAATTAGCGAACCGGTTTTTTGACACCCTAAATGTTCAGAAGAGTCTGGCAAAGATTCTAATCGATTTTCCCGCCGCTCTTTTGCAGATAATCTTCGGATTGTTACTGTTATCTTTCTATCACCCCTTCTTTATCATCTATGGTATTCTCCTGTTGCTGCTTATATACATAGTCTTTAAGTTTACGGTGCAGAAAGGAATGGATACCAGTCTCGAAGAATCAAAGCAGAAATATAAAGTAGCCCATTGGATACAAGAAGTAGCCCGTTCACTTGTGAGTTTTAAACTTTCAGGGAAGACCCGTCTGGCCGTAACTAAAAATGACTTCTTAGTGGCCGATTATTTGGCCGCAAGAGAAAGCCATTTCCGTATTCTGGTCATTCAATTTGTACAAATGATCGGCTTTAAGGTTTTGGTTACGGCGGGTTTGTTGTTGATAGGCGGGTTGTTGGTCTTAAACCAAGAAATGAATATCGGTCAGTTTGTTGCAGCCGAAATAATAATACTGCTGGTCATCAGTTCGGTTGAAAAACTGATTCGTGGATTGGAAACTTTTTATGACTTGCTGACCTCCCTTGAAAAACTGGGTCAAGTAGTAGATAAACAATTAGAAGATCAAGACGGGGAAACACCATTTAATGCGCAGGAGGATTTAACTGTGGAGCTTGACAATGTTTCCTTCATGGTAAAGGGAAAAGAGAAAATACTTGAGGATATTTCGTTGAAAATTTTACCGAAAAGTACCCAATTGATAGTGGGGTCAAACGGTTCTGGAAAATCTACGCTGTTACGTTTAATCGCTGGCATTTTAGAGCCGAGCGAAGGCAGTATTTATGTAAACGATGTTTCACTACGGGGGATTAACGCCAATCACTACCGTTCATTTTTAGGGCAATCATTGACCGAGGAAACCCCCTTTGAAGGTACTATTTTGGAGAACATCACTTTTGGCGATACCTCCATTTCTCAAAAAGATTTGCATTGGGCCTTAGAAAGTACGGGATTATTGCAGTTCGTAAAGCAACAAACCAAAGGCTTGAACACCATACTTTATCCTGAAGGACAACAAATTCCTTATACCATAGCTAAAAAAATCGTTTTGGCACGTAGTATCATCAGAAAACCTAAGTTATTGATACTTAAAGACCCCCTTAATCAATTTGACGAAATTGAAGCGCTACGCATCATGGAGTTTTTGACCAATAAAAAAAACCCATGGGCGCTTGTTGTGGTAAGTCAAGACCCAAAATGGTTGGGCCGTTGTGAAAAAATAATAACAATGGAAAACGGTAATATAGTTTCAATACACTAAAAGGCATGCTAAATATTTCAAACAATCCATTAAATAAGACAGTACACTTGACCGGGTTTAAGTCAACAGATAAGGTGTTCCACAAGCGGCATTATAAGCATTTCAATAGGTTCTTGATGGGGTCTGCGCTTTTTGGATTTATTTTCCTTTTTATGCCATGGACGCAGAACATTCGCGGTAAGGGCTTTTTGACCACTTTGAAACCAGACCAGCGCCCAAATACCATACAATCGCCCATTCCCGGGCGAATCGAAAAATGGTACGTACAAGAGGGCGATTTTGTACAAAAAGGCGATACCATTCTATTTATTTCGGAGGTCAAGAACGCGTATTTCGACCCGAAATTGGTGGAACGTACCGGCCAACAGATTAAGGCCAAATCGATGTCTGTTGAATCGTATCAAGGCAAGGTAAAGGCTTTGAACAATCAAATCGCTGCCTTGGCCAATGAGCGTAAACTAAAGTTGGAACAGGCGAAGAACAAATTGATGCAGTCTAAATTAAAAGTGCAGAGCGACAGTATTGATTTGGAAGCGGCCAAGACCAACATAGCCATTGCAGAAAGGCAGTACAATCGCACCGAACAGTTGGAGAAAGAAGGATTAAAAGCAGTTACTGATGTAGAAGATAAGCGTTTGAAATTGCAGGAAACGCAAGCGAAACTGATTTCTCAGGAAAACAAATTATTGACCGCTAAAAACGAAGTGCTCAATGCCGAAATGGAAATCAACCGTGTTCAGGCCGAGTACACCGATAAGATTTCAAAAGCGCAGAGCGATATGTACACTGCCCAATCGGGCCAATTCGATTCTGAAGCACAGGTCACCAAGCTCGAAAACGAATATACGAATTACGAGATGCGAAATGACATGTACTACATACGCGCCCCACAGAGTGGGTATATCAACAAGGCGCTGCAAGGGGGTATAGGTGAAACTTTTAAGGAGGGCGATCGATTGTTAGGCATTATGCCAGCGGAATATGATATGGCCGTTGAGACTTTTGTGAAACCCTTGGATCTGCCTTTGGTGCATATCGGAGAGAAAGTCCGTATTCAATTTGACGGTTGGCCGGCTATCGTTTTCTCAGGTTGGCCAAATGCTTCTTATGGCACCTATGGTGGCAAAGTGGTAGCAATTGAAACGTTTATAAGCGAGAACGGAAAGTACCGTGTGCTTTTGGCACCTGATCCCGATGAACAAGCATGGCCCCAGGATATTCGCGTCGGTTCGGGTGCGAATACGATCGCTTTGTTAGAGGATGTTCCTATTTGGTACGAGCTTTGGCGACAGTTGAATGGGTTCCCACCCAATTATTATCAACCTGAAAAAGAGACTGCTCAACTCAAAAAGTGATGTATAAATACTTCACATATCTACTTTTTTGGTTGGTTGCCGCTACGAATGCGCAAAAGCCTGATACCCATATTCTCAATTTTAGGGAATATCTGGGCTATGTAAAGAAATATCATCCCATTGCAAAGCAAGCGGAGCTGAATGTTGATATTGGGCAGGCCAATTTGATGCGCTCACGCGGTGGTTTTGACCCTAAAATTGAGGTAGATTATGACCGCAAGGAATTCAAGGGAACGGAATATTACGATCGTTTAAATGCCACGTTCAAGATACCGACCTGGTATGGAATCGAACTAAAGGGGAACTTCCAGCAGAACGATGGAGACTTCTTGAACCCCTCTGAAAGCTTGCCCACAAATGGATTATATAGTGCGGGAGTCTCCATATCAGTAGGCCAAGGTTTGTGGATAAACGAGCGTATGGCAACTTTAAAGCGGGCAAAGCTTTTTAGGGAGCAATCCAAGGTGGAGCGTGATCTCTTAGTCAACCAGATTTTGTTTGAAGCTGCCTTGGCCTATTTCGATTGGTTACAGGCATATCAAGATGGTCAAATCTTCAATGACTTTTTGACCAATGCCCAAGTTCGGTTTAAAGGGGTTAAAACCAGTGCTTTGGCAGGAGAAGTTGCGGCAATAGATACAGTAGAGGCCAAGATTGCAGTGCAAGACCGGGCGTTGAATCTAGAACAAGCCAAAGCACGTTTGATGAACAAATCATTGGAATTATCAAATTTTCTATGGATGAACGATAATGTGCCGGTAGAGTTGCAGCCCGATATCATACCGGATATCAATTTGGAGAGGGATATTGATACAGCCCTGGAAATTCTTGGGAAACCCTTGGATAGTTTTACCATTGCAAACCATCCAAAGTTGCGGTCATTGGGTTATAAAATTGACGGTCTCTCGGTTGAAAAAAATCTGAAAGCAAATAAACTGTTGCCCAAAATCGATTTGGAATACAATTTTTTGACCCAAACCCCAGAACTCATCAACTCCTTTGAAACCCACGATTACAAGGGTGGTCTCACATTTCGCTTGCCCCTATTTTTAAGGAAAGAGCGCGGAGATTTAAAATTAGCCAAACTCAAGTTGCAAGATGCTGTGTTTGAACTTGACAATGCCGAAATACAACTTAGGAACAAGATAGTCGCCATTTATCGAGAATTGGAATCGTTCGCGACACAGAACCGTTTAATCAATGAAATTGTAAGCAATTATATTACTTTGGTGGCAGCCGAGGAGCGCAAGTTCAGTTTTGGCGAGAGTTCATTATTCCTTATTAATTCTCGCGAAATAAAGCTCATCGAGGCTTCATTGAAGCGGAATGAGCTACAAAATAAATTCTTTACGACAAAAGGCAAGTTGTTCAACAGTTTAGCATTGAACCCTGAAGATTGATATCAAAGTGAAAATCAATCTCTGGGGGCAATCCCACAAAGTTGGCCTGCTCATTTTAACTGACCGATAATTTCTTTGATTTCAGATTTCTAAGCGACCTAGCATAGCCATTTTTTGGGGATTCAGCTTGCGGCGTTTTGTGGTGTTGTTGAAAATTGATAACCCTGATAAGAAATAGATTATCAGGGTTTTAAAACATTTAGTCGGGCCTGCCTGACGGAGATCATTTTCAATAATCGAAGTCAGGGTGGCAGCGTTAGAATCCCCACTTCAGACCCTTTGAAAATCAATATGTTATCTCAATATTTTCAATATAGGACGCCTATTAGGACACGTATCATGGTGTGGTGGTGCTTTCGCATTATAAATATTGAAAAGGTTGGTCAAAACGTTGTAAATCGATTCAAAATTAGTTTTAATAAGAAATCAGCTTTAACAAATAGCTACCTCCATTTTTTGGAAGTATGCTTTAGAAGGCAAAAAATGTAATAAATAAAGCATTTCACACAGTTTCAAAAATGGTTCGTTTTATGGACCACACGAATGAAATCCGATTTTCGAGCAGGGAACAACAAAATTGAAATTTCAGGCGGTCAGTCTTTGTAATTAAAACTTCGAATACATCTCAAGTCGATTTTAGGAGCGTCTAAAATCGACTTTTTTTCCATAAAATATGGAGATTAAATACTTGTTCGGACTTTAAAATCAAATAGGGGCATGGGATAATTTAGAGATTGGGGTACCTAAGTAATTGATTGCGCTTTAATTATTGCTGGGCCGAAAAGCCACTTGCCTTTAGTTGTTCAAAAATTGCGTGGTTTTTTGGATAGATGCATCATCATTAATATCAATAGGACCAAATTTCATGATTATTGTTGTCTTTAAGACATTTTTTAATCCTCCTTCCAACCTTTTTCCACCCAATTATTTTTGTGCCTTAGCAATTAATCCTTGAGCTTTGTTAAAAAAATAAAATGAAAAATCTAACAGTCATTATTATGATTCTGCTTTCAAGCGTTTATGTTCACTCTCAAAAAGGGCTTGAAATGGAATTTCAATTAAATGACAGCACATTTATTAAGACAATTCCATTGACAATTCTAAAAGGAACGACGCGAATTAATTGCAGGGCTAGTGGGAAAATCTCTCTTGGTGAAATATATTTTAGGATATTGGATCCGGAAGGTAAGGAAGAAGGTGGTCTAGGATTAATGGCGGATATGACGGATGATATTAAAAATAATATTGCCGACGGAATTATGACAGACAGTTTTAATAAACCTTATCCGGGGAAATGGACCATTGTATTAAAGTCAGAGCATGCATCAGGAATATTTAACTTCACAATACAGTTAGAATGAATACGAAGTCGGTATTGAGATTTTTATATGCTCTTATTTTCGGGTATTCAATTGCAGGCAGTGCGCAGAATGGTCGCATATCAGGAACCATATTCTTGGATTCAACGTGGGCGCGAAATCTATATGTAAGTCGTATTCCTGATTTTAACCAAATGTATACCGCTTCAAGTAAATTTATTGTGGCCAAAGGAAGTTTGGATTCCCTTGGCAATTTTGATTTTAATTTTCCAACGGAAAATTCGGAAGGCCTTTACCGTATGCACATTGTCAAAAATGATGATCCGGTTTCTATGTTAATTATTGGTGGTAAAGAACAAAATCATGCCTTCTTCATTGCGAAAAAATTTGACCACATTGAAATAAATCAACAGCAAAATCGACGTCCTATTAGTCAACAATCAATTTTTGGAAGTCATTCAAATTCTGAAATGAAAATTCTTTTTCAACTATTGGCCAATGATAACGTGGAACGGGATTCATTAAAAAGGAGCCTATTGACTCAAGCTGAAAATGCATCTTCTGAAATTGTTAAATTATTCGCAATACACAATCTTTTCGGGATAAGTAGACA
The DNA here is from genome assembly GCA_963798435.1 of uncultured Flavobacteriaceae bacterium. Classification (GTDB taxonomy): domain Bacteria; phylum Bacteroidota; class Bacteroidia; order Flavobacteriales; family Flavobacteriaceae; genus JALHST01. Next base: position 628,266 of record CAWCTF010000006.1, read on the forward strand.
ACAAAAAGCGCAAGTGGAAAAATTGCTTGCAAATATTGATGCCGATAATCCCTATGGAGTAAGGTTACAACAAGTATACTTAATTTCTAAACGCGGGTTATTCCCAGTAATGTTATTGCTGCTATTTCTAGGTTCCTTTATCCTTGTCTATCGTGTTTTTATAAAAAGAAGAAATCGTAAAATCAAGATGTCCCTGAGTCAGCGTGAAACAACTATTGCAGAACTAATTTTAAATAATAAAACAAACAAAGAGATAGCAGGACAGCTTAAAATTGAAATAAGTACAGTCAAAACCCATATCAACAATATATTCGAAAAACTTAAAATTAGCAAGCGAAAAGAATTGAAGAAATACAGCGATATTTTTAAAACCTGAAAAACATGAAAAAAATACTTCCCATTGTACTAATTATAATTTGCTTTTGTAACTGTAAAACTGCTGAAAAGAATAAAGATGGGTTTATAATAACAGCATACCTAAGAGGCCTTAAATCTGATTCTGTTTACTTATACAATACATATACAAAAACTTACAAGTCAATTGCCGTAGGCAATCAAAGGTTCACTTTATCGGGAAATTTGGAGTATCCTGAAATGTTTGACCTTTATCTTAATAAAGAAGAAACTAAATTCCTGAATATCTTTTTAGAAAATTCAGAAATTGATATTCTCGGCAATGTTGATTCCTTGGAGCAAGTTAATATTGAGGGTTCAAAGGCAAATGAAGAATATCAAGCATATCGGAAACTCATCCAAAATGACCATGAGATTTTAGATGAACTATATGTCGAATACGATAATGCCAGTAATAATTTAGAATATGAAAAAGCCGACAGTTTGGATGTTTTGGTCAATACTGTTCAACAATCAATATTAAAAAGAACCTATGCATATTCCATAGAGCATCATCAATCTTCGATTATCCCTTATATCACCTATACTTCAAGTATGAGTGCCCCCAATAGAAAAGTTACTAACGATATAATTTTATCATTAAACGAAGAAAATAAAAAAAATCCTAGAATAGCCCAGATTAGTGCAATGTTTGAAGCAAATAGCCGGACTGAAGTTGGGGGCAATGCCCCACAAGTTCAAATGGAAACAAATAGTGGAAGCCTAATTTCACTGAATGATTTAAAAGGAAAAGTAGTATTATTGGATTTTTGGGCTTCTTGGTGTACGCCATGTATTAAAAGTTTCCCTGAGTTAAAAGAACTGTACCAAAAATTTCCAAATACTAGTTTTGAAATCCTAAGTATTTCTATTGATAAAGACAAGTCGCAATGGGAAAAAGCTGTAGAGCGTAATGGCCTTTCATGGCCTCAGATTCGTAGATACGAAGGGGGCAGAAGGTCAAGCACCAAGCGATTATGGAATTCTATTTATCCCCACTACGTATCTAATTGATAAAGAAGGTATAATTGCAGGAAAAAACCTACACGGAAAAAAATTAACTGATAAAATCGAAGAATTAATTGCTTATTAAAACAAGTTTATTTTATGTTGAAGTTCAGAACGTTCAACTCAGCGAATGTTAACACGGCAAGGAAGTAGGGTTCGAGCTTTGCATTTAATAAAGCAAAGAGATCATTTTTTAGAGACTCCAACCTAAGGGCAATGGTGGTCATTTTCTTGAACCGCTCCATGTGCTTCATGATGCCATTATTGCTCAGCTTCTGAGACTTTATTAACGGCTTACAGGTTCGAAGGTAAAGCTCAAAATTCAGAACAAATGAATAATTGATCTGAGCCAGGCTAATATCTGAAGTCCTGAATTTTTGTTGGATATAAGAAAGAAGGTATTTTTCCGTAGCATTATAGTTCTTGGCCGTGCCTCTTGTGAGTTTCTGGATTTCATTCTCCCTATGATATTTGAGCAGATCTTTAAGGGTTCTGAGGGTAGTGTCTAGGCCGAGATACCTTATTTTGATATCCTGGGCGGTTAAAAGCCGGCCTTCCTCTTGAAGCTCTTTTTTACAATCCCCTAAATCCTTATAAATCTCATCTAGGGTTCTATTAATTGATTTGGCATTTTTGACTTTGGAATTGACGCGCCCGGCTTCTGCAAATCAGTGTTCTTCATTAATTTCAAGTTTGGAACTTATATCCACCGGGGTATTATCTAGTCTGGGTTCCCCGACGACCCAAATGTTAATGCTATTTGTTTATAGACCTTACTTAAGTATACCATAAAAACAGGACACGCAATAGAACACGTATCACGGCGTTTTGGTGCTTTCGATTCCTAAAGAAAGGATTTCCTTGCCATTTGGACGCATTTCATTCGGCTACGCGGTGAGCAGCACCTTTTGATTGCTTACATCAATATACATGGATTATAAATTTTGATTGCCATACTTGTCCGCACTGAACAAAACTTTTTTACCATCCGGTGAACATGATGGGTTTTCATCATTGTCGTAATAATCAGCCGGTCTTGTTTCCTTTCCGGAGATAAGATCCTTGTTATGTACTTTCCATTTATAGGAAAAAATTGATATGAACAATAAGCGATTACCATCGGCCGGCCAAGTGGCATTGCCGGTAGATAGCGATGTTGCCCGGACCAGGGAATTCGGGCTTTGGGCACTACAAAATGATGAAAGAAAGAGCATAAAATGGGTAGAAATGATACTAGATCTTAATTTTAGGCCCATGTATTACGAATTAAAATATTGTAGTAATTTACTTTGAATTTAATTAAAAATGGAATGTATCGGCAATGTTCTTATCCGTTGACCGGTGGCTGCAAAAATGGCATTGACCAATGCAGGTGCGGCGGGAGGCAATGATGTTTCTCCTAAGCCTTTGGGCGGCTTATCAGTTGAAACAAACTCAATATTCATATTGGGTACTTCCTCCATTCGAAGACATCTGTAGTCATGGAAATTTGATTGTTTGGTAGAGCCACCCTCAATGGTTATTTCCCCATAAAGTGCTGCACCGAGTCCATCTAGAATCCCGCCTTCCACTTGTGCCGAAGCCCCGGACGGATTTATTACAATCCCACAATCAATTACGACATCGACATTTAAAATACTCAATTTTCCATTTTCATCTATCTTTACCGTTACTACTTCGGCAACATAGGATCCGGAGTTCTTACAAGCTGCAAATCCTCTTCCTTGTCCAGAGGGCAAAGGTGTGTCCCATTTACTTATCTCCCTCACTTTATTTATGACCACAAGAAAGCGCTCCAGATCAAATGCGTATTCACCAACAACGGGAACCATTCTTGATGGCCCCAGGAATTTCAGGAAATAATCTATGGAATCCATTTTATTATAAAATGCCAATTCATCCAGAAAACTATGCACGGCAAATGCGGTAGCGGAATGCCCCACCGCCCTCCATTGCCCCAAGGGCACATCGCTCAATACATGACCGTATTCAAATTGAAGGTTGGGTACAAAACCCGCAGGAAATTCGTATTCATCTATTTCCGTACCGGCTGGCCCTCCCGACCTTCCCAGGGAGGTTTTTCGTGAAGCGTTCGCCAGAATGTGTCGCCACCCCGTGACCATGCCATCGGTTTCCAACGAGGCGGCAAGTTTTTGTACGCTTGCGGGTCGATACCAATCATGTTTTATATCTTCTTCCCTAGTCCACGTAAGTTTTATTGGCCTACCCATCTTTTTTGAAAGAATGGCCGCATCCATGGCATAGTCAACATAGTACCTCCTTCCAAAACCACCACCTATTCGAGGTAAATGTATTTTGATTTGTTCAGGCTTCAGGTCGAAGAGCTTTATCAAACCTTCCTGTAACGCTTCGGGGTTTTGTGTCGGGGCCCATACTTCGCAGCGTTCTGTCTTAAAATCAACCGTACAGTTCATGGGCTCCATTGTCACATGCGCCAGAAATGGAACTTCATATAGAGCCTCAAAATTGGAAGTGGCATTTCTTTTTGCCGTATGTATGTTTCCATCTTTCCTTTCTATGGATGTGGACGTAAGTTGGGAATGAAAACGATCAAATATGCTTTTTGAGTTCTCCTTTCTCGAAGTTGAATTATCCCATTCCACATTTAGCTTTTCAGCACCTTTGAATGCGGCCCAGGTAGAATTTGCAATAACCCCAATTCCATTCACAAAGTTTGGGCTATTGGGAGCAATGAGCCTTCCCCCATATTGTTTATTGTCTACTTCGATGATGTCTATGACACCATTCACCAATCTAGCCTCGGTGTCATCCCAAGAGGTTATTCCACCTTCAAAAACAGGGTTTTTAAAAACCGTAGCATACAGCATTCCTGGCAGTTTAACATCTATGCTATAATCCACCCCACCACTAACTAGCTTATCCAAATCGACTTGTGGTATGTTTTTACCAACTATCTCAAAGGAACCAATTGGTTTGAATTCCACTTTTTCGGGCAATGGTATTAGCGAAGCCTCGAAAATAAGTTCTTCAAATGGCAGTTCATCACCTGATCTGAGATGTTGCACTTTACCGTTACTTGTTGTGAGTTCCGCTACGGGTTTATTCATTTTATTTGCGGCAGCTTCAATGAGCGCATGCCTTACAAAAGCGCCGGCAGTCCTCATCAGATCCCAGTTCAGGACAATGGCGTAACTGCCTCCGGACCACTGCTCTTTATAAATTTCCTCAAAGTCCCCTTGTACAACCTTTACCTTTTTCCAGCTTGCCCCCAATTCTTCCGCAAGTATCATAGGCAGGGCGGTTTTAACTCCTTGTCCTATTTCAGGATTTTTGGCAATAAGGGTAACAAACCCCTCCGTATCGATTTTAATGAGGGGAGAGAACTCATAAAACACCGGTGACAATTTTTCCGGCTCGCATGATTGAATGTTTAGACCAACTATCATGGCTCCGCTGGCCGAAACGGTTAGTTTTATAAAATTTCTTCTATCCAGTTTGTTTTTCATTACACGGTTTGTTTACTTTCTATTCAGAAGTATTAAAATTATATTGGGAAATGATGATTTATGAATACTTTCCCAAAAGCATATTTAGCGTCTTCGCTAAAATGTGGGCAGGATCGAACAAGCACACTACAACTATATCTAACCGTCCATTTCCTTAATATTCTGAAAAATTATTCGATCCCAATCTCACTATGTTCTATTTTATGTGGGTATATAAAACCTGTTGACAATAACTCTCTCTAATTCAGCTTATAATCATGATGGATATACTAAATTTAATTATTGATTAATTTGAGAAGTGGCGAACTTTATGGCCTTGCGTATCCTCATATAAGTACCACATCGACAAATGTTACCTGCCATTGCCTCGTTAATCTCAATATCGGTAGGGGTTTCATTGACTGAAATCAAAGCGGCCGCAGACATAATTTGACCCGATTGACAGTAACCACACTGGGGTACGTCCATAAATTTCCAAGCTAGTTGTATTGGGTGGGATTCTTCCTTGGACAAGCCTTCAATGGTGGTAATATCACCATCCAACGCAGAAGCTACAGGAAAAGTACAGGACCTGATGGCTCTTCCAGAATAATGTATCGTGCAGGCACCGCACAATCCCTTTCCACAGCCAAATTTTGTACCGTTCAACCCTAGAAGGTCTCTGAGAATCCACAACATAGGCGTCTGAGGGTCGGCCGAGACCACTTTTTTTTCGTTATTGATAGTTAAGGTATAAGATGGCATATATTACTTTTGAGTTCATAATTTAATTCGTATGGATCGATAAACTTAATTTATAAAATGACGGAAGGCATCCGGGATTTAAATCCTAAATTATTACTTAAACATTATAAAAAGTAATGATTGCAGTAAACGGGTGAAGATTTGATAGTGAATGGTATTAATAGCTTCTTTTCTTAAAAAAAAGATTGATTTCCTTTTCGAAATTTCTACTGACCCTTCGTCTTGTACCATCTTTCATAATCACCTCAAGGTTGTAGTCGGCACCTCTGGAAAGGATGGAAACATAGTTAACGTTAATTATTGTCGATCTATGGATTCTTTTGAAAACATCGGAAGGGAGCACGTCGTGGAACGACTTTAAAGATTTTCTCATAACAAAAATACCTTCTGTAGTGAAAAGCCTGGTATAGTAATTTTCTGCTGCCAAACAATAGATTTGATCCGATGTACAAAAGAATTTATTGCCTCCTCGGGTCAATTCGATCAATAAGCTTGATTCTTCTATTTTGACCGCCAGTAATTTATCGATTACGAACCATATCAATCCGACATCAATACTCGTCCAGAATATAAAAAAATAGGGGTATACCCCATATTTGGTGGCAGGCATATCCAAATATGGACTAAAGTTTGAACTCAGAAGAAAAAACCATCCAAAATGAATTCCCACCCATACGATACCTGAACTGATAAGTATGGGCAAAATAAATTTGGAGCCATATTTATATATGGCTATTTTTTTAATGCCTTTATAGCCAATGACCCAGGGTGTCCAGATTGCGATTTGCCACAGTAATACCTGATAAAGGGAAACCTGCTTCCGTAAGTTTTCTTCCCGCCAATAGATCAATAGGCCTATGAGAATACCCATTAAGATCACTAAAGTAAAAAATCTTCTAATTTTCATACCACCCAAAAGTTAGGTAAATATATTTTTCATGCTATTTTTTTGTGAAATTTTATTTAGAAAACACTGGCAAACATTATTTGAACTGTTTGTTCATTTTCGGTTCCTTTGGTTTCCAAAATTGGGGATTGTCTGGTTATCCAACCACAAATTGGCCGGTACTTTCTAAAAAAAATAATACAATTTTTATAGGTCTCTCTGTTTTATGGCTGAATAATTATATAAAGTGTTGGTTTTTGTTAGATACCTACAAAGTTCATTATATCAAAAATTTGTAGTTATATATCCACCCAACCTCTAAACACCTTAGCCATTCCCACTCCATTAGATTCCGGCAAATACGCTTCTTATCATCTGTCTTGGACACTGGCCCATATTTTGAACTTTCCACTTCGTGAACCCACCACTAGGGAAGGAATTATCTGCTTCAAGTCGTAAATCTGGGCTAGAGTCCGCTTGACCTGATATTCGTCTTTCTGTTTTTGTTCAGCTTCAAAAGAATACGAATTTTCACGCCTTTAGGGTTTTTGATATACCGCCCTACCCGCCACCATTTCCTTTTTTGATGTCAAATCAACAACATTCATTCTAGGACGGCGGCTTTTTGTACTGTTTATATCTCAAAAGGTCATCATCCTATTTCCCTGCGAACCAAACTCCACAATCCATGTAGATATAGTATGTTCGAAAGTATAGGTAAGAATAGGACACGCAATAGGACATCTTCATTATGAAATTTATACCGATTTGGGGTGTTTTGGCAGTGTTTTTAAAAACTTTCAGTCGGGCCTGCCTGACGGAGATCATTTTCAATAATCGAAGTCAGGGTAGCAGCGTTAGAATCTTCGCCAATGAGAAAAAAATGAATATTGGGCCGATGCTGTGCAAGAAATAAATTTCACGAAGTTCTCTTCTTTAACATCTTTACGAGGAGAAGAGGTCATTCAAAATGGTGAAAGTCTAAATCTTGTTAAGTTAGATACTTTCCTGACAAACTTCAAAATAAGATATGTTGTAAAATTCAAGTCAATGTATGACGAAGAATTTACACTAACCTATGAATTCTTGTTAGGGATCTCTTAAATAAGCGGGAAGTGTAAAAACCATACTTGATTAGTGCTTTTGATTTCATGAATAGGATTGGTGGGCCTCCAGGTATTACAGCTTAGACAAGCTCTAATCTTTGGGATTATGCGTCAGAAGGCAAAAAATTTAGTCAATAAAGCATTTCGCAGAGTTTTAAAAAAGGTTCGTTTTTTAGTACTAAACCCTGTCCAAATCAATATTGGCAAAATAAGGATAATTCGTTCGTGTAGAGTTGACATCGGTTTTTATTTCGCCTCATTTTAAAAAATATGAAATATTTTCTTATTGCAATTACCAGAATCATGTCATAAAACGATATAAGTATGGGGCCTTATTCGAGGCACCCGTATATTTCTTTTCAAGCCTTTCAAGTACACCTAGGTCCAACATTTTCTTTTGAAAATTATTCCTTCGGTAGGGCCTGTCGTAAACTGTCTCGTAAAGTTGTTGTAGTTCTTTCATGGTAAATTTTTGTGGAAGCATATTGAAACCTAAAAGTTTTTTGTCAAGTTGCAAGCGCAGTGCATCCAAGGCCCATTTTACCTGTTCGTTATGATCACCTATCATCTTTGGCAATGCGCTGATTTCATGCCAATCGATCGAACAATCAATATCCATCAGTTTAGGCACAACTTTATTGATGTTCACCAAGGCATAATAGCCTATTGAAACAAATCGTTGGGTCAGCCATTGCATAAATTGGTTATCCATACCCCATGTGTCAAATTGGGTCTGATTCAATGCGAGAATGCGGTCAATATCCTTCTGGTTCGTTCGTGGAACATCCCCGAAAACGTGGTACTGTTCCAGATAAATATTGTTAATACCAGTCCTTTCTTCCAAAATGCGCTTGGCAGCCTGGTCAATACCTTCATCTTGCAAAACAAAACCACTGGGCAAGGCCCAAAAATCTCCTTCGAAGTTCAGCTTCGGCACCAAGACCTTTAATTTTTTATTATCGTAGCCAAAAATTACACAATCTATTGAAAGCTGATTTATGAATTTATTGGATTTGAAGTCGGCCATACTATTTAAGGCTGGAATTTATTAGACAACAATATATAAATAGATAATAGGGTAGCTACCATCTGAATACATTTAATTTTATAAATATAAAGAATATTATTGTCTTTTTTATAGACAATATAAAATAAATCCTATATTTGCCTAATTTCTAAACTGTTAAACATGAAGTTAAATACATTCTTCGTCCTTTGTCTAGTAGGTATATTTCTGTTCATTTCCTGTTCGGAAAGTCAAAAGACCCACCTACTGGTTTTCAGCAAGACCGATGCCTTTAGACATGAATCCATTGACGCGGGAAAGGATGCCCTATCCAAAATGTCCAAGGAAAAGGAGTTTGAAGTGACCTTTACTGAAGATGCCGAACAATTCAGTGAAAAGGAACTGAAAAAATACAATGCGGTAGTCTTTTTGAACACAACAGGCAATGTGTTGAACGACGAACAGCAAGGCGCATTTGAGCGTTACGTTCAGGCGGGCGGCGGATATGTCGGGGTACATTCAGCCACCGATACCGAATATGAATGGCCATGGTACGGCCAATTGGTCGGGGCCTATTTTCAGGACCACCCAATTGACCCCAGCAATGTGCAAAGGGGAAAATTTACCGTTACCCAAAAAGACCATTGGGCCACACAGGGGATGCCCGACGAATTTGAGCGGGAAGACGAGTTCTATAGTTTTAAGAATATATCCCCGAATATTAACGTGGTACTCACCATTGATGAAAAGAGCTATCAAGGAGGCTCCAATCCCGATTTCCATCCAATGAGCTGGTATCAGGAATTTGACGGTGGACGGTCTTTTTATACTGCGATGGGCCATACCAATGAAACCTATAGCGACCCCTTGTTCCTCAACCATTTATGGGCTGGAATACATTATGTAATTGGAGGTGATTCACCAATACCCTTGGATTACGCAATGGCCAGGCCGGAAGAAAATCGGTTTACGAAAGTGGTATTGGCCGAGAAACTGGACGAGCCCATGGAGTTGGCCCTATTGGACGATGAACGTGTTTTGTTCATTCAGCGCAAGGGGGAAGTAAGAATTTTCAATACCCAAACACAAGAATTAAAGACCATTGCTAAAATCCCGGTAAGCCTTAAATATGTGAACAAAGAAGGAGAGGAATCGGTTGCCGAAGATGGACTACTGGGCCTGAACATAGACCCGAATTTTGCCAAGAACCATTGGATCTATCTGTATTACTCCACCTTGAAAGAATCTGCCAACGTCCTATCAAGATTTGAATTGAAAGGCGAGGAATTGGTCATGGATTCTGAAAAAATACTCTTAAAAGTACCCACCCAACGTGAACAGTGTTGTCATACTGGCGGCTCCATTGCTTGGGACAAGGTAGGTAACCTCTATCTTTCCACAGGCGACAATACCAACCCACATGGCTCCGATGGTTTTAGTCCAAGTGATGAAAGAACGGGAAGAAGTGCCTGGGATGCCCAAAAATCTTCAGCGAATAGCAATGACCTACGTGGCAAGATCATCCGTATAAAACCTAATGAAGATGGTACGTATAGCATTCCCGAGGGAAACCTTTTTTCTGAAGGTACACCAAAGACGCGGCCAGAGATATATACCATGGGTCACCGCAATCCTTTTCGTATCTCAGTTGATCAACATACTGGATTTGTGTATTGGGGCGAGGTCGGTCCCGATGCCAACGAAGCCGATTCCTTACGTGGACCTGCCGGACATGATGAGATTGGACAGGCACGGAAAGCGGGTAATTTCGGTTGGCCGCATTTTGTCGGGAATAATAAAGCCTATGTAAAATACGATTTTGCCAAGGAAAAATCTATGGGAAAATGGGATGCCAATGCACCAATCAATACTTCTCCCAACAATACAGGGCAAGAACAATTGCCGCCTGCACAAAATGCCTTCATCTGGTATCCATATGCGGAATCGGAAGAATTTCCCATGGTTGGCAGTGGAGGTAGAAATGCCATGGCAGGTCCTGTTTATTACTCGGAGGATTTTAAGGATGCCGAAAGGGCCTTCCCCAAATACTATAACGGCAAATTCTTCGCCTATGAATGGATGCGCGGTTGGATCATGGCCATCTCCATGGATGAAGAGGGCAACCTAAAATCCATGGAACGCTTTATGCCGAGTTATCGCTTTAGCAATCCTATGGACATGCAATTTGCGGCCAATGGCGATCTATATATGTTAGAATATGGTTCCGGTTGGTTTACGGCCAATGATGATGCCAGACTGGTCCGTATCGAGTACAATGGTGGCAATAGATTGCCCCAAGTTCAAATGGCCGCCGATAAAATGGGCGGGGCCGTTCCATTCGACCTAAAGTTAAATGCTGCGGGCACTGAAGACCCTGACAAGGACGATCTGGAATTTGTTTGGGAAATCTCCTCCGAAAATGGTTTTAAGGAAACCCTCAAAACCTCAAAAGCGGATATAACGCTAAAGGATATCGGGGTTTATCAGGTAACCCTTACGGTAAACGATGGCAAAGGGGGCGTAAACAGCCAATCGATGGAAGTCGTTGCTGGCAACGAACCGCCCAGCCTCAGTTTGGATATGCCCAAAGGCAACAAGACATTTTATGTGCCGAACACCTATTTGGAATATGATATAAAAGTTAACGATAAGGAGGATGGTACCTTGGGCAACGGGATCAATGCGGATGAAGTGTCGGTTACGTTTGATTATCTGGCCGAAGGTTTTGATAAGATTGAAATAGCCCAGGGACATAGGTCTGCGGATGCATCCGCGGAATTTGCGGGCGGAAAAAGTCTGATGGATGCCAGTGACTGTATGGCCTGCCATAAACAACAGGAAAAATCTATAGGACCTTCTTATGTAGATGTTGCCATGAAATACAAAGGGGATGGCACGGCCGAAGAATATTTAAGCCAAAAAATCATCTCGGGAGGCGGAGGTGTTTGGGGAGAAGTACCTATGGCGGCCCACCCACAGTTATCGGCAGAAGATGCGGCAGATATCGCAAAGTATATTTTGAGTTTGGCGAATGAAAAATCTAAAGCGGCAACCCTTCCTACGAAAGGTTCATATCCCACAAAGGTTAAACCAAGCGACCAAGGAAAAGGAGTCTATATCGTGCGGGCTGCCTATAAAGATAAAGGGGCTAATAATATGCCTTCCCTTTTGGCCGAAAAATCTTTTGTGCTACGGTCGGCCCAAGTCGGTTCTCAGGATTATGATGAATATTCCAATGTAAATAAAATGGCTTTTGGAGGGAATAAATTTGCCATCCCTACCACTACGGGTTCTTATATGGTACTAAAGCAAGTGGACCTTTCCAACCTGTCTTCCTTGCAGTTACAGGCAATGGCTCCAATAACACAATTGAATGCGGCTGGGGGCAAGGTAGAATTGCATTTGGGAAGTCCCGAGGGCAAACTGTTGGGGGAATCGCAATTTTTAGAGGCATCGGATGCTGGCGGCATGACACCTGCAGTGTTGGTGGTTCCTATTGAATTGCCTGCGGATTTTAATAATGAATTACAGGATCTTTATGTGGTTTTCACAAACGATAGGACTAAAAATCCAGGTGCATTAATGATCATATTGGGTACGGATTTTAAAATGGCCATAGAGCCTACACCTATAGTGAATGAAGCATCAGATGAAACTTCAACGGTATCTGCCGATGACTTTTACACTGGCAAATGGAACTTGACCTTTAAAGGCACTCCCAACGGGGATACTAAAATGATTGCGGATATAAAAAGAAATGGTGAAAAGCTGATGGGTAATTTAATTGATCCGGAGGGCAAGAATCCAGTAATTCCAATGACGGACATTAATGAAACATCAGGTGGTATTGAATTTAAATTTACCGCCCAAGGTTTTACAGTGCCCGTTAAATTATTCAAGGACGACCAGAACCACCTTAAAGGAAAGATGATGGACAATTTTGAAGCTGTTGCAATAAGATTAACTAAAAACTAAAGGAAATGAGAATTACCCTTTATAGTATCATTTATATTTTTTTGATACAGAGTTCATTTTTTAGTTGCTCAAAAAATACAAATAATGAAATAGCATCCCGATATCGGGAACTAAATTCGAATTGGAAATTTATCCGCGATTCCGTGCCTAACGCCCAAAATCCGGAATTAGATGATTCGCAATGGACAAGTGTGGACCTTCCACATGATTTTAGCATGAAGAACATTCCCGGGGAAGATGGACCCGATAAAGTCGGACCGTTTAGCAAAACTGCCCCCGGAAATGGTAATTCTACGGGCCAAATACCAGGTGGTACCGGTTGGTACAGAAAGGAATTTACCATTGACCGATCTGACGTTGGTAAGTCGGCCATTTTGAAGTTTGACGGTATTTATGAAGAATCAGAAATATGGGTAAATGGACAAAAAGTAGTGGAACATAAAAATGGATATACGCCTTTCTGGTTTGATGTTACCCCTTTCCTTAATGAAATAGGGAAACCCAATCTAATTGCCGTAAAAGTGGAGAATCTGGGACGGAATTCACGCTGGTACAGCGGATCCGGAATATATAGGAATGTACATCTTGTGATGGTACCGTCAGTACATATCCCGGAATGGGGCATTTATATTACCACTCCTGTAGTCGATGAAAAAACAGCTTCGGTGTTCGTCGAGATTACAGCTAGCAACGATGCTGAAAGTGAATCCGAAGTTTTATGTACCATAAACATTAAGGACAAGCAGGGTAATCTTGCAGGCACGGTTTCCGAAAGTATCAAGGTGTCCGCAGCATCCGATAAAATGATAAAAAAACAAATCGAGATACAAAATCCAATGCTTTGGTCAGTGGAGAATCCAAATGTGTATTCCGCTGAGATAACGCTACAATCGGATGGACAGAAAATGGATTCGTATACTCAGTCCTTTGGCATCCGAACTGTTTCATTTTCGGCCGATAAAGGATTTCTTCTGAATGGAAAATCTGTGCTTTTAAAGGGCGGGTGCTTGCACCATGATAATGGTTTTTTGGGTGCCGCTGCTATCGATCGGGCAGAGAGACGAAAGGTAGCCTTGATGAAGGCGAATGGGTATAATGCTATCCGCTGTGCCCATAATCCTCCATCGGAAGCATTTTTGAATGCCTGCGATGAATTAGGAATGTTGGTAATCGATGAATTCACCGATATGTGGGAATCCTATAAAAATCCCCAGGATTATTCCGTCCATTTTAAAGAATACTGGAAAAAGGACCTGACGGATATGCTACTGCGGGATAGGAACCACCCGAGTATTATTATGTGGAGCATTGGCAATGAGATACCAAAAGAAAATGTTCAAGAAGGCGTTCGAATAGGAAAGCAGCTCGCCGCTTATGTCCGACAAATGGATGGCACCAGGGCGGTAACTGAGGCCGTTACTTCGGTGTTCACCCCCGAAGGATGGGAAAATTCCGCAGATATTTTCGGAATACTGGATGTGAGCGGATATAATTATCAGCCACAACGTTACGCGAAAGACCATGAAAAGTTTCCGGATAGAATCATGTACGGTTCGGAATCGTTTCCATTGGATGCCTATGAGTATTGGACTGCGGTTGAAAAATATCCCCATGTTATTGGTGACTTTGTATGGACCTCCATGGACTATATTGGGGAGGTCGCCCTTGCCCATTCCAATTACGTGCCGGAAAAGGAAAAGGTAGTTTTTAAGCTTCCCGATTACTCCATACCTGCATCTGCTAAGATTTTTGATATGATGGAAGGGATGCCTTCGGCTTGGCCCAATTATGTGGCATGGTGTGGAGATTTTGACCTGACCGGGGAAAAGAAGCCCCAGATGCTATACCGTGATGTACTCTGGGATAATAGTGTAATTGAAATAAACGTTCATGAGCCAATTGAAAATGGAATGGCCGAGAACGTAAGCGGTTGGGGATGGCCCAAGGAATGGCCTATATGGAATTGGGCAGGTCATGAAGGCAAACCAATGCAGGTACGGGTCTTTACAAAAGCGCCCAAGGCTAGGCTTGAATTGAACGGTGAACTTGTTGGTGAGAAAGTACTTTCAGCGGAGGACAAATATATTGCCGTTTTTGAGGTACCCTATAAAGCTGGGGAACTTACGGCCATAGCTTTGGAAGAAGGAAAAGAAACGGCTAGGAAGATTCTTAGAACCGCTGGGGCACCAGTAGCCATACGACTTACGCCAGAACGGAATTCACTGAACCCTGATCGCAATGATCTTGCCTATGTAAAAATCGAGGTTGTGGACGGAAGTGGCAATGTAGTTCCTTCCGATGCCGTACAAATTAAGATTTCTGTTTCAGGAACTGGTGAACTCGTTGGTTCAGGTTCTGGAAATCCTTCGGACATGGAAAGCGTAAACAATGAAACCGTCAAAACCTATAAAGGAAAGGCCCAAGCAATTCTAAGACCTTACACCAATTGTGGCTCCATTTCTCTCAAAGTGGAATCCGAAGGATTGACTAGTGGGGAATTGCAAATAGATTGCACTGTAAACAAGCCTTCAATATTAAAAGATGAAAGTAAATGATAAGGTAATCGTTGTTACGGGAGGAGGTGGTGGCCTTGGCCAGGCACTCGTACTGAACCTATTGAGAACGGGTGCCAGAGTTGCTGCGGTAGATATCAATGAAGAGGCACTGAAGGAAACCAGAAAAGCTACGCCGGTGGTCAAAACGGGAATCTCACCATCCATGTGCTGGACATTACAGATAAGGTTAAAGTATTATCCTTTCCGGAAGAAGTAATTAAGACCCATGGTGCGGTAGATGGCATTATCAATAATGCAGGCATTATTCAGCCCTTTGTTCATGTAAACGATCTTGATTATAAGAAAATTGAACAGGTCATGGACATCAACTTCTATGGGTCTCTTTACATGGTCAAGGCCTTTTTGCCTCATTTGTTGAAACGACCCGTAGCCCATATAGTTAATATATCGAGCCTTGGGGGATTTATGCCCTTTCCGGGCCAGACCATCTATGGTGCTTCAAAGGCAGCCTTAAAATTGTTGACCGAAGGTCTTTATGCGGAATTGAAAGCTACCAACGTTAAGGTGACTATCATTCACCCTGGGGCCATGTCCACAAAGATTATGTCCAATTCTGGTTTGGAAGAAGTTGAAGCAGAAGATGATACGGCTAGGAATTCCATGGTACTGAGTCCTGAAAATGCTGCATTACAAGTTATCAAGGCAATGGAAAAGGATAAGTTCAGGGCCATGGTGGGCAAGGATGCCGTAATGTTGGATATTTTATACCGATTGAGTCCGCGAAGGGCTGTAGATTTTATCGTTAAAAAGATGGGAGGCATAAAAAAGTAATATCTATTTCGTTTTAGAGCTATTAAATAATCGGGGCTGCCCTTTCAAGTCCTAAGACAGGGTTTAAGATAGAGAATAGGCAATCAAACCTGAAACAAAGGCGATGAACATATTTATAGCGGCAAAAAGTAGAAATGATAATACGGTAAGACCAAAAGATTTGATTTTGGAGAGGTTAGTGAAGAACTGGGAATAGCACCAATACATCAATCCGAAATCTATCAACTGAAAAAATGGGATATAATTCTTAAAGCCATCTGTATTACTACTATGATACATATACAATACCGTAAACAATCCAAGGGAAACTAATAAAACTAAGCCTCTACAATAGGTGTTGAGCACTAAATGCTCAGCTACATTATAGCCTTGCTTTTTAAACACATGATAAGAGGCAATTGTCGTACTTATAATCATAATAAGGCTAGCATATGCAAAATGGTCTAAACTCCAATTGATAACTTTTATATAACCATTCAAAAAATTGTCAGAAGTAGTGACGTTATTTACCTGGAACGAATCAGGAATTAAGAAGTGATAAAGTAAGCCATATAATGTCGCGCAGACAATAACAAATGAAAAGGGTTTAAAATGCCTAACTCTTTTTCCTTCGATATATTCCCGAATCGAATGCCCGGGTCTTGTAAGTAATTGCTTAATGGTATAGGTAATTCCATTATGAAACTGAAAAAGTCCATCTTGCAAATCATTCAGAATATGATGCATATTTAGTCTATGAGTATTTGCTTTTTGACCACATTCATTACAATAATTACCATAAAACCGGTTGTTACAATTTTTGCAGTTTACTGTATTTTGCATTTTGTGGATATACTTTAACCTTAGCACAAATAACCAATAATCAATAACTTGGATTGTACAATATAAGGAAATATGGCGACGTATAGTTCTGAGTTAAACTCTTCAAAATCAAATTTTAAATTCTAATATTGTTCAGTTTTTCAATCTGGTTTGGGAAATTCAAAAATCACCTTCAAGGTTCGAATCGTGGTTCCTCGACGAACCTATATGTTAAAGCTCCTTGTTCACCGACCTTTATGAAATATTAAGTAGAAATAAGGACACCCAATAGGACACCTTCGATATGAAATTTGTACTGATTTAGGGTGTTTTGGCAGTGTTCTTAAAAACAGAAAACCCTGATAATCAATTGATTATCAGGGTTTAAAAATATTCAGTCGGGCCTGCCTGACGGAGATCATTTTCAATAATCGAAGTCAGGGTGGCAGAAGTAGCTGCGCTGAACCTGTAGGAGGGTCGGTGCTCAACCAAAGCCAGAACCCTAACGCGTTCTATGTCTTTTTTGTTCTCATTTCGCACTGAAAGCTCCGCTTTAAGCTCATTCAAACAAAAAAGCCAGACATTACTGTCTGGCTTTTGTTGGTCGGGGTGGCAGCGTTAGAATCCCCACTGCAGACCCTTTGAAAATCAATATGTTATCTCGATTTTTTCAGAATAGGACACCTAATAGGACACCTATCCTGGCGTTTTGGTGCTTTCGTACCATAAATATAAGAAAGGTTTATTAAAACGGTCCATAATGATTCAAATCGAATTTAACCGTTGCAAAATAAAGATCCTAAATGTCATGAACTTTTAAATTGGCTTTTTCATATCCTACAAACTGCTTTAACTTTTTTAAATAGTTTTGCATTGGCATCAAAACCATTTTGGACAATAAAGAAGCAACTGCATTATTTGAGACTAATTTGTCAGTACAACCCTTTTTAAGTTGTCTAATATCATTTATATTCTTTTCTTCTTTTAAAAGTGAGTAAACGATTTCGTATAGAACTCAATGATTGCTTTTGAAACGGATTGCGCCGCAATCTTGTCAGACCAAATAGAAGTGTGATCTGCTTTTTCGATTATTACAGTTTTGGCATCTTTGCTAAGATTGGCCAATTCTTTCTGGTATTTTCTCCATTGCATATCATTTCGAATATGGTCACCGCCAATGATAACCAGCAACGGTATTGTTCCTGCTATCGTTGATTGATTTACTTCGCTGTTCGTGGTTGCGATCGCTTTGAATTCATCTTTTTGTGCTTCCCAATAATTTGTACTTGCAGCAATGGCGGTAATTTCTGACTTTTCTTTTTCAGGAAATCCGTTAGGGAGTTGCACTAGATTTTTAAACCGCATAAAGCCTATTCTTGCCAACCAAGGAGCAACGGCTAACATTTTTGAAATATTTTGAAATTCAATTTCACCAGCCTTCGTTCTATCGAATTGATCCGGATGTGAAGATTCAAGAAGTACTAAACCTTTTATTTCATTGGGATACAATGATGCAAATATTCTGGTGTATAAACCCCCGAAAGAGTGACCTACTAAAATATAGGGTCCGGATACATTTGCGCTCTTTAATGTTTCATGTAGTTCCTTGGCTATAGAAACACCATCTCTTTTTGTGTTCACAATATCACTCCAACCATATCCTGGTCGATCATAAGACACAACCTGTGTGAATTGTTCTAGATCAGATTGTATGAATTTCCAGGCCGAAGAAGTTCCACCCAATCCCCCTACTAAAATAATGGTAGGTTTTTTCATATTTGATTTTCCCGTAATAAGAACGTGAATTTTTTTTCCGTTCATAGAAATCAATCTTCCTGGAAATGGGTAATTTTTATTATCCGATGATGTTGCCACATTTTGATAAATAACACCAGTTAGTAAAATCAGGAGTAAAAAGAGCGCCAAATAAATCGTGATTTTAAGTAATTTTTTCATCGAGATGTTTAGTTGTTTAAAAATTGATTGCCAATTTAGAAATTGACTTATAATCTCCAATTACAATTAAGGGGTTGATTCAACAAATTCAACCTGTATTTAATTGGAGCGTTCCTCAAAGATCACTTATCCAACATTTTTTCTATAAATGGAATCAAAACATTGGGAATAAAATCGACAAGAAAATGCGCTATTATATTTATTTTTAAATCCTTTGTTTTCCAGTATGAATACGCAAAAATCAAGCCTAGCACAAAGGAGATTAGAATTCCGCCTACGCCTTGTTTATAATGAAGTAAGCCAAATGTTAAAGCTGGCAATAGAAAATAAATAATCCATTTTCGGGAAAGTTTTGCCAACCTTTCCATAATATATCCCCTATAAAAAATCTCTTCAACAATACCCGCTCTTAAAACTACCAGAGTCATTGTCCAAAGTGAAATAGTGGCGTATCGTTTGCTTTCAATCCCTTCGCCAAAAGATATCCCTGCCAAATTCAATATTGCCACGCAGCCTAGTAAGGCAACTATACAGATAACCGCTAACAACAAACTCGTCAATATCGACTTCCCCCAGTGCCTGTTGTGTAGACCTATCGATGCTAGATCAAGCTTCTCTCCTTTATATACTAACACTATCAAAATGGTAGCAATAAAAAATATGCACAATTCCCGTTTTATTACAAATGAGTTAGGTACGGTATCAGAAGTCGATCCAAGACTAAAACCAAGATTGATGAGTGGCGCTCCAAAGAATGCTATAAATAGACCAAATAGTGTATATGTTAAAATTCTATTATTTTCCATGATTTAGTGATTGATTAGATTAGTAATTCGTATTCGATTCAATTATCAAGTATCCGCGTCTTCCAATAGTAAAAATTTTGGTTCGAAAAAGTTCCAATAGATTATGCTGTGCTTTCAAAACCTACTTTCACCTTCAATAAGAAGCCATTAATGAATTTCCATTTTTTGATATTTTGAACTAAACATTTTATTTATTCGGCTTCATATAATTTGAGATCCTACGCCCAATTGATAACCAGACGATTTAAATTAGAAGCCTATGCAAGTCGTTTAAAGATTCGACGACAGTGCGACCGTAGCCTCTGACGATTTCATAACCTTTGTGATCTATCAGAACCGCCAAATGTTCATTATCTTCCTTTCTAAACTTTAAATATTCCAATTCCATTATATTAATTTTGGGATTCATTATAATTGTTTTCATATTAATTTGTTTAGTGGTTTCATTAATTATCTAGAATAGAAACAACTGAAGTGCCGTGTAACTTTAATTTAAAATAAACGCTAGTTCCAAGCGTAATTAGAATGGGAATTTCATAGAATCCGATCCAAATCTCCCTTTCCATTATATTTTCAAAGACCAGCGTAAATACTTCAGGTAAATTGCGTAAAAGATAGATTGCCATATGCCATAAAATTTAATTGTGATTTTTTTCATGTTGAATTTGTTAATTGTAGTTAGACTAAATGCCTCTTATCCTGTTTTAATTTTGAATACAATATTTTTCTAAACGGTAGACACATCACCATTGATATCTACTGAAATTTGTAAGTCTTTTTAACAACTTCGGTCATTCTAAAATATCCGTAAGCAAAATTTTCAGGATTGCTTTGATTGGTGCAATTCCCCTTAATCTGTGCAGGCGTCGCACTTAAAGGACCACCTCCAAATTCAATTTGTTCAACGAGTTTGTGTACGTAATTGTAGTACTGAGGAGAGATACCATATAGGCCAATTTCTACTTCGTCCCCAGATTCGAATTGTTCCTCATTGGTTTCGGGATTATTACTTTTTTCAAAGAATACTGACATTTGATTCCCGTCGGTAAACTCATCCTTAATATCAAAAAGTGTGGGATATGCATCCCCTTTTTCCTTGAATTTTATAAGATAAAAATTGGCTTCATTTCCCGGGTCGTTGAAAAAGACATTTACATCTAAAGCCTGGTCATCATACCCGCCTTCCAACGATTGACTCACTTCTTGAATATCGGCAACGGGAGTCAATGCTTCATGTGCCGAATAAACTTCCCCGTCTGCAATAACTTCGAGAGTATAAGATTGGTTCAAAACAGGAACGAAAACCGAAGTGGTATATAATCCGTTATGTTGGTCCTCAAAAATGAACTCCGACCCATCGGTTTCGTTTTTGACGCTTACCATTGCACCAACTACCCCAGTTATAGAATTGGTATCGAAATAGGGTGTTGACCTACTTAACTTAATTGTCTGCTCATTGCCTAATGTTCCTTTTTCCCAATCCAATGATGCTTCTATAATTAATCTTGGGCTCCCTACTGGAACATCGAGTTCGATTACATCTTCACAAGAAGTAGCCAGTGTCGCTAGGATGAATATCATCGTAGTCTTAACGTAATTTTTCATGGTCTTAAAATTTAAAGTTATATGTTAGTGAGGGTACTATACCAAAGATGGCGGTACGTGTGGCTTCATTCGCTCCGGTATCCTTATTTTGATCGAATGAGATAGAAGCGGCATTTTTACGATTATACACATTGTAAATGCCGAACATCCATTCGCCCTTCCATCTATTGTCTGGTTTTCTGTTTGGAGTGTAAATAGCCGAAACGTCTAATCTGTGATAGGGTGTTAATCGGTCAGCATTGCGATTTGAAAAGCTTGGTATTGACAATCCTTCATACTCATACTGTCCGTTTGGATAGGTTACAGGTCTACCAGTTTGAAAAACCATGTTTGCCCCGAAACTCCATTTTTCGTTTAGCTTATAGTTGGTAGTTAATGAGAAATCATGTGTTCTGTCGTAGGAGGTGTTATACCAATCCCCGTTATTTATGCCTTTACCACCGGCATTGCCGCCTAAGGTTTTTTGTTCTGATTTTGAAAGTGTGTACGCTATCCAACCAGTGAACGAACCTTCGTTTTTTCGTAATAGGAGTTCCAAACCATACGCGCGTGATTCACCGTTTAAGATTTCTGTTTCAAGGTTATTTTGACCTATCAAATCGGCACCATCAATATAATCGATCCTATTATCCACAGTTTTGTAATATACTTCTGCTTCAAGTGAAATGTTATTTCCTCTAAGGTTTCTAAAATAGCCTAGGGCATATTGATCCGCGAGTTGAGGTTTGATAAATTTTCCACTCGGTGCCCACACATCTAGAGGACTTACCGAAGATGTATTGGACAATAAATGGATGTATTGGGCTATTCTGTTATAGCTGGCCTTGACTGAAGATGCTTCATTGAGTTGATAGGATAGAGCTACTCGAGGCTCTAAATTATCGAACCTTTTAATATCATCTTCTTTTTTATAGTCGATTTCACCGATTACGGTTCCTCGCTCATAAATACCGAGGTTATCATTGTAAACGACAGGTTGATTATTTTCATAAATATTTAATGATTGTCCTCCTAATCGATAAAATGCACTATATCGTAAACCGTATTCTGCTGTAAGATTTCCAATAAGTTTCTGTTCAACATTAAGATATGCACCACTTTCGACTGCCCTCTTTTGGTCTAATCTTAAATAGTTAATAGCTGAGTCATCAGAAGTCGGTTTTACTTCACCAGGATTAAAGTCATAATATATTCCGCTCACTCCGAAGTCAAAACTCACCTTATCATTGGCAAAGTATTTTAAATCATATTTTACATTGTAATTTTTTATATCTGAAATCCAGTCAAGTTTATCAAAATCGAGTATGACTTGATAATCGTATTTGCTATAAATAAGGGACACGTTTGAAAAAAGCCTGTCATTAAAAATATGGTTCCAGCGCAAGTTTCCGGTTAGATTGCCATAGTTTGCCTTGAAGTCTCCATCGAAATTGAAATTGTCTCTTCCAAAATATCCGGAAAGAAACAGTCTATTATTTTGGCTTAAATTATAATTAGTTTTTAAATTCAAATCATAAAATGAAGCACTATTATCTTCCCCTGCCATTTTTAAAAATAGATGCGCATAGGAACTCCTACCAGCAATTAAAAATGATCCTTTTTCTTTTACTAGGGGTCCTTCGGCCGTTAATCTGCTTGAAATGACACCAATACCACCAGATAGATTAAATTCTTTATTATTTCCATCCTTTTGTCGAATATCCAAAACGGAAGATACCCTTCCACCAAAACGTGCAGGGATACCACCCTTGTACAATTTTACATCCTTTACCGCGTCAGGATTAAAGACGGAGAAAAAACCCAATAGATGGGAGGTATTGTAAACAACAGCTTCATCCAGTAAAACTAAGTTCTGGTCCGCCGCACCACCTCGGATATTAAACCCTCCCGTGCCTTCACCATTATTGGTGACCCCTGGAAGCAGTTGAATCGATTTTAAAACATCTACTTCTCCTAGTACAACCGGTGTTTGTTTTATGGTAGCCATGTTCAGTTTGGAAACACTCATTTGCGGCTTCCTTAGGTCCAAATGTTCGGACTCATCAGAGAATATTACAACTTCATCTAATTGGGTAGAATTCTCAGTAATTTCAAAATCAATGTTTTGATCTTTATCCAAAACAATATGTTGATTTTGATCAGCATACCCTAAGTAGGAAATAATGAGATCATATTCGCCTTTAGGTGCAGTAATAGAGTAAAAACCATATTCGTTGGTGGATGTCCCCAAAGTAGTTCCCTTAAAATATACTGAGGCGCCAAAAGCAGTTTCCCCGCTTGAAACATCGCTAACCTTTCCGCTCAGCGTGTGACTTTCTTGTGCACACAAAAAAGTGGTTGATAAAATTAATAATACAATTGTTTTCATTTTTTTCGATTGATTTTAGATATATGATTTATAAACAGATCCAAAAGTAGGAGTCAAAGTTTCCTTGCAAAAAAGTTTTGAGTTGAAGCGTTGCTAGAACTATTGGAAGTGTTTATAAATCCTATTGAAGTGTAAAATGCCTATTTATGAGATAGTTATAAAAATAGGGCGGTAAGAATATCAAATTGAATACCTGCTGTTTTTTCAACTATCTTACTATCTATTAGCGTAGTAAAGTTGGTTGCCATGAATACATAGGCATTTAATTCAGGCAAGTACATTAAAACGCAACCGGCACCAATTCCCCCGCCTGAATGGCCAATTGCATAGGTGACGCCCAAATCATAATATGAAAGGCCTAGACCATACTTCTTATGTCCATCCTTCATTACCCAATCTTGCATGAGTGCCAAAGTTTCTTGCTTTAAAAGTTTACCCTCCACAATTCCCCTTAGAAATTTGATCGCGTCTTGTGTACTGCACACGATACCGTCATCACCTCTGAGTGATGAAACATTCACCTTTTGAATCTCGGAAATATTTACAGGTTTTTCAATATTGAGCACGTCCCAATAGGAATCTACAATATTTGGAATATGTTTATAATTCTGCTTCGTCAAGTAAAATGTTTCCTTAAGTTGCAGCGGTTCCAAAATTTCCTTGTTTATATATTTCACATGGTCGCCCGTTATCTTATCGGCAATCAGGGAAAGAAGTGCGTAGTTTGTATTGGAATAGGAATAATCCGACCCTGGGCTAAAGTTCAAGTGCTCCTCTTTTATATAGCTAATACATTCACGAACCGTGAAATGTCTGGATGACATCACTCATTACAAAGGCCATAAATTCAGGATTTGTCGCGTAATCCTGTATTCCAGAGGTATGGTTCAAGAGCATCTTAACAGTAATTCCTTTTTTGGCCAGGCTCCCAATGGAACCCGCTCCGAGATACTTGGAAATATCATCGTTTAGATCCAGTTGTTTCTCCTCCATAAGTTTTAAAATCGCCACGGCCATGTAGGTTTTGGTGACGCTCTGTAAATAGTGTAGATCTGAATTCTTAAGAGGTACTTTTCTTTCGATGTTTGAATACCCTTCTGAATGGGCCCAATTTCCTTCTTTAGCGGAATAAAAGGAGACGGCTACCCCAGGCAGTCCATTGTCTACATTTTTTTGTAAAATTTCTATAACTTTTGCTTTTCTTTCAGCAAAGGTCACAGAATCGTTTGCCGTTTGTGCATGATTATAGACTGTCAGAAGACATGCTGTGATGGCACTAAAAATTCTTGTTTTCATGATTAAATATTTTAAGATTATGGGGCAAAGCTATTTTGCAATCCGCTTTTTATAAATCGTTTGAAATATTTTTAAAATGAAATGTGGGGTTTATCCCTATGAAATGCAGCTCTTTACGAAGGGGTTAGAGGGGTGAAGAATCGAAATGTGGCAATTAGCATGTTGAAGTGTATCCTGTATTAAAGGACATCCTCGGTAAACCACTTTTTAAATGAAGGTGCCTTTAACCTGCTAACAATTATTTCTGTTGGGAAAGTGGTCCCCAAAGAAATGGTAAGTACTAATTTCCCATCTTTAATCCGTTTATAAGATAGAATGACATTTCTTTTTAAAATGAACTTTCTGTTCACCCTGAAAAAAATCTTTTCGGATAGGTTTCTTTCAATAACTTCCAAGGAATTATCAACCAAATGAGTTTTGGAATGCTGATCAATGATAAAGGTTGCACCCTGCTCTGCAAAAAACCCATTAATATTAATTAGAGGCACCTTTGTATTCTTGGCACCTATCCTTACGGTTACTCCTGTCGTTTTGAGTTCTTGCTCCCTTAGGAGTTGTTCTTCAGAGGTCTTCCAAATATGATAATAATAAATACCGATATAAATGCCATTAATGACCAATATCCACACCAAATAAATAAAAATATCGTGGGTATAAAAATTATTGGGAATGGGGGTGTCCCTTGCAAAAAAGTTTATTGCTACGGTTACAATTACTATTATGGACAATCCTAAAACACTGGTTAGCAACAGTTGAACGGCCAATCTTTGCCACGTAAAATTTTTAAGTGGATACTTTTTTTCTAATTCTAGAATTATAAATCGAATGAGAAGCCATGCGGAATATCCAAGACATGTATCTATTAAAAATGTAACGAAAAAGTATAGATTTAATGAAACATTTGTATAGGTAATAAAGTAGTTCAAGGCATTAATGATTGGTATTAACACCAAAAAGAAAATTATATCCCTTCTATGATAAGCAGATACCATTTAGAGGCCCTTGTAATTTTGTTAATTGTTACTACGAAAATAGTCGGTCATAAGTAATGGCAAAATCTAAACCGTACAGGTTCCAATTGTAGTTACAAATTTCGTTTATTTTTAATCAATCGATAAATAATACTTGATTTTGCATTTATAGTTTCCTTATGTCACCATACAATTATTGAATTTATCCACATAGGTAATGTCGACATCCCCCCAAAATAACTTATGGTCAAACTTCCTTTTGAACCAAGGCCCTATTAATAGCCACCAAAAAAGGATTTGGCACTTACTATTTATTCCAAGACCTAACAAGCATGGAGTCCCAGAAACGTACATTCGAGCTACTATTTATCAAAATTTAAAATATAGATTCTTCAGTTATTTTGTCATTGGATTTAGAATTAAGGTCAAAGAATATTACCGAGCTGCTCTTCGGTGAAAAATAAATCCCATGATTCGATCAATTGTTAGACTCGAGAACAAAATTATCAGTGCCACGGTCGAATACTTTCTCAAATCCCTAGTAAGGGCAATCGGCTGGGATACTCACTATCATATACATTAGTAGCGCTTTTTACATTTTAGGGCATTCAATTCAGGGTTTTTGGAGTATCGCCCTTTTTATAGCTACCGAATACTTGTGACATTGTTAATTCTACTAAAAAAGTTACCTAAGTTTCTATTACCGTTTTTATTTTTTTGCTTTATGCTTCGTGTTTGTTTTTAAATTATCGGTTGCATGTCGATCCATACACAATTCAGCTCCTAAATTATTTCAGAATTTTGAAATCATACTTTATTCGTTTATTAAAATTTTGTAGGTGGTTTATTTTCAAAATTTTAGCTCTAAAGTAAGGGGAATGTTTCTCCTGAAAAAAATTGGTACTTAAACACCCGAAAAGACATCGGAGGTACTTTAAATTTAGTTTGATGTTAAAATCAATAAAAGTAGCTTCAACTGATCATTTGAAAAGGAACTCATTTAATTTTAATATATCGCACGTTTTCCTTTTTTAGCAATAATTGGAGATATTTTGGCGATTCAAGTTCTTGTAGATGCACTTTGACACTTGACCTATGCGGTTCACTTACAAAAATTATAGATGATAGGAAGGATTGTTTAAATTTATTTGAGGTTATTTACTCGTTACCAAGCAATATTGGTCTAACAACGATTGTCAACTCCTAACTAAAAATGAAAAAGTACATTAATCGGAAAAGAAGCTACATATTATTTTTTTTGTTAAATGTCGCACTGGGTGTTGTTAGGTTTAGCATTTTCCCAAACCAGACGCTTACTTTTCATGTAGTTATTTTTTTTGCATCATATGCTTTGTTCATTTTTGCTTGGGAGATATTGCTTTTAATGCATGGCTATATTGATCGAACTTTCCCACTCGAGCAGACGACAGCCAAGCGAGTTATCATACAAATAATTTTGACAACTGTCGTTTTTGTAATTTTTTCCAAGATATTGTTTACATCGGCCTCGGTGGTTTTCAAAATGGAAATATCTCCAATGCTTGATAAGGTATTGTATTTGCTGGATTTTCTGATTGCTTTAATTTTCAATCTTAAATTATTCGGGACCCAGTATTTTTACCAATGGAAAGAGGATTTGGTTAGTAGGTCCAATCTTGAAAAAGAGCGGGCGGAGGTAAAATATGATGCACTACGATGCGAACAATCGTTTTTGCGATTCGCTTGCGAGCTTCTTGGATTTCGGACAACTGGATCGGGCGAACCGCTTCGAGAATCATCAGCTCACTGTAGAGGCAGCCGTACCCGCTGCAATCTTATGTCGGCTGACAAAAAAATTTGAACGCTTTTGACCCTTCCGCTATCTGAGCGTTCACGATGATTAGAATTACTATTACCGCTTTAGTCGCCGCTGCGATGCTAACCGCATCCGGCGCGTTTGCAGGGGATAAGGCATGCTGTGCCAAAGGCGTAGCCAACTCGCACTCGATGGCGTGCGTAAATTTGGCTTCGCTCAATCTTACGCCAGATCAAAAAGCAAAGGTTGAGGCGTGGCAGGCTGAATGCATGAAGGCTGGCTGCACAAAGGAAAGCCGGCAGACGTTCCTGACCCACGCGAAAGGAATTCTTTCGCCGGACCAGTTCGCTCAGCTCAAGGCGCAGTGTAAGAAAACAGCCAACGCGAAGAGGTACAGAAACCTGATTTGGTCTTAGGTTTTTTCAGAAAAGCGCGCCGAAGAAAGTTCGGCGCGTTTTTTATTGGGTGGCAATCTTGGCTCGGGGTTAACCTTTATCGTCAGGAAACCTCTTATCATTTTGCTCGCCAGCGCCGCTGCGGCCTCGGCACACTTCTTCCGGCGCTAAACATGGCTGGATCGGAATTGAATGCGCTAGCGGCTGTCAACGCTCCGCTGCGCAATGCAAAGTTCGCGATTGTATTTCATGGTCCAGCTGTTGATGGCATTCTCGACGACGAGCATTACAGGGCGAAGTTTGGAACAACTAATCCAAACTTAAAACCGATAGCGGAAATGAAGAAACACGGCGTCAAATTTTTCGTGTGTGGACAGGACCCTGCCGGATAGAAATCGATCCAAAAACACTAACTCCTGACGTGCAGCTCGCGGCCGATGCATTGCTCGTTTTAATGCAATATCAGAATAGAGGCTATGCGTTGATGAGCTTTTGAAATATGACGCACTGCCCTAGAACGTCTTGTCAGAATCGAGAAGGATCGTTACCGGGCCTTCGTTGACTAATTCCACTGACATCATTGCGCCGAAAACTCCCGTCGCTACAGCGACTCCCAACCTGCGCAGCGCTTCGCTAAACTCTTCATACAGCTTCCTCGCCTGTTCCGGCGGCGCCGCGGCAACAAAGCTGGGCCTGCGTTGACCGCGCGCGTCACCGTAAAGGGTAAACTGCGAGACCACGAGAGTGCTGCCTCTTACGTCAAGCAATGACCGGTTCATTTTCCGCTGATCGTCCTCGAAGATCCTCAGGTTGGCGATTTTTTCGGCCATGCGGCCGCGACGCAGAGGTATCGTCGCGGCCGACGCCAAGCAAAATCATGAGGCCATAGGTGATTTCTCCCGTGATGTCACCGTTTACGGTTACACGCGCGCGACTCACACGCTGAACAACTGCTCGCATGGAGGTACTAGAGAATTTTCTCCAGTAAATCGGCGAGACGCCACCCGGCCTTATGCAGCTCATCCCGCACGATGCTGGTTGCCCATGCTCGATACAGTGAATGATCTGGAGTCGGTACCTCGATTGCCTCACCGGTAGCCACCATCCGGTCCCCGTCGAGGAACGGCCTCACATTCCGAAATTCCAGGCGCGCATGCGCCTCGCGCGCAATCGGCAGGATTTCATCGGCCCAAAACTCGGCGTAACTATCAATCGATAGATCCGACGGCATTCGCCAGCTACGCGGTTCACGCGTTGCCATGTCGTGAACCAGATTCTTTTTCAGCGGTTCAATCTGCGCTTCCATCTCTTTCTTTCTCAGTATTCCGGGTACCTGCATGAAAAGCGCGTTTACCGCGTCGTAATCCCAAAACCCGTGGAATTTCTTCTTGCGGATACCTCGTCGCCGTGGCGGCTCATCACTTAGCTCAAGAATAAATGTATTTCCACCTTCGTCCGCCAGGACTGATTTGTTCTTGTCAGGATCGGTCGGGCGGCCTTGTGCATCGAAGTAATCCGCACCGACGTGCAAAGGCTGATGAATATCAGCGACATAATGAGCCAGCAGGATGAGCGCCACGGATTTAGTAATTTTGCGCTCGTTTTGCTCGGGCACTCGTCCCTGAAGGACATCGATGCAGTATGGAATCATATGTACGATGTCCCATTTGCTGCGACCAACAGATCCCTCCCGATATCGTTGGGGTGGAATCACTGGGACGTCGGTGTAGTGAAACCAGTGATGGGAAGGCGCGGCTGAGTTGGTGTCGTGAGTCGGCTGGTTCGCTCGCCAGAAGTCGCGCAATTGCCTGTCTATATTTCGGTGCGACGAATAATGAAATGATCTGGGAGCATCGACGCCCTTCTTGTCCCAGCCTTTAATTTCGTCGGCAATCCGGGCCGCTTTTTCCAATGTTAACCCATCGAGCAACAAGTGGACTTTTGCGGCCGTAGGCGTGTTCGCCAGACGCTCATCTGCAATCGCGCCGACGATCTCATGTCCGAGGGGGGCGTAAGCACAAGCCGAAGCGCGAAACGCGACGACAGCGCAAGCAACAAGAATTTCTCGATGTACAAAATTCATCGATGTGGCGCGGCGATTAGAACCTTAGCGGAGGCGTAATTGGCTGAGGCGCGACCGCAGAAACATTCGCCGGAGGGGGTGAAGGTGCTGATATGAGTGGCGATGGCGCTGGTCCCTGACCGTGTGCACTACCTATTAGCATCGAGCTGAGCGCCGCGACCAAATGGTACCGAAAAATGGCTTTTCGCATTGGAGGCGAGTGTGCCAGCTGCAAAGCGTCTGACAAGAACGTGATTTATTCGGCGTTTTTGTCCGTGAGACGCGTTTGAATCGTTTTGATCCGCTTTCGTCAATTTTTCGAAATGCGATCCAGCCCAGTAGATTTGGCCGCAGCCGGGGCAACGGCGGAACTGTTCGTAATAGATTTTGGTAAGCGGCTCGAGTTCTTCAATGACATCGGCCTTGGCTGCGTGTTGCAACCGTGCATTACAGCGAAGGCAGCGCGTAAAGGGGGCGATCAGGTCCGAAAGCTTAAAACGGCGAACGACCTCGATGGTTTGTTCTTCGGCGTTCTGTGATCGCGGGCAATATCCATGTTGAACGATCGCGTGCATAAGCAGCCGACGATCACGGGTCAGGAGTGCCCGATTTTCACGAGCCATCAGATCGAGCAGCTGCCGGTCATTAGCCTTTTGGTCATAGGCAACATCAAAGCCAAAGAGGCGGAGATTACGGGTGAGCTTTCCTAGATGTCCGTCTGCGACAAAGGTGATTGCTTGAGACGCTTGCAAATGTTTTACCGTGGTTTGCATGTCACGATTTTCGACCCCTATGACCTCGACGTCTGCGTCGTCCGTGAGCGTGTGATCAAAACCGACCGACCGTCCATCCACCAGGATCCTATCCACCTCCGGGTGCGGGACGCCGCACGATTCGATGACATCCTTGATCGAGGTCTTTTCGCTCAGACTACGTTCAACGGTTCGATTGCGGGTCCTTGATCGAAGAAAGAAATCAAGGTCGCCTCGGAAGCGAAGGCGAGCCGTGAATGGCTTCACGTCAATTTACGATTCGCGCATTCGCGTATGCGTACTCAAATGTAGTCGCACGCGGGCGACCTTGGAGCTTGCCGGGCCCGAGCGGCTCATCTTCGCCGAAATAACAATCGATTTGCCATCGCCGGAGACCGCCGCCGGTATCCATGACTTTCCAGCGGTTGCTACCGAAAATTTTCTGAAGTTCCGGCGAGGACGTCTGTATAATCGCACCGCGACGAAAGCCACCGTGCCCTCCCTTCATTGCCGCCGAATAATGCGGCACCAAAACACCGCCTCCGCCCATGGCATGTGAAGCGAAAGCGTATGAATTGCTGCTGTTATAGCGAATGTAGTAGTGCCCATTCACCGGAATAGTAATTCGACCAAAGCCTTCCTTTTTTACCGAGCGCAGAAAATCGCGCGGATACTTCCGACCGTGGAGCCCCGGTCTTGTGACCGGCGTCGCGTCGAAGCCACGTTCGAAAGTAAAACCTGATTCTTTTGGCGTGTAATAGAGCGTACAGACAATGAAGTATTCGCCATTATGTCCCTGCGGCCGCCGTGCCAGTTTATCATTCTCGTAAGCGAGGCGTTGCACCACTTCAGGCCACGGAATCTCCGCATGAAGCTGCGAATGGAACGCAGGCAGGATCAAACTTATGAGGGTAAGGACTAGTCGCCGAAGATTGATTCGACTGGTCCGCCGATAATAATCTCTATGGGAAGTCGCTTCCATTCGTATTCGTAAGGAGGTTGTTTCCATTCAAACTCCTGAGGGTAAGTCTTGCGGATGTGCCTGATGATTTCCACTCCCATAACGAACGGTTGGAAAGCTTCGCGACTTGTCACGTCAATTGCGCGCCTCCACAGGCTTCACCGGCGAACTTGTGAAAGGTTGGCTGAAAATAATTTTCGCGAAAGAAAACACCCGGCAGATTTAATGCGTTTAGTTCGCTGCAAAGTTTCTCCGCATGAATGAATGGCGCGCCAAAGATTTCGAATGGTCGCGTGGTGCCGCGTCCCTCGGAAATGTTCGTGCCTTCGAGCAGACACATTCCGGGATAAACCGTGGCTGTATCGAGGCTTGGCATATTCGGTGACGGCATCACCCACCGCAGCCCGGTTTGGTCAAACCACATCTCGCGCTCCCAGTTTCTCATTGGCAAGACAGACAAATCGCAATCAGGGAATGCTTCGTCCCGAAATTGCTTTGCCAGTTCGCCGATGGTACGGCCATGCCGGATGGGAAGGGGATGCATCCCGACGAAAGATTTGTAATTAGGATCGAGCAATGGCCCTTCAGTCGTCACGCCATTAATCGGGTTTGGCCGATCGAACACAACGACCGCGGTGCTGCATCTCTCGCACGCGCGCATACAGAGGTACAGCGTCCAGATAAACGTGTAGTAACGCGACCCGATGTCTTGAAGATCCACAACCAACACATCGAACCCCTCCAGCATTTCCGCAGTCGGCTCGCGATGTTCGGCGTAAAGACTATAAACCGGAATGTGCAGACGCGGATGCTCGTAGCTTTTCCATTCAATCATGTTGTCCTGCGTTGGCCGAGAAAGCCGTGCTGGGGAACAAAGAAGGCAGCAAGATGGAAGAGGTCGCCATTGTGTGGCTCGAGTTCGCGAAGCGTGCTCAAGCCCTGAGGAAAGCGAGGCCGGATAAGCAGTGCCCCGATGCGCGCGCCGCGAAGTTTCCTCGGCCAGAGCTCTGTCAGATGGTCAAGTGGCAATAGCACGGGCATGCGTCACCTTAACACACAGGGCGGGATCGCGCGATGCAATAGGCGTTCGCCGCGGCGAACACCTCTCAATTTTCTGCGCATGAGCAACGTTACCAGCATCGCAATCACCGTCACCGCCGTACACGCTTTTGCGAATAACTCACCGTGACGCGCATAAAAAAGTCGGCTGATGTCGGTCGGTAATCGTTGATTTCACCGGTGGGCACCCCTCGGTAAAGGTGTTACCCGTTTCATCTCGTAATTCCTGATTGATACGACCGAATTGGTTAATGAAACAGGTCACTCCGGTGTTGGCCGCACGGAGCATGGGACGACGCGTTTCCACGCAACGAAAAATTGCGTTTGCCAAGTGCTGATGCGATCCGGCGGAATGCTGAAACCACCCGTCGTTGGTCATGTCGACCAGTAAATTCGCCCCGGACTCGTCTCGGTTGGAAGGACAAATTGTCTGGTCAATTCGCCAATCGTATCTTCGAAACATATCAACGGCGCGACATGAATCTCCCTGTTGGTTAGGGTAAACACCGTGTGTTCTTTTCCCGGTTGAAAATCGCCGGCACCTGATCCCCAACAATCTGTGCCAGCAGAGGCACTGTCTGGCGCCCGGGAACATATTCGCCAAAAGGGACCAGGTGAACCTACGGTAGACTTGCACTCGTTCGCCACCGTCGGAAACAAGCAACGCCGCATTGTAAACGTCGCCGTTTTCTTCGTCGATCGTGCCCAGTAGAAGGTCTGTCTCGGAAGACGCGGCCAGGTCCATCACGAATTTTAGCTCTCTTGGTTATCAGCACTGGCCCGGGCATCAGCTTTCCGGCCAAACCAATAATTCCGGCGGCGGATTTGCCGCAAAGATATTTCGCTTAAGCGCCGGAATTGATCGAAGATTTTTCTCGTAAACTGCGGATCGAATTTTTGATGTTGCGGAACGTTTGATTGAACGGCGGCTACGCGGAGCGGTTTAGCGGGCGGCGAAACCTGCGTCGCGCGAAGTCCGAAAACCAAAACGCCTACAATCGCGGCCATTGTAACCGTGAAATCAAAATGCGGTCGCATCACGCGTGTGCGCGCCTCGAGAATCAGGCGATATCCCGTGGTAAGGATGGTCACGTTGGCGAACACGACCAGGAACGATAGTCCGGCGACGCCAGTGAACTCCGCGATTTGGATCAGTGGCCAATTAGTGTGCAGCGCCACGCCAAGGCCGTTCCAACCAAAGCCCGAAAAAACCCACCCGCGCAGCCACTGAGCGTTGTCCATCCAGCTGCGAGCAAGAAGGCGATCACTAGGTTGTTTGTCGATTTTAGCCATCGTGATATGCCGGGCGGCGGCGGTCCTGGCTCGCACCAACATTTGGTTCCATTTGCTTGCGGCCACTCGCTTCTTTCTTTCTCGTGGCCGTAACAGGCCGCAACCCGGCCCAGAGCGCGAAATAAATCGCCATGTAAAACTCGAGAACAAACCAGCCGAGCACCGTGACAGTTGTGAGCCAGAAGAATACGATCCAAAAAAACGTCAGCCCGGCGACGTACCCAGAAGCAGGTTTCGGAGCCATGGACGACGCGACTCTGCGCCGGAAAACCAAACTGCACCGATAAGCGGAGTCAGCGCGATCCAGCAGAACCACGTCAAATTGAACGGGGCAAAGCAGGCAGCGCAAAGAACTCCACTACAGATTGAGCGAGCCAGGCCCAGAACACTAAATTTTTTTCATTCCGAGCGAAGTCGAGGAATCTCTTGGTATTTCTGCATCGCCGGGATCTGGAGATGTCTCGACTTCTCGCTCGGCATGACAAACAACCTTTTGGTCGCAGATAACAACACCTACGCGAGTGCATTGCTTGGGCCCACGCGCGAATCGGCGTCTTTTCGCAGCCAATCCCAGAGGTCGTCCAGGTGCTTTCCAACTTCCGTTTTGATCCGGTCAAGGCGTGCGCTGGCGACTTCTTGCTTTGCCGGCTGGCGGTGTGCAAACAGGTAGTGCGGTTCCACTTCTTCGTCTTGATCGACGGGCGAACCGCGATTCGCGTTCCATCTTCCAGCTCAAACATGAGCATTTTAGTTTTCGGAATCAGATCGCCTTCGATGTCCTTGATCTCGTCGGTCTCGAAATTTCGTAATGTTCGCCACTCTTGAACCGAGTATTTCGTGGACCGGATCGGCCGCGTATGACTTCATCAGACTCGCAATCTTGTCTGCGCCCTCCGCGCCTTCAAAAGTTAGGGAACTGGTTTTCTCCGAGAAATAGACACCGAACTGCGCATAGATTTCGTCGAGCAACTCGTAACCGTTTGTCCACGCGACTTGGCGTAAGCGGCGACTTCACTAAAAACATGATACCGCGCCGTTGCCGTCTTTATCGCGAACAAAATCGGCCCCGCTGTAACCGTAGCTTTCTTCGCCGCCGAAAACATAGAATGAAGAGTATGCCAGCCGAACAAGTCGGCGGTTTCGGCTTCTGCAAGATCGGCTATAACTCCGACGCAGTTTGGTTCGGGAATCGCTTGCTCATATTTCGCGAGCTTCGCGCCGATATACTTAAAGCCGGTCAACGTATCGACACAGGGGACACCGTAGCGGAGTCTCGGCGATCGCCTTTTGCAGGTCGGTGGTGACGAAAGTCTTGATGATCACGGCGCGCGAAGCGTTTTTTTTGTCGAGCACGCCCTTGTCGAAGAGCGTTTTGATGCGATACCAGGCAAGGAGTGAACCGATTTGGTTTCCAGTCAGCAATTCCAGTTTGCCATTCTTCGTTCGAACTGCTGCGCCCATGCGATCGCAGTCTGGATCAGTCCCCACGACCAGATCGGCATTCTCCTTTTTCGCAAGATCGATCGCCATTGTTAGTGCTTCGCCGTATTCGGGGTTCGGCGACTTGACCGTAGGAAATCGGCCATCGAAACAATCCTGTTCCGGCACGACCTTGAAATTGAAACCTAGCCGCTTAAGTATGGGTTTGATGATTACGCTGCCAGTTCCGTGCAGCGGCGTGTAAACGATTCGCAACGTTTTGGGGTCGCGAATTACGCGTGGATCGAGGACCAGGGTCTCGAGTCGCCGCATGTATGCCTCATCGATGTTTTTTCCGATCGTGGTCACTTTGCCTTGTCGCTCGTTCGGGAGCGGTGTGAACGATTCGCTTTTAATTGCGTTTACTTTGGCGATGATCCCGCTGGCATGCGGCTCAATCACTTGCGCGCCGTCGCTGAAATAAACTTTGAAACCGTTGTCATAAGGCGGGTTGTGGCTGGCAGTGATCACTGCGCCCGCGCTGGCATGCAGGTGGTGAACGGCAAACGAAAGCTCCGGGACAGATCGCGGGCTGTCGAACACAAACGCGTCGCAACCGTTTTCCGCAGCAACTTTCGCAGCCAACTCTGCGAATTCGTTCGAGAAAAATGCGCGGATCATGCGCCATCACAATTCTTGGTTTCGTTCGAAATCTCCTCACGCTGATTCCAATCGTGCAGATACTCGACAAGTCCGCGCGTCGCCCGGTTGATGTTGAAAAAATTCATCGCATTCGTGCCAACGCATGGAAATTGCGGTCGTTCGTCTTCGCGCGGCGTTGCCACGTTCTACAGCCGTAACGATTTTCCCTATGGTCCGCCCGCGAAGCCCACCGGTGCCGAAGGCAGTGGTCTGATAAAACCGATCGTTCAATTCCTGCCACTCTCCGGCGTCGACAAGTTCGTGGACCGATCGAAAATAGAGATCCGAGTTCGCCCCAGCGAGTAATGAACGAACGTTCTTTGCTGACGATGCCATCAATTGTCTGTCAGTAACCGCCTGTTCGATTCTAGGATGTAATTCTGTAATATCAGTTGCCATCGCTGCCAACTGTTCCGCCATCTCCGGTTGCAGGGCAAGCGCTCCGCTTGCCGGCTCGCATGGGCAACCGAAGCCGTTGCTCTATCATTTCGCCGTAGTCACTGCTCGATAGACGAGAGATGCGGCCGCAACGTCTTCTACCGCCATTCCTAACGACTTAAAGATCGTAGTCTCATTTGCGCGCGATGGGACTTTGCCGGCTAGCGCTTCGCCGAGTTCGGCGTAAATCTTTGCGCCGGAAAGAATCACATCGCCGGATTCTTTCAGCGCGCCTTCACGAGAATCGACGAATACGACCCGTGTTGCATGGCTTCATCGTCCAGTTCGCGCCAGTCGGGGCGACATGCGCCGATTGCGTTCACATGGGAACCGGCTTTCAGCCAGCCCCTTGCAACACGGGCGCTTTCGAATTGGTAACGGTCACAACCACATCTGCGCCGCGTAGCGCTTCTTCGACAGACATCACTGTCGCGCCAATTTCCTTGCGAACCGCTTCGGCATGTTCCAGGGTAGGACTCCAGACGCGAATCTCTTCGAATGACCTAACGAGCCGCAGCGCTTCCACATGACTGCGCGCTTGGACCCCGCTACCGAGAACGGCGAGGACTTTAGCATCAGGTGATGCGAGGAGTTTCGTCGCCGCGGCAGATACAGCCGCGGTTCTCATTTCGGTGATCAACCGGCCGTCCATTATCGCGAGTGGCGTTCCGGTTCGCGGATCAACGAGAAATATCGTGGCCATATGTGTCGGGATTCCGCGCTCCGCGTTCGATGGGTAAAAAGTGACGGCCTTTATTCCGAGTCCGTCCAATGAAAGCGCCGGCATTAAGCCCAGAAATCCTCCCGGTGGATCGATGTTGATAACCGAGCGCACAGGCTGAGTTACCTTCCCGGTGGAGAAATCTATCAACGCCTTTTCCATGGCCGGAATAAAGATCCGCCATTCCCAGATGCTCTCGCACTTGCTCTTCGCTGAGAAAAATCGGCTGACCGGTTTTCATATCAAGTTCCCAGGGGTTACTCCCGTGACATGGAAGATAAAACGATAATTCGGCGTTTCAGTTTCGTTATCCGTGCTATCCGTGTAGTCCGTGCTTGAGAAACTGCAAACGCGCTGTGTGATCGTTGGCGGGGGACCAGCTGGCATTATGGCTGGCTATCTGCTCGCTCGGGCCGGTGTGCCGGTAATCGTTCTGGAAAAACACGCGGATTTCTTTCGCGATTTCCGCGGCGACACCATTCATCCGTCCACGCTGGAACTGATGTACCAGTTGGGTTTGCTCGACGAGTTCCTGAAACAACCGCATCAGGAAGTTCGCGAGCTGCATGGCGTGATTAATGGCCAGGACGTGCCGATCGCCGATTTCACAAAGCTTCCCACGCACTGCAAATTCATCGCGTTCATGCCGCAGTGGGATTTTCTCAATTTCCTTTCCGCGCACGCAAAGCATTACCCAAGTTTCCAACTGCTCATGGAGCACGAAGTTATTGACCTCATTTTTGAGAACAATCGCGTCGTCGGAGGACGCGCAAAAACGTCACGCGGCGAAGTGGAAGTATATGCCGATCTTGTAATTGGTGCTGACGGACGGCATTCCACCATTCATACGCGCGCAGGTTTTGAACTATGCGAGTTCGGCGTGCCGATCGACGTGCTCTGGATGAAGATCTCCAAGAAGGAAGGCGATCCCGAACAAACACTCGGCTTTTTTCAAGCATGGCAAGCTCCTCGTGTTGCTCGATCGCGGTGATTACTGGCAGGTTGGTTTCGTCATTCCGAAGGGCGGCTTTGACGAGATAAAGCGCGTGGCCTACCTCAATTGCAAAATGATATCGTCGAGCTTCGCCGGATTTCTGCGCGGCCGCGTGGAGGAACTGGATGACTGGTCGAAAATCAAGTTGCTCACCGTACAGATCAATCGTTTGCGTGATTGGTGCCGGGAAGGATTGCTTTGCATCGGCGACTCGGCGCACGCCATGTCACCGGCGGGCGGCGTCGGAATCAATCTGGCAATTCAAGATGCAGTCGCGACTGCGAATTTGCTTGCGGCGAAATTGCGAAGCGGTCCGGTTTCAGTAGACGATTTGCGCAAGGTGCAGGCGCGTCGCGAATGGCCGACCCGTCTGATCCAGGGAATGCAGGTGTTCATTCATCGCCACGTCGTAACTGGACAGGCGTCGGACCGTAAAGACTCGTTGCCATTTGTGGTTCGTTTGCTGAAATGGTTTCCCCTCCTGCGGCAACTGCCTGCCCGCTTCATTGGCCTCGGTCCGCGGCCGGAACACTACTGTAGCCGAGGGCGTTGACCTCGGCCGCTCTGGAGCTTGCCGCGCCTTCCCTTGCCCGGGGTCACGGCCCCCGGCTACAACTGCCCGGTGCGATGTAAACTCAGGGTTGATTTTTGGAAATTTATAAAGGAACAGCTTTTATGGTGGTGCGTCGCAATCTTTGGGCTTGCAGCCTGGCTCACGGATTTATTGACACATTCAGAATTATCGACGCTTTTTTCGGATGGTCGAAGTAGGTAAAGCACTCGGTGTTGCCGAAATTCGCGCCGCCCATGAGCGGATTCGGCAGCATATCCATCGCACGCCGGTGATGACGAGCTCGCGACTCGATGAGGCGAGTGGAGCGTCGTTATTTTTTAAGTGCGAAAACTTTCAGAAGGTAGGCGCGTTTAAGGCGCGCGGCGCGACGAACGCGGTGTTTGCTCTCGACGAATCGACCGCGTGTCGCGGCGTTGCGACGCATTCGTCGGGGAATCATGGGGCGGCGGTGGCGCTTGCGGCGAAATTGCGCGGCATCCCGGCGTACATCGTGATGCCGTCGAACTCAGCGAAGGTAAAGGTGCGTGCGGTTGAGGGGTACGGCG
Organism: uncultured Flavobacteriaceae bacterium; assembly: GCA_963798435.1. GTDB lineage: Bacteria > Bacteroidota > Bacteroidia > Flavobacteriales > Flavobacteriaceae > JALHST01. Next base: position 667,732 of record CAWCTF010000006.1, read on the forward strand.
CGCATGTCGTTCTTTGCGAACCCACAGACAAGGCGCGCGAAGCGAAATGCACAGAGGTGATCGCGACAACCGGCGCGACGATGATTCACTCCTTTGAAAACGAAAATGTCATCGCGGGGCAGGGGACCGCGACGGTGGAATTCCTCGAAGAGGTCCCCGATCTTGACCTGGTGATGTGTCCGGTTGGCGGGGGCGGGCTGCTCTCCGGCACGGCGATTGCGGCGAAATCGATTCGGCCAAAAATCAAAGTGATCGCAATCGAGCCTGAAAATGCTGATGACGCGGCGCAATCGTTTTGTGCAGGGCGACGGATCGTGACTGAAAAGAAATTCACGATCGCCGATGGTCTCCGCACGAATATTGGCGAACCAAATTTTGCCATCGTTCGACTGTATGTGGATGATGTCGTGACCGTGAGTGAGGAGGCGATCGTTTCTGCGATGCGCACAATTTGGGAGACGATGAAGATCGTCATCGAGCCATCAGCAGCGGTTCCGTATGCTGCGATTCAGGAAGGCAAGATCGATGTCGTTGGCAAGCGCGTCGGCATCATTCTGACCGGCGGCAACGTCGATCTGGATACTTTGCCGTGGAAACTGTACCTGGGATCGCAGGCTGATCCCAGCTTCCGGCGTCAACGATGCCGGCTACAACGGCTCGATCTCAAATAGATCGACGATTCATCCTGAGCGCGAGTAATAAAAAGGAAGCGGGCAACTGAATCATGGAATCGTATTCTACTCTTTTTCGTGGCCACTGTTCTGGGCGGGACGATTAATGCATTGGCCGGTGGCGGTGGACTGATCACGTTCCCATTGCTAATGCTGGTCGTAACGCCGGTGACTGCCGATGCCACAAGCGCGGTCGCCCTCTTTTTTGCGTATCCCACAGCTGTGTGGCGCACCCGAGGTCAGTTGTCCGGTGTCCTGGGTAGGGGATGGTTATGGCTGCTTCTGGTTCCAAGTGTGCTTGGGGGTTTAATCGGAGCTGTGCTGCTAAGTCGCACGGGCAATCGCAACTTTATTCAGTTGGTACCGTGGTTGGTTTTAGTCGCTACTGTTATCATTGTGCTACGGCCGATGCTGGTTCAACGCGATGAAAGCGGTAGCGTGCACCCGGACATCAGACTGGCGTTGTGGCCTGTTGCGATTTTGGGCGTTTTTATGGTGGCGTTATACGGCGGCTACTTCGGCGCCGGGATTGGCATCCTCATGATCGGCGCGCTGAGCTTTATCTCGCGGGGCGATATCCGGCATGTTGTCGCGCTCAAGAACTTTCTCAATCTTTGCATGCGAGGAGTGGCGGTGTTGGTGCTCGCGCTCGAAGGTAATGTAAACTGGAAATACGGAGTGCCGATGGCGATCGGTGGTCTCGTTGGCGGCTACGTTGGGGGGATGGTGTCGCATCGCGCGAAATCGTGACTCTTATTCGCTCTATAGTTATCGCGATCGGGTTTGCCGCGTCGGCGTATTATTTCTGGAAGCTGTACAGGCCTGACTGATACCGCACATAGGGGGCGAGTAGGCAGGCGGCAGAAATCAGAGGCCGGTACGTCGAGAGCGGTCCGGAAGTCGGAGCAGTGCTCTAGAGCGAAGCTTCCGTAATGACATAGACACAGCTTTTAAACGTCAGTCACAGCCCAGAACCTGCGGAAAGCGCTTGGCCAGCTGCGATCGGTGACGCTGTTCCGTGCGGATCTGCTCATCTGCTCTCGCAGTGCGGAATTGGTCACCAAAACTCGAATCGCGCGCGCGAAGTCTTCGACGTCATGCGACTTGGTGATCAGACCGTTGCCGTTCTCTTCTACTAATTCCTTCGGACCCCCGGAATCTGAAACGACAACAGGCAGGCCGGACGCCTGCGCTTCAAGAATAACGTTCCCAAACGTGTCCGTCGTGCTGGGAAAGACAAAAATATCCGCTGAGGCGTACGCCTGGCGAGTTCCTGTGCCCTTGAGATAGCCGGTGAAATGCGCTTCAGGCAAAGATTTCGCGAACGCTTCGGAATAGGGGCCGTGCCCGACAACGAACAGTTGAACGGGTAATCCTTCTTTCCGCAGACGACGATAAGCGGCGGCCAGAAGGTCGAGATCTTTCTCCCGTGAAATGCGGCCCACATAGAGCAAACGAACCTCGCCGTTACACGGGCCGAATCTTTCGAAGAAGGCCGAATCGCGCCGGGCAGGATGAAACAGATCGGTGTCGAGGCCGCGCGGCAAAATTTTCAGTTTCGTCGAATCCAAACCGCGTTTGATCCAGCTTTGCCGGTACTCTTCCGAATTAACGAAAACCGTGTCGAGTTGGCCATAAAACCAATGCATGTAACCCCAGGCCACGCTTTCAAGGAAGCTGTCCTCGGTCAGGATACCAATGTATTGCGGGAAATCGGTGTGATAAATGCCGCTGGTTTGCAGGTTGAGCATTTTGGCGGCGAGCAATGCCGTCAATCCAACCGGGCCCGGCGTGCTGATGATGATTTCAGTGAATTTTTCTCGCTGAATGTAGTTCAGCATCTGGAGGATCGGCGGGAAACTGAGTTTTTGCAGTTCGTATTCCGGCAACTCGAATTCACCAATAGGCGGGAAGTTTTTGATTGGAATATTGGAAAGATGCAGGTCGCTCCGCGAAGCGACGACAACAAGTTCTTTTCCTGCGGCGGCTCCGCGGCGGTCATTTTGCGAATCGTCGTAGCGACACCGTTGACGTCTTCCAGCGTGTCGGTGAACCATGCGCGCTTACGATTTTGCAGGGCAATCGGAACTTCGCCCGTCAATTCCTTAAAGATTGTCGCGCAGCCACTTGCGCGAGGGCGCCTGACTGTGAAAGCCGTAGATGTAAGGCGTCAGGATCACCAGGATCGGTGCAATGGCGCTGAGAGCCTGCATGCTCTCGACCATGTTTCCGCTGCTGAGTTCCTGAACGAATTTGTTGAAAAAGCGAAACGCGAGTTGCTCGGCGACCATGTTCGCCATCAGAAATGTCCGCTGCTCCGGTTCGCTCGACTTTGTCCAACTGGGCAGCCAGTTTTGCCTTTACCTCCGGCCGCGCAAAAGAACCGGAAAGTTCTTTCCATAGCGATACATTGGCCGGCTTGGCGAATTCGAAGATTTTTCCCGACAAAACACCTTGCACGAGAAAGTCCGTTTTCTCCTTCAGCGTAAACTCCGTCGGGTCCCGGCCCTCCATAAAGCGCGAAAACATTTGCTCCACCAGCGCCCCGCCGGTCCGAGCTTTTCCGTAAACCGGTCCTGAATGAAACAGGGAAGCGTGTTGTAAAAACCGTGTGAAAGCATTAGCGGCGTCCCGCCCTGACCGTGCACGCGCTGCAGCGCCGTTCGCGAACGAAATCGAGAAATTCTGCCGCGAATCTGCCGCAGCAGGAGTTTCCGTAAACGCGGAGGCGAGGAAATTGCCCGCCATGATCGTCGGAGCCGGCCGTACGAGGATTTTTTTCCACGGTTCGGGATGCGTCGGACAAGATCGTGACGATTGGCCAGCGCTTCGATTTTTTCCGGCGTCAGTTGGTCGAAAAGCGTCTGGGCCAGGTCGCTCAGAAGCGCGTCCCGCAGACCGTTGAAGCCCTCGAAATGTTTGAACAGAAGAATGAGCCGTTCGAGATGCGATGCCTCGAGTTTGCCGTTAATGCTGTATAAGCGGATGGGCCACCGCATGCGCGATTCGAGCGCCTTGAAGATATCGCTGCAGATCGAAGATGTTGTCGCGAACGCTTGGATATCGCGGTGCTGCGGTTCTGAAATTCCCCAGGCCAAAACTGAGCTTGCACGGTCCTGAGGAAAATACGTGGTAATCTGTTCGCTCAGGAAAGCGCTCGGCAGGTCGTGCGATTCCAGGCAGCCATCGACCGTGTCATGATCGGTGATGGTGACGAAGTCCATGCCGCGGCTTTCAATTCGCGATGCAGATCGCTGGGGCTCGGAGTAGCTGTCGGGAAAATCGAATCGCCGAAAAAGCCATTCTTCCGAGCGCGCGCTGTGACGCGAGTGAATATGTAAATCGCACCTGCTCACGCTACGTTCCCTGATCGTTGTTCCGCGATCCAATCCTGATAGGTGGTAGCGGTCCGCACAGTTTTTGTCGCCGCGATAAAGCCGAGTATCTGTCTCCAAATAGCGGGCTGATAATAGTCAGGCGGATGAATGCTGATGCGCAAGAGCGGTTTGGGTTTGAGCAAACGGAATAGGTACATCGTTCCAACTGCGACTGAGCGCGCGACGCCAACTGTTGTGAACACTGTAAACGACGGCTCTCGCAGGAAATATATTTCCAGAGCGGAGATCGCATACGCTGCGCAAACGTGTCGTATATTCCATGTGTGCGTCGCATATCGCGCGCTCTGCTTCATCTCCGAGCAGCCACGCCGGAGCAACAAATCCGCGAGGCTCGAGTCCGTGCGCACGAAACTCATCGCGTGCGTTGCGATGCGTCGCAGATGCTTCTTCATAAGGCAAATCGTAAAACTCGCCCTCGTTTCGCGTATAGAATCTCGTCATGAATTTGTCCCGAAAGTTTCTTTCGCCCGGGGCGGACGTTCGTGGAAATAGCCGTGGATGACGATTTCGTGTCCGTCAGCTTCCAAGCCGCGCAGCCAGCTTACAAACTGCGCGTGCTTCGCGAACAGGCCTTCGTGATGATAATCCGGCACCACAAGAAGGGAACAAACGCGGACGCCGTGCAGGCGTAATTCTGAAACTATTGTGCTCGCGATCTGCTGAGTACAAGGAGCTACATCGTGCAGGGACACGACGATTGAATCCGTCGCAGCGCCCGCGGTCGCTACAAGCGGAAGAAACTCGGTTGCTGCAATCGTGCTCATTTCTGAAATTTTCGGTCTCGAAGCACTTTTGAACAAGCAAAACGTGAAAAACCGTAGTCCTTCCCACGCTGTTTGTGTTGCCGGATACTAATCGCGTGAGGGCTGTTCTCGAGTTGGCAATGGTTGACCACGCATGCGCCTGTTGATCCGGAGGAGCTCCTAACGTGCGCCCATGCTGGTAATTTCGCGAAACTCCGCTTCGCTCAGAGGCATCACCGAAAGACGCGATTGCCGAACTAACGGAATTCCTTTCAGCCGTGAATTGCCCTTGATCTCGCGAAGTGTGACCGGCCGGTGCAGCGGGTTAGCCGCCGCAAGATCCACCGTGGACCAGTCGCCTTCTTTTGCAGTCGGATCTGGATAGGCGGTCCGCGTCACTTTAGCGATTCCGATTACAGCCTTTTCCTCGCCACTATGGTAGAAAAGGACTTCGTCGCCCTTTTGCATTTTCCGAAGATTATTTCGCGCAGCAAAATTACGGACGCCGGTCCAGCTGGTTTCCCCGTCGGCGACAAAATCGGACCACGAATAGGAAGATGGCTCCTGTTTCACGAGCCAGAAGTTCTTCATGCGTTAACGTAGCTCCTTATTCGACAATTGCGTCTGGTTGTTTCACAATCGAGCAAATGTCACGACTGCCGTTCATCACGTTCGAAGGATCGGAAGCATGCGGGAAAACGACGCAGGTGCAACGACTCGCGGCGAGACTGGACCGGCTACATGTACCCCACCTGATAACCCGCGAACCGGGCGGCACGCCGATCGGGGAAACTATTCGTGACCTTCTGCAATTTGCACCGCATAACTCAAACATGACGCCGGAGACCGAGCTGCTTCTTTTTGAGGCAAGTCGCAGCCAGCTCGTGCGCGAGGTAATCAAGCCGGCGCTTGAGCGTGACATGTGCGTGATCGCGGATCGCTTCTTCGATTCCACGACCGTTTATCAAGGAGCGGCGCGCAGGTTGGGTCGCGAGACGATCGAGCGCTTCAATGCGTTTGCCGTCGGTGATTGCATTCCGGACGTGACAATCGTTCTCGATGTCGACGCTTCGACGGCAGAGTTGCGGATGCAGCACGAACCGCGCAAAGCGGATCGGATGGAGCAACAGCCCGCCGAATTTTATGAGCGGGTTCGCGAAGGATATCGCGAACTGGCTGCGCGTGATTCGAAGCGCATTGTCCTGATCGATGGAGCGCAGGACCCTGACGGCATCGAAGAGAAAATTTGGCAAACGCTTTGTTCCCGTTTTCCCGCGCTAAACAAAACACCGAACACTTGAAATGGCTTTTTCCCGCTCCGCAGCGTTCGGGCATCTGAAACGCGCTCACGAACAGAACCGTATTGCGCACGCTTATTTGATTACCGGACCACCGGGCAGCGGCAAGGAAGTGCTGGCAGCGGAGCTGGCCAGTCTCGTAAATGGAACACCGGCCAAAGATGTTTTCTCAGCCAGGGCCCGCGAAATTTTCATTGCCCGACCCGAATCAAAATCGCGACGTATCGTGACCGCGCAGATCCGGGCGCTGGAGCATGCGCTGCAGATGCGAGCAGTAAACGGCCGGCTCAAAGTAGCGATTATTTCCGATGCCGACCGGCTTCAAAACGAGGCGGCAAATGCCTTCCTCAAGACGCTGGAGGAACCGCCAAAAGATTCTCTCCTCCTTCTATTGAGCGCCCTGCCCGAGGCTCTGCCGGAAACAATTCTCTCCCGGTGCATCGGCATTCCTCTCGCACCGGACGGCAAGGTCCAGAGTAAAGCGGAAGAAGAAAACCTGGTAAAATTGCTGCAGCAAACAGCCGGCCACGCGACCTGGAATGTTCAATTCGCCTATCGACTCGGTCAGGAATTTCAACATCTGCTTCGAAGCGTCCGCGAGGAAGTAAAACAAGAGACTGAGGAGGCGTTGAAACAGGAGCAGACGCGTTATAAGGATGCAACCGATGGGGCCTGGCTGGAAGAACGTGAGGACTACTACAAGGCGCTCACGGAAAGCCTTTACCTGCAACGGCGCGCCGGGCTGGTCGAAACGTTGTTTGCCTGGTGGAGCGACGTTCTTCGGGCGAGCAACGGCGTGGGACAACGCGATATTCCAGCTGCAAAACAAGAAACTGCGGCGCTTGCACGGCGCTTCGGCAGTGTCGAAGTCTTAAGGCGCATTCGTTCGCTTGAGGAATTGCGGGATCATCTCGGTCGAAATGTCCACGAAGGCCTTGCGATTGAAGTCGCGTTTCTGACAATCTTTACCTCCTGATGGGGAGGTGCGGCGCGTCTATTCAGGAGGGGTTTCTGAGTAGCTTCAGCGGACTCAGGTTGACAAAACCCCACGCGAATCTATCCAGTACCCCCGTATGCGACATGTTTACCGATTATTTTTGCTATGTGCCGCCCCTTCGGTTCTCCTGCTTACCGGTTGTGCAACAGGAGGGCATGTAAGCGCCAGCGGCCCCTACCACGTGACTGCGTATAAGCCGAACGACCCGTCCAGAGTGCGCGTTCTGGTTTCGCTCTCCGCCGAGAACGTTTATGTGATGGAAGGCGACCGTTGCCTGATGGCGGCGGCGTGTTCGGTTGGCATCCCAGGCAAGCCGACGCCAAAGCGGCAATTTCAAGATTTACTCCAAACAGGAGCACAAACGTTCGGGCTCGTACGGATTTAGCGTCCAGGGCGATCGGTTGTTCCTTCCACCGGCGGCGGGCCGGGCCGTTACGTCGGTTATCCGATGGGATACTGGTGTGAATTCGCGCCTGCTTACGGGTTTCACCAGGGATTTGTTCATCCGTACACCGCGCACGCATGGCTGTATTCGGCTGAAAGGCGAAGCGGCGGCCTAAATTTTTCGCGCTGGTGAGAATCGGAACGCCCGGTAAACATCGCCACGACTCAGCCGGAAGACGCCACGATCGGACCGAAAGTGCAGCGGGTGGACGATTCCAAAACGCCGGATCCCGATCCCCGATTAATGATCACCGACGCCGCGTTCCAAGAACCGAGTGGCCCGTTGTTGGAATAGCGCGGCCGCTGCGCGTTGCCGCAACTGCTGCAGTGTGTCATGTTGAGCGAAGCGAAACATCTCTGGCTATCGCTTTGGGCTGCTCGCCACAATTGATCCGAGGTTGTTCGCTTCGCTCGGAATGGCAACCACGATATGAGCACAAACCTGATTTCCAGCGGCACGACTGCCCGCGAGAAAGTGAACCTGCGCACGCCGGACGTGATGGCCGCGGTCCAGCAGCAGGTCGAGTCGCATTACCGCAGCGATATTGTCGAAAAAATCCGGCGGGCCGGCGGGATCATTTCCGATTGGCGACACGACGGTGCGGTTGGCAAAGCAATTTGGCTTTTGTTACGGGGTCGAGCGCGCCATCGATCTCGCTTATGCGGCGCGCAAGGTTTTCAAGGATCGCCGGCTGTTTATCGTCGGCGAGATCATTCACAACCCGAGGTGAATCGAGCAGATTGCCTCGTTAGGCATCAAGAACCTGACCGGGCAAAAACAAGCAGGCGGACATATCCGATCTCGGCCGGACGACGTGGTGATCGTGCCGGCGTTCGGAACGGAGTTGTCGCATCTAGCAACAGATCAAGGAGCGCGGCTGCCAGATTGTGGATACGACCTGCGGGGACGTGATGAGCGTGTGGAAACGGGTGCGCAAATACGCCAGCGAATCGGCTACCTCGATCATTCACGGCAAAGCGGAGCACGAAGAGACCAAAGCGACCAGCTCCCGCGCCCTCGGCGACGGCAGGGACATTACCTCGTCGTCCTCACTCTCGCGGACACCGATTACGTTTGCGATTACATCCGCCACGGCGGCGATAAGCAGGCGTTTCTGGAAAAGTTCCGCGGCGCGTATTCACCGGGGTTCGATCCGGACGTGCATTTGCAAACGGTTGGAGTGGCCAATCAAACCACGATGCTGCGCGGCGAGACCGAGGAAGTGCAGCGACGAATCCGGCAGGCCATCATCGACCGCGACGGGCCCGAGATTGGCGCAGAAAAACTTCCGCTTTTTCGATACGATCTGCGGCGCCACTCAGGAGCGGCAGGATGCGCTGCGCGAATTGCTGGACGTCCCGATGGACTTGCTGCTGGTGGTCGGCGGTTACAACAGCTCGAACACCTCGCATCTGGCCGAAATGGGCGAAGAGAAATTGCCGACCTATTTCGTTCTCAACGCCTCTCGGCTTGTGTCGGCAACCGAGATCAAGCATTACAATCTGCACGAGAAACGCGAAGTCGTTTCGCACTTCTGGTTGCCGCCCGGGCCGGTGGTTATTGGAATTACCGCGGGGGCGTCTTGCCCAAACAATCTGATCGAAGAAACGCTGATCCGGCTCTTTGAATTGCGCGGCATCCCGCGCCGGCGAGCTTGAGCGGGCGGCTTGAGCGCAAAGTTGCGGTAGCGTGCGCTGTCCTCCCGGAGAGGAGCAATCGCACAACCGGGTGCCACAGCGGACGTTAGAACGGCTGGATTACCCACGCATTTGGTAGTAGCGATACGAAATAGAGTTGTATGGCACGCGCGATCTGGAAAGGCAGTATCAGCTTCGGATTGGTCAACATACCGATCGCGCTCTACACAGCGACTCGACGGGAAGAATTGAAGTTTCGTCTGCTGCGCAAGAGCGATCTAAGCCCGGTGAATTACAAACGGGTTGCCGAAAAGGATGGCAAGGAAGTGTCCTGGGACCAGATCGTGAAAGGCTACGAATATGAGAAGGGGAGATACGTCGTGCTCAAGGACGAAGATTTTCAGCGTGTCGATCTCGAGGCTACTCAGACCGTGGACATCCAGGATTTCGTCGATCAGGAAGAGATCGACCCGATATTTTTTTACAAGCCGTACTATCTGGAGCCACAGAAGGGCGGCGACAAAGCTTATGCGCTTTTGCGTGACGCGCTGAAGGATACGAACAAGGTCGGCATCGCCAAAGTGGTCATCAAAACGCGTCAATATCTCGGGGGAGTTAAAGCGGCGGACGGCGCACTCGTTCTTGAATTGATGCATTTCGCCGACGAGTTGGCCGATCCGGAGAAGCTCCATGTCCCGAAGAAAATGGAAGTCGGCAAACGCGAAATGAACATGGCGAGGTCACTCATCGATTCGATGACCTCGAAATGGGAACCCGAGAAGTACAAGGACGATTATCGCGAAGCGCTCATGGAAGTGATCGAGGAGAAAGTCGAAGCCGGCGGCAAGGAAATCGAAGAGAAACCACGAAAAGCGCCCAAGCCAACCAAGGTGATTGATCTGGTCTCTGTTCTGCAAAAAAGTCTCGAACAAACTGGCGCGAAGCAGAAGGTGAGAGGTAAATCTCGCGCAACAAAGGCGCCTCCTGCGAGAAAAGCAGCATAAGGTAGGGCGCGACCGCCGGATCGCTCGGCTAGCCGTCCGAACCGTTTTGAAATTCTTGACACGCCAACTCAAAATCGTTCAGCCTTACGGGGTATGACCTCTCTCAACCGATTTTCGGATCCTGTTTACTGCATCATGCGATTCATAGTTGGACTGATGTTTGCGTGTCACGGCGGTCAGAAACTTCTCGGTTTCCCAGGTGGCGGACATGGCGGCGTCCAGGGTTTGATGCTTCTCGGTGGAATCATTGAGCTTGTCGGCGGGCTCATGATCGCGTTTGGTTTTCTGACGCGCTTGGCGGCGTTTATTTCTGCCGGTGAAATGGCGGTCGCTTATTTCACCGTGCACGCCGCGGGCAAAGCGATTGGTCACGCGCCAAGCCCGACCGAGCAATTTTTTCCCATTCTTAACAAAGGCGAACTCGCTGTCGTTCTGTGCTGGCTTTTTTTGTTCATGGTCTTTTACGGCGCGGGACGGTGGAGCATCGATGCATTATTCTTCAAGGGGAAGGCCACGGCGCCGGCGGCTTCTTTCTAGCGAAGCCGAGAAGCTCTGATTTCCTTTCTTATGACGCGAGTCATCTTCATTTTTGCATGGACGTTCGCGCTGCAATTACTTATGGCCGAACAAATCAAGGATTTTGGTCGGGAGAGGCTGAACAGATCGCCGCGTCACGCCGAATGGGTCGATATCAAATCGGGCAGCCGCACGATCAAAGCGTTTATCGTTTACCCGGAGCGAAAAGACAAAACACCGGCTGTGTTCGTGATCAGCGAGATCTTTGGACTAACGGATTGGGTGCGCAGTCTGTGTGACGAGCTGGCCGAAAATGGCGTCATCGCCATAGCGCCCGACTTGCACGGCAAAAAGTTCGAAGATCTCGACGCTGCGAGGAAAGCGACATCGGAGTTGCCAAAGGAACAGGTCAAGAGCGATCTGGATGCGACTGCCGATTACGCGCTGACAAAGGTTCCAGCATGCAACGGCACGCTCGCGGTGTGCGGATTCTGTTGGGGCGGGGGAGTGACGTTTCGATTATGCCAACGAAAATCCAAAACTGAAAGCGGCCTATTCGTTTTACGGAACCGCGCCCGATGAAGCTTCCAAGGTCGCGAATATTCCATGTCCAGTTTATGGATTTTACGGTGAGAACGATGAGCGCGTGGACGCGACTATTCCCAAGGCCGAAGAACTAATGAAAGCCGCCGGAAAAAAATATGAGCCGGTGATCTACAAAGGTGCGGGCCATGGGTTCATGCGGTCGGGCGAGCCAAACAACCCCAACGTTCGCGAAGGAGACAAAAAAGCCCGCGACGAAGCGTGGGCGCGCTGGAAGAAGTTGCTGAAGCAATTGCCGTAGCATTTTCGGTCATTCCGAGTCAGTCGAGGCTGCAACGCAGCGGACAAAGTCCGCGAGACCAGGCTTTCAATCTCCGATTCATTTCTCCGGTGCCACCTTCAGGCAAGTTCGAGAGATGTCTCGATTTCGCTCGACATGACACGCAAGGAAGGATCGCAACTACCACCAATAGATCTGCGCGATTTTACCGTCTTTACTGATCTTAGCAGAAAACCAGTACCAATTTCCCCCGAGGTTTACCTTGTAGCGCAGGACTTGGCCGTCTTTTCTCTCTTCACGGTCAGAGAAAACAAGTGAGCCTAACGAGCCATGATCGGCGAACCATTTCCAGAGTGCCTTGCCTGTGGCGGTCTCGAGGAAGATTCGCATCGGCGACGTGAATGCTGAAGGTTCGTAGTTCCCCTTTAGCAGACCAGACATGACGCCCTTTAGCTTTGTTGTCGTCTTTGGATCAGGATCTGGATTCGCTTCCGGTCGTTTCAGCGCCGGCAGAGACATTCCGGCAAGATCGATAACCAATTGATCAACGATTCTGTCCGCGCGATTTGTGAGAACAATAACGGTCAGTCTGTCATCGATGAATCGGTAGATGGCTGACGAAAAACCGGGCGTCCCACCGCTGTGCTGGATGAGGCGATGACCATGGTAGCTGTCAACGAACCAGCCGAAGCCGTAATTGAATGGTGCGTCTGCGCCATTATTGGCTACAGCCACAGCCCACATTTGCTCGAGGCTTGATTTTTTTAGCAATCTCTCGGTGTAAAGCGCTGCATCCCATTTCGCCATGTCTTCGACAGTGGAAAGAAGACTTCCCGCCGAGAATGCGATCGCGGGAAGAAGAATCGGCCGATTCTCAAAATGATCGTTCTTCCATTCGTAGCCTGAAGCGCGGTTCGGAACGATCGGTTGCGGGTCGGTGCTGCGAGTCGCGGCCATGTCGAGCGGCTTGAAAATCCGATTTGCCAGGAATTCCCAGTAGGACTCGCCGCTGACCTTTTCAATGATGATGCCCAGAAGGTAATAACCGGTATTGTCGTACGCCCAGGTCTCGCCCGGCTGAAACTCCACGGGCAATTTGTAAAACATCCGGAGCAACTCATCGCGCGCTGGAGTTGTCTCAAATGCGAGGTTTGTTTTGAAGACGTCAAGCCAATGCGGCACAGCGACATGATTTTGGATGCCGCCCGTATGAGTGAGCAGATGTCGAATTGTAATGACGCGCCAGGTTTCCGGTGCGTCCGGAAAATATTTTGTGATTGCATCCTCAAGACGAATCTTGCCGTCCTCCACAAGCATCATGATTGCCGCGGCGGTAAACTGCTTCGTGTTCGAGCCGATTTCGTAAACCGTTTCCTTTTGTGCTGGCGCTTTTAACTCGAGATTCGCGAATCCGTATCCCTGCACTTTGATAACACGACCATCCCGAATAATGGCGAGCGAAAGGCCCGGGATGTGTAGCCGTCCCATCTGCCCGGAGATGTAATCGTCGATCGTGTCGGCTCGTGTTGAAAACAACGCGGCTAAACTTGCCAGGCATGTAGCGGCGAAGACACGATGCCTGGTTGTCATCGAAGGCAGACTATCTTGTCGGGTTCTCCAACTCGTCCGCGAGCGCGCTCGCACCGTAAACCTTTCGAAGCGCCTCGATGATTGCGGCCGAATCGACTGACACAGCGCGCGCCTGCGTGTCCGTGTAAATGCAGTCGAGCACCAGCGATTGAATGTTGCCGTCGAAAATGATTCCGACGAATTCATTTGCCTTGTTTACGACCGGGCTGCCGCTATTGCCGCCGATAATGTCGGCGTCGGAAACGAAATTGAATTTGGTCGCCAGATTAAGACTCGGTTTCGCGTCAATCCAGCGCCTGGGCAGATCGAACGGCGGCCGGTTGTCGTGCTCGGCGGCCCGTTGATACAAACCTGCGAAATCAGTGAACGCGGGGAATCTGTTTCCCGTCCTGTTCGTATCCGCGCACGGTTCCGTACGAGAGCCGTAGAGAAAAGGTCGCATCCGGGTACGTGCTCGTGCCTTGTAGGGCGAAACGCGCCTTTGCGATTTCTGAATACGCCTGTTTTTTGATTTCATCCTGCTCGTTGTTAATCTTTCGTGCTTGTCTGGCTGGCGCATCGATCATGCGGGCGAGATCAATCATCGGATCATGCGCGGCATGCAATCCAGGCGCGCCTTTGCTGTAGAGATCTTTGCGCACAGTCACGTCCTTGAGCTTTGTGCCAGTCACCAGTTCCGCCGCGCGGGCGTGCGGCGATTTTCCGGCGAGCACTTTTTTCACCAACGGATTGTCCGCTCCGAATTGCGATGCGAAATCGGTCAGTGAATCGGTGAGCCGCAAAATTTCGTAGTCGTCGTACACCGGTTCGTTGGAGAACAGATCCAGTTCCAACGACTCACGCGCGCTGTCGCGAAAAGCCGCGATTCTTTCCCCGTTCGGTTTTGCGCGCTCATCAGCGGCGCGCAGTAGCAGGCGCGCATACTTGAAAAGATTCCCGGAAAATGCACGCGGTCCGCGATAACCAATCGTGACGCGGGCGTTCCTGCTCGAGGTAGTTGTACACTGGCGCGTTCTTTGCAATCTCGGCTTGGGCACGTTTGATCCGGTTATAGGCAGAAAGTGTCGGATTTGAATTTCGAATCTCGGCCAGTGGCGTCGCGCAATTTTCGCTCGCTCGTTTGCAATGCCGACCAGATTTGCGGATCAAGCAGTCCGGCCAGAAGACCGTCGTATCGTTTGCGATTGTTTTGATCTCCAAACAAGTCCTCGCGCGCTTTCCGTGCGTTTTCGAATGAGCGTGCGCTGTAGGCCGATTCCAGCACTTCGCGCCGGTAAAACATGTTCAGGATGTACGGGAGATATCGATCACGCGTGTCCGCCAGTTCATCCAAGGTCAGTTGCCGATCTGTTTTTCCAGGGCTGCCGCTTACAAAGATCAGTTCTCCGTCGGTTGGCCCCGTTGGGTTGAATTTGAGAAAGTGCTCGATCTTCGCCGGCTGACCATTTTCGTAAACGCGAAAAAGGCAGATATCGAGATCGTAGCGTGGATACTCGAAGTTGTCGGGATCGCCGCCAAAGAAAGCCATCTGCTGCTCGGGTGCGAAAACCAGGCGCACGTCGTCGTAGCGTTTGTATCGGTAAAGGTGGTACGCCCCGCCTTGATACAGCGTAACGACGTCCGATCGGAGCCCGGTCTTATCTTTGCTTTCCTTTTCAATGGCAGCGATGGCGGCGTTGCGCGCCTTTGAAGCCTGGTCGTTCGTCATGCCCGGTTTCACCGCGCTCGGTTACTCGCGCAGTCACGTCTTCAATGGACATGAGAACGTTGAGCTCAAGATCGGTTGATTTCATTTCCTCGGCTTGTGTTTTGGCATAAAACCGTCCCGCAGATAATTGTGCTGCGCATCGCCCATCTTCTGCAATGTGTCGGCTCCGACGTGGTGGTTTGTGATCACGAGGCCATTTGCTGAAACGAACGAGCCGCTCCCGCCGGAGTTGAATCGGACACTGGCCTTTTGCAGATGCTCAAGCCACTGCGGCGTCGGCTCGAATTGGTATTTTTCTTCGAGCTGTTTCAGCGGTGGCGCATTAAACAGCCACATCCCTTCGTCAGCTTTTGCAGACGTAATCATTCCGACAAGAAAGATCAGAGCTGAACAGCGAAGCTGCAGGCGAAACCACGTGTACATGCGCGAATCATAAAGGGCGGAGATTAACGCGACAAATTGAAAGCGGCGGAGCACCGGCACAGTCCAAAACGCAAACGAGAAATCTTCTCTAGCGATCACGGCCAAGTCTTGGAGTGCGCCAGTGCTCTGGCGCTTTTTGAAGCACACGCACAGAAGACGCTTGTAGATAATCTACTCGCGCTCTCGCCAATCGCGGTGGTTTGAATAATTGTGCTCTGATGTTTCGACCCAAGCGTCGCAAAATTGAGCGGCTCGATTTCATTCTGGCCGGCGCGCAAAAGTCCGGGACAACGGCGCTGCATTACTTTTTGAGCAGACGTCCAGACATCGTGATGGGCGACCAGCAGGAGATCCACTTCTTTGATAACGATGCACTGTTCGTTGCCGAACCCGATTACGAGCAATTACATGAGCATTATCCGTTGCTTGCTCCTTCCATGATCGCGGGAGATTGCACGCCTAGTTACATATATCACGCGACGGCCGCTGAGCGGATTTTTGAATACAATCCAAAGATTAAGTTTCTGGTGCTCCTGCGAAACCCGGTCGAGCGCGCTTTTGCGCATTGGAACATGCAACGATTCAGAAACCGCGAACCGCTGGATTTCTTCGACGCCGTGCGCGAAGAGCAAACCCGCATCGCCGGCGCGCCAACGGCTGAAGCGCGCCGTTTCGCTTACATCGACCGTGGGTTTTACGGACGACAACTCGAACGCATCTTCAAATTTTTTCCGCGCGAGCAAGTGAAGGCCGTAAAATTCGAAGATTTCAAGGCGAACCAGCGTGAAGCGGTCGCGTCGATCTTGTCATTCCTTGGCCGCAAACCTCTACATTCGATCCGCAACAAAGACAGAAACATCGTGCCGTATGAGCGGGCGATGAACTGGGAGGAGCGCGTTTTCCTTTACAATCTTTTCGCCGAGGACATCGCGAAAGTTGAGCAACTGCTGGGCTGGAATTGTTCAGATTGGAAATTGTGACGCCGCCGACTCCTGCAGGGCAACCGCTCCGGTTGCCAAGGAACGGCAGGCAGCGCGGCTGTTTTACAATTTTCAAACCTGTCTGAATCGCGGCTGTTTATTCGGATTGGCAGAAAGCAGCGCTTTCCAACGCACGATCCGTGCGCCTTGCGATTCAAAAAAAGCTCGCAGGTCCGGGGTAAAAAACGAAGAACCGTCCTGTCGGCGATTGAATTCCAAAAGGAGCCGTCCATCGGGCTTTAGAAATCGCCTCCGCACGTCGTCGATAAAAAATTTCCAGTCTGCCTTTGTCCATTCCAGCCATTCACCGTTTTCGCCTCGCGCGATTCGGTGAAAACAAACGCGGTGCGCGGTGACGAGGTCGAATGTTTTGCCGAGATCAGGCAAAGGTGTTTGCGCGTTGATGCGCGCTACAACGCGGTTCACGCCGAAGAGCTGGGTTGTACCACGGAAGAAAGGCTCGTCGTCTGGATCGAGACCTAACCCTTCGTGTCCAAACAGCCGGCAGAGATAAAGAAAATAGCCCGGGCCGCAGCCAAGATCCAGGATCTGGAGCGGAGGCGACCTATCGAGCCATAGATCCTGCACGCGCTTTACGTTCACGCCGATCCAATAGTCAGCGTCCTCATAAGCGTTGATCTTTCGCGCATTCGGACGATACGGAAAATGCTGGCGCAGCCTTGCCAACTCCGGTTGATCAATCGACGCAAGAATCCGACCAGAGTTTACGGGGTGTGTCCAACGGCAGGCGTGTTCCCAGAGGCTTTCCACCGCATCCCGGGTAAAGACCTTTTGCACTTTTTTGGAAAGTCGCACTGCAAAACGATGCAACGAAGCGCGTGATACTCAAGAAATGAGAGCTGGCCCAGCGGTCGGCCTGCAGGTACTGGCCGGTATCATCACTGGTCGATTTCTACCCGGACGAGGCCCGTGGACCCTCCGTGTGTCATAAGTCCGCCTGCCCAACCATTGCCCGGGTAGAAGAATTGCTCGTAACGCCAAAGCATTTGCAACTCCGCGCCTGACGATTTCGTCCAATGGAGTTTATAGTAGATGTGCCGTTTCCAGGACGGCGAGTGACCGGTCATGAAATTGAAATCGAATGGTGTCGGCCAACTGAGAACGCTACGGCGCGTCGCAAGAACCGCCTGATCGCCAGCGGGCGGCATCGCGGCAAGACGATCGCCCGTATCTTTTGCAGTGGATGTCAGCGAGCCAAACGCGAAGACCTTGCCGCCACTCGCCAATGCAAGCTGATTGTCTTTGGTCGAGCCAACATTCACCGAGATGTTTGGGCTGACCTCGTTCAGGCTCAAGCTGAGGTCGTTCACGATGAGAATGCCGCCGGTTCCACTGCCCTCATAGGCGATGGAGTGAATCAGGGCCGATTGCGTTTCGGCCGTCCAATAACGATCAAGGAACGATGAGATTTCGCGTCCGCGAAAAATCCAGAGCGCGGACAACGGGGTGGCGAACAATATAAAAGCCGCAAGCCAGATGAGGATTCGTCGCATAGAACTCCGAATTTATCCGCGTGCCCTTTCAAATTTAGCAGTAGTCCGTTCTCTATCTAACCTCTTACGATTGCTTCCACCGGCGTTTCGGCAATGGCGCGCATTGAGCGGATCACCAGCGGCTCACGATGCTCGCCCACGTCGAGCCCCGCCAAGCCCTCGGCGAGCGCATGATGCCCGCCGCGTTTCGTCTCGCTCTCAGGCACGAAATAGCCATGCTTCAACAATTCGGCGCGGTTCTCCTGCAGAAACCACTGGATCGAAGTCTTACCCGATTTGTGTGGTCCGACATGGATGTAGCAGACGCGCTTTGTCATGCTCTAACTTCAGAGAATGGAGGAACCTCACAGTTGCTGACGGGCTCATGCAATGCAAGCGCGACGTCATTCTGCTTTTGTGGCTAGTGCCCGTTATGCTGAGCGATCAAGTCAGATGATCGTACAATTATTGATCACATGGCAAATTTCGTTTATGCCGAAGACCGCAATGAGCAGCGCGCCACAGCACATTGACAAGCCAGAACCACGTGGGCAGGCAATAGCCGCATTTCTCGCCATCGGCGCGATTTACCTGGCACTGCCACGAAACGTCGTTGTCGGTCCGATTTGGTTGCTGCCAACTGTGATTCTCGTTTTGCTCGTGCCAACGGTAGTGAGCCATCGTGTAGGAAAACAATCACTCAATCGGCTTCTCGGGTTCGTCATTAATGGAATCACAACAATGGCGTTGATCGGCTCGGTACTTTTGCTCGTGCGCCTGTTGCCTACGCACCGCGAGTCCCCATTGCAGATACTGCGGTCCGGTGGTCTGCTTTGGCTGACCAATGTGATCGTTTTCGCCCTCTGGTACTGGCGCCTGGACGGCGGCGGACCAACCCTGCGACAGCAGCTAAAGAAATTCGGCAGCACAAGTTTTCTTTTCCCACAAATGCAAATTCCACACGACGAGCGCGAGGAATTTGCGTGTGCGCTCTGGCGACCGCGTTTTGTCGATTATCTCTTCGTCTCGTTTACGCAGAGTTCGACCTTCGGGCCGACTGACGCGCCGTTGCTCGCTCGCTGGGCGAAAGTCTTGGCAATGATCCAGATTTTCATTTCGCTGAGCATCTTGGTCTTGCTGATCTCAGGCGCTGTCGGCGCGTTGTGACCTGTAACTACGAAGCGGCGCGGTGCACTTTCGCCGCCATCACTTCACATGACCGCCACCAGGGCGGTGCCTACAGCGAAATTGCGATTGACGCGATTCACTACTTGCCGACTAAAATCAATATGCCTGTGATAAGTGCTAAAACTCCCATAACGATTGCGCCGATGGCAAGGTGAAAGAGGGTAGTGATTCCCACAAGAATCAGGTAGATACCGAGCAGCAACATTCCGATGTTTTTCGTCATGCGTGTTTCCTGAGGCAAACCGCTTGCCTTTGCACGCTTAAACCGCGTGCTGCTAGAAATCTCGCAGCCCAAATAACGAGGATCGAGCCGTTCCGTTGTTCGCTTCCACTCTTCAACAATTTATCGAACCGATCCGGAAGCTTTGTGATTGATCTGGCTTCGCTCGAGTGAATAATCGCGGTATGGACCGCGGCAAGATCATTTTCCTCCGGAACTTTTTCTACGCCGCATTTGTCATCGCCCTCATCTTCGCTCTGTTCTATTTCGCCGCGACAACTCTATTCTGGAATACTGGGGAGTATCCCTGAGCCACCCACTTCTTCAGAATCGACGAGAAAGAATTCGGCAGACTGGTTCTGCTATTCTTTATCCAACTGCGCATCGTGGTCGTCTTTTTCTTTCTTGTGCGGCGTTGGCCTTGCACTGGATGGCTAGGAACAGATAGGGATCCTCTTCCAGATGCCGCGGCGGGTGCGCTGCCCAATTTAGAGCGCGAGAATGCATGAGACGGCGCCTCATGGTTTTGTGCTGATCACGATCCCGTAGCCGGTAAATTCGCTGGAAAATATCCGTTCTGATTGAAGAGCTTTCGAGAGGCCGCGAAGTCCCCATCGACAGCAAATCTTAAACGCGAGCATCAACACTCCCATTAGCCCAAGCTGTTTCCTCGCTTCCCGCGTCCATTCCGACATCAGTGCAGATTTATCAACGGCTTTGATCTGAGTTAGACCGGCATGACGAAACAGCCACTCCCAGCCTTCAAGCGTTTCCGGTTTTTCACCCTCGATTTCTGCAAGGGTAAGTTTTAGCTCATCCGGAGCGCCCTCCTTCCAGCACAAATCGTGAATTCCAATGCGTCCGCCGGGACGGACCACCCGTGCCATCTCGCCCAAGACGCGCTCTTTTTCCAAAAAACACAGCGTGCATTCACAAATAGCGACATCAAACGCGCTGTCAGCGAATGGCAGGTTGGCTGCACTCCCGCCTTTCTAAACTCGATTCTCAGATTTCTTGACTGCGCCTTCGCTTCTGCCCGCCGAATCATCTGGTCAGACCGATCAATTCCGTGAAGTTGTGCTCCGAATCTCTCGCTAATGAAACAAGCGGTTTCCCCCGTTCCACAGGCAACGTCGAGCACTTTGGTGCCCTTCTCAATGCTGCATAACCGGGCCAGCTCTTCGGTTAGCTCTAAAACCACCGGGGTGGAGGCTCTCCACCTTCAGCATTCCCGTCTCGGCCACGCCCTCGAGCGAAGGCCGATCGGTACAGCCCCTCTGCGTGGCTTCCATTGAATCCTGTCCGTCCTGGCGCCATTCGATGACTGATAATTGGCTGCATTTGGGCCGCATTTCGGCTCGTTCACTGGGTCTTTGATGGAACCAAAATCGCGTCGCTCATTCCATGCAAAAACTTCTTGTCCGCCGGAACGATTGTGGCCAACGCGCCGCGCAATTTCACGCGATCGCTTTCAACGAAATAATACGGGCAAAGCCGGACGCGGCCTTTCATTGCTTTTAGCTCGCCGGAACCGGGATCCTGATAAAGGTGCTCAAACAGAGCGCCTTTATGAAATTTCTGAAGAATTGTTGGACTCGACTTGAACGTCGCCAGCGCATGGTCAATCCGCTTTTCCCATTCAGCGTGCGGCAGATCGCTTCCTAGCGCGATTCCTCGGCTGCCCCAGCCAAGGGGTGAAAAGCCACTCACTTTCAAAAGAAGATCGCGGTCTTTCTGGCTGAACTTCGCAGCCTCGCGCCAGTTGTGGATCTCCAATCGCGGAATGACCCCGTGCTGGGGCAGGGGAGTTGGATCCAGGAGCCAGGAGTAGGGGATAACTTCCTGTAGCTTGACGAAGTATTTCTCGCCGAGTTCGCGTCGCCAAAATTCGCGCAGCGGCTGAAGCCAAAATAGCGCGAACCACATTTTCTCCTCGAGATAAGGTTTGATCGGCGGCGTAATAGCGATTCGGCCTTCTGCATTGGCGCGCAGCGTATTCTCGATTCCGGGAATGTTCGGCAAATCGAACAATTCGAAAAACCGATATACAGCGCGTCCATCCTGTGGCTCATAATTCTCGGCCGGCACGACGCGCCAATTCGCGTTCGATGTTAGCGCGATGTTGATGTCAATCGCGCCGTGACCCATTCCATCTCCGGACGGTAAGTTGCCGATTCCTGAGAGATCACAATATCGCCGCCGTTTGGCAGGACGGCTTGAAATCCGTCGAGCATCCCGTTCGCACCGCCGATGATCTCGCTATCGAATGTGGAATACGTTTGGTTCAGCCAATCCGTCAGACCGATTCCGCCGGGAACAGAGTCGATTTCCGCGATGATGTAACCCTTGTCCGTGAGAATGAGGTCTGGCCGGATTACGTGCGGCAACTCGTCGCGGATTTCCTTGCGTCGCGAAAATTCAATGACCTCTTTCGGTTTCCCGGCATCGAGGTACTGCGCAACCCACTCGGGCTGCTTCCCCTTAATACTGAGCTGATAGAGCTGGTTGCAAGCGCGCTGAAAAATAAACAGGCGATGCCCGAGTTGCTCGAGATCGGCCAGAAATTTCTTTTCGATCGGAAATGCGTCTGGCGAGAGCAGCCACTCTTTTTCGGCAAAGAGGCCTTCTTTGGGGAAAGCGGCCCGAATGGCGGCTAGCCTGTTATTCTGATCCTCCATTTGCATGCTGCCGAGAACGTCCAACGCTCAACACCGAACGTCCAATTCCGAATCCAGACGTCCGAACCCGATATTGGGCGTTGGACATTGAGCCTTTCGCGCCGTGCGTTTGCTGTTCACCTTCCGGCGGCTATGCGTTTCAACGCGAGCTTAACCAGTTCTTCTGCTGAGTTCGCTTCGCCTTTCTGCTGCAAATCGTGCACGGCCTTGTGCGCATCAGCTTGCTTGTACCCGAGCGCGATCAAAGCGAGGACGGCTTCGTTCGCCTGTTCCTGCTCGGGCGTAGGCGCGTGGGCGGCGCTGGCGGCTTCCCACGCCGCGGCCACGCCTACCTTGTCTTTTAATTCGAGGACAATTCGCTCAGCCGTTTTTTTTCCCAGCCCACTGATTTTCGAAATCGTCCCGACATCAGAATTTACCACCGCGGCTTTGAAATTGTTAACGCTCATCCCGCTCAACACCGCCAGCGCTAGCTTCGGTCCGATGCCGCTGACATTGTTGACCAGCAACCGGAAGAGATCTCGCTCAGCCGGTGTCATGAATCCGTAAAGCACGTGTGCGTCTTCGCGAACAGCCAGATGCGTAAGGATGCGGATGGGTTGTCCAACAGTCGGCAGTTTATCGTAGCTCGACAGCGGAATGAACACTTCGTAGCCGACGCCGCCGACGTCGACAATCGCCTGTGTGGGTAGGGCGTTTATTAATTTGCCGTCGAGGAACGTGATCATGGGTTCGTTAAAAAGGTTTAAGCGTTGAAGGGTTAAAGGGAAGTGCCCCGGTTGTCATTCTGAGCGAAGCGAAGAATCCCTGATTATTTCTGGGCCCTTATCTGCCGCAACCCGATAGTCAGAGATGTTTGAAAGCCTGGCCTCATGCTTTGCATTTCGTTGCAGCGCTCCGCTCAACATGACAGAGGAGGAAAACGCTTCAACGCTTTAACACTTCAACCAATCACTCAGGTTTGAGCGCAAGCGTGAGATCCACAGGTTTGCCTTTCGCTAGGTTAAACCCACTGGTCGTGAAGAATTCCCAATCTTGCAGTGGGTTCGCGAACGTTGTGGCAGCGACGGGCGTCGGCAGCACGAGGAACCGCGGGCCAGGTTCGCGCATAAACTCCGTGGCGTGACGCTTGTTTACAGGCATGAGAAATCCCCTTATGCGGGAGCGAAAATACCAGACCAGACTTGGCTCTTCGAACTCGACCGAAGCAAATTGCATCGCCGGTTGCAGGGAGGCGCGCGACAGCTGAAAGAGTTGATAGGCGGGAAAAAACCTTGCCACCATCGGCGGCACAACCAGTGCAATTGCGATCAAAATACACCCAGTGGTGACGGCGATCGTTTCGAACAAAGACCGACGGCTGGCAGCCGATGTTTCCGGCCAGTGGCGGGCAACCAGAAGCGCCAGCAGACTAAACGCTGGCAGGATGTAATGCGGTAGCTTTGTTTTGATAAGCGAGAAGATGATAAAGATGATCGCGGTGCCGGATAAGAGATAATTGTCAATGTTGTCGCGGTCCCGCCAAAGCCGTTTCATGAGCGAAGGCAATTTTATCGACCACGGAAAGAAACTGCCAAAGACGGTCACAAAATAAAACGGTAGTAGCAAAAGATACATCCAGAAGGAACTCCCTCCGTGACCTTCCATCGTTACAAGCGACCGGCTGATGACGTGACGGCCGATTCCGATTCTGAAAAATTCGCCGTGCGTGCGAATCAATGCTGGAATTCCCCAGATGGACACGATCGCCAGCATGAGCAGAATGCCGCGAACGAATTTGAATCGCCGGCCCAGCTGTGAATGCGGCGCATAGAAAATCGTCGATCCAACCGTCAGCAGAGGTACCCATGCGACCGGACCTTTGGCCAGAAAGCCCAGCGCCAGCGAGATATAAAAGAAGAACCACCAAAAAGAAAGGTGATGTTTAACTTCCCGCTCGCGAAGGTCTTCGGAGGCGGATCTTTGATGTGGGGCATTCCTCAGTCCATCGCGAAGGAGCTCCAGGCCGCTCCAGTGCGCGGTGCTAACAAAAAGCACCAGCCACATGTCGGCCACGGCAGCTTTCGCATGGATAAAGGTTTGCAGGCAAAGGGTGAAAATGATTGCCGCTCGCCATCCAAGGCGTTCTCCGCCAATCCGCGACCCGCGGATCAGAATCGATACCGCAACCAGCGCCGCTGCCACCCCGGAGGGGAAACGCGCGGCAAAATCGTTTTCACCGAAGATGTGATAGCTCACAACCTGGGCCCAGTAGGTGAGGGGAGGTTTGTCCAGGCGCAGGTGATTATTGAAGTAGGGAACAACGTAATCGCCGCGCTGGATCATTTCCCGCGACGCTTCCGCGAAACGCGGCTCATCGCGGTCGATCAACGGCAAAATCCAGGTCCCTGCCATGTGAAAGAGCACGCAGGCGGCAAAGAGGAGCGCGCAGTGAATCAGTAATCGGTGACCGGCGACCGATGATTGGGCGAATGCGTCCATGGGTTCTTTTCACTGAATCCTTCCACTAATCACAGTTGCGAAATTTCACCAGCGTCCCCAAAATAGCGGCCCGTCGATGTGACGGGAACATATTTGTGAAGCACTCCGCCATTTTGTATTGGCTGATCGGTGTGGTGATCGCCGCGGCTGCCGTGGGCGCAGCGTTCTATTTTGATGAGACCGTCTGGACTTTCCTCAGGCAGCATCAAAACCACAGCATGCACAATTTCATGCAAAACGTGAGCCGGTTCGGTGACTGGCCATCGCATGTCGTACTCGGTCTGCTTCTATTTGGAACCGCCTGGATTCGCGGGAAGCAGGAAATGGTCACGCGTTTTCCTCGCAATGCTTCTGGCGATGGCGCTGGCAGGTCTTGCCGGGCAGGTAATCAAGCGCACCATTCCGCGGGCGTGGCCGTCGGTGCACAGTGAGACGCACTGGGGCGGGCCGCGATTCAGCAGCAAATATCACTCGTTTCCATCCGGACATGTCGCCGCTTCGACAGCGTTCTTTGGCGTTCTAATCATTGCGCGGCGACGGATCGGCCTTGCATGTCTGCCGATCCCGATCCTGATCGGTTTCTCGCGAATGTATCTCGGTGCGCATTATCTGTCCGACGTTGTCTGCGCAGCAATCCTGGGACTCCTTTGCGCCGCCGCCGTTTGCCGCGTGCTGCTGCCGAACGAACATCAACATCGACATCGAACATCGAACATCAGTGTGGCGGAGGGGGTGAGATTGAACTCACGAGGCCTCTCGGCCTTCCGGTTTTCAAGACCGGCGCGATCAACCGCTCTGCCACCCCTCCGGGGAAAACTGGATGACTCATCGGTGATCTCGTGATCGAGTGAACGTAGTAGCGTCAAGCTATGGAGGAAGGAGTACTTAATCAAGGAGATTTTCGCTCGACAGTGTAACATGTTCATGTGAACGTAAATTGTGCCGGCGAATAAGAAGTTTAAACCTGTGATCGTCGAAACGCCGCAGAGCCGCGCGACGATCCGAGGGCGCGGCGCTTCCTGGAGTCCGGCGAATCGATTCGAAAAGACTGCACGTCGATTTAACCGACCTGGACGTAGTCGATGTCGGCTGCGACACCGAAGAGACACCGCGGCGTTCGACGCAGTATTTTCGCGACGGAACGAGAACGATCATTACCCGCAATAGCAAGCCCGGATGTCGGTTTTGAGACGAGCCTCAACCCGTATCGCGGTTGCGAGCACGGCTGCATTTATTGCTATGCGCGTCCGACTCACGAGTATCTGGGTTTTTCGGCCGGTCTTGATTTCGAGAGTAAAATCATGGTGAAAACGAACGCGCCAGAATTGTTACGGGCGGAACTGGAATCGGCGTGCTGGCAGCCGCAGACGCTTGTGTTAAGCGGTGTAACCGATCCGTATCAGCCGATCGAGAGAAAATTGGAGATCACGCGCGGCTGTCTCCAAGTGCTTGCGCAGTTTCGAAACCCGGTGGCGATCATCACCAAGAACCATCTCGTCACGCGCGACATCGATGTTTTGCGCGAGCTCGCCGGATTCAACGCCGTCACGGTAAATGTTTCAGTGACATCACTCGATCCAAACTTGCAGCGAGTCCTCGAACCGCGCACCACGTCACCGCGAGGGCGACTCGACGCGATTAGTCAACTTCGGGGGCGAACATTCCAGTTGGCGTTATGGTTGCGCCTATAATTCCCGGGCTCACCGACCACAAGTTCCAAAGATCCTGCACGCCTGCGCGAAAGCGGGCGCGGAGTTTGCTGGTTACACGATTGTTCGTCTGCCGTGGGCGGTGGCGCCGTTGTTCGATCAGTGGCTGGAGGAACACTTTCCGGATCGTAAGGAGAAGGTGCTGGGGCGCATCCGGGCTCTGCGAGGTAACCGCCTGAATAATTCCAAGTGGCACGCGCGCATGACAGGGGAAGGAATTTTCGCCGAGCAAATCGCATCGCTATTCAAAGTCGGTTGCCGTCATGCAGGCATTGGCAAACGGCCGGAGCTTTCCTGTAAGTCATTTCGCCGATCGGTGGCGCAGTTAAGTCTCTTTAGCTGAATATCACTCCCTGTTGAACAAACGAAAGCCGTGCTGGCTCCCACGTGCCGCTTGTTTTTACAGTTACGTTCGAAACTT
>CAWCTF010000007.1:0-7393 GCA_963798435.1 uncultured Flavobacteriaceae bacterium
AATAAATCGAATCCCGGCCGACCACTTTTTATTTCAATTTTAAGAGGAGATGAACGAAATCGTATCTGCCGCATGGCTACATAAAAATTTAAACGACCCAGATCTTGTGCTTCTTGATGCCAGCATGGCTTCCAGCAGTGACGGAAAATACGACCGGTCTGCCAATCGTACGATACCGAATTCTAGGCCTTTTGATCTTACAGCAGTTTTTTTAGACACATCGAGCCCATTCCCGAATACAATACCTGATGAGCAGCATTTTGAGCTTGAATGCCGAAAATTGGGAATCAAGCAAACATCGCGCATAATTGTTTTCGACAGTTTCGGAATTTATTCGAGTCCGCGGGTATGGTGGCTCTTTCATAGCATGGGGCATACCAATATCGCCGTGCTCGACGGCGGATTGCCCACCTGGCTAAAAATGGGGCTGCCGACGGTTCGCATATCCCATACAAAGTATGAGATGGGAGACTTTAAATCGCAATCTCACGAAAAGCTGATCGTTAAATTTCAAGAAATCGCGCAAAATATAAAAGAACAGAATTTTCTAGTCGTAGATGCACGATCCCCTGGAAGGTTTCAAGGTACCGCCAAGGAACCACGAGCACATCTTAAAAGCGGCCATATTCCGAATTCAGTCAATATACCATACCAAGAGGTCCTTGAAAATGATACCTTTAAAGGCAAGAAAGCATTAAAGGAACTCTTTGAAAAGAAGTGTGGCACAAATCAAGAACTGGTATTTAGCTGTGGTTCGGGTTTGACCGCCTGTATTGTTATGCTGGCCAGTGAAATCGGATTTAAAAGAAGCAAACGGATCTATGATGGTTCATGGACAGAGTGGGCAGAACTAAAGAATTTAAAAAACAACGTGTGAGCAAGCGGTGGATACTTTAACCAGTCTTTAAGTTTATCGTGCTACCTATTTCCAAAAATCGCCCGCTCGTAATGCATCAAGGAATTGATTTATGAAACTTCCATTCATTTTACTTTTATTGCTAATGCCCGTTTCAAATTACGGGCAACTAGTAATCGATAAAACGCCCATCAGGCTAATTGAAAACCTGATTTTTATTGAAATTAAGGTGAATAATTCTACGAAACCATTAAATTTCATGTTCGATACGGGCGCCGGAATAACCGTAATCGACCGCAAAATTGCAAAAGAACTTCAATTGCCCATTGCCGGGGAATTAAAAATAGGGACCTCGGGAAAAACAGTGCAATCCGAAGTCTCTGAAAAAAATCGGCTGTTAATTGGTGAACACTTCAAACTGGATTCGATTTCGTTGGCCCTAATGGATTTGTCACATTTGAGTACCTATTTCAAGCTCAACGTTGACGGAATTATAGGATTTGACTTGTTGCGTAAAATAATTACCGAGACGAATATCGACGCATTGGAAATGCGCTTTTATTCAGACGAGGCCTACAATTTCAATGGAATGGCCGAACCCCTACAATTGATTGGTCTTGAATCGAATCATCTAGGATTACCGATTAAAATAATTCCGAAAGGAACTAAGAATGGTATCATGCTAATTATTAAAATTGATACAGCTGCCGGTAATTATCTGACATTTCACAATACTGCGGTTATCGAACATCAACTCATTAATCCGAATAAAAAATATAAGACCAAAAAAGGATTTGGGGTAGATGCAACGATTACGCACAATCTCAAGGGTAAAATAGCTTCGGCTTTTTTTGCAACTAAAGAATGGAAGAACATTCCCGTTGTTTTTGAAGTCGACCCATTAAATGAAGGGTCTGAAAGACAGGCTGATGGACTTATCGGTCAAAAAATGCTGCTTGATTTTAATATCACGTATAATCTAAAGGAAGGCATTGTCTATCTTGAAAAAAGAAAATAAGATACGACACATAATCATTGCCGAGATGTTGATATAAATAACGAATCCAGATGAATGAGTAAAAAGATAAAATTAAGGGATGCTATTTCGATTGGTATCGGCGGCATGGTCGGAGGTGGCATTTTCGCGGTTCTTGGCCTTGCGGTCTCACTTGCCAAAGGAGGCACCCCGATTGCATTTTTATTTGCAGGCATCTTGGCCTTGATAACCTCATATAGTTATGTAAAACTTTCAAAGAAGTATCCTGATCGTGGCGGTACCGTAAAGTTCGTCAATCAAGGCTTCGGGAAATCGGTCTTTAGTGGTGGCATCAACAATCTTTTATGGATTAGCTATATTATCATGCTTTCACTGTATGCTTCGGCATTTGGATCGTACGCCCCCAATTTATTTGAAATTACACAAAGCAAAACAATCGATTTCCACATTTATGCCACTGCAATCATCCTTTTAGCTACGGCAATCAATTATTATAGTATTGCGATAGTCGGTAAAATAGAATCGTATGCCGTAATCATTAAATTGGTTATTTTGATTGCTTTTATTGGTGTCGGGGCGTACGGTTTGATCGGGAACCCGAATGTGGCACAGTTGGCAGTTTCCCAATGGGAAACCCCAATGAATCTATTTACAGGAGGGATGGTTATTTTTGTTGCGTACGAAGGCTTCGAACTTATTGCAAATGCCGCTCCCGATATTGTAAATCCTGAAAAGAACATTCCAAGAGCGTACTACATTTCAGTACTCTTCGTTATTGTGCTCTATATTATTATTGCGATTGTTACTGTAGGTTCCCTTCCATTTCAAAAAATAGCAACCACAAAAGATTATGTCTTGGCCGAAGCCGCAAAACCAATGCTAGGCCAGATTGGCTTTTCAATCATAACCGTTGCCGCTTTGATATCTACATTTTCTGCCATTAATGCATCGCTATACGGAGGCAGTAGGGTCAATTTTGAAATCGCGGAAGATGACGAATTACCCCATAACTTTTTATCCCAACTGTGGAACAAACCTATTGGATTACTAATTACGGCAGTTGCTACGTTGATTTTGGTAAATATTCTTGATTTGGAAAGCATTTCAACTGCGGGCAGTGTTGGCTTTTTAATCATTTTCGGCGTCGTTAACCTCGTTGGCTATAAGTTGTCAAAGCAAACAGGAGGTCATAAAATAATTCCCTTGATCGGCTTTATCCTTTGCATCACTGCAACCGTAATTTTAATAAACCAACAATACCCGTCGAATCGTATTGGTGTTATAACGTCACTGGCAATTATTGGATCCTGCTTTTTAGCCGAGTGGATTTATAAAAAATCAGAAAAAAGATAAATGGAAAATCTTATTACGTTTTCGATTACGGTTTTTACGGGCTTTTTTGCAATCATGAATCCGATTTCGAATATGCCCATTTTCCTGACATTACTTGAAGGGGGCCGATAAAAAGACAAAACAACGTGTAAACAAAAAAGCCGTCATCATTGCCTTTATTATCGTGTCCGCCTTTGTGATCTTAGGAAAATTTATCTTTGAATTATTTGGAATCACCATCCCGGCATTCAAGATAACCGGTGGTATTTTAATTTTCTATGTGGGCTTTGAAATGTTACAATCAAAAAAATCAAATATTAAACATATACAGAACACGAATTTTGATGAGAATGTGGCGGTTTCTTCGCTGGCAATTCTGATTTTGGCAGGTCCTGGAACCATTGTTACGGCCATGAACTTTGTTTTTTTTCCAATACCACCTATACACATATAGGCCTTGTACTCCTTATTTTTGGTTTGATGTGTTTGTTGACCTATATCACCTTCAGCCTAAGCGATCGTATTGCAAATAGGCTAGGCGATAATGTAATTTCCGTTATTGGAAAACTCATGGGATTGATCATTGCGATTATTGGCACGAGCATGGTTATCGAAGGAATAAAAATATCCTTTGACTTGGTACAATGAACGGATGTTGAAGGACGCAAAACCTGACCTAGCCCATAAGACACATAATAACAGATTATGTACTAAAACAATCATTTATCAATAAACCATGCGTAAGCCTTTATTCGAGAGATACTGCCTAAAATCAGCTGTATTTTATATAACGGAGTGTAAGTGGTATTTGAAAAAATAAAGATATTCCAACTATTTATACTACAAACTTAGGAGGTATTTAACAGGTAAAGCAAAATTTGTTTATATTAAAAATTTGATTGTCCTTGCAAAGTGCGCCATCCCGATTCCCATAGGTGTAGGATTGACGCATTCGATCTCTATTTTTTTTAGGAATTCGTACCAATGTTTCACTAAGTCGGCTTAAAAAAGGATACAAGTCACATAAAATTGCATCAGATGGCAAATCAAAATATCTCGGTTCAAGTGCATACATGGCCGCCCTGCTAGTTATAGTACGAGCTTAGTGCTTAACAAGGTCTACAAATTAAAATATCGCTATATGAAGATTAGAATAATCGTAGTTTACTTTTTTATAGGGTTCAATTTAAGTGCTCAAAATGGTACTGAAACTGAAGACCGGCAACAAATAGATACTATTATTAATACGCTAGTTGAAGCATGGTCCCAGGGAGATGCAGAAATGTTCGCAGCTCCATTTTCCGAGGATGCCGATTTTACGGTTTGGTTTGGAATGCAATTACATGGTAAAAAGGAAATCGCTTTCGGGCATGCTATTATCTTTAAGGAATTCTATGCAAATACCGTCTGGGATCTAAAGATCGACAAAGTTCGCTTTTTAGGCAAGGACGTCGCTTTGGTACATTGTTCTGGTGCTATTTTAAAGGAAGGAATGCAACGTCAAAATGAACCTGATGCGGTTCCCTTGCTCGTTCTGAACAAAATAGATGCTACTTGGAAGATTATCGCCTTGCAAAATACGCCCTTTGCCGTCAATGAATTCAGGGAAAATGGGGATGTAAAAAGAATGAAACGAATTATTCGGGAGTACAAAAATTAAATGACCATCCAACCCGATCTATCAAGAATGGCTTTGTTGGCTTACGGTTCCGAAACCTGCCAGGGTGAAATATAGGCAAAAATAAATGAGGTCATTATAATTGACGATGCACAGGTCGCTATTGCGTAAATATCCTAGATTCCGGAAATTCGACCTTCGCCGGCAAGGTACTTACCTCACTTTAAATCGACGACTTAAAAACAAAATCAAAATAAATGTCACCTACGACTAACAAAATATTTTTTGCTCCACAACTTTTTATTCCGGGTGGAGTTACAGACATCTCTTTTTATTTTAAGGCCTTTGGTGCACTGGAAATCAAACCTTGGCGAAATGATGATGGTAGTGTTCATGTTTCCGAACTTTCAATAAATGGGTGTATCTTTCATTTGCATGAGGAACGACCTTTAAAAGGACAGTTGGAACCGAATAAAATTCAAGGTGTGACCACGCTTATCGGACTCTTTGTAGAAGATGTAGACCGTGTTATAAATACAGCGTTGCGAGTCGGCGCCACGCTTTTAAGTCCCGCACAGGATTACGATTATGGTTATCGACAGGGGCGTATTCTAGACCCATTTGGCCATCAATGGATGATACAATCGAAAATCTAAAATTTCCTGCAATGAAAAGTCGTCCATAGTCGAATCGACACCTACGTTTAAAACTATGAAGGAATTACAACTAAAAGTCGACCCACGGGTAAAATCGGTTTTTGACACGTATCCCGAATCGGTTCGCGATAAAATGTTGGCCCTGCGGAATTTAATTATTGAAACCGCTCGGGAAACCGATGGGATAACAAATTTAGAAGAAACCTTGAAATGGGGAGAACCGAGTTATTTGACTAAAAACGGAAGCACCCTGCGAATGGATTGGAAATCAAAAACCCCCGATCAGTATGCGCTATTTTTTAAATGCACGAGTCGCCTGGTACCGACTTTTAACCAAAAATTTACGAGTCATTTTAAATTCGAAGGCACGCGGGCCATCGTTTTTCAACTGCAGGATGAAATTCCTAAGGACGCACTCAAAGAATGTATAAAAGCGGCCTTGGTATATCACAACGTAAAACATTTGCCAACCTTGGGAATGTGAAAACACATAACTTCAAAAACACATACAATTACGCATTTTTGCCATAACATTTTAAATTAACCATTTTGTATTTTTAATTTTCATTCTTTAAAGTCAGACAAAGCACTATTAAATTCGAACCTTCAAGCGAACGTGAATCAGAAGTATGGATAAAATCAGAGAACAAATAATATGGATTGTCTTTTTGACAATTCCGCTTACAGGTTTTGCACAGGAAGTTACCTTTTTTAATGCAGATGGTTTTTTTTCGATTGGAACCCAATCGAATCGAACCGCTTCGATAACCTTGTTCGATGTTGACCAGGACGGCGATTTGGATGCTCTCGTCGCCAATGGTAGACATTGGGCAGAACAGAATTATCTTTATTACAACGATGGCAAAGGAGGTTTCAAATCAGCGGTCCCCATAGGAAAGTTTATGGATGCTTCGTATGCCATAAAAAGTGGGGATTTCAATAAAGATGGATTTATGGATATTGCGGTAGCCAATGACAACGTTCCGAATAAACTCTATTTTGGTTCAGCAGATCAAAATTTTGCCCAGGAGATTCCCTTTGGATCAATAGCACCCTCAAGAAATCTTGAAATCGGTGATGCTGATGGGGATGGGGATATTGACTTAATACTTTCCAACCGAAACGCAGAAAACGAAATTTGCTGGAACGATGGTAGGGGCAATTTTGCTAATTGCACGCGCTTTGGTGACCCATCCGACCAAACCATTCAAACCAAACTTGTGGATATAAACAAAGATGGATTTTTGGACTTGATCACAGCGGAAAGACAAACTAAAAATAAGATACTCCTAAACAATGGAAAACAGGATTTTTCAAAAGTATTGGAATTTGGCAACCCAGAGATGAAACCCGTTCAATTGACATTGGGGATTTTGATAACGATGGGTTCTTGGATATCGTAGCAGGAAATTTAGGCTCAAACAATAGCATCTATTATGGAGACAAAAATCTTTCTTTTAATCGAACTTCTGATTTCGAAGCAGCACGAATGACTTCATCGATTAAAGTGGCCGATTTAAACCAAGATGGTTATTTAGACATTGTCGAGGGAAATTCAGAGGAACAAAATTTTGTCTATTTGGGGCAGAAAAATGGGGCTTTCATAGAAATTGGTTTAAGAGCTGATTTAAAGGACGACACCTATAATATTGAAATCGGGGATTTAAATAATGACGGATTCCCGGATATCGTAGAATCGAATTCCGGGGCTTGGAATTTGTACTACAGAACCCGGAAGAAATAAGTTTGGGCAATACACGCATTAAACATTGAACATAAAGGCTTTCCGCAAGGAGTGTAATTTTTTGAAATGATAACGTCCCGATAGCTATTTGCGCGAACTACCATAAATACCCTGATAATCAATGATTAAATTTTTTCGGCAGATCCGCCTACAAAAATTGACAGGAAACCTGCCTGACTGGCGGGTTGGC
>CAWCTF010000008.1:0-543464 GCA_963798435.1 uncultured Flavobacteriaceae bacterium
CGGCTGCGCGCTGTGGGGTGATGGATCACGGGGTCTGGTCGCATGGCGCTACGTCTTCGGCGAACAACTGGTCGGGTATCATGCCGCGTTTGATGGATGGCTGCAGGTCGTGGGCACGCAATGGGCAGGCAATGGGGATAGTGGACGAAAAAACCAGCGAGATCAGCAAGCGGCGCACCTTTGCCATCATTTCGCACCCCGACGCGGGCAAGACCACGCTGACCGAGAAACTGCTGCTGTTCGGCGGCGCCATCCAGCTGGCCGGCACGGTGAAGGGGCGCAAGGCCGCGCGCCATGCCACCTCCGACTGGATGCGGCTGGAGCAGCAGCGCGGAATTTCGGTGACCTCGTCGGTGATGCAGTTTCCCTTCAACGGCTGCATCGTGAACCTGCTCGATACGCCGGGCCACGAGGATTTCTCCGAGGACACCTACCGCACGCTCACTGCGGTGGACTCGGCGCTGATGGTGATCGACTGCGCCAAGGGCGTGGAAGAGCGGACCATCCGGCTGATGGAAGTGTGCCGGCTGCGCGCCACGCCCATCATGACCTTCATCAACAAGCTCGACCGCGAGGGGCGCGCGCCGCTCGACCTGCTCGATGAAATCGAGAAGGTGCTGAAGCTGGCCGTGGCGCCGGTCATCTGGCCCATCGGCATGGGCCGCGACCTGATGGGCACCTACCACCTGGTCGAGGACCGCATCTACGTGTACGAGGCCGGCGAGCGCGGGACGCGCGGCGAGAACCGCGTGATCGAGGGCCTGATGAGCGATGCGGCCACCGAATTCCTCGGCGACCGGGCCGCGGCCTTCCGGGAAGAGGTCGAACTGGTGCGCGGCGCCGCCACCGAGTTCGACCTCGAGGAATACCTGGCCGGGCGGCAGACGCCCGTGTTCTTCGGTTCGGCGATCAGCAATTTCGGCGTGGAGGAACTGCTGCGCAGCTTCACCGCACGCGCCGGGGCCGCAGCCGCGCGCGACGCGCGAGCGCACCGTGCAGCCGGAGGAGCCCAAGCTCACCGGGTTCGTGTTCAAGATCCAGGCGAACATGGACCCGGCGCATCGCGACCGCATCGCCTTCATGCGCGTGTGCTCCGGGCGCTATGCGCCCGGCATGCGCTTCTACCATCCGCGCCTGGGCAAGGAGATCCGCATCGCCGACGCGCTCACCTTCATGGCCGGCGATCGCAGCGCGGTGGAGGAGGCCTGGGCGGGCGACATCATCGGCCTGCACAACCACGGCACCATCAACATCGGCGACACGTTCACCGAGGGCGAGAAGCTCGGCTTCACCGGCATCCCGAACTTCGCGCCGGAGATGTTCCGGCGCGCGGTGCTGAAGGATCCGCTGAAGATGAAGGCGCTGCAGAAGGGCCTGGACCAGCTGTGCGAGGAGGGCGCCACGCAGCTGTTCCGCCCGCTGCGCAACAACGACCTGATCCTGGGCGCGGTCGGCCAGCTGCAGTTCGAGGTGGTGGCGTTCCGCCTGCAGGACGAGTACGGCGTGCAGTGCGCCTTCGAAGGCATCACCGTGCAGACCGCGCGCTGGGTGCACGGCGAGGACAGGAAGCTCGATGAGTTCCGCACCAAGGCCCACGACAATCTGGCGGTGGATCATTCCGGCGCGCTGGTGTACCTGGCGCCCTCGCGCGTGAACCTGGCGCTGACGCTGGAGCGCTGGCCGGACTGACTTCAGCGAGACGCGGGAGAGCCAGGCCGCATGAACCCGTCAGCCGCGAGGGACTGTTCGCCTCGCGGCCCGCGCTCGCGTGGGCCTTCTACGACTGGGCGAACTCGGCATTCGCCACCACCGTGATGGCCGGGTTCTTTCCGGTGTACTTCCGCCAGTTCTGGAGCGCCGGCGCCGACAGCGCGCTCACCACCGCGCGCCTGGGCACGGCCAATTCCGTGGCGGGGCTGGTCATCGCACTGCTGGCGCCGCTGCTGGGTTCGATCGCCGACCGTGGTGGACGGCGCAAGCGCATGCTGTTCCAGTTCACTGTGCTGGGTGCCGGCACCACCTTCGCGCTGTTCTTCGTCGCGCAGGGCCAGTGGCTGGCCGCCGCGCTGCTCTATGCACTGGCGACCCTGGGTTTCAACGGCGGCGTGGTGTTCAACGATTCACTGCTGCTGGATGTGGCCGAGCCGCGCGACTACGACCGGGTTTCGGCGCTGGGCTACGCGATGGGCTACCTGGGCGGCGGGTTGCTGTTTGCGCTCAACGTGTTGATGGTGGTGAAGCCGCGGTTCTTCGGCCTGCCGGATGCAGCGGCCGCCGTGCGCTGGTCGTTCGTCACCGTGGCGGTGTGGTGGCTGCTGTTCACCCTGCCGCTGATGCGCCATGTGCGCGAACAGCCGGCGCGCGAGTGGCGCGCCGGCAGTGCGCTCGCCGCCGGCTGGCGCGAATCGGCGGCAACCGCGCGGCGCGTCGGGCGGCAACCCACGCTGCTGTGGTTTCTGGTGGCCTACTGGCTGTACATCGATGGCGTGAACACGGTGGTCAAGATGGCCGTGGACTACGGCATGTCGCTGGGCCTCGATTCCAGCCGACCTGCTCGGTGCGCTGCTGCTGACCCAGTTCGTGGCGTTTCCGGCGGCGCTGGTGTTCGGCCGCCTGGGCAAGCGCTTCGGTCCGCGCCGGGTGTGCTGCTGGGGCTCGCGGTATACGTGGGGCTCACGGTCTGGGCGTACTTCCTGGACTCGGCGCTGGAGTTCTACTTGATGGCGGCACGCTCGGACTGGTGCAGGGCGGGGTGCAGAGCCTGTCGCGCTCGATGTACGGACGCCTGGTGCCGGAGGGCAAGTCGGCCGAGTACTTCGGCTTCTACAACATGGTTGGCAAGTTCGGCACCGTGCTGGGTCCGGTGCTGATGGGCGGCGCGGCAGTAGCTGCTGGCAGCACGCGCGGCTCCATCTTTAGCCTGCTGCTGTTGTTCATCGGCGGCGGCGTGATCCTGTGGCGCGTGACGATTGCGCCGAGCCGCGCCTTGGCACGTCGGCCAGTCGCGCAGCGTAGTCGTGCGGGCTTGCCGCCGCCGAAGCGCAGCCGCAGCGTAGTCGCCTGCCAGCCGCTCGATGTCGGCGGCCGCCTCTGGCAACCGCTGCTGCGCGCGACGGCGAATGGCATCCGGGCCGTCGTGGTCGGCCACTCAACACCCCGCCGCCGCAGCACCTTCGGAATCCATCCCATAGCCGCGCCAGCGCATCCGCCGCGGGCGCGGCTCGCGACCGGTAAGCGCGCCATCACCACAGCGCCCACAGCACGCCGGATGCCAGCAGCAGCAGCGCCAGGCCGCGGTAGTCGATGCGCTCCAGCCCGAGCTCTCCAGCAGCGCAGCTGCTTCGCCCAGGTTGTAGTTCACGATGCGCTCCTGCCAGAACTCGCCGGCGGCTTCCCAGGTGTCGCGCAGCCGGCGCAGCCACTGGCCTGCACGAACAGCCGGCCGGCTGAGCGAGGTGCCCGAATCCAGCAGTTCGATTCACGCCCCGCCGCAGCCGCTCCGGCGCGACCACGGCGGTGGGATCGACGCGCGTCCAGCCCGCAGCCTCCAGCCACACCTCGGCCCAGGCATGGGCATCGGATTGCCGCACGACGTAGTAGCCGCCCACCGGATTCCAGGTGCCGCCCAGGTAGCCGGTGACCACGCGCGCGGGATATGCCGGCTGCGCGCATCAGCGCCACATAGGCCGAGGCAAAGTGGCCGCAGAATCCCAGCCGCGTATTGAACAGCAGGTCGTCGACCGAATCGCGTTCCAGCCGCGGCGGAGTCAGCGTGTATTCGAAGCCGCCATCCTGGAAATAGCGCAGCGCGCGCCGCGTGTAGTCGCGTCGTCGAGCCGATGCGGCGCGCAACTGCCGGGCCAGCGCCTGCGCTCGCGGATTGCGCTGCCCAGCGGCTGGGTGTCGAGCCTGCTGCCCGTCATCGACAGGGGCGCGAGGTAGCGCACCTCCAGATACGAGATGCCTTCGTACACGATGGGCGAGGTCACTTCGCGAGTGGCGAAGGCCTGGCCATCGAAGGTCAGGATAGTTGCGGCGGCCGTTGATCTGGCTCGATGGTGTCCACGCCGAACAGGTAGCTGCGCCCCGTGGGCTCGAGCATCACCTGGTAGCGCAGCGGCGCGGCGACAGTGGCTGCGCAGGCTGGCGCACGGCCCCGGGCCTGGCGGCGGCGCCAGGTGTAGCCATCGAAGTCGTGCAGCACCGGGCCGCGCCAGTAGCGCTGCGAGGGCGGGGGCGCGGGTCCATCGAAGCGCACGCGAAACGCCACGTCTTCCGAAACCGACAGTTCCGAGATGCTTCCCGGGCTCATTTCGTCGCCGAGGCCGGTGCTGGCTTCGTCCGACGGCGGCAGTCCCCACAGTGCGCCCGGCAGGCGCGGCACGAGCACGAAGCACAGCGCCGCCAGCGGCAGCGCCATGAGCAGCGCCCGCCCGCTGGCGGCCAGCGCCAGCCGAGGCCTGGTGCCGCCTGGCTGCCCAGTGCCGCGAGCGCCGCCAGGGCGAGCCACCCGGCGACCAGATACAGCGGAACGCGCAGCAGCGACTGGCGTTCCAGGCAGGCGGCGAGCAGCAGCGCCAGCGCCACCATGGCCACCACGCGGGCATCGCGCGCGTTGCCGTACCTCCAGCAGTTTTGCCGAGCCCATGACCAGCAGCAGCGTGCTGCCCGCAGCCAGGCCGGCACCGTGCGATAGGAGACCAGCGTCAGCAGCAGCAGGCCGAGCGCGAGCACGTGCGCAGCACCGTGCCGGGCAGTGGCAGGCGCCAGCGGAAGGCGCCAGCTGCCAGCAGAATGCCGCGGCCGCCACGCCCAGGCTCCACGGCCGGCGCGCGATCCACATGCAGCAGCACGCCGGCGGCGAAGGCCAGCAGCATCAGCGTGCGCGCCGGCGGGCCCATGCCTGCGCTGTTCATGCGTGCGGCCCGCTGTGCCGAACAGCGCCAGGCGCGCCAGGCAGAGCCCGCGATGTTCGGGGCCGGCGCCTGCCACTGCTTCGCCGCCTGGCAGGCGCAGCGTCCAGCGCTGGTTCTGCGCGCGCTGCATCCACGACCCAGCGCGAAGCTGCGACAGCCGCTGCTCGGTGTCCGGCGCGGCAACGCATCGAAGTCGAATTCGCGCGTGGCGCGGCGTGGCCCGATATTCGCGCACCAGCAGCGGTGCGCCGCGCGCATAGGC
Source organism: uncultured Flavobacteriaceae bacterium (assembly GCA_963798435.1). Classification (GTDB taxonomy): domain Bacteria; phylum Bacteroidota; class Bacteroidia; order Flavobacteriales; family Flavobacteriaceae; genus JALHST01. Next base: position 5,179 of record CAWCTF010000008.1, read on the forward strand.
CTTCCAGGCGACCTGCCGTGGCGAATCGCCCTCGCGAAACGGCCGCAGCGCCGCCAGTTCGTCGAGGCTGCCGGCGAGCCTGCGTGAGCCGGTCTCGGGCCCGGGCAGCTCCGGCAGCGGCGCGGTCGCCTTCCGGCCGCGGATACACCAGCGTCTCCACCTGCAGCGACAGCCAGGTCCAGGTGCGAAACAGACCATAGGGCGCCGTGTGGACAGGCGCAGCACCGGTGCGCGCCAGATCCGCGCCTGCGGCGCTGAAGCCCAGCGTGCAGCTCGGGCGCCCGATCGCTGCGATCCGGATTGCGCCGGCAGCGCGAGCCGTGCGTGACGCTCCGCGCTGAAGATCAGGTCACCGGCGCGGCAGCCGTGCTGCGATGTCGAAGCGTCAATGCGACTTCGCCGCCGGCAAAGGCGGGCTCGGCGCCTGCGCCAAGCACGAGCCAGGCCCGCCAGGCCGCGCTGCGTCTGGATCATGCCGACCAGTGCAAAGCCGCCAGCCAGAAGGTGAGCAGCAGCGCCAGGCCGTTGCCGTAGTTCATGCCGGCCAGGAACATCGCGCGCGATGAGCAGGCCGAAGACCCAGCCGGCTGCGCGTGGGCAGGATGTAGATGCGGCGCGGCTTCAAGCGCAGCGGGAGCGGGTCCGGTCCCTGGCGACGCAGCGCCCAGCGCAGCAAGCGCTGGCGCGATCGTGCTCGCGCGTGGCAGGCGCGCATGGTCCGCTCTAGCGCGGCACCGGCACCGATTCGAGCAGCGCGCGAGCATCTGCGCGCGGCGCGCGGGCCGTCGACGGCCGTTGCTGCGCGGTTCCAGGCGATGCAGTGCCACGGCGTTCCAGACCGCCTGCACATCATCGGGCAGCACGGCGTCGCGGCCGTCGAGCAGGGCCCAGGCGCGCGCGGCGCGCACCAGGCCCTGCGCGGCGCGCGGCGAAAGCCCGAGCCGGATGTCGCGGCGCGCGCGGGTGGCGGCGACGAGCTGCTGCACGTAGTCGAGCAGCGGCTCGGCGGTGTGCACGGCCGCGGCAGCGCGCTGCAGTTCGAGCAGCGCCGCCGGATCCAGCACGCGGCGCCGTGCGGCCCAGCACCACGCGGCGATCCTCCTCGCCCAGCAGGGCCCGTTCGTGGCGCGCATCGGGATATCCGAGTTCGATGCGCATCAGGAAGCGGTCGAGCTGGGATTCCGGCAGCGCATAGGTGCCGAGCTGCTCGTGCGGATTCTGCGTGGCGACGACGAAGAAGGGATCCGGCAGCGCGATGCGTCATGCCATCGACGCTGACCTGCCGTTCTTCCATCGCTTCGAGCAGCGCGCTCTGCGTGCGCGGGCTGGCGCGATTGACCTCATCGGCCAGCAGCAGCTGCGTGAACACCGGCCCGGGGCGGAACTCGAACTTCTGGTCGCTGCGGTCGAAGACGGAGACGCCGAGGATGTCGGCCGGCAGCAGGTCGCTGGTGAACTGCACGCGCTGCCAGGCAAGGCCCAGCACCTGCGCCAGCGCATGGGCCAGCGTGGTCTTGCCCACGCCCGGCACGTCCTCGATCAGCAGGTGGCCGCGCGCGAGCAGGCAGGTGAGCGCGAGCCTGCAGCGCTCGCTCTTGCCGAGGATGATCGAGTCCAGGCTCGCAGGGCAGCGGGTAGGCTGCTCATGGGCCCGAAGGTGTCGTAGGTCGCTGCGACGAGACCCTCCACAATTTCGAATCTGCCGTGCGAGGCTCTCGTTGACCTTTTCAAACTGTGCAATGCGTTCGCGTTCGTGGCCACGACTTCGGGCGGCGCATGGTTCACGAAGTTGGGATTCTCCAGCTTGGCCAGCGCGCGCGTGATTTCCTGCTGGTTCTTCTCCTGCTTGCGCTTCAGGCGCTCCAGTTCCACGGCCGGGTCGATCAGTCCCTGCATGGGCACCAGCAGCGTGAGGTTGCCGACCACGGCCGCGGCGCTGGGCGGCGCGGTTTCTCCCGCAGCCAGCACGCGCACCGCATCGATGCCGGCCAGTCGGCCCAGCAGTGCCTGGTGGCGTTGGAAGTGTGCGGCGGCATCCGCGCTGGCGCCCTGCACCAGCGGCGCGAGGCGCTCGCGCGGGGCTGATGTCCATTTCGCCGCGGATCTGCCGCAGGCCGAGGATCACGCCCTTCATCCAGTCCACGTCCGCAGTCGCCGCGGCATCGGCGGGGTAGTCCGCTGCGCGCGGCCAGGCGGCGCGCATGATGGTTTCGCCGGCGACGCCGGCGACCGGCGCCACGCGCTGCCAGATCTCCTCGGTGATGAAGGGCATCAGCGGATGCAGCGCGCGCAGCAGCGCCTCGAGCACCGTGAGCAGCGTGCGCCGCGTGACCGCGGCGGCGGCCTCGTCCTCGCCCTGCAGCACGGGCTTGGCCAGTTCCAGGTACCAGTCGCAGAACTCGTGCCAGGTGAATTCGTACAGCGCCGAGGAGGCGTTGTCGAAGCGGTAGTCGGCGAAGCCCTGGTCGTCGTCGGCGATGGCATGGCCCAGGCGCGAGACGATCCAGCGGTCGACCACCTGCGGCGAAACGGCGCCCGCCGGCGCGATCGGCTTGCCCTCGGTCATCAGCAGCACGAAGCGCGCGGCATTCCACAGCTTGTTGCAGAAGTTGCGGTAGCCCGCCACGCGTCCGAGTTCGAAGCGGATGTCGCGGCTCTGCGTGGCGAGCGCGGCGAACGTGAATCGCAGCGCATCGGTGCCGTGGGGCTCGATGCCCTTGGGAAACTGCTTGCGCGTGGCCTTGTCGATGGCCGGGGCCAGGTGCGGCTGCATCAGGCCGGTGGTGCGCTTCTTCAGCAGCGTCTTCCAGCGTGATGCCGTCGACGATGTCCAGCGGGTCGAGGACATTGCCCTTGGACTTGGACATCTTCTGGCCTTCGCCGTCGCGCACCAGGCCGTGCACGTACACCTCGCGGAAGGGCACGTCGCCCATGAATTTCAGGCCGAACATCACCATGCGCGCGACCCAGAAGAAGATGATGTCGAAGCCCGTGACCAGCACATTGCCGGGATAGAAGCGCTCGAGGTCGGCGTTGGGCTCGGGCCAGCCCAGCGTGGAATAGGGCCACAGCGCCGAAGAGAACCACGTGTCGAGGACGTCGGGGTCCGCGTGAGCGCGACATCGGCCCGTGCTTGCCCGGGCCTGTGCCCGCGCCTCGGCTTCGCTGCGCGCGACGAATACATTGCCGGGCTCGTCGTACCAGGCGGGAATCTGGTGACCCCACCACAGCTGGCGGCTGATGCACCAGTCGCGGATGTTGCGCATCCACTCGAAGTAGGTCTTCGACCAGTTCTCGGGCACGAAGCGGATGCGCCCGGACTCCACCGCCTCGATGGCGGGTCCGGCCAGCGGTTCGATCCGCACGTACCACTGGTCGGTGAGCAGCGGCTCGAGGATCGCGCCGCTGCGATCGCCGCGCGGCACCATCAGCTTGTGCTTGTCGATGCGCTCGATGGGGCCCGCGGCTTCCATCTCGGCCAGCACGACCTTGCGCGCCTGCCTCGCGCGGCAGGCCGGCAAGGCGCGCGCGGCACGTTATCGTTGAGCCGTGCCTCGGGCGTGAAGATGTTGATCAGCGGCAGGCCATGGCGCGCGCCCACTTCGTTGTCGGTGAAATCGTGCGCCGGGGTGATCTTCACCACGCCGGAACCGAATTTGCGGTCGACGAAATCATCGCCGATGACCGGGATCAGCCGGTCTGCCAGCGGCAGGCGCACGCGCTTGCCGATGAGGTGGCGGTAGCGCTCATCCTCGGGATGCACGGCGACGGCGGCGTCGCCCAGCAGCGTCTCCGGACGCGTGGTGGCGACCGACCAGGTGGCCGCTGCCATCCTCGAGTGGATAGCGCAGGTGCCACAGGTGACAATCATTTTGCATGGTACTGCTCGCCAAACAGATGAAGGCGCCGCCGCTCATCTATGGCAACTATTGATGGCTTTGCAGATCCCGATAATCGCATTCTTCGGGATTCGATGGCTACCACAGTTCCCCAAATACACCTTGTTGATACTTGTACTGCAATTAGTCGTAGCGCTGGCAGCGTTTGCACCTGTTTACTTACTTCGCTGGTAGCGAAATATATAATCAGCCATTAACTTATATAAAAATCATTCAGAAAGAATGAAATTAGTTAATAAATATAAATCATGGTGGATTGTTATTTTCTTTGGGATTGGATATGCTGTGGTAGGTATCGCATTTCCAAATCCGTCTAGTCCAAGGAGGCACAACTAATGTGGCGTCTTGCAGCTTGGATTGCTAGTATCATTCTTTTTGGAGTTCAGCTTTTTTATGAGCATTTTCGGTTTCATAACCCTTCCCGAAAAACTGCACTTCATGTTGCCATTGCTACTGCAATCGGAGCTTTTGGTCTTGCCGTTGCAGCAAATATCCATGCATTAAATACTGGAGGAGATAACAGTAATTTACTAATTGCGTCACTTATACTTTGGCCAGTAATTATAGGAGTGCCGGCATTTGTTGTTGCAATTATTATTGCTGCGGTGCTTGCAAGAATAAAAACCTAAAAATAAGCAATAGTTTATTATTATTTTTTCTGGATAAAAGAAATAATTCCAGTAAAAAAATAACTATACAATAAAATTGCCACATAACGTTATAAGGGATTCATGCGAAGCTTGCTATAGCATAATCCTTTGTTGTATGTATGGTTAGCTTAATGTTCGGCAGTTGTAATAATAATAAGTTTCATGTTCTGGGCTGCGGGTTAGCGGTAACGCCTATACCATTAAAAGGTAATGGAGATAAATTATGAATAATGATAACAGTGTGATTTTAAATTGGATTAATATTGGAATTATTTGTGGTTTATTTGTTAGTATTATTTATCCACTTTTACAGTTTATTTCAAATTTAATTTTGGGGGTCATTCTAGCTTCTTCAATGGGAATTTTACTGAGTTTAGCTTCTGTTGGTTTATATTATTTTATTCAAATTCATAAAAAAACCATTGCCTCAAAAATTGCATTATTCTCAAACATTATTGCTGGTGCTCTACTGACTCAAATGTTTTTAGTTCAACTTGCAATTAAATCATCAAAACCAAATCTAATTGAAGAATCTAGCAAATGGATTTGGAATTCATTAAACCATATCCATTACGGATTAGATGTTGCTTGGGATGTTTATATATTTTTAGGAACATTTTTATTCGCGATAAGTATTTTTCAGCATCCTAAATTGGGGAAAATTTTTTCAATCTCTGGATTACTAATCTCGCTTTTAATGATAATTACCAATGTAATCTCTTTCCCAAATCCTCCATATGAAAAATATATTGATTTTGGTCCATTTATTGGTTTGTGGTATTTGGGAATTACAATAAAAATTATGTTTTCTAAAAAATGGCTACATCAGCAGATACTAGAAGCAACGATATAAAACATTTAAGCCGCGATAGCAATCCCGCACTCGGCTTTTTAGAGATTTTTAAAGTTAGGTACTCGGGTTAAAGTTTCTCGTTCAAATGAAGTACTCTAATAAGTTTCTTGCAAACTGTGCTTCTCGTAAACGGAAAGTTAAGCACAGTTTGCTTAATCTTTCAGCAGAGGTATTAAGAAGTTTCTTGTTCTGGCTGCAGGATTAAATGGGGTTGTATATGCTTATCTGATTTATGATGTTAAAATAAACAATTTGTTATAAAATGACTTATAAAATAGGTTCACGAGATTTTTTATTTAGAGCTAGAAAAAGATTGGACGAAATGTTGCCCGAATCACTTGTTATTATTTATGCTGCAATAGAATTAAGAATGGGTGTGGAAGCAAGGTTGCAACAGTATAATGATGCATTTCAAGAATTTTCTAAAAACAAAAAATCCGGATGGAAAATAAAAGTTTTAGATAAACATCTTTGAAAGAATGTTCCATACGGGTAGAAAAATAACTGAAGTAATGATTATTATTAATATTCGATATGTCCGATCGAGTTAAAGGCGCTTTATACCATACTCCTCTTTCAAAAACTTTGGTGGAAAACGCAGAGAAACTTGGAAATTTTCTTCACGCAAAAAATATATTTAGAACAAAAAAAGAAAAATGGTATAATGAAACAAAAGAATTTTTCAGAATTCAACCTATCTAGAATTACACAAGTCAAACAGGGGAATCTGCTATGCACCTTTATATGAGGGAATAGCCTCAAACAGGAGAATCTAAAGCATTTTATTGAAGCATACAGAAGGTTCTAATCCTATTCCAAAAATATTGAACGTATGGGGAGCCGAAGGGACTATGATAAATTTCATGTCGATTATCTCGATGATTATCCTGATATAAAAATACCTTACGAAAGCAGTTTAGTTAATGTATAACTGGTAAAAAAAGGTATTTTAGAGGATTGTAAAATCGATGTTCCGCATAAAGTTTCTTCTTAGAGGAAGCACTAATAAGTTTCTTGTTATGGGCAGCGACTTAAATTTATGATCATTTATATGTTTTAAAAATCTATGGGAAAGTCTGGAGTGTTAATTGAACAAATCAATAAACAATTTGAATACTTGCTTTCACTAGAGCATTGTTTCCTTATATCAATGATTCTCTAATTGGGGAATCAATTTTTCAATAGGCTCCATACTATCGTAATAAAGGTTTTGATGTCCATTTTAATTTTGGAAAAAAATTGTCACAAGAAGATATAGAAAGAATTATTTCTATTGGTTATTGGGTAAATCAAAATTATATAATACGGATTTGTTCCTTATTAGAAGCAAACAAAATTATTCCTATCCTTAGAATTGAAGAAAAGAGCATTGGTGTAGGAGATATTTCAATAATTGAAGTCAAACACCCAAGTTCAAGCTATCCATATCAAAGTAAATCAGATATTTATGATTCAATAAGAAATTATATAAAAAATAATTTCAAAATATTTCATAAATAAAAAGTAAACTAAAATAATTAGAATAAGTTTTTAACTATAAATATAAAGTAGGCTGCCTAACGTTATATGGGATCATGCCGAAGCTTGCCGAGGCATAATCCTTTGTTGGACTAAGGCACAAATCTGCAAGGCTTAAATATATGAACAAGAAAATATTCCAAGACTTTGTTAGTGCAATCAACGAGCATAACATTCACAAGATCTGCTCGCTTATGACTGGCGACCACAAGTTCATTGATTCCCAGGGCAATGAAGCTATAGGAAAAGAAAAAATTCAGGCAGGTTGGATTGGATACTTTCAATTATTTCCAGATTATAAAATTGAAATTACGGACATATTTCTTGGTGGAGACACGGTTGCAGCGTTTGGTTTTGCAAGTGCTACATTCCAAGGGCAGAGTGATAGCAAGGGAAACTATTGGAATTTACCTGCTTCTTGGAAGGCGGTCATTAAGAATGATAGAATTTATTTGTGGCAAGTTTATGCTGATTCAAAAATTCCTTTGACATTATAAATAAAAACAAAAAACAATAATAGCTTAAATCTGTTGTTCAACACTGACCGCCATTTCAATGCTGGATTGTAATAATTTTCTGCAGTCGAAGAATAGGTGAGTTTGTTGGGCAGTGTTTTGTTAAATAAGTTTGGAATAATTATTGGCATTGTGCTTCTTTTCTACCAGACGGCAGTTAATATAACAGAAAGGAAAATCAAAATGAAAAGAAAAGTTGCTATCGTTTGCTTCTTAATTGTATGTGTAATTGTCGCTATACTTCTTCTTACGCAAACCATTACTATAATGGTAAGTTCAATTATATTTGCGATTGCATTGGTGCTATTCGGTAGTTTATCGAAGAGATTTCGTCAAAGTTAAAATAATCGCCGCTACCTAGTTATTAGTTGTAAATGAAGAAAGTTTCTTGTCCTGGGTTGCTGATTACCGAGAGTTATAACTGTTAAGAAATATGAAAGAAATAAATTATAAATCGGAGTTGTGTGATTTTATTCAAAGAAATACCACAAAGATTTTTGAAATCATCATCTATTCCAAAACCATTTTTTGGCAATATAAATTCTATTAAAGCTATAATTCTTGGTGCAGACCTTAGTAATCCGAAAACGAATTTAGAATTTCAATATGCTTTTGGATTAGAGAATGGAAATAGTCTATATTTTCATATCATTTAAAAGAAAATCTGAAATTAATCGGCCTTTCCTAAATGAATTATATGTCCAGAATATGATTCAATATTACATGATTGATGAAACTGAAAAAAATCGTAACTGGAACAATTTTGCACTTCTATGGATTGGTGAAGTGAAACGTGAATTGGATGAAAATATCAATCAAATATTCCGATTATAATTACTGCCCAAAAAATATTAAAATCTATATTGAATTCTGATAAAAATGATCTCAGCCAATAAAATATATTCAAATAAAATCATTTTCGATAATTCAACTAATTATTTTAACAGAATATTATTCGTTTGTTTTAAGGATATCATCATATCAATTAAAAAGATGGAAAAATTATAAAATTATCTAAAAGAATATTTCAAAAAAGCAATATAAACAGCAATTCAAGTCGCTAATAGATCGTATTTAAATTGGCAGACCGACAGCCTCTATCAACTGCAAGTATCGTATTATACGCCAACTAAAAGTTGGATCAATAGTCCGAGTTATCCTTTAAATAGTTTCAAAAGACCGGTAGATAATAGTTGTTTGAAGTGCCATGTAACCTTTGCCAGGAATCATGATAGTCTCGGCAAGGGCAATCGCTATTTTAGGGATCAAATGATTTACGGTATTGATTGTGAAAGATGTCATGGCCCCGCTGCGAAACATGTAGAATTCCATCGTAAGAATCCCGGGCAGACCCGTCCTGAATTTATGGTAAAATATGCCGATTTATCACGCCAGCAGCGTTTGGATGCCTGTGTGCAATGTCATGGCGGACTTCGAGGTGTTCAAATCAAAAATCCTTTTTCATTTTTCCCAGGAGCGAATTTAAAGGAATATTCCCGAAATTATGGGAATACGCAACCAAATGCCGAATTGGATGTTCATGGCAACCAATATGGATTATTGGCTTCGAGCCAATGTTTTATAAAGTCTTCAAAAATGGATTGCCTAACATGCCACGATCCCCATACGAATCAACGCGGGCAAACCGCTTATTTTAATGCAAAATGTATCGAATGCCATAATCAGGAGGCACTTCATACCGCCTTGAAGAGGGTTGTAGCGACCACCGAAACTTCGTTCACGAATTGTATCGCCTGTCACATGCCACTTGTGCCTTCGAACGCAATGAAGGTTCAAATCGACCGGGAAAGTGAAGAAAAGCCGGTCTATATTCGAACGCATTTGATCAAGAAATATGAAAATAATCTAAAAAATCAGTAAGATTACAGACGATTTTCTTGGATCAAAGGCTGCATGGCATTCGCAAAATCGGGCATATCACCTCAAAATTCATGAATTTTAGAATTTTATGTTAAAAAATTAACAGCCCTTGCTATTTAAAGGATATATTAGTGCTGTTCAAATTTATTAGTGCCCTGCTTATTGATGCTATCATAGTGATGCAGCAATAAAGGGGTCAACTGAAATAGTAACGCCCGTTTTCTTTAAGAATAAATTTTTTACATAGCATTATAGTTCATAGTGCTATGTTTTGCGTGCTTGAATAAAATTTTATTACATTGAAATTCGACGACAAGGTGGCTTTTTTGCAGGCTGAAAAGCACCTTGTATAAATTAAGTTTTTACATGAATATGCATCAATAATTTTTACATATATTTCAATAAAACCAGGATTAACTAACTTAAAACTCAACTATTTATGAAGATCACGCTTTTCAAAGGTATTTTACTTGTGGGAACCTTTTTTTGTTTCGCACTGGTAAATGCGCAGTCAGTATCAGGTACGGTGAGTGATGGGACAGGCCCATTGCCAGGAGCCAGTATTTTGGTAAAAGGTACCACCAATGGTACCCAATCCGATTTTGACGGGAAATATTCTATTGACAATATTGGTTCGGATGCCGTTTTGGTATTCAGCTATATTGGTTTCAAGACTGTAGAGGTTCCCGTTGAAGGTCGCAGTAATGTGAACGTAGCGCTTGAGGAGGATGCCCAGGCCTTACAAGAAGTTGTTGTAACAGGGTATGGTTCTGAATCGAAGCGGGATGTTACCGGTTCGGTATCCACGGTGGATGCCGATGAACTTTTGTCAGTACCTGCAACCACATTCGCCCAGCAGCTGCAAGGAAGGGCCGCGGGTATCGGTATCGTGAACGATGCAACACCAGGGGGTGAGGCTACCGTGCGTATCCGTGGTTTTGGTACGATCGGGAACAACGACCCGTTGTATATTATCGATGGGGTGCCCTCTAGGTCGCAGGCAAATCTTAACCCGAACGATATCGAATCGTTACAAGTGCTGAAGGATGCTTCGGCGGCCTCCATTTATGGGTCAAGGGCAGCAAACGGGGTAATCATCATCACCACGAAAAAAGGAAAACTGGGAGCCCCGAGTATAAGCTATGATACCTTTTACGGGATTCAATCGGCCGCCGGGGATGTAGAAGCCTTAAATGCCAAGGATTTGGGCACCTATCTTTATTTAGCGGATCTCTATGCCGGAAAAACCCCAAGCCATGGGCAATATACTTTTGGCCCCAATGGGGAGGTGACCATCCCTGATTATGTTTTTCCAAGTGGCGCCAATGAAGGGGATGCGGGAACAAACGCAGATCTTTATTCACTAACCCCAAACAACATCTATGCTATTACACGCTCGGCCGATACAGACTGGTGGAAAGCGGTAACACGGTCTGCTCCTATCCTGAATCATCAGATATCCGCCTCCGGGGCCACCGAAAATGCGAGATACGCATTTACGCTGGGATATTTTTCCCAAGAGGCGATTACTAAGTTCGTTGGCTATAATCGAACTTCCATCAGGGCGAATACCGAATTCAAGGCCTTGAACAAGAAATTGACCATCGGGGAAAACCTCTCAGTGAATTTTGACAATCGAAAAGGAGGTTTTGGAAACAACGAAGAACAAAATGCCGTTTCAGGTTCCTATAAGCACCACCCATTATTGCCGATTTATGATATCGCCGGGAATTTTGCGGGGAGTAGAGGATTGAACTTGGGAAATAACTCGAATCCCTATTCGACTTTGTCTAGACAACAGGATAATCGCGTATACAGATTGAGGGTCTTCGGGAATGCCTTTGCTTCTTATGATTTTACCGATGCCCTTCAAGTTAAGACCAGTTTTGGCGTTGATGCCACTGCCGCTCGATTTAAATATCTGAACCGCGCAAATCCGGAATATATCGAGGGAAGCTTTAATAACAGTAGCGACCAACGATCAAACTATGAATATCAGTGGCAATGGAACACGGTAGTAACTTATGACAAGACGTTCAATGACATTCATAAGTTCAACGCCTATGTGGGGGTAGAGGCAATTCAGGCATTTGGCGAGGAAATCAGGGCCAGTCGAAGTGGTTTCGCTTTTGAGACTACCGATATCATCAGCTATTTGGATCTTAGGGAACGCCTCAACTGCGGGGAACAGCGGTTTTGCCTTTCGAAACTATTCCTTATTTTCCGAGTTTGGAAAATTGAACTATAGCTACGATGACAAATATTTAGCGCAGGTTATTTTAAGGAACGATTCTTCTTCTCGATTCCAGTCAGCTTCTAGAAGCGCCTTGTTTCCTGCCTTCAGTTTGGGATGGAGGATATCCGATGAGAATTTTATGGAAAGCGTAGAATTTATCAACGAGATGAAATTACGATATGGTTGGGGTAAGACCGGAAACCAAGAAATCGGGGATTACAATGCGTATACTACCTATCGGTCTGACATTTATCATGCCGGTTACCCGATCGATGGGTCAACCTCATCTGCACAAATCGGTTTCGATGCACAGAATTTCGGGAATCCCGGCGCAAAATGGGAAACCACAACCTCGAACAACTTTGGTCTTGATGTGACCATGTTGGATAATAAGATCGGTTTGAATTTGGATGTCTGGGATAGGGTCACCACCGACATGTTATTCCAAGTCCCGATCGCTTTTTCGGCTGGGGATGCGAATGCGCCTTATTTCAATGTAGGTAAGATGACCAATAAAGGTGTCGATGTAAACCTTTCATTTGATGATAAAAAAGGTGATTTTGGCTATGGGTTGAGTGTGAATGTTTCTGCTTATAAGAACAATGTCGACTACTTAAGTGATAACTTGGACACCAAATATTTTGGATATTCTTCAAGGGTACCATCATTGACGGTAACCCAGGCAGGTCTTCCGATTTCATCATTCTATGGATATAATGTCGAGGGCATTTTCCAGTCCCAGGCCGAGGCAGACGCTTGGCCAACGTATGGCGATTACAATGCCCCTGGGAAATTCAAGGTTACTGACATCAATAGCGATGGGGTAATTAATGATGATGACAGAACGATCATTGGTAGCCCACACCCCGATTATACCTATGGTATCAACTTGAACTTGAGTTATAAGAATCTTGCGCTGAACGTTTTCGGTAACGGTTCCCAAGGAAATGAAATCTATAACTATGTGCGATACTTCGCTGATTTCAATACCTTCCAAGGAAATAGATCACAAAGGGCCTTATATTCAGCTTGGCAGCCTTCGAACCCGACTGCTCCAAAAGATCAATGGGTAGCGGCCAACCCCAATGCAACGGCCCCGATAATGGATGCGAATGATCAGATCAGTACAAGACCTTCATCTTATTTCATTGAGGATGGTAGTTATTTCCGACTGAAAAATGTGCAATTAACCTATAGTTTCCCTGAAAAAGTACTTTCTACTTTGGGAATTGCCAGGGCACAGGTGTACTTGCAAGGTCAGAATCTTGCTACCTTCACCAAGTATTCAGGTTTGAATCCAGAGATTCAGGCAGGGACTGAGAGCGATCCTACACTCGGTTTTGATGGGGGCTATATGCCAGTCTCAAGAACGTATACTTTGGGATTGAACGTGACGCTAAACTAAAATTAAAAACAGATCATATTCGACCTATCGAAGATTCAACCTTAAAAGAGAACGTATTTTAAAACAGGGTAGTTTTGGTAAATCGAATGTATCGCATAAAACAAATAAACATTAACAAATGAAAAAGATTAGATCAATTTTTACGGTAGTTACTTTCATCGCTGTATTCCTTTCGGGGTGTAGCAATGATTTCTTGACCCGCGAACCTTTGGCCCAATTGGGTCAGAATAGTCTGGAAACCGAAGATGGCGTTGACGGGATCCTATTAGGTGCCTATGCCATGCTAGATGGTACCGGCCTTGATGGGCAGAATCCTTGGGAAAACGATATTCAGGCTTGGGTGTTCAACCTTGCCTCGGATGACGCACTAAAAGGGACCGATGCCGGGGATCAACCCGAGGAATCCTTCCTTGAAGCCTATGACTGGCAATCCTTTAATGGTCATATTACCAACAAATGGAGAGGTCTTTACAAAGGCATCGCCAGGGCAAATGATGCCATCGTTTCGGCCAGGGCATTAGCTCCAGAGGCGATAAGTGATGAAAGTAGGGCCCAAATCATTGCAGAGGCGACCTTTTTACGAGGGTTGTTCCATATGGAAGCTCGCAAGATGTGGCGTAGCCCCCCATATATTGGCGACGATGTATTCAATATCAATGATGTGGAAAGCACCAAAGTGCCCAATGACCGTGAGATATGGCCTTTGATCGAGGCCGATTTTGCAGCGGCTGCCGCCATCTTGCCAGAAACCCAGGCACAAGTAGGAAGACCCACCAGTTGGGCTGCTAAGGCATTTTTGGCAAAATCTAAAATGTATCAAGGGTGGGATGAATCAGGTACTGCGAATGCCGCCAAGTTAGGGGAGGCCAAAGTAATTTTAGACGAAATCGTTGCTTCTGGGAAATATTCCTTGGTGCCCAAATTCGAAGATAACTTTTTAATCGCCACGCGAAACAATGCAGAATCGATTTTCGAAGTACAATACTCCGTGAGCAGTGCGACCGGTGATGCCTCAGATCAAGGGATGGGGCTTGCACACCCATATATCGATCCATGGGGCTGCTGCGGCTTTTATCAGGTGTCCCAAAATTTGGTAGATGCCTTTAAGACTTCAGGGGGTCTGCCCGAGTTGGATACGTTTGCAGATACCCATGTTTCATCCGCTGTAAATGCCGATGGATCTGCAGTATATACTGGCACCTTGGATCCCCGAATCGATCATTCGGTAGGAAGACCAGGTATCCTTTACAAAGGATTCAAGATCTACCAGACCGATTTTGTCAGGGACGTCACCTATGCAGGGCCTTATTTCTCTAAAAAGCACGTATCAGAGCCAGCCGGTTTTGGCGTATCAGGCTGGGGGAACCTTTCTGCCAATAATTATCGCATGATGCGCTATGATATGATCTTGTTATGGTTGGCGGAAGCAGAGGTAGAGGTCGGCAGTTTGGAAAGGGCCCGCGAATTGGTCAATGAAGTTCGGGCTAGAGCTGCGAATCCTGCAGGTTTTGTTCCTAAGGCTACACAAGGAGCCGAACGTAATGATTTTACGGTTGAAGATGGGGTACCTGCTGCGAATTATGATATCGCCCAGTACACCTTGCCTTGGACGGATCAGGCTACAGCTAGAAAGGCAGTACGCTTTGAGTCACGATTGGAATTTGCCATGGAAGGACATCGTATCTATGACCTACAACGTTGGGGCATCGCTGCACAGGTATTGAATGCCTATGTTGCCAGTGAGGCACCGTTCCGAATTTATTTGGCGGGTAGATCGTATACTGCACCTAAGAACCGGTATTTCCCGATTCCTAGCCAGGCGATTGATAGATCATATGTTGATGGTGTGCCGACCTTGACACAAGACCCAAATTATTAAGATAGATTGCTATGACCTGATTATTATAGATTTTCTATAATATATAAGGCATAAAATAAATGACCTTAAAGCCATGAGCGGTATATCTGATCATGGCTTTTTGCATTATATTTATAAGAATACCTATTGATTTTTTTTGATACATAAAGTTGTTCACGTACGATTCGATTCTTTTCAGAACCCTTGTATTGAAGATTGTACCACTAAAACCTATTAAAAAATTACTGAAGCCGATGAAAAAGACCTTGCCGATACTATTGATACTAGGTATACTAAGTTCATGTGGCAAAGACAATAAGACCCTTTTTAAGCTTAGGGAAGGCGCTAGTACGGGCATAAAATTCAATAATAGCATTGTTGAGACCGATAGCGCCAATATCTTGAACGAGGAATATATTTTTAATGGAGGTGGAGTGGCCGTTGGTGATTTTAACAATGATGGTACTCAAGATATTTTTTTTGCGGGGAATCAGGTACCCAACAAGCTGTATCTGAACAAAGGCAGCTTTCATTTTGAGGATGTTTCCCAGGTGGCCGGTATCGAGGCGGCCGATCGATGGAATACGGGGGTTACCATTGTAGACATTAACAGTGATGGGCTCCTTGATATGTATGTGTGTTCGGCCCGGGAAAAGGATAGAAACAAAAAGGCGAATCTTTTGTTTGTCAACCAAGGTATCGACGATAATGGGATTCCGAAATTCAAGGAAATGGCAAAAAAATATGGCATCGCCGAAATGGGGAATAGTATGGGCGCCGCATTTTTTGATTATGACAAGGACGGTTATCTGGATCTTTATGTTTTAAACAATGAGCAAATACATACCCTACCTGGCAATTATCGGGCAAAAATAACCGATGGGTCGGCGGTGAGTAATGATCGTTTATATCATAATAACGGGGATGGGACCTTTACCGATGTCACCCTGGCGGCCGGGATTACTATCGAGGGTTTTGGCCTCGGTATCGCCGTTTCGGATTTAAATTATGATGGATGGCCCGATATCTATATCAGCAATGATTATTTGACCAATGACTTATTGTATATAAACAATAAGAATGGCACCTTTTCGAACACTATCGCAGATATCGTAAAACACCAAAGTAAGTTCTCTATGGGTTCTGATATTGCCGATTATAACAATGATGGCTTCTTGGATATTGTCACCCTCGACATGCTCGGGGAAACCAATCAACGCATGAAGACCACGATCATGGGGAACAATTACATTACCTATGTATTGAACGAACGTTTTGACTATGAATATCAATACAGTCGAAACATGCTACAGATGGGCAATGGGCCCGATATACCCATGAGTGAAATCGGGCTGATGACGGGGATGTCGAAAACTGACTGGAGTTGGTCACCCTTGTTCGTTGATATGGACAACGATGGCTATCGCGACCTCTTGATTACGAACGGATTTCCTAGGGATATAACCGATATGGATTTTGGTGATTTTAGATTAAGTGTCAACCAATATCTAAGTCCCGAAAAAATATTGGATTCTATTCCGATCGTTAAAATCCCGAACTATGCTTACAGAAATACGGGGAATCTGACTTTTGAGGATGTTGGGAAAGCGTGGGGCTTAAGCATCCCTTCATTTTCAAATGGGGCGGCCTTTGTTGATTTGGATAATGATGGGGATATGGATTATGTGGTCAATAACATCAACGACGAAGCATTTGTATTTGAAAATACGGCTCGCGATGACCCTCAGGGCGGTAACTATCTCAATATCGAATTAAAGGGCCCTTCGAATAACCCTTTGGGTATTGGGGCTAAATTGGTGCTGCATTATGAGGATACCAAGTTTCAA
Source organism: uncultured Flavobacteriaceae bacterium (assembly GCA_963798435.1). Lineage (GTDB taxonomy): Bacteria > Bacteroidota > Bacteroidia > Flavobacteriales > Flavobacteriaceae > JALHST01. Next base: position 21,841 of record CAWCTF010000008.1, read on the forward strand.
TTTTATGAACATGAACTGACAAGAGGGTATATGTCATCGGTAAGCCCGACCATTCACTTTGGTCTGGGGAAACATGATGCGATTAAATCACTTGAAATACGCTGGCCAGATGATAAGATTCAAATTATTGAACATAACAAGGTCAATCAAACAATTACATTGGCGTATGAAGATGCCAAGCTTGCCAATCGTGAAGATCTTACCTTTCCTCTGGCACCAAAAGACACCAAACCGATCTTCAAGGAAATCTCCAAATCAATTGGTGCAGAATTTGAACACCGGGAAAGCGATGTGGTCGATTACAATTTGCAGCGTATTCTTCCACACAAGCTTACCCAAGATGGTCCCTGTTTAGCCTCGGGAGATATCAATGGGGATGGTCTCGAGGATTTTATTATTGGAAGTTCGTCAAAGTATTCGCCAATGGTTTTTTTACAGAATAAGGAGGGTTCCTTTTCGGAAAAGGCGCTGTTTGAAGATGCCAAGGATATGCTTTTTGAAGAAGAAGGGATGGTACTATTTGATTTGGAGAATGATGGGGATCTTGATTTATACATGGTTTCTGGAAGCAATGAATTCCCAGTGGATAGTGACCAATATAAGGATCGGCTATATATCAATGACGGAAAAGGAAACTTTACCCTGTCTAAGGACAAAATGCCCACAATCAACGCAAGTGGATCGGTTGTTAAGGCAACGGATTTTGATAATGATGGTTTTATCGACTTATTCGTTGGGGGACGTACGCCAATGGCCATGTATCCGACAGCAGAACACAGCTTCTTGCTAAAAAACAATCAGGGCGTCCTAGAAGATGTCACCACTGCGTATGCACCGGAAATAGCTGATGTTGGTATGGTCACCAATGCCGAATGGTCTGACATAGACAATGATGGCAAGCCTGACTTGATTATAGTAGGTGAGTTTATGCCGATAAAAATATTCAAAAATAGGGGCGACTCTTTTGTGAAATTAGGCGACACGGGACTTGAAAATTTGCATGGATGGTGGGAAAGTGTCGTATCGGCAGATTTTGATAAGGACGGCGACAATGATCTGGTGGTTGGTAACATGGGGCGTAATAATTTTTATCAACCTACAAAGGATCACCCCGTGGATCTATATGCGAAAGACTTTGATTCGAATGGCAGTATTGACCCGATACTTTTTACCTATATCAAGGATAAGCAGGGAGTATATGAATCGTATCCTATGAATTTTTGGGGTGATATCTCTAAACAAAGCCCCATATTTCGCACAAAATTCAATTTTTATAAGGAATATGCCCTTGCGAACCAGCAAACACTTTTAACGGAAGCCGAACTGAAAGACGCCAAACATCTTATTGGGAATTTTGATAAAACAATCTATGTTGAAAACCTCGGTAACGGCAAGTTTGCATATAAAGAGTTGCCACTAGAGGCACAGGTTGCCCCGGTCAATGCTATTTCAATAAGTGATGTCGATAATGATGGCAATCTCGATATACTGCTGATTGGTAATGATTTTGGAAATGAAATGTTCATTGGCCGTTATGATGCTTTTAATGGATTGCTTCTAAAGGGGGACGGCAAAGGATCTTTTGAGGCAATCGAACCATCGGTAAGTAAATTTGTAGTGCCCGGAGATGCCAAGGCAATGGCTAAAATCAAGAGTAGTTTGGGCAATGATTTATTTATAGTAACCCAAAACAGGGGAAATCTTTTGATATTTAAAAAAACCGAGTAACCTCAAGTTTTATAGTAAGTGTCTTTAAGGCCTTGTTTTTGATGCTGTTGAGGTACAATTCCCGGGGAACTAATTAGCGTTACAAAATTCATGAATTTTAAGCTTGTTTGTTCCTTCTGACTACCGACCATCCCACATATTCAATTAACTTTAGGTTTTAGCCTTGTTCCCCGTGATACTAGGTCTTACGGTAGTTCGCTAAAATTCTATAAAACCGTTTCAAGACAACGCAAGTTGTTTGTAAATTTTTTGTTAGTTTGAGTTAATTTTAGAAAGCAGCGCCCATAAACAAGACGCTGCTTTTTATGCTTTTAGGGCGATATCCAAAGCTATTGGTTTTTAATTAAGCCATTAAATTTCAATGCCTGGCTTTAATAAGTCCGTTATGGTCGACTCCAAATTGAAATTATTGATTCTGTTCTTTCTTAGACTCCTGAAGTAGTTCGTCAATAAAGTAAGAAGGTAAGATGCCTTGTTTTTTCTTAAAAGCCGCGTTGAACGTATTGAGATTGTTAAAGCCTACAGAAGCTGAAATATAACTCAATTTGCCTTCCCTAAACTCCTTATCGGTTAAAAGTTTGGTCAATAAATAGTTTATTCTAAGTTCATTGATATAATTGTTGAAATGTAACTTTTTTTCTTGATTTATTACTTGTGACAAATATTTGGGATTGGTTTTAAGTCTCAGTGCTAAATTTTGAAGGTTGCAATGGGGGTCAAGATAAAATCTCTCTTTTTCTATCGTGTGTAGCTTTGTAAGGATGATATTCTTAACGTCTTCATCAATTGTATTGTTTGCTTTATTGGTTTTTACCGGTTTGGTTTTCGCATCAAAATGGCTATCATGACTTTGGAGCCTATTAATTTTGTTGCTCATTACAAGCTGCAATTTTGTCAACTCAATGGTTCTTCTGAATAATAACCTGTTTTTCTTCCTTACTTTCAAGTAGGCATATAATGCCAGCCCAGCAATTAGAAAAATAAAAACCAGGATGATTATTATTGATTTAAATCGGGTATTTTGTGTGTGGTTTTGAAGCTCAAGTATTTTTTGCCGTTGGGTAAATTCCTTGATTTTTCTTCTTGCCTCCAAGATGGCGATTTTCTGGTCTTTTTCATTATTAAAAAGAGAATCTACAAGCGATTTGTTCAAGGATTTAAATTGGTGAGCCTTTGAAAATTGCCTTGTGTCTTCAAACAATCGGGTCAAAATCAAACTATTGCTCTTGACTACATCAAATGCGTCTATTTTTTCGGCGGCGTCTATACTTTGCTCAAAGTTCAGGATCGCTTTAGCGGTATCCATTTTTTTTAATGATAATTGGGCTTGTAAGGTAAGTGCTCGAGGAATTCTAAAGTTATAGTTGTTATCATAATTTAGTTTAAGGGCTTTGGAAATATAGAGTTGCGCTTTTTCGAAATCCCCATTTGAGGTAAAGATGTCAGCCATATTCATATACACTACACTTTGTATATAAGTGCCTGGAGGTGGCAATTCTTTTTCGATTGTGCCATAATATTCATAGATTTTTAAGGCTTGTTTGACCCCGTACAATTTTGCGGTCATTCTTGCCATCTCATCTATCTTCGGATAGATATAGTTGGTTTTTTTAAGTTTTATTATATAGTGGAGTCCCTTTAGGCAATAGCTCAGGGCTTTTGAATAATTTTCGATACGCAAATAAAAATGCGATAATGCTGCATTTGCCTTCATCAACGCATATTCGTTTTGTGATTTTTCCGCTTCATCTAAAAGTCCTAATCCGGTTTCAAGTGCCAGGTCATATTCGCCTCGTTCTGTATAGATGTCCGATTTTAACGTCATGAAATCAGAATATTCTTGTGGATAGCTACCAAAAGCAACTTGCTTCTCAATAGCCTTCACCATGTCCATTGATTTGTCAAAATGGCCATTAATAAATAAGGAGTACGCGGTATTATAGTCCGCTCCTAGAATGCCCTGTTCAAAGTGGATTTGCGTGGCGTACCTAAGCGCTTTCTCATTGTAGGTATTCGCCGTCTCCGAAGATTTATAGATGTATGCGTTGAATAATTTTAACAAGGTGACCACTTTTTCCTTCCCGGTTACGGTTTCAGTTTTTGATTCTAGAAATTCGGGGATTAAAAAGTCTTCCTTAAATTGATCTTTCTTTTTGACTAAATCGGTTATCTGTCCCAAATAGCGTTGTATAGAGTCTTGTTGGGATTCTTGTGCTGTTACGAAAAAGGTTGTGAAGAAGAGGATAAAAACGAATTTCGAAATTTCCAAGTCGATCGGTTTTTTTTGGTTAGGCTCAATTAAAGAACGACACTAAATGTACAATTTTAACTTAAGTGCTTTGATTGTATGTTTTGAAAAAAGGAACTCCCGTAAATTCCTGATTAAAATAGAATGATAGTGCCCTCCCGAATGCTTCAAAATTAACTGTTCAATCACTTCCTGGTCGCGTAGTAATTTGGGAACGTGAATTGCAGGCTTTTACATGTTTTTTAGGCAATGTATAACATTTCGTTACCCCGAATATCCTAGTTTTTTTTTGTATTATTGAGAAACATTAAAAATTAAACAGGATCATGAAAATAAAATTGCTTTTCACCCTTTTGATAGCCTTTGGGATAAACAATTTCATACGTGGACAAATGTCCGAAATCGCTTCCGTTGAAGGGATTACCGAATATCAGATGAAAAACGGCCTTACCGTACTTTTATTCCCCGATAATTCAGCCCAGACGATTACCGTTAATATTACGTATTTAGTAGGCTCCCGTCATGAAGGCTATGGTGAAAAGGGCATGGCACATCTTTTAGAGCATATGGTTTTTAAAGGAACCCCAAACCATCCTGACATACCAAAGGAATTAAGTTCCCATGGAGCAAGGCCCAATGGTACAACCTGGTATGATCGCACCAATTACTTCGAGACCGTCAATGCCACCGACGAAAACTTGGAGTGGGCATTAGATTTGGAGGCCGATAGAATGGTGAACTCCTATATTGCGAAAAAAGATCTCGATTCAGAATTCAGCGTGGTACGCAACGAATTTGAAAGTGGTGAGAATAGTCCGACTACCGTGCTTATGCAAAAAGTAATCGATGCGGCCTATTTATGGCACAACTATGGAAATTCAACCATCGGTAACCGTTCGGATATAGAACGTGTGCCAATTGATAATTTAAAGGAATTCTATAAAAAATTCTACCGCCCCGACAACGCGGTGCTGATGGTTACCGGGAAATTGGATGTAGAGAAGACCTTGAAGTTGATTGAGGAGAAGTTTGGAAAAATCGCGAAACCAGCTACTCCAATAAGATCATCTTATACCGAAGAACCAGCACAGGATGGGGAAAAACTTGTGAATGTTAGTCGCGTCGGTGATTTGCAATTGGTAACGGCCCTGTACCATACACCAGCGGGCTCACACAAAGACTATGCGGCCATTTCGATTTTAGAGGACATACTTACCGATGAGCCTTCCGGGAGATTATATAAAGCCCTTATAGAGACCCAGAAGGCCTCTTCAATATGGTCTTTTTCCCCATTTACAAAAGAACCGGGATTTTTATATATCAACGTAGATGTACCTTCTGATAAGAATGCCGATGAGGTAGAATCGATTTTAAAACAGACGCTCGACAAGGTCAGGTCAGAACCTATTACTCAGGAAGAACTGGATAGGGCCAAGGCCAATCTTCTGAAGCAGATCGATCTGCAATTTCGGAATTCAGCCTATTTGGGCACCTATATGAGCGAATTCATTGGCGCCGGTGATTGGCGATTGGCCTTTATAGAACGAGATCGTATCGAAAATGAGACTTTGGAGGGGGTGAATGCCGTAGCCAAGAAATATTTTATGCCGACCAATCGAACGATTGGCCGATTTAATCCAACGAAAACACCCGAACGGGTCGAAATCGCCCATACCACCAATCTTGATTCCTTAGTCTCGGGCTATAAAGGGAAAGAGGGCATGGGAACCGGGGAAGTCTTCGATGTAGCCTATGACAAGATTCAAGAGCGGTTACAGAATGGAAAGCTTTCGAATGGCGTCGAATATGGTTTTATCGAAAAGAACAATCGGGGCAATACGGCAATCCTTAGTTTTAGTATACGCAATGGCGATGTTGGGTCTTTAATGAATAAAGGGGTCATTCCTTCCTTTACGGCTAGTATGCTCAACAAGGGCACTACTACAAAAACTAGGCAACAAATCGAGGATGCACTCAGTAAATTAAAGTCTTCGATTAATTTTAGGGCAAGCAATGGAAATGTGTATGCCAGCATAAACACTACTGAGGAGAACCTGATTCCCACCTTGGAACTCATGGCCGATATGCTAAAAAACCCGGCATTTGATGCCGCAGAACTCGAGAAATTGAAGACCGAAAGTTTGGCGGGGATCGAGAGTGCTAAGACAGAACCAGATTATTTGGCTTCAAAAAGACTCTCTCAAATCAACAATTCCTACCCTAAGGGGCATCCATTATACGCAATGAGCATTGCAGAAGAAGAGGAGGCCATCAGAAACGTAACCATTGCCGATGTAGAATCATTTTATAAGGATTTCTATGGATTGGGACGATCCATTGCAGTGGGCATCGGAAACGTTAAGAGCGAGGCGGTCAAATCGTTTATTGAGCGTGAATTCAGCGATTTTAAGAGCAATCATCCATACCAAAAAATAGCCGACCCATATAAGGCGGTCAAGGCCGTCAACGAGGATATCTTGACACCTGACAAGAAAAATGCCATGACTTTTGGAGCGTTGAGCGTAAAAATGAGCGATGATAATCCCGATTACGCTGCCTTGAACATGGCAGCTACCATATTGGGGGGTGGTTTTTTAAACTCGCGTTTGGCCGACCGCCTGAGGCAAAAAGATGGGGTTAGCTATGGGGTAGGTGCTGGTTTTCAGGTAGATGGGGACAAAGCAGATCAAAATTCGCAAATGTACTTTTATGCGATTTATGCTCCTGAAAACCATGATAAGGTCCAAGTAGGATTTAAAGAGGAAATCGACCGCTTTATTAAGGATGGTATTACTGAGGAAGAACTTAAAAATGCCGTAAATGGGTGGATCCAGGAAGAAACTGTTTCGAGAGCCCAAGATAATGAGATCTCTAGTGTTATCAACAATAACATTTTCTATGATCGTACGATGGCCTATCAAAAGAACTTGGAAGAGAACATCAGCAAGTTGACCGTAAATGATGTCAACAACGCCATTAAAAAGTACATACTGCCTGTTGAAAAATGGACAATAGTAAATGCGGGTGATTTTAAGAAATAAACCATGGTGATACGCTATTAAAAGAACCTATAGTAGGGGTTGAATCCCTTAAGTTAACCACAATTCCTATGAAAAACGTACAACGATTTTTGCTGTTGCTTTTTTTTGCCTCCTGCAATACACAAATTGATCGTGATATCAAGGAGGTCAAAGTGGCCGAAAAAGTGCAGCAGGTTGATGAAGGGTATGATCCAGAGGCAAAAGTACAAGCACTTGGCATTACTTTGGAAATACCTACCACTCCGGTAGCAAATTATGTGCATGCGGTTCGTACCGGGAACCTGCTGTTTCTAGCGGGGAAAGGCCCGAGAAAAGCTGATGGTACCTATATTACCGGAAAATTGGGAGCCGATTTGACGGTCGAACAGGGCTATGAAGCTGCGCGCCTTACAGGCATCAACCAACTGGCAGTCCTAAAGAGTGAATTAGGCAATTTAAACCGTGTAAAACGAATCGTAAAGGTTCTGGGAATGGTCAATGCAACTCCTGATTTCGCCGACCAACCCGAGGTCATCAATGGTTTTTCAGACTTGATGGTCGCCGTCTTTGGGGATAAGGGAAAACATGCGCGAGCTGCAGTCGGCATGGGTTCTTTGCCCCGAAACACGGCTGTTGAGATCGAGATGATCGTAGAAGTAGAAGAGGATTAGGAGGGTTTTGCTAAAAAGACTGGCTAGTTAAACAGCACAGAACTCCCCTTTCTCCCCGCCCCGGACGGGGATTCATTCCCCTCTTAAACTTAAGAGGGGAGCAAGCAACGAATTCCCATATACCTTGCTCCTCCCTTTAGTCAAAGGTAGGTGGAGTGCTGCCTTTTTTGGCGGGAAGACGGAGGGATAGTGTTCCAAGTCTTGGAATAAAGTTTACTAGGAAGGCAGGTAGCAATAAAAGATATTTGGGTATCGAATCTCCCCGTCCCGCCACCGGCGGGACACCCCTCTTTATCCAAAGAGGGGAACAAACATCGAATTCCCCTATAACTTGCTCCTCCCCCCGATAGCCTCCGATTGCTATCGCGGGGGAAGTTTCCTTAAAGCCATCAATTCCATGTATTTTGTTTATGTAATCGAGTCATTGAAGGATGGTAGTTTTTATATAGGAAAGACTTCGGATCTGGATAAAAGGCTACTTTGGCACAACAGTAGGGTATTGAATAGAGGAACAACAAGGAACAAGAAACCCTGGCAGTATCTTTACACGTTGGAATTATCAAATTCCCGCGCAGCTGGAAAGATCGAAAACCACATCAAAAGAATGAAAAGTCGGAAATACATTTTGAATTTGGCCAAATATCCTGGGATTGGACAAAAACTAATAGAAAAGTATTCGTAAATTTGCCATCCTTTTATTGGCCTCATAGTTCAACGGATAGAATAGAAGTTTCCTAAACTTTAGATCCAGGTTCGATTCCTGGTGAGGCTACACTAGTTTGACGGTTTGTTCAGAGGAGGCCCTATTTGTATCCGGGAAGCCCACCAAACTTTCAATATAGGCCCCCTCGAGAATTTGGGGCTTTTGATGCTAATTCTTTGATTAAAAGCACAGGAATACGTAATTACTCTTAAGTTTGTTTTCCTACCTGACTAGTGAAATGGCCGTTTGGCCCAAATCTCGTACATAGGCTCGCCCTTACTATTTTTGCCCGTATGGTGCCAATCAGTGCCTTCCAATTTATAGTCAAATTTCAAGGCTGCCCCAACCCGCTCATTATCGCGGGAGAAATAGGCTATGTGCTCGGTATAGACCCCATTTTTTGCAGAATAGATGCCACCACCCGTGCCAAAGAATTGTAGGGTCTCTGTGTTATAGGCAATCCATTGGAAATGCCCATCGATTAAGAATTTTAAGGTTTTTCTAGGGGTTTCATCACCGCGCCGTTCCTGCCCCGTATCGGGCCCTCGTGTGGCAAAGAGCCAAAGCCCGTCAAGATCTTGAGGCTCTTTTGGCATGGCCATAAATTGCAGGACTTCCCCAAATTGAAGCTCCAGTACGTTTTCATTATAGGTATACGGGAGCGCTAATTCCCTACCTGGGTCTTTGTCAAAATCCGAGTTGAATTCTAGTCGCAGCGATAGGATGCCTTTTTTGTCGGAATAAAATCCGCCCAGCGTTTTTATAAATTTTGGAGGGCTTGTTTCGTACTGCGTTATTATTAAATAATCCCTGTTTATTTTTAGTTCATAAATCACTTCGGTACCATTTCTTTCGATCGTTGCGCGGTAGTCCCCCGCGACTACCTGCGCCCTAAGTGCTGAGGTGAAACATAGGATCAGGAGTAAAATTTTCGGGATACTTTTTATTTTCGGTTTCATAGATTGCTGCCTTGAAAATTAATTTAATGATTAAAATAGTTACTATCAACAAGTTGTGATGAAAATAGAAGAAAAATAAGCTTTCAGACCGGGGTTTGGTTAAATATCATGTAATTTTATTTGGGAATTCTTGTTATTTAAAATATTTTCTTTTCATTTGCCATAGCATTTAGCGTAACAATATTCAATGTATTACCATGTTCGAGTTCTGTAGTTCAAACGACACATATCGTTGGTCAACTTCGAATGCTTTCCCATTTGTGCCAGGTCGGCATACGATTTTTATTTTTCCCAAAACAGGACAAAGAGTGTGATTTAATAGACATGTCCAAGGCAATCGCTAAAATGTATAAAACTCATTTATTATAACGATTTTTAGATACCCAACCCCTTTTAATGAATACCAAGTACATCGATCTTATTGATCAAACTTATTATTTCCCACAGGAGGAATTTACCTTGGAGGGCGAATATTTGCGTTTTCATGGCATTCCATTGAACGAAATCGTCGAAAAATACGGGAGCCCTTTAAAGTTTACCTATCTCCCCAAAATTTCGGAAAATATAGGTCGCGCCAAACATTGGTTCGCCAACGCCATTGAAAAGCACGATTATAAGGGCAGGTACCAATATTCGTATTGTACAAAAAGCTCCCATTTTCAGCATGTCATGGAGGAAGCCCTCAAAAATGATATCCATATTGAAACTTCTTCCGCATTTGACATCAACATTGTTGAAAAATTGAAGAAGATGGGGAAGGTAAAAGATAATACCTTTGTTATCTGCAACGGTTTCAAAAGGGACCAATACATTGAGAACATCGGACGATTGATCAATGAAGGCCACCAGAATTGTATTCCTATCATCGACAATTATGAGGAAATCGACCTGCTGACCGACGCAATCAACGATACGTTTAGGGTGGGCATACGAATCGCATCGGAAGAGGAACCGAAGTTCGAATTCTACACATCGCGTTTGGGTATTGGCTATAAAAATATTGTTCCTTTTTACGAGAACCAAATAAAGGATAATGAAAAAGTTGAGCTTAAGATGCTCCATTTTTTCATCAATACCGGTATCCGGGACAATGCCTATTATTGGAACGAACTCGTAAAATGTTTGAAGGTCTATGTGCGCTTGAAGAAGATGTGCCCAACCTTGGACAGTCTGAATATCGGGGGTGGATTCCCCATCAAGAACTCTCTGGCCTTTGAGTACGATTATCAATATATGATCGACGAAATCGTAAACCAAATAAAAATTGCCTGTCAAGAAGCCGAAGTACCTGTACCTCATATATTCACCGAATTTGGTAGCTTTACGGTAGGAGAGAGTGGTGGGGCCATTTATGAGATTCTCTATCAGAAACAACAGAACGACCGTGAAAAATGGAATATGATAGATTCCTCGTTTATCACCACACTTCCTGATACCTGGGCGATTAATAAGCGTTTTATCCTATTGCCCATAAATCGTTGGACCGAAGAGTATGAAAGGGTACTTTTGGGTGGATTGACTTGTGATAGCGATGATTATTATAACAGTGAGCAGAATATGAACGCCATTTATCTTCCGAAATATCGAAGGGACAAACCGCTCTATATCGGATTTTTCAATACCGGCGCATATCAAGAGAGCATAGGAGGTTACGGCGGATTGCAGCACTGCTTGATTCCACAACCAAAACATATATTGATCGATAGGGATGCCGAAGGCAATATAACGACCGAACTATTTAATGAACAACAAAAGGCAGAAGACCTGCTTAAAATTTTAGGATATGAGCACGACTAAGAATTATGCTGGAATTCCAGACGAATTTGCGCAATTGGAAACCGCAAAGGTAATCTTGGTTCCTGTACCTTATGGAGGGACCGCCAACTGGGGAAAGGGTGCCGAGAATGGCCCGGAAGCTTTTCTGGATGCCTCCCAAAATTTGGAACTATATGATATTGAAACTGACACTGAGGTCTTTGAGCAGGGAATCTATTTGGCCGATGCCATCACAGAAAACCGCTCCCCTGAGGCCGTAGTTGATACCGTACATAAAGTGACCAAGGAATTTATAAAAAGAAATAAATTCGTCACGATCGTTGGTGGTGAACATTCCGTTTCAATTGGTACCGTTAGGGCGTTTAATGAATGTTTCGATAACCTGACCGTTTTGCATATCGATGCACATGCCGATCTTCGTAAATCATATAATGGGAGTAAATACAACCATGCCTGTGCCATGCACGAAGCTAGCCAAACTACGAATCTTGTGCAGATTGGTATTCGCAGTATGGACGCCATCGAAAAGACCTTTATGGACGAAGAAAAAACCTTCTTTGCCCATGATATGGTCAACGATGAATATTGGATGGACAAGGTCATCGAACTCATGTCAAAAAACGTATTCATCAGTTTTGACCTTGACGCCTTAGACCCTTCGATCATGCCTTCGACCGGGACTCCTGAGCCAGGTGGACTTTTCTGGTATGAAACCTTGGAATTCCTAAAACAGGTCTTCGAGGAAAAAAATGTTGTGGGTTTTGACATCATGGAACTTTGTCCGAATCCGGCCGATCGAACCGCTGATTTTCTAGCGGCGAAATTGTACTATAAAATGCTAAGCTATAAGTTTATGGGAGAGGCGGTTGATGATGTATATGACAATACCTACGATATGGAATACAAATCTGGCAATAACAGTTCAAAATTCGAGGATGACGAAGACTAAAGGGGCGATATCGAATTTTATCGAAAAATACTATCTTCATTTCAATGCGGCCGCCTTGGTCGATGCGGCCAAAGGGTATGAAGAGCAATTGCAAAATGGCGCCAAAATGTTGGTTTCCTTAGCGGGTGCCATGAGTACGGCAGAACTAGGTAAAATTTTCGCCGAGATTATCCGGCGAGACAAAGTGCAGATTATTTCTTGTACGGGTGCTAATCTGGAGGAAGATATCATGAACCTTGTCGCACATTCGCATTATAAACGAGTGCCTAATTATCGTGACCTTACGCCTCAGGATGAATGGGCGCTTCTGGAAAAAGGATTAAATCGGGTAACCGATACCTGCATCCCCGAAGAAGAGGCCTTCCGCAGATTGCAAAAACATATTTTCAAAATCTGGAAGGACGCCGAAAATGCAGGGGAACGCTATTTTCCGCACGAGTACATGTACAAAATGTTGCTTTCCGGTGTTCTAGAAGAACATTACGAAATAGATTTGAAAAACTCCTGGATGTATGCCGCAGCCGAGAAAAATCTGCCGATTGTTTGCCCAGGATGGGAAGATAGTACCATGGGGAATATTTTTGCATCCTATGTCTTAAAAGGGGAACTTAAGGCAAGTACTATGAAATCGGGCATCGAATACATGACCTTCTTGGCCGATTGGTACACTGATAATTCAACCAAAGGCATCGGGTTTTTCCAAATAGGAGGAGGTATCGCAGGGGATTTTCCAATCTGCGTGGTTCCCATGTTATATCAGGATATGGAACGTACCGATACGCCTTTTTGGAGCTATTTTTGTCAGATCAGCGACAGCACAACAAGTTATGGATCATATTCTGGTGCGGTTCCCAACGAGAAGATCACCTGGGGCAAATTAGACATCGATACCCCAAAATATATCATTGAAAGCGATGCGACCATTGTTGCACCTTTAATTTTTGCTTACCTTTTAGACCTATAATTGAAATATGGACAACTTAAAAAGAGTCATTGTCGATTTTAAAAAGCTGACACCCGAGGTTTTAAAACTTTTGGTAGAGAAGTATCCTGATGGCTATGATGACCGAAACATCATTTCGTTTAAAAATGCCCAAGGCGAGCGTATCGAGGCCGTAGAGGTGACAACCGATGATACCAAATATTTGGTAAAGATCAGTACGAAGTTGGAAGTAACCATGGCGAACTATGACGAGGATGACTACGAAGACTTCGATGATAACGATCCAGAAGCCGTTCAAGATCCTGAGGATATGCCCGAGGAGGAAGATGACGATTCTGGGGAATAGCCCTTCTTACCTCCATCCATAGGGAAACTTTTTTTAAAAAAGTAGGTCCTTCATTAGGTTGCATGTTGTCATGTGACTTTAGGAATGTCAGGCTATTTGCCCAATCAGTGTGCTCAGTTTTAAATCAATAGCATATTGGAAACATTAAGGACGTAGTATGAAAATCACCGAAATAGAGAATATCGAGTTGAAATTCCTTGATCTCAACGATTATATGGAATTGAAGGAGGCAATGACATTGGCCTATACAACCATGCCAAATGCCTTTTGGAAGGAACATCAAATAGAATCCCTGATCAGCAAATTTCCGGAGGGCCAGGTGGTTATTAAAATAAATGGCCTGATTGCTGGATGCGCCTTATCGATAGTCGTAGACTATGACCAATTCGAAGATAGTGCAACTTATAAGGAGATTACGGGCAATTATACGTTTAGTACGCATACCGGCGAGGGTGATGTACTTTATGGAATCGATGTTTTTATTAAGCCCGAATTCAGGGGATTGCGGTTGGGAAGAAGATTGTATGACTATAGAAAAGAGTTGTGTGAACGACTGAATTTAAGGGGGATAGCCTTCGGAGGAAGAATACCCAATTATCATAAATATGCTGATAGCCTGACACCTAAAGATTATATTAAAAAGGTCAAGGTAAAGGAAATTAATGACCCCGTCCTGAATTTTCAGCTCTCCAACGATTTTCATGCCTCTAAAATTATTAAGGGGTATTTAGAAGGCGATGAGGCTTCTGGCGAGTATGCCGTTTTAATGGAGTGGGACAATATCTACTATATTAAGCCCAGTAAAAAAGCCTCGGTCAAAAAGAACATTGTTCGCTTAGGATTGGTGCAGTGGCAAATGCGGCCGTATAAGGATTTGGATGAATTAATGCATCAGGTAGAATTTTTTATTGAATCGCTTTCGGGATATCGTTCTGATTTTGCCCTATTCCCCGAGTTTTTTAATGCTCCACTCCTTGCCGAATACAATCATTTATCAGAACCCGAAGCCATTCGTGAGCTGGCCAAGCATACGGCACCGATTATGGAAAGGCTTGCACGCCTGGCCATTTCATACAATATTAATATCATTTCGGGAAGTATGCCCGAACTGATCAATGGTCATTTACACAATGCTGGGTATTTATTACGAAGGGATGGTACTATGGAACGCTATGAAAAACTTCATATTACCCCCAATGAGGTGAAGGTGTGGGGCCTACAAGGAGGTACACAATTAAAGGCTTTTGATACTGATTGTGGCAAAATAGGCATTTTAGTGTGCTACGATTCGGAATTTCCCGAATTGGGCAGGATTTTGGCCGATGATGGGATGAATATATTATTCGTTCCCTTTTTGACCGATACACAAAATGGGTATTCCCGGGTGCGTAATTGTGCACAGGCCCGGGCCATTGAAAATGAATGTTACGTTGCCATTGCGGGGAGTGTCGGAAATTTACCAAAAGTAAATAACATGGATATACAGTATGCGCAATCTATGGTGTTTACCCCTTGTGACTTTGCATTTCCCGCGAATGGGGTAAAGGCCGAGGCGACTCCGAACACCGAAATGATTTTGATTGCGGATGTCGATATCGACCTGCTTAAGGAACTCAACCAATTTGGGGCCGTTCGAAATTTAAAGGATCGCAGAAAGGATCTTTTCGAACTTCGAAGGAAATAATATTATGGCAATACGGTCCCGATTCGAAACTTAAACGTTATTTTAGGGTAACCATTTATTAGTAGCATGCATGTCTATGAAAAAAGCGCCGTTTCATTTGTCCCTACCCTGTACCAGCATTAGTAAAACCGAGGACTTTTATGTAGATGTAATCGGGGCGGGCCTTGGCCGACATACACCGCGTTGGCTTGATATTGATTTGTTCGGGAACCAGATTACGTTTACCAAGGCGGGAAACTTCAATTTTGAATACCGTTCCTATAAATTTGAAGATTCCGTTTTGCCATCCTTTCATTTTGGAGTAATCGTAGATAGGGATATTTGGGACACTATTTATAATAGGTTGATGGCCTCGGAATATGAAATAACGACCGAAGTTACCTTCCTAAAGGAAAAAACAGGAGAGCACGTGTCATTCTTCATTCGGGATCCAAATGGCCATATGGTCGAATTTAAAAGTTTCCGAAATCCGAAGGAAATGTTTCGTAAATAATGCCTCCGTAGTTGGCTTCCAAAAGTTGGAAGTAGTCATTTAAAAACCTCTTTCCTGTTGGAAAAAAAACCGAAGCCCCAAATCCTCCCCATTATAGGACGTGAAGAATGGTGTGTTTTTAAAGGTTTGGGAATTCCTGCCATAAAGGCGCGTATCGATTCAGGGGCCAAGACGTCTTCCTTACATGCCTTTAATATCGAACATTTTCAAAAGCAAGGAGTGGAGTGGGTGCGTTTTGATGTTCATCCTCTTCAACGCAATCGGGAAATCACCATCTCATGTGAAGCGCCATTAATTGGGCGAAGGCATGTCAAAAGTTCTTCGGGTACTACAAAGGAACGCCCGATCATTAAAGTCCCGATCACTTTAGGAAATCATACGTACGCGATTGAAATGAACCTTGCTAGTAGGGATTCCATGGAGTTTAGAATGCTTCTCGGACGGGAGGCATTGATGGAGCGTTTTGTGGTGAACACGTCCGAACAATTCAAGGTTCAGAATTTCACCGATGCCGAAATCAATGAGAAGTACGCTACCTTTAAAAAGAACAGCAAAAGTTTGAGTATCGGACTTCTAACGATCAAACCAAAGACTTACACGAACAAAAAAATAATCGAAGCCGCCATACAAAGGGGGCATCGTATGCATGTCGTTGATCCGAACGCGTCGTTCCTAGAATTCAAGACGCAAAGGTCGGCCCTGGGGTATCCCAACAGTTCGAACGAAAACCATCTTGATGCATTGATACCAAGAGTGGATCCAGAAACACAAATTCTTGGGATGGCGATCGTATGGTATTATGACCATAAAGGAATCTTTTGTCTTAATTCGGCCGAAGGCCTTTCAAATGCCTACAATGAGCCGCTGGCATGGCAATTGTTCACTCAAAATATGTTGCCGCTGCCGAATGCGCTATTTGCAAAGACAACGATTGATTTCAATGAAGTAAAAAAGACCGTGAAGGTTCCCTTCACTTTGAAATTTTTAAAGGGGACCCTGGTTAAAAAAGTGCTATCGATCCAAACCGATGACCAATGGCAAGCGGTATTTGAACATGCAAAAAATGCCTATAGCCATATTTGGGTCCAGGAAATGGCGCGCTCCAAAAAACAAGTAAAAATAAGATGCTTTGTCATAGATGGCAAAATTGTGGCCTCGGTAACCGAACGCAGCCAAAAGGAGAAATCGAATCAGCCCATTGGAGCGAATGTGGGATCCATGAACATTCGAATAGGCATGGAAGAACGGAAATTGGCCTTAAAAGCAGCAAAGATCCTCAATCTAATAGTTGCTGGGGTCGATATCCTGCGTGGCAGTAAAGGTCCTCTTTTCATGGCAATTACACCATGTCCTTCGTTAGAAGGAATTGACAAAACAACGGCTTATACAATTGCCGAGGCCATGATCTTGGCGATTGAAAAAAAGCTGCGGCTTGGCCATTAAACTAGGAATGTTAATGTCAGCGCCCCAGTCATGGCGCCAGGTTTCGCAACATTTCCCCGGTCGTCTTATCTAAATCAAACGAATCTTCCCAACCCCAATCGGCACGAGCGGGGGAATCATCGATGCTTGACGGCCAAGAATCGGCAATGGCCTGTCTAAAATCGGGCGCGTATAAAATCTTAAAATCGGGAATATGGTCTTTGATGCTCTCCGCAATTTCAGCGGGGGTAAAACTCATTGCCGAAAGATTGTACGATGAGCGTACCTTGATATTTTTCGGGTCACTTTTCATAATGGCCATAGTAGCCTTTATGGCATCATCCATGAACATCATGGGGAGTTTGCTATCGGCTCTTAGGAAGCTGGTGTATGATTTGTCAGAGAGTGCCTTATGATAGATCTCAATGGCATAGTCGGTGGTTCCGCCGCCTGGTTGTGTTTTCCAACTAATTAGACCAGGATACCGGATGCTTCGAACATCGACTCCATATTTATTGAAATAATACGAACACCAACGCTCTCCCGATTGTTTGCTGATCCCATATACGGTGCTAGGTTCCATGATGGTGGTCTGGGGGGTCTTTTCCTTAGGGGTGGTCGGGCCGAAAACCGCAATGCTCGAGGGCCAAAATACCTTACTTATTTTATGTTCCTTGGCCAGGTTCAGCACATTGAAAAGGGAGTTCATATTTAGGTTCCAGGCCCGCATGGGAAATTTTTCGGCAGTCGCACTGAGCATGGCCGCCATCAAATACACTTCATCAACTTCATAATGCATGACCACATCCTCAATTGCTGCGTAATTCGTAGCATCTAGAATTTCGAAGGGCCCTGATGCCATGAGTTCAGTGCTTCCTTCACGAATGTCACTCGCTACCACATGGCTACTGCCAAAGGCGGATCGTAGGGCCAAGGTCAATTCGGTTCCGATTTGGCCGCAGGCCCCTATAATCAAAATGGTTTTATGCATTAAAAGGACGTTAAAGAAATTCAAGCGCAAAGATACCGTTTATTAAAATTTGTACCTTCGCTTCATGAATAAAATCGTGATTTTAGGGGTAGCATTCCTGCTTTTAACCAGCTGTAAGGAGGAGAAGGTCAGTGATACGGCCGTTGATGATTCCTCCTTTGAAATTGCTACAACCAACTGGCCTAAAAAATCGAATATCAGTGCAAAGGCCGCAGAAAGTATAGCTACCTGGCCAGAATTCAATGCGATGGATGCCAGTTTTGATGCACTCTATACGGTCGCTAACCGCGAAGATCTGATCCTGGTCATCGCAAATATAATCGAGGCACAGAAGAATTTGGAAGCCTCGGTATATCCTATTATTTTTAATACTCCCCAAGTGCGGAGTCGACAAAAAGTGTTCAAGACCTATATTTTAAAGACCAAGGGAAATTTTGACTATCGTCTTGATATCAACGAACCTATTGTACAGGCCATTGAAGCCTATAACGCGTTAAGAAACCAGTTCAATGTGATTACGAACAATACCTTGGATACAAAATTGATCTTGAATGAAAAGTAAGGGGCTACTTTGGTTATTTTGCAGGGTTGCCTGGAGTACATAGAAAGGTCGACGGAACTGCAAGATAGCCCACTAGGTACTCTTAAATAGGGTATCCAATGAACAAGGCAACGAAGTAATTCGCCATAAAAAGGAAACAAGACAGTTTGTTTCAATTCAAATTGAAACAATTTTAGATAAAAAAAGCGGACACTAGGTCCGCTTTTTTTATGTATTCAATTGAATCTTAATTTTTCTTTTCGGCTACGGGCGGATTCTTACGTTGCTCCAAGGCCTGCTTGCTCAAGCTGGCCAAATTGAAGCTGGGATCCACGGCCAGAGCCTCGTCGATCAAGGCGATGGCCGCATCAATATTCTCCTTGTCATTATTGTACTGCACTAAGGCCTTTAAATGCAAAAAAGCGGCCTTCAGCGATACTTCATATGGTTCTTGCCGCTCGTAGAAGGCATATTTCATATCATCCTTAGCGTTTGCCAGACCATATTCTATATTAACCAAGGCGCCTGCATTGTCGCCTGTCTGTATTTTAAGATCGCCCAATTCATAGGCCAGATAGGGGTTAGGGGCTCTTGCATACAACACCTCAAATTGCTCCAAAGCCCGTTTCGGCTGGTTAAGGGCCTTTAACGATACTGCTTTTACTTGAACCGCTAAATCGGAATCCGAATCATTTTTTTCGATCCCGATGGTATTCAGCGCCTGCAAATGCTGCCCGTCGTTTGCATAGATATAGGCCAAGGTGTCCCTTCGTTCAATGGAGGGGGAAAGTACGTTTAGATGGGTCATCGCATTAATGACACCCTCGATATCGCCCTGTAATCGCATTTGCTTGTAAAATGCCTCGTAATGCTTTTGCAAATCGCTTGTGGTCTGGGCCGATGCAGTCATCACAGACAAAATCAGTAGGGCGAAAACTGTTTTCTTCATTGTATTTATATTTTTCGGTGCGCTAAACTATAAAAATTATCGGAAGATAGGTGTTAAGGAAAGCCTTAAAACAGGGGGAACATAAAAAAAGGATGCCATTTGGCATCCTTTTTTGAATTCTGACCTTGCTAGTCCCCATTTTTAGGCAAGGCTCATTGAATAATCCTTTTTCTTAAAAGAACGTATAAGGCTGGCATAAAAGCCAATACTCTTCGTGTCTTTTTCGATGCACGATCTTAAAAAGTCTTTCAGATTTTTGAAAAGCAAGTTAACATGCAGTGTAGGGACATTTGTATTTACCTTTTCAGGGTGGTAACAAGAATCGTCAATTACAATATCCATTTCAATGCGATGGCGATGATAATCTATCGAGATATCGGCTGCATTATAATACTTTTTAAGTATCGCTTCATGTAGGTTTTTATAGTGGTCGGTCGATTTTTGATTGGAACAACTTTCGGAGATCAAATTTTCAATCTCCTTGGTAATTTTTCGATTTACTGTTGAATTTTCCATGGCAAGCGATTTTATTTGTTTACATAAAGTTATGCACTTTATCGATAAAGTCTTTAAAATCAGGGGTATAATTAACAGAAAACCGTGGGTTTTGTTGTGAAAGCGAATAGAATAGTGGTGAATTACCCTACAATCGTTGTCATAAAACGATATTTTTTAACAGTTATAAGATTGTGTGATTGAACCGTCTTTCCACTTTTGCCATCTTTCCCAATATATATTGGCGGTTGCAGCCCTCTTTTTAGTGCTTCTTCTTGATAATAGTCCTTTTTTTTAGGATGTAGGGGATAGACCCCATTGAAGGTTTCATCCCACCAGTTATGTTGCACAATCATTCGAATGATGGCGATACAATCATCCAGATGTATAAGATTAATGGGTTCATTGCCATTCATGAGACCTTCCCTGCCTGATAACATGGTAACGGGATGTCTGTCCGGGCCAATTAGTCCGCCAAATCGAACTACAGTAGTCTGTAACGTTGGATCATTTTTAAAAAGCTGCTCGGCCGCCAAGAGCTGTTTTCCAGATTCGGTTTCGGGGCGGGCAACCGATTGCTCGTTTACTTCACCGTCAAGATCACCATAGACCGAGGTACTACTCACAAAAATGATATTTTTGACTGGGCTGACTTCGATAGCCCGAGAAAGCCCTGCCATTTTTTTCACATAGTCTTCCCTGTTTTTGCCGCGAAGCCTGGGCGGGATGTCGATAACCAATACTTCAAGGCCTAACAAGAATTCTGCAATGTCTCCTTCAACACCCGCTTCGGTCAGCCTCAGTAAAAAAGGGGTGATACCAGCATTCTCAAGGGGTTGCATTTTTTCAATCGAGGTTGTACTCCCTTTGACCGAATACCCTTGAGTACCAAAAGATAAAGCTAAGGGGAACCCCAACCAGCCACAACCCAGGATGCCTATCGTCTTATTCAAAGTGAATGGTTTTTATCACCAAAATAGCATCATTAAGAACGAAAGGCATGGGAATCGCGTCTTCAGGCCGTGGATGAATATCAAATAGGGGGTTTTCCAAAAGATCGTTAGACGCCTCGTAGAGGCTAAGGTCTAATACAGAATCTTTCGGAATCGTAAGCTCAAGTTCGGTATTCTCGTTATCACTGATGAAATGCGTGAGTAATTTGCCTTGTTTTCGGCTTTTTAAATAATAGGAGGATAGCGGAATACCATTAATAGATGCCTTGGTGATGGGAATGGTATTCGTAAAGAGCTCCAAACGGTTTACTGGGCGTTGTGGCATGATGCATATTTCAAGAATTCGGTCATTACCGATAATGGTGTCCCTCGATTTTTCAACTAGTGGCATCGCTATATCCTTAATAGGCGCATCGGATACATAAGTAAAACCAGAGGCATATTTGCTGCTTAGCGTATTTTTTGATAGTGCTTCTGGAGCTTTCTTGTCATTGCCAATGTAGTTTGCCGTCCAATTAGAAAGTACCTTTTCATAGGTTGCCCATTGGGAGATACCGGTATTGGCATCCATTACATATAACAAACTGGTAGGTTTGGCACTGTCTTTCGTAAAACCAGCTGTAAGGTGTGCGTGGATCATAAAGCCAACGAATAACAGTAGGCCCAAGCCGGCAAGCGATTTCTTTTTATCATAATAGCCGAAAAGGGGAAGGAGCAGGGAGAAGGTCAAGGTCGTCATTACGGTAGCGGCCACCATCATTTTTAGTCCCAAGCCCACTGGGAACATTTCGATCAGGGGAGCATAGAGCCAAATGGCCGGCAGTCCGAAAAATAGGAGTAAATACGGGCTGGGTGTTTTTTGGTTTAGGGTCACAAAGAGCGAGGCCAAAAGGGCAAATACGGGAACGATTAGAAAACTTGCTCCCTTCAGATATGAGGCGACGATGCCACAGATTACCAGCCACAGCACAACAGGCGCAATGAGGAGGTTGGGCGTTGTATCTTTCCGGAACCATTGGTAACACCCAAAACAAACCCCGATCGAGAAGAAAACGAAGGCCAAGATATAGGTATGCCCATTGTAGGTGAACCCCTGTAAAATATCTTGATATTGGGGATATATCGATTTCAATAGCGACCAACTATAATACCCGACAAGGCCATTGATCAAAAGGGCGAGGAGCAAGGGTAAAAATCCTTTTAAAATTCCACGTAAGTCAAGGGTGTTTTTTCGAAAACCAAACCAGAGGATCAAAATGAAGAAGATGCCTGCCAAGGTAAACATGGGCCAAATCCATTCAAAGGGATAGGATATCAACTTAAAAAACGGCAAATTAAAATAGACATAGTCGTTCGGACTCTTTAAAGTATTTAGATTAGCATCGCTAAAATGCCGTAATAAGGGCATGATATAACTTCCTTGATGTGACAAGGTATTGCGATCGAGGCGATTGTAGTTGTCCCGTACCGTATGATAGTCGTAATGATCGTCGATAAAGGCAAAATTAAAGCCTTCAATATCGCCATCTTCACGAAATATGGTAAGATCCGTATCATTGGGCAGCATTTTATAAATGGAATATGCCAAGGAATTCGCTACGGGATATTGAGGATTCGCTTTGGTAAATTCTTCGATAAGCCGCGCATTGCCCCGATTGGTCTCGATCAGCATAAAACTCGGGCCGCCACTGCCCCTTGCCTCGAAATTTAGGACCAGACCGACATCTTTCGCCCAGGGATGTTGGTTCACGAAGAGATCTGCCCCATTAAGGCCGAGTTCCTCGGCATCGGAAATCAGGATAATCAGGTCGTTTTTGTGCGTCTTTTTTTCTGCCAGGAAGGCACGGATTGCCTCTAAGATGGTGGCGACCCCACTGGCATCGTCGCTGGCGCCCAATGATGAATGTGGGCTACTATCATAATGGGAAAGTAAGAGAAGGGCCTTCCCATTTTCGGTTCCTTTGATGCGGGCAAGGATATTCGTGGCCTTACTAAAGTTGCCATAATCCCCAATAGTATACCCTGTCTGTAGGGAAGTTTCGAGGCCCAAGGAAGTAAGTTGCCCCACAAGGTACTCCCTGACCCGTTCATGCTCGGGAAAGCCCACACCATGTGGCAGTTCCGATAGGCGTTCAACATGCTTCAATGCCCTGTCGGTAGAAAATACGGTCGGTACAAGATGCCCATCCTGTTTATAGGTTGGCATTTCCGCAAGATGACCCCAATAAATTGCCAAAATAAGCAGGAGAAACGTCAAGACCAAATTTATTTTTTTCATATCGAAAATTTGGAAACTAAAAGTATAAAATTCCGCGGCTTTAGCATATTTTTTGGTAAATAATTAGATAATTCGCAGAAATTAGCTATATTTAAGATTAATCTAAAATAAACGGGTATGGGAATCAAGAGTTTTCAGGGAATCAGGAAGGTCTTTAAGAAGGAATTCGATGCCCCTATTTTGGTCAGTGATTATATGACCAAAAAATTAATAACCTTTACTCCGGAACAATCTATTCTAGAAGTAATGGAACTGTTTACGAAGTACAATATTTCAGGAGGTCCGGTCTTGGATGACAATGGGTTCCTGGTAGGCATCATCTCCGAAGCCGATTGTATGAAGCAGATTTCCGAAAGCCGGTATTTTAACCAACCGATTTTAGATAAGAGTGTTGAAAAATATATGACGAAGGAGGTTGAGTCGATTCCACATGACATCAGTATTTTTGATGCGGCAGGTATTTTTGACAGGCATAATAGAAGACGTTTACCGGTCATGAAAGATGGGCTCCTAGTAGGCCAAATTAGCCGAAAGGACATCGTGGTGGCAGCCTTGCGGCTAAGTGGGCACAATTGGAAATGACAATCGGTGACACCATAAATAGATAATTTTTAGTATATGAAATGCCTTTCCATTGGAAGGCATTTTTTTAGAGGGACGATTCGCTTTGAGCTGGGAACTACTCCCGTTTTACAATCATATAATACTCATTTTCTAGGGGGAGGTAGCCCAAATCATACACAAAATAATAGGTGGTACCCTTTTTCGTGGTATACAGATTGGTGATAAAATCAAAATCGAAGCCTTTATCGAGTAATCGGGTACGTGTCGTACGCGTTTTGCCTTCGTGCAAGGGGAAACTATCCAAGACCCTATAATTTTTTCTGAGCCGGTTGTTGATATTGCGAATGAGGTTCTTGCTGTCTTTATTGACTTTATTGTTATAGGCATTGCGACAATGATCAGAACAGAATTTTTTGTCTACCCTGCCCAGTATACGCTCACCACATTCCAAACATTTCCTTTCCAAATCAGATACGTTTATAATTGAATTTAACTTCTTCGGTGCTGCCATCCTCATGCTCAATTACCACGTAGATATTCGCTTCATTGGCATCGATACGTTCAAAGGTAAAACCATCGAAATAGACACGGTTGCCCTCGATTTTTACCAATTTGAAACTTTGTACCTCGTCTTTTTCTTCCCAACCTTTAAGATCAGATTGAAAATGTTTTACCTCAAACAGCAAAGATTGCTCCACTTCCCTAAGATGGCAGATTTCATAGAAATTCACGGCACCATCAGTTACCAGTTTAAAGACGCACATCATGGAACCCCCTAAGGGCGGACTCCAAATTTCTTCGGTAACTCCTCCAAATGCCTCTCCTTTCCAATGGCCGGCCATCCAGGAAATTTGTGATAGATCGGCTTTTGGGGACGTTGCTCCCTCAGGCAATGAGACCGTATTCTGGCCCACACAATAGACCGTGAAAAGCAGGGAAAGCCATGCGATTGACTTCATATCTCTAACAAGTTTACGACAAGTTACAAATTATACAAATACAAATTTTGATGCAGTAAAGCTTACCGGACGAACCAGTCATTCTATGATAAGGTCGTATTTCAACAAAAGACCCAATACCCCTTCCTTGGAAAATTTGGCTTTTCGCATTCTATTTTTTTCCGGGTCTATGCCGATATGATAGGCGGTCCTAAAGTCTGCTTTTTCTAAAACTGAGTTTTCAAAGATCGCACCTTGTAGATTGCAATTCTCAAAAAGGGCATTCGACAAATCAGTACCGTTAAAGTCGGTCTTATTGAACTTACAGTCCTTAAAATACATATTTTTCAGCGTAAGGTCATTGAACGAGGCGAGATCCAAGGAACAATCACTGCATTGAAATCGCATTAAAAAAGCGTTGAGGTCATCGAATTTCAACCCCAGCATCTTACAGTGCGAAAATCGCACATCATTGAATAGCGTATGTTTGATGTTGGCATTACTTAGATTACAGTCGGTGAATACACATTCTGTAAAGTTTTGGTTGTCTAAATACCCATTAGAAAAATCACATTGATCAAAAATACAGTTTTCGTATTCTCCTTTTGGGAGACGTGTCTTTGTATAATTTATACCTCTATAGGTCTGGTCTGCACTATAACTCATGATGTCCTAACTATGATGTATTTGATTTATTTGATTCTTGGGATTTGTATTTTTTGTTATGCAATCTTTTTGAAATTCAAGCACCTTTCCCCGAAATTTATAAGTAGGGCTATTTCTATAAAAAATCGGCATCTCAAATTCTCGATTGAATATCAAACCTGCCTTGCTCATTTCAATTTCCAAGGCCCTTTGGTAAATTACTTCTTGAAAACCGTTGCCAAGGGCACTATGTGCCGTCATGGCATGGCCAATGATTATTCCGGTTAGCTCAGAGTGTTTGAATTCTTACTTGATCATCAAACAAATAAATCGTTTAATCAATCAAATCATCACTCTGACAAAATCAAAGCGGGGAGGCCAAGATCTTGATACATTTTATTATAGGCCTGCATCTCAGTATTCACGATGGCATCCCGTTCGCTCTCGTAGGTTTTCCAATCTGTCAATAAGTCGTGCAATCGTTCCTTGGCACCGGCCGTAACCTTGGGCTCCGCAACATCGACATAACTCTTAAGTTCCATGAATTCGGCATTCAACTGATTGTGGTAATTAATAACATCCTGAAATGTTTTTTGCTTGGGTTGAATCAGATGTTGTTCCCAAGTATCGATTCTTTCGATCAATGTTTTTCCTTTTTCCACCAAATCCTTGGCCTTGGCATTGTCTTTCAATAATTTGGCATAGCCTTCCAGTTGCGCTTTGGCAGATCGCATTTTATTGACGGAAGTATGGATGTTTTCTATGGCTTCCTCGATTTGGTCCAACACGGCTTGTTGATCCTGATAATCGGCTGGGGTTCCTTCAACGTTCGGGTTTGGCAAAATGGTAACCTCAGTTTCCGAGACAGTTCCTTCTAGCGTTAATCGAAGCGTATATTTTCCCGGGGCGACCCTCGCCCCATCATAACTTCCGTACACGAATACCTTTTCAACCGCGGGCGAATCCTCTTTTCTGAAATCCCAAGTAAAACGATTATATCCTTTTTTGGCAGGGAATATCATGGGTTTCGAAGGGCCTCCGGGCCACGTCTTAAAATCCTTTGGTTTTTTGTTTGAATAGGTGCGGAGTACGTTTCCTTCTTGCAGCACTTCGAATTTAAGGTCCAAGCTATCCGCATCCTTGTCCAAATAATAGTCAAAGGTCACCCCACTTTTAGGATTATCCCCAAGTCCTGGTTGTGGCTTATCACTGCTTCCCCCAAATAGGCGGTAGGTATCCTTGGGTTTAAAAATCGCAACACTTGGTTTCGTGCCTCCAAGATTTTGAAGGGCCGCTACGTCGTCTAAGATCCAGAATGAGCGTCCGGCAGTGGCTGCAACAAGATCATTTGTCTGGAAAATGAGGTCATTGATGGGAACGACGGGAAGGTTTAGTTGTAAGGGTTGCCAATTCTGCCCATCATCCAAAGAAATATAGAGTCCGGTTTCTGTCCCGGCATAGAGCAGTCCCTTGCGTTTCGGATCTTCACGCACGACACGCACAAATGTATGTTCATCGGTAATTCCGTTCGTAATTTTTGTCCAGGTTTTCCCATAATCCGAAGTTTTGAAGACATAGGGTTTTAAGTCCATCGACTTGTAACGCATCACGACCACATAGGCAGTTGCCGGGTCGTGGGGCGACACTTCGATACTGTTTACAATGCCTTCCCCAACATTGGGTGGGGTTACATCTTCCCAATGTAGGCCATCATCTTTGGTAATATGTACGAGGCCATCATCGCTTCCGGCCCAAAGCACCCCTTTTTCGTGGGGTGATTCTACCAAGTACATCAGCGTATTATAATTTTCACCACCGGCTGCCTCATTGGTATATGGGATACCTCCTGGGCCTTGTTTGCTCTTTTCGTTTCGAGTCAGGTCAGGGCTGATTACCTGCCAACTGGTACCTGCATCGGTCGTTTTAAAAACGACGTTGCCACCGTGGTAAATGGTGTTCGGGTCATGTGGAGAACTAATGATGGGAGCATTCCAATTATAACGGTATTTAAAATCCTTGGGAACATTGCCGAGGTTGAGTTCGGGATATTCCTTAATGGGTTTCGCCTCTCGGGAAGCCCGTACCCATTTTTCGATGATACCTTGATAACATCCCCCAAACACAAACTCGGGATTGTCGGGGTCGAAGGCCAAATAGGCACTTTCACAACCTGCCACCGAATACCAGTCTTTCCAATCGATACCTTGGCCATTGGTACGGCTGGCAATGGCGATGGCCGAGTTGTCCTGTTGTCCCCCATAAACATTATAGGGCACCAGATTGTCGGTGATAACGCGATAAAATTGTGCAGTAGGCTGATTTTCCTGTGTACTCCAACTGGCGCCTCCATTGTTTGAAATATTTGCGCCTCCATCATTTGAATTGATCATCTTTTGATTGTCGTAGGGATTGATCCACAAATGATGATTATCCCCATGCGGTGTCGAAATTGGGGCGAACGTCTTACCGCCATCGATCGACTTGGTCACCGGCGCGTTCAGCACGTATACGATATTCTCGTTCTGGGGATCGGCGAAAATTTCCATATAATACCAGGAACGGGTGATATTGATGCGGTCTTTATTGATCTGGGTCCATTTTTTTCCAGCGTCATCGGAACGGTAGACACCTCCTTTCTCACCTTCTGCTTCAATTACGGCGAATACCAATTCGGGGTTGGCGCGGGAGACTGAAATCCCGGCCTTCCCAAATTCCTTGGGAAGGCCTTCGGTTAATTTGTCCCATGTGGCACCCCCGTCAGTCGATTTGTACAAGGCCGAGCTTTTGCCCCCTGATTCCATGGTCCAAGGATAGCGTTGATGTTCCCAAAAGGCAGCATAGAGGATCAGGGGGTTCTTCATATCCATTGATAAAGAGGAAGGTCCCGTGCGGTCGTTTACATAGAATACCTTTTCCCAAGTAGCACCCCCATCGTTTGAACGAAAAATACCCCGGTCGGGAGAGGGGCCATATTGCGCTCCTTGGGCAGCAATAAAAATAATATCTGGATTTGTAGGATGAATGATAACATCGGAGATATGCCGTACATGATCTAAACCGATATGTTTCCATGTCTTGCCAGCGTCGGTTGATTTGTAGACGCCATCGCCCATCGAGGTCATGACCCCGCGAGCGGCGTGTTCACCCATTCCTGCGATAACAAGATTGGGATTGCTCTCAGATACGGCAATGGATCCCACGGTTCCTGTTTTTAAAAAGCCATCGGAAACATTTTTCCATGTAATTCCATCGTCGACCGTTTTCCAGATACCGCCGCCGACACCTCCAAAATAATACGTCATCGGCTGCCCGACAACGCCTGAGGATGACACGCTTCGTCCGCCGCGAAACGGACCGATGTTTCGCCATTTCAAGCCGTGAAATAGGGAGTCTGACAAGACGATTTCAGGGGCTGTCATCTTTGCCTTGCGTTTGCTTTGAGCGTTGCTAAATGGTATTGAGAGCGCAATCAATAAGAATGTGGTAAGCAGTTTTCGGTTGGTATTCATTAAGTACATTATTAGTGTTCGTATTTTATTTTAGGTCCTTGTCCAAGGCCAGGATGGTTTGTAATAATACATTGGCTCCATTGGCCATATCTTGCGCGGAAGTAAATTCTTTCGGGGAATGGCTAATGCCTCCTTTACTAGGTACAAAGATCATTCCCGTTGGGGCGATCAGGGCCATATCCTGGGCATCATGCCCTGCGCCACTGGGCATTAGTTTTGTGGTAAGGCCGAGCATCTTGGCGGCTTTCTCGATTTCCTTTTGGATAACGGGATCGGTCAAGGCCGGATCTGCGGTTGTGTCTAAACGGTGAAACTCGATCTTGACATGCGATGACCTTGCTAGCTCCTCGGTCTTCACTTTGATCATGTCAAATAATTTTTCGATGACCGCTTCGGAAAGGTCCCTGATTTCAAGGCTGGTTACCACTTTACCGGGAATGACGTTCGGCGCACCAGGCTCGGCCTTGATCCTACCAACGGTGGCCACTTGTCGGCCCGCAAAACTATTGGCGGTCTCATTTGCCATTACGATAAATTTGGCCGCCGCCAAAAGCGCATCTTGCCTTGCATTCATGGGCGTAGTTCCAGCATGGTTGGCAAACCCGGTAAATTCAACATCCCACCATCGAATCCCAACGATACCTTCAACTACACCAATATCGACCTGTTCGTTCTCAAGGATTCCACCTTGTTCGATATGTAATTCAAGAAAGGCGGCGAGGTCGCCTTTTTGACGGGCCACCTCCTTAATTTTTGTGGTATCACCCCCGATGCGCATCACACCTTCGCTGACAGAATAGCCGGTACTATTGACCACTTTTAAGGCATTCGGGCCGAGATGTCCTACAAGCGCCCTACTCCCCATCAGACTGCCCTCTTCATCTGAAAAGAGGATAACTTCAAGAGGATGCTTGGTCTTTATGGCATGATCGTTCATGGTTTGAATAACTTCCAATGCTGCCATCGACCCTACACATCCATCATAGTTGCCGCCGTTGGGTACCCGGTCGATATGTGATCCAAAAGCAATGGGTTTTAAATTTGGGTCGCTCCCGCTTCGGATGCCGACTAAATTACCTGCAAAATCTATAGTGGTTTTTAAGCCAAGCGCCTCCATTTCTGTAATTGCCCATTTTCTGGCGGCTATGTCGGCATCGCTATAGGCCACCCGTTCGGTTTCCCCGTTGTCCTGAAGACCGAATTCAGCCAACGAAAAAATCCGGCTTTCTAGGCGATCTTGGTTCACACTTATCTGCGCACTTGAAAGCATAGGAATGAGCAATAGCGCAAGGAGTTCTATCGATCTGTGACAGAAAGCATTTTGGTTTTTCATGATAGGATGGTATGACATTCTTAATCGCGTTCCCCTCCGTTTCTCTCCGGGGATCTCGGCTCAGGCCAAGTTCGCTGTTCCCCGGTTCGCGGGTTCGTTCCAAGGACGGCCTTCTCACGGGATGTTTTTTCGGGATCTTCGCTGGCCATATACGCCAAAATCGCCGTGAGAATGGCATTATTTCGAACATCGTCAAAAACAATTTTATCATAAGTATCCAAATTCGTATGCCAAGTATAGTTCCAATAGCTCCAATTCAGGGAGCTTAATGAAAATGCGGGGGCGCCGGCCGCCACAAAGGAGGCATAGTCAGATCCGCCACCACCAGGATTGCCCGGGAAACTGGTCTCAATTTGATCCGAAATTTCTTTGGGTACCGCCTCCAGCCATCTCCCGAGATAGGCGTATGAATTTAAAAAGCCCTGGCCATTGATCTGAACGACCCTTCCGGTACCGTTATCCTGATTAAAAAGGGCTTGAAGATTAGCAACGATCTCTGGATGGTCTTCCACAAAGGCCCTAGAGCCATTAAGGCCCTGTTCTTCACTGCCCCAATGCCCTATAATGATGGTACGTTTTGGCTTTGGAACTATTTTTTTAAGAATACGGGCCGCTTCTAGCATGGTAATGGTACCTGTGCCATTGTCAGTTGCCCCGGTGGCTCCATCCCAGGAATCAAAATGCGCCGAGAGCATCACATATTCATTGGGCAATTCGGTTCCCGGGATTGTTGCAATGGTATTGAATGTAGGTACTGTTCCCAATTCTTTCGATTCTGTGACCACTTGCAGTTGTGGAGCTACTCCGTGTGCTACCATGCGATAGAGCATCCCATAATCTTCGAGCGAGAGGTCGACCACCGGGATCTTTTCGGTAGTGGCCTCGAAGATCTTATTGGCGCCAAAACCTTCTGACCAGCGAGATTGCAGGATTCCCACAGCTCCTGCTTTTTCCAGTGCCTCATTGATATTTCTGCTGGTATATCCCATATTCCTGAAATTCTGTTGCCAAGCATTTTCCAGTGAATCGCGATTTTTTTTCATTTTCTCGAAGGACTCCTTGGTCGCAAATTCTTCCCAATTCTCATCAGGGCGCCCGGTCGGTTGGTTCATTGAGACCATCACGAATTTCCCCTTAATGGTTGGCAGCCATTTTACAAAGGCCATGGAGTCTGATACCATAGGCAGGTTCACAAGATAGGCGGTCACTCCTTTTTTACCGGTACTGGGGCTCCAGGCAAGTTGCCGTCCACTGAGTGAAACGATCCGTGGGGACAGCATATCGATGTGGGTAATACCACGTTCCCATCCGCGCCATTTACCCCAAGCTTCATTTTTTGCTTCGATACCCCATTTTTTATAGGTTGCTACGGCCCAGTCATTGGCACGTTGCATTTGGGGGGTGCCGACCAGTCTTGGACCGATAACATCCATGAGTTCATGTGCCAAGGTTTCCAATTGCGAATTTTCGATAGCTTCTTTCTGGATGGCCGCTACGACTTCTTCAGTGGTCTGGGCATTACAAAAAGTGCCGCATAGGAAAAGCGTAAACAGGAAATTATGTATCGGTTTTTTCATATTTAGTAGTCATTAAGTGAAGAAGTAACTAATATAAACATAATTGTGAAAATAGAAAGGTTTTAAAAGAATATGGGCATCTGAAATTTCTAGGGTCGCATAGGATCCTAGATCTTTAATGGGGTAGTGCCAAGGCATAACATAGCATTAAAATAAAAGGAATGATCAGGAAGATTTTAAAAAGTTCATAAATGTTTGATAATCATAATTAAAAACGTTTACAAACGAATACAACCGTTTACAAACGAAAGTAAGTATTTCTGAACCGATTCTTTTTTCAGTGCAGTACTAGGTTTGTATCATCGAATCAAGGAGGTTCGATTGTATGAACTGTTTAATCCTAAAAATTAGTAAAAATGAACGCACTTAAAAACAAAGTACAGTTGATTGGAAACTTGGGGCAAGACCCCGAAATCGTTACCTTGGATGGAGGTCGAAAATTGGCAAAATTTTCAATTGCCACCAGTGAAAGTTATAAAAATTCAAAAGGCGAAAAGGTTGAGGATACGCAATGGCACAATATAGTTGCCTGGGGGAAGACCGCTGAGATCGTAGAAAGTTATTTGACCAAGGGTAAACAAGTTGCGATTGAGGGCAAATTGATCCACCGTTCCTATGAGACCAAGGAAGGTGAGACGCGCTATATCACCGAGGTCAATTGCAACGAACTCTTGATGTTGGGGAAATGATCTCTCGAAAAAATAAGAATCGCTAACGGTTTTAAATAGACTAGTAGGTATCTGTTAAATGGGGCCAATCGGTTACTTCGCACTTCGAATTAACCGATTGTCTTTTTAGGGAAAGCCTTTAATTAGAACGATTGCTTCGCCTTCTAAATGGGCTCTCAATGACCTGATCAGTAGGTAGTGAAAAGTAAACAGTGAACAGTAGGCAGTTGGCAGTAAGCAGTTGGCAGTGGGCGGTGAACAATAAGCAATTAACAATAAGTAATGAACAATGGCGTCAGCGCGCGGATAACCGGGATGTGGTAATTGTCTATTTGGGTAGTCGTCGCTCTAGCTTTCGAACAAGCGCCGCCAGGTTTCTTTTTTCTGGA
Source organism: uncultured Flavobacteriaceae bacterium (assembly GCA_963798435.1). Classification (GTDB taxonomy): domain Bacteria; phylum Bacteroidota; class Bacteroidia; order Flavobacteriales; family Flavobacteriaceae; genus JALHST01. The sequence continues at coordinate 54,613 of CAWCTF010000008.1, forward strand.
AGGGTTGTAATTTCCTTGGTTTGTGCTTTGCGAAAAGCCTCCAAAGCTACAGAGTCATATCCTTTGTTATAATTGTATCTCCCGATCAAGTAATAAACTTCCCAAAAGTCGGGATTCGATTGGGCGAATTCAGTAAGGATCTTGGCTTCTAAATTTGTGTTATCCTCGATTGCCGTGCGTATTATTTTATCAAGACGGCGATATGTTTCATATGCGCGATATTCATCAGAATCAAGAAACACATCCTTATCAATATTCAATTTTGAAACTGAAAGCGATTTTTGGGCGTCGTGCGGTGGTTGTTCCGAAAAGATTTTTTTAAGGTCATAAGCCACATATTCCCCCAATTGATACGGATTGCTCGATACCCATACCAATAATTCATCGGGTTTGAATACGATACTGTGATGGGCCAGCAATTGGTTCAACGCCTTCTCATTGCCGTAGCCAATTTTGGTATCGTGCAGCCCGTCCTTATTTCTAAGGATATTTACAGCTTCTTGTGGGTTGATTTTTGGGGTAGCTTCCATGAGCTCGACCATTCGGTCATAGCGGTATTTTGAATGACTTTCCAAAATTTGTTTTTGATTTTGTTTATCGTTCTTATACGCGCTGCTCTGAAAATGATTCGTACAGATCAATTGATCTGAATTGGCGACTTCATATACCCCGAATTTTTTAGGTGAAACCTCTATGATGGCCGCGTGCTTGTCTTTGGCACTGCCCACAAAAATTGATTCTGAAACAAAAACCTGCCTTTTTTTGGCGATGGCGATAGCTTCGTCAATGTTCGAGGCGTATTGCAAGATCTCCCGAGTCACCAAGGAAACTGGCGTTTTGGCTACCAATGGGAATTTTGATTTCCCTGCATTGATGGTTACGGTCAATCCTTGTTCATTCATTCCTGATACTACCCCGATCATTCCGCCCCAGGTTACCGACATAAACTTGTAGCCAGTATCGGGACTTACAAAAGCAACGATTTTTTCTTTGGCGAATTCATCGCCGGCATAAAAATCAAAATTGCGGCCGACGATGAGTTCACCATCGGTCGTCTTGTCTCCCCAGGCTGCAAAAGAGGAACAACCGACCAATGCCAAATCTTGCAAAGCATGCCCAATATCATGAGCGCCGTGTAAGTAAAGGATCCTTGGATAGGCTTTTGCAATATGGTCATAGGTCGGAGAAGCATACTGGGCAAGGCCATAAATTTCGGCCTTGAATTCTTCCTTGATATTTAGGTACATCTTACGATTGAACCAGGCCAAGAATTTTCGCAAGAGAAATTGCTTGGTGTGTGATGGTACAAGTTCATCAACTTTAGACAATAAGGCGTTTTCTTGTTTGTGAAAAAGCTCTTGGGTAAGAATTCCGTTGGTTAAGCCCAATTCAATCGGACTTCCTCCTACATATAATTCCCATAGGCCCTGACGGTTTTTAGACAGAAAACCATTTTTGGAAACGAATAACGAGTCTGATAATCGGATCCGTTGGGGAGGCTGAACCTCGTGCTGGGCTACTTCGGGGACATCGTTCAGTGATTTTGAAACTCCGCAAGAGGTGACCACCAGGAGTAGGAACCCCGAAATTAGGATCGACTTTAGCGGGATCGTTTTCAAAATTTTTTTACTTAAACTTTTTATTAGTTTGTCTTATCATGCGGTTCTCCTTGTAATCTACCCATTTTTGCCCCATAGTCTTACGCATCAGATTCTCGAAATGGCGAATAACAAATACATTATAGGCTGTTTTCAAAAGGCGTTGGGGCCTTGTCGGCAAGGCCCTTAAGGTAATTGAAAAACCTCCGTTTAAATACTTGATATAATGCCAGTATCCACTCGGCATATACAGCGCGTCGCCATGTTTCATCAATACTTCGATGCCGACTACTTGTTTAAGTGCCGGGTACTTTTCAAAATCAGGCCGGTCCATATCGATGGTTTCCAAATTATGTACTGCAAAAGGAACCTTATAGAGAAAGCGGGATTGTCGGGGGCTAAAAAGGGTAACGCTTTTTGTGCCATGAAAATGAAAATGCATCAAATCGGCCAGATCCATATCATAATGTGCCAACACTTTCGAGCCTTCTCCTCCAAAAAACATAACCGGGAGTCTTTTGAAAAAATTAAGACCAATATCAGGATACTCAAAATCGTTCGCAAGAATGGGCATTTTGTCTAAAATATTATAGAAAAAAATGCGTAGATCGGTAGGTCCGGTCTTTAATAGTTCAAGATAATCATAGAGTTTCATTTCAGTGGCTGGAGCCGCCGAATTTTGTTTCCCCTTTGTGGGTTTGTTATTGTACAAGGGAACGATTTGATCGCCGGCCAATTGTTGAATATACTCAAGGTTCCATTTTGTATAGGCCGGCCAATTTTTGGTTAAACCTTCAAGCAATACAGGGATTTGTGGCTTATAGTATTTTTCTATAAACTCGGATTTTGAAATATCCTGCACCCTATCAATCGGTATGGTTTTAAAGCTTGCCACTATACGATATTGTTTACTGCTGTTTCAGTTGGATCAACCTGTAATATTTTCTGCAATAAATATTCCTTTCCTAAAATTTCCGAACAGGTGACCACACCCCCGATGGTCACCCCCAAGATACCATGCATGTTGAGACTTTGACCGGTAAAGTATAGATTGCCGATCTTTGTTCGAGGGGACACAAATGATTTCAATGGATTTCCAACGTCTTTAACATACCCGTACATTGCCCCATTGTTGCATGCAATATAATCACGATAGGAAAGTGGTGTCGATGTATACGAGGCTTTGATGCAGTCACGAATGTTTGGAAACTTTTTTTCCAACTCCTTTAAAAACCGTTCGGTCTTGGCCATCTTGAACTCTTCGTAGGTCTGCCCGCGATTATTTTTTTGGGCAACCGTATTAAAGGTGCCTTCCCATGGTTTTACCTCGTCATACCGCATATACGTAATTGCAGTAAGTTGATCCGCCCAGCCATCGGCCTTCTTTTTCACCCCCATAGATATCATGTAACTTTCTGGCCAGCTTTCTTGCGAATACTTACTACTATTCCAGACCTTGCTATGATCTTTAAAGTGATAGTAATTATAATTCAGGTATTCGAATGATTTGGGTTTAAGGACCAAATGAAGGCTGAAGGCCGAAATTGTACTTTCGATTTGTCGTATTCTGTTGATATATGATTTCCTAAATTTATCTTCCCCAACTAACTTTAAAGTCAATTTGGGTTCAATGTTCGATATAAATAGGTCGCCTTTGATTTCTTTTCCGTTCTTGGTAAATACTGACGTAATCCTATTATCCAAATACCCGAACTTGAAAACTTCATGGTGTTTGTAGGCCTCACCTCCGTTTTCCTTTAGCTTACGAATAAGCAATCGCGAGATTTGACTACCGCCATTTACGCAACGATATGCGCTTTGAATATAAGAATAGACCGAGAGCGCATGCACATAAAAAGGGGTCTTGTCGGCGTCTCCGGCATAAAGGAGGTTCGAGCCTGCCAACACGGCCTGTAATTTGACATTTTTCGTAAATGAATTGATGTAGGCTCGGGCTGGCATCCCGAACATTTCTTCATCATCATAATAGGGCTTTCCCAGTTTTAAATTGTACAGCGGGAATTTATTACAGACCTCTTGTAATTTTACACAATAGGCTAAAATATTTTCGGCTTCTTCCGGAAATTGGGAAATTAATTTTTGCTCAAAATTTTTATATCCCTGGGCATGTTTGTACTCAATGGGGTCGTCATCGAATGTAATTCGATCAAAGCCATCCTCATCCATTTTTTTAAGGGTTAGCCCGTCATAGATATCTAAATACGTAAAGTACCGATGCAGGTTTTGTCCTTCTGAAAGGCCTCCGATATAATGTACTCCCGTATCAAAAATGGTTTTGTCCCGTACAAAGGTCTGTAAATTGCCGCCGTATTGATTGTTCTTTTCGAGTACGCAAACTGATTTCCCCTCTTTGGCAAGAATCAAGGCGCTTACCAAGCCCCCAAGGCCACTGCCAATTACAACCACATCAAAATGCTCCTTCATGTACGATTCCTTTTCAGTATTGTAAAACTATCATTTTCGCGAATAGTATGAAAATGCAACCCAACTATACTATCGGGAAGAAGTTGTTTTCCATCCTTTAATAGTATTAAGATAGTAATTTCAGTCTGTATTTTGGTTTTCCAATGATTAATATCGATGGAAGTCATCGAAACGATGAGCACGTTCGTTTGACTCATTAAGGCCTCCTGTACCGTTTTTAAAATCCTGATGTTCTTGTAGCTTTTTGTGATATAACTATTTTCAAAAATTTGCCGAGCTTCGGCATCTTCCATCAATCGGGAAATCTTCCTCGTGGATGAATCCAACGTCAACAGAAAATCAAGTTGACCAGAATCGCTGGATATGTGAAGTATCTGGTCGTTTTTTTCGACAGCATCCATAATATCCTTATAATCAGCTGCGTACTTGATTAAATCATTGCGTACTTCCTTATAAATGTCGTGCCCTTTATACCTAAAATCATCCAATACCAAGGCATGAAAGTAGGTGGCATCTTCTTGATCTTTCCGAAAATTTTGAAACTCATTTTTAAAGTAAGACGCTATATTTTTTGTGCGCGGCCCATATCCTGCTCCATAATGCACATCGTCTTGTGTAATTCTGTCCAATATTTTTAGTGTGATACTACCATCTTTAATGATAAAAGTACCTTTTGAGAGTACCTCCGAATTGCCATGGATCATAACGGGGAGAATATCCAACTGAAACCTTTCCGCCAAATAAAAGGCGCCCTTATGAAATCGTCTAATTTTGTTGGTTTGAGACCTTGTGCCCTCGGGAAAAGCAATTAACGAAAAGCCTTGGGCCACCTTGTCCTGTAGGTATGCTTCCCCGTTTTCAATCCCCTTGGAAACGGGATAGGCGCCCGCCAATTTGGCGGCACTACCAAAAACAGGTGAGTTATAGACCCAGTCATTGACCAGATAGATAATTTTGGGCGATAACATCCCAATAGCCAAAATATCAAGAAAGGAGGTATGATTCGCAATGATCATCGCCGGTCGTGTAAAGTCCTCTTTAGATTGATTGATTACTTTTTTGCGTACGAATGGATTTGTATATAATACGGAGCGCATCAATTGGGAAACCATGCTATGAAAGGCCATTTGTTTTCTTCCACGACTTTTCGGAAACAAATGCAACACAAGAAAAGCATAAATCGAGAACAAAAGTCCACCAAGGCCAAAATAACCAAAAGATAGTACCGAATGCACTAAATAACGAAGGTGGATAGGTCGTTTTGTATTACTGCCAATAAACAATTGAAACAATAAGGGTTGCATTGTGAAGGCCACAAAGGCGGCCGAAAATATTCCGATGAGCGATACCAGCGAAATAGTGTACAAGGCAGGGTGTTTCGCAAAGATTAATACTCCGAGCCCTAATATGGTGGTTATTACCGAGAGCATTATCGATGTCTTGTGGGTGGTCAAGGTGCGCTCCCCGCTGCGATATTCATGTAGAAGGCCATTCGTGACAAAGATGCTATAATCTACCCCCAAGCCGAAAATAAAGGTAGAAATGATGATGTTAAAAATATTAAACTCAATATGTAGAAATCCCATAATCCCAATGGTAATAAACCAGGTCAAAAAGATAGGAATGCTGGTAACCAGGGTTAGTGAAAGACTCCTGTAAAAAAATAATAGTAAGAGTAAAACGGCCAAGATCGAAAACCCTATTAGGCGATTGAAGTCATTCTTAAGGTGCCCAAGAAATGTTTCGTTCATACCTTGGCGGTCAATAAGCAAGGACTTTTTTGAATTTGCAAAGGCCGCTCGTACCTGGGGCACCTTTACAGAATCTACCTTTATCAAGGTCGTTATTGTGGTAAAGTTATCTTCCGCGGCAATGTAATCATCGATATTTAAAACGTTCAAATCGTAGAAGGCCTTTATTCCCGGGGGATTGAATGGCTTTTTAAGGGAAGCATAAAACGCATCATAGGTGCTGGCTTTAAATCCTAGTTTTTGACCAGTAGCTGTTAGATTTTTTTGCAAGGAATCGATGGTATTGGTATTCCAGAATTTTTGCCAAGCGATTCTTCGTTCGTGTTGCTTGTGCTTCGAAGAGATCAAATTCCCAATAGAATTAAAGCCTAGAATTACACCTGCCTTTTTTAAACGTATTAATTTATCGAGGATCGTATCGTTGGATTGAAGTACATTTTCTAAATTTTCACCGTAGGTGGCCAAATACATTGATTTTGAATTTATGTCGGTTAGCAGGTCCAACCGTTCCCGCGCTTCCATCAAATGTGCTGGTTCAAAATTTAGTTTAGCGAGATCCTTATTAAAAACGACCTTGTTATACGTGAAAATACTACTGAACAATAAAATAAAGATAAGTGCGATACCCCATTTATTCTTATGGAAATCGTAGGCGGCAACGCGGTCAAATACCGTATTGGTTGCTGATTTATCTACGGTTTTGGAATACACTTGCGGAATAAATAATAGCGCAAAGATGGAAGCTCCCATTACGGTTACCGCGGCAAATATCCCCAAATCCTGCAGCGCCTGGGACTTTAGAAACAACAGACATAAAAAGGCGGCAGCCGTTGTCAGGGCGCTCATCATAATCGAGGGGGCCACTTCGAAGAATAGGTTTTTAATTGAATTATTGCTACGTATATGGGTAAGTACATGTAAGGCATAGTCTAAGGTTACCCCGATGAGAACAGATCCGATTCCTAGCGATATTGCCGAGATCTTGCCGCGAATGAAATACAAAAAGGCCAATGAAATTAAGCCACCTACCAAGGTCGGTAAAAATAAAATGAGCGGAACGGCTAACTTTTTGTAGAATAGGATAAGAATGACCAACAAAATCGTAATGGCAATACCGGCGGTAAATTGAATGTCTTTTTTTATTTGTTTTGCATTGGCCACGGCGACTAAGGTGGCACCATAATATTCGCCTTTTACCTTCCCCTTATAGCGAGTATTCAATTGGTTCTGAACGGCATATAGGTTTTCAACGAATTTTTGGTTTTTCGCTGTTTCATTAGAAGGATATTCAGGGGTCAGGAATAAGAGTACATTCTGTTCATCTTTGCTGATTATAAATCCATTATGCAATTTGAAACCGTCGCCAACACCCACTGATTGTAACTTTTTTAGCGCCCTATAAGAGAGTCCTAAAGGGTCTCTAAGCAAGTTTTGTTTGAGAACAAGGCCCGTTGGTGAGACCAAGCTTTTATAATTATCCCTGTTAATCTTGGCAAGGCTGTCTTTTGTTAATTTTTGTCGAATCTCAACATAATCTGCTGGGTCTAAGAAGAAGGGTAGGTTTTTGTAGACAAAATCGACCGTCTTTTGGATATCGGTATCACCTATTTTGCCTTGTATTGTCTTCACATAGTTTTTGGAAGTCAATAGAATGCTATCGATGATATCCGAACCATAGGCGGTAAGATCATCAATTGAACCCTGAGGTTGCCTTTGAATATTGATGATAATCTTGTCGGCAAAATTTACAGTGCGTAATACTTTTTCAAAATCCTTATTACTAGATTCAATGGGAATAAGTTTAGTAATGTCTTCCTCGAATTCAATTTTTGAAGCGACCAACCCTAGACCCAGAAGAAGAATCAATAGGCCCAAGGCGCTCCAATATCGGTTTTTGGAAATTATTTCGTAAACCCCATAGAAAAACCTACCCATTTTGCACGACTATTTTCTTGCGATCGAATATCGATAAAAAAACATAAGCGGTAAGACCTAAAATCAAAGAACAGGTTGTTGCGAGAAGTAGGCTTCCAATGATATAGGTTTCCAAATGCTTCATGACTTCAAAATGTTCGGTAATAGTATCCAAGTCATAGGTATAATCCTGACCAGTAACCAGTTGGCCAACTTTAGAACTTGTGTACAGCACGAAGGGAATAAAAGGCGGAAGGCTAATATTGGAAAACGCGAAGGCAATGACCTTGTTCAGTTTAAAAAGGAGGGCCAGAAAGATTACGATGACCGTGTGAAAACCCCATAATGGGCTTAAGCCAATAAATACTCCTAGGGCGATTGATAGGGCTTTTTTCCTAGGGGAATCATTATTATGCAAAAAGTCCTCATAGATAAACCGTCGAAAACCTTTTTTTTTAAATCTACGCAAAAGGTCCCGTGGTTTTATATAAAAAATAGACACGATGACAAGCCATGTATTTAGAATGCTTATCCTTGAAAAGTCGATGACCGGCCGAAAGTGTGATATTCTTTCAAATTCGTCATACAATACCTTTACCGGTACATTCTTGACCTTCGTACCATGCCATGATGCCCGAACAATGACTTCAATTTCAAATTCAAATTTCGAAGTGTAAAATTTGAGGTCCTTCAAGGGATCGAGCGGGTAAAGACGATAGCCGCATTGGGAATCACTTAATCGAATCCCTGTTTCAAACCAAAACCAGAAATTGGAAAATGTATTGCCAAAACTACTCTTTTTAGGAATTGTTGCATCTCTCATTTGCCTTGCTCCGATCAATAATAGATTTTTGTTCGATGCTGCTTCGAGAGCATCTATAAAAACCGGTATATCCGAGGCAAAATGCTGTCCATCCGAGTCGATGGTTATGGCATAGCTAAACCCCAAATTTGATGCTTTTTTAAACCCCGCACGTAACGCTATTCCTTTTCCTTGGTTTGTTGACCATTGTATTTGAATTAATTGAGGATATGCTTTTAGTATTTCAGGAGTTTTATCGGTAGATCCATCATTGATAATTATAATGTCGCTTGAAAATTGTAAAACGGCCTCCACAACAGCGCCTACCGTTTTTTCATTATTATAGGTGGGGATGATTACACAACATTTAAGTTGAGCCATCTTTGCAATGAAGGGACTAGTGGTTAAAGACACCTAATTACGTATTGAAAGAGGAACCTAAAAAGTCAGGGAGTCGCATAATGGGCCAAATAACATAACTAAACCTACCTTGCCAATCATTACTATGGTATTTACCTACGACAGTAAGCAAATAGGCAGGCTTGTAATTATGAATGTCCAGACTTACAGGGATGCTCTAATTTTAGACAAAGATAGGGAATGGAAATGCTAAAACAATTGTCTTTCCGTTTCGGAGAAAAGGGTGGATTGCAGCACATATTTTTTGACAAATTCTTTGATTTCCTCTGTCTTAGTATTTTTAAAATTGTCAATTATGAATTGCTTGTCTTCTTGAATTTTTCCTTTATAGTCAACAATTTTTGGAGAATTTTCCTGGACGCCTAATCGAAGGCAGCGTATTTCAATATTCTCGGGATCATTGGTTACGGCAAATTCCAGGAGTTCGGATCCTGACTTAAAAAATTCCATTTTATTTTTAATTCCTTTCGAAAATTTTGCCATTAAAGTAGTTATGGCACCCTTATATGCAACTAGGACGGCTTGGTCTTCCTTTGTAACAACTGCGAGCTCATCATGCAGGGCATTCGTGATTTCGGCACTATTGTTCGCCTGCGGGTAGGTTTCCCGTAATTGCATAAGATCAGGGGTTCCTACGAATAATGCAAGTATGGCGAATACTGTTGGAATTGATTTCATATTACCCTAAAATTTTAAAGGTAGCATTCAATTTTAATGCCAAGGTGTCCCCATATGAAGAGGTGTTCTTTATTTTTACTTCTTCGTTGGCTTCTGAAAGCACGATATCCAATTTTAGAATGGCATTTATTTCAGGATTGATAATCGCCATAAATTTGATATTAGAACAAACAGAAAGAAATAAATCCTTGTCGAGCGCTTTCTCGGTGAGTTCCTTGATTATCTGAATCATACATACGCCGGGCATTACCGGATTGCCTGGAAAATGCCCCTTGAAAATAATGTGCTCCTTATGCAGTTCAATGGTAGCCTCAATGGTTTCCAGGTTAAACTCAAAGCTTTTAATGGTATATAATCCTTTTATCAACATGCCTTTACCGATTGTTTAATTTTTATAAAGAGTGCGAAATTTATTATAGACCAAATTTATAGGCGGCACCCAATTGAAATACAGCATTAAAAATGTTTTGCCCATTGTTGTCAAAATCATTGCCCCATAGATCTATATCAACCATTCCCTGCTTAAACCTGGCTTCTAGGATAAGACCATTCGGAAACTCATAACCAATGCCCCCAAAAACCGCCAAATCAAAGCCTGTAAGTTTCTTGTCTTTCGTACTAAAATCGTTATTGACCCAGCTGATGGGGTTGTTATCGTAATTTAAATCAATACTGGGGCCTACTATGAAATGCAATCCAAGGTTCTTCCCCACGAATAGTTTGTTGGCCAAATCAATAGAAATATAATTTATTTGTAAGTTTTCGGTCCCGTTTGTTTGCGATCGACCTCCTTGTGAAGAGTACATGATTTCGGGTTGCATGGTATAAAACTCGGAGAAATGAATATGAGCAAAAGCGCCGAGATACAATCCTGTTCTATAATTCATTTCAAGATTTGTCAACGTACTTTGGTTAACACCCATTTTTATACCGGGTCGTATCTTGGTCTGGGCAAATATGACGGGTACATAAAGCAAAAGCAGCCAAAGTAGGAGTGTTTTCTTCATCTTAAATAGCCTTCAATTGAATGACCAAGGGAATATTATTATGCAAGATCTGTATAATTTTGGCATTTGCAGCATCAATTTCAGAGAAATTAAAGGACAGCTTTTCCTTTCTTCCCTTGGTGTTTACAATTTTTTTCAATTGTCCTTCGGAATAAAAATAATAGAGTTTTCTGTGATCGATCTCAGATGCCATAATGTTTTGATCGCCTGAAGTAAAGGAGTTGATTTGTGGGGGATGTTCTGTAATTAAGATTCGAAAATCATTTTGAAGCACATTGATTGCCATTTTTTTATCGAGACTTTCGGTGATGCTATTTATTTTAAAATTCTTTCCATCGAACGAAAAATCAAATAACGTATTCCCCATTTCTGTCGTGAACACCAATCGATGCTGGTTTTCAGCCATTTTTTTTACAATAAAAAGGCCGCTCAAACGACGGCCGTAAAAAGTGATATCGGCCTTATAGACATAGTCTTTTGTAATTTCCGAAAAATAAGGATTCCAGATTTCATGTGTGGCCATCGAAGATTCAGTCAGCCCGTTTTTTTTCGGGTAGGAGCCACATGAAAATAGGAATAAGGCGCTACTAATTAGCAAATACCGCATCTGAAAGGGGTAGGTTTGGTTTACGATCCAAAAAAACGATTTGGGTGTAATCATTTGATGGTTCCACCATTTTTACTTCCATTACTTCCCCCTTATCATTAAAAACTAATTGGAATTCCTTAATAAACTTAGAAAATTCGGTGTCTAATGGTGCAAAATGTACCTCGCTCGCTGGCCCTTTTTTAAAATAGGAAATTGTAAACGCTTTCGCATCGAACATATCTCCTTTTACACTGTCGGTTATCAAGCGGTTTAATTGTTTAAAGAGTTTGTTACTACCAATGTCAATATTGCTTTTCTCCCCTTCATTATTGATATATAGGGTTTCATCCTTAAATAAGACCGAATATGCAAAGGGTTCGACGTACTCCCATTTTACAAGGTCTGGCGCCTTATACATTAGTTTCCCAGTCGATTCTATATCATTCGAAAGGAAATCCATGTGTTTGTATTGTTTAAAATCACTGACGATTGTTTTCGTGGTGGCTGCCAAATTTTTGACCTTTGTCTCGAGGATATGGGCCTCTCCCTCGCTCATCCTAGTTTGGGCACTGGCCATAAAAATCGAAAGCACGAAAAATAAAAAAAGTTTATGCATACGCTTTGATCTGCAACAAGCGGTCAACGGTGACCGATTGTAATTTTTGCTCCTTCAAAAATAACAATAACTGTTCCAAAACGATCATCGTTTTTTCGCTCGAGTCATGAAATAGCACAATATCCCCTTTCGAGATCTTTCGTACGATGGCATTGCCGATTGCGGTTGAAGTTCTCTTGGTGGTATCTAGGGAACGTATGCTCCAAGCTATTGAGTGGAGGCCTGTTTCCTGTAATGCCTTGCCGATATTTGGATTGGTAACCCCAAAGGCCGGACGAAAAAATCGCATTTCCTTTCCGGTAATTTCTTTGACAATTGAATTGGTTCCAAGTATTTCGGATATGACTTTTTTCGTTCCAAAAAACCCCAGCCAATTCGAGTGTGAATAGGTATGATTGCCAATTGTATGTCCGTGGGCAAGAATTTCTTTTAATAGTTCGGGATATGCCTTTGCCTGTTTTCCGATACAGAAAAACGTAGCGTGCGCATCGTACTTTCTTAGTAGTTTCAATACTTTAGGGGTAAATTCAGGGTTCGGGCCATCATCAAAAGTCAGGGACACATAATTCTCGACGATTTTATTATTCGCATGTAGTGATTTTAAATGATAGTCCCAACGTATATGAAATGAACCGATGGTCGTGATTAGCAACCAAAGAAGGCCTATAAGTCCAAATATCCACCACGGGAAAGCGTTGTATACTATTTTTGTCGGCACTAGAATGGCTATAAGGGTTATGGTAATGCCGTTGATGGTCCTAAAGCTTAGCATTTCCTAAGCAAGGTGAAGCTATGATTTTCTCCCCTATATTGATTGTACAAAAGAATCGTTCCTAGGTTGGCGACTTGTTTTTCATTCAATAGAACGGCTTCGGGTACTGATTGTTCTTTTAAAATTTTGCAGCCCAGCCAAAATCCAAAGGAGGAAGCGGTATAGAATTCGCCACAAAGATGTTTATAGTATACCTGTTGGGTGTTTTTGAAAGCACCTTGCACCAAAGTGTCGTAGTACATATCGAACGATACATCCCCATTGTTTCCAAGAACAAGTACATCGACGTCTTTTATTTCAAGATTTTCTTCTTTTAAAAATTCACTAGCCGCTGCTTCCAATAGTTCCAGTGGCAAGGTATTAAAAGTCTTCAGGGCTTGCACTTCAGCATAGCTATCGGTATTTTTTTGATTGGAAAGAACAAAAAAGTTAGCGCCTTCACCGAAAATGGCTCCTGTTGTTTTTGAAGCCAAGAGCGCTGATGACTTGACGCGCTCTTTTTTTATATGTCCTATAAGTTTATGTATTTTTATGGTATGGTCTCCGGTTTCATCGACACCCCCGATCAAAATTGTCGAGGCCTCATTGTTTTCAAGCTGTAATTTGGCGTCCAAGAGCGCAGATTCAAAGGAAATCGAGCCATGTACATAGGTAAAATTGTATCCCTGACATCCCAGTCCCAATGCTATTTGCCCACCAACAGTATTGTGGGTAGATTGAATAAAGGAGGTAGGGGTCAAGTAGGCTTCCTGGTTATCGATTAAGGCGCTTACGAATTTTTCGGAATCTAAGGTACAACCTAATCCGGTTCCGGTTACGATGGCATCTACCATATCTAGCCCTGCTTCGTCAAGGGCGATTTTCGAGGCGACTACGCCCATTTTAATTCCCTTGGCCATTCTTCGCGCAGCGGCAGGAGGTATAAAATTCTTATAATCGGGATCGATTACCGGCAGCACATCGTTCTCATAGGATATTATTTCACTTAAAAATAGGGTATTATCGAAGGTTTTCTGCGCAGTAATTGATCCGATACCGTTTATAAATACCTGCTTCATTTCTTTAAATTATAGTCCGTTATGCATCTTCATACTCAAGCTATGGGTTTTTGGAAAATATAAGGGTTGAACAATTTCCACCAAAACCAAGTGAGTTCGACAATACGGTATTCAATTCAGTATGTTTCAAAACGGTCTGCGGCAGTAAATTGAATTCTTTCATTGGGGACTTAAAATTCAAATTAGGATAGATGACATTGTGCTGCAAGGCCAGCACCGAATATACGGCCTCGATGCCCCCCGCTGCCGCCAAGGTATGCCCTGTATAGGCCTTGGTTGAGCTAAAATCGGGGACCCTTGTTTCACCGAACACCCTTATCAACGCCCTTCCTTCCGATAAATCGTTGTTGCCCGTGGCTGTCCCATGCGCATTGACATAATCAATATCGGAAGGAGCAATGCCTGCTACGGCCATGGCTTTTTGCATCGCCAAGGTGGCGCCATCCCCATTCTCCGAAGAAGCTGTTTGATGGTAGGCATCATTCGCATTTCCGTAACCTTTTAGGTAGGCCAATGCTTTTTTGTTTTCAGCTTTCACTACGGCTTCCGATTCTAAAACGAGGAAAGCAGCAGCTTCCCCTAAATTTAGACCCGTTCTGTTTTCATCAAAGGGAGTGCTGTAGGTATCCGAAAGGATCATCAGGGTTTTAAAGCCGTTGATGGTAAACTTCGAAAGGCAATCGGCCCCTCCAACGATTACTCGGTCCAATTTCCCTGACTTGATCAGTCTTGCCCCGAACATAATGGCATTGGCAGCCGAGGAGCAGGCGGTGCTGATGGTGGTGACCAGGCTTGCTTCAATACCTAGCTGTTCGGCCACTTTTTGAGTCGTATCGCCCGCATGATGCCCTTCGATATATTTTCGATGGGTGTCATTTTCCAGATAATCGTAGTAGTATTTCTCGGTCATGTCCATTCCGCCAACACTTGTTGATGAAATTAGCCCTGTTTTCCAAGATTTAATATCGACTATTTGAGCATTGGCGACTGCCTCTTTTGCCGCAATAGCGGCCAATAATGCGGTTCGGGAGTAGTTATTTTCAGGGGTGAGGCCCAAAATCGATTCCAATTCCTGATTGGTAAAATCAATTTCACCAACCATAATAGCATCTTTGTGTATTGTGTCGATTTTTGAAATCTTGGTGATTCCGGTGCTGCCATCGAGTAGGGAGGCATAGTTTTCAGCTATGTTGTTCCCAATAGCGGAAATTATTCCCATACCCGTGATGGCGATGCTTTGGCTCATGCGTATCTATTGTACAGCTACTGTTAAAAGTACTTGGGGCTATTAGGTTTATACCAGGCTATCTACCTATTTCGTTTTATGCTCGGCAATATAGTTAGCCATGGTATCTATAGATTCAAATATTTTCTTACCCTCCTTAGGGTCGGCCAATTTGATGCCATAATCTTTGTCGAGCATGACGATAAGTTCAAGTGCATCGATAGAATCAAGGCCGAGACCTTCACCAAAGAGCGGTTCTGCATTGGCAATATCATCGACTGAAATATCTTCGAGGTTTAACTGCTCAATAATTTTTTCCTTTAATTCCTGCTTTAAATCTCCCATGATTTTTTATATAATCTATTTATAGCTTCAACGTTGTGTGCAATAGGGCCATTTTTGGCGACCATATACAAAAATGCTTCAAATGTCTTCTCATCCAATTCTACCCAGCCACATAGCACCTTCTCCGCTTTTGAATCCTGCAGGAGGCAGTTTGAATACTCACTTAAATAATGGGCATTGAAGTCGTCAAATATAAAAAAACTATTTTCGGAATTCAGTTGGTGCCTAATACTAATTTCACCCATACAAATATTGGGTAGCGTATACACAAAAATAGCCGGACTTGGATAATACGCGTTGGGGTCTTTTATCGATGCCTCATGTTTACGGTCGGTATCAAGACTTGATGCCCTATTTGAAAACACTAAGGCGATATTCTGATTATTTTCCAATCCTTTTTTTTCAGCTCTCATGATGATTTCGGCGGCCATGAAGGCGAGCTTGCTCAAATTATCCATTTTAAAGAACTTTGGATAATCGGTATCGAAATATTTATAGACCGATTTTATAAATGACGGGAAATCAATCTCTGAATTTTCAAGGATGAGGTCCCCGTTCAGGGAAATACTTTTTTCCTTAATATGGCAATAGGCAGCTATTTTATATGGATTATCCTTCATTTCACACCTTGAAATATCACGGCGGTATTGCAACCTCCGAAGCCTGAGGCGGTCTTTAAAAAAGTCGTAAGTTCCTTAGCCGTAGTTTCTTTAATTACATTAATACGTTTTGATACCCCAAGTTTTTGAAAGCCTTTGGTAGCAAACAAGGTATTTTGATGTATCGAATGCATTCCTACAATGGTTTCCAAAAGGCCTGATGCCCCCAGGGTATGTCCAAAATAGCCTTTTAAGCTGTTCAAAGGGATATCGTTCATCTCTAAACGATCAAAGGCAATCGCCTCCATCTCGTCATTAAATGGTGTGGCCGTACCATGGCCTGAGATGTAATCGACGTCTTTTGCCGGTAGGTTGGCCTGATGAAGCGCTGATCGAATACTTTGGTATAACCCTTCCCCTGTGCGGGAGGGTCCCGAAATGTGGTTAGCATCATTGCAAGAACCTTCGCCAAGAATCACAACCGCTTCCTCGGATAAAATACCGGGATCATTCGTAACTAGGACACTGGCGGAAACTTCCCCGATATTAATACCGGATCGATTGTTGCAATAGGGCTTACAAGGTTGGTCACTTAAAGCTTGAAACGAATTAAACCCTGACATGATGAACTTAGTCACCAAATCGCCACTAACAATAAAAACATGATCAAAACGTCCTTGCCGAATGAAGCGTTTGGCGATGGCGACCGCCAAAATACCAGAAACGCATGCATTGGATACCACGATTGGTTCAGTGGTAAATCCAAAAATATCACTTATGATCTTCCCCATTTTACCTAAATAGAGCCGTTCTTTGGAAAAATGATTTTCCGTGTCTAAAAGGTCGATATTTCCTTTGGTGGTCGATATCATAAGACCCACTTTTGACGAAAGCGGAAGGTGGCTGGCGGTGATTACCTTATGTAGGGAAACCAGCATCATTTTTTCCAATCGGGTAAATTGGCCTTGAAGGCCTAAAGCAATGAATTCTTGCCATAATTTTTCTTGGTCGATGCGCGATGAATAGAAAGGGGTGGGCAGTAGGGTGGGGTCATCGACCCATTCAAGACCGGAGACTTCTTTTTTTATATTTTCTACGGCGATGTCGCTACTAAAACCATAGGAAGAAACAATATTGTTGTATGAGAGATACACCTTATTCATCCAACAATCCCACTTTTTTCTTCCACTCCATAAAGAATTTTGGTATGGTAAGGGAAAGTTCCCCATCCAATTCAACAAAAACCTGTACGGTTTCCCCCAAACATACTAGTTGGCCGTCAGGGTTGTAGATTTCGTATTTAAAGACCATTTTGGCGGCTGGGGAATCGATATAAATTGTTTTTACAGTTGCCACATCGCCATAGCGCAAAGGCAGTTTATGCTCACTACTTGATTTAACGATGGGGGTAGAAAAATTGTGTTCCTTTTGATCGAGGTACGAGATGCCATGATATCGACCGAAGGCCTCGCGACCATCTTCAAAATATTGTATATAATTGCCATGCCAGACAATACCCAATGGGTCGGTTTCAACGAAACGAACTCGAATCTCACTGGTAAAGCTAATTTCCTTTTTATTCTTAGACCTCATTTTTTCGTTTATTATAGACAATGGCCACCAGGGTGGTCAGCACAAAAAACAACAACAAAAGACCGAGCTCTGGAACTATTTGTATGAAACCGGCCTTGCGCAAAAATACATCATAGAAAGCGTTTAGGCCCCAGTTCATTGGCGATATATTTGAAAGGAGCTGCATAAATCGAGGCATCACAAAAACAGGTACCCAAACGCCGCCCAAGGCGGCCAGGATGACTACCAAGGTCGCTCCAAATGGAGCCGATTGTTCTTGGGATTTCGCTACGGTTCCTAGGAGCAGCCCAAGGCCGACTGCCGCCAAACCCGAAAAAAATGCCACGATAAACAATAAGGACAACTTGCCCGAGACATCTAATTCTGGAAGTCCGATCAAGGGGAAAAGATACACCCCTATTAGCAACATGAGTGCAAATTGAATCAAGCAGACTACAACAAATACAATACTCTTCCCGCCCAAAACAGTCGCATAGGCGACGGGTAGGGTACGTAATCGGATAAACGTTCCCTGATTTTTTTCCTTTACCATATTGATCGATAAGGGAAGGATGATAAAAAATATCGCAAAAAGTGCCCAGGCCGGAACATTGTGTTGTGTTGAATTCGGTAAGGTATCATGTGGTCCATCTCCTGGAATAATCTCAGTAAAACGAATAAATCCCTGCGTATCAAAAATCACCTCCGAGGTATCTTCTGTCAATTGTTCCTGGAAGGCCTTATAGATTGATTGGGATTCAATTTTGGAAATCATTTTATCGATGCCGTTCTCAACAGCGCTTTTGAATGTCTGGGGGGTGGCGGGGTCAAAATACAACCTTACCTCCTTCGGGGTAGCATTTGAAATGGGAGGTGGTGATTGCGCCTCTTGATCGAGTCCGAATTTAGCTAAAATCCCATCGACGTTGGCATTTACTTTTGTCTGCAAATCGGAGGAAAGGTTTTCTGGGATAACAATGCCCAATTGATAAGTTCCTTTTGAAACCAATTCCTTTATTTCATCCTCCGAGTCTTTGAGGATCACCTCAAAGGTAGCAGCGGCCTTCAGATTTTCGAGAATGCTGGTAGCGACCACTCCATTATCGTTATCAACAAGCAAGATTGGTATCTTGGTTTCCTGAATTGATTTAAACGTACTGTCCTGAACCAAGGTTATGACGATCAATAGCAGCAGCGGCATCAGGAACAAGATGGCCAAACCACCAATATCCCGAACCAGTGATAGGAATTCCTTATATGTAGAGGCCCAAAGTTTATGCATAGTCCCGTAAGGCTTTCCCGGTCTTGGCCAAAAAAACCTCCTCTAAATTATGGGCAGCATCTTGCTGCTCGATCAATTTCTCGGGAACCCCTTCACAAATTAGTTCCCCATGATCGATAATAGCCACCCGACTACAAAATAACTCGGCTTCATTTAGGTGGTGTGAGGTATAAATGATGGTGGTACCCGAGGTATTTAATTGTCTCAAATGAGTGATAATTACATTTTTTGATTGTACGTCGACGCCCACAGTAGGCTCGTCGAGAAATAATATTTTTGGCTGATGCAATATACTGGCTATCAAATTTATGCGTCGTTTCATTCCCCCTGAAAACGTACTGATCCTTTTATTTGCAAAATCAGCGAGGCCTAATATGGTTAACTGGTTTACTATTTCGTCCTTTAGTCGGCTTCCTTGTAGATCATACATATGGCCAAAATACGCCAAGTTTTCATACGCTGTCAGTGCGGGGTAGAGGGCATATTCCTGGGGGACGACCCCAATAAGTTGTTTTAGTTCGTTTTTATTTTCTTGAAAGGTAAGGCCATTGATCGTAAAAGTGCCCGATGTTGGTTTCAACAAAGAACTCAACATCGAAATCAAAGTGGTCTTGCCCGCACCATTCGGACCTAATAAGCCGAAAATTTCGCCATCGGCAATCGTCAAATCCAAATCGCGAACCGAATAGTGTTCCGATCCTTTATACTTTTTTGAAAGATGTTCGATTTGGATCATAGTTCGCCAATTGCTGAAGGCAGTTTAAAATTAATCTTAGATTGCTTTTTTTAACTTTTTAAAGAAAATCTCTTCTTTATCGGCGAGGGCAACGAGCTGGTCTGCCACGTTGTTATAGGCATCGGTCTGTCCACTCCGGTTTTTATAAATGCGGGAAGCATCAAGGGCGAAATCACGCCATTGGTCCCCAATTAGGGTCATTTCATTGGCAAGCTGAAGCATGTCCTGATTTTTCAACAATTTACCGGATTCTTGCAGGAAGGCTGCATAAATATAGCGGAAGCCCCCCCCACCTGTACCAATTTCCTCTTGCATACGGACGATCTGACCCAGATAATGGTTTGCTTTTTTTGTTCCCAAAGTATGGGGCCACTTACGAATGTTCTTGGCGACCCAGCGCATGGCCTTTACCCCCACGATGGGTACAGGGGCCGTCATATCCCGGCAGGTTTGTTTGATGCCCTTCACGATGGCCTTTTCCAAGTCTAGTTTTTCAGGAAAAGTAATGGGATAATACATATGCCCTTTAGGGGCAAATGCCCCTTTTGCAAAACGAACCTTTTCAAGTTCCTTATCGGTAAGTGTGGTCACCTGCTCCATCACTGGGTCACTGATTAAATAGGTATCCCCATCTTTGCCATACACCACCATATTGTGGGCATTGAAATGAAAACGGTATTCTTCGGGGAAATACGGCAGATTATAAACGCCTACCTGGAGGCCTACGGGATTGTTTTTGGCGAGGTTTTCGTCGAGTTTGGCCTTAGCGGTCATTGGATTTTTAAATTTCTCGCGTTTCATTGTCACCCCGACCCTTTTGGCAAATCGATTAAATATAAACCCCGGCATTGCACGATACGTAAATACGGGTGCATAATTTACTTTTAAAAAAGGAAGATAACTGAATAACAAGCCAGAACCGATTCCGAAAACCATTGGTTCGCTGACCTCAAATCCCTTGTGTTTCATGAGGTTCGAAACAACGCCATTTTCACAATGGGCTGATTGTCTATGGGTGAAATTTATTTCCAAAAATATTTTTTTTAGTTTGTACTACGTAATTTTTAAGTTTCCTAGGATCAATTAAAACAGGGGGTTAAATGAAAGGCTGAATCGCATTTTCAGTAGGTTTTAATTCTTGGATAAGAAATCGACGGTCTTTTCATTTAAACTGTGTAAGATCTTGAATGGAAACCTCAAAGACCTCTGCATATTTTTGCAAGGTAATCGGGCTTAATTTTTGAAAGACCGAAGGCTTAAAATGTCGTTTTACCCGCCACTGCCACATGCCTACATAACTGGCCAAAATGGGAATATCCATTTTATGGAGTTCCATATAGTATTCAATAGGGCTCGTCGACCCTTGTAATACCCGCATTTTAGCATTGGCTACACGTTCTTCGATTTCCTTGATGGCATTGTCCAAGGCTATGGTCTTGGGGTCCCATCCTGTGCTGTTGGCAGTCGTATATTCGCCGTTCTCATCTACGGCATAGCAAAGTTCCCTAAAATTGGCGGAAGCCAAATTGCTTTTGTCCTGAGGCACTTCTTCCTTTTTCATAGCACTGGATTTTGGTTGAAAAACGCAATCTTTAATTGCCGGTCGAGCGATTTCGAACGTAAACTATTTCAAGCAATCAAGTCATTTAATTAGTGCTTCCTAAACGAGTGCTCAAAAAAGAAATTAAGATAAGAGCATACTAAATAAACAACTATTACATTTCATGGATCAAGAAATTCAACGTACAATCTACAATTAATTCGCCATTTCTAAAAGTGCTACCTGCGATGGTACAGATGCTCATTTGATCGGTATCGTATCTGGAGATAAGTTTAGCCTTGGTTATCAAGGTGTCTTCAACCTGAGGCAATTGCAATATCTCTACCCTTTTTATGGCACTGATGTACCCGATTATCTTATTCCCTTCCCCCTCCAGATCATCGACCTCAAAATAACTTTGACCCACGATGGCCGAACAGGCCTGTGCAGCATTTTCGATTAGTCCGGTTTCGGTGAGTCGCCCCTTTTCAACAAAGATGCAATCACTTTCTATATGAAATTCGGCAGCTACCGATTCTGAATCTATAGAGATAATATTGTTAACCATGAGCATAGGAGGCCTGTGGGGAAGAAAGTTCTTGATATCGATATTCCTACGTAACTCTTTCATTTACTTGGCCAAAACGGTTTTCATTTCACTCTTGGCAATTTGGATATCATTACAGTTGATTACTGCATCCACCAATGTCACTCCCATAATATCATGTAAAATGGTAACAGTAGTTATTAACTCTTCGCCTAATTTGGGTAACGAAATGATTTCGACTTTCTTGATAGCACCAATGTATCCTACCGGGGGCGCTTCCTTCTTTAGAAAGTAATGATAGCCCGTATGAAGGGCAACGGTCTGTGCCATGTTTTCGATGATCCCTGAAGCGGCCATGATCCCATTTTGCACAAACAGGTTGTCAATTGTGATGCTTAGGCCCGATATTATCGTTTCCTTTGAATAATACGTGAGTTTGTCCACCATCACAAATGGTGGTTTTTGAGGGATTAAATTTTGGATCACTTCTGGATCGGTGATATGATTTTCCAGCAGATTCATTTAACATACGGTTAAATAAGCGTATGTATATGAAAATCGTGCACTTTCGGGAACGTGCAATAATAAGGTATCGCCTTTCTTTAAAGAACCGGATAGTACCAATTCTTCCAACATAACAAAAATCGATGCGGCCCCCACGTTTCCCACTTTTTCAAGATTTAAAAACCATTTTTCCCAAGGCATTTTGATACCTTGTCGCTCCAGTTCCTTATAAAGGCCCTCCTTAAAATAATAGGAGGAGATGTGTGGCAGGTAGTACGTAATGTCATTAGGTCCTATCTTATGTTTTTCCAAGGCCTGCTTTAAACTATCAACCCCTTTTTGAAGTATGTTCTCTCCTAATAAGCGCGTATCTTGTTTCATGGCGAACAAAGACATTTTGCCCCATTCCTCCGCCGGATACTCACTCCAAGCTTTTAAATGGCCATCTTCAAGTTTTTCACCCCCGGCATACATGCAGGTTTCCATTTCATAGGCATATGAAAACCCTGCCATCCATTCGATCTTAAGCGGCGTAGGGCCGTTCGGTTCGCTTTCGAGCAATACTGCCGCTGCACCGTCGGAAAGCATCCATCGTAAAAATTCTTTGTTGAAGGCTAAAATAGGGTTCGATTCAAGTTCTTGAAGATGTGCTACCTCATTGGCAAAAACCTCTGATTTCATCCAAGAGGAGGTACGTTCAGAACCTGTACACACAGCATTCTTGACTTGCCCGGTCATCACCGAAAGAAAACCGTATTTGAGGGCATTCATCCCAGAGCAACACGCTCCTGAAGGGGAGTTGATCTCAATATTGCCATTCTTAAGGAAGCCATGCACCATGGCGGCATGGGAAGGAAGGATCTGATCCGGACTTGAAGTGCCACACGACAATAACTCGATACGCTCTTTTGGGAAATTCGCATCGCATAATTTTTCAATGGCGGCTGCCGTAAGTTCAGCATTATTGTGGGTCACATTACCCGCTTCATCGAGGGCGTAATAACGTGTCTTAATTTGATTATTGCGAAGCACAACCCGTCTTGCCTTAGACTCCTTTCCATTGATAATTCCCAATTTTGCCTCCATCTGATCATTATCGATTGGGGAATTGGGCAAAAATTTGGCAATTCTAGTTATAAATACATCCTTCATTAAGTCTCCTTTAACGCAACAGAGGAATAATAGTCTTTCTCCCTATTTCTCTTTTGGTACATGGGCAAATAAGTCAACAAAAATACAACAAAAACTATTGGTGCTATGACCCATATGGCAAATAACAAATAATATTTGAACATTGCAATCCATTTAAGGCGTTTGGGATTTCCAGGGCCGCCCTTTTTTATAATCAAATTCGCCCATTTTGCAAAAATCGCATTGCCCCTTTCATCGGTCAACACAAGATAGGGATCCACGATTACCGCTTTAAGGGCGATCAGGTTTTGCTGTAACCCTGTAAAGCCTTCATTTTGGAGTGCTTCCCGGATAGGAAGACCAAATCTTTTGGCATTTTCGATATCAGTAGCCGATACGCCGGGTTTGGGAAAGAAGCCCAAGTAACGGTCTTTTCTGCCGGAAAACATCCAATGTGATATTGTAATAACACTGATATGATTGATGTGCCGGTCTACCAGGGCAATATGGCCGACCAACTTAGCTTGTGCAGCCATCAAAAGCCGTTTCATTTTTTCCTGTGCCTGGATCCACATGTTCCTGCAGGCCAAAACGGTGATGACTGGGGTGTTTTTCAGTAACTTTTTGGCATATTCCGATTTTAAAAACGAATTGATAGGGATAGAAGGCGTCAAAAACCAAACTTGATATCCTAGAATTACCAGATCATATTTTTTGGCAAGAATTTCTGGGGAAGGAGGGTGTAATTCAACAGGAAGCTGCAAAAATGATTCTGGAAAGGCATCGTAGAATTTTTCTTGTTTCCATGGAAAATCAAAAGGTTTTTTGGGAACGATCTCGTAATAGGAAATAGTGATGTTCGCCCCAGCGAGATCGGTAGAAATGTTCTTAAGAATATTGAAGAGCTGACCGGATTGGGAATAATAAATAATTAAAACTTCTTTCATTTTTTCTTTATAGCGTTCCAAAAATCAAAATAATTGAACCATTGCAAGGGATATTTTTGCAAGATCCATGCAACACTTTGGGTATAGTCGTTCAATAAGCCTTGGGCATCCCTATTTTGTAGATTGGCCTTGCGGGCAAAAAGATGATAGTGATTCTTGGTTTCTTTCATAACATACACAAAAAGAATAGGCACCTTGAGCCGGGATCCCAATAAAAATGGCCCGGCCGGAAACTTGGCTTCTTTGCCCAAAAAGGACGCTGTCAAGGTTTTTTGACCTTCTGAATAGCGATCTCCGGTAAAGCAGATCAATTCACCCCTTCCCAAGGCATTATTGATTTCAAATATATGTGACAGATCTTGCCTGACCAATATAAATTTGATTTTTGATCTAGAGGTTACCTGCTCTAAATACGATTTAATGTGGGCGTGCTCGGCATCGGTGGTGACGAGGTTGATCTGGGATTTTGTATCCAAATCCTGAAAAAAGAATTCTGCAATCTCGAAGTTGCCGACGTGGGCACTAATCAGAATGCCGCCTTTGCCATCCTTTAATAATGATTTTATATGTTCTACGCCATCGAATTCATAGGTGAATTTATGACGCATTCCCGAAGAAATGGCTACTTTGTCGATGATGGTCTGTCCAAAAACATAGTAACTATTATAGACATTTATCAGGCTTTGTACTCGTGAATATTTGCTCCTTTTTCGAAAATAATAATAGATTGCCCGTGCATTTTTACCTGAAAAGAAGCAGAAATAAAAGGCAACAAAGCGAAGTAAGAGATACGCTGCACCAAGGCCTAGGTTTTTAAGGAAGAAGATAAAAATTCTATAACCTAGTACCGTGCCCCTGGATTTTCCTTCCCATTCAGTCGCCATGAGAATTCATTAAGGATTTTAGCGAATTTTACGCTCGATAAGATCATAAAAATTTTGGAGGGTAATTACATTGACAAAATCCTCGCCCGCCAATTTTACGCCAAAGTTGGCTTCTACGGCGACCACCAGATCGACAAAGTCAAGACTGTCTAGTTCAAGGGTATCCTTTAAGTTGGCTTCTGGCGAAATTTCCTCTTCCTCAACCTCAAACTCATCTATAAGAAAGTCGTTTATCTTATCAATAATAACTTCTTTATTCATCTATAGCGCAATTTTTTATGACCAAGGCGGAGTTGGTACCGCCAAACCCAAAAGAATTTGACAAAAATACGTCAATTTTTTTATTTAAGGTTTTGTTAACTAAATTTAATTTGGCCGAATCCTCGTCGGGGTTTTCTAAATTGATATTCGGGGCTATGAATGAATTCTGCATCATCAAAAGTGAATAGATTACCTCGCTTGCCCCCGCCATCCAACATTCATGGCCCGTCATTGATTTGGTCGAACTTACGTAAGGCCCATTCGCACCAAATACTTCAAAAATGGCCTTCGCCTCGTTAGAGTCCCCCACCGGGGTCGAAGTGGCATGTGCATTTACATAGTCTATCGACGAGGCATCTAAATTGGCATCTTTCAATGCTTTTCGCATGGCCTTCGTTGGGCCTTCGACATTGGGGGTCGAAATGTGATCCCCATTCGACGAAAAACCATAACCGACTACCTCTCCTAGAATTGGTGCGCCTCGTTTTATGGCAGATTCATAACTTTCCAAAACCAAGGTCGCACCGCCACCACTGGGTACGAGACCGTTTCTGCCAATATCGAAAGGGCGTGATGCCCTTTCAGGGTGATGAATATCCGAGGCAAAGACTCCCAAACCGTCAAAACTTGCCATGGCGAGATGGTTTATTTCTTGGGCCCCGCCACATATGATAATATCTTGCAAACCGGTTTTTATCAGCTGGTAGGCCATTCCTATTGCATGAGAACCACTTGCACAAGCCGCACTTAACGTAAAGTTTATCCCGGTAAGCCTAAATATGGTAGAGAGGTTCATGGTAATTGTTGAGTTCATAGCCTTGAATATGGCCCCCGAACCCACCAATGTGGTATCTTTTTTATCACGTACCGTATCAATCGATTCGATAACTGAACGCGCTGTACTATCATTGCCATAAATAATCCCGATTTCGTGGAGATCGAGATACTCTTGGGTCAATCGGGCATTTTGTAAGGCTTCCTTGGTTGCTACATAGGCAAAAGCGCCTTCCTCTCCTAGGCTTATGCGTTGTCTACGCGATAATTGGCTTTTTAAGTCAGGTTCTTCGACCTTTCCCGTTAATGGGGATCGGTACCCAAATTTTATGCGCTCCTCGTCAACGACGATTCCAGAAACACCCTTGTACAATGAGTTTTTAACCTCGTCGAGATTTTTACCGATGCATGCGTAAATGCCCATCCCCGTAATTACCACTCGCTTCATTTCCATAAAATTCCAAACATTCGCTAGGAATAGATTCCTCCGTTGATATTGACTACTTCGCCGGTAATATAAGATGCATTTTTAGAAACTAAAAATGAAACCAAGTGCGCAACCTCCTCGGGATTTCCAAATCGGTTCATGGGAATCATTTTCTTTAGTTCCTTTTCATCAAGTCCACTGGTCATGTCGGTATGTATAAATCCGGGCGCTACGGCATTGACAGTAACGTTTCTTTTGGCTACTTCTTGTGCCAAGGCTTTGGTAGCCGCGATAATACCGCCTTTAGCGGCTGAATAATTTACTTGTCCGGCAGTACCTTTTAGACCGGAAACCGATACTAGGTTCACGATTCGGCCATATTTGTTGACCAATAGTTTTTGGATCAATTGATTGGTCACATTAAAGAAGCCATTGAGGCTGGTATTGATAACATCATGCCAATCGGCTGGGTTCATCCACATAAACAAACCATCTCTGTTGATACCGGCATTATTGACGACAACTTCTATGATGTCATTTTCGTGGTCTTTGTGCCACGTATCAAAGACGTTTTTAACAATTTCTGATTCACCCACGTCAAATTGCATCAATTCCCCGTTTCCACCTACATCTTTGACCATGGCCAAGGTTTCTTGTGCGGCAGCTTCATTTCGATTAAAATTAATAAGCAGGTGGTATGCATGATCTTTGGCCAATTGAATACATATAGCCCTCCCTATTCCGCGGGAGCCACCTGTAACCAATGCATATTTTCTACGATCATTTTTCAAATCCATACCCTTCAATATAGGCTACTCATTCGTATTCACAAATAATTCGGCATTTTTATACCATTTATTTCCTAAAACTTGCCCTTTTTCATTTATGAAGGCCCATCCTTGTTTTGTTTTTACACGCGCTAGACCATTTATAAAACCTTTTTCGGCATTCTTTTGAAGGAATGAAAATCCGACTGAAATATCGTACTCCATCGGAATCACCAAGGTACCGGTGGTATTGATAAAGCCCCAATCCTTATCCTTAACAGGGGCCAGTCCGTTATCTGAAAACACCTCGGCATCCTTATATTTAAAATCGATTACCTGCTCTCCTTTTTCATTAATGTAACCCCATAATTTGCCATTGACTACGGGAGCAAGGCCTTTGTTGAAGGCCCGGGCCTTATCAAATTTGGCTTCAATCACCCAATTGCCTTGATTATCGATATACCCAATTTTGCCATTGCTCTTTGCATAGGTAAGTTTCGAACCTTCCCTAAAATCATAAATTTCCTCTGCATTGGGTACAGGCGTAAACTTACCATTTACGAATACACCAAAATCAGTTCCTTTTCTTCCCCAGACACCGCTTGGATTATAGGTTCCAACTTCTTCATATTCGGTTGGAATAGTCAGCGTTCCCTTATTATCAATCATCCCCCAAAGATCCCCGTTCCGAACCTTTGCACGCCCGTTCCAGAAATTCTTGATCTCATCAAAGGTAGGCTCCACAATCAGTTTGCCATCGGTACCCAACAAGCCGATTTTATCGCCTTGCCTAAATATGGCAACACCATCATTAAAATCGTAATATTTATCAGAGGTAGGAGTTTGTAAGGTCTTGCCCGAAGTATCTATGTAGCTCCATTGGTCTCCACTGGCCACCAGTGCATACCCGGAATTGAATTCTTTTACCTTGTCATACGTTGGTTGAATTGCCCATTGCCCGGATGTATTGATATAGCCCCATTTTTTGTCCTTTTCGGCAGCGGCCAATTTTCCTGAAAAGCTATCGGCATTCTTAAATTGCGGTTCAATAATGTAGGCACCTGAGGCATCAATATATCCAACAAGGTCTTTTTCCTTGACCATTGCCAGATTTTGAGACCAGAGGTTGCCAATTGAAAAAAATAATGATAAAAGTAAAATGTGTCGTGATTTCATGATTTTAATTGTTTTCATAGTTCATAATTAGGTTCTTTACTTCGTTAACAAAAGGATACATTACTACATCCTCGGCAAATGGGGGAACTATTAATCGAATCATATCATACATAGTACGTGTCTTGGAGGACACTTTTTCTTGCACCTGAAGATACTCTATGGCCTGAACGACCGAAATAAGCTCGATTGCCAGTACCTCAAAAGCGTTTTCGATTACCTTTTTGGTGATAAGTGCGGCATTCGTGCCCATACTTACGATATCTTGATTGTCATTATTATTGGGAATACTATGCACATACATTGGGTTTGATAACATTTGGTTTTCGGCAGTTGTCGAAGTAGCCGTAAATTGAACTCCTTGCATGCCAAAGTTCAATCCGAGTTTACCGAGATTTACAAAAGGGGGCAAAATATCGTTGAGCTTGGAGTTCATTAAATAATTCAATTGCCTTTCGGCGAGCATGCTCAGTTTCGTCACTACGAGCTTCAATTTGTCCATTTCCAGGGAAACATAATCCCCATGAAAATTCCCGCCGTGGTATACATGTTTTTTGGCAACATCTACGATCGGGTTGTCATTGGCCGAATTCACTTCTTCGATTAAGATGCGTTCCACCTCATTTAAGGTATCTAAAATCGGTCCCAATATTTGCGGCACGCAGCGAATCGAATAGTACTCCTGAACCTTTTCCTCAAATACCGAAACCCCGTTATTTTTAGTATAAAGATGATGTTCTCGCTTCCGAGTCAAGGTACTATCTTTAAGGTGGCTTCGCATAGCCCGTGCTATTTCACGTTGCCCTTTATGTTTTTTAGTCTGATTCAGCTCATACGATAAATGATCATCATATGCCCGCACAATTTCATTGATCGCCGAGGAGCATGCAATCATCCATTCCAGTAGGCGACGCGTGTAAATGGTATTGATCACACCGATACCGGTCATAACAGAGGTGCCATTAATCAGGGCTAGCCCTTCTCGAATTTCAATTGAAATGGGCTTTATGCCCTGGAGTTCAAAAACTTCCTTGGTTGCCCTACGTTCGCCTTTATAAAACACCTCGCCTTCCCCGATAAGTACAAGGGCCAAATGGGCCAGTTGAACAAGATCTCCACTTGCGCCAACTCCGCCATGCTCATAAATTAGTGGAATGATATCCTTATTGATGAGTTGGGTCATCGTTTCGATTACCGAAACATGTACACCCGAATTGCCAAGGCTTAAGGTGTTTAATCTTGCCAACATGGCTGCCTTAACATATTGGGGGGAAATCGGATTTCCGGTGCCCGATGCATGGCTTCGGATCAAATTGTATTGCAATTGAATACGTTCAGAATCCTTTATCTTATACTGGGCCATTGGCCCGAAACCGGTATTGACGCCGTATATAACTTTATCCTTTGAGAACTCCTTCAAAAAATCAAAACTATCCTGAACGGTTTCGATGACCTTTTTTTCAACTATGATAGGTTCTCCTTTGAATATTGTACTATAAAAATCTCCAATTCCTAACTTTCCCTCTATTTTTGGCATCTATGGTTGATCAAACTTGATTTGGCATCAAAATAATAAATAAAAATAGTTAATTTGGATGTCAAATTTAGCATAATTAACGAATCTAAGGCAACAGCTTCAAATGATCAAGGAAATTGTCGATGTATTGATAATAGGTGCGGGACCTTCTGGAAGTGTTGCGGCTTCCTATTTGTTCAACGAGGGCTTTAAGATCAAGGTCGTTGAAAAAAGCAGGTTTCCAAGATTCGTAATCGGTGAAAGCCTCCTGCCTAGGTGTATGGATCATTTTGAGGAAGTTGGTCTTTTGGATTGTCTTACTAATTTTGGATTCGAGATTAAAAGAGGGGCCCGGTTTATGAAAAAGGGCAAGATCTGTAATTTCGATTTCAGTAAGAAGCATGGCCCGGGCTGGAACTGGACCTGGCAAGTCCCCAGAGCCGATTTTGATAAGGTGCTTACCGATGAACTTACGGCACGAGGGGTCGATATTGCTTTTGAACATGAGGTGTTGTCGGTTGAATTTTTTGAAGGAGGCTCGCTTACGACGATACAGGATGCCTCTGGAAACTTTTCGACTGTTCAGGCAAAATATATCATAGATTCAAGTGGATATGGCAGGGTTTTGCCAAGGTTACTAGACTTGGATAAACCTTCTCCGATACCGAAACATGCCTCGATTTTTACCCATGTCATTGATGCAAATCGTCCGGAAGGTCAAGAAGGCACCTTGATTACCTTCGATGTCTTAAATACCGAAACCTGGTTTTGGGTAATTCCGTTTTCAAATGGAACAACCAGCATTGGGTTTGTAGGTCCCACCGAATATATGGAGTCATTTACGGGAAGTGGCCCGGAAAAACTTCGAACCATGTTACAGCTTTCCGAATATTATCATGGGCGTTTTTCGGATGTAGATTTCTTGTTCGATCCCATAACCATCAAGAATTTTTCAAAATCGGTTAAACAATTGCATGGCCAAGGATATGCCTTAACGGGCAACAGCGCAGAGTTTTTGGATCCTGTCTTTTCTTCGGGAGTAACTTTTGCTACGGAATCTGCTTTATTGGCCGCGAAGCTTATCGGTCGGGAATTACGTAACGAAAAGGTCGATTGGGAAAAGGAATATACACACTATATTATGTCAGGTGTAAATGTATTCGCAACCTACGTTAAGGAGTGGTACACCGGGAATCTTCAAAAAATCTTCTTTCATGAACCTGAGAATCCTGAGATAAAAAAACAAATCTGTGCGGTATTGGCGGGCTATGTTTGGGACCAGACCAATCCGTTTGTCAAAAATCACCATCGCCTTGTAAAAACAGTAGCCCGAATTACCGATATGGAAAGAGAGACGAACGAACGATATTAATTAGGCATTGTGAAATGCCTTTGGTTCGCCCGTAGTTTCGAGGTCGTTATGAAAGTTTCCTAAGAATTACGTTGTCTGGAAGAACGATTTTGAACCGGATTGAGAAATAATTCTAGACTTTTACCGATTACCAAGGCTTAAAACGACGCTTTCAAAATCATTTTCGCGAACGATTTGCCCGTCTTGGCATATCCCTCTCCGATACGATCTTCATTCTTGAAGCTGCTTCCCCATTGATCTCCGGGGGAATTTTCACTTGAGACTTCGGCCAGTACGTTATTTTTATTCGTGGTTTCAACAAACTTTAATAGGGTTGTCACTTTTGCGGGTTGTTTCATTACACCGGCATCCCAACCCGGGTAAACCCAAATCGTATCAACGATTAGGGTATAGGTGGCATCGGTGAGCCCTTGATCAAAGAAAATGCCATGGTCATCCTGAAAAGACCGGTTCATCAATTCTAAAAATTTAGGAGCATAGATCAACTCGCGCGCGGCGACCCAATTTTTTTCCCATGACTTGCCGGTTCCTTTGGTTTTTTCCTCCAATTCGGCCGAATGCTCCTTGACATATTCGTCATTGGTGAGATTTTTTTTCAAAAGTTTCATATTGTCATAGACAAATTCAACATTGACTTCCTTTTGGCCTTTCAGGAAATCGAAATCGCCTTTCACCAATTTAAGTTTTTGGGCATAGGTCAGGACAGAAAAGAGAATACATAAAAGTGTGAGGTGTTTTTTCATGATCGTTAATATTTTTGTTTCGTGTATATTTATTTTAGTTACGGAAGGTCAACGTCTAAGTTAGTCTTAATCGTCAATGGCGGCGAATACCATTTGCCTGAATTTCCAAGATGTCTGGTCTCCAGTATCCCCTTGGGTCTGTTTCATCAAAATACCGATGATTTGCTCCTCCGGGTCGGCAAAATATTGTGTATTGAAATAGCCTCCCCAATCAAAAGTGCCTTTACTTCCGAGTCCACCCATGTCCTGGCCTTTTTGATTTAATATCGCAAAGGCCAACCCGTAATCCCTGGGGCCACCTTCCCAAATTTTACCAATTTGATTACCAACTACGCTCTGTACGGTAGTTCTGCTAAGGATACGTCTGCCATTTAATTCACCTTTGTTGAGATACATTTGCAGAAATCGGGCATAGTCCATCGCAGTACTTGAGAGTCCGCCTCCCCCAGAGAAGAAACTTCTCGCACCTGTAATTGGATAATCGATTTCAAAATTCGGATCGGTGAATTTTTGCCATTTTCCTTCCTTTAAATGCTGTACGGCCACTAGACGGCCACTTTTTTCTACCGGAAGATAAAACCAGGTATCGTTCATGCCCAAGGGGTTGAATATCCGGGTCCGTAGAAATTCATCAAAAGGTTGTCCCGATAGTATCTCTATCAAATATCCAAGTACGTCGAGACCTTCACTATAAACAAAGGCGTCGCCAGGGTTATGATGCAAGGGGAGTTTCCCCAATTTTTTAATATTATCGGCTATTAGCACCTTTTGAGAGGTAAAAGCATCTATTATACCTGCCTTTTGATATACTTTCCTAAAACGGTCATCCGGAATCGATCATGCCATAGCCAATACCAGAAGTATGGGTCAGCAACTGCCGGATGGTAATCTGGTTTTTAGCTGGCTTTGTGGTATATGTCGAATCGTGCTCATTAAATGTATCCATTATCTGTGCCTCCCCAAATTCGGGAATGAATTTTGAGATAGGGTCGTCCAATTGGAATTTTCCTTCCTCCCAAAGGATCATCACGCCAGTTGCCGTAATGGCTTTGGTCATTGACGCAATCCTGAAGATATCATCTTTTTGTACGGCATTTTTGGTTTCGGTATCATCCATGCCGTAGGCATTAAAAAAAACGATTTTGCCATTTCGGGCAATCAATGCTACGGCACTAGGGATCTCATCATCAGCAATGGCTTCCTTCAGCATGGCATCAATTTTTGAAAGGCGTTCAGGAGAAATCCCCGCTGTTTCTGGATTTGCCTCAGGCAAGGTAGTTTTGTCATTGATATTGCCCTGAGTCGAACCGGACACACAAAAGAGCGAGAAAAAAAGTACTGCTAGTATTGACTTCATATAATTTCTAGATTTAATGATGTTTTCTTTGACCCCTGTTTGGAACCTTAGTCGTCAACGGTGGTAAATACCATTTGCCTGAATTTCCAGGAGGTCTGGTCTCCAGTATCTCCTTGGGTCTGTTTCATCAAAATACCGATGATTTGCTCCTCCGGGTCGGCAAAATATTGTGTATTGAAATAGCCCCCCCAATCAAAAGTTCCCAAGCTTCCTTGGCCGCCCATGTCCTGACCTTTTTGATTTAGAATGGAAAAGGCCAAGCCATAATCTTTTGGCCCATCGGCCCATATCGTGCCGATTTGGTTTGCCAGAATACTTTGCACCGTTGTTCTGCTTAAGAGCCGTATGCCGTTAAGCTCTCCGTCGTTCAGGTACATTTGAAGAAAGGTGGCGTAGTCCTTGGCCGTACTGGAGAGTCCTGCCCCTCCTGAGAAAAATTGCATGGCCCCTTTTTTGGGATAATCGGGATCATAAAAGGTCACTGGATAATTCTTCCATTCCGTATTTACCTTCTGTTGTACCGCGACCAAACGATCCTGTTTTTCTTTAGGGAGATAGAACCAGGTATCGTTCATGCCCAAGGGATCAAAAATGCGTGTCCGTAAAAATTGATCGAAGGGCATTCCAGAAATTACCTCAATAAAATAGCCTAGTACATCAAGGCCTTCGCTGTACGTGAATTTTTCACCAGGATTCTGATGTAATGGTAATTTTGCCAATTTTCGTACGCTTTCCCCGATACGGATGTTTTTTGTGGTAAAAAGATCGGTTATGCCAGCTTTTGCATATATTTTTCTAAATCGTTCATCCCCATCAATAACACCATATCCCAAGCCTGATGTATGCGTTATTAGATCTCGGATCGTAATTTGATCTTTGGCGGGGAGGGTTGTATAGGTAGAATCTTGCTCATTAAAGGTGTCTAAAATTAGGGCATCCCCAAACTCGGGAATATATTTTGAGATTGGGTCGTCTAATTGAAACTTCCCTTCTTCCCAGAGCATCATTACTGCGGTGGCCGTGATTGCCTTTGATTGGGAAGCGATCCTAAAGATGGCATCGGTGGTCATGGGTTTCTTTGATTCATTATTGGCCATGCCATAGGCCTTCTCAAAGACGATTTTCCCGTTTCGTGCAATCAAGGCGACGATTCCTGGCACTTGTTTCTCATCTACCGCTTTTTGAAGCATGGCATCAATGCGGTTAAGCCGTTCTGTAGAAATGCCGACGGTTTCAGGAGATACCTTTGTTAGGGCGCCGCTTTTTTCGATTTGGGATGACTGGGCAAAGGTAGCGGTGAGAACCAGCGCAAATACGAGTGTAATAATTTTTTTCATTTTAATAGGATGTTATAGATTCATTGACTTTACAGGAACGGGATGCTCCATCGTTTTAAAAAAATCATTTAAGATTGCCGTTTTATCGAAGTTCTCCCAAATTGAAATTACTCTTTTATTATTCGGTCTTTCCACCCAATGATTGTTTATCAAAATTGGGGCGGGAATATTTTTTTTCTTTCCCCAATCAGGATTTTTTATAATTGCCAAAGCTACCATGTCAAAAAGGGCTCGCGTCTGGGCATCCGAATCATAATCGATATGGTCAAAAAGGTTGACCGAGTAATCACCGAAATGCCTGAATTCGCCGCCATGCCTCCCTATGACCGGTAGAATGGCCTCTGGCCCCAGGCCGGGCATTTTCTTATTGATTTCTGAATGCGAGACCGAAACAGCCCCCGACCCAGAAGGTTTTCCATAGCGCACAGTAACCATTTCGAAAGCAATCTTACTATTCAATATATAATTTAAGGCTAGGGTATCATTGTCCTGGTTGTATTCCCCGGATTCCGGATAGTTTGAACCTAACCATACAATTTTAGTTCTTTTTGAAAACGATGGGTCCTTTTTAAGGGCCAATGCAATATTGGTCAGCTTGCCGACAGCGACCACAACAAGCGCTTCTTTTTTTGTTTTTTCTAAGATAAAATCGACCGCAGGTTGGCCGTCGAAGTCGGTATATCGAATTTTGCCGATATCTCTTTAAAGTTTTCGTTGGCACCTTGCAATAAAGGAATCTTTCCGTTTAGATTACAAAGTCGCAGAATCCTGTCTGCTTCGTCATAGTGTTTTTGAATCGTACTGCCGTTGTTAGTAGCATTGACCGTAATTCCTACGACCTCGAAGCTATCGCCATTCAGCAGCATGTAGGCCAAGGCATGCTGGTCATCGAGTTCATTATTGGCATCGGTATCAAAGATGAGTCTGGTCTTATTTGGTTCAGGTTTTGTTGTTTCACCAATTTCCTGCGATTCTTGCTTTTTAGTTTCCTTGCAGGAAGCTAAAGACAAGATGCATAAAATGACAAAAAAAGACTTTAGTATGGGTTTCATTGTGTCGATGCCTTTTGGTAAAATTAAATGTAAACATAATGGAAGAAAAAACCTATTGGTCTTCAAACTACCTATGCGTCTTATATTGGGATATCATGACACCTACCTTGCGAAAGGTGGCTATTGGAATGTCACTTCGGGAAATTTATGCGTGCACTAAACCTGACCGCCAGTTCATATGGCCATGCGACCCGATAAACCAGTTGTATATGGCAATGGTATTGTGACTGGTTCGCCTTCGGGCTAATTGACTGTTACATATCATTTACCGAAGCCTCGCTTTCCCGTATCGATCGCTACCGTAATTTTACGAAAAAAGGCATCTTCAGGACTACTCGATGTAGGTCAAGTACGGAGTACTAACTAATTACTCCGCCATTGCCAACGTTCTCCTCATCGGGGTTCACAAATACCAGTTTTCCTTCGGAATTTTCAGCCATTAAAATCATTCCCTCGCTCTGTACACCGCGTAGATCTCGAGGCGCTAGGTTAATTAGAACCGCAACCCTTTTTCCGATTATATTTTCTGGCGTAAAGCTTTCTGCAATCCCGGAAACAATGGTTCTTGTATCAAGACCTGTATCTACTTTGAGTACGAGCAATTTTTTGGCCTTTGCCATTTTTTCGGCAGATAGAATGGTGCCTACCCGAATATCCAATTTCGTAAAATCTTCGAAGGTAATGGTCTCTTTTTGTGGCATTAAGGTATTATTTTCAGATTGATTGCTTTTTTTGGTAGCTTCCAATTTTTCGAGTTGTCGGGCTATTGTATCATCCTCCACCTTAGAGAAAAGTAAGGCGCCCTGACCAATTTGATGACCCGAAGGAAGTAATGTTTCCTTGGCGGCGACGGTATTCCAGTCTAGTGACGCCTCGGCTGTCACTGGTTGCCCACTTTGGTCACTTGACCTTGTCGAACCAAACTGGAGCATTTTTTTAAGTCTTTCAGAGGTAAAGGGCAAAAAGGGTTCACTAAGTATTGCCAAACCTGTTGCGATCTGTAGTGCCACGAATAGGATGGTCTGAACACGGGATTCATCTTCCTTTATAACCTTCCAGGGCTCTTCATCGGCCAGGTATTTGTTCCCAAGACGTGCCAAGTTCATAAGTTCTTGGCTGGCCTCCCGAAAGCGGTAGCGATCTAATGCGCCTGAAATGACCACGGGGATTTTTCGTAGTTCGGCAAGCGTGTCTCTATCGATTGGTGAAAAGGCACCGGGCATAGGAACCACACCCTCATAGTATTTATTGGTCAAGACGACCACTCGGTTGATAAAGTTCCCAAAAATGGCAACTAGTTCATTGTTGTTCCTCGCCTGGAAATCTTTCCACGTAAAATCGTTATCCTTGGTTTCAGGCGCGTTGGCGGTCAATGTATAACGCAGTACATCTTGCATATCGGGAAAATCCTCCAAATATTCATGGAGCCAAACTGCCCAGTTCTTTGAGGTGGAAAGCTTATTGCCTTCCAAATTTAAAAATTCGTTGGCCGGTACATTATCGGGTAAGATAAAATCGCCATGGGCTTTAAGTACCGCAGGGAAAATAATACAATGAAAAACAATATTGTCCTTTCCTATAAAATGTACCAGTTTCGTACCCTTGTCCTTCCAGTAGGGCTCCCAATCCAATCCTTCCCTTTCGGCCCATTCCTTGGTGGAGGAGATATAACCGATCGGGGCATCGAACCAAACGTAGAGCACTTTGCCTTCCCCACCGGCAATGGGCACCGGAATGCCCCAATCCAAGTCGCGGGTAACGGCACGCGGTTCAAGACCTCCGTCGATCCATGATTTGCATTGCCCATATACATTCGGTTTCCAATCGTTTTTATGGCCGACTAAAATCCATTCCCTTAGAAAATCCTCATAACGGTCTAAGGGCAAAAACCAATGTTTTGTTTCCTTCATCACGGGGATTTCGCCTGTAATGGTCGATTTCGGATTGATCAGGTCTGTGGCATTTAAGGAGGAACCACAGTTTTCGCACTGATCGCCGTACGCTTCTTCATGACCACATTTTGGGCAGGTTCCTATGACGAAACGATCGGCCAAAAACTGTTGCGCCTTTTGGTCATATAATTGGGCCGTGGTTTCTTCGACAAAATCACCTTGAAGGTATAATTTCTTGAAAATATCCGAGGCTGTTTTATGATGTATTGGCGCAGAGGTCCTCGAATAATTATCGAATGAAATCCCAAAATCGGCAAATGATTTCTTTATTATGCCATGATATTTGTCAATGACTTCCTTCGGGCTAACTCCTTCTTTTTTAGCTTTCATCGAAATGGCTACCCCATGTTCGTCACTACCCGATATAAAAGCCACATCGTTGCCAGTGAGCCTCAAATAGCGGGCATAGATATCGGCAGGAACATAGACTCCTGCCAAATGCCCTATATGTATGGGGCCATTGGTATATGGTAGGGCTGCTGTAATCGTATACCTGTCAACTTTTTTGTCGGTTTTAACCAGTGGTGCATTATGAACCATTCAAATTCAAATTAAGGTCCAAAAATACAGATTTTTGTGTGTGTAATGCCCAGAAAATGGCATAATAATACATGGCCATAAAGCGCATAGACCTAATAAAGGTTTGTACCGACCTGTTTCACGGTCATGTTTTGGGAAGCTGTCAACGGCATAGCATTATTAAACACCAAAGCCCCCGGCCTGTCAAAAGACATATCCGAAGGCTAAGTTACATAGTGGGGAACTCTTATTAAGCGACCATAACCGATTTACTCATTTTTTGGTCCTGTACTTGTATTCTGTAAATATATTTTCCAGTGGCCAGATGATTCGGCATGCGCTCTCGAATATTAATTTCAATCGACCCTTCCATCATCATCTCATTGAAAACCGTGCCTACATTTTGCCCTAATATATTATATAACTGGATGTCAACATGGGCGCTAAATGGCATTTCCAAATAAATTGAGGGAGTACTATCCGTAGGATAAAATGGTTTATGTACAATGGCGTTCATTAACTCCGGATTTGGTGGAGTCCCATCAGGAGGGGTAGGTAACGTAGGATTACCATCACTATAGACAATATCTGGGAAATCAATGCCACTACAATTGAATCCTAGATTTACGGGTGCGTAAGGGTGATCTAACAAATGTTGTTCTACCAAGGGGATTGGAATACAGAGCCATTCAGCCATAACCGTAGCATACAGGTCCCTAAAATCCATCGTATATTCCAGGTTTCCACGGCCATCAGGGTTATCCAATGTCGGGTGGTCGCCCACAAAGGCACTCCCGTTCAAGCCCGAGCCGAAGAATAGGGTGGGAGCAGCCTTACCATGATCGGTACCGTTCGAACCGTTTTCAAAGATACGTCTGCCAAACTCCGAAAATGTCATACTCAATATCTTGTCGTCTTGTTGGGTAAAGGCGACATCATCGTAAAAATTGTCAATGGCCACCGAAAGGTTTGTCATCAAACGTTCATGAGCCAAAGGCTGATTCCCATGCGTGTCAAAGCCGCCCATTGAGATCATATAGACCTTGGTTCCCAAGTTTCCTTTTATCAATCTGGCCAAAAGTGCCATTTGTCGGGCAAAGTAATTGTCTTGGTAGGTAACTTGATTTTGACCGCGCATATAGGCTTCGTGAATAAGACCCGAATACTCATAGGTAGTATTGGCAACCCCGCGTAAGAATTTCAATTGATCACCATACATACAATCCCCGAACAAAGTTTGGTCTAGACTATATTGCAATCCTGATTCTGCAATCTGTTCAAGCTGGTCGATATTTGAGGTAACAAAGGCATAATTGGTTTCTTCCCCTTGAAAAACCAAGCTTCCGAATTGGCCAATTTGTATGGCCGCTGGTGCAGCTGGGGGGTTTATTAAATAATCGGGGTAAATATTCTCAAAATGCCTGCCCATCCATCCGGTATTTTCACCTGTAAAGTTGGTAGTTGTTAAATCGGTATTCGCAAAAATGTCAGAGCCCGTAAAATGCGAAAGACTTTGATTTTGATAGCCAACACCATGTACTGCCTTGAATTGGCCGTCGCCCCACATCGATTGTAAGGCCCCCATGTATGAAGGAACACCAAATTCATCAGTCAATTTCAACACCTTGCTTTCAGGGATGTAAATGTTGGGTCGGGCATTGGCGTATGCGTCATATTGTTCAATTGGTATAACCGTACTTAGACCATCATTACCGCCCGATAAGCGGATAAGAATGAGAATATTGTCGGTCTCTGCAGCGGCAATGGCTGCTGTAAAAGGAGATGGTGCCGAAGCGGTCAACATGCTAGAACCTAACATCATCGATCCCGAACCGGCGATTCCGAGTGCTTGTAGAAAAGAACGTCGACTCCAATATTTATGTTCAAAGTCGTGCGCTTCGTTTTTATTGATTTTTATGGGGATATGATTGTTGCACATAGTCGTAGGTTTTACTTAAGTTGAAATTCAGGTTCTCTTGCTAGAAATTGCATTAATAAATATACTTGGAAAGGTGCCTGTGGCCACATGGCCAAGGTCCAAGTCGGGGTTGTACCACCTTCGTAGTAGGTTTCATCTACATCACTTCTAAAAGCGGCAAATCCCCGTTCATAATCGGTTTCGGTAAGCAGCCCTTTGGGAAGTATGAAATCGATTATGGGCCTTGCAATAACATCGGGATTATTGCTCGTAAGACCAACATTCCCAACGATAGACATGGCGAAATCCCTGAATTGTTCGTTGTTATTTTGATAGAAAGCATCAATAAGCGCCTCTATCGTCAACCAACGTCCTATAATGAAATTGGTATTGATCCAGGACCTATCACGTTGCCAACCTGCAACATCTACGGGGTCGAACAAAGTCTGGCTCAACATTGAACTGTAATTGATTACTCCTGCTAAATCAGTGTCGGTATATGCAAAACTTGATTCCTTGAATAGGTTGAGGTAAAAGTCAAACGGACTCTTTATAATTACGCCGATGGCCTCATCATCGAAAAAGTGCTGACTTTTAAATAGTTGGGATAAGACCGGGGCAATTTCAAAATTATTCGCAACCATAGTGGCTGCCATCCCGGAAACAATGGCCTGTCCGTTTCCTGTGGCGTCCATTGAATCTGGATGTACAAAGAACTCATATAATTTTCGACAGATAAAGCCGGCGATTTCATTCGGCCGTTGTTGAAAAAGAATATTGATGACATCGTCATACCCCCAATTCCCGGTCTGCCCAAGAATGGTCTTGCTACCTGTATCGTGTTTCGTAGGATCGTATGTCACTTGCATACATCCCTCTGCACCGCGTTCAACATATCCTGAGAGTGCCCGGGCGGTTTCGATAATATCCTGTTCTGTATATCCGTTTCCTTCGCCTAGGGTAAATAGCTCATACAGTTCACGGGCATAATTTTCATTGGGATTGTCACCATTATTATATACCCCGTCTAAATAATAGAGCATCGCGCTCGTTAGCCCAATTTCGCTAACAAAGGTCTTGAAATTCCCTATGGCATTGCGTTGTAGGCAGTCAGTATAATAATATAGGAACGAATTACAGTTATATACATCCAATTCAGTAACGAAATGATTGCTCCAGAAAAAGCTAAGACGATCCCTAAGATTGTTGTTCAACAAGGCATTGCCATATGCCATTCGCCATTCGTCCCGTTGGGCATTGACTAGTTGGTTTCTCGCATCATCATCGGCAGGGTAGTTGGTATCGTTCCAATTGGCCCAAACCGGGGGTGATAACGCGGCCATACCGGTCGCTTGATTTATAAGAGTGTCGACTAAACCTGAAGCGGATTGGCCTACAGCTAGATTGATAGTGTTTACCGAGGCACTAAACCCCAGTCTTCTGTACAAATGCGCAGCCCTTGTAATGTCCAAGGGTATTGTGTACGGCGCTAATGTAGAAGTGTTACAATTAACGAAGTATTCCATAGTTTTTTAAGGCTTTAAGAACAGTTCATGTGCGTAGGGGCAAATTCTTAACGCTTAAAGATTTTGGATAGTATATTTATACGAGTATTTTCGTCATATGGTGGGTCAATTTAAGTCGATTGTTTGAAAAAGTACGTCAAAGCGCCTATATTTTCGATGAAATGCATAAAATAAACTAATTTTTAGAAGGTACGATGGGCAAGCATAATGAGTTCGGAAAGGAAGGAGAAGACTTGGCGGCGGGTTATTTAATCGAAAACGGTTATACGATTAAATGCCGGAATTTCAGATATTTAAATTCCGAAATCGATATCATTGCACAAAAGGGGAATGTGTTGGCCATGGTCGAAGTACGCTCTCGCAGTAATGATCAAATTATCAATATAGCCGACACGATTACCAAGAAAAAAATACGTCTTTTAGTCATCGGGGCTGATTATTATGTGGCCGAAAACGGTCTCGATGTTGAGGTTCGATTTGATATTGTTACCATTTTAAGAAATCGCAGGATTTTTAAAATCGAACATTTAAAAAGTGCCTTTTATCATTTTTAATAGCAGTTGCTAGTTATGTACCTTAATGAAGTAGCTCGTATCCTTTGAAATTTAGGGTATCAATTAAAGAATGGCCTTCTGGATCGCACCTCTTCTGAAGCCGATAATTTGGAATAGTTTATTATTTGTTTTATTTGTAACAATTTGTTATTTTTGAAATTCAATCAATCAAATTGTTACACCAAAATGAAGACCATTTCCTCAGTCGTAGAAAATTACATTAAAAAAAAGCCATTTCTGCAAAGTGCTTTGGCACAAGGTATCATCAACCTTACTTCACTATCACGGATCGTTCGGCCTGAGATTGAGCATGAACTTGGCAAGGACATTCGCAATGGTGCGATTGTCATGGCACTCAAACGTCTTTCCGACGATTTGGAATTTCGGGCGACTCATAAGATTATCAGGGTACTCAAGAATATTGGTGAGATAACCGTGCGATCTTCGTTGACCGATTTTACTTTTTTAGTCTCAGACTCGATTTTAGAGACTCAGACCCTGCTTTTAAAAGAAGTCAATAAAAATAAAGAGGTTTTCTATACTTCCTCCAGAGGCGTTAACGAAATGAATATTGTCGTCAGTAATATTTTGGATAGTACTGTGGAAGCGCTTTTTAAGGATGAAAAATGCACGCAAAAGGCCAATGAGCTTTCTTCGATTACTGTAAAACTACCTGCTGAAAACGTTTCGGTACCCGGCATCTATTATTTTATTTTCCAGCGATTGGCGTGGGAAGGTATCGTGTTATATGAAGTTATTTCGACTACCAACGAGTTTACAATTTTGGTAGATGATGATCAGGTAGACGTCGCATTCAAGACCATCAAGGATCTAAAAACCCTTTAAATCGGGGAGCGCCAACGACATTTTGATCACCAAAGGCCATCTTGTATTTGAACATAATCCATGGCACTATGGGAGTTTCGCAATCAAGCTATTTCAGGAATGGGTTTCTCAAATTAACGGGTTACGTTTTGTTTGCTTCGGATAGCGTAATTACCAGCTTCCAAGCACCAATGGCCAAAATGAAAAAATCGATTAATTGGATAAGAATTTTATAACATCTTCCTGGGTCTGTGGTTTCCCGATGATGCGTTTGTCGCTGTCCAAGATATAATAGGTTGGCGTCTGGTGGACATCGTAGAGTTTTACGTATTGATTTTCCCACTTGCCGAGGGCCAGGGCATGTTCAAAGTGATTTAATTTAGCCGATTCTACCTTCCAGGTCCTATCATCTTCTTCCAATCCTATGGCCAGCACTTTTACATGGGGATATTCAAGAAGTTTCTTGTGAAGCTTTGGAAGTTCGTTCAGGCAATGTGGGCACGTACTGCTCCAAAAAATAAGTACGTAGCAATCAGCATCTTCCAAGTCACTTAAATATTTGGTCTTATTGCCCTCTTGCCATGTAATTTCTGGCGCCTTGGCCCCGACTCGGAGCCGATTGTGATTGGCAATCGCGTCAATGGCCTTTTCGTTATTGGTCGCTTTGGCCAAGGGTTGAATATAACTATTAAAGATAAAATCAGCGGTCGCATTATATTCGTAAGCGACCGCCTTATTCCAAAGAATTTGATACAAGTGCAATTGATAAACCGGACTAGATCCCTTTAATTGTTCATTCAAAATGCGGCTATTTTGTATTTGGGTCTTCTCGGTAAACTCTTTGGACTGCTTCTCCGAGCTTGTTGGCATGAAGACATAGTTGACCAATTTGTCACTTATAAAGCTTGATGCCTCCAATAGGGGGTCATTTAGGTCGATATGCATAAAATAGTCGTCCTTTTTATGCTGCCAATACGACGCATTCGATTCAAATTTTTCAGGAATATAGGGGCGATTCGCTTTGATCAAATTTTGCACAAGCAATCCCTTACTGCCCTCTTCATAGGAAGTCTGTATCTGATTTAGCGTAACGGCTAGTTTTTCATAACTATTTGCATCCGTTTTTCCAGCAGCATAGAAGTCCATAAAGCCTTGTTTCGCCGCGTTAATTTCACGCAAATAGGCATCAAAGATTTTATTTTCTTCCGATACTTTATAAGATACCCCATTTTTGGCATCGAAGGAAAGTTGAATATCTTCCTGACCATCATAAAGTACGTCGAAATAGAATTCGGTTTCCGGTACCCCATAGACCAAACGATAGATACCAGGAAGGCTCTCAGCTGGTAAGGTAAGCGTAAATTTGCCATTGTCGAGTTTGGTGTCTGCAACATACGCTTGGGTACCCGGGTTTATATGATAGGCAATGAGCCATTTGTAATCCTTTGCCGGCGCAAAATCGCCGGAAATAGTATGTTGTGCCTGGAGCGACATAGATACAAGGGCCAAAAGAGCAAAAAAATAATTTTTCATAGGGTAAAGATCCAAAAATCAATAATTAATAACATGTTGTAGTCGTACATTGACAAATGTAGGTTATTCTCCGATTTAATCCTTGATTCTAGGGGCATCCCTTAACTGAAAGGGTTTGGGCTCGCAGCAATCTAACGTGCCCCCCACCTGGACTGAGGAAGATCCATAGACCTTAATAGTCGATTTTATAAAGTCTTCCTCATTGGCCTTATAGATATTGTCGACATATTTCTGCGGATTACGATCGATATAAGGGAACCAGGTGCTTTGTATCTGGATCATGATGCGATGCCCTTTTTTAAAGGTATGCAATACATCCTGCAAGC
Source organism: uncultured Flavobacteriaceae bacterium (assembly GCA_963798435.1). GTDB lineage: Bacteria > Bacteroidota > Bacteroidia > Flavobacteriales > Flavobacteriaceae > JALHST01. The sequence goes on from CAWCTF010000008.1 coordinate 99,507, forward strand.
GAAAGTTAATATCACTGATTTGCCCTGGGACAAAAGGTTCAGGTTTTTCGAAACTGTTTCGAAACCTGCCCCGAAACACTTCGGATCGCACCAATTGTTGGTAGCCACCCATGATTATATTATCAGGATTATGTTCGTAATTCGGGTGATCTGAAGGATATACATCTATCAATTTTACGATAAAATCAGCATCGGTACCGGTCATGGAAACCTTTAATTTCGCCATGATTTCGCCAGCAAGTGTTCTTTCGTTTTCAAGTTCTTCCGTTTCAAAAGTAAGTACGTCGGGCCTGCGCGAAGCCTCACGCTGATCATCTGACATGAACCTGCGGGGCGTAAAGGTCAGGCCTTCGATCTGCGAGGTATAGGGTACCGGCTTTTTGGGATCGCTGGTGTATTCGAAGGCGGCTTCCTTATTGGTAGGATTGTTGATACTTAGGTGCCCGTTTTCCCCAAAATAAAGGGTTACAGGTTCTATTTCCTTCGGAGGCCAGGCATCGAAGGTTTCCCATTTTTTTGAACCTGTGTCGAACATATAGGCCTCAGGCAGTGGGGTGGTTACTTCATCTTTTAAATAATGCCCGAAGAATTTGCGTTCAATTTCCCGTTGATAAAAGGTTGAAATGCTATCGCCGAAATAGATGTGGTTGTGGGTTGTCTTACCTCTTTCTCGTGCCCAGCCACCGTGGTCCCATGGCCCCATGACAATCGTGTTATTGGCTTTCGGACTTGTGGCCTCCACGGTTTTATAAATATTCAAGGGCCCATAAAGGTCTTCGGCATCAAACCAACCGCCTACCGTCATTACTGCAGGGGTTATGTTTTTCAAGTGGGGCAGGATGTTTCGTTTCTGCCAAAATTCATCATAATTGGGATGATCTATGATCTGTTTCCAAAAAAAGTTGTCGTTGTGAAATTTTTCGGTAATGTTTTTTAACGGCCCCAACCTTAAATAGAAATCATAGGCATCTGCTGCGGGATTCTCGTAAAAGCGTTTAATTTGATCGAGGTACCAAGGGGTGCGGGTCAAGCCTTCCTTTTGATACCCGAAAACGGCAAATGCCGCGGAATAGCTTTCTAGATATGCTCCTTGATGATGAAAGTCGTCAAAGAAAAAGTCGGCGATGGGGGCTTGTGGGGAGGAAGCCTTCAAAGCAGGATGTGCATCGATCATCCCGGCCGCTGTATAGTGCCCCGGATATGAAATGCCGTACATTCCGACCTTGCCATTGTTCCCTGGGAGCTGTTTGATCATCCAATCGATGGTATCCCAAGTATCTGAACTTTCGTCAATATCGGTTTTGTTTTTTGGATTGTTTCCGGGAATATTGGGGCGCATATTATCGAAGGTGCCATCAGACATATAACGGCCTCGAACATCTTGGAAAACAAATATATAACCATCTTCGAAAAGGTATTTAGATGGATAACCGTGTACATCAAAATTGCTATATCCAGATGCATTGTAACAGGTTCTGTTAAGGAGGATCGGATATTTTTTTGAGGTATCCTTAGGCGTATAGACGACGGTAAAAAGCTCGGCGCCATCGCGAACCGGGATGCGATACTCCTTCAGGTCGTAGTGCTCGCGAATGTATAATGAATCTGAGTCTTGGCCCCAGGCAACCGTTGAAAGGGCTAGTATTGTGTATAAAAAAATCAGTTTTCTTAACATGTTTATGGTTTTAGATTTGAAAGGCGATAAAGACCCAATTGTCCACCATTCATTTTTTTATCGAAAATAATCAATTGTTAGCTTTAAATGGCCCATAAACTGCATCCCTAAAAGCATGGTGAAGGCCAATTGGATCGTATGGAAATAATTGTACAAACAGCACTGCCGTAATTTGATTTGAAGGATCGACCCAAAAAAGGGTGCTAGCGGCCCCGTCCCAAAAGAACTCACCGACAACCCCCATGTTTTCTTTGGCGTCCTTAGGAGGTGCTTCCCGAACGGCAAAATCAATCCCGAAACCAACTTGCCCCTTACTTGGTAAAAAGGAACGCTCAGTAATACTATCGGCCAACTGGTTGGTCGCCATTAGTTTTACCGTTTTGGGTTGTAAGAGGGTTATTGAATCCAAGGTTCCTTCATGTACCATAGTGCGGGCAAAACGCATATAATCGTCCAAGGTGGAAGTGAGTCCCGAACCCCCACGTGTCAAGGGCCAATGCTCGGTATAATTATCATAGGTAATGGTGTCGCGAACCAAATCGCCCTCGGCTTTTCGAATGTAGAGTGCCGCAAAACGATTGCGATCTTCTTCTGGGATAAAATACCGAGTTTCCTTCATTCCCAAAGGGTCAAGGACATGTTCCCGCACATATTCACCATAGGGCACCCCCGAGATACGTTCTACCATGAAGGCCTGAACGTCAACGCAGGGGCCGTATTCCCATTGGGTTCCAGGTTGAAAGGCAAGTGGTGTCTCCCCCATCTTTTCAGCCATTTGGGTCAAGGTATTCTCTCGGTTCATCGCATCGGCAGCTGCAACAAGCTTGCCCAGTCCGGGAATATCGGCATTGCGCGGAAATCCTGCAGTATGACGCGTGATGTCGCGAATTGTAATCTCACGGTGCACCTCCTCTAAAATAGGTTTTCCGGAACTATCCTCGCCCACGTACACCTTCATATGGGCGAACTCCGGGGCGTATTTTGAAAGGGGATCGTCTAAATCGAATTTGCCATCTTCCCATAAGGTCATCAGGGCAGCGCCCGTTATTGGTTTGGTCATCGAATAGATCTGGACGATCGTATTGCGGTCCATGGGTCTATGGGACTCCCGATCAGCCTCACCGAACGCACCGTAATATACTTCCTTATCCTTTTCAAAGATCAGGGCCGATACCCCGGCGATATTCCCGGAAGCCACATAAGACCTTAAGGTACTATCTAGGCGTATTTTGGCCGAGTCGTTAATGATAAAATTTTCAGCTACTTCATTCGTTTGTGTTTTGTTTTCCCGACAGGCGGTAAGCGCCAGTACTAAACTGACACCAATGCAAAGCGTCGCATGTTTCATACACTCTTATTATTAGTATTTATATAGTATTCATTCCTTTAAAGGTAGTAGGATAGTTCGTTATACGATTCTTTCAAATTCATTTAGTAGGTTGGCATTTTCCAAGGTGCCCGATAATTGGGCGTAAGATAGTGATTCGCCTCGGCGAACTCGGGAAATCGTTTATTCAGGTCATCCCACTCCAATTTTTTTTGTGTTCGATAGGAAATATTCCCCAAATGGGCCATCGTGGCCGCATTACGTCCCATTTCAATCGTACAATTAGGATCATTTCTACTTTTTATGCAATCGAAAAAGTTTTTGGTATGCGCGTCCAGACCATTACCCCAGCTTTTTCTTGGGGGTACAACTTCGGTTAAGTAGGTGCCTTCAGCTTCAATGGGGAGTACTTTCCATTGTACCCTGTTAATCGCCAAAATGCCGTTCTCTCCAATAAAGGCGATTCCTGGTTCGCCAGATTCTTCCAAATATGGGGAGATGCCCATGGCCATAAATTGTTCCCAAATAAAACTGAAATCCCCAAAATCATAAACCGTTGTCAAGGTATCCGGGGTTTCGGCCGCATCGTCCGGAAAGGCGAGATTTCCTCCAATGGCTGCCACTGATAGCGGGGCGGTCGCTTTCATGCCTGCCAAGACCATGTCGAGCATATGAACCCCCCAATCGGTCATAAGGCCACCGGCATAGTCCCAAAAATAACGAAAGGTACCATGAAATCGATTTTTATTAAAAGGGCGTTTGGATGCAGGTCCTAACCAACGGTCATAGTCAACTCCTACGGGTGCCGCAGTGTCAGGGAGTTTATCAAAACCGCGCCCATAGTTGACATCGGCCCATGCCTTTACTTGCCGAATCTTGCCCAAGGTACCTGAGTGTAAGTATTCAAGTGCCGCTATCCAATGTGGATCGCTACGTTGCCATTGCCCTACCTGCACTATGCAGTTATTTTTACGTGCCACCTTCACCATCAAGTTTGCCTCAAAAATGCTGTTTGCGATTGGTTTCTCGACATACACGTCTTTCCCCGCTTCGCACGCATCGATCATCTGTAGACAATGCCAATGATCTGGGGTGCCAATAAATACTGCATTAAGCCCTTTAAGCTTCAGCATTTCCCGATGGTCATTAAATGTCTTGGGCCGATACCCGGTCTGGATCTCAAGTTCATCAGCCCGACCCTTAAGAAGTTCCGCATCTACATCGCAGAGCGCGATGCAAGCAGTTCCTTTATTTTTTAAAAAAGAAGTGAGATCCGCCCAGCCCATGCTATGCACCCCGATAAGGCCAACGTTAATGGTATCTTGTTTGTTACTCGGGATTTTGGCAGTAATATTCGCTATTGGTAAAGTAGAAGCCAAGGAAATGGAACCTACATCTTTAAGGAATTTTCGTCTGCTTGGCATACCATGTAATTGAGTCTTTGAAAATAAGGTTTTTTTACGAAAGTACGACCGGTGTTTTATTTAATGGTGCCCTCAATAAAGATTATAGCAAGGTTAAGGCTACCGGATCTATCTATTATACAAGTTTATGCAATGCTGGTTTCAATGAGCCATACATGACCAAAAGGGTCTTTGATCTGCCCTTGTCGATATCCGTAATCATAGGTCTTGGCAGGTGAAACGACTGTTGCCCCAGCTGTGATTGCCTGTTGCATGACGTGGTCTACGTCAGTGACAAAGAGTCCGATGATTACTGTTGTGCCTTGTATATTCAGTGGATCAAATCGACCTGCCTTGGGCTTTTCTTCATGCACATGAAACAGGGCCCCTTCGATCATAAGTTCAGCCACATGGATGCTGCGATCATCATTTGAGAACCGTCTAATTTCGACCGCACCAAAAGCCTTGGTATAAAAGCTGATATCTGTAATGCCGCTTTTAATAAAAAGTTGGGGAGCAAAATGGAACGGGTTGCCTTGAATCATAGTGGGTTATACATAGTTTTAGAAAATGGTTCGATGCGACCCCTGTTCAAAGTTACCGTATGTTTTTCGCTGACTTTTAGGAGTCTTGGCCAATGCCAATGGACGCTAAAATATTAAAGATCAAAGTGACCTCCTTTTGATGTACAAAGCCGTCTGCTTTGGCCATATCCTTCAATATGCCTGCCAGGGCAACCTTTTTAACCTCTGGCATGCCAGCAAGGATCAGCATACCTTGTTCAATTGCAACATTTCTGGCCTGTACGATAAAATTGCTGTCAAAATCAATATGGTGCATCAAAAGACCGAGCGCATTGATTTCGCCGTTATGAATGATGCCATCGGCATACATTACGGCATCTACTGCATGTACTATGGCCAATTTTTCGGCGAGTGTAAACTCCAAGGTGTATCGGATTATGAGTGTTCGAAGGTACGTATATTTTGTGTAAACGGGATACCTTTAAAGGTTAGGACCAGCAATCGCATATTCAAAAATATTTGGGGGCGAACATGGGAAGAAGCCGTTGGAAAGTGAGTAGTCATGGGCGTAGATTGCATTATTTGAATAGATGCCCTCATTAAAATAGGATCGTTTTAAGGCTTTTAAATGGCCTTACCGCAAATCTTCAGTACCAGTCATCTTATCTGTTGATCTTGAAAATATCTAGTTTAATATCATCCAATCCCACATCGTCAAACGGATATTCCAATTGATTTTGAATATTATATAATGAGATTAGGATAAACTCACTGGAAAGTACAATGAAATAGGTAACCCACTTAGCAGCACCAAAACCGATACTATGAATAATGGTAGGGGCGTAGATCAGTGGAAAGACATAGATAAAAATAAGGCAATAGGCCTTTAGGCTAATAGGGGTTCTGTGAATATGAATGGCATGCAGATTTTCAATAGCCTCGTGAAGATCATTAAGGTATCTGAATATTTTGTCCCGGAGTCCCTTAGAAATCGTCGCGTTTTTGTCAAGTATGGTATGATACAGTTTATCGACGATGGCATCGAGATCTGCCGTATCATGATCACTACTTTTGAGATGATCAACCACCTTATCGCTTATTTCCAATAGGATCTTCGAGAATTCCGATTTAATTTCCGCTGATAAGTTTTGGTCACAGGTTACGAAATATTGAACGGTCTTTAACGAAGCCCTGAACTGACTTAGATGTTCCAATGCTTTTTCACGTCTTCGGAAAGATCCTCGAATAGTAAATACCAATGGGAAGATTACGGCGATGCTGATTAATGTCAAATCGACATTATAGCTTATTTCATATTCATAGGAAACTAAAATGGTAACAATTGATATTGTCATTACTAAAAGTGTCCTATAATTTAAAATGGTCAGGTAATTTTTCAAAGAAGGTTAACTTTTGGCTATATTTATTAAATCTAGCTGAAATTTCATGAAAAAGCAAGTCATTCGTCCATTCCTTTTTGCTCTTTTTGTACTAGCATATTCCTCATATTCACAGGAAGTTGCTGAAACCGAGACCCAGCGCGATGTTACTGAGCTTTTTGCAAGTGAATTGATATTACCTATAAAATTGAGTTATTCCCTCAGGGATGTAAATCGGGAAACGAATGACAGTACCTATATAAAAACGGCGCTATCTTATGAGGAAGCCGATGGTACATGGCGAACTTTCGAGGTAGCGATACGGGCACGAGGTAATTTTAGGCGTAAAAACTGCTATTTCGCGCCTATAAAAATGAAAATTGATAAAAAAGTATCAACGGGAACTTTGTTTGAGGGGAATAAACGGTTGAAGCTGGTCTTGCCATGTTTATTACAAAAAAACACAAATGACAATATTGTCAAGGAATTTATGGCCTATAAATTATTCGAAGTCATTTCCCCGTACCATTTCAAGACTAAAATGCTTTCGATAGATCTTGAAGAGCTGAAAAATAAAAAAACCGTCGAGCATAAGATAAAAGGATTTTTCATAGAGGATGATAAAAAAGTGGCGGCACGCCATCACGGCAATGTACTCGAGCGATTTGTGCATCCGTTACAACAAGATGCCGTTGCATCGGTACAAAATGCCATCTTCCAGTATATGATCGGCAATACCGATTATTCAACGGCATACCAGCACAACGGAAAACTTTTGTTTATTGATAAAAGCACCATCCCGTTGCCTTATGATTTTGATATGGCAGGATTAATCAATGCCAGTTATGCGACCGTTTCCCAAGTGCAGGGGGAGAAGCTCGAGATTTCCAAGGTAACCGATAGAATGTATCGTGGCTTCAAGAGGGACGATCAAGTACTACAGCAGGTACGGCAGGAATTTTTGGAAAATAAAATACGCATGATGGCCATTGTAGATGGCTTACAAACGAATTTTGACGACCCCCGCGAATTTGCAACCGCCAGAAAATTCATCGCCGACTTCTTTGTAATTATGGCTGATGACGCCTTGTTTAAAAAGGAAATTGTCGATCGTGGGCGCACTAAATAAGACGTAAAGGGCATTCTAAAAATCGGCCCTATATACTGTTTTTATCATTTAGGTTTAAGCGATGCATCGCATCGAACGTATAAAAATTTTCGCATTTCGACCTCACGAATGAGGATTGCTTTCGATTTATTGGCCTTTAGCCTGAAAGATTTCGACCAAAGGTTCGCCTGTTGTCCCACTCGGTAATCCGATATTAAGTATCATTGCCAAACTTGGCGCAATATCGATAGGCGCCACCTTTCGTACTGATTCTCCTTGGGGAATGCCAGTACCAAACCAAACCATAGGAACATGCGTGTCATAGGCAAAACCCGAACCATGAGTAGTTCCTTTTACTTGCGATACTGGGATCATTGAATTTGGGTTTTGGCTAAAACCTGAATCAAATGACAAAAGAACATCTCCCGAACGTTTGGCGTAATAGCCATTTTGCACGAGGTGCTTTATGCCGGAGTCATAATTCATGGACTTTAGATGATGTGCCGTTAGCACATTTTGAATTCCCGGAATATCGATCAAGAAGTCTGCGACTTCCTGTTCTATGACATTTAAATCTAATTTGAGATTTGCGATCAAAGAGCGATTGAGATATAGCTGTTCCCCATCAAAATTTTCTATCCACGCATTCTGACCATATTTTGAATTCAAGAAATTGATCACAGCATCATGATACTGCTTAATACGCGCAACCCCTGCAGGTAATTTATGGTCTTTCAAGAAAGATGCCACAGGCATGGCCGCATGGTCTGCTGTCAAAAAAAGGACATAATTATTTTTACCGACCATGGTGTCTAAAGAATTCAAAAGTCGTTCAATATCCTGATCAAGCCGAAGATATACATCTTCGATTTCCACCGATTGTGGTCCAAAAGTATGGCCCATAATGTCTGGCACGGTATAGCTGATGTTTAAAAAATCGGTTATGGCATCTTGCCCAAGTGCTTCGTTTTTTATGGCTTCGAGTGCAAAGTCAGTTAGTAGGGAATTCCCGGCCGGAGTCACCCATATCAATTGATATTCCGAACCCACTTCCTTATATTTTTCGCGCATATTTTTTAAATCATAGGGAAAGGTCGGACTAGGTTTGCCACCCAATGAAGGCTCATAGTTATTGTTGTCAGCTTCACTTTCAGTATAGGTCTCTATAGGATACAGTGTATTCCAAGTGGTGTTTAGATAGTCACTTGATTTTCCTAATTTATTAAAGGCACTTACCCATTTTGGTAATTCATCCATGTAATACGTGCTTGAGACGAAATTCCCGGGGCTAGTTACCCAATCATGCCAATAAGCCGCATTCGCAGTATGGCCCCCCGGTAAAATGGCACCACGGTCCTTAAGGGAAATACTGATTACCTTGGCATTAAAATTGGTCGCTAGGCGAAGTTCGTCGGAAATGGTCGTTGTCATAAGATTTTTAGGCGAAGCACCTAAGGCATTTTTTTCAGTAGACCCAACAATTGTTTCAGTTCCATCATTTACATTGCCGAGCAATTGAGTCGTATAGCGATCATACCAACTATTGCCGATGATACCATGAACAGATGGGGTAGTGCCCGTATAAATGGAAGCATGACCAGCAGCTGTGACGGTCGGCACATAATTATAGTTGGCATTTTTAAAATTATAACCTTGCCGAACCAATCTCATGAAACCACCCGTCGCATATTTTTTAGTGTACCGATAGAGCTGATCAGATCTCATTTGATCTACCACGATGCCTACTACCAACTTGGGTTTCATGTCGATAGCGTTTTGACCCAGCAAATCGGATCCAGGTAGGAGGGAAATTATAGTGAAAAATAGGATATGCTTCATCGTGTCTGATTTATGATTTTATGAATGTGCATGAAGTATAGCACCTCCTAAAGTGTTTTTAATCAGAAAAGATACTAAATTCAAATAGTATTCAATCAATTTTTCAATGACCGAATAAAAGGAATCAAAGAAGAAAGTGATTGGGATCGCATCTACTTTTATAGCATTTCATGGCCGTCTCCTGTTTATGGGTTCTAGGTCTATTGAAAGATACCGTACTTCGAAAAAGCGAAGTTTTTTACAAGAATACGCACTTAAAATAGTTATTTTTAATATCCTAAACGTGGGGATACGGCCACATGTTCTACGGAAATGCCATGATCAGGGGGCATTTTTACTTTCCTGAAATCGTTGTGAAGCATGAAAGGGTATTACAAGCTTAGACATAAAGCCTTTGAAATTTTAAGGACGCGATTGCCTAAGGAACTATATTATCACGGCTTCGACCATACCTTAAATGTGCTAAAGACCTGTAATGCGTATATTAAGCGTGAAAAGTTAGAAAAACGAAATGCCAAACTTCTCAGGATAGGGGTCATCTTACATGACATTGGTTTTACGATTTCGAATGTCGAACATGAAGAGACTGGCAAGGATCTGGCTAATGATCTAATGAAGTCTTACGGATTTTCCCAAAATGACATAAAAAGTGTACAAGGTATGATTATGGCAACGCGCATACCCCAATCCCCTAAAAACAAGTTGGAAAAAATTATTTGTGATTGTGATTTGGATTATCTAGGCAGATCTGATTTTTATACAATTAGTGACCATCTTTACAAAGAATTAAGGGCAAGTTCTAAGGTCGAAACCAAATCAGAATTTAATAAAATACAAATCAAATTTTTGCAAAACCATCGCTATCATACTGATTTTGCAATTAAATGCAGGCAACCTGAGAAGGAAAAACGCATTGATGAGTTGATTAAATTAGAATTAAGCAACTGAAGTGACGTTCTTTATCCCACCACATAAAAAACAACTTGAGTTTAATTGCTGAATCGTAATCAATAAAATAGTATATTTATAGACGTTCTTTCGATTCATTTCGGTATAAAATATCGAAAATCGAAAAAATGCCCCCCACAACAACGTTTTTAATGTGCTATGTAAGGACCTATGGTCTTTAATGAATTTGTCGCACTTATTAAGGAGCAGATCTCCCCCCGAGATTCGGTTTGTTATTCCATCTTATTGCTAATTATCTAATAATTATGGAAAATGTCGAGAAGCGACTTTTGATACTCATTTCGTTGGTATTGTGGCAGGGCTTTTTGAATTCAATAACTGCACAGGATACCAAGATAAGGGGTTTTGTAGATATTGGGGCAAGCATTCGGGACGATAAACTCAATTTTGAGTTTGGGGAATATGATTTATTCGTCACTTCCGAGTTGAATGATCGCATTTCATTTCTAGGAGAAACCGTCTTTAAATTTGATGCCGCTGAAGATGACCATCATGGGTTTGCCGTTGGTGTAGAGCGGGTAATAATAAATTACAATTATAGTGGCAACCATAGCTTGCTGATCGGCAAGCAACATACTTCCTTAAATTATTGGAACGAGACCTATCATCATGGACGCGTTTTTTTTCCTACAGTAGGCAGGCCGCTTCTCTTTGAATCCCGAATTATCGACTTGCATACAACCGGGGTTGCCCTGCAGGGCCTAAATCTGGGTAAGTTGAAATTCGGATATAATGTCATGGTAGGAAATGGCCTGGGAGCTGCCGATATCAAGGATAACGACAAGTATAAGTCGTTAGCGGCGTCAGTTCATTTTAAACCAGTGGACAAATTGCAAATTGGCGCCTATTTTTATAATGATATTATTTCTTCCGGGGCGGAGCTATTCAATGTGGCCATTGATGAAAAGATACATCAACAATTGTATACGGGCTCGCTTGCCTATTTCGGAAGCAAGTATGAAGTATTGGCAGAAGGAACTTTGATAAACAATAAAACGGAAAGTGCAGGCAGTCAACAATCTTTTGGGGCGTACATATATTCGGGAGTTCGGATAAAGGAAAAATGGGTGCCCTATGCGCGGTTCGATTATCTGAACTATCAGAACACCGACTCTTATCTGGGGATGGATGACACCACGTCTCTCTTGGCAGGTCTGCGATATGAAATCAATTATCTAATGGTCGTCAAGTTAGAGTATCAGCATTTGGAGCGAGAGATAACTGGAAGTATGAATCGTCTAACCGCCCAGTTCGCAATTGGATTTTAAACAAAAACCTATGGTACGTGTACTTCGTAATTTCATCCTAGCCATGACGATGGGTCTCTTGTTGCCTATGTATATGTACGCCCAGGATGACCAGTTGTCAGTTGTGGCAAATGGGGAGACGATTCCTGGTGAGATGGATCTGGGACAACTACAGTCGATTCTGAAGGGGGAAAAATTGCGATGGAATGATGGCACAAGAGTTAGTATTGCCCTTATGAAAACCAATACGCCTATCGGTTCCTATACGTGTGAAAAACTCTACAAAATGTCTGGGAATGATTTGAATAAATATTTCTTGGCCCTTGTCTTTCAAGGAAAAGTCAAGGCACCGACATTCTTTAATTCGACCAGTGAATTGGAAGCTTATGTGGCACAAACACCAGGGGCAATTGGGGTAGTTCCCAAGGCAAAGGACCCCTCGTTAAAAATAATTACGGTAGATGGCAAACAACAATTTTAGCAACTGACCACGCGTCAACGCGGCTTCCACCTGTTTTGCAGCATACTTTTATGAGAATCGACTACATGATTTTATCAGTTCGTAGTAAAATATTGCTTACGGTTTTATCCGTAGTCATGCTATTCGCACTATTTATTCTTTTCTACTATCCTGCAAGGCAAACGGCCTATCTTCTGGACAACTATAACAATCAGATTGAGAATTTGGCCAAAACGGTTGCATTGGGCGTCCGGATTGCATTGAACGAGGAGAATTTCGAAGGCGTTGAAACGGCCATTGATTTTGTGCGGCATGACGATCGATTAAATTATGTAAGCATCATACAATTCGATACAATATGGGAGGCTGATGCTAAAAATTTCAAGATCCAAAAGAAAATCTTTTCGACTTCGCCGGAAAATGTTGAGGTAGATCCAGAAGCGGTCTCCGACGATCTCTATATAAATAAAAGTGCGCCTTTTACATCGAAAATAATGAATGGGGAGATAAAGGTCAGTTTTACCACGACCGAAATCGAACAAGGGAAAAGACAGATACGACTGGCGTCTGCCGCAGCCAGTATTACTGTTTTTATTATCGGTCTATTCATAGGTTATTGGCTGGCTAGAAACATTTCTAAACCCGTATTGGCATTAAGGGATGCAGCACACAAAGTGGGTAAGGGCGATTTGACGCAATCGGTGTCCAATAAATCCCGCGATGAGATCGGGGAGTTGAGTGTGGCCTTTAATAAAATGGTAAAAGATCTGAATGTCGCAAGATCCGAGGTCAACCAACGAACACATGAACTTACCAAGGAAAAGGAAAAATCGGATGAATTGTTGCTTAATATTCTGCCTTTGGAAACTGCCGAAGAGCTAAAAAACACAGGATCGGCCCAAGCTAAGTTCTACGATTCGGTCACCGTTATGTTCACCGATTTTAAAGATTTTACCCCTAAATCCAAGACGATGTCGGCCAACAAGCTTGTGGCAGAATTACACGATTGTTTTAGTAGGTTCGATCATATTATTAAAAATTACAATATCGAAAAAATAAAAACCATTGGGGATGCATACATGTGTGTGGCCGGGCTGCCTGTTGTAAACACCACCCATCCTTTCGAGGCTGTCAATGCCGCCATTGAATTGAGGGATTGTATGCTTGCCTATAACAAGGAAAAGGAGGCCATGGGCGAACATGGCTTTGATGTGCGTATCGGGATTCATACGGGCCCTGTTGTGGCAGGCATCGTTGGGGTAAATAAATTTGCGTATGATATTTGGGGCGTAACGGTAAATACGGCGGCACGATTGGAACAAAATAGCGTGGCTAACATGATTAATATTTCGGCCTCTCTTTATAATATCATTAAAGATGCCTACGACTGTGAGCTACGCGGAAATATATTCGTCAAGGGACTTGGTGAATTGCCAATGTATTTTGTACACGGACTTAAAAAATAGGGAGTATGGATATTCGCAGTCTTTAGGTAAAATGTCTTTGCATAAAAGGTGTAACTGTTAGTTTTTTAAACCCCAACCGAACCAGGAATTGAAGAATGGGTTTGGCGGGTTGACCACCGCACGCTACCGTTCAAAGGAAGTATTTAAACCCATGGGCCCCGCGGGTAATTGGAAGTTTCCAAATACACCATTTACTTCAAAATTCTTGATCATAATGAATGCCGACCCGAGAGAATATCTTCAATACCAAGTTGATTTCCGCTTCGTCGACTTTTCCATCTGCATTCGCTATTTCCTCTAGGATTATGGCAAGCGTCTTCTTTTTGCTCGGCGACATTGCACTAAGAATCGAAAGACCTTCCTCGGCATCAATATTTCTAGCCTCTTCGATTAGGGCCCTATCAAATTTTAGTATGGGCATCAACTGCAGTAAAACCTTGATTTCTCCAGAGTTAACTACCCCATCGGCCAGTATTACCTCGTCGATTGCCTTTACGATTGCTAATTTTTCAGCTAAATTAAACTCCATATAATCGTCGTTTTAGAATTCATGTATTCTGAATGCTCGGTGGTTTATTAAGGTGGTTATCCATCTTTTCGGGGAAGAATACTTTGTTTTCTTTGGCGCACTCTAAGGTACACAAAAATTAGATGCTATTTGTAAAGATTTTTAAACAATTGGCGATGTGGTGTTCTCAATTGACCATGAGATTTGTCAATAGATACGGCCCTATAAGCAATTATAAAAAAGCGTTTGCGATAAATGGAATAAAAAAAGCGAACCTGGGTATTTTGGGGAACCTTAGATGTCAAAACAGGTATAGACGTCAAGCGGTTATCTTAGTAGATTCAGGGATTTCGAAAGGGGAAAGAGCTAATAGTGCTTTTTCTATCGATGTTATCTTTTCGAAGGTAAGGATCAATCGCAGTCCGTTACGAGTTTGTTTTTCCTTTATTTTACAGTCTTGGTGGTGGGATTGTACGAAATGCAACACCTTGGTAAAGGTCGAACTCTGATAAAATTCCGATTGTTGGTCCGCGATGAAATATCCTAGTAATTTCCCATTTTGCAAAAAGATTTTTTCAAGGCCGATACCATTGGCAATCCATTTGATACGAACAGAATTCAAAAGATCCTCGGCTTGGGCAGGCAACTCGCCAAAACGGTCGATGAGTGCGGTTTCAAATTTTTGCAGGTCAGCTTCTTTCTTGATTTGACTAAGCTCGGTATATAAATTTAGGCGTTCCGTAGTGTTATTGATATAATCATCAGGAAACAGCAATTCGAAATCTGAATCGATCTGGGTCTCTTTAACAAAGACTTTCTCATGATGGCCCTCTACCTCCTCATACAATTGCTTAAACTCGTTCTCCTTGAGTTCATCAATAGCTTCCACCAATATTTTTTGATAGGTCTCAAAGCCTATCTCATTGATAAAGCCGCTCTGTTCCCCACCCAGCAAATCCCCGGCACCACGAATCTCCAAGTCTTTCATGGCAATATGGAAACCGCTACCTAATTCGGTAAATTGTTCAAGGGCCAGCATTCGTTTTCGCGCATCGGCCGTCATGATGTCGTAGGGTGGGGTAATAAAATAGCAAAAGGCCTTTTTGTTGCTGCGGCCGACCCGACCACGCATCTGGTGTAGGTCGCTCAATCCAAAATTATTGGCATTGTTGATGAAAATGGTATTGGCATTCGTTACGTCCAATCCACTTTCAACGATGGTAGTAGAAACCAGAACATCGTATTCCCCGTTCATAAACGACAACATAAGGGTTTCTAGTTTTTTACCTTCCATCTGGCCGTGTCCTATCCTGATTTTCGCGTCAGGTACCAGGCGCTGGATCATTCCGGCTACTTCTCTGATGTTCTCGATCCGGTTGTGAATGAAAAAGACTTGACCACCACGTTGAATTTCGTATTGTATGGCATCTCGAACGGTCTCTTCGGAAAATCGGATTACCTGACTTTCAATCGGATATCGGTTTGGGGGTGGGGTATTGATTACCGAAAGATCCCGCGCTGCCATTAAACTGAATTGCAGGGTACGCGGAATAGGGGTTGCAGTCAATGTCAATACATCAACGTTCTCTTTGATGGCTTTTAATTTATCTTTTACCGCTACCCCGAACTTTTGTTCTTCGTCGACGATCAATAGTCCTAGGTCCTTGAATTTTACATTTTTATTGACCAACTGATGTGTTCCGATGAGAATGTCAACCTTGCCAGACGCTAATTTTTCAAGAGTATTTGAGCGCTCCTTGGCAGTTCGAAACCGGTTGAGATAATCAACGGTGACGGGCATATCAGTTAAGCGTTCGGTAAACGTGCGGTGATGTTGAAATGCTAAAATGGTAGTAGGTACGAGCACGGCTACTTGCTTTCCGTTATCGACTGCTTTGAATGCCGCCCGTATGGCGACCTCGGTTTTTCCGAAACCTACATCACCACAAATGAGTCGATCCATGGGCCGTTCGCTTTCCATATCTCTTTTGACGTCCTCGGTGGCTTTTCCTTGGTCGGGCGTATCCTCATAAATAAAGCTGGCTTCCAGTTCGGTTTGCAAATAGCTATCGGGACCAAATTGAAACCCTTTTTCGAGGCGTCTCTTAGCATACAATTTGATAAGATCAAAGGCGATCTTTTTAACCCTTGACTTGGTTTTCTCCTTGATTTTTTTCCAAGCTCCCGAACCCAGTTTATAAATTTTTGGAACCGCCCCATCCTTACCATTGAATTTTGTAATCTTATGCAGGGAATGGATGCTAACATACAGAATATCACGGTCCCCATAGAACAATTTGATAGCTTCTTGTTTTTTTCCCGCTACATCGATTTTTTGCAGCCCACCAAATTTTCCGATGCCATGGTCTATATGGGTCACATAGTCTCCAATCTCGAGTTTGGTAAGATCTTTGAGGGTTATGGCCAATTTTTTGGCATACCCATTTTTAAGATGGAATTTATGATAGCGCTCGAAAATCTGATGATCCGTATAGCACACCACTTTAAGTTCGTCGTCAATAAATCCTTGATATAAAGAAAAAACGATAGTTTGATAATGAACGTGTTCATTTACTTCCTCAAAAATTGCCTGGAAACGCTGAGCTTGCTGTTCACTTGAACAAAAGATATAATTGGTATAGCCATTTTGTCGCAACCTGTTAAGGTCCTCGATCAGCAAATCGAATTTTTTATTGAATGCCGGTTGGGGCTTGGTAGAAAAGGCAATAGTGATGGGGGTCGTTCTCTTTGGGGTGCTAACGGCCCCTTCAAGGACTTGGGCTGTATTCGAATTGCCGAAGTTGATGAAACAAAACGCCGTCAATTGTTGCTTCAACGACTTTGAATCAACAAAGAGCTCTGCGGGTTCAGCATGCTTTACCGCTTTTGAGAGTTCTTTAAATGCGGCTTCGGCCTTTTTGTAAAAATCATCCAACCGGGCGATTAAAACATCTAAATTTTTGTTGAGGATGACGGTATTTGAGGAAACGTATTTTAGGAAGCTTTCTCGTGTCTCGTTCAGGAATTTATTCTCAACATTGGGGATAACGGTAATTTTCGCCACCTTTTCAGTTGATAGTTGTGACTCTACATCGAAGGTCCTGATACTTTCCACTTCGTCCCCAAAAAATTCTATTCGGTACGGTTCGTCGTGCGAAAACGAGAAGACATCTACAATTCCCCCACGAACAGAAAATTCGCCAGGCTCACTAACAAAATCGGTTCGTTTGAAACGGTATTCAAAAAGCACCTCGTTTAAAAAATCAAGCGAAAGCCGGTCACCTATCTTAATTTTCAGTGTATTTCTATCCAACTCTTTTCGAGTAACGACTTTTTCAAATAAGGCATCGGGATAGGTAACGATAACCACCGGTTTTTTCCGGGAGTTGATTCTATTGAGCACCTCGGCCCTTAGCAGCACATTGGCATTATCGGTTTCTTCGATTTGATACGGTCTGCGATAACTTCCAGGATAAAAAAGAACATCCTTTTCACCAATCAACTGTTCAAGGTCATTTAAATAATAGGCCGCTTCTTCCTTATCATCGAATATCAATAAGAATGGAACCTCCGAATTTTTAAAAGCCTCCGCGATAACAAAGGACAACGAAGAGCCGACAAGGCCTTTAAGGAGGATGTTTTTTTCGGTACGGGCAATAGCCTCCCGCAGATTCTGCATGTGCAGCGCCCGAGAATATAATTGGTGTATCGAAGAATGCGTCAACCAATACAATTTGAGCGGCAAAGATACTACCCGCTTCGGGCCGAACCTAAAAATAGGTCGGTTATTTCGAACGGCGTTCCCTTAATTTTTGAATGGGATTTGTCTGGCGATTGCGATAAGCATGTATACACACCCCAATGAAAATGATACTACTGCCCATGAGCGCCGTATAGGCAATTGGCGCATTAGTCGCTGCATGGCGTATATAAATTGCAAACAGGGCCCAAATGCCTACCAGGGCGAATTCCCGCATATTTCTTGTTTTGATTATTAGTAGGTTGAGAAAAACGGCGATGACGATCAGTATTTGGGTCCAGGTTGCTTCCGATACACCTCCGCCATTCCAACCCAACATGGTAAGGTAGGCTGCAATATTCGCGATGGTCGCAACCGTTATCCAACCAGCATAAATACATATTGGCCACCAAACAAATGCAATAATCTCTATTGGTGCGTCCCAACGTTCCATATTTGTTTTAAAAACGATTCTTAAAAGCGAAAATAGGATCCCAAGCATGATCAATACCGAAAGGCCGACTTGGCCATACACAAAAGCAAAGACCCATGCAGAGTTTAGGATATTGGCGATTGTGAACCAGTACCCGGTCTCGGTAATGAATTCTGAAGGTTTCTTAGAAAAAAAGGCACGTCTGATCTGAAAAAGAGCATATGCCACCAATCCTAGAAAAATAAATCCCCATATCGCAAACGCATAGGTAGCCGGGGTAAACAGGTTCTCATAACGCTTACTGATTTCGCCAATCGTGGTATTGTTCATACGAAGTGCCTGGGAAGAATAATTCACCCCGATAACAACGATTACGGAGATCAGGTTCAGGATAGCCAAGGTTTTTTTCATGCCTGTAATGTTATAAAATTAGGTATTGAAGTTGAATTATAGTTTCCCAAATAATTTTGGGGGCAATGCCGGCCACCGAATTAACATTCGCTAGGCCGTTTATCAAAAACAGGTCAAAAGTCTATCGAAATCGACTTCTGAATTATAAACGTTCGGGGAAATACGTATCGCCCCTCCTCGGTAGGAAACATAAATATTCTTTTCGGTCAACCGCTGTTTCACTACTTCTATATCAGTATCCTTGTTCAGATAAATTCCGAAAAGGTGTTTTGCCCGAAAGGCATCCGTTTCAATAAAATGACCTTTTGATTGCAATGCCTCAATGACAGGTTTTGAAATTGCCTCGCAATAGTCCTGTATCACTGCTGTTTTCCATTCAAGGAGCTGTTCTATGGCACGTGTTAGCATGGGAACCAGAATAAAATTGCTCGATTCGCCTACGGAGAAGCGTTCCGCCTTTTCTTGATATGCATCTTCAAACTGTGTCAAGCGCGAAAAGTCTTCACTATGTAATCGATTGATCCAATTTTCCTCAATGGGACGACCCTGGTTGAAAAAATCACTATAGTAGGCCAATCCCAATGAATAAGGCCCCAATAGCCATTTATATCCGGCACAGATCAAGGCATCTGGACGTATTTCTTCAATCGAAAATGGAAGTGCGCCAACGCTTTGGGTCCCGTCAATAACGAGCAAAGACGCTACTTCCTTAGTTTTGGCCCGTATTTTTTCAAGATCGAAGCGTGTGCCGTCTGCCCAATGTACGTGTGGCATCGCGACCACGGCCGTCTTCTTGTTAATAGCTTCAAGAATTGAGGCATTCCACAATTCCCCGCGATTGACAAGGGCCTTTGAGGGTCTGATGGTCTTTATCGATGCACCTTGTTTAATCGCCACGGTCTGCCAGATATATACATTGCTAGGGAATTGTTCCTCAATTAGCAGTATTTCATCGCCTTTTTTCAATGGCACATTATTGGCAACATTCGCCAAACCATAGGATGCCGATGGGATGATGGCAATATTGCGATAGTCAGATGCCCCAATAAGCTCGGCAAAACGCCTTTTTAAGGTTTCCTTAGGATCAAAAAAATCGATTGCCGATATTTCATAGGGTAAATTCTTCCTTTTCAAATTGGCGAGGCCTACCTCTTCAACGCTTTTGAGTTGAGGAGACATATAGGCCCCATTCAAATAGGTGACACTATCCGGCAAGTTGAACCATGCTTTTTTCGAACTTAACATGTTTTTTGTTTTGAAACCAAAATAACCTCGTTTTTTGTAATCGCATAAATTTCATCATCCTTTTGGGCCCGAAGGACATGAGTCCCAGTGAATTCGCCAAAAGCAGGAAGGATCATATGATTTTTACGTTTAAAGAAGCATGGCAGTCGTAAAGATTGTCTACCATGCCCATGCAATCGAATTGCCGGGTGTATATGCCCTGATAAATTATAGAAACCTTCTCGTTCTTCCGGATGATGTGTCAATAAAAAAGTATCCAAAGATAGTTCGTCAACAACTTCAATGCCCACGACTTCATATTTTAGGTGCGAGATGATGTCATGGTTTCCCTTAACAAGGATGATTTGTGCCGCTACCCCGGAAACCCATTTATTAAAGTATTCCCATTCCTGGTTCATCGCAGAATGAAACAAGTCCCCCAAAAAGCAGATGGTCCTCGGCTGAAAGAAAGTGACTACTTCCTCTAATAATTCAAAGTTTTTTGCAATCGCTTTTTGGGGAACGGCCGCCCCATATTTTCGAAAGTGTGAAATTTTACCCAAATGAACATCACTTATCAGCAAGTATGATTTTTTTTCCCAAAACAGTACGCCTGAAGGATGCAAAATGAATTGCTGCAAGTTTAGTATGATCGTTTTTGTTGTCACCTAACCAAAGGTACTAAACCTTGCTTGTTTTTATTAAACAGAATAGCTATTTTGCAATTAATAGACTAGCTCTCTCGGGATGCCTAAAATTATCGTTGTCGGAAGTTCAAATACCGATATGGTCGTTAAGACCGATCGGTTTCCTCAAGCGGGCGAAACCATCCTAGGGGGAGATTTTTTTATGTTCCCTGGCGGAAAAGGCGCTAATCAGGCGGTGGCGGCGGCACGAGCTGGAGGCGAAGTTGCCTTTATTTGTGCCGTTGGGGACGATGTTTTTGGACAAACTGCGCTGAAAGGGTACCAGCAGGAAGGCATCGATATTGCGCATGCCCAAGTGCTTAAAGACACTAACTCTGGTGTTGCCCTGATTACGATAAACGATGAAGGGCAAAATAATATCGTAGTTGCTTCTGGGGCCAATGGTTTGTTATCCCCAGACCGAATTTCGAAAATGATCGAAGGTATCGATAGTGAATGTCTCTTTCTCACACAATTGGAAACACCCATTGAAACTATCGAATACCTTTCAAGTTATTGCAAGATGACCGATCAGCGATTGATTATCAACCCGGCGCCTGCGCAGGCATTGACTGATGAAATATTGGAGGGTCTTTTTTTGATTACCCCGAACGAAACCGAGGCCAAGTTCTTGACGGGGATCTACGCTACCGACGCGACGTCAATGCAGGCAGCCGGACTTTCTTTATTAGACAAAGGCGTAAAAAATGTGTTAATTACCCTTGGGGACAAGGGAGCTTTTTTTATCAATTCGGAAGAACACTTTTTGGTGCCTTCCCGAAAGGTGCGCGCACTAGATACAACCGCTGCAGGAGATGTATTCAACGGTGTCTTGGCGGTTTGTCTATCGCAGAACATGTTATGGCGGGAGAGCGTCGTTTATGCGAACAGGGCGGCTGCCCTATCGGTGACCAAAATGGGCGCCCAAGTTTCTGCCCCCTTTAAAGAAGCTATCAACCAATTTAAATAACTATCATGTTCATTATCGACACGTACGGAATCGCCGTTATATTCTGCGTAATTACAATGTTGGCCTGGGGTTCATGGGCGAATACGCAAAAACTTACGGCTAGTAGTTGGCGTTTCGAGCTTTTTTATTGGGACTACGTTTTTGGGATTGTGTTCTTTGCGCTGTTTTTCGCCGTGACTGCTGGTAATATGGGGGTAGAGGGGCGTGCTTTTTTTGAAGACCTTTCCCAGGCAAGTTCAGAAAATATGGGGTCTGCCTTATTGGGAGGAATCTTATTCAATGGAGCGAATATACTCTTGGTTGCGGCCATTGCCCTGGCCGGGATGTCGGTGGCTTTTCCTGTAGGGATCGGTCTGGCCCTGGTAGTTGGCGTTATTGTGAATTATTTGGATGCCCCTGTAGGTGATTCCACCCTTCTTTTTGGTGGGGTCGGACTCGTAGTTTTGGCGATTTTATTGAACGCGAATGCTTACAGAAAACTTTCGGCACAACGTCAAAAAGCACCTGCAAAAGGATTGATCTTGGCAGTGGTTGCAGGTTTGCTGATGGGATTGTTCTACAAGTACGTTGCCAACTCGATGTTTCCCGACTTTAGCAATCCGATCGAAGGTAAATTGAGTCCGTATACCGCGGTATTCTTATTTTCACTGGGCATTTTAGCTAGTAATTTTCTATTCAATACCCTTTTGATGGCAAGGCCGTTTGAAGGAGCCCCTGTTCGTCTTAAGGATTATTTCGAAGGAACCTCCAGGAGTCATCTCATGGGCTTTTTGGGCGGTATTATTTGGTGTGTTGGGATGTCGTTCAGTATTTTGGCATCCGATAAGGCCGGTCCGGCCATTTCGTATGGTCTGGGACAAGGAGCGACAGTCGTAGCTGCCGTATGGGGTATCTTTGTTTGGAAAGAATTCAAAGGAGCACCAAAAAATGTTTTGGTTATGTTGAACGCGATGTTGATATTGTACATTGCGGGATTGGCCATGATCATTGCCGCTCGCTAGGATTACTTTTTCGTTAATACCGCTATCATGCGCTTAATACGATCCGTGAGTTTTTCGCTAGATAATTTTTCACGCAATCTGTCGGTGATAATGGGGAAGGAAAAAGGGGTTGGCTCCAAACATTGCTTCCAAATGATTTCTTGTTCGGCAATTCGTTCAAGGGCTAGACGCAATCGTCCCTCCTCCAATTGGTGTTCAAAAGTTTCACGAAAGGCTTGCTGATATAATAGATTGTCGGGCTCAAAGTCCCGAAATACATCAAATAGCAATTGTGAGTTACTTTGTAAATGTTTCATTTTTATACCTTTATTGGGATATCCTGTGAAAACCAAGCCACTTATGACGGCAATATCCCTGAATTTGCGACGTGCCATTTCGGTGGCATTCAAACTTTTTTGCAGATCATCTAGCATGTAATCGGCTGAAAACAGCGCGTTGTCAAGAACTTGTTGCATGTCGATTTCCTGGTCTGAAAGCAATTCAAAGCCGTAGTCGTTAAATGCCAATGAAAATGTTATCGGGCCCAAGAGGCTAATGCGATATCCTAGTAAACTGCCCATAGCCTCATGAACGAATCTGCCTTCGAACGGGTAGAATATATGATGGTACCCGTCAAGGGTCTTAAAGGTCTCAATCAGAAATTCATTTGGCTTTGGTACAATGCTTTCTACTTCCTGCCTTTTAAATAACGGAGCTAAGGCAAGGAGTTCCATGCTCAATCCTTCTGAAGTCGGGGAGGCAAAAGCCATTTTTTTTTGGGGAAGATTTGGTGTGCCAATTGCCGGGGGGTTTCGGATCGAGGCAAGCGAGGACACCTTATAGAGTTCATTTCTGAGTAGTTCTGACATCTGTGCAGACAGGGTCAACCGGCCGCCCATCCATGCAGGCACCTTGTTCGTTTTTCTGGTCGTATTACGCACATAGACCTGCATGTCCTTAATTCGAATAAACTCTAAATTACGACCGGCAAAAATAAACACATCACCCTGGGTCATTTTCGCAACAAATGACTCTTCGACCGAACCTATGTAGCCCCCTTTTTGATAACGTACCGATAAATTGGCGTCGCTTACGATCGTACCAATCTGAAATCGATGCCGCATGGCTACTCCTCGATTGTTCACTATCAATTTTCCATCGTGCAATATCTCTACCTTTTTGTATTCGTCATATGCCTGGAGGCTCTGGCTGCCCATGACCAAAAAATTCAAGAGCCATTGCCATTGCTCTGGGGAAATAGCTTGAAAGCAGAAGGTTTGCTTGACCTCCAAAAAAACCTCATCAGGATAGAAACCCTCCGATATCGCCAAGGTAACCAGGTATTGCAGCAATACATCAAAACTATTGAGATACGGAATGCGGTCTTCAACGGCATTTTGTTTGACTGCTTGTTGCAATGCAGAAGCTTCTACCAATTCGATCGCATGTGTGGGCAGGAAATAGATGATACTCTCTTTTCCCGGACGATGGCCACTTCTTCCAGCCCGTTGTAAAAAACGAGCAACACCTTTGGGACCTCCAATTTGAACAACGGTTTCTACGGGGGCAAAATCGACCCCGAGATCCAAACTTGAAGTGCATACTACGGCTTTTAAACGTTCATCGCGGATGGCTTGTTCGACCCACATACGGGTCTCTTTATTGATGCTGCCATGGTGCATTGCAATTTCGCCAGCGAATTCAGGATGTTTTTCCAAAATTTTTTGGAACCAGATCTCGCATTGACTGCGGGTATTCGTAAAAAGTAAGGTAGTCTTGCTTTGGTTGATGATAGGGATGACATCTTCCAACAGATGTAAGCCCAAATGCCCACGCCAAGGAAATGATTCGATTTCCTTTGGGATGATGCTTTTTACCGTGATCTTCTTATTTATATCGGCCTTGATCATCACCGAATTTTGCAATGCCGGACTCGCAGGTCCCAGCAAAACTTCCATAGCTTCCCCTAAATTACCTATAGTGGCCGAAATGCCCCAGATTCGGAGATTTTTTGAAATTGCTTTTAGTCTAGAAAGGGCGAGTTCCATCTGAACACCTCGTTTTGTTCCAAGTAATTCATGCCATTCGTCTACTACGATGGCAGTGCAATCGTTGAATATCTTTTGATACCCTTTGGAAGCAAGCAACAATTGCAAGCTCTCTGGTGTAGTAATCAAAAGATCGGGCATTTGATTTTTCTGCTGCGCACGATCCTTTGATGACGTATCGCCTGTGCGTATTCCGACCGTCATCTGGGTTTCTAAATCATTCGTAACCCGCTCTGCAGACTGTTTGATTTCTTGTGACAATGCCCTTAAGGGCGTTATCCAAATAGCTTTTAAACCTGCACGATGTTTCGTTTTATAATCTGGATGCTTTTTGATGTGGTCTAAAATGATCGGAAACCAAAGGGCATACGTCTTGCCACTGCCGGTCGGGGCGTTCAATAGCCCATGCTTGCCTTGTAAAAAGGCGGTCCAGGTAGCCCGTTGAAAGGGGAAAGGTTTCCAGTTTTGATTTTTGAACCATTGATCGGCAATTTCAAAAAGCACTTCATTCTTTTTCATTTCATGCTGGCCATTTGATTTTTTTGTCTCCTGCCTTGGTCATTTTATCGCTTGTTACTAAAATCAGGACATTTTAAAACCCCATAATAGGGAAGCCCAAAGCTTTTTGATAAATAATAGGATTTTTTTTGAACAATCCAGGCGCGATGAAATTACAAATTTACGGTTGAAACAAAGTTTATTTGTATACCCTATATGACCTTCAAAAAAATTATATTTGCCCATATTAAAATTGAATACTAGATGTCTATATTAGATTTATATGGTAGTGGCGAGCATAGAAGAAATTTGGCACATTTTGCGTCTATTGCTACATTGGCTGCTGTTGATGGGGAGTTGGGTCCTGAGGAAAAACAATTGTTGGATCGTTTTGCGAATAAACTTGATATTACCGAGGCGGAGTTTAAGGAGGTAATGAAGAAGGAAAACAAATATCCAATTGAAACACCTACCAGTCATGAAAAGCGGCTAGAGCGTTTATATGACCTGTTCAAGATTATTTTTATCGACCACATTATTGACGAAGATGAACTGGTGCTTCTGAAAAAATATGCAATTGGCTTGGGATTTTCTGGGGAAAAGGCCGAAAAATTACTTCAACGGTCAATTGATATATTTAGTGGAAAGGTTGATTTTGAGGACTATCTGTATTTGGTAAAGCATTAGGTGCCCTTCTTGGTAAGGCTTGTTGGCAAAAGCTGCAATGTGCCGATCCTGCTAAAAATTATATCCTACGATCATCGCAGGAATTCTTCGGCCTTTTCGACCATTCTAGGACTGCCGCAAAAAAATGGAACCCGTTCATGAAGTTCAGTAGGTTGTATATCAAGGATGCGCCGTTGGCCATTGCTGGCTTTACCCATGGCTTGTTCTGCAATAAATGCCATAGGATTGCATTCATACAATAATCTAAGTTTACCATTGGTGGCCAAACTACTTTTCGGGTACATATAGATGCCGCCTTTTATCATGTTTCGATGGAAATCGGAAACCAACGACCCGATATATCGCGATGTATACGGGCGATCATCCTCTTCTTTTTGGCAATATTTAATGTAGTCTTTTACACCTTGGGGAAAATGGATATAATTGCCCTCATTAACCGAATATATTTTTCCCGTTTCGGGAAATTGCATATTCGGGTGCGATAGATAAAAGGTGCCTATCGCAGGGTTGAGCGTGAACCCGTTGACTCCGTCGCCCGTGGTATATACCAACATCGTTGAGGTACCATAAATGATGTAGCCCGCCGCTACCTGATTTTTTCCGGGTTGTAAAAAGTCTTCCAAGGAAACAGGGGTGCCAACGGGTGTAATGCGCCTATAAATCGAAAAAATCGTCCCTACTGAGACGTTCACATCAATGTTTGATGAACCATCTAATGGATCGATCAATACGATGTATTTATTCTGATGTTGCTTATCATTGCTATTGACACTGATGAAATCATCTGATTCCTCGGAAGCGATCCCACAGACGATTTCTCGGTTTTTTAAAGTCTGAATGAATTTGTCATTGGCCAAAACATCCAATTTTTGCTGATCTTCACCTTGAATGTTCGTTTCGCCTACAGCCCCCAGCACGTCTACGAGCCCGGCCTTATTCACTTCATGATTGACTACCTTGGCGGCGAGGCGGATGGCATTGATTAGTTTTGATAGTTCTCCGGAAGAATATTGAAACGAAGATTGGTTTTCAATGATGAATTCACCTAAGGTGGTGTTTTTCTTGTTCAGCATGAATAATCTGTTTATATGGGCACAAATATCGGGTATTTTGTGAAACTATATGATTTTCGGAGAAAATACCGTTTTTAAATATTTAACTTTGTGTTTTATTTGTAACAATTATGAAGTACACAATTCGAGAAGCACAGGCAACCGATATGCCGGAAGTTTGGCAACTGATAAATGAATTGGCCGTATATGAAAAGGAAGCTGACGCTGTCACGATAACAGTCGACGATTTGACCAATGATGGTTTTGGCGCGAAGAAACTTTTCCAATGCTTTGTTGCTGATTCTTTGGGAAAATTAGTTGGATTGGCCTTGGTGTATCCGCGCTATTCAACTTGGAAAGGACCGGTTATTCATTTAGAAGATCTAATCGTAACCCAAAAGATGCGTGGAAGTGGTCTGGGAACCGCACTTCTTGATGAAGTCGTTCGTTATGCAGCCCAATTGGGCGTTAAGCGTATTAGCTGGGAAGTTTTGGATTGGAATGCCCCGGCCATAAAATTTTACGAAGGAAAAGGGGCTGCTGTAATGCGTGATTGGGATGTTGTGCAACTCGATGAAGCCGGCATCAAAAGATATATTGATAATATTAAAAACTAACGGCAAACTCTTATTGTAGGGTAATGTAAAGAATGGGCACCTATGAAAATATTTAAATTTGGCGGGGCATCGGTGAAGGATGCAAAGGGCATACAAAACGTGGTGAAAGTACTGCAACATACGGGCTATGATAATACGTTGTTGGTCATATCGGCCATGGGGAAAACGACCAATGCCATGGAAGAGGTAGTCAATGCCTATTTCAAGGACAAGGCAAGTTTGAACGCTGCGCTGCAAGAAGTAATCAAGTATCATAACGCGATTTTATCAGACCTGTTTTCGAATGACAACCACCCGATCTTTCAAAAGGTACGCTTGCTTATTGAAGAAGTCACCGGATTTTTGGCATGGAACAAATCACCCAATTATAATTTCGTGTATGATCAGGTAGTATGTTATGGAGAGTTGCTTTCGACAACGATCCTTAGCGAATATCTGATTGTGGTCGGTATTAATAATGAGTGGGTCGACGTACGCAGATTGATCAAGACCGATAATAATTATCGGGATGCGCAAGTGAATTGGGAAAAGACCCAACAGGGTATTGATGCCCTTGTAGATCCAAAAAAATTGAACCTTACGCAGGGGTTTTTGGGCAGCGACGATAACAATTTTAGTACGACGTTGGGCCGAGAAGGATCCGATTATACGGCCGCGATTTTGGCCTACTGCCTCAATGCGGATTCGGTCACGATATGGAAGGATGTACCCGGCGTACTGAATGCCGACCCACGGTATTTCAAGGAGACACAATTGCTGAATAAAATCTCCTATTTAGAGGCGATCGAATTGGCTTTTTATGGGGCTTCGGTGATCCATCCAAAGACACTACAACCTTTGCAAAAGAAAGAGATCCCGCTGCATGTAAAATCATTTATCAATCCGGCAGATGCTGGTACGACTGTTGGCAAAGGAATCGGTATTGAGCCCTTGGTGCCTTGCTTCATTGTTAAGAAGAATCAGGTGTTGATGAAGTTGTCGTCACTTGATTTCTCATTCATAGTAGAGGATAGTATGAGCGAACTTTTTAAGCTCTTCCACGACCATAAAATGAAGGTTGACCTAATTCAGAATTCAGCAATCAGCTTTTCGGTATGCGTCGATAATAAATTTGGCCGTTTACACGAACTTTTGAATTTGCTCAAAAGTAGGTTTAAAGTCGTACATCAGGAAGACGTATCGCTTTATACGATACGTCACTTTACGAATGAGGCGGTCGAATCCTTGATCAATGGCCATGACGTACTTTTAGAGCAACGCGGGAAAGAGACTTTGCAGCTCGTTGTGAAATAGGTAAGAAGCCATTTTGCATATAAAAAGGGTCGCTCCTGTCCTGTTTTTCCTATCTTAGCCAATATTAAACAATAATAGGGTATGGGTTTAGTGACCGCAAAAGAAGTGGCCAAAGCAATCAATTTGGATAAATACGGATTCTTGGGAACTTCGATGGGATGGGCACTTATGAAAGTCACAAGAATTTCGGGAATCAACCGATTTTACAACCAGCACAAGCATTTGGAGGGACTTGATTTCTTAGATGCGGTCCTTGAACATTATGGGATCGTGTTCGAGGTGCCAGACGAGGATTTTAAGCGCCTTCCGAAGAATGGCCCCTTTATTACCATTAGCAATCATCCTCTTGGTGGAATTGATGGGGTACTACTTTTAAAACTGATGGTGGGTCATCGGTCTGACTATAAAATTATGGCCAATTTTCTGCTAAATCGGATAAAGCCGATGGCACCGTATATTTTATCGGTCAATCCGTTTGAGGATCGCAAGGATGTCAAAAGCAGTCTTGCGGGATTTAAATCTGCCTTACAGCATATTCGGGCTGGTCATCCTTTAGGTGTCTTTCCTGCCGGGGAAGTGTCTACCTATAAAGATGGGAAACTGATTGTTGATCGCCCGTGGGAGGAAGCCGCCTTGAAGCTGATCCGTAAGGCTGAAGTACCTGTGGTGCCTATTTATTTTCATGCCCGTAATAGTAAACTCTTCTATTACCTATCAAAGGTTCATGATGTTTTTCGAACGGCCAAGTTGCCCTCGGAAGTATACTCACAAAGAAATCGCCCGATTAAGGTTCGCATTGGGCAGCCCATTACCGTGGAAGCCCAGAAGGAAGAAGAAACCTTGGAAGAATTTGCGGATCTGCTGCGTAAGAAAACCTATATTCTTTCGAATGCGTATGAAAAGGAGCGCCTGATCGATCAAATCCCTACCACGTTAAAGCTCCCAAAATCTCCGAGAAAAATAGCCCTGGCGGTACGCACGGAGGTTATTCAGGGGGAAATTGAAAAGCTTCGGGAAAAGGATTGCCGTTTATTGCAAAGTAAGAATTATGAGGTTTTCTTGGCCCAGGCAAAAGAAATGCCCTTTATCTTAAAGGAAATAGGGCGGCAGCGCGAAGTTACTTTTCGGGCCATTGGGGAAGGTACCAACAATTCGATCGACCTCGATCAATTCGATGAATATTATCATCACCTGTTTCTCTGGGACGATGAGGAAAAAACCATCGTTGGGGCGTATCGAATGGGAATGGGGTCTGAGATCTTCAAAAAATACGGTATCGACGGTTTTTACCTTCAAGACCTTTTTCGATTCGAGCCGGAGCTTTTTCCAATGATGGAACAATCAATTGAAATGGGAAGGGCGTACATCGTGAAGGATTACCAACAGAAACCAATGCCACTCTTCTTGTTATGGAAGGGCATCGTTCATACGACCTTGCGTTTTCCAGAACACAAATTTTTGATCGGGGGAGTGAGCATCAGCAATCAATTTTCGAATTTTTCAAAATCGTTGATGATCGAGTTTATGAAAAGTAATTATTGGGATCCCTATGTGGCCCAATACGTTCGTCCAAAGAAGGAATTCAAGGTGAAATTAAACGATGCCGATAAGGAATTTGTCTTTGATGAGACCGAGGCCGATCTCAACAAGTTTGATCGTTTGATCAATGAGGTCGAACCAGGGGATCTTCGTCTCCCGGTCCTTATAAAAAAATATATCAAGCAGAATGCAAAAGTGGTCGCCTTTAATGTTGATCCCCTCTTCAATAACTCGGTCGATGGATTGATGTATATAAAAATAGCTGACCTTCCTGAAAGTACCGTAAAACCGGTCATGGAAGAATTTCAGGCCGAACTTGAACGCAAATTTATGGAAGCCAATCCGCAGGCAGAAGGCCATTAAAATGGTTTTATAATTTTGTATGATTTCTACATGTAACTTATGAAAGGCGCACCTGACATGCTTTTTTTGCATTTTGGGTGTGTGGTGTACGGGTACAAACTATTTCCGGTTCTATTTACGATAGGGGTAACCAAGGACCCCTAGAAGGGCTTCCGTATATTTTACACCTGTTGAAAATGGTATGTTCGGGGGTATATGTCCTAACTTATTGGTAGGACGACTGTTGCCCATAAATTATGAACCTACTATGCCTGTTGAGCAAATAGCGTCTTTTGAAAGGTTTCACAAAACTCCCGTAACTCATTGCGTGTTTTTAAAAATGCCGCATGTACTTCTGCTTCACTGCCTTTTACCTTAGAGGGGTCAAAGAAGTTTTGATGAATGCGCTTCGCATTTTTTGAGGGGATATAGGGGCAATTTTCCTTGGCATGATCACAGACAGTAATAATATAGTCCCATTCAATGCCTTTGTATTCATCAATGTTATTGGAAGTGTAGGAAGAAATATCAATTTGATCTTCAGCCATGATCGATACCGCACCTTTATTCAGCCCGTGGGTCTCTATCCCCGCGCTATAAATTGAAGCCTTTCCTTGTAGAAATTTTTCCAAATATCCATGGGCCATTTGACTTCTGCACGAGTTGCCTGTGCACAAAACGAGTATGTTCTTCATTGTCTTATGTGTCCTATTAAAAATTCAACGCGGCTTTTACTATTTAATGTATTACTTCATATCATACACCTACCAGACGACTTCGACGTTCAAACAGGAGGTTGTCTTTCCAAATTCCTTTTAACATACCGATGCGTTCCCGTTTCCCAATACAACGAAAGCCTACCTTTTCATGCAGTCTGATACTTCCCTCATTTTCCGGGAAGATACCCGATTGTAATGTCCATAGCCCTTCTTTTTCACTGAGGTCGATGAGCATTTCCATCAACAGTCTGCCGAGGCCCAGACCTCTACTCTTTTCGGCAATGTATACACTCACTTCGGCTACGCCTCCATAAACGCATCGACTCGAGACAGGGGATAGTGCTGCCCAGCCCAATAAGTCGGTCCCCCTTGCTGCAACAATACGACACCTAGCTAAATGTGCCTTGTCCCAATCTTCATGCAAAGGAACGGCTGTTTCAAAAGTAGCGAACCCAGTGGCAATGCCTTCGGCGTAGATTTTTGATACGTCCGCCCAGTCATTCCTGGTCATGGGTCTTAGTGTTATTTTTTCCATAGGCGTGAATATCAGCAACAGCCATCTGACGGATCACAGCAAACTTCTTCAGTCTGAAGAGATGCGCCCTTGGGGATGCCACAGGTTTCCTTCGCCTTGCAATCGGTTGGTGCGATGCCCAACTTCATGCGCAGTACGTTCCCCTGTATGACGTGACTATGCACATACAGTTGTGCGGTGTGAAATTGATCATTGCTGTATTCAAATTTGACTTCCACATCTCTTTCCATAGGGCGGATCAAATCGACCTTGTTCAGAATCGCCAAGGCTTTATAGGCCGTCATATATTCTGCATTGTCTTCCACCAATTTGGGCTCCCATAGCTGTATAATGGTTTCCTTCCAGAAATCGGTTCCCGCACCACAGTCTACTGAATCGATGGTGACATTTTTCACTTCGGTAATATGGTAGCCGGCGCCAATTTCATGTCCTTCGTTATATTCAAAATGCAGACGCTTGTTCGCGTGTTCCTTTAAAAGTGCTAAAAATTCATGTGTTTTCATAAAGTTACGGGTTAACAACAATTAATTTTTGTTTGATTAAAAAAGGCATTCAGAAGTGTTTGGACTTCCTGCCATTTTTTGAGGTTGATACAATAGCAGATTTTCTTGCCCTCTATTTCTCCCTGAATAAGGTCGATGCTCTTTAGTTCCTTTAAATGTTGGGATATTGTGGGTTGTGCCAGACCGATTTCGTCTACGATATCATTGCAAATACACTCTTTTTGGTTACTGATGTACTGCAAAATGGCTATGCGCGCAGGATGTGCCAAGACCTTGAAAATTATTGCTAATTGGTTCTGTCTTGTATTGAAAATCTGTGTTTTGGTCAATCCCATTATATATTTGTATATTGCAATATTACGATATTGATATCATTAAAAAAAGCCGAATATCAAAAATTCGGCTTTTGATTTTTAGAACCATGGTTTTTTACCTACTTGATAGGTATTATAAAATTCCGCATCTGACTTTGTCAGATAGATGATACCTTCGATGAGTCCGATAATTCCCATAAGGGAAGCACCGGCACCACAGGTAAAAAATCCCAAGACAATGGTACAGACCAGCATAATAATCCCCTCCTTTTGATACCCCAAAATGAATTTGTGTATTCCCAGAGATCCTAGGACGATTGCCAAGATGCCGGCCAATATTTTTTTGTTTTCCCCACCCGCCTTATCGAAAGCCTCCTTCGCATTTTCGGTAAATTCGTGGGCGGTCTTTTTGGCTTCTTCCGCAAATTCGTTGGCGGTCTCCTTGGCCTCCTTGGCGAAGTCCTTGGCCTTATCCTTGGCACCTTCGAAAGGATCTTCTGCCGTATCCCCTATATCTTTAGTATCGTCTGACATATTTTTTCTATTTGGTGGTTAAAACTTCCCTTAAATGTAATACTTATTTTCGGATCACAAAAAAGCTGTGTCTATGGGTTCCCAAAGTTCTAATTTATTACCTTCTGGGTCCAAAATCCAACCGAATTTACCATAGTCATATTCTTCGATTTCACCGATGACCGTAACGCCTTCGTTTTTAAGAACCGCTAGAAGCTCCTTTAAGTTTTCGACCCTAAAATTCATCATGAACTGCTTTTCACTGGGCTGAAAATAGCTCGTATCCTCTTTCATTGGGCTCCATTGTGTTGAACATTCATTCCCATTTTTGTCCTTCCACCAGAAGGTACAGCCATACGAGTCGGTGTTCAATCCCAAATGATTTTTGTACCATTCCTTTATGTTATCCGGATCTTTTGCCTTAAAGAAAAATCCCCCCAGGCCTGTAACTCTATTTTTCATGGGCTATTTTTTATGTTTTTTCATACCATGTAATCATTCTTTTCGGTGAATTTACTCCCAAGCTTTACCGTGCACGCCGTAATATGTGGCATTGCATAATTGATGCTTGCTACCATCCTTAACCTGCTTCTAAAATTGGTTTTTAGGTTTCCCTAAATCGTTTGTCCTTCTATTGAAACGGCCAATTTTCTTTTGAGATTCCTTTTGGATGCCAGGATACATTCCACTAGGCTTTTACAGGAAAATCAGAAACTAGGGCGTAACAATATCCTAAGTTAGCAAAATTTTTCTTTGATTTTATGAACAAGGGTCTGTGCTAATTTTTCTTTACTTTCTATGGTCCAACCTGCGATGTGGGGAGTAAGGAGCACATTGTCGGCATGAATCAGATATTTGAGGGCCTCGGGCAGCTGCTCTTGCGCCAGTGAAGTACCCTTGGCTTGGAAAAGATGTTCAAATGATGACTTTTCATATTCCAGGACGTCTAAGCCAGCTCCCAGGACTTTTCCCGATTTTAGGGCTTTCACAAGATCTTCAGTGATTACACTTTTGCCTCTTGCAGTATTTAAAAACCAAAAGGGTTTGTGGAATTTATTGATAAATCCCTCATCTATCATCTTGAGGGTCAGTTGGGTTTGAGGTACATGTAGGCTCAGAACATCTACTTTTTGATGAAGTTCCATCATGCCTACTTGCCGGGCATTCGCATCTTCTACACCTCCTTTAATATCAAAACAAATCACCTCTACATCAAACCCCCTGAGTTTTTTGGCAAAGGCCTTTCCCATATGCCCGTACCCTAAAATGCCGATGGTCTTTCCATCGAGTTCGTGGCCCCGATTTCCTTCACGTTCCCAGATTCCGGAACGCACCTCCCGATCGGCCTTACCGAATTTGTTCAACAAAGAAAGTAGCATGCCCAGAGCATGTTCACCTACGGCGTTTTGGTTGCCTTCGGGTGCGGCCGCTAAATAGATATCGTTGGCTTTTGCAAAATTTTCATCAATGTTTTCAAGACCTGCCCCGACACGCCCAATAAATTTTAGGTTCCTTGCCTTTTTCAAGAAAGCGCTATCTATTGCAAAGCGGCTGCGTAGTATCAGGCCATCGTAGTTGTCGATCTTTTTCTCGATTTCCTCTTTTGTCGACGTATAATCTTCGTCATTTTGAAACCCCAATTCAGCAAGACCTTGAATTAATATGGGGTGATTGGTGTCAATATGGAGGACTTTCATAGGTGTGATTTTAACACTTTGGTATTTGTGAATGGAGTGGTTCGTACTTCCGATTTCCATCATTGACAGATGTATATTTTTTTTTGAGACTGATGCGTTTCATTGACTGTACTATTTTTGGTTGGTACCAAGAAGTATGTACGTGATTCGTATTAGATTCCCAATACAATTTTGGCAATCGAAAAATAGATCAATATACCAAAAATGTCATTGCCAGTTGTAATAAAAGGCCCTGTAGCCACGGCGGGGTCTATCCCGCGCTTATCAAGGAAGATCGGAATAAAGGTGCCGATAAGCGCCGCTATTATGATAACGGTGACCAAGGCGATACAAATTGTAATCGAAATCAAATACGAAGTCTGAAAAGCGAAATGACTAATCAACAAAACGATAAAAGCGATTACACCCCCATTGATCAGGCCTAGTAAAAATTCCTTAACAAGGCGATTTAGAATTTCACCTTTTACCGTGTCATTGGCCAAACCTTGTACCATAATTGCCGATGATTGAACGCCAACATTTCCTGCAGTAGCCTGGATAAGTGGTACAAAAATAAGAAGAATCGGAAATTCAAGCATAACGACTTGAAAGCTATTGATAATACTAGCGGCACCGATGCCCCCGAACATACCAATGATCAACCACGGCAAACGCGCTTTTGTAAGTTCCCATATGCTATCGTCGGCCTCGACGTCGCTGGAGATACCGGCCGCCATTTGATAATCTTTTTCGGCTTCTTCCTTGATAACATCTACGATATCATCAATCGTTATTCTGCCAACCAAACGACCGATTTCATCAACAACAGGGATAGCCTCCAAATCATATTTGCTCATAATTTTGGCCACTTCCTCCGGTTTTTCATTGACACTGACCGAATCAACTTTTGGAATGTAAACCTCGCTTATATGGGTTCTTGTCGAAGTGGTCAATAAATCCTTAAGTGAGAGCCTCCCCTTTAATTTATCCTCATCGTCTACTACATAAATGGAGTGGACTCGGGTCACATTTTCGGCTTGCGCCCGCATTTCCTTGACACATTTGAGCACATCCCAGTTCTCGTTCACCTTTACCAATTCTTTTGCCATAAGACCACCTGCCGAATTGTCGTTGTAACGAAGCAAGTCTACGATGTCCCTGGCATGTTCCCTATCCTCGATTTCGGAGATCACTTCCTTTACGATATTATCAGGAAGTTCGCTTATGATATCTGCGGCGTCATCGGTATCGAGTTCGTCTAACTCACTGGCAATTTCCTTGGCAGAAAGATTTCCAAGGATAGCTTCACGAACCGCGTCATCAAGCTCCGTTAATACATCGGAGGTTTTGTCACTATCTAAAAGTTTTATAAGATAGGTGGCCTCATCGGCATTTAATTCATCGATAATTTCGGCAATGTCGGCATAATGTACTTCATCCAAGAGGGTTCTCAAATCAGAATCCTTTTGATTTTCAATAAGTTGCTCGATTATAGCTATAAGTTCTTCGGTGAGTTTGAAAGGTGTCATGCCCTGGTGTTTATTGTAAAAGATGACTAGGGCAAAGCTAAATAAAAGTTTGGAGTTGGGCTCTTGCGGCGGCGGTTTAGTTCGGCATCCCTGAATAGTAGGAATTTTTGGGAAAAATAATCTGCCGAAATGAAGATTTTTAAAATCGGACTTGTTTTGAGGAGGGTGCAACTATTGCTGAAAATGTTATGTGACATCTTCTTGAATTTTCTTAGTAAGCGCAATGAAATCTGATACACTAAGTTGTTCGGGCCGGAGGTCAAATAGGGTTTCAGCTTTCAGCAACTCCGAAAGACCAAATGATTTTAGACTATTTCGCAGTGTTTTGCGACGTTGGTTGAACCCTGTTTTAACAACGGCATAAAATAATTTTTCGTCGCATCCAAGAGAATAATCATCTTTACGAAGAAGACGTATAACACCTGATTCTACCTTGGGGGGTGGGTTAAAAACCTCGGGAGGCACAGTGAACAAATATTCGGCTTCGTAAAATGCCTGTACAAGGACCGATAAGATACCATAGGTTTTACTGCCGTCTTTTTCACAGATTCTTTGGGCTACCTCCTTTTGAAACATACCTGAAAATTCAGGAATACGTTCTTTATGCGCTAACATTCTAAAAACAATCTGTGTTGATATGTTGTAGGGGAAGTTGCCAGTGATACCAAATTGCTGATTTACGAAAAGCGTGCTCAAGTCGTATTTTAAAAAGTCGGCCTCAATTAATTGGAACGTACCGTTTGCTAGTGACGCATCGGGATTGGTTCGATGAAAATCGTTCTTCAGGAAGGCTATCGATTCTGAATCCAAGTCGATGGCAATCAAATTAATGTTCCGTGGCAATAAATATTTTGTCAATATCCCAGTCCCCGGTCCGATCTCGAGCACATTTTGGTAGTCATTCATCAGAAGGGAGTTCGCAATTTCCTTTGCGATCCCTTCATCTTTCAAAAAATGCTGTCCTAAATATTTTTTGGCTTTGACTGGACTTCGATTCTCCGATAGTTTCTTATTTTGCCATTGCATCTGCCCATTTTCTTTTTTTCTTTTTGACATGGCCCTTATTTAAACCTTGATGTTCTTGTTTAGATACAACCAGGCTTTTTTGCCCGAGGATAATTCAATCTTGATCCGTTCATACGCCTGACCTTCATATGCATCGGCCTTGAGTAACTCTTTATCGCTTAAAAGATAGGTGATACCCGTCACGACATCCTCTGGATCTCCCGTATAAATAACTGTTGGATAAGCGTCTGCAACTAGTTCGTCAGCAATCCTATAGTATGAAAGTGCATCGGGCTCACCTTCAAGTTTTCTTTGAAAATGGGCCATTTGAACTGCTTCTTCCTGCAAGGTACCATAGGTAAAAAGATAGTGAGTCGCACTTAAACTTTCGACATGAAGATCACTAACTACTTCCATTTCGGTCCTAAAGGCCACAAATCGTCCTTTAAACCTCTCTAAGGCATCTTCCCGCAATCTTGTGGCGTCCTCTTGGTAATACCTTTGAAGTGTTGCCTTATCAAGTGTGGTAAATTGAACTGCATAGGTAACTCCGCCCATCTCTTCCTCTATCAAAACTTTGCAGATCTTGGCAGACAGAAACTTGCCGGTGGCCAGCATTTCGGGAATATGGATATCCTGCATCCATTGCAGCCAAATTTGGGCGACCGATTCTTCAATATTCGTGGTAACATTATAGATATACATGGCTCCCGAATTAATCTCCCAAAAGGGAAGTTTTAGTTGATACTATCACCGCGAAGCATCCTAAAATATTTTCTTGCCTGAGGGAAATAGTAGCTATCCTGATAGTTGTAAATGATCTTCTCATAATGTTCCTTTGCCTTTTCCGGGTCGTTCAGGACATTTCGGTAAAGTTCTCCCAAGGCGAAATGGGCATCATCGGCCAAAATTCCTGATCCATAGAATGTTGTGATTTTCTGATAGTTGAATTCGGCGGCTTCAAAATCTTTGACTTTTTCTAAAAGTTGTGCCTGCCGAAGCAGCGCTTCATCCTCGATTTTCTCGCCTTTATGGTTGATCAAGATATCGTCTAATACCGTTATGGCTTCCTTGGTTTTGTTCTGATACGCCAATAGATCGGCTTGGGCATATTTCTTTAAAGCGGTCTGTGTCGAATCTTCGAGGATATTATCAGAAATCAATAAACTCAGTTGCATGGCATCGTTCGCAATCAATTGTGAAGTCGAGCTTCGAAGCACTTTTAATTGTGTCAATGCCCAATCAAAATCGCCTTTATAAAAACTTGTTTGGGCCACTTTGAAGCGAGCGTTTTGCCCAAGGATGTCGTTTTTAAGGTTCTTTTGAACCTGGGAAAAATAAATGAGGGCCTCGTTGAATTTTTTATCATAAACCAGAATGTCCCCGAGCGCTAACTTAATATAGGCTTCTCCGCGTTGATTGAGCGGGAGGGATAAGCATTTTTTAAGGATTTCAATGGCCGGTTCTGGTGTGTCTTTACGAAAAGTCAGAAAATTGGCATAGGCCACTTGCAATTGCAAGGATTGATTTTCATAGCCATGTAACGCCATTAATGCCTCGAATTTTTTCTCGATGTCTTCAAGCGACTTGGAATTCGCATCCAAAAGTTCAATATCGATAAGGCTTAATTGGGCATTCAACCGGGTAAGTTCATCTTGGGCGTTGTCAACGATATATGCATATATTTCCCCTGCGGTTTCAATGGCCTTATCTTGTAACGAAAGATTGGCTAAGGCTTCAAGACGTTGCATAGTTGCAGACTCCATGCGTTTGTAAATGGCCTTCTCCTGACGGAAGGCACTGTCATATTGTTTTTGTTGAACAAAGAGCCAACTTAACAATTCGTTCCACAGTAACTCTGGGTTCTTTTGGGCATTTTGAAGCAGGATCTTTTTGAACTTCAGATTATTTTCATTTTCGGGATCGGAGGTAATAAAATCGTCGATGCTCCGAAGCACATTCGACAAGGATGTTTTTGATTCGCTAACAAGCTTGAGATAGGCAACATACATTTTTTCGATGTCGCCTTGTTCTCCATATATGCGGGCCATCTGGTAGTTGTAATCTAATTTCGGGTTAAGCTCCATAGCACGATTATATGCCTTTAAGGCATCATCAAGTAGTGCATATTTTTGAAACCTCAGGCCGACTCCATAACCAAAACTTGGATTTTCATCTATTTTTTTAAGGGCAATATCGTATTGTTCGACCGCTTTAAGTGGGAGGTTCTGCAAGGTGTAATTGTACCCTAATTCGATATAAAGAGTAGGATAGGCGTTCCCCAACGCAATCTCGTCTAACAAATACTTTTCAACAGCGTCATAGCGCTCGAGTTGCTGATAACAGGCAACTAATGCCTCGCCATAGTCGGTCCTACGTGGATTTTGTTCGAGTAATTTTTCGTAGAAAACCACCGCTTTGTCATATTCGCCATCATTAAAATATTGTTTTGCCAAGAAATCGTCTTGGGAAAACGCCCATTGTAATGAACCGAAGAGAAGTAGTATTTGAAATAGTCTCAAAAGCAACTTTTTATCAAAGATACGTAGATTGCCGAAAGCGGATGTTAAGGGGGTCTTAATCGATTCTCTCAAATCCGCAATACGGTACCAGTACGTCCGGGATTTGGATACCATCTTTATCTTGATAGTTTTCTAATATACCGGCGAGAACCCTAGGCAAAGCCAAGGAACTCCCATTCAGGGTATGGGCCAATTGACTCTTTCCGTTCTCATCTTTGAACCTAAGTTTTAAACGGTTTGCCTGATACGTCTCAAAATTTGAAACTGAACTAATTTCCAACCACCGATCTTGCGCCGTAGAAAAAACTTC
This sequence comes from uncultured Flavobacteriaceae bacterium, assembly GCA_963798435.1. Taxonomy (GTDB): domain Bacteria; phylum Bacteroidota; class Bacteroidia; order Flavobacteriales; family Flavobacteriaceae; genus JALHST01. The sequence goes on from CAWCTF010000008.1 coordinate 139,557, forward strand.
GAAGTCATAGGTGAGGGCCGATGTAAAGCCTAGATCCCCACCACAGAGCCTTAGAATGCGATAGGGAAGTTTCAATTCACGAAGGATACCCTTGACATGGTCGATCATGCCCTCCAAAGCTTTATAAGAATTCTCAGGATGCTCGAACCGTACAATTTCGACCTTATCGAATTGATGTAGCCGATTCAAACCACGCACATGTGCCCCGTAACTTCCGGCCTCCCGACGAAAACAAGGGGTGTAGGCAGTATAGCAAATGGGAAATTCAGTTTCGTGGACGATTTCATCTCGTAAGAGATTGGTTACCGGTACTTCCGCAGTGGGGATCAAATACAGATTATCCTCACCGACGTGGTACATTTGACCTTCCTTGTCGGGCAGCTGACCGGTGCCGTAACCCGATGCCTCGTTTACCAAATAGGGTACTTGCAGTTCTGTGTAACCCGCTTGGGTGTTTTTGTCCAGAAAATAGGAAATCAGTGCTCTTTGCAAACGGGCCCCTTTTCCTTTATATACGGGAAATCCCGCCCCTGTTATCTTTACCCCGAGTTCAAAATCTATGATATCAAATTTTTTTGCAAGTTCCCAATGGGGCAACGCACCAGGCGATAAGACAGGTATATCCCCTTCCTTGAAGACCTCCTCGTTGTCATTTTCCGAATTTCCCGATGGGACCAAGTCATGGGGTATATTGGGAATTTGATACAACACATGCTGAAGTTCGTCAGAGGTCAAACTCAATTCTTCCCCTAATTTTTTGGAATCTAATTTCAAATCGGCCGTCTTTACTTTAAGTAAATTGGCCTCTTGCGACTTGCCGCTTTTAAAAAGCTCCCCAATTTCCTTGGAAATTCGGTTACTTTCTGCCAACAACGTATCGAGACGGGTTTGGATGGCGCGTCTTTTTTCATCCAATAGCAGTACTTTTTCTACTACGGGCGCAGCGTCGAAATTTCGCTTTTCTAGGGCTTTCACGACAGCATCCTTTGTATCCCGTATCACCTGTAATTGCAACATTTGGTATGAATTTTATCGTGCAAATTTAAGCTAATCGTCTGATTTAAGGACTAAATTTGTACCTGATGTAACCAAAATGGTAAAATTGCATGAAATTTGAACACTTTGCCTTTAACGTGCGGCATGTAGACCTTGTAGTGTCATGGTATGTGCGCCATCTTGGTCTTCAGGTTGTGAGTTCGCAAAAAGAACTTCCCTATATGACTTTTTTAGCAGATTCGTCCCAACGGGTTTTTCTAGAACTTTATCATAGGCCCGATGAAGCGATTACAGACTTTTCAGGTCAACACCCATTAACCTTTCATATGGCCTTTATTTCAATGAATGCCGAATTCGATAAGAATCGATTGGTAGGGGAAGATGCTATCTTCGTCGACGAGGTAAAAAAGGATGATGGCAGTCACTTGGTGATGTTGCGTGATCCTTGGGGCCTGCCTTTGCAACTCTGTCAGCGAGCAAGGAATTTTTAAAATCCGGCCACTTTGTTAAAAAAGCTTATAAGGATAAACGCACAAGCGAATTTTCCCGATCTTTGCGAAGTTGTTTTTGTAATTTCTCAAGCGAATCGAATTTATATTCATCCCGTAAACGGTCGATGATATCAATCTGCAACTCGAGGCCGTAGAGGTCTTCCTTGAAATTAAAAAAATGGATCTCGATACTTTCCTTTCTCGTCCCAACTTCTGCCGGCGTTTCTTCCACTGTGGGATTGTAGCCAATATTCATCATGCCGTACACTGTTTTTCCTTCTAGTAGAGTCTGAACAACGTAAACCCCTGTTTTTGGAATCAACTTATAGTTCTCTTCAATGTGCAGATTGGCAGTAGGGAACTCGATTTTTCGTCCTAGGCCTTTTCCTTTTTTTACGGTACCTGTAAGCATGTATTTGTATCCTAAATACCTATTGGCGGTCTTGATCTTTCCTTCTTCTAGGGCGTGACGAATCTTGGTGGAACTTACCGCAACGGAGTCAATTTCCTGGGCAGGAATTTCTTCTACAACAAAATGAAAGGTTGTCCCGAAAGCTTTAAGGTCTTGGATATCCGCATTGCGATTTCTGCCGAACCGATGGTCATATCCCAAGATTATCTTTTTCATTTTTAAGCCATTCACCAAATTATCCTCTACGAATTCTTCGGCCGATAATCTTGAAAATTCGTTGGTGAAAGGGTGCACTATAAGATAATCAAGTCCCAATTTTTCCAAAATCCTGGTTTTTTCGACCAGCGTATTCAATAATTTAATGTCGGTATCTTTTTGTAAAACCATTCTTGGATGGGGGAAAAATGTAAGCACCAAAGATTTCAAGTCAAATTCGCGGGCATTTTTGATCAGCCGCTCCAAGATTTTCCGGTGACCGATATGAACTCCGTCAAAAGTACCAATAGTTATTACCGTGGAATGTTCTTTATCGAATTTGGAGATGCTTTGGACTGTTTCCACGTAAACAAGAAAATAAAAAAAGCTTATATTTGATTCTGGTTAAATACCCCTTGATGACGACAAAATTACGTCTACTTTTTACAATTACCATAGCATTTCTTTCCTTTTACGGGACCGCACAAACTAACTATTGGAAAAAAGAATCCGGACCATTAGAGCGACAGGGAAAATTTTCCCAACAATTCAACGTGAAAAAGGGCATTGTCTTTACCATCAAGGAAGAACTGTTTAAACGTGAATTGAAAAACCTATCAACGCGTCTTAAGAATTCAGCAATTGTTTATTTTCCCGATGAAAACGGAAATCCCATTGCTTTTGAGCTATACGAATCTCCCGTGATGTCACCGGATTTGGCAGCCAAATTCCCAACCATAAAATCGTATGCAGGTCACGGCGTAAAGGATAGGTCTCAAAAAATACGCGTAAGCGTTTCCGATGAGGGGATTCAGAGCATGCTGGTGCCGGCCAATGGGAAGGGCAACGTATATATACAAAAATCAAATAAGGACAGCTATGTTCTCTACATGCGGGACAAGGATAGTCCGGTCGATGTAGATTTTCTTTGTGATACAAAGTCCCTTACCGAAAAAAATAGTCTTGGAAGTGCCTTAAAACCGGTAGACGGTCAAATACTTCGCAAATTCCGTCTTGCCGTGTCAGCCACCGGGGAATATACCACATACCATGGCGGCACAGTGGCTGGGGCAATGGCAGCCATAAATGCTACGATTACGAGGGTAAACGAGGTATTTGAAAACGATTTGGGGGTTTCCTTGGAATTGGTACCGAACAATGATGCCCTTATATTTACCAATGCAGCCACCGATCCTTACAACGGAAATTTAAATACCCAAGTGCAAAATACGATCACAAGTATTATTGGCGAGGCAAATTATGACATTGGGCACTTGTTTCAAAATGATCAAAATGATGGTAATGCGGGTTATGTCGGTGCGGTTTGTATTGATAACAAAAAGGGAAGTGCCTATTCTTCAAGCCAAAATCCGTCAGGGGACATCTTCGATATCGATTTTGTGGCCCATGAGATGGGCCACCAGTTCGGGGCGAACCACACATGGTCTTTTGAGTCGGAAGGCACACAGGTACAAGTTGAGCCTGGTAGCGGGACGACAATTATGGGATATGCCGGTATTACCGGTGTCAATAATGTTGCGTCACAGGGTGATGACTATTTTCATTACGTAAGTATCGAACAAATTGCCGATTATCTGACTTCGGTAAGTTGTGGGGAAGTCGTAAATCTAACGAATACGCCTCCAATAGTTAGCGATATTGGCGATTATATTATTCCGAAATCAACCGCCTTCTATCTCGAGGGTATGGCATCTGATAGCGATGTCGGTGATATACTTACCTACACTTGGGAAGAAGTGGATGATGGTGTGGTTACCCAAGCAACTTTCGGTCCGACCAATCCTGCAGGCGCCAATTTCAGATCATTAAAACCAACCACGGATCCCCGGCGTTATTTCCCAAAAATTACAAGCGTTCTTGCCGGGAACCTTACGCAGACTTTACCGAATATTAGCGCGACATGGGAAACAGTGTCTGATGTCGAAAGAGACCTTAATTTTGTTTTAACCGTTCGTGATAATGCAGTCGGTGGGGGTCAAGTAGTTTCTGATGCCGTAAATGTTTCGGTCGTAAATAGTGCGGGACCTTTCAAAGTGACTTCCCAGTCGAGTACCTTTAGTTTAAAGGCCGGTGGGACACTCAATGTACAATGGGACGTCGCCAACACTGAAAAAGCCCCAATTTTTGCTGCAACAGTAGACATATTGCTATCAACAGATGGAGGACTGACCTATCCGATCTTTATGGCTCAAGATGTGCCAAATGATGGGGAACATGCAGTGGTGGTTCCGGGGAATCCTACGACTCAGGCGCGAATAATGGTGGCTGCCCATAACAATATTTTTTATGGTGTCAATGCCGCTAATTTTACGATTGAAGCTTCTGAAATCGTCCTCAATTTTAGTTCGCTTGATTATGAGGTTTGCCAACCGGATCAAATCGTGATACCCTTCGATTATGAAACCTATCTCGGTTTTAACGAGGAAGTTACTTTTGAAGTTCTCACCCCTCCAGCTGGTCTCGCTATCTCCTTTTTACCCAGTACGGCAACCACCGATACGGCGGTCAATATGATTATAACCGGCACCGCAAATGTCCCAGAAGGCACCTATACATTTTATGTGCAGGCAATTTCGGCAACTTTTAATAAGACCGTTGCAATAAACTTGTATATACATGACGCCAATTTTGCAAATGTAACACTGTTAGCGCCGGCCAATGGCGCGTTGGATGTATCGAATCGATTGACGCTCGAATGGGAGGCAGATCCGTCTTATACACTTTATGATGTGCAAGTGGCGACGAACTCGAGCTTTACGAATATCGTTGAATCAGCCACCGTCATCTCGAATACATATGCGCCAACGAATTTAGGGAATGAGACGACCTACTATTGGCGGGTACGACCAAAAAATAATTGTGGCACCGGCACCTATGGTCCTGCATTCAGTTTTAAAACCATCCAATTCAGCTGTAAAAACGAGGCTGCCGAAGGCTTGCCATTGCAAATTTCCGCTTCCGGGACGCCTACGATTACTTCTAAAATTGCTTTTTATGAAAATCTGATTTTGGCAGATTTAAATGTGAACATTGAACTTGACCATTCATTCTTGGCCGATTTAGTGATAAGTTTAACTTCACCTTCAGGCACAAAGGTCGTACTCGTTTCAAGTTCCTGTGGGGATTTGGCAAATATTGATGCTACTTTTGACGACACGGCAAATAATTTTGTATGTGGAGGCGACCCCGCTATTAAAGGTACGGTAAAACCCTTAGGCGCCTTAAGCTCGTTCAATGGGGAGTCTATATTGGGCGAGTGGACGCTGGAGGTTAGTGACAATGCAGCCTCAGATGGCGGCTTTCTGAAAGCCTTTTCGATGGATGTCTGCATCGAAGGCGGTTTCAGACCAGATGCCGATAAGGATGGTATTTTCGACGATGGTGATGACCTATGCCTTGGTACGCCTGAAGGGGTTGAGGTAAATTCCAATGGGTGCCAAGTCTATCGATTCCCAAACAATAATTTTTCAATCTCGTCACAAAGTGAAACCTGCCGAAACAACAATGACGGTACGATCATAGTAAGCGCTGTGATGCCACTGGACTATGAGATTTCTATACAAGGCGCTGGGGTCGATGTTGCCACAAATTTTACGAATGAATTTTCCTTACCCGATTTGAATGCAGGTACATACGATATATGTATTAATGGCACAGATGGTACCCTTCTTTACGAACCCAGTTGTTATGTGGTGGCGGTAGCCGAGCCGCAACCCTTATCGGTTAGTTCTAATTTAAGTGCTGATGGGAAACAGCTTACCTTAAACCTTGCTGGATCCGATAGCTATTTAATTGATTTGAACGGAGTGTCGATCCAGACCGAAAACGACGTGTACATTGTGGATCTTAAAAAAGGGAATAACGCAATTAAGGTTTCGACTGCGATCCCCTGTCAAGGCAGTTATGAAGAACAGTTTTTCTATTCAGACCAGCCCTGGGTATATCCAAATCCGTTTACTGATTTCTTGACTATTTTAATAGGTTCTGAGACTAACGGGGTTACTGTAGGGGTGTATGGCATGAACGGCCAGTATATTCAAAGTGGATATTATTCGGGAGATCGTACGAAAATCGAATTGGAATTTTCAACTTTGCCGTCGGGAATTTATATTCTTAAAATAGAGGGTCCCGCTATTAAGGCAACGACTAAAATAATCAAGAAATGAAATTGCTTTCGTTACTTTTTGTCGGCTTTATGCTATTTGGTTGTTCCAAAAAGGATGCTCCCATTCCACCAGAGGTCTCACTACTTCTATTTCCTTTGGAAAATTCTGAATGTACGACGGGGCAAGATTTGAATAGCACGACCAGCCAGGTCGAATTCAAATGGTCATCGGCCAATAATACGGAGACCTATGAATTGCGTGTCACGAATATGAATACGGGCATTACACAGACCATCAGCACCCAGGCGCTCTCTGCAAAACTTCCTTTAGCAAAAGGAGCTCCTTTTTCTTGGTTGGTAAATTCAAAGAATTCGCAGGTAAGCGAATCAACGCCCAGTGCAACCTGGCGATTTTATAATGCGGGATACCAAACTGTGCACCCCCCGTTCCCGCCGGTAATCATTGCACCGAAGTTGGCTGAATATGTCTTTAAGGATATAAATAATGAGGTAGTCCTAGATTGGTCAGGTGCCGACGTCGATAATGATATTATGGGTTATGATGTTTATTTTTCAACCGAAACCCCTCCTGTAAATCTGACTACTTCAACCCCGGCTGGCACAACTGCATTCAAGGTAAGTGTGTCATCAAATACTGTATATTATTGGCGGGTTGTCGCAAAAGACGGGCAGGGCAATAGTTCCGACTCTGGTATCTTTAACTTTACGGTGCTTTAATCAGGTATTGTTAAATTGGTTCATAGTGGTTTGAATACCAGAAAGTACAAATGATCTGACTATCTCAATTGATTTTTCCAATCGTTCTTTGAGGGCTTCTTTTTCTTGCCCGTTCCATTCGCCCAATACATAGTCTACCTGTCGTCCTTTATTAAAATCTGCACCTACTCCGAATCGAAAACGGTTATAGATATTCGTTTGTAGGGTTTTTTCAATATCCTTTAATCCATTATGGCCTCCATTGCTGCCTTTGGTCTTTATGCGCAGGGTTCCGAAAGGCAGGTTGATATCATCGGTAATTACCAAAAGATTTTCGGGGAGGATTTTTTCCTTTTCCATCCAATATTTGATGGCCTTGCCGCTTAAGTTCATATATGTCGAGGGCTTAAGGCAGAGAACGGTCCGTCCTTTTATTTTAAAACTGCCTAGGTCACCTAGGCGATCCGTGTTAAATTGAAATTCCTCTTTAACTGAAAGGGCATCCCCTATTTTAAAACCAATATTATGCCTAGTTTCGGCATATTCACTGCCAATATTCCCAAGACCCACGATCAAATATTTTTTCATGCTATCGGTTTCTTCTTCGTTGTTTTTTGAGGCGTAAAATAGGGTTTTAAAAAAATGGAACATGCCAGTGTAAACATTTTTGTATAAAAATACGAAAGCATCCCTAATCCCAACAAAATCGGAACGGAATGCTTTCAATAATTGATAAAGATCTATTCGTTGCTTTCTGCGGCAGCTTCTTCTGTAACGGCTTCCGTTTCTTCACCGGCACCTTCTCCTTCAGCATCTTCTTCATCCTCAACGACAATAGCGGCACGGGCTGTTTTAACCTGCACAACTACGGTACTCTCAGGATGTAGAATCGAAAAGTCATCGTTTAGTAACGATTCTACTGAAATGAGGTCGCCAATCTTTAATTTTGTAATATCAATGTCAAAGAAATCGGGTAAATTATCGGGTAACGCCTTAATTGCAAGTTTACGTTTTCTAAATAACAACCTTCCACCATTTCGAACCCCTATTGAACTTCCTTGTAATCGAACAGGAATATCCATGGTGACTTCTTTGTCCTTGAACAGTTGATAAAAATCAACATGTTGTATACCATCTGTTACCGGATGAAATTGAATATCCTGCATTACGGCATTCAATTTTGTGCCGTTATCCAATTCAACCACAACCGTGTGGGCGTTTGGGGTATACACCAAATGTTTGAACGCTAGTTCATCTGCTGCAAAGTGTAATGGTTTCTCCCCTCCGTATACCACGCAAGGAACCTTTCCAGCATTACGTAGGGCTTTGGTCGCCTTCTTGCCCACGCTTTCTCTTTCTGATCCTTTAATTGTAATTGACTTCATTATTTATATATAAAAATTAATAGTTAAAAATGTATCCGGCTATTTGCCCAAGGTTCCCTTATTAGGCCTCACTCTTTATCACATCAAAAACTTAGAGGCGATAGAGGTATTATGGTGAACCCGTTGCATAACATCGGCAAATAAAGGGGCACAACTCAAGACCTTTATTTTGGCACTTTCTTTTCTCGACGGAATTGAATCAGTTATGATCAATTCCAATAGTTGTGATTTTTCGATTTTTTCATAGGCATTGCCCGATAATAAACCGTGGGTAGTTATTGCCCGCACGCTAATTGCCCCTCTTTCCATCATTAGATCCGCGGCCTTGGTCAAAGTTCCGGCCGTATCGACCATATCATCTACCATGACAACATTTTTGCCCTGTACGTCCCCAATGAGCTCCATATGCGATATAACATTCGCCTTAGATCGCTGTTTATAACAGATGACAACGTCACTTTCCAATGCTTTGGAGTACGCATAGGCTCTTTTTGATCCTCCCATATCCGGGGAAGCAATGGTGAGGTTATCTAAGTTTAATTTCTTTAAATAGGGTAAGAACAAGGTCGATGCGAACAAGTGGTCAACGGGTTTTTCAAAAAATCCTTGAATTTGGTCGGCATGCAGATCCATTGTTATGATCCGTGTGGCCCCTGCCGCCTCCAGCATTTTAGCTACCAATTTGGCAGCAATAGGAACTCTGGGCTTATCCTTTCTGTCTTGCCTTGCCCATCCGTAATAGGGCATAACGGCTGTAATATGACGTGCTGAAGCTCTTTTAGCGGCATCCAACATCAGCAACATCTCCATCAGATTCTCCGAACTTGGATTCGTTGAACCGATTAGGAAGACCCTGGCGCCACGCACTGATTCTTCGAACGACGGCTGAAATTCCCCGTCACTATAACGTGAAAATTGCACTTTTCCTAAGCTCGTTCCATACGCCTTGGCAATTTTCTCAGCCAAAACGGTACTTTGTGTACAGGCAAAAATTTTAGGCTCGGGTACCGTATAAGACATGATTAGTGCATTGTTGTTTTTCCCAATACGTATTAGGAATTAACTCCCTTATTCTTAGGGAGGTGCAAATTTAAAAATTTATTTGTGTTGCTAAAGGATAATTGTTTTTATTTTTAATCGGGAAAAGGAAAATATTTTTTAGTTTTGCAGTCCTATTTTGATGGGCCATTGGTTGGCTAGTTAGGCTCGAGTGGTGGAACTGGTAGACCTGCCTACCGTTAGGCAGGCGCGCTGAACGGAATTTTAAACGATGGTTTGGGTATATGCTCTTGCGAGTTTAAATTACGATTATATTTACGTCGGGATGACAATCGATGTTGAGGATCGATTTAAAAGGCACAATACGGGAAGGGAAAAAACGACGAAACATTATATCCCTTTTATATTGATTTATCAGGAAAGCTGTGAGAATCGGCTTGAAGCCAGGAAAAGGGAAAAATATTGGAAATCAGGAGTTGGTAAGGAACAACTCAGAAAATTACGTGATAAAACTGAACAGTAGGCTCGAGTGGCGGAACTGGTAGACCTGCCTACCGTCAGGCAGGCGCGCTGAACGGAATTTTAAACGATGGTTTGGGTATATGCTCTTGCGAGTTTAAATTACAATTATATTTACGTCGGGATGACAATCGATGTTGAGGATCGATTTAAAAGGCACAATACGGGAAGGGAAAAAACGACGAAACATTATATCCCTTTTATATTGATTTATCAGGAAAGCTGTGAGAATCGGCTTGAAGCCAGGAAAAGGGAAAAATATTGGAAATCTGGAGTTGGTAAGGAACAACTCAGAAAATTACGTGATAAAACTGAACAGTAGGCTCGAGTGGCGGAACTGGTAGACGCGCTGGATTCAAAATCCAGTATTTTCGGATGTGTGGGTTCGATTCCCACCTCGAGTACTTAATGGGAAAGCTGGGTTTTATAACCCGGCTTTCTTTTTTTAGGCAAAATAGGTACACATCGATTTGCCATTTAAGTCTTCTTTTTTCCTTTGGCATAAAAAAGTGAAATGCTTTACCCAAATTGTTGGGTCCTAGTCTACCTCGTTAAAATTTATATTTTTTTGAAAGTTGAACGGCGCTAGTCCCAAAAGGTTTTATTAATAAAGGAAGTGTTTCCGGGACCCGAATATTTCTGAAGGTTTTATATAGGTTCAAATAAACGCTGATTCAATCGTTGGCCTTTTCTCCAAACATTAACGGAATCGTTGCTTTGACTACGACTTCCTTTGAAGGTTTTTCATTATAAATATCGAATGAATGTCGATTGGGGTAAAGAATGGACAAACGTTCCTTTAGATTGTTCAATCCTGTACCATCGGACGTTTTACTTTTTTTAGAGTCCAAAGGTTCCCCATTATTCTTCACCAAAAAATTCAACGATTCCTTGGTTTTATCGATTTGTATTTTAATTGCAATTTTTCGATGGGTGGCGTTCATGCCATGTTTTATGGCATTTTCGACCAAAGGCTGAATAAATAAACTTGGGACCAATGCGGTATCTAGGCCTTCTTCAATTTCGAAATTCACTATCAAATTCCCCTGATATTTTAGCTGCATAAGGTTGATATATTTCAATGAAATATCGAGTTCTTTCTCTAAGGAAACCATACTGTCTTCTGAAAAATTCAATAGTTCGCGCATTAAGTCCCCCAAATTGGCCAACGCTGTCTGAGCATCCTGTGGCTTCGCGGTTATCAAAGCAGAGATATTGTTTAGTGCATTGAAATAGAAATGCGGTCGTAGCTGGTTCCGCAATAATTTAAGATTTGAATTGAGTAGTTCATTTTTTAGAAGCGTCTGCTGGTTCTGTATATCCTTATTCTTATAAAAGTAATAATAAGTATAAATGATTCCCGTAAGCCCCATATAAATAAGGATGTTGGAGTCAGATACATAGACGATGCTGTCGAGTATTTTTTGAAATATAAATTGGTTGGGTTGTCCGGCGTTGAAAAGTGAATCTATTAGGTATCCGATTCCGTAAATAAAGATTGTCAAAAATAGGGCGAACAATACGTGGATAACGATAACTTTCCCCCACTTGACATTACTTTCGAAAAAATGTTTCGTGGATACGGCAATCACCGACATAAAGAGTACCACGGTAATCCAATCGACCATGGCAATCCTAAAAAAATAATAGGTAATTTCCATTTGTGTACCCATCTTTCCTTGGGACTTAAAATAGAGGAACTTTAGAAAAAGGACCATCTCAATAAAGAAATAAACAACCGCAAGGATGGTTATAAGCTTGAAGTCTACCTTATCTTTTAATCGCCTTATCATATCCCTATAAATTCCATAAAAAATTTCTTGTACGACTTACTTAGCCTAAACATTTTGTTATCGCCCATTTTGACATCTATTTCCCCATAGTCTGAATGCACGATTTCCTGTATTTCATCAACATTTACAATTGTTGACCTGTGGATCCTAATAAACTTTTGACTGTTTAATATCGTTAGGATTTCAGGTAACGAAAACCGTAGAACATGCGTTTTTGTGGTCGTATAAATTTCTACATAGTATCCCGATGCAATTATATATTTAATCTCGTTTTTGCTTATGAAACTTGTCTTATTTCCTGTTCTTATGGGCAATTTACTATCATGATTATTATCGGGGTTTTGGGTGTTCTTTAAATATTTCAGTATTCTATTGATCTTCCTGTCATATTCGGTTCGATCTAAAAGATGCACCTGGTCAATGGCCTTTTGAAGCGAATCATAAAATCGTTGATCTGAAAATGGTTTGGTTAGATAATCGAATGCCGAATAATCAAATGCCTTTAGTGCAAATTCATCGTAGGCCGTTACGAAGATCACAAGTGGGGTCTTCGTTACCTTGATGTTCTGAAGTACCTCGAATCCTGTAGCATCGGCTAACTGTATATCCAAAAACACCACATCTGGGAGTCTTTTTTCGATATCCCTGACAGCAGCCGTGGCACTGTCACTCTCACCGATAATTTTGACGCCTAAAACTTTGGAAAGGAGGTCTTTGATGCGTTTTCTGCCCAATTCCTCGTCGTCTATAATAAGTATAGTGGTCTCGGCCATTTTTCAATGATAATTACTCGTATTCAACATATAGAACTGATAAAAATACATGATAAATATTGGGAGTTCCTAATTTTTAATGAAATAAAAATGACCTCATTTTTTGAATAAAAAAGCCCACATATACCTCTAAATCGATATTTAATTCATTCACATCACAAAATCAGTACCTCACATCTTAATCTGAAGTTGGTACAATCAGAGATAATACTTTTAGCGCAAATAATCTAACTCAAAATGGATGTTATGAAGCAAACTTTTAGATTCAGAGTTGCCCTCCTTGTTTTTTTCCTAGCGAGCAATCTTATGTTTTCCCAAGAAAAAACGATTTCTGGAGTGGTTACAGATGAGGAAAACATGCCTTTACCTGGCGCGAATGTACTCGTGAAGGGTACGACTTTTGGAACACAGACCGACTTTGATGGTTCGTTTACGATTGAAGCTGCTCAAGGACAGACCCTCGTATTTAGTTATTTAGGTCTGAAAACCCAGGAGCGAACTATTAGCTCCACGAATATTATAAATGTTCAGATGGAAGAAGATGCCGAAGCGCTGCAGGAAGTGGTGGTAACGGCCTTGGGCATTAAAAAAGAAAAACAGGCGCTAGGTTATGCGGTATCCGAGGTTAATTCAGAAGAGATCGAACAGCAGTCCCAAGGAGATATTGCAAGGATTCTGACTGGGAAGGCCTCTGGGGTGCAGATCAACCAACAAAGTGGTCTTTCAGGCTCTGGCACCAATATTGTTATACGAGGTTTAAATTCATTTAGTACAAGCAATCAGGCCTTGTTTATCGTTGATGGGGTGCCTTTTAGTGGAGACACCAATTCTCAGGGCAGACAAGGAGACCGAAATGATTTTGTAAACGGTAATAATGGCTCCAGCCGGTTTTTGGACCTTGACCCCAACACCATTGAAAGCGTGAATGTTCTGAAAGGGTTGGCCGCTGCAACCCTATATGGCTCCCAGGGTAAAAACGGGGTTATCCTAATTACCACCAAGGGGGGTGCCACAGGGTCAAAAAAGCCTAAAAATGAGATTTCGTTGACCTCTTCAATGTTTTTTAATGAGATTGCCTCCCTTCCTGATTATCAGAATTCGTATGGAGGGGGTTTTGATCAGGCCTTCGGATGGTTCTTTAGTAATTGGGGACCCAGATTTAACAAAGAGGGCGTTGATGGATGGGGCAACGACCCCGCCTTTGATGCCAATGGTACTTTGCCACACCCCTATTCAACGGCGCAGGCTGCGACAGGCGTGCCACAGGCATTTCCTGAATTCCAGGGAGTTAGATACCAATGGAAGCCATATAATAGTGTTAAGAAATTTTTCAGGACAGGAACGGTGGTAAACACATCCCTGAATGCAAGGGGAAGTTCGGAAGATGGCAAAATATCGTATAATCTAAACTATGGGCACTTAAAAGACGAAGGGTTTACCCCAGGAAATTCGGTCGCTAGAAACAATTTAAGTATTGGCGGAAGTGCCGAATTAACCAATCGCTTCACCGTATCGGGTACCCTTAATTATTCTCGGACCGACTTTAAATCACCTCCTGTGGCGCTTAGCCAAGGAAATGGTGCAACCGGTACCGGCTCATCGGCCTTCGGTGATCTATGGTTTACCCCAAGAAATGTGGACATTCAAAGTCTGCCCTATGAAAACCCTGTGACGGGAAGCAGTGTCTACTATCGACAAACGAACGATATACAGAATCCGTTATGGACCCTTGCCAATTCAGGCAGTCGTCAATTAACGAATAGGACCTTTGGAAATGCTAGTATTGGTTATGAACTGAATGATAATTTAAGTTTCACGTATCGGGTGGGATTGGATATCTACAACGAATACAATGTGAACTACCAAAACAAAGGAGGCGTAAACTCGAATAGCGGCGATGCCAGATTATTGAGTGGTATTTTTGAAACTTGGAACAATGTAAACACCATTTGGGACCATAACTTGGTGCTCACAGGTGATTTTCCGCTTTCCGATAAAATAGGCTTTTCCTTTAATTTGGGGGCCACCTCAAGAAGGGAAGATTATAATCGTAACGGTGTTTCGAGTGATGGCCAACAAGTTTTTAATGTCTTAAAACATTTTAACTTTCTGAACAACGAGGAAATAGAATTTACTTCATTGCGCAATTTGGTTGGGGTGTACGGGGAACTCAATTTTGATTATGATCGGTATCTGTATATTACACTTTCAGGACGTAACGACTGGGCCTCCAATTTTGACAAGGCGAATCGGTCGCTGTTTTATCCGAGCGCTAGTTTATCGTTTATTCCTACGCAACTGTTCGAGGGGATCAGAAGTGAGAAAGGCCTGAACTATTTGAAAATAAGGGCGGGTTATGGCACTTCTGCAGGCTTTAATACGTTGAATCCGTACCCAATAGCTTCGACCCTGATCTTAGTCACCAATGATACTCAAGACAGTTCGGGACGAAATGTCGTTACAAATACATCGGGACCAACACTCGGCAACCCCAATTTAAAACCTGAAACGTTATCAGAGATCGAGTTGGGAATCGAATCGGCCTTCTTTATGAATCGTGTTACACTAGATTTGTCGATCTACAATAGGATAACCAAGGATTTGATCGTAAATAGACCTTTGGATCCGATTACCGGGTTTACGAATACCGATACAAATGTTGGTCAAATAGATGGAAAGGGTATTGAATTGGATCTTGGAGTTTTCTGGGTGAAAAGCCAGAATGATGGATTCTCTTGGAATTCGAATCTGAACTTTACCGCCAACAAAACCAAAGTAACCGATTTGGGATTGGATACTGAAAGAGTAGTTTATTCTGGTTTTGGAAACTTGGGAAATGCTGCGATACCTGGAGAACCATTGGGCGTGTTCTATGGATCTCGAGTTGCTCGAGATCCTGCTACGGGAGCGTATTTGGTTGATGCGAACGGCAATTACCTACAAGATCAACAAGACGGCATTATTGGGGATCCGAATCCCGATTGGATCGGAAATCTTAGTAATTCGATTTCCTATAAGAATTTCACATTGGGCTTTCAATTAAATTATGTTCAAGGTGGGGACGTATACTCAAGTACCATAGCAACCTTGCTTGGTCGAGGCCTTATTCCTGAGACTACTAACAGAAGGGAAACTTTTGTGCTCAAAGGATTGGGTCCTAATGGGCAACCTAACAATGTTCAGATAAACAATTCTGACTTCTACTTTACCAATGTGCTCTTTGGCCCTAGTGAGCTACAAGTATTTGATGCTACCACAATACGGTTGCAAGAATGTTCGCTTGCCTATTCCTTACCTACCAAATTCTTGGATAGAACACCGTTTGGATCGCTCTCCTTCACCGTATCTGGTTACAACCTTTGGTACGAGGCCATCAATACCCCCAAGGGAGCGAATTTTGACCCTAATACTTCGGGTACCGGGGTTGGTAACGGAGTCGGGTTCGACTTCTTAAACGGACCAAGCTCCAGAAGATATGGTTTAAGCATCAAGGCAACATTTTAATGAAAATAAATTTAAAGATGAAAAATAGATATAACTCCATTATACGACTATTCGGAATTTCGATGTTATTGATGACAGGATGCGAATCAACCGAACTTGACATCACCCAAGACCCGAATGCACTGTCGTCAAATCAAGCAAATGTGGACTTTTTTTTAAATTCCATACAGGAAGATTTTGTGCGTCAATTGGAGGGAGATGCCGATTATAGCGCAAATGACAACTGGGCGGCGGGAGGATCCACCTTGGGTGACGGACTTTCAATACATGGCTCTGAACTGACCCGATTGACGGCCTTGACGAACGGGAACTCCCAAAATTATAAATCGGCATATCAGGATAGTGATTTTGATGACGAATGGGCGAATGCCTTTACGGGCATCATAAAGGATATTCGCTTAATGACACCTTTAGCTCAAGCCGCTGGCCAAAACAGGCATATTGGCATTACGCAGTTTATAGAAGCTTATGTAATTGTATCAATGGTCGATTTTTTTGGGGATATTCCATACTCGGAGGGTTTCCAAGGGGAGGAGGGCATTCTTAACCCGGTTGTAGATAGTGGCGCATCGATCTATGAAGCCGCATTGGGCCTTTTGGATCAGGCCATTGTTAATTTCACCAATGAATCTGCAGCAGATCCCGCATCGGACGTTTTCTATAATAATGATTATACGAAATGGGTAAAGGCGGCCAACACCCTTAAAATGCGAATTTATCTACAAAGACGGCTAGTTGATACCAATGCTCAGGCAAGTTTTAATGCGATTGTAAATTCAGGCAATTATATAACCAGTCCTGATGAGGATTTTCAATACAAATGGCCCGGCACAAGTCCGTCAAATCCTGATACACGACATCCAAGATATGGATTAAATTATACCGCTGCCGGGGTGGGGGATTTTCAGTCAAATTGGCTGATGAACTTGTTGCAAACCTCGAATGATCCGCGCATCCGATATTATTTTTATCGACAGACCGATGCCGTACCCGGTCAGGAAATTCCGCCGAATCAAACAACAATACGATGTTCAACGCAAACCCCACCCCAACATTACCTAGATGGCGGCTTTACTTTTTGCAGTCTTCCAAATGGATATTGGGGCAGGGACCATGGCCAAAATGATGGTCGCGATCCCGACGGCTTTTTTGTTACTGCTTGGGGAGTATATCCTGCCGGTGGGAGGTTTGATGATGACCGATTCACAGGGGTTTCACCCGTTACAGGTGGCGGAGGGGCCGGCGTTACGCAAATCCTAACTGATGCCTGGGTTGAATTCATGAAGTCTGAAATGGCCATGGCCAACGGCAATTTGGCCGATGCCAAGACATTTTTAATGAATGGAATTACAAAATCGATTGCCAAGGTACAAACCTTTGGACCATTAGATCCCGATGCGGATCTTTCATTTGCGCCAACAACAGCCCAAGTCTCCGCATATACCAACACCATCGCCTCAAACTGGGATTCGGCTACAAGTAGCGGCAAATGGGACGTTCTCGGAGAGCAATTTTTTATCGCCGTCTTCGGAAATGGGGTAGAATCCTATAATTTCTATCGAAGAACAGGGTATCCTACTACGTTGCAACCGAACAGATCTCCGTCACCAGGTGTATTCCCAAGATCAATGTACTATCCCTCAAATGTAGTTACCACCAACTCGAATATAAGCCAAAAGCCAGATCAAACACAACCCGTTTTTTGGGATACAAATGCTTCGGCTCCGGTTGCTAACTAAAAAAAATGAAAATAAAATCAAGATTTATGAAAACTAGTATAAAATTTTGCACGGTTCTATTGACTGTATTTTTATTTTGCTGTAGCACAGAGGAAAAGCCGGCGGATGATGTTTTAAATAATGTCGGTCGAGGAGCTATTTTAAGAACGACACAAATAATCAGTCCGGCGATGGATGTACTGGATCCCTCGTCATCATGGGCAGTTGAGGTAGAGGAACAGGATGGTATGGATGGTGATCTTATTAAGGAAGTGCGACTTTATGTGCAATTGATCGATAATACCTCGGCAAACGGAACGACCGATTCTGGTGAAGCCTTGATCCGTACCTTTCAACCTACCGATTTTCAGGATGATCAATTTGGGCTTCCAAAACTCACTGTATCGTCGACTTTATCTGAAATGACCAGTGCCATTGGAATTTCTTCCGGGGATTATGCCTGCGGAGATCAGATGGAATTGCGATTGGAACTTGAACTCACTTCAGGGCAAATTTTTACCAAAGGAGACACAAACCCGAACATTTCAGGAGGGCAATTCTTTTCTTCCCCTTTCTTTTATAGGGCAGCCCTTATTGCCCCTTTATCCTCGGATCAATTATATACAGGGCAGTACCAATTGACAACGACGCAAGTAGGTGCCTTTGGTCTAAATGATTATGCAGATGGAGTATATACCATAGAGGCACTGAGTAATACGTCAAGGGTCATACGTGCTATTCCTACTTTGCCCGATTTCGGCCCTTTCGGCCCAGTAGACATTAAATTTGAACTCGTGTGTGGACAAATAATTTTCACGCCGGCCCAAGGTATTGGTGCGGGTTGTGCGGCAACAATCCTTTCTGGAACCGGGGAAGTCAACGATACCTACGATCTTGGAAATCCCGATGATAGTTCCTTCATGCTCTATTTCACTTCCGATGAAACCTCCGATTGTGGTGCGCCGGCCCAAGCCGCCATTCGACTTGATAAAATGTAGGGTATCCTCATGGTTGAGTGATATGGCGAAGATGGCTACCTTGATTTTTGATCAATAAACCTAGCATACAGGTAGAAGGTAATAACTGTAGAACTGAACATTCAAATTTTAAGTAATGTACCCTAAGAATAACTATACACTAAGTCTTACTGTGGCCATCTTGTTTTTTGGCACAGCTACCTACGCACAGGGAAAGGATTTAGGGAAGCGCGCAGCCTATACACAGTATGCCACTTCTGGTGCCGAGGCGGCCTTGTCTGAACTAATCGTAAAAAATTTGGGCAAGCCAGTTGGTGTAGATACCGAAGTCCACATCAAGGGTTCTCCCTATTTTAATGAACGATTTGTGTCGGGCCTGGTTCTTTACGACGATTTGCTGGTTGATACATTGTATATGAGATATAATGCCTATCAGGATGAAATACAGATTAAAAAGACCCAAAATGAGGACGAACCATTTCAAGCCTTATTAAAAAATAGTAGTGTCTCCTGTAAATTGGACCATGTCGCTATTGTGTTTAGGGACTTTCGTATCGGCAGGAACGAATTTCAAAAAGCCTATTTATTCAGGCTGGTACAGGGAAAGGACTATTCGCTTTATGCGAGAAAATTTAAAAAACTAAGACCTGGGAAGAAGTCGTCGAATTCCTTGGCTAAAAGTATCGACCCCAGGTTTATCGAAGAAATCGATTATTATATGATGGCACCTGAAAGTACTGTAATAGTGCATATTCCAAAACCGAAGCGAAAATTTTTGAAATTATTTAGGACACGTGACAGGGAACTAGTTAGTAGTGCAATCAGGAAACTTAAGTATGGTACTACTTATGAAGATGAACTGGTGCAGCTTTTCAGGTCATTGAATGACCATTAACAAGTAATTGATTTCATCATTTTATTCATCTCTTTAAAACGTGTTTTCGCATCATTTTGACATTCGTTCATATCATTTCTCTTCTAAAAAAAAATGGTTGGCCCTATCTTAGGGATTCAAATAGTAAAATGGTTCTCATTTTTGATTATTTGAATTAGCTATAAAGGGGTCGCCTAAAAAGCCGATCCCTTTTTTTTTGCTCGTGTTCTTTACCGAACCGATTAACAATAAGTCATTTAGGGTTAAATGATTTTGTCGACCTTCGAGATCTTTTATTTTAAAAGGCAAATTAACATGAGAGTATTCCGGTACCACCACTAACTTTCGAAGTTTTATTTTTGACTGCTATGGTTTTTTTCTATGTCGAGCGCAATGCGGGTTGCCAGGTCGTTCTTACGAACCTTGATGATTTATAGGTAAGGAGGCCTAAAGTCGTATTGTTACATCCTCAAATGATAATGCGTTAAAAATTTCTTATCAAATTGCCAATCATGGTAAAATCGTTTCTTGCAATGTAACGGTAGATACGTACTTTTGTGGTAAGGGCATATAACCGAGAAGTATGAAAAAAGGATTTTTAATTGATATGGATGGGGTCATCTACAGTGGAGACACCATGATTGATGGCGCAGATACGTTTATTGCAGCCTTGCAGAAAGCGCAAATCCCATTTTTGTTCATGACCAACAATAGTCAGCGTACCCCTTTGGATACGGTAAACAAGGTGGCTAAAATGGGCATCAACATCAAAGAGGAAAATGTGTACACTAGTGCGATGGCAACTGCCTGGTTCCTGTCTTTTATGAAACCACAGGGCACGGCATATGTCTTGGGAGAAGGCGGTTTGATTACTAGCTTGCACCAACAAGGGTATACCTTGGTCAACCAAAACCCTGATTTCGTCGTCGTCGGGGAAGGTCGTAATTTTACCTTGGAAATGGTCAACAATGCGGTCGATATGATTCTTTCAGGTTCCAAGCTCATTGCCACCAACCTAGACCCTTCCCCGAAGAAAAAGGGGTGGACCAATCTTGGCATCAAGGCCATCGTGGCCATGTTAGAGGAAGCTACCGGCAAAAAGGCGTTTTCGGTGGGCAAACCGAGCCCTGTGATGATGCGTGCTGCCAGAAAAACATTGGGTTTGGAGGCTCGGGAGACCATCATTATCGGCGATACTATGGATACTGATATACTTGGCGGAGTTCAATTGGGGTATACCACAATATTGACGCTTTCGGGTGTTTCAAAACAGCATACATTAGACGATTTTCCCTTCAAACCTGATTTAGTCATTGAATCGGTAGCCCATTTAGACTTAGACCTCGCACTGCAACTTCAGTAGGTGTAACTTTTTAAAAAGACCGCTTTTTTGGCTAGGGCTTTCAATATTTTTGCGCTGCGATCGATACAATTCCACAGTGCATACCTCCCAAAAAAATCGGGTCGGTTCCCGCTATTATCTTTTTTATATACTGTTTTTTTATGTTCTTTAAAATGCGTCTTTCTAATAGAAAAAATGAAGAGTCGATAAAATGGCACTGAGCTCCTAATTTTTCAAAATGTATTTGATATTTTAAGCACTGTGGTGATCCAAAAAATTCTTTGTAGTTTTAACTGGGAAGATTTCATAAATCACCCAAAATCGGGTCAACATGCAAAATACCAGTGAACTTTTGAATAGGACGTATGACCGGATCGGACCTCATATTCATAGGACTCCGATACTTACCTCACGGGGAATTGACAAAATTGCAGGGACAGAAATCTATTTTAAGTGTGAGAACTTTCAAAGAGGTGGCGCCTACAAGATGCGTGGGGCTGTCAATGCGATCTTACAGCTAACCGATTTGCAAAAAAATAAAGGGGTAGTTACACATTCTTCGGGCAATTTTGCGCAGGCACTTTCCTTGGCAGCGAAACGAATTGGGGTAAAGGCCTATATTGTGATGCCCACAACGGTTCCCAAGGTTAAAAAAGATGCAGTTTTGGAATATGGTGGGGATGTTATAGAATGCGAACCAACACTTGAGGCAAGGAATGCAGCTGCCAAGAAGATAGAAATAGCTACAGGCGCTACGTTTATACACCCATCAAATGATGAACATGTGATTCTAGGGCAGGGAACCTCCTGTATGGAATTATTGGAAGAATTCCCAAATCTAAATGTTGTAGTAGCCCCGGTCGGTGGTGGCGGACTCCTCGCCGGAACTGCATTGGCGGGGTATTATTTTGGTAAGGAGTGCAAAGTGATCGGTGCGGAGCCTATCGAAGCAGATGATGCCTATCGATCCCTTCGAAGTGGGAAAATTGAATCGAACGAAACCGCGAATACGATTGCCGACGGACTCAGGACCCAATTGGGCGACAAAAATTTTCCCATCATACAGAAATATGTAGACACTATCATCCGGGTTGCCGAAGATGAAATCGTGGCGGCGATGCGGTTGGTATGGGAACGCATGAAAATTATTATTGAACCTTCAAGTGCGGTAGCATTGGCTGCGGTCTTGACCGAAAAAGAGTTATTTCAAAACAAGAAGGTGGGTATCATTCTTTCCGGGGGAAACGTCGATCTGCAAAACCTTCCCTTTTAAGGCTACATCACGTATGATTCTAGAGAAGTACTATGATGAATATTTATAAAAGTAGCGCTGCCCAGGTAGTATTCATGGCTTTTTTGCTGGGAATGGCGGTTACATTCTGTAAAAATGGCAATCCTGACCCTGCCCAACTCCCTATGAATAGCATGAGGGATTCGCTTTTAATGTATAAGACGTACACCCCAGAACCTACAGACCTGATTATTTCAAGGGCTGATTATAAGAAAAAGTTGTATGGCTTTTGGTTGGCAGAATGCATTGCTAATTGGACAGGTTTAATCACCGAAATGGATAAATTAGGAGGCGACGGCAAAGATGGAAAAGGGGCCGGATTTTATACCCGCGCCGACTGGGGCAAAGCAGACCAGCCCAATATATGGGGTTCTAATAGGTATTCGAAAACCATTGACTTTATTTTTGCAGACCAAGATAGTATCTGGGGAGCCGATGACGATACCGATATCGAATACATTTATCAGAATCTCCTATATGCTGACAAGACGAGTATTTTGACAGGGGAGCAGATTCGGGATGGGTGGATGCGACATATCAAAAAAGAGGAAGAGAATTTTCTGTGGGTCTCGAACCAGACCGCATTTGATTTGATGCAAAAGGGCTTGGTACCTCCAGAAACCAGTAGTCCTGATGTAAACCCGAATTATGAAATGATCGATGCCCAGCTGACCACTGAAATTTTTGGGTTTTTTGCCCCATCTCGGCCCGATATTGCCTTGAAAATGGCGAATTTGCCCATACGCACCGTAGCGCGTGAAAATGCACAATGGATATCAGAGTTTAACGTAATCATGTATTCCTTGGCGCCACTGGCCGACCCATCAAGGTCGATGAAGGAAAACCTAATATGGATGGCGTCTGAGGCACGAAAGCGGTTGCCCGAATCGTCGTATGCTGTCAAGATGTACGATTTTGTAAAGGCACACTATGTGTCAGGGGCGCCCTGGGAGGAAGCACGGGATGCACTCTACGAAAAATACCAGGTACGACAGGAAGACGGGTATGAATGGGCTACCAAGGAGAAGGCATGTCACGGTTGTTTTGCTGCGGGAATCAATTTTGGTGCGAGCATTGTGAGTTTATTATACGGAGGAGGCGATTTAAAGGAAACCATTAAAATCGGGGCCTTGTCGGGATGGGATTCCGATAACCCGACCGCAACCTGGGGAGGTTTATTGGGTTTTATGCTTGGCAAGGAAGGTGTAGAAAAGGCGTTTGGCCATAAATTCGCCGAAAAATTCAATATCCATAGAACCCGAATTGGTTTTCCGAATAACGGCATTGATACCTTCGACCATATGGCTGAAATGGGTATCTATGTGACCGATAGGGTCGTACAGGAACAAATGGGTGGTGGTATCGATCTAACTGCTAATGTTTGGTACCTACCTATCCACAAACTACAGATCGTTCCTGGAGAATAAACCGCCCGATATTTTCGTACCGACCTGCAGAACGAAATTCGTCTTATGCTTGCTTGTAATCGATCATCGGCCTGTAGTTAACATAACAGGGACGATACATGCCCTCGTTGAATAGGCATTTTCTTCGCTCATCTTCTTTTTCAGATGAACTCCAAAATTCTATGAACTGTCTCTTTTTAGGATAATCGGTTTTTGAAACACATTTTAACGTCAATGTTGTTGCCTTCGGCTGAAAGTCTGGACGATTTTATATGATCGCCCGAATTTTACCCTCGAATAACATACAAAACCCCCTTATATGAAGACAATTTTACTACTTAAGGAAATTTACCGTGAAGGCTTTAGAAACCTGGGCAGCTACTTGATTCGGAATTATTTTAAAGCGTTCGCCTGGTTTAGTTTCGCAATGTTGCTCGTGGTCCTATATGCTTTTGTTTTTAGGCTGTTTACAGGGTTTGCTTTTGACTAGCGGCCTCGCGTTCACTTTATTCGTTTGAATATAATATCTTGCTTATGGGAAACTCTTTTTTTAAGCGTATAAGACGGTTTGGAAGTGTACTTGCCATGGAATATGATAGGGTGCTCATAGGGCTTTATTTTATGTCGTCCCTCGTTTTTCTCTATGCCTGGCTGCAGTAAATCGTTTTTACCAACTACGCCACAGGATTACAAATATGCAGCCCGGTAGGTAATGGCATCTTAGGCGCAAATCGCTTCTTTCTACTGTTTCATTGGGTTGCGGTAGCTGCAACTATGGCAATCTAATATACATATCGATAGGTTTATATTTATATATGGATTATTTCCAAAATTTTGGAAATAATCCATATCTTAGCATACATTTGGTATGCAATGAACAAAACCATTTTACATCTAGATCTAGATACTTTTTTTGTCTCCGTAGAACGGCGTCTTGATAGTCGTTTGCGAAACAAGCCCATCCTTGTCGGGGGCCTGAGCGATCGGGGGGTGGTGGCAGCGTGTAGTTATGAGACTCGGGGATATGGGGTGCATTCTGGGATGCCTATGAAAATGGCCAGGGAATTATGTCCCGAGGCCATCACCATCAAAGGCAATGCGGGAACCTATAGCAAACACTCCGATATCGTTACCGAAATCATCAAGGAACAAGTTCCGCTTTTTGAGAAATCGAGTATCGATGAGTTTTATGCCGACCTAACGGGAATGGATCGTTTTTTCGGCTCCTATAAATATGCATCGGAGCTACGGCAGCGGATCATTAAGGAGACGGGGCTGCCCATTTCATTTGGGCTATCAGGAAATAAAGTGGTTTCAAAAGTGGCCACCAACGAGGCCAAGCCCAACAATCAATTAAAAATCGACTATGGCCTGGAAAAGCCTTTTCTGGCGCCTTTATCCATCAAGAAAATACCCATGGTGGGTGATAAGACCTATCAGACCCTTCGAAATCTGGGACTTCGGCAAGTGCGTACCGTTCAGGAAATGCCCTTGGACGTAATGCAGCGGGTGCTAGGCAAAAACGGGGAGGTCATCTGGAAGCGTGCCAATGGCATGGACAATACGCCCGTAATCCCCTTTTGTGAACGAAAATCAATTTCTACCGAGCGCACCTTCGACAAGGATACGATCGATGTGGCAAAGCTCAAAGGCATCTTGATTGCCATGACCGAGAATTTGGCCTACCAGTTACGCCGGGGCGAAAAACTCACCGCCTGTATCACAGTCAAAATTCGGTATTCCGATTTCAACACCTATTCCAAGCAATTGCATATCCCGTATACCAGTGCCGACCATATTTTGATTCCAAAGATTTTAGAGTTGTTCAACACCTTGTATAATAGAAGATTACTGGTAAGGCTCGTAGGTATTCGGTTCAGTCACCTGGTATCGGGCAATTACCAGATCAACCTATTCGACGATACCGAAGAAATAGTGAACCTGTACCATGCCATGGACCATATTCGAAAACGATATGGGGACAAAAGCGTACTTCGCGCCTCGGGGTTGGGGGCAAAGACGATCGGGCGAATGGTCAACCCGTTCAATGGGCAGCCACCCATCATATTGGCACATCGAAAGCAGTAAAAAACAAGGTTGGTAAGAATGTGCCACTGGGAGATCCTTATCCGAGAATAGATTGCGAAAGCTTCGGGTGGTACTCGCAAATGGCAACGCCATTTGTGGCGAAGTTTCGCAATCGGTTTTAGGCTTGTTGCCTAAAAATTCATGCGGAAAAGGTGCCCTTTTCTTTGTTTCGTTTCTTTTGGGCAAGCAAAAGAAATGATAAGAATAAAACAGTACCATCTCTTTTAGAACAAAAATCAAATATTGGAGAACGATCACTAACTGTGTACCTAAACTGCCACACATACTACAGCCTTCGTTACGGTACCTTTTCCGAAACCGAACTCTTGCAATTGGCGCAGGAGAACCAGGTGACCCAACTCGTATTGACCGATATCAACAATACGTCGGCCGCCCTAAATTTTGTCAGGAAAGCGGCACATTATGGTATTAGGCCTATTTTGGGCATCGATTTCAGAAACGGGGTGGATCCCTGTTATGTGGGCATCGCCAAAAACAATGCAGGCTATCAGGAACTGAATGTATTTTTATCAGAGCATCTGCATCATGGAAAACGACTCCCTGCCCTCGCCCCCGATTTTGAGAATGCCTATATCGTTTATCCTTTTGAAAAAGTATTGCTGAACGATCAAAAAAAATTTGCAGGCCATGAATTTATTGGCATATCCATTGCCGATTTACGGCGGTTGCCTTTTTCCAGATTGATGGAATTGAAGGAGAAATTGGTCGTGCAGCAGCCCGTTACTTTTCGCAACAAACGCGACTTCAATGCCCACCGCTTATTGCGTGCCATTGCCAATAATGTCTTGTTGAGTAAATTAGGGAAGACCGAGGAGGCCTGCGAGGACGAGAAGATGTTTCCCATAAAAAATTTGGCGGCCGCCTTTTCGGAATATAGTTTTATTCTCGAGAACACTGAGCGGTTGATGAACGCATGCAGCATCAAGTTTGATTTTTCGGAAGGCCGACACCCCCAAAACCTGAAGACCTATCTAGGCTCCAAGGAAGAAGATGAGGCCTTGTTGGAAAGGCTGTGCCAGGAGGGCTTGCCCTATCGGTATCCCGATGGTGGGGATGGGGTAATCGAACGCATGCAAAAAGAACTGCAACTCATCAAGGGCATGGGCTTCGTTTCGTATTTTCTGATTAATTGGGATATCATTTCCTATGCCCGAAAACGAAATTTTTTCTATGTAGGTAGGGGCAGTGGGGCCAATAGTATTGTGGCCTATCTGTTGCGCATTACCGATGTGGATCCCATGGAACTGGACCTTTATTTCGAACGATTCATGAATCTTTATCGGGCCAATCCGCCCGATTTTGATATTGATTTTTCATGGAAGGACCGGGAAGAAATGACCCAATATATTTTTGATCGATTCCAGAATGTGGCTCTTTTGGGGACCTATGTTACGTTCAAGGAAAAAGGGGTCGTGCGCGAATTGGGAAAAGTCTTCGGACTCCCCAAAAGCGAAATCGATGCCCTCTCTGAAGCAAGGCACCTATCCCGCCTGCAGGAAGGGCAGGTGTCGCAACTTGATGCCGTTTCCCATTTGGTATTAAAATATGGGCAATTGATTCAGAACATGCCCAACTATCTGAGTATTCATGCGGGAGGTATCTTGATCAGTGAACGGCCCATACATTATTTTTCGGCTACGCACCTGCCGCCCAAAGGCTTTGCCACTACCATGTTCGATATGGTCATTGCCGAGGATGTAGGTCTTTACAAATTCGATATTTTGGCGCAACGGGGGCTGGCAAAAATTAAGGAGACCATAGAAATCGTCGGGTACAACCAGCCTGAAAAGGCAGACACTTTTGATATTCACGACATCCTAAAGTTCAAAAAAGACCCCGTAATCAACAATCTTATAAAAACGGCACAATGCATGGGCTGTTTTTACGTGGAGTCGCCCGCCATGCGGATGCTGCTAAAAAAACTGGAAGTAGACACGTATCTGGGATTGGTCGCTGCGAGTTCGATCATACGCCCCGGGGTGGCCAAAAGTGGGATGATGCGTGAGTACATCCTTCGTCATCGAAACCCGGGTAGGGCAGTTGAAAGGGCACACCCTGTCATGTTGAACATTATGCCCGATACCTATGGGGTCATGGTCTACCAGGAAGATGTAATCAAAGTAGCCCACCATTTCGCCGGCCTCAGTTTGGGAGAATCCGATGTACTACGAAGGGGCATGAGCGGGAAGTTCCGTTCCCGCGAGGAGTTTCAAAAAGTACAGGAGAAGTTTGTCGATAATTGCCGGAAAAAGGGGTACGAGGAAAAGCTTATTACCGAGATCTGGGACCAAATCGCCAGTTTTGCCGGCTATGCCTTTGCAAAAGGACATTCGGCTTCCTATGCCGTGGAAAGCTATCAGACCTTGTTTTTGCGGGCCTACTATCCGTTGGAATATATGGTAGGGGTACTCAATAATGGCGGCGGATTTTATAGAGCGGAGTTTTATATCCACGAGGCCCGCATGTTGGGGGCCCGCATTCACGCTCCTTGCATCAATCAAAGTCGCAATGCCAATGTTATTTATAAAAAGGATATCTTCCTGGGCTTTGGGTATCTGCGGGATTTGGAAGGTCGTGTGGCCGAACGTATCCTAAAAGAGCGCTTTCTCAACGGAAGCTTTACTTCCTTGGAGGACTTTCTTGACAGGGTCTTTATTTCCATAGAACAAGTAAGCATCCTGATCCGTATCGATGCCTTTCGGTTTGCCGGGATCAACAAACATCAATTGTTATGGAAGGCCCATCTATTTTTGAATAAGAATGTAAAAATCGATCACCCAAAATTATTTCCGCCCAAGCACCAGGACTTTAAGATCCCACAGTTGCATACCACCGATCTTGAAACGGCCTTTACCCAATTGGAACTCTTGGGCTTTTGTCTGTGTAGTCCGTTCGAGCTATTGGCGGAGCCCCCTAAAAATACACACGGAAGCAAGGATTTAGAACGGTATCTCAACCATCATATCGATCTGTATGGGTATCTGGTTACGGTCAAGAATGCCAGTACCCATGATGGGAAACGAATGCACTTTGCTACGTTGGTGGATCAGCATGGCGAGGTATTCGACACCGTACTTTTTCCGCCGGTAGCCGCCCACTATTATTTTAGGGGCAAGGGTATTTATCGCTTTTATGGGAAGGTAGTCAGCGAATTCGGATTTTTGAGCATCGAGGTCATCAAGATGCAAAAACAGGACTATGTGCAGGATCCCAGATATGCCGATATGAAGACCAGTACGAAACTTTTGAAACAGCGGGAAGACGGCAAAATTGACGCTGTTGATACTGGGCATTCCCATGAATTTTGAAGGAGGCCTTTACTCGCCCAAGGTTCCTAATTCCATATAGTATCGTAAAGGACTTTCATGAACTAAAAATATCCTTAAATTAGGTGCATGGAGGAATTTAGATGGATATTCCAGTTTTTTGGTCGATTGCATCCCATGATCGTACATTTTCCGATAGGGTTGTTGGTTGTAGGTTTCATCCTAGAACTGGCCACCATTGGTAAAAGGCGGCAAGGGCTGCGGCAGGGTATAAATTGGATGATCTACATCGGAGCTGGTTCTGCCATAATCGGCGCCATTATGGGCTGGTTGCTGCGAACCAATGACGATTATTCGGGAGGATTGGTAGATTTACATCAGTACATGGGGATTGCTACGGGCCTGATGTCGGGTCTTACGGCCTTTCTATTGATGCGGAAAATCAAAAACAAAGCGCACAAGTTATGTCCCGTATCGCATCAGTCTGACGCTTACCGTAGCCTGCCTTATCGGCGCTGGATATTTAGGGGCCGATATTACCCATGGCGAAGATTTTCTTACCAGCGTACTGCCAGGAAACACTCCTGAAGGCGACGATAAAAAGGCCGCCATATTATTTGCCGAATTGATCCAATTAGATTCGCTTACAACATCAAACAAAGACGAACTAAACCTCGAAGTGCGAAAAATATTTGCCCATAATTGTTATCAATGTCATAGTGAGAACAAGAAAAAAGGGGATTTGGTGCTCGAAAACAAAGCCGGGGTATATAAAGGCGGGAAGGGTGGCCCCATTCTCGTTATGGGGAAACCTGGCGAAAGTGAGTTGTACCGAAGAATTACGTTGTCTCCCAACGACGAGGATGTCATGCCGAAAAAAGGAAAAGTATTGAAGGAGAGCGAAGTTGCACTGATTAAATTATGGATCCAAAGCGGTGCCCATTGGTCTGACCAAGCCCTCAAATTATTCCCGGAAGCCCCCTTGGCAATTTCAAAACCCGATCTGCCCAGAGAACGGTACTGAAAGGCATCCCGTTGATCGATTGATCAATGCATATTTTGAAAAGAATGCCATCGCATGGCCCGAAGTGGTCGACGATAGAACTTTTCTCCGGCGGGTTTATCTCGATATCATAGGGCTGCTTCCCGAACCAACGGATATCGATCAATTCGTTTTGGACCCCAACCCTAAAAAGAGAGCAGACTTGATTGATGCATTGTTGGCGGATACAAGTAATTATACTGAACATTGGCTAAGCTTTTGGAATGATCTCTTGCGAAATGATTATACGGGTACCGGTTTTATTACCGGCGGAAGAAAACAGGTCACCGATTGGCTATACACATCCCTAAAGGAGAATAAGCCCTACAATCTTATGGTCAAGGAATTGGTCAATCCAACCGAGGATTCCGAAGGGTTTATTAAGGGCATAGCATGGCGCGGAGTGGTGAATTCAAGTCAGCGAACCGAAATGCAGGCAGCCCAGAATATTGGGCAATCATTGTTGGGTGCCAACGTAAAATGTGCCTCTTGTCATAATAGTTTTGTGAGCAACCTTACGTTGGCACAGTCTTATGGTTTTGCTGCTGTTTTTTCCGATTCGGTCCTTGAGCTGAATCGGTGTGATAAACCATTGGGAATCCTAGCCGAGACAAATTTTCTGTACCCCGAATTGGGGGATATTGTCGCGGATAGCAAAAAAGAACGATTGTCCCAACTATCAGAGGTTATGGTTAAGCCTGAAAATGGCAGGTTGTATCGTACCATTGCCAATCGCTTCTGGCAGCGGCTCATGGGGCGGGGTATTATCGAACCGGTGGATGAAATGGACAATACCCCCTGGGATGGTACGTTGCTCGACTGGTTGGCAGCCGATTTTTTAGATTCAGGATCTGACTTAAAACAGCTGTTGAAAATGATCATGACCTCTAAGGCCTACCAACTGCCTACCGTCGGTTATCGCAGTGCGGTAGAAATTAAAAATGAATTCGTTTTCCATGGCCCAACGGTTAGACGTCTGAGCGCCGAGGAATTTTCAGATGCAGTAAGTCAAGTGATCTCACCAATGTACGCCGCCGTAGCCTATAGCCCCAATGGCTCGAAGCTTGACGCGACACGCATATGGCATCGTGAAACAAAATTTGAACGCGATGTGCTGCCAGAACCAGGCAAGCGCTATTTCAGAAGATCCTTCATAGTACCTAATAAACCAATTCAAAGTGCCAAAGTGCTGATTTCGGTCGATCATTCATACGTACTTTATCTCAATGGTAAAAAAATATCGGAAGGCGATGATTGGACAAAAGTCGATGCCTTGGAAGTCTCGAAATCTCTTGCTGTTGGAAAAAACTGTATCGCCATCGAAGGGGTCAATGAGGGATCTATTGCGAATCCTGCGGGAATATCCTTTGCCATGAAGATTGATTTTGGCAACGAAAATCAATTCGAACTAAACGCTGATACGAAATGGAAAAGCACGGCCGAAGCACCTAATGAAGAATGGGTGACTATAGAATTCAATGATGCTGATTGGCCCCCAGTGCGGGATTATGGTAATTCGAATTGGGGTAATTTGGTACACTTTACATTTGATGCGCCGACGGGAAAATTTGCACGGGCAAGCCTTGTTAGGCAGCACCCATTTATGAAGGCCCTTGGCCGGCCAAGTCGGGAGAACGTGACCACTAAAAGAGATGATCAGGCTACCTTATTGCAGGCATTGGAGTTGACGAATGGCGCATTTTTCAACCAGGTTTTGGGCGAAGGGGCCGAGGCATGGCTTGAACGCTATGGCGCCAACAGAGAGCAGATTGTGGAGGAACTCTATCAAAGATCATTGGGGAGGAAACCGACCTTACCGGAAAAGACGGCAATGTTTGGTCTCTTGGGGATCGACCTGAAAAGGACGCCTTACAAGATGTATTCTGGGCGACGTTAAATTTACCTGAATTTCAATTTATCAATTGAGTGAGACAGTATGGATGCAGAAAACCAACGAAGGGATTTTATTAAAAAAATGACAGCGGCAAGTCTTGCGGCTTCTGCGTCAACCATTCCATTGGCCAGCTTTCTGAGCTCCTGCACAACGGGGTCCCCAAAAATTCCTGCTTCGGCCGATACCGTCATTTTACTTTGGATGGCAGGTGGCATGGCACATACCGAAACCTTTGACCCGAAGGCCTATGTACCCTATAAAAAGGGTGTCGAGAGCAAGCGGGTATTGAGCACTTTTCCAAAAGTGCCCACAGTCGTCGACGGACTTGATTTTTCGCAAGGGTTGGGGTCAATTGGTGGTATCATGGATCGGGGCGCTATCATACATTCCTACAAATCGGCCGACCTTGGCCACATTTTGCATACAAGACATCAATATCACTGGCATACCTGTTATGAGCCACCACAGTCGGTGCAAGCCCCACATATTGGGGCATGGATTGCCAAGGAACTGGGGCCGGCAAATCCGGTCATACCACCATTTATTGCTATGGGACAACGGTTTACCGTAGGGGAGGCCGAAGAGTTGAAGGCTTTTCATTCGGCCGGTTTTTTGGGTAGTGAATTCGGTCCGTTCCTGATACCCGACCCTTCCGATGGGCTGGACAGTGTTCGGCCACCACAAGGTATGTCACTTAAAAGGTTTGAGGCCCGATATAAATTATTTAAGGAATTGGCTTCTAAAAAAAAGTTTATGGAAGCAGGAAGTGATTATCAAAGGGAATCCTTGATGCGTTCTATGGAGCAATCGTACCGATTGTTGAACGCTCCCGAAGCAAAGGTCTTTGATATATCACAAGAACCCAAGGAAGTATATGACACCTATAATACCGGTAGATTTGGCCTGGGCTGTCTACTGGCGAAGCGGTTGGCAATGAACGGGGGTAGATTCATAAGTGTTTCTACTGAATATGAGCCTTTTTTGGGATGGGACACCCACGAAAATGGCCACCTCCGTACCGTAAAAATGAAAGAATTGATCGATCGGCCCATAGCCCAATTGATTAAGGATTTAGAGGAATCAGGGCATCTAGATAGAACGTTGATCATCCTGGCCAGTGAATTCAGTCGGGATGCCATTATGGAAGGACGTCCTGGCGAATTGGTGCAAGACCAAGTGGATCAACCCGATATCATTGAGAATGAAAAATTCTATGGAATGCACCGGCATTTTACCGATGGAAGTTCGATACTTATGTGGGGCGGAGGCATTAAAAAAGGATTGGTCTATGGCAAAACGGCCGATGAAAGGCCCTGTGCCTCGATTGAAAACCCGGTGGTCATAGACCAAGTGCATCAGACGATTTACCATGCATTGGGCATTCCTCCTGAAACGCATTATACCATAGAAGGAAGACCTTTTTATACAACACCGGACGGAATGGGGAAACCGGTGATGGATTTGTTTGGATAAACCAAGGGTGCGAACTGACCGCCCCTAACCAAAATTAGATATAGATGAAAATAGCCATGTTGGGTTCGGGTTTTATTGCCCGCTTTTATGCCGAGTCATTACACGCTCAGAGAAGAAAGGATAGATTGGTAACGGTTTATTCCCGGGATATTAATCACGCTAAACGCCTTGCCGACGACTATGGGGTTGCACATCATACCGATTCAATGAACGAGGCCATCGACCATCCGGAGGTAGATGTCGTACTTATTGCTTTGCCCAACGACTTGCATGAACTGGCAGTTGAGCAATGCGCCTTGGCCAAAAAGCACGTAATCTGCACGAAGCCTTTAGGTCGAAATGCACAAGAAGCGAAACGTATGCTCGATTGTATTGAGGCCGCTGGAATATTCGGTGGATATCTTGAAGATCTCTGTTATACGCCCAAATTTTTAAAATCGCTTGAAAGTATACGCCAAGGATCCATAGGAAGGGTTCTTTGGGCAAAGTCACGGGAAACCCATCCTGGACCCCATAGTGATTGGTTTTGGGATAAGGAAAAATCAGGGGGTGGAGCCATTATCGATCTCGGATGCCATTGCGTTGAGATCAGCAGAAATTTTATTGGCAAGAACATCAGACCCTTGGAGGTCATCTGCTGGGCCGATACTCAAGTTCATCCCATTGAGGCCGAAGATCATGCCATCGGTCTGGTAAAGTACGCCAATGGTGCTATTGGCCAGTTCGAAGTAAGTTGGGCCTTTCGAGGAGGAATGGATCTACGGGATGAGGTCATGGGTACCGAAGGAACCATTTGGATCAACAGTTTCCTGCGTACCGGTTTTGAGATGTTCACGACAGGGATGGGAAACGAGTATGTTGCCGAAAAGGCCGAAGTGAACAAGGGATGGCTTTTTCCGGTCGGTGATGAGGCCCACGAACTAGGGTACCCGAATATGTTTACCGATATGTTCTCAGCCATTGAGGAAAAACGTACGCCTCAGGAAACTTTTTATGATGGGTACGTCGTCAATGCCATTTTAGATGCCGCCTATACATCGGCCAAAACCAAATTATGGGAACCGGTGCTCCTAGAGGATTGGCGAGGCGACGAGATTACATCTTTGCAAACTGAAGCGACGAGCTATGATGCAGACCATTATCTAATCAAAGAGGAAAAATTGCCCAATGGGGATACCAAAGTTATTTTAAAGAATAAGGTTAGTGGCGAAGTGTCGCAAAGAATCGTTCGTTAGGATTTTAATTTTTCAATGGTCTTATCACTTTCCGGAGATACCCAGTCTGATGCCGATTCATTTTCAAATCCTTTCAAGGCAGATTCCTTAATAGCCTCATCGCCGACTTTTACCAACGGCGTGTAACTGGCATGTTGCCCTTCTTTATACGGGTTATTCCTAGCTGCGTTATAGCAACTAATCAGTGACCATCGTGCGTGTTCCGAACGATTTTGATCAGAGCGGTGCAGTATATTACTATCGAAGAACATGGCATCCCCAGGTTCCATTTCACAATATACTAGGGGAAAATACTTCAAGGCTTCGTTCACGCGTTCCATATCGGCACCTGCCTGGTCTCCTTTCAGGGCATGGTCTACCCGGCCCATGGCTTGAGAACCTTTCAATACCTGTAAACAACCGTTTTCTTTCGTGGCCTTGTCTACGGCAATGGTAACGCTGGTTAGTAAAGGCTGCAACAAACCAAAATTATACCAATATCCATAATCTTGATGCCAAGTCCAAGCCCCGCCGACCTTTGCATCTTTTAGGATCATTTTAGAATGGTAATGATATACTTCGCCCCCTAGCAATGCTTCGGCAATTTCTACAATTCGGGCACTTCTTGCAAACAACCCATAGATGTTGTTTCCAGGATGGTTCCAGATTGATAACCGTACAGTACCACCTTCCCCGTCGGCCCGACCGTACGAACGGCGGTCTAACTCCCGGTCTTGCATCGCAGCTTCCTTTAAAAGGCCGATTTCCTCTTTATCGAATAAGTTTTTGAGCAATAGGTACCCATCCTCTTGGTACATTTTAAGCTGTTTCTTCGTCAACATGATTCTAGTGGTTGTTAGCCTATTTTTAGTATGGTTTGAAATCTATTGAATGTGGGGATAAGGCACTTAAAATTAACAAATAAAATCGCTTCAATGGGCATTTATAAACTACTTATTACGCACGCAAGTACATCGGGGCCTGGGCCCCAAAGTATTTGTACATTAGAGCTTTTTCAGTCGAATATTGCGGTACTCTACTTTCATGGGAGGGCCCACATGTACTTGCATACCCATTCTTCCGGAATAGCTTCGGTTGATACTGTCATTATCGATAACCTCACTCATCAAAACGCCATTAATAAAATGTTGAAGATGATTGCCGTTTATAATAAGATGTACTTCGTTCCAGTCTCCAGGATGTATTTTAGCCCGCAAAGAATCGGCATTCCCAAGGGAGTCCAAAACTGTTCTACTTTGCCAGGCATTGTTCATGATGTTGGCATAAAGGGAGCCTGGAGTGCCAGGGTTGACCTGTGATGAGATTTCAACCTTTTCACCTCTATAGGCTAAGGTAGTGCGTTTCCGCTCTTCATAATTTTGACCCGTATACCGATTTTTTCCATCTATATCTGCTTGGTAACCCCTTAAAGCAAAGGGAATCGTATCTAATAATTCACTGCGATAGTTGATGCCACTGTTCCCGTCCTCGGTAATTCGAAAGTCCATTTTTAATTCAAAATCTTCTGGAACTTCGCCGGTGTAGATGACAAAAGTATTGGCCTTTAGGAGATTGTGCGGGGTAATTTCGCCGACCAGATTTCCATTTTCGGCACGCCAATAACTCGTATTCCCTTCCCAATTTTGTAAAGTCTTCCCATCAAAAATAGGCTTGAAGCCTGCTTCTACGGCAACAGCATCCTGAGAATTCTGAATTTTTTCACGACATGCCACCATGCTGCAAGCAAGTGCGAGGATAAAGAGAATTCGGTTGATCATTCCTTTTGCGTTGACCTGGATGGGAAGCATGGGCGATGGTTTTGTTTGTATTGACTTTCATTAAAAGTAACAAAATAATTTAAAAGTAAACGAATGACCTGCCTCGAATGTATAAGCGTGGTTTTAGTAAAGATTTATAAGGAATCCGCTGTGACGTGTTTTGGCCTTCCTTACCAAATAATAGTATCTTTAGGCATGCAACAAAAATTTCGCAGAAATGTTTCAATCCGGGGAAATCAAGACTTTACCGGGCTTGAAATTAAAGATCCGATACGCACGGCGGCTGGACTTTTAGGCGTCAAGGAGGCAATTCGGCATGGATTTAAAGAGATGGGGATTGTTCGGTCAATGCGTGCTTTGTTCGAGATGAACCAACAAGAAGGCTTTGACTGCCCAAGTTGTGCATGGCCCGATCCGGAGAAACCCTCCAAAATTGGCGAGTATTGCGAAAATGGGGCGAAAGCCCTGGCCGACGAGGCCACGACCGATCAAATTGGCTCCGATTTCTTCAGCAGGCATTCAATCGAGGAACTATCCTTACTGACCGACTACGAACTCAATAAATTCGGGCGGTTGGTGACACCCTTGGTTTTAAGGTCAGATAGCCTTTATTACGAGCCGATTTCATGGCAGGAGGCCTACGAATTGATTGCATATGAATTGCGGCAATTAGGTTCTCCGAACGAGGCCATTTTTTATACTTCGGGGCGCTCTAGTAACGAGGCAGCCTTTTTATATGGAATTTTCGCACGCGCCTTCGGAACCAATAACATGCCCGATTGTTCGAATATGTGTCATGAGAGTAGCGGAGTCGCCTTGGGTGAAACCTTGGGTATTGGGAAAGGTTCGGTTACCTTGGAAGATTTCTACGGGGCAGAGGTAATTATCGTGGCCGGACAAAATCCTGGGACCAACCATCCTCGTATGCTATCGGCCTTGCAAAAATGTAAGGAAAATGGTGGCAAGATCATTAGCATTAATCCGCTCGAGGAAACAGGGCTGGTAAATTTTAAAAACCCCCAAGAGCTCAATGGATGGATAGGCCCGGGCGATAGTTTGGCCGACCTTCATTTGCCGACAAAAATCAACCAGGATATTGCTTTGGTCAAATTGCTCATCAAGAAATTGGCTGCTCTGGACGCTTTTGATGACTCGGTCTTCGATCATGAATTCATATCGAAATATACCGAGGGCTATAAGGGCCTGATGGAGGATCTTGCAACCTATGAAGAGCACGAATTGTTGGCTTCGTGCGGTGTCGATAAAGACAAGATTGAAGCAGCGGTAACGATTCTATCGCACCGATCAAAAATCATTATTTGTTGGGCGATGGGTTTGACGCAACATAAGAACGGGGTTGAAAATATTCGAGAATATGTGAATCTTTTGTTGTTAAAAGGCGCCTTGGGGAAACCGCATGCAGGCACCTGTCCTGTTCGTGGCCATAGCAATGTTCAAGGCGACCGAAGTGTCGGCATTATGCACTTTGTAGATATGGCAATGAACAACAGGATCGAAGAACATCTGGGCTTTAAACCACCCACTGAAGAGGGGGTTGACACGGTAGGATGCATACAGGCCATGCATGAAGGGAAGGCAAAAGTATTTATGGCCTTGGGAGGTAATTTTCTAATGGCAGCCTCTGATACGGAATACACCGCCCAAGCCCTTCAAAGTTGTAATCTTACCATACAGATCAGTACCAAATTAAACCGATCCCATCTGGTTACCGGAAAAACGGCTCTTATATTGCCTACCCTCGGCCGTTCGGAAAAGGATATGAAAGCGGGTCGGCGGCGGTATATTACCGTCGAAAACAGTATGGGAAGGGTGCGACAATCGAAAGGTTTGCTAAAACCGGCTTCCGAGTCCTTAAAAAGTGAACCTGAACTCATTGCCGAAATTGCGGATACGTATTTTAAGGGGAACCATTCGGTCGATTGGAAATCCTTAGGGGAGGATTATAGTCTGATTCGCAAGTATATCGATTTGGTCGCCAAGGGTTTTGAACGCACCGATGAACGATCAAAAGGCGCCGGGTATTATTTGCCAAACAATGTACGTTCACTTGACTTTAGTGGGTTGCCAAATGGAAAAGCCCGTATTACCTTGAACAAAGTGCCAATGCATTACCTCAAGGAAGACGAATTGTTATTGATGACCATCCGATCACACGATCAATTCAATACGACCATCTACGGCCTGGACGATCGGTACCGAGGGGTATACAATGAGCGCAGAGTGCTGTTTATGAATAAAGAGGATATGGATAAAAGGGGATTGCAAAAAAAGGACGTTGTGAATATTACGAGCCGTTATGACGGCATCGAACGAACGGCCTATAATTTTTTGGTCGTACCCTATAGCATTCCTACAAGGAATTTGGCGGCCTATTTTCCGGAGACCAATGTCTTGGTGCCGCATAATCACTATGCGGATCGAAGCAAAACCCCCATTAGCAAATCGATAAAGGTCACGGTTGTGCGATCTGCCAAATCATCATAAGACAATGGCATGCTTGATGCCATAGAAAGTAAAAGGGATGGCTTGAAGCGTGCTTCTTGCCGCTCTATAGGTACAAAAAAATAAAGTAGTAGGACCGAAGTAAACTAAAAAGAGCCCTATCGTTAATGACAAGACTCTTTTACGAGAACACTATATGAAAATGAAAAATTTTATTTCTTTTTAATTACATGCTAAACTTAGGCACAGAATTTGACCGAACCAATTAAATGATGTGAATGCCTTGATTTTTGTTGTGAGAAGCACGAATTCTGTTTTTTGGAGACCAAATTTTCGGATCCAACATACTTCTTTCGTTTTTTCGGCGTTCTAATTAGAGACAAGCAAGCGCGTAACACACTAACTTGAAATGAATCGAATAACCACCATACTGCTATTAGCCCTTTTATTGGGCTCGTGTTCGAAGGACAATGATGACATTATTAATGTCGAACTAGAAGGAAAATGGATTCTTACCGATGCGGCTTGCTTCTGTGGTTTTGAACCGAATGCTGATTTTAGTGTTCACCAAATCACGTTCTATGGTAGTATCTTAACGGTAATGAATACTGGCCAAACCCAATTTTTGGTCGGTGATTCAGGAAGTTATGTGGTAAATGGCAACCAGATTATCTTGCAGAATGGTGCCCGATTTACCTATGTAGTAAAAAATGATACCTTGGAATTGACTTTTGTAGATGATCCCAATATCGCCGATGACGAGTTGTTTCTTGTCTATGAGAAAAGTTAGTCAAAACTTCAACTTAGCAGACCGATTTATTGAGATGGGTTACTGAAAAGCCGGGATTCCAGTAATGTCGGCCCCAGTAATCAATAGATGGATATCGTGTGTGCCTTCATACGTGATTACGCTTTCAAGGTTCATCATATGCCGCATGATGCTGTATTCGCCTGTGATGCCCATACCCCCTAAAACTTGTCGCGCTTCACGGGCTATTTTAATGGCCATATCCACATTATTTCGTTTGGCCATTGATATTTGTGCGGTGGTCGCCTTTCCTTCATTCTTTAATTGCCCCAGCCGTAGTGCCAATAATTGCGCTTTGGTTATCTCGGTAATCATTTCTGCCAGTTTCTTTTGTTGTAATTGAAATGCAGCAATTGGTTTTCCGAACTGTGTTCGTTCCTTAGCATACCGTAAGGCGGTATCATAGCAATCCATGGCAGCTCCAATCGCCCCCCATGCAATACCATATCGGGCTGAATCCAAACAGCCCAATGGTGCGCCTAGGCCACTCTTATTCGGCAAGAGATTCTCCTTAGGAACCTTTACATTGTCAAAGATCAATTCTCCGGTGGCCGATGCCCGTAACGACCATTTATTGTGGGTTTCCGGCGTGGAGAACCCCTGCATGCCACGTTCGACGATCAAGCCGTGAATCCTTCCTGTTTCATTTTTGGCCCAAACAACGGCTATATCTGCAAAAGGAGAATTTGAAATCCATAGTTTGGCCCCATTTAAAAGATAATGGTCGCCCATATCCTTGAATTTTGTTTCCATGCCGCCGGGGTTTGAACCGTGGTTGGGTTCGGTCAATCCAAAACAACCCATGAATTCACCGCTTGCCAATTTAGGGAGGAACTTTTTACGTTGTTCTTCGGTTCCGTAGGCATAAATAGGGTACATAACCAAAGATGATTGTACTGAAGCCGTTGAACGTACACCACTATCGCCCCGTTCAATCTCCTGCATTATCAGGCCGTAGCTTATTTGATCTAATCCTGCGCCGCCATATTCGTGGGGAATGTAAGGGCCAAAAGCACCAATTTCGGCCAATCCCTTAATAATTTGTTTCGGAAATTCGGCTTTCTGTGCATACTCCTCGATAATTGGGGAAATAGATCGCTTCACCCAATGGCGGGCGGCATCCCGTACCAATTTATGTTCCTCGGAGAGCAAGTCGTCCAAGTTATAATAATCGGGAGCTTCAAATAGATCGGGTCGCATATTCAGAAAATTTGGTCAAAGGTAAATAAAGGAATATAACAGGGCAACGTCCTTAATTTATATTTTTATGAACGCAGATAGTGCGCCAGCAGGCTATGAAAATGGTGGACACCTTTTTCGCGTGTCGGCGAAAATCGTCCTGCTTGGTAAAATTTTGAACGTACCCCCTTTTGAACGCCTTCCACAACCGCCTCATCCTCAAGTTCAACCTTGTCAAGAGCTGCCCCAGCACCTTTTTCCAATTTCGCGGCGTCGTAGACAAAGCTTATAAAAGAAACCTTTGTACGGTCAACCTGCATGGGTTGCACGATGTTTATAGATAATCCCCAAGGATAGAAATTAAACATCATATTGGGGAATACCCAATAATAATAGGCCGCAATTTTTTTACCATGATCGATATGGCCTTCAGGCAGTTCAAAGACAGCATCGGTACCTTCTGCATAGCCGATCTGCAGATTGCAATGGGTATAGATTTCAATATCGTAGGCACCATAATCAAGTACTGCATTCAAATCATCATGAACAAAAGGAATGTGGAATCCTTCCAAAAAATTATCGCAGTACAAGGCCCAATGGGCATTTACAAAATAGTCCTTGCCACGACTCGCATCGAACTTGAATTCGTGAAGTGGCAAAAAGCCGACGCGCTGTTCCATGATATCGATTACCTCTTGAAAATCGAACGCCGGCCTTAGACCAGCGAATAAGAAGGGTCCCCAATGGCGCAACGGAAACTGGTATAAATTATCGCACGGTCTGGGGAAATTTTTAGCTTCCTTGAATTCGGGCATAAACTCAAAGGTGCCGTCTAACGCAAATCTTCTTCCATGATACCCGCATACCAATTTTTTCGACTTCCCGGAATGCGCTGCAACTAAATTCCCGCGATGCGTGCAAACATTCGTTAAGCAATGGATGTTTTTATCCCCATCCTTGGTAAGCAGCATGGGTTCGGTCAAAAATTCATCCAAGAGAACAAACGGATACACCTCGTGTGGTGAACCGACCAAATTTTCATGGCCGGCCCATTGCCATGTTTTATAGAAAACATTTTCTTTAAGGGCTTCAAAGATTTCTGGGTCTCTATAAAATGAGGCTGGTAATGTTTCCGCTTTGCGAATATCTGCGGCTACTTTGAAATTGTGAACCATGGGAATTTTATTTGTACATTTAAAAATATGGTTTTCTTTTTTATAAACCGCTTCCTGAATGAATCAAACGAAAGATAGGAACAAACTGGGAATCTGGATGACCACTTCCCTGGTAATCGGCAATATGATTGGTGCCGGCATTTTTTTGATGCCCGCCGCCTTGGCGAGCTTTGGCGGGATTAGCCTCGTGGGCTGGGTGGTCTCCTCGATAGGCGCACTACTACTGGCAAGAGTCTTTAGTAAGCTCAGTCAGACTATAAAAGACAGCAATGGGGGGCCATACGCCTTTGCAAAGGCAGGGTTTGGCGATTATGTGGGATTTCTGGTCGCCTGGGGCTATTGGATATCGTGTTGGATATCGAATGCAGCCATTTCAATAGCATTTGTTGGCGCCTTAAGTGTTTTTTTTCCCGAAATTGAGACCAATCCTATCGCAGCCGTGTTCACGGGATTGGGCGCGATTTGGTTGCTTACCTGGATTAATTCGAGAGGGGTACACAATTCGGGAATAATGCAACTAGTTACTACTGTCCTTAAAATTGTTCCCATCCTGATAATCATCGCAGGGGGTTTTTTCTTTTTTAAAATTGATAATTTTATTCCCTTTAATGTAAGCGGTGAGTCTAACCTAAGTGCAATTGCCATAACGGGCACGATGACACTTTTTGCCTTTTTGGGGCTGGAGAGTGCTACGGTACCGGCTAACAACGTTGATAACCCTGAGCGAACGATCCCAAGAGCCACCATGTTGGGGACTGCGGTTACCACACTTATCTATGTGCTAAGTACCGTGGTGGTTATGGGGATGATACCCTTGGATCAATTGGCTACTTCACCGGCACCCTTTGCAGATGCCATGCGCATCATGAGTGGCGAAATGGGCGAGGAAATCGTTGCAGCCGGTGCCGCTATAGCCGCCTTTGGGGCATTGAATGGGTGGATTCTTATTCAGAGCCAGGTGGCCATGGCCACATCGAAAGACCAGTTGTTTCCGAAGATCTTTAAGAGGGAAAATAAAAAGGGTGTGCCCATTTGGGGTCTGATTATTGGGAGTTTCCTGAGTTCTATGGTCATGTTGATGAATTATACGGAAGGATTGGTGGCGCAATTTCGATTTATGATCTTGCTCGCGACCTTTTGTGTACTCGTGCCCTATTTATTCTCTGCCGCCGCCTTTGTGGTCATATCGCTTCAACGTGTTGCGAAAGGATATTCTATAACGGGTATTTTTATATTGGGTAGTTTGGCGTTTGGGTATTCACTTTGGGCTATTTTTGGTGCCGGTGAGAAATCGGTCTTTTTAGGATTTATCCTCCTACTTTTAGGGACACCCATTTATGTGTTAATGAAATGGAAACATAAAAAACCTGAATAGGAGCATGCTGTTATGAAATATACCTGTCATTCAGAATACCTCCCATTGTATGAGGTCTACCTTAAACCTGCCATCAATGCCTTTATCGACCAATCTAAGATAGATCGTGAATGGCAAGCCCTCAACTTTTTGGAGAAACCCGATATGAATAGGGCCATTCTAGAATATGATCTCTTTCAACAACTATTGGAAACAGCCCATGTTAAAACACTCTTTTTGCCTTCAGATGCAACATTGTCGTTAGATGCCATGTATTGTCGTGACGCCTCGATTGCGACCGACCATGGGATAATC
Source organism: uncultured Flavobacteriaceae bacterium (assembly GCA_963798435.1). GTDB lineage: Bacteria > Bacteroidota > Bacteroidia > Flavobacteriales > Flavobacteriaceae > JALHST01. Next base: position 183,145 of record CAWCTF010000008.1, read on the forward strand.
AGTTGTCAAATGGGCAAAGAAGCAAGAAAACAGGAGCCTATGGCGCAAAAAAAAGCGTTTTTGGCCGATAACATCGACCTATTGGGAACCATTGAATTCCCCGGCACGATCGAAGGAGGCGACGTGGCATGGCTCGACACAAGAACCTTGGCGGTTGGTCATACGTATCGGACCAACAAAGAAGGGATTCGACAGTTGAAACAAATGGTATCCCCATTCGATATTCAAGTAATAGAGGTTGATCTGCCACACTACCGGGGGGTTTCAGATGTTTTTCATCTCATGTCTATTTTTAGTCCGGTCGATACCGATTTGGCCGTTGTTTATTCCCCCTTAATGCCCATTCGATTTAGGAATGAATTACTCGAGAGAGGGTATGAATTTGTTGAGGTGCCCGAGGGCGAATTCGAATCAATGGGCTGTAATGTACTTGCAATTGCCCCTCGAAAATGTATTATGGTTGAAGGGAATCCAAAAACCAAAGAGGCATTGGAGCGCTTTGGATGTCTTGTTCAGACGTATCGAGGTCAAGAGATAAGTGTAAAAGGAGGAGGTGGACCCACCTGTTTAACCCGACCCCTTAGACGTATTGGGTAATCGGAAATTTTATAGCTTCAGATAAAAATCCTTGGTCATGGCAATATATTCGGGGGTGTACTGATGTCTTTCCAGCTCTATGGTCAATGTTCCTCGTGTTAGGACGTTTTTCCCAAAACCAAATTCCAAAAGACTGCGTTTGATATCAGCGGTGGCATGACCTTTGACGTGCACTATTTTTTGTGGGAATAAATCAACGTCCGATGCGAGCGATATGAATCGGTCTTCTTCTTTGTAGGGCAGAATGGTCGAAAAAGTACCAGCGCTCGCAAGTAGGCCTGCAACGCCGCCAAGCAACTCGTCGAATGGGAGCGATTGATTCTGACGGGCCAGGTCCCTTGATTTCTTACCGCTCGGAACGTCTTCAGCATAAAAGGGCGGATTTGATACAATAAGATCGTATTTTTCATCCATTTCATCTACAAACTCATCCAATCCTGCATGATAGCAGAAGAGGCGATCGGCCCATGCCGAAGCTTCAAAATTGGCGACACATTGACCATAGGCCGCTGCATCGATTTCTATTGCGTCTATTAGTTCGGCAGCACTTCTTTGGGCGAGCATCAAGGCGATTAGCCCTGTGCCAGCACCGATATCGAGAATGCGATCAGGTTGATTGATCAACGATGTCCAAGCGCCTAAAAGCACGCCATCGGTGCCAACTTTCATGGCACAGCTATCTTGATGGATCGTGAATTGTTTAAAATGAAAGGGTTTCATGCGCTAAGGGTTGTTGAGAATACGTTCAAATAATGGTCTTGGCTTTTTGGACTTGCGTTTTGCTATCTTTCAATACGCTAAATACCTTTAATACGGCGTACTGTTTATTGAAGAACGTTTACCGAACCTGCCGCCCTGGTTTCCGAACCTTTTATATCCAACAGTGAATCGCCCAGTCGAGAACGCATGGTATTGGCGAGTTGTTTTATTTTTTCAACTATGTCGGGGTACTCCGTGGCGACATTTTTTGTTTCACTAGGGTCGCTCGATACGTCATATAGCGCTAATTCTTTTAGGGTCACATAGTTGTATTCACCTGGCAGACCGTCTTTCCCAGGTACTTGTCCTTGCATTGTTCGATAGGTATGTGGAAAATAGAGTTTCCATTTCCCATAACGCACCCCTTGTAATTCGTTGACCTTGTAATAAAAGAAGTAGGCCTCCTGAGGACTATCATTACTTTCGCCGGTCAAAATTTTCCAAACACTTCGGCCATCGATTGTTTTCTCGGGAAGGGAGGTGTGTGTAACTTCGGCGATGGTCGGCAGCATGTCGATCGCCATGATTGGAATGTCGATCGATCTATTCGGACTCAATATATGCGGGTATCGAATGATGAAGGGTTCCCGCTGACCACCTTCCCAAGCGGTGCCTTTGCCTTCCCGAAAGGGCAGGGCGCTACCTGCATGGTTTCCATACGCCAGCCAAGGTCCGTTATCGGAGGTGAAAATAACAAGTGTATTTTCATCGATTCCGTTCTCTTTCAGGGCGCCTAAAATCTGGCCCACCGACCAATCGATTTCCATGATTACGTCCCCATAAAGACCTCGTTTTGACTTCCCTTTGAATTTGTCGGATACGAATAGGGGAACATGTGGCTGTGGATGGGCGACATATAGGAAGAAAGGAGTGTTCTTGTTTCGTTGAATAAAATCGACACTATGATCAGTTATTTGGGTGGTGAGTTGTGACTGATCGGTAAGGGTATCGATAATTGCTTCATTTTCATATAAAGGCAACGGCCCAAAATTAAAGATCGTCCCCTGTTGTGGATGAAAAGGCCACATATCATTGGAATACGGGATACCGAAAAACTCATCGAATCCTTGTTTATTGGGCATATATTTTGGGTGGTCCCCAAGATGCCATTTGCCAAAAATTGCGGTGGCATACCCGTTTTGTTTCAACATTTCTGCCATCGTAGTCTCCGATAGGCTCAATCCTACCGGGCTATTGGGCATTAGTGCATTATGGATCCCGATACGATTCGGATAGCAGCCGGTCAGGATTCCCGCCCTCGACGCCGAACATACGGCCTGGGCCGCATAGAAACTTGTAAGCCGCACCCCTTCCTTGGCCATTTGGTCAAGATTCGGCGTTTTAATGTCTGGCGAACCGAAAACCCCGACATCTTGATATCCCTGGTCGTCGGTAAAGATCAATACCACATTGGGAGGCCTTTGTTCGGTCACCGGTGGTTTTTCCGATTTGCCTTTGCAGGCGATGACAAGTATCGAAACAATGTGCGATTAATACTAATCTCGGCAATTTTAGCATGCTACTTAGTATAAAAACTAAATGTGTATTTTAATGTTACGGAGTCCATCACAAATCGTTTGGGGCAATCGGTTCGTAATCTATTTCCAAAAATTCCTGTACTCCAGGAATCCAAAACTGCTCAATAAAAGCCACGTGCTGTGGATGTTTGTTATAGGCCTCATACGCCTCTTGGGACTCAAACTCCATGGCTATGCCGTAGTCGAACCTATTCTTTTTATTGGTTTGACGATAACAATGTAGGTTTTGCACTCCAGGAATACGCGCCAAGTCGATTCGCAGCTTGTAGAAATTTCTTTTCGTAGGGGAGCATCACTGTCATACTTCAATTTGAAAAGAACCGAATGTGCGATCATACCCATAATTTTCTATTTTACACTAAAAACTTTGTTTGTTGCAATGAATATACTTAATTTTCATAGATTCAGATGTTTAATTTGCCAATCTATGTCCTTTCAAATATGCATTAACCGAGGAACCAACGCATTCTTCAATGGGAAACACAAGGCCCTTATTTTCCTTATACTTATTCTAGCAGCTTGCTCACCCAAGCCAAAGGTCGTGGATCCGGTAGAAAGGGTAGTGGCATCGATGTCGGATACCCTTCCCAAGATACTGCTTCCAGAAGATGCCGACCCGGAAGACGAAAATTGGAAAGGGATCGATCTGGATCCCAAAAATCCGGTTTTACCGCTCTATCCCTCGGAGGAGGCCAAACAGCTGCTTTTGCCTGATGGGTATCATATCGAGGCCGTACTGACCGAGCCACAGATCGATCAACCAGGGGCCATCGCTTTTGACGGGAATGGGCGTATGTTCGTACTTGAACTGAGGACCTATATGTTGACTGCCGATTCTGACGGGGAATTGAATCCGGCCAGCAGGATATCACGCTGGGAAGACAAGGATAATGATGGGGTATATGAAACGGGCACCGTTTTCGTGGATAGTCTTATTTTCCCGCGCTTTGTACTGCCATATGGTAAAGACTGCATTTTAACAATGGAGTCCGATGCCGACAATGTTTATAAATACACCGATACCAATGGAGACGGCAAAGCGGATAAAAAGGAATTTTTTACCAACAAGTATGGCCGTTCAGGAAATGTTGAACACCAGCAGGCCTTCATGTATTGGGGCATGGACAATTGGTTGTATAGCACCGTAAATGCTTTTCGTGTTCGTGAAACACCGGGTGGCGTAATTCGCGAAAAAACAGGCTTTAATAGGGCACAATGGGGAGTAGCACAAGATGACGATGGAAAACTTTGGTTTCAGGGTGGGGCGAGTGGGGTTCCTTCCTATTTTCAATTTCCGATCCATTATGGCAATTTCACGGTAGAAAATCAATTCGCCGAGGGCTTCGATATTCCGTATGGGGCGCCCATAAAAATAGCCGATTTGCAAGGCGGAATGGACGAGGTGCGTGCCCCCGATGGCTCCTTGAATCGGGTAACAGGTGCGGCGGGTAATGACATCTATCGTGGGGATCAGATTCCCGATAACCTCTATGGACAGTATTTTTATGGGGAACCGGTAGCCCGTATTGTACGCCAAATAAATCCGGTCGTATCCGAAGGGCTTACTACGTTACACAATGTCTATCAAGATCAAAAATCAGAATTTTTGCGTTCTACCGACCCCCTTTTTCGACCAGTTGATATGGCCACGGCCCCCGATGGAACCCTCTATGTAGTTGATATGTACCACGGCATCATACAAGAAGGGCAATGGGCGCAGAAAGGCACCTATCTTCGTGCAAAAATCGAGCAATACCAGCTTGACAAAGTAACTGGATTAGGCCGCATTTGGCGGATAACGCACGATTCGGAACCACGCGATACAGAGACGCCTAAAATGTTGGACCAAAGTCCGGAAAAGTTGATATCCTATTTGGGCCACCCCAATGGCTGGTGGCGCGATACGGCGCAACAATTGATCGTATTGTCAAAAGACCAAAGTATCGTTCCGAAATTGGAAGGGGTAGTGCGCAAAAATAAAAAGCTTTTTGCCCGCTTCCATGCCCTCTGGAGCCTAGAAGGTTTAGGTGCCTTAACCCCCGAATTGGTAAAAGAACAGTTAAAAGATCCCAATCCCCGGATGCGAATACAGGCCTTACGGGTCAGTGAGACCTTATACAAAGCGGGTAATAAAAGTTTCTCGGAGGGGTATTCCAGGCTGATGAATGATCCGAACGTAGACGTTGCCATACAGGCCATGCTCACCGCCAAAGTGTTGGAAGTGCCTAATTTGAAAGAGGAAATACGATCTATAATGAAAAAAAACACCTCCAAAGGGATTCAATTGGTAGGGGAGCAAATTTTAAATCCTGCGGAAATGAGGGGTTTTGGAATCAATTCAGGTCCCGAGTTAACTATGGCACAACAGGAGGTCTTGGAACGAGGTGCGGTGATATTCAACGAATTATGTGTGCAGTGCCATGGAATCGACGGTACTGGGACACCTTTGGGCAAGGGAGCCATAATGGCGCCGCCATTGACCGGGTCACCCAGGGTACAGTCACATCCTGAATATGTCATTAGAACCCTTTTGCATGGATTGGAAGGCCCCATTGATGGCACTACCTATCCGGGGGCCATTATGGTTGGCATGCAAGACCAATCAGATGAATGGATTGCCGACGTAGCGTCTTATATAAGAATGAACCTGACCAATGAGGCCGGGATGGTTTCTACCGATGATGTGGCGGCCATTCGAAAGAGGTCGGCCGATAAAACAGGTCCCTACCAATATGATGAATTGGAAAACGCCATCCCCCAATCACTGGTACCTACCAGTGCCTGGAAAATAACGGCCAGCCATTCGGCCCCTACACGTATTGGAGGTACGGCATCGCCACTAAGTGCTTTTAATTTTGAAGGATGGACGACTGGGGAAACCCAGAAAAAAGGCATGTGGTTTCAAATAGAATTGCCAAAACCTACCTATTTGAGCGAAATTCATTTTAATGCCCCGCCCATTCGTCGAGGATGGCGCCCGGATGCACCACCGCCCATCCAGACTTTTCCAAGGGACTTTAAAGTAGAGGTTTCGACCGATGGTTCGAATTTTAAACCGATTGCGCAAGCCAAAGGAATACAAGAAGATATTGCAATTTCGGTCGATCCCGTTCAGGTGAAGTTCCTTCGAATCACCTTGCTCGAAAATGTTGAAAGCGAGGATATAACACCATGGTCGATGCGACAGATGAAACTTTTTGCCGTTCAAAAGACTGCGAAACCCATAAATTAAATAACGGTAGCAACGAATATAAAAACAAAGAAAAATGAATACGAAGAACAACATACTCGGTAGAAGAAGATTTCTAGGAACTACGGCAGCATTGGCTGCTGGGACTGCGTTTATCGGGCCTTCACTGTTTGGGATGAAACGGCCCAGTTCGTTCAAAAGGCCCAATTCGGTAATTAACGGCGTACAGATAGGCCTAATCACTTATTCGTTTCGAAGCATGCCCGACCAAAGCGCCGAGGCTACCCTGCAATATATCTTGGATTCGGGAGTGAATGCCGTCGAATTAATGGGAGATCCTGCGGAAACTTTTGCCGGTAAGCCTGAAAATCCGGTTGATGTAAGAGCATATTACGGACTGATGCGTGCCAAGAGGGAAGGGAAATTAAGTGAGACCCAGGAGAAGGAAATGACCGGGATGCAAACAAAAATGGAAGCCTACAACAAAGAAGTCGCCGCATGGCGGGAAGCGGTTTCTATGGATAAGTTCGAAGAATTGCGCAAAATGTATAATGCTGCAGGGGTAACCATTTATGCCTTCAAACCAAATGCCTTCGGCAAGCAAAACACCGATGCCGAAATTAATTGGGGCATGCGGGCGGCAAAGGCATTGGGTGCTAGTCATGTTACACTAGAACATCCTAGTGATGATGCTTGGACGAAAAAATTAGGAGAAATGGGTGAAAAGCATGGTATTTATGTGGCATATCATGGCCATGAACAACAGACCCCGACTTTTTGGGATGTAGCCTTGGAACAATCAAAATATAATGCAGTCAATCTTGACCTTGGTCACTTTGTAGCCGCAGGAAACACTACTCCCCTTGAATTTGTTAAGGCCAAGCACGACCGAATTTTAAGTATGCACATAAAAGATCGTCAAAATCCGGAACATGGTAAAGGAAATGTCCTTTGGGGTACGGGTGATACCCCAATAGCCCAAGCGCTTCAAACTATGCGGGATAACAATTATAAATTTCCCGCTACAATTGAATTGGAATATGAAATTCCAGAAGGTTCAAATCCTGTTGATGAGGTCAAACGATGTTTGGAATTCTGCAGGACCTCCTTATCGTAATTGCATTATTCCCATCAGCTGAATAGAATGAGGGCTGTTAGATACTGCCGTTTTGATAATGGTTTTTTAAAATGGAATCCATTTTCATTTTCCCATCGGATATGGCGATAATTTCGCTCCACAGTTTTTGGGATATCAACGCTTTCAAAGGTTGTTCCATTTTCGGTATTTTTCCAAAGACCTGCAACAACTTATGATCCCATTCATGATGATAATTCAATAGGTCATCTGGGTACACGATTTTTCGTTCAGTGCCCTCATCAACGGCTTCAAAAGGCTCTAGGATATTCAAATAGCCATAATCGTCGGTTAACTGCTCGCCGGGCTGTATATCACGAATGGCTATTTCAAAGTCATAGGCCGTGGTCAGACAATTTGCATTAAAACTATGATTGATATAACGGCTATTGTCCCAACATAAAATGAAGTTACCTTTGTTGTTTCTGTAGGCGTAGATATCAAGGATATTCTTATAAAGCGATTCCATGCCATGAAATTGTTCGGGGGTAAATTCACGATCAAGCCGATCTAATACCCATGTGATAGTACCTGCCGGAATCAGTTCGGTAGCAACAACGCCATGCCCTATTTCCTTATTAATAAAGCGCAATTCGGTATTCGGATGTATCATAAATTAAGTGCGATTAAAACGGTTCAAATGTAGATCGTTTTTACATACGTTGAACAGGTCGTATTTAGATTTTTTTGATTTGCAAGATGTGTGTAAGGAGGCAAAAAAATTAAAACAACGAAGTGACTTACCCCAAATACAATTCAATGAGGCCATCAGGTGAAGTTACATAGATGATCTTGTTATCCCGATCAACTTTGGTAATGATCTCATCGTTGATAGGAATCAGCAGTTGCTTCCCGTCTTTCTCAATTTCAAAAAGGGCTTGTGAAGTCAAGTCGTTGATTGCTAGGATGCTCCCGATCTCTCCATGAATACTATCGATTACCGAATATCCGATCACTTCATGAAAATAAAACCTATTGCCTGATAATTTGGGCAAAGCGGTCAGGGGAAGATACAACTCTGAACCCATAATTCTGTCAGCATCTGCTTCATTGACGACTTCTTCAAAATCGACACGGAGGAGATTCGATTTGTGCAGACGGCAACGTCGAATAAAAAAAGGAACCAGATTGCCAGCCGAAAGGCGAACAAATACTGATTCCATATTTTCGTAAATCTCAGGTTCGTCGGTATCTAACTTTACCAGGACTTCCCCTTTAAAACTGTATTTTGAAACGATTTTGCCCAAATAGAAACATTCTTCTTTGCGCATCGTATAATAGTATTATTCTTCTTCGCCTGGAGTAGCTTCCTCAGCGGCAACGTTTGTTTCTTCCGATGCTGATTTTTCAACAGCGCTTTCGGCTGGTTCGGCAATTTCAACAACTTCTTCTACAGGCGCTGCTGCCGTTTCTTCAACGACTACTTCTGCAGGGGCTGCCACAACTTCTTCTACCGTTTCAGTCGCTTCAGCAACAGCATCTTCGGTAGGTGCAACGACATCGGCGGCGGTTTCATTTGCTGTTTCAGCGGGTTCTTCTACAGCAACTGCGGCCAATGCACGTTTTTCGTTGGCCTCTTTTTCGGCGGCAAGGGCTACTTTCCTGGCATCGGCTTTCGCTTTGTCCAATCCACCAACTTTAGCGGCAATCGCCTTTTCTTTTTCTTCCAACCAAGCATTGAATTTCGCTTCCATCTGTTCTTCGGTCAAGGCTCCTTTGCGAACACCACCTAATAAATGATGTTTCATCAAGGCACCTTTATAAGATAATATGGCTCTTGCCGTATCGGTTGGTTGCGCTCCATTTTGTAACCAAGTCACTGAATGATCAACATCAAGTTCAATGGTTGCTGGATTGGTGTTTGGGTTGTAGATACCCAATTTTTCTAAAAATTTACCATCCCTTTTTGCACGACTATCGGCGGCTACGATCCAATAAAAAGGTTTTCCTTTTTTACCGTGTCTCTGTAATCGAATCTTTACTGGCATATCACATTAATTTTGTGGGGTACACGACCCGCTGTTATTAATTCTTTTTAGGTGCTTTTCTCTAAGCGGATGCAAATATAAGTTTTTCTTGGTATCTACAGGCAAAATCTTAATAAATCTATTTTAAACCTTAAATATTAATGGCATTTTCAAAGTATCGGAATAATTGTTAAATATTGGTTAAGAGGCCCTAAATACTTGCATTTACGTCATATTCTGTTACCTTATATAGTGTAGTTATTGAGAGACAATAACGATAATGATTTTAAATGATAAGTGATAAATGAAGTATTCTGAAAAAATTTCAAACAAATTAAACGAATTATTAACAAGAACATACGATGCTGAAAAAGGCTACAAAATGGCACAAGATAAAATTGATACGAAGTTTACTTCGGTACGGGATTTTATCGGCCAAAGAATTCAGCAACGCTACAATTTCGGACATGAATTGAAGGCCGAAATCACTGAGTATGGCGAATTGCCAGAAAAAGGTGGTAGTTTAAAGGGAGATTTGCATAGGACGTGGACGAATTTAACAGCGGAAATCTCCAGCAATGAAACCGAAAGAGTCTTAGCCGAAATTGAACGTGGCGAGAAAGCGAGTTTAAAAGAGTACAATGCTATTTTAAACGATTCTGATATGGTATTGCCACCATCGACCCGGAATTTGCTGACAAAGCAAAGAGACGCCATTAAGGAGTCTTTGGAAACATCGAAAGTTTATGAAGAGTTAGTATCCTAATAATTTTGTGACCAACACCTGAAAAAACCAGCTACGATCGTAGCTGGTTTTTTTATTGCAATAGTTAATAACTCCTAAAAACTCCCGTTCGTAAAAGCCTAACCTTTTCTGTAATTTTATAGGCTATTAAAATTATAGCCAGCTGCTATTTTCAAGCACGAAAATTCAAGTTGCACAATACTGGAAACTCTTTCTATGTACCTAATATTCGATACTGAAACCACCGGACTTCCCAAGCGTTGGGATGCCCCTTATACTGATACTGACAACTGGCCCAGATGCGTTCAAATCGCGTGGCAGTTGCACGATGACATGGGAAACCTCGTGGATCAACAGGATTATTTGGTCCGCCCCGATGGTTTCAACATCCCCTATGACGCCGAAAAAATTCATGGAATTTCTACCGAATTGGCCCAACAACAAGGCGTTTCTTTGGCTGAGGTACTCGAGAAATTCAATGCTGCGCTGAAGAAATGTAAATTCATAGTAGGGCAAAATGTTGGGTTTGATACCAAGGTCATGGGCGCCGAGTTTCATCGCTTAGACATTGAGAATACCCTACAGACGCTGCCGGTATTAGATACCTGCACCGAAGATACCGCTTTGCTCTGCCAAATCCCCGGGGGTCGTGGTGGTAAGTTCAAACTTCCCACCTTGACCGAACTTCATGAATATCTGTTCAAGGAGCCCTTTGCCGAAGCACATAATGCCACGGCCGACGTGGAAGCGACTACTCGCTGCTTTTTTGAATTGGTGCGACGTCAACACTTCACCCCGGAACAATTAGATGTTCAACCCGATTATTTTGTTTTTTATTCTAAAGCAAATCCGCAAGAAATACAATTAGTGGGCTTAAAGCACATTAATCTTAAAAAAGCCTCCAAAAAAATAGCGGACGCACTTTGGGAGAAAGACACAGGCAGTATTTCTCAGGAGGAGATCAAGGAGAACATTAAGACCCTAGAAGATGCCCAATTCGTTCATTTGCATAACCATTCGCAATTTTCGGTCCTTCAGTCTACTATAAATATTAAAGACCTCGTGCAGTCGGCGGCCAAATATCGGATGCCAGCGGTTGCCTTAACCGATCATGCCAATATGATGGGGGCCTTTCATTTCGTAAAGGAAGTAAAGGCCTATAACCAAACGGTCAAGGAAAAAAAGGAATTGGCACTGCGACATGGGGAAGTTGAAACGTCTGAATTCATAAAACCCATTATCGGCTGTGAGTTTTTTATCTGTGAAGACCATACCAATAAAAACGTCAAGGATTATGGCTATCAGATCGTCCTCTTGGCCAAGAACAAAAAAGGGTATCACAATCTCTGCAAAATGTCATCGATTGCCTATACTGAAGGCTTTTACTATGTGCCAAGAATCGATAGAAAGGTAATCGAGCAATATAAAAATGACATTATTGTTTTAACTGGCAATCTCAACGGAGAGGTGCCAGGCAAGATTCTCAATGTTGGGGAAAACCAAGCCGAGGAAGCCTTAATCTGGTGGAAATCACACTTTGGGGAAGACCTGTACATTGAAATTATGCGTCATGGGCAGGAAGATGAAGATCGTGTAAACCCGGTCTTGGTCGCCTTTGCAAAGAAACACCAGGTACAGCTGGTTGCCACCAACAATACCTACTACTGCGCCAAGGAGGATGCCGATGCCCATGATATCCTATTGTGCGTTAAAGATGGCGAAAAGCAGGCCACGCCCATAGGAAGGGGAAGAGGATATCGCTATGGTTTACCAAACCAAGAATATTATTTCAAGTCTTCCGATGAAATGAAGGAGCACTTCAAGGATATTCCGGAAGCCATCTTGAATGTGCAGGAAATCGTTGATAAAATAGCGGCTTTTGATCTGGCAAGAGACGTGCTTTTGCCCAAATTCGAGATACCCTCCAAATTTGAGGTTTCAAAGGACGATTTGGCTAAAAATCAACATGGGGAGAATGCCTATTTACGGCATCTTACCTATGAAGGGGCTAAAAAGCGCTATGATGAAATTACGCCTGAAATTAGGGAGCGTATCGATTTTGAATTGAAGACCATAGAAAATTCGGGCTATCCCGGATATTTTTTGATTGTAGAGGATTTTATTCGCGAGGCAAGGAATATGGGGGTTTCAGTAGGGCCTGGTCGAGGTTCGGCCGCGGGATCTGTGGTAGCCTATTGTCTTAAGATTACCAATATCGACCCCTTGAAGTATGATCTGCTTTTTGAGCGGTTCCTCAATCCGGATCGTGTATCCATGCCCGATATTGATATCGATTTTGATGATGAGGGCAGAAGCAAGGTAATGGATTATGTCATTAACAAATATGGATCAAATCAAGTTGCACAGATAATCACCTACGGTACGATGGCCGCCAAATCATCGATTCGGGATACGGCAAGGGTCTTGGACCTACCCTTGGGCGATGCAGATCGTATTGCCAAACTGATACCGACCATGTCTAAATTAGATACCATTTTCGGAATCGAAGAGGCCGAACTGAAAAAACGCTTCCGCAGTGAGGAATTGGAGAAAGTGAATCAGCTATTGAACATCTCGGAAGGCAATGACCTGGAAGCCCAGACCCTAAGAATGGCCCGAGTTCTAGAAGGATCCTTGCGAAATACGGGTATTCACGCATGTGGGGTGATAATTACGCCCAGTGATATTACCGACTTTGTCCCCGTTGCCACAGCAAAGGATTCTAGTTTATATGTGACCCAATTTGACAACTCGGTAGTCGAGAGTGCAGGCCTTCTTAAAATGGACTTTCTAGGATTGAAAACCTTGACGCTCATCAAGGATACCGTGAAAATTGTGAAGGCCAAACACGGCATCGAATTGGTGCCCGATGATTTTCCGCTAGACGATGAGGAAACCTATAAGCTTTTTCAAAAAGGGGATACGGTGGGGATTTTTCAATATGAATCGCCCGGGATGCAAAAACATCTCAAAGACTTAAAACCGACGGTATTCGATGATCTTATTGCTATGAATGCCCTTTATCGCCCGGGACCTATGGAGTATATCCCCGACTTCATTACCCGAAAGAACGGAATTGCCGAAATTACCTATGATCTTCCAGAAATGGAAGAATACCTCAAAGGCACCTATGGTATTACCGTATATCAAGAACAAGTGATGCTGCTTTCGCAAAAATTGGCCGGATTTAGCAAAGGTGATGCCGATGTATTGCGAAAGGCCATGGGAAAAAAGATATTCTCCCTGCTACAAAAACTTAGGCCGCAATTTTTAGACGGAGGTGAAAAGAATGGCCATCCGCGGGAAATATTAGAAAAAATCTGGAAAGATTGGGAAGCCTTTGCTTCCTATGCCTTTAATAAAAGCCATTCAACCTGCTATGCGTATATCGCCTATCAAACTGCCTATCTAAAAGCCCATTATCCCGCAGAATACATGGCGGCGGTATTGAGCAATAACATGAACGATATCAAACAGGTCACCTTCTTTATGGAAGAATGCAAACGCATGGGCCTGGAAGTTCTCGGTCCGGATGTCAATGAATCCTATTATAAATTTGCCGTAAACAAAGCAGGCGCCATCCGTTTTGGAATGGGGGCCATCAAAGGGGTTGGGCGGTCTGCCGTAGAGACCATCGTGGAAAACCGCAAAAAGGACGGTGCCTTTAAATCGGTTTTTGATATGGCCAAACGTATCGATTTAAGGGCGGCAAATAAAAAGTCTTTCGAAAATCTTGCTGTTTCAGGAGGATTCGATTCATTTGGCACTGCACACCGCGCGCAATATTATCACGATGAAGGTGATGGTATTACCTTCCTGGAAAAAGTCATTAAATATGGCGCAAAGTTTCAAGAAAGTGAAAATTCATCCCAGGTGAGTCTTTTTGGCGAAGCAAGTGCAGTTCAGATTCCCGAGCCGACGGTTCCTCCGTGTGAAGAATGGGGCACCATGGAAAAATTACGAAGAGAGAAAGAAGTAGTCGGCATCTATATTTCGGGCCATCCTTTAGATGATTTTAAAGCCGAAATCAGTGCATTTTGCAATGCGAGTGTCTCCTATGTCAATAGTTTGGAAGACTATGTCAACAAGGAACTTTCCTTTGCAGGCGTCATCACAGATGTGCATCATAGGGTTTCGAAAAATGGAAAAGGCTGGGCACTATTTTCGATTGAGGATTATACCGATAGCTTTGAGTTCCGGATTTTCGGCGAGGAGTATTTGAAATACCGGCATTTTCTAATGATCAATTCATTCGTATACATTAAAGTCTTTGTTCGTGAAGGTTGGATAAATCGGGAAACTGGAAAAAAAGGAGAACCCCGATTACAGTTCAATAGTTTTATGATGCTACAAGAAGTCATGGAGACATATGCAAAAAAACTGACCATCAAACTAAATATCGACGAACTCAAAAAAGAAAACATACTTGATCTAAAGGAAACCTTGGTCGCACACAAGGGAGACCACCCTTTGAATTTTGTAATCTATGAAATGGATGATGAGATCAAAGTGAATTTATCGAGTAGAAAACAAAAAGTGCAGATATCAAGTGAGCTGTTGACTGCCTTGGAAGAAAAGGAAGTTCATTATAGGTTAAACTAATAGCATATTTTATTTATTATTTCCACTCCCTTGGTCAAGCCGGCCGAATGTAACTATATAGCTTAGGGCGTTAAGATATATTCGAATGCATGCGAAACAGCAGTCTTGGATTATGGGGACGGTACCTGCGATACGTTGGAAACCTTGACGCAGCCCGATGGTACGGTTACCAAAATCACCCTACCTAGGTGAAGAAAAGACAGATGACATTGATTGCTGGTTCTTTAAGGATTAGCCCTTTAAAAGTATCGGCCACTCTTAATAGGAATGGCTTTTTTTTGTGGTACGATTGAATATATCAATGCCATGATAGGCATTTTGAATGCTAGGTTTGTAATGAATACCCCGAATATTTGACTAAATTTGTATAATCATTAAAAGCAATAGACATGGCATTAGAAATAACAGACGCTACTTTTGACAAGGTAGTCTTAAAAAGCAATATACCTGTAGTAGTAGATTTTTGGGCAGCTTGGTGCGGACCCTGTAGAATGGTAGGTCCCATTATTGACGAAGTAAGCAAGGAATATGAAGGCAAGGCGGTCGTAGGGAAGGTAGATGTTGATGCCAATCAGGAATTTGCCGCTAAATATGGCGTGCGAAACATACCTACTGTATTGGTATTCAAAAATGGTGAAATTGTTACTAGACAGGTAGGTGTTTCTCCCAAGAAAGTTTATACCGATGCAATAGACGCCGCGCTCTAATTAGAACACCTTAGTTAAAATTAAAAATCTTTAAGACCTCGGTAGCTCCGGGGTCTTTTTATTGGTGCCTAGTGTCGATGGCGCCTAGGTCTGGGGATATGCCTGGTATAATGTAAACCGTTACCCCGAATTCTTCTGTATATTTGTAGTATGGAGTTACAAGCAGAGCTACATAAGGCACCTCTTTTTCAAAACCTCGAACTCTTGGCCAGTCAAGTGGTCGAAGGCTTTATTAGCGGCATTCATAAAAGTCCGTTTCACGGTTTTTCGGCCGAGTTCGCGGAGCATAAAATCTACAACTCCGGGGAAAGTACCAAACATATTGACTGGAAGTTGTTCGCAAGAACCGATAAACTGTATACGAAGCGGTACGAGGAAGAAACCAATTTGAGATGTCATATGATCTTGGACAATTCAGCATCGATGTTCTATCCCGGGATAGCGAAACTTTCGCTTGACCATTTGAACAAGATCGGTTTTGGGGTATTGGCAATTGCAGCCTTGATGCATATTTTAAAGCGGCAGCGCGATGCGGTTGGTTTAAGTGTATATTCAGACCGTTATAATTTTTACGTTCCTGAAAAGGGGAGTGAACGACATTACCAAATGTTGCTGGCCAAGCTGAGCGAAATGTGTACCGATTCAAAACCGGCCACCCAGACAGAAACCTTCCTCCATTTGCATTTGATAGCCGAAAAAATAAAACGTAGGAGTCTGGTCTTTCTCTTTACCGACATGTTCCAAACGACGACCGATCAGGAAAATCTGTTCGAGGCCTTGAGGCATTTAAAGTACAACAAACATGAAGTAGTCCTGTTCCATCTGATGGACAAGGCCACCGAATACCATTTCGATTTCGAAAACGGCCCAAAACGGTTTTTGGATGTTGAAACGGGACAGCATATCGATCTATATCCCGATACCATCAAGGAGGCGTATGAAAAAGGAATTGGCCAGTATTTTGCGGCCCTAAAATTAAAATGTGCCCAGTATCGAATAAAATATGTTGAGGTCGATGTCAAAGCCGATTTTTCGAGGGTATTGAACACCTATTTGATAGAACGCCAAAATTTTCTGTGAGTTGGGGAGAGACCACTAAAGCGTTTTTCAGATTATTTTTTATTTCTCATTATAAAGCCCCATGCTTCAGTATTCCTTTGTATTCATAGAAACCACTATTTTAGCGTTGGGATCATTGAAGACTGCTTCATACACAATGGTTTCAGGGCGATACTCAAATGTAATGACCCTGTTGTCCTGATCTGACAGTTCGAACTGATCGTCATGATTTACGAACTTAAATTGTAAGGTATTTTGTCCTGTTTTTTTTAAGAAGTTGTCCGTCATAAATTACATCCCCGTCCGCATCGGTCAAGGGCATCGTTTCTTTCCAAGGGTTTGGACCAAAATCCCCTCTGACCCCTACCTCTGCCGGGTTTTCTAAAGCAGTCATATCGAGTTTAAATTGAAGGGTCTTTTGATGTGTTTTTTGTACACAACCAATACATATGAAACAAGTGAAAGTAAGGAACTTTAAAAGGGTTGATTTCATTGCCTAGATTCTTTTGTATTCATAGGTGTTTCTCATAAAGCGCTCGTTTGAACCTTCGAACTCGATTTCCTTGGTAACCTTATATCTAGTGTTGCTAAATTCATAGGTAAAGAACAAGGTGGCTTTCTTGTTGTCATCTTTTCCTTCAGCCATCGTTATCAATTGCAGCGAACCATCTTCCTTTTTGATTTTGGAAATGACTTTCTGCTTGCCTAAATGCGTTCCTTTTTTCTTGATTTTGGTGATCGCCTTAACATTTTTATCGGGTTCCCAAGTATATTGAACGTCTTGTTCAATGGCATTGTCGGTTATTCTCATTTGCATTGTTGAGGCCACAGGAGTTAGTTTGCCGCTTTGATAATCTAAATAGGTAAGGGTGCCTTCCCAAGAGGTATTGTTCAATATTTTAAAGTCTTCAAGTGATAGGGTCTCTTGTGCGATGGTTGGTTGAAAAGCCGCTAGGCCGAATAAGATTGCAATAACGGGGCGGATTGTTTTGGACGGTTTCATTTTCTTTGTTTTTATAATTAATTTATTTTGAATTGTTTACTTAGAAGATAGTCCAGACCAAAGCGACCGGAACCGAAATACAGGTTATAGATAGCAACCCATAAAAAGCCCATGGCCGGAAGCAGCGGCCAAGTACCTTCACCCCAATGCTGACAAAAAATAGCGACCAACATCGTACAGGTTATTAAAAAGGAAGCAATACGAGTTTGCAATCCGAAAGCGAGAAAAAGACCTCCAACGGCTTCACTAAAGGCCCCAATCCAAGCAAAAAATATAGGGGCAACGGCAAAAATGCCTCCGTATTGGGAAACATCTTCTGGAAACCAGGCAGCAACCTCAAAGAGTTTCAGGTTTTGACCAATGTCTGTCCAAGGCATCCCGAATTTAGAAGCGCCAAAATCAAATGCCAGCAAATTACCGCAGAGAAATCGGATGATGGCAAAAACTAAATCGATGATCCAATGTGATTGTGGGAGGGGCGCAGTAAGTCGTTTTAAAAGTTTCATAGTGCAAAGGTGTTCGTGTTTGATAGCTACAAAATTGTAGTACAATTGAACTAAGCACGACTTAAATTGTAAAAAATAGGTCTTAATTACAATTTGAGACGTCTTACTTTGTTTGCGATTGAATATATTCGGTAGGGGAGATTGCGGTCAGTTTTTTGAAAACCCGATTGAATGTGGCTTTGCTATTGAATCCACATTCTAAGGCAATACCAAGCAAAGAGAGTTGTCTGTGCTTGTCTTCGTCAAGCATGTTTTTAAAGGCGTCTACACGATACCCATTTACAAAATCGTTGAAGTTCTTGTGAAAACCCGAATTGATGATTTCAGATAGCTCTGCGCGTGACATACTGGCCATGAGTGCTAAATCGGAGAGATTCAATTCAGGATTTAGAAAGGCTTTTTCGACTTCCATAAGTTTTATGACCAATTCCATGTCTTTTTTGGAAATGACTTTGAAACCTTGCTTTTCATCAGCATCCGGAATGCTTATCCTTTGAGGGGAAAAACTGAAATCGAGTTTTTTCAATTTTGTCGTATCTGTGAAATAACCCTTGATTCCGATATAAATAATTACCAAGCCCGTAAAAAACATAAGCCACCATTTTTGGATATAGCTTAGATCGGTAATCAATGCCTCGATTATTTTTTGTATGGTACCATAGAGAAATAAAAAGCTGAACACCACAAGAAAGCTGACGATCCAATTCAATTCAAGTTTATAGGTATTCGAGAAATACGCGTTTATTTTATGACGATAATAATAAAATAATTGAAATGTGAATGCTAAATACAAAAGCATTTGGCCATTGCTAAAAACAATCAGAAAGGGCATTACGATGGCTTCATCCAGGGTTACCTTTAAGATGCCGTTTTGACTATCATTAAATCCCATTTGAGTCGCATCATATACATAAATAGCCAATCGGAAGAGTATGATAAGTAGGGCCGGTATAAAATGCCACCAATCTCTTTTTTTGAATACAAATTTTGAGGTTGTAATTGATTTGACGTAAAAATAAATCAATGGGGCAATCGCAACCGACAAGGGAATGAGAAAGTAATTGACCTTGGTATTTCTATAGGCATCATACCACCCCATAAAACCGATTGTGTAACATGTTTCTTGATAACAGGTAATTAGGAGGATGAAGAACAAAAACAAATCCGACAAATTGTGTTTTTGGAAATAACGTCGTAACAATAACACGGCAAAAATCAGGCCTTGCAAAGACAATAGCAATAATGGAGAACTGTAAATGTTGAAATCGGGAAACACAGTGCGTTGATTGGTTTTCGAAAATAATACTATTCAATCAATTTTGAAAAATATTCGAAGTATCGCTTCTAGTACTTGGTGCGTGGCTTGAAACAAATTTAGCATCGAGTAACAAGTACGCTTGCTTCCTTTTTAGGGCGTGTTATGTAAAGATGAATTGAAATTGGGCAGAAAAAATTGGCTTAATTTGTTTTGATGGCTTGCTGTTTCCTCAATAGGGTTTGAAACAGTTCGACAGTTCTTGCTTGGTAGGCTTCGGGAATGCTACCCCCCATGATCCATTCGTTTTTAACCAATTTTCTACTTTTAAGATTGAACTCTTTTTTTAGGCAAACCAAGGCTTCTTCCTTGGTGCTATGGTCCATTTGTTGGAACAATCTCCTAATGTTGTCGGTCATGGTCGGTTTTGGTAAAGCCTAAATTTATTCCAAATTTGTTTCTTAAAAAAGTTAAATCGTCCTAAGGTTCAATTTATTTTGAAATCCCCTTCTATTTAAAGTTGCATCTTCAAAGCGTATGATTTTTTTCAAGGCGAATCATCCTGAAATGCCAGTATTTCGATCTATTTGTTCTTTTTTGAAATATTTTGAAGCTAAAAAAGCGATAGGCAGGCCAATACAGAAATAGAGGATCATGATGGCAATAAAGGCTTTGGCAAGATTGAATGGAGCTGCTTCGATCTTGCTAAGGGGAATAATCAACTGGGTGGTCACGGTCCACGCAATCAACGCTAAAAGCAATGCACTTGCCCCAACGTTTTTTTGGATGCTTCTGAATTTCGGATAGGCCCAAAAATAGGCCAAGGTACAAGCAAGAACTATTAAAAAATGAACCAATAGACCGAACATTATATATTCTAAACCTCCGGAGTACGCTTCCTTGCCAAACCACCCGCTTGCAATAAACTTCAAGACCACATCCGGGGAAATGCCTTTTGAAACATAGGCCTGGATACTTGCGGCGGTTATATCCAAGCATCCGGCAATGATTACCGATTTAAGGATTTGCTTCCACATTGAATTCGATGCTATTATTTGACTTTTTAATCAATCGGCTCATTGGCGACTAATCAATTTATTCCGCGTTACAAAGCGGCGCCACTTTCCAAGGTTTTGATGGCATTGGCAATCGCATTTTTATTGGGTTCGTCCGGCGCTTGGTTTAGTGCATCTTTGGCATGTACGATGGCCTTTTTTAGGTTACCCTTTGCCGAATATGCCCGCATCATCCCCACATTTGTGGGCCATGCCCCATGGTTCGTTTTATAATTTTTTTCAAAAATAGAGAAAGCCTCGTCGATTTTATTTTCAGATAAAAGTTGACGGCCATAGCTGTGAAGCTCCATGACACTGGCATTTGAAATTGCCTGTTTCATGAGTGCATCGGCCTCGGTATTTCGGTTCAGTTTTTCTAATAACTTGGCTTTGATCGACATGGAACTAAAATTTGAAAGGCCACCCAATCTTGGGTCTACTGCGGCATTTACCCAATTGAGGGCCTGCTCATAGTTAAGATCATTACGAAGGCACCAATCAGCTGCCGCTAATAGGCTCGGTGGATCAAATCCCAGTGCGCCGGTCATTTGGGTTTTTAGATAGGCCAAGGTGTTGGCTTTCGAATCAACGGTTACCGTAAACGGAATTTTCCAATTTTCCCAGACCAAGGCTACATCGACCGAGGTCGGAGTTTGGTTCTCGAAGATATAATTGAGCCTTTCGACCGTGGGGGTTTGGTTTTTTTGTTGCCGCGTGCTAACGCGGAGCATATCGAGGGTCTTATCATAAAAATAGCTTCCCCACCCTTCGGTGTTTTTGTTAAAAATAAGAACCGTGCTATCTGCATAAAGTGCCATATGAAGTCCATATGTACCCGCAGGCAAATTTTGGTCGTTGATTTTAACATCGGTGGAAAATGAAATCGTTGTATTTTCGTCGGCACCGGCACGCCATGGCGATTCCATATCAGAGCCATAGCCTAGCACCGTGTAGCCATAAGGAGCAACGTCGGTTCCCCATATTTTGCCTTCACGGCCTTTTACACCAGGTGCGTTCCATTTTATTTCGATATTAGTCGCCCCCACACTTCGTCCGGCAGAGGAGGGAAAATTAGTGTTTCCGGGGATTCTAAGGCCTTGTGAAAAAGCCATCTGGCCAAAAAGTAGGGCAATGACTGCGAGTTTTACATAAAGGTTTTTCATAGGAATGCGATTTAAACTGGTTTTGAATCTAAACTAACGGTTGTTGGTATGTGTACTGCAAAATATTGGCCCAATCGAGACAGGTCTTTAGCTGTCCGATAGGTAACAAAGATAGCATAGAAACTCAAATGGTGACTTCTATGGCCAGTCAAAATAGTGGTTTTCTGATTTATAACGATTATCCTGACTTTGAATGCTCTGGGAACGAGGTTCGATGTCTTGGGATACTCAGCATACGATGCCAGCGAATTGGCCTTTTTTCGACTTCTTTGACAAGGATGCCAGATACTATTTCAAGAGGAAATGACAGAAAACAGATTGCGGTGGCGAACCCCGATTTTTCAAGGGTATGGGACACCCATTTGGTGGAACGTCGAAATTTTGGATGAGGGTGCCACATTTTAAGGGAATTTGTTTGTGCAATTGAATTAGCGATGTATATTTGCAACCGCTAAACGCCACGGTTCGGTAGTTCAGTTGGTTAGAATACCTGCCTGTCACGCAGGGGGTCGCGGGTTCGAGTCCCGTCCGGACCGCAGAGTACGAGCCCTTCACAATTGTGAAGGGCTTTTTTAGTTTTTGGGGTAAAGCTTGCATTACCTGCCATAAGGCTAAAAAAGATGTGGCCAACGAAGTTGGCAAAAGGCGCGTGCGCTGTAGGGCCCACACCTTTGGCCGTTTTAGAGGCGACGCCGATAAAACAATCCCGTCCGGACCGCCAACAAAATAAGAGCTTCAAAGAGGTTAAACTTTTTGGAGCTTTTTATTTGCACGCAGATTGCACGCACTTAAATTCTTCAAAACATATTTGGAACTCTTAGATCTTCGTTAACTGACTGAATTCAACAAATTTGATATTCATGGTACTAGTCCCCGTAGGCCAACGATAAAGGCCCTTGATTACCATTAAATCAAGGGCTTTTTATTTTCTAGGGTACAACATAGGTACACCAACTATGAATTTTCAAAATAGGAAGAAATCGGTCGATAATTTCGTAGCAGTACTTTTTATGGAATTGCAACCTGATGATTTTCAATGAACGGATTGGAGTTTAGATGTTTGAAGAGTATGTAGCAAATAGATTTCCAAATTGTAATCTGAACGTGGTCGACTTTTTTCTCCAATTTTATAGTTAAATTGAATACAGAAATCTATACAGCGCAATTCAACCTTCATCAAAAGAAAGGATCAAATCTTTCTATGTAATCCTAAATGGGGAGTTAATATTCCTTATTCCCCATAGCTTACCCGCCAAACCGTATGCGTCTTGTCATCGGTAATCAATAGAGAACCATCTTTTGTAACAATGGCCCCGACTGGCCTTCCGTAGACTTCATCTTTATTAGGGTCAACGATGAAACCCGTTAAAAAATCCTCTGCTTCCCCTGAAGGTTTCCCACCTTTAAAGGGAACAAATACTATCTTATACCCCGATAATTTCTCTTTGTTCCAGGAGCCATGTTGGACAATAAAAGCCCCGTTATGATATTTTTCGGGAAAACGCTTTCCGGTATAAAACACCAATCCTAATGAAGCCGTATGTGCTTTTAATGCATAATCAGGTATCAAGGTTTCAGTTAAACCTTCTGATTTTTCTATTTTGACGCGCGGATCTTCATGCCCAAAATAGGTGTACGGCCACCCGTAGAAACCTCCTTTTTGAACACTTGTTAAATAATCAGGGACTAAATGGTCGCCAAGGCCGTCACGTTCATTGACGACCGTCCATAGTTCTCGGAATTTTGGCTCCCAATCCATTCCAACGGGATTTCTAAGGCCCGATGCGTAAATTTCCATATTAGATCCATCTGGATCACATCTTAAAATGTTAGCTTTTAACAACTCTTTTTCGATTCCCTTTTCCGCAATGTTAGTGCCGCTTCCGATGGCAATATAGATTTTTGACTTGTCGTCGTTCGCAATGATATTTCTCGTCCAATGTTGATTTACCTTTCCGGCAGGCAAGGGTACCAACTTTTCACCCTTCCACTCAATCCTCGTCTGCCCATCTTTGTAGGTGAAACGCATCAAGGCATCTGTGTTGGCTACATAGAACGAATCGCCAATCAGCAGCATGCCGAACGGTTGGTTCAAGCCCTCGTGGAGAAATTTTTCCCGTACATCCGGTTTTCCGTCATCGTCCGTGTCGCGCAATAATGTAATGAGGTCGGCACTATGCGAGAGGTTGTTAGATTTTCCGGCACCGATTAGCCATGCACCTATTCGTTTAAAAAAACCATAATTCGAATTGCTCTGGGCAACAAGAATATCGCCATTTGGGAGTTCATATAGCCAACGCGGATTTTCAAAACCATCGGCATATTTGGTTACGGTAAAGCCTTTTGGTGCAATGGGCGTTCTACCGTCTTTCCAGCCTATAACGTTTGAAAAGTTGGAGACTGATTTGGTGGCAAAGGGTTGAGGCAGCGTATCTACCTTGCTATTTTGACTATTTCCGTAGAATGACACAAGGAAAAAAACAAATAATCCATTCAGCAATTTCATACGTTCGATTTTTGCAATAAAGTCCGCTCCTATATTTAATCGGATTGTTTCGCCTTTTTGTTGGGAGTTTCGAACTTTTCCCTTGGTTAGGTAATTAACGACCAAGAACCCGCGCTGGACTCCTACGATAAGAATTTTATATTTTCGGCTTCTAACCACGGCGGAAGCCAAACCAATTACCGAGGAAGTTTTCAAATTGTCTTTTTGAGACCAATAATACTTCAAACCTATCGGATGTGTAGTTGCAAATGGACAGAAAATTAACCCAATACCTTACGGATAGTTATTCAATAATTAGCTGTGATTACTTTAAAACCGCTAAAATATAATCCCACTGGAGTGCCCAGCCGTTCTTGCTCAGAATAATTTTACTAAAGAAAATGAGCTATAAAAATTTGCAAATTAAATGAAATGAATGCTATTTCGAACACTAAATTTGATTGAAATGTTAATATCCCGAGTCATCAAACTCCTTCAAACAATCATCTAATGGCTTACCATTGGTGTGAATGCAATCACAGAATTGAAAACCAGCAGTTTCGTTATCAGTGTTTTCAAATTGTTTTTTACAATCCGATAAGGAGTTTCTGGGCATTGCGTTATAGCCGTAAAGGGAGAATGCAACCACGAATCCTACTGTTAGAAGAACTCCCGCGAAGAATAACCACGGGAATTTTGTGCTATATTTTCCAGGCTTTTTGAATACTCCATAATTGGGAATCTGTCGAATGGGCAAAATATATCTCAGCCGATCATAATTCCAAACAAGCAGATATAAATTGGCGAGTACCATTAATGGTGATGTCACGAAAGAGCCTTCGAATCTGACCGCGTATGACAGGATCCAAATATTCATAATTATCGGAAAATATAACAGTGCACCTAAAGTCACGGTTCTCGGTATCAATAATAATATGGCTGCAATGACTTGGACAATTCCAATAAAGGTGTAATAATACCCCGTATGATGTAAGGCTTCAAGATAAGCGCCCATGGGATGATTATGAGATAGGCCACTCGCGAACCTTTCGCCCACAATTTTTACCATTCCGGCAACAATGAAAGCATAGGCCAGACTTAAACGACAAAAAATAGATAAAAGCCAATACCATCTGTTTTCTTTTATCTTGAGGTAATAGTGATCAAAGCGGGTTATGATATTCAATATTTAAGAATTTGTTGGAATTAAACTTAGATTGCCTTAACGCCCTAAATTTAATGGAAATTTCCCATAATGCTTTAGTCTGCACCGGTCGAAAATCTTTTCAACTGCTGAGGAAATAAACGTGCGTGTTTCAAAACAATATGGGCTGTATGATAAATATATTTTTTAGATTGCATTACATCCAATAAATCAACTATTCCCGAAATGGGGTGCGCGACATCCAAAAAACCCTAGCCTTGATAAACACCCTTCAAGACCAAGACAAAACTCCGTTCCTCCCGGTGCCACCCTTTCTCAAAAATCCCTTGTATCACTCATTGGGTATCGCGACACATATCGTGAACGTTTGGTTTTTTCGCCCAAGAACAAGCTTAAAAATAAGGAATTTCCTTTTGTATATTCCCTGCCTGTGGTAAGGAAGGCGCTCGTAATTAACAATACACGGGGTTAGTACCAGGATTTATTCCGCTTGTTTCATTCAGAATTGCGCTTAAAATTAACTGCTCAATAATTCGTCCAAATAGTTTAATGTGGCTGTGAAACCTTCTTTAAAACCCATTTCGATCATTTTTTCCATACGTTCAAGCGATTTATTATAAATAGTGATTTTGACCCTTGTTGTTTCATTTTGTCCTTCGAAATGCAGATCCCATTCTGAACCGGGCAATTCAGGATTTTCATCTTTGTCTGCAAAGGTATTCAACATTTTAAAATTGTTTTTCGGACTGATCGAAAGATACTCCTGTAGTGACCAATGCTCTTGTCCTTCAGGACTGACCATAGCATAAAATCGTCGTCCACCGACCGTGAAATCCATATATTTTGTTTTTGATTTCCAAGGTCGTGGTGCCCACCATTGATCAAGTAGTTCCTTTTCGGTCCAAGCTTGCCATACCAAGTCACGGTTTGCATTAAATTCCCTTATGACATTGACTGTTTTGTTTTCCTTATCTACAAGGAAGTCGAAATGCAAATTACTTTTCATTATTCTTGTTTTTAATTGTTGATAATAAATCGTCAAGTTGTTCGAAACGGTTTTCCCAAATCTTTCTGAATTGCGCTAACCAATTGTCGATTTCTTTCATTTTTGCGATTTTCAGTTCGTAGTAGATTTCTCGTCCTTGCTGTTTTGCTTCAACAAGATCGCATTCGTTCAGAATCTGAATATGTTTTGATATGGTGGGTCTTGCCGTATCGAAATTGGCAGCAATGTCTCCGGCTGTCATCGTTTGTGTAGTTAGTAAAACCAGGATCGCTCGCCTTGTAGGATCAGAAATTGCTTGATAAATATCCCTTCTTAATTTCATTATGAAGTTATTTGGCTACAAAAATATATGAAGTCATTTAACTACGCAAATATTTTTCTCGTTTTTCATAAATGAAGTAGAAAATTTAGTTTGTTTGGCGATTTTCCTAGGGTTGTTCTCAAATTGTTTACAACGGTCAATTAAACGTAGTGCGGTATTAAAAGCAGATCATTTTTTGGTTTTAATATTAGGTTGCTTACTATGTCAGTTCGTGTGAATTAACCACTTTAGCCAGCATTATTTTTATTCAAGGTTGTAGGCAGCGTTTCTATTCCTTATCGTTGGAGGGATTATTATTCGGCCGAAAGCACGCGGCTGTGATTGGTAGAAATGGCCTGCTCATTAAGCATCGAAATAATTAAGGAAGCACATTTTTCAGGTTGGTCCAGCCAAGGGCAATGACCGGCATTTTCTACCGTTTCAAATTGACAATCTTTAATGGTCGAAGTCTTTGGCCTTCCTGTTTTAGGTTTTTCAAAAGCATCTTGCTCTCCCCATATTATTCGCACCGGGACCTGCAACCGATTTAAACGATCCCCGATATACAGCGCTTTTCTCCATCCTCTTAATGTCAGGACATTTTCCAACATCGTGCGGAATGCTTCTATGGTTCCCGAAAGCAACTCGTTACAATGACAATGTTCCAAATAATCATTGGATAATTTGCTTATATTGGCTACCAACAACTGCTTATGGATATTTTTTATATTTGAAACACTTGGCTTTGCGACCGTTCTGATCAGGAGCCAGTTTATTGCTTTCCAACCAAGTAACCTGAGGGGAAATGGAATCCAAAGATTCACTCCCGCAGGGGCACCGATCAATAAAAGTTTTTCAACACGCTCGGGATGTTCCATAGCAAAGCTAATACTGAAAAATCCTCCCATAGAATTGCCCATTAAAATTGCCTTTTTCATATTCAGGGCATCCATAAAGGAGCGAACAAAAGCTACAGCCATTTGCCGATAATCTACATCCTGATAATTAAACTCATCGGTCAACCCATGGCCAGGCCGGTCCACCACAAAAAGATGAAAATGTTCCGACAAGGGTTTCATAATATTGATCCACTCACTGGCGTGGCTGCCGCCGCCATGGATCATTATAAGCGGTTTTCCCTTACCCATTTCGAGATAGTGGACGGTTTTTACCGGCCCATCGGTAGCTACGATTTTAGATTGGGGCCTGATTCCTTCCTTGTCAAAAAGGATTCCCCTTGTTCTTTTATATTCTTCAAGAATGTTCATATCCGTTGGCTTTATTCATCTCTTTTACTAATATAAAAGTAGTAGTAAAACAGCTTGGTCGATTTGCTGAAAAGCCAAAAGAATGTTCTGTGAGGTCAGGATGGATTATTATTTAAAGGGATTTCATTTCATTCTGAATTGGCTCGGGGTAAGGCCGTATTCCCACTTAAACACCCTGATAAAATGTGAAGTATTTTCAAAACCGCTGTCATAACAGACCTCAGCAACGGAGCTTTCCGTGGTTTCCAACAGATAACGGCCATATTCTAGCCGTTTTTTGCGAAGCCACTTGCCCGGAGTGGTATGGTAGATTGTTTTGAATTCGACCTTGAAAGTCGATAGACTCCTCCCGCAGAGCCGGGCAAACTCCTGAAGCGTCAGGTTTTTTATAAAATTACGCTCCATGATATTCTTAATGGAGGGTTTTGACGAACCACAAATTTTGCTGAAATAACTCTTGAGCATCGTAGTCTCCTTGTTCGAAGCAATACTGATTATCAATTCTTCGAATTTTAGTTTCAACAGGTTTTCGGAGGGCGGATCTGACAATTGGAAATAAGGGAGTAAAGAATGAAAATAAGCGAGCAGTAAATCGTTTAGCGGAATTGGGATAATGGTATCGGTATTGTCATGGGATTCAGTCACGTTTATTGAAAGCCTGTTTCTTTGAAAAACGGATCGAATAAAATCGTCCGGAACAAAGACTCGTAATTCACAAAAATCCTCTTGGATACGGTGTCGGGCCGAAATAAGGCCTCCCTTTTTAGCAAAAATACAGTCCCCGGCCTTAAATATATGTTCCCCATTAAGTGTTTTTAATACCATTTCCCCTGCAAGGGCATAGGCAAAAAAATTATCGTGCCACCAAAGCTCACCCGATGATTCATCATCGTCAACAGGGCATTTGATCTCGGTAAAAAGCAGTTCATCGACTTTGAATTTTTTAAATAAATTGCCGTTTTCTATAAAATCTTGGACATTCATCATGACTTGGTATTAAAAAAAACAATTCCCGGGCTAACTTGAATACCGGCATTCTGCCGTCTGTGCGTTCGATCTCAGATGCGAGAAAATAAATCTATTCTTTGTATTTTGTATATATCTCAGGACGGGTCAGTATGTTCCTTAAAGCATATAGTTTACAAAGTTAAAGGCACATGCTTTACACTAGATTCTGACTTAGCCTAATTGATACTTGTTTGTCCCTTATGTTCCTATCGTTAAAGTAACCTAAAAATACGTCTCTGTAAAACACGCTCCAAATGCCATTACCATGTACTTCGGCACCTACGTATTTTCCTTTAAGTGCTGCTGTAAGATATACCCAGTAATACGATTTCCAGCGCATGGCACCATTTTGACATACTTTCATCACTTTCAGGGTTGATGGGTAGTCATATTTCGGGACTTTTTCAGGGTATGGTCTATTGGAGAAATCATGGCAATCCGCAGGTGTTTTTATTTCCTTTTCGGTGGTGACCATCTGTCGATACTTTCCTTTTTCAATCCGTCAGGATAAGCAATTAGTTCGATTAAGCTACCCCAAGGTGCTTTCCCATAAACACCTGCATTGTTGGCTCCGTCTTCAACTCCTCCCAATGAGTGAATTTCGGAAATTAATTTTCCGCCAGCTTTTTCAAAGCGATCCGCTGCTTGCTCTATATCATCTACATATAGAGCAAAATGGGTATATCCGAAATCATTTAAAGAAATGGCTTCTGCTTGCTTTGTGTTTTCAAATTCAAAGAGTTCAATAGTTGCGCTTTCGCCAATTTCCATTAATTTCATATGGACTATTTTACTTCCTTTTGGAATTCCCAACTGTTGTTCGGTTTCTTCGCCTTCCATTGGTTCATCTTCTTTTTCGATTAAATCATAAAGAGTATTTGCTTGAAACGCCTTTTCAAGAAATTGGGCAGCATCATTTACATTTGGCACAGTTATACCAATATGGTCTATTCCTAACGATATTTGGTTTTCTCATTATATTCTATTTTTAAATTTTGGTATAATATTGATATGCTACATGCAACGTTCAACTTACTCGTACTATTTACTCATTTATGATTTCTACTTGATTGCCTATTGTATCTAAAGTGTTTTCGTGGTCTAAAAACTTTTTTTGGTCTGGAAAAACTTTGTCTTTATCGAATTGGGAATTTAGTGTATTCTCATGTCCTTCCAAATTGTAATACCATAGTTCAGCTGTTCCGTCAAAATTGCCAACATCAACCACATAGGTTTTTTGTTTTATTGGATGGGTTTGTATGTATCGTAAACAATGTTTATTATCCTCCCGTATTTGATTAATCAATGGACCGTGTTTCTCAATGTGATGTTTGACAAATTCCTCGTGATTCAGCTATGGGTTCCGTTTCAACCTCATTGTCATTTTAATCATTTGACTGGGTCTACCATGAAGTCGGATGTACCTAAGTTCACCTATTACCTTGAATATTGAGCTATTATCTTGATTTCTGGATTTTCCAATGAAGGTAAGAGGGCATAAATGATAAAAATAATTATAAGACCACAGAAAATAATTAAGTAGCTTAATTCATTTCTGCGTGTTATTTTGAAATCTTGTTTTATTTGATTGACAACTTGGTCAACCTGTTCTTGTGAAAATTCCTTGAATATAGCGTTATCTCGTTCTTCAGTCCCACTGTAGATATTTTCTCTATTATCTCCCTTGAATTTTTGACGATTGGAAGTAAGCAAAGACCTGTTTTGTCTTATGCGCTTTATCATGTCCAATATGTGGCCTGCAGAACTCAAATTTTAAGCTAGATTCCCTTTAATTTTTATCTTATTTCTCCTATAAAAATAACTAGATAGCTCAAGAAATTGCTAGAGTCGCTTTAAGAAGGAAATGTTGCACTACGGATTTGTATATGAAACGTAGTGCAGAAAATAGGCAGTTTCATTTCGGTTAAACACAAGCCGAATTTTTAAAATTTTCTAATTAACTTTCTTTTCCCGATTGGCCCAATTTTAGAAATTGACAACCTCTTAAAATGCCCGAACCTCCATGTTAGCAACGACTTGCACTTTGTTTTATATACGTTGCGGTGCTTAGTATTCTATGCTGTATCGATTATTTTATTCAATCCTAAAAATTGGAAAACTACACCTAAAAAGACAATTGAAGACCTAACCCAATTCATATTCTTCCATTCCTCACATACATTTTTTAATTTTTCTATTTCATCAATGTTGGTTGAGAAAAGAAGATCATTTCTTGGAAAGAAATATGCGAAAGTGAATGCATCTACTGCTATTGTTAATATTAAAGCCAATCCGAAAAAGATTCTCGCTTTTTTGTTTGATTTCCAAAATATAATGAATACAATTAAGGCTACTATTTGATTGATAGGTGAAAATATTCTATAAAAATTTCCTGGATTTGAAATGACGTAATAATTCCTAAGATTTTTTATTGAGTTTGGTATATCATTACACCAATTTGGAACATCAACTATAGAGTTGTAAACGTTTGCGAAAAATAGTCCAATCATAAGGATGATTGATGAAAAGAGTATGATTTTCTTCATTTCGATATTTTGTGGTTGTTAATAAATGGTAAGCACAACAATTGAATAAAGAGCAATCTGCACTTTATATCACCTATACTAAGATAGCAAATCTTTAATGTCCAGAAAGGAGCGATCCGCTACCTGGGGTATAAATCCCGTTCGTATTGGTCGAACTGTGCCCCAAAAGCAGCAGAATTTGCTAATACCGGTCCCATTCGACAAAAGGCGGGTCGCAAAACTATAGCGCAGGAGATGTGGATCACTCTATTGAGCATTCCCGGGTTAATTTCGGGGCAAGTCCCGGTTCGAACATCTTAGTTGTACGGATAGGCGTCCACGCTATTGTATGTCTATGCCTCGGACTAAAGCGGGAAATCAGGAAAGCGAATGTTATCGAACTTTCTTAAGTCACGGCGGTAATATTCGAGACTACATGGGATATTTCGGTACTAAATAAAGATTCGGGCGAATCGATAGCACTACGATTGATGAAGGATGTGTCACGATTTCCTTTAGTTTCTTTCTAAAAACATACATCTTGGTAGTATTCCCATTGCCTATCAACCAGACCCATGCCGGTCAGCAAATAGCCCTAAGGTTCTTTTGAAATAGGGTAAACTCGCCTCTATCTTTTTTGGGTCAATATTATATCGAATGACGGTTAATAAAACTGGTTTACGACCCTAATTTAGCTGATTCATAAAATTAGTATGATGGAGATAGAACAACCCGCGTTAGGGGAACACGCCCCCAAGAAGGAAGGGGCGTCAAGGGCGTATCATAGGGAACACGATCCCCAGGTGCTTGACGCCATCGCGGACCATCTTGGCGTTACGCTCAAGCAACCTTCACATAACCTCAAAATAATAGTAACCATTCCTGCCCATAACGAGGAAATCGCCATTCCGCGATGTCTAAAGGCGTTGGCCAATCAGTACGCCATGGCAAACCGTCAAATCGATTATGCCCAATTCGAGGTTCTGGTAGCATGCCATAATTGTTCTGATCGTACACATAGGGTCTGCAATGAAATCAAGGGCAATTATCCATTCCTCAATGTTCATATCCTGGATGTGCAGCTTCCAGCGGTGAATAATGTGGGTGCGGTGCGACGGGTTCTTATGCGTATGGCCTCAAATCGTCTTCGTTCCGGGAAGTACTATATAGCCTCAACGGATGCGGATACTGTAGTAAATCGGTATTGGATTGCCAATTTACTGGGGTATATAAATAGTGGATATGGACTCATATGTGGACGCATTGATGTTGATGCAACTGGGATAGGGGGCAATGCGGAACGTACCCTGCGCCATAAGCAGAATTATAATAACCTGCGCGCTCGTTTGGAGTATAATATTAGCCCTGATCTCACCAATCCTTGGCCAAGGCATGCACATAATTCCGGGCCGAACCTCGCAGTGCGCAAGGATGTCTATAACAATATCGGAGGCATGCCGCCTAAAGGTTTTTTGGAGGATATCGCGCTGTATGACGCCGTTTGTGAAGCAGGTTACGCTATACGGCATTGTCCTTACACAGTAGTAGCCACTTCCTGTCGCCTCAATCCACGGGCACCATGGGGTTTCGGCTCAGAATTGCGGGATTGGAGCGAGGCCGATGATATCTTTTTCAAAGTAGAGGGTATAGATCGGTTATTGGCAAAGTTCAAAGTATTTAATTTGGTACGCGATTACTATTCCAATTCAGAAAGAAAAACACCTAGCCGAATCTCCGAAATAACGGGTATTCCTATTGATACGATAAAGGATTGTTTTTCCAATTCATCAAATTCGACGGCGGCCATAAACCGTGTCGATCGTGCTCTGGATGCATCTAAAAATTGGACAAAGCTCCACCCTCTGAAGTTAGTATCGGTGGCGGAGCAGGAATTACAGAATTATTTGGGAGTAGCTGCAATCGACTTTTCCCAAAGCTGAAGCCGAAAGAGTTCATGCCGCCCGTTAACCAGCAGTTCATACTGATTATCCTCGCTAAATCTTTCGAACCTCTCATGAACGATATCCCCCGTGAGGGGATAAACAGGCACATAACATGTCCAGTGGACCAATAACAACCTTCCCCCATTGGTCAATCCATTATTAATATTATTAAATAGGGCGTCGAGATCCGTAAGATTAAAATAATAGCCCACTTCACAAAGGGTAATCAAATCGAAATTTCCCTGGGGAAACGAATGAGCCACATCGCAAACCTCGAATTTCACATTATCGGCCGGACAGTTTTCCCGGGCCTTAACTATCGCTCTATGGCTAATATCGATTGCCAATAGTTGATTGCATCGTTTGGCCAATAGGTTTGACTGGACGCCGATGGAGCAGCCGATTTCCAAAGCTTTCTCGACTGGTTTCTTTCCGAGTATAGATACCGAAAACCGATATTTTTCCCATTCATAATCACTGTTCGTGAAATCCCATGGATCCTCATCCTCCTTATAGAGCCGCTCAAAATAATTTCCATTAAGGGAATCCAAAGCCCGGGTATTCGAGAGCAGAAAATATTCATATGTCGATCTGAAAGGCTCCAAAATTTCCTCAGTAAGTACAAAGCCCTCCTCATCATCTTTGATTACCAACCCCAATTGTGATCTGTGCTTCCTAATAGCCTTCCATTTCTTATTCGCTACAGAATCGATTCTCAGCTTGAAGGGGAGTGCCTCGCCCATTCGTGGCCAGTCATCTTTCTCTCCGTTTTTAAATAACCAAATCGGGTATTCCAATTTTGTTATTCCCTTTTTTAATTTACTGACCATGAATTCCCCAATCTGATGGACTATCCGATGGTCGGTATGGGGATCCCTTCGCCAGGGGACTGCCAGTGCTGTAAAATCCGAAGATTGGAACAATTCGGTCAATCGTTCGGCATGCCCTTCCAATATTTCCTGTTTCAAAGTGAATAGGGCAGAATCTTTTTCGTCCAAGAAAAGAACATCCTTTGTTTCCACACCCAAAATTTTACACGCACTAAGTGCTTCCTTCTTTCGTACTTCCGCCAATATTCTGTGAGGATGAGACTTAGAATTGGGATGCGAACCGCTGCCGTCGGTTACAAAAACTACCTGCACGCGAACCCCTCCTTCCCGAAGCAGGGCAATCAGCCCGCCACACCCCAAGCTCTCATCATCAGGATGGGGAGCGAGTACCATCAATTGACCGATATCCCTATGGAGGCCGTTCACATTCAGATTAGGGGCCTCCTTAAAATGAGATGCCTGTAAATTAGTCAACATTTCAATCTATTATTTTGTATGTAATACCTTCCACACGCCTCCAGCGCCCGATCGGGTCCGGGCTGCTTTAGATATACCGAAAGATCTCGATGGATGCGCTCCAAAGGATGGGGGGCAATTAGGCCTTGTAGGCCTACCGATAATTCTGCCAGCCTTAGAACTTCCTCGCAGATATCCCGCGCCTCGGTACGGAACATATTTGCGACATGCACATATTTTTTACAGCTGGTTTCCTTTTTATCGACAATCTTCCCGACCCGGTGCATCCAACTTTCGCCCCGTTCCCTTAAGATGGCAAGCCTACCCATCCGCCGGATTTGATTTTGGTTTTCGGTACGCCCCAATTTCAAGAGATGTTCCAAGGTAGCACGAATGGCAGCTTCCGCGCCGCCGAGCTGAACGGCAGAAAAACGTACCGCTCCTCCCGAAAAGTCAGGTTCCCGCTCATAATCCCCGGGGTCGCCCAGTATGTGCGATGGTTCAACGGAGACACCGCTAAAGTCAAACCTACAGCTTTCAGAGGCCTTCATACCGATAGGTTTCCAATAGGTATAATCCTCCTTCACCAACAATTCTTCCATGTGCAAAACAAGCATTTGTTTCCCCGCATTGCCTTCTATGGTAATAATCGGGCGTTGCACGTGACTGGCCCCCGAACAGAATACCTTTGCCCCTGATAATGTAGGATGCTTCAAGGCTTCATTTATTTTCACCCCCTCGAATGGCAGTTCCGAGTTCCACACCCCGAACAAAATACCTGATCGCGCCTCCATATAATATCTTTTCTTTTGCTTTTCAGATCCATATTCATCGATTAATAACATCGCATTTACATGGCCCTCATAAATCCTTCCCGCGGAGAGATCTAGGGAACCGATTTTTTTCAGCACTCCTAACAATGTTCCATTGCCGTTCCCCGGGCCCAAGCCTAGCCCACCATATTCCGGGGGAACGTTAAGTAGAAAAGCACCCATTTGGTATAAGGCCTTAAATAGGGATTGGGGGAACCTATCGTTTCCTTTATAGTATCCCGCTTCCAAAAGACTGTCCAACCCACTCAATAGGCGGGACAATTTTTTCGTCGAGGATATTTTGTCTTTTATAATATGCATTTGCTGCCCGGAATTTTAGGATTACGAATAATTGATAACGGCATGGCCGCCTACCGGATTTTGGGATATGGACATTATCGTACGCTGTAAGGCGGTCTTCAAGGCGGAAAAAGTACTTGGTTTTCGCAGATAGCGATTGGCTCCAAGTTCAAAAAGATGGGCGATGCGTTCCAAATCGAAAATAGTGGAATAAATGATAATGGGTATGCTTTTGAAACGCCGAACTTTCCGCACTGCCCGGAGACATGCCTCGCCATCCATTTTGGGCATATAAAGGTCAAGGAATATCATATCGGGCAAGGCAGCGAGGTTTTCCAATTCCTTTAAAAGTGATGTGCCGGATGCAAAATTTTTAAAATGTACGATGTATTCGGTCTCTCGCATAGCCTCTGCAAATAAATCACGGTCGTCCGGGTCATCATCGACCAAAAATATAATCCATTCTTTTTTCATTTCGATTACTTTGAGAAAACGTGGGATCCGCGACGCAATGATTTTGGACGTTGAAGATATAAACATCGCATGAGGTGAATGAACTCGATTAAAACGGTCTTTAACCTAAAACAGATTACACAAATTTTTTTGAATTGAATTCCAACAATCGAACATTCCATCGTGCCGATCTTATTTCTGGTTTATTCGTATAAATTAATATGCTTAAAAATAGAATATGAATGTATAACGTCAAGATTCAGAGGAATAGGATTACAAACTGTTTGTAGCCATTAGTAATTTTAAAATAATTTAAAAAGTAGTATTAATTAAAATTTTATAACTATGAGTGACTATGATAAGAATATCGAACAAAATCGCAATAGGGACAGAACTAGGGACACTCCCAACCAGGGCCAGAAGAGGGGCCAGGACTGGAATAAGAGCCAAGATCAGAACCAGGATCGGAATCTAAATCAAAATCAGAATCAGGAAAGGAACCAGAACAGGAACCAAGGTCGGAACAACGATGAAAATTCCCAATTCGATGACAATGAGACGGACATCGATAACGAATTGGAAAATCAGACCGAGAATGAACGTCGGGAGAATTACTGAATCTTTATAAATTGTTTAATAGCCGTTTATTTTTTAAAGGCCGCTCCATTATTGAGCGGCCTTTTTAGAATTGGAAGTAGCCCGAATAATCCGTCAATTGCCCTCGACTATGCGAAAAATTATAGAAAATCAATTTCGAGATCAGTAATTATGTAGCCTGCGGCGCTATATTTATCCAAACGCAGACCGCTGAGAAAGGCATTTAAAGTATAATCCACTCCTTGCAACAGATGTCAATTTCAGATAAAAATCCTGCAGGCTGCAGAGACGACATTGACATTCGACATCCTGATAGGCTTCGAAACCTACACCCATCCTAAAATTACTCCCGTTGATTTGCTTCTCCTAAACCTAAAAACCCGTTAAATCAATTCGTACAATTTTTGGTTTTTATACGAAGGTCATTGCCATGCAATTTGCCAAGGGGTATCTTGCCGTATATTTTTTTGAATTGTCTGATAAAATGAATTTAGAAAAAAGAGACCTCGTCTGCAATGTTGTTAAGGTCTATGTTTTCAGAAGAGTTGTTGTCAATGAAAAGTTTTGCTTGAACTATTCGTCTGTATAAGTAAACTTTTGGATAGGGTTGGAGTGTCATTTTTTTGTATGTTGCTAGTTTGCAAGGGATCGCTGGCTTCAAACTTATCAGACCGTTACGATTTAGAACGAGCTACAGATCTTGAATTTACGGCTATTTCGCCTAATTGTATGTACATTCTTGTGTGTTCGTGTTAACGTTAAAAATTAATTTTTCTTTTCACAAATTATTCTAAATCCAATTGAAAATCCCCATAATTTAGGTTCATGCGTTCTTCTAAAGGAAGATTTTGCATTCTCTGCCCCAAAATACCAACTGCCGCCACGTATTACTTTTTCTATTCCGTCTTTGGGGCCTTTCGGATTCGTAACACTTTCCTTTGTATACGGGGCATACCAGTCGCTTACCCATTCCCACACATTTCCATGCATATCATAAAGACCCCATTGATTTGGCAGAAAACTACCAACAGGTTCAGGACTTCCCCGATAAGTTCCTGATGGGGTATATTTTGATGGTTTTACAGCGTTGTAATTTGCTAGACTATCATAAATAAGAGCCCCACATGAAAACGGTGTTTTTGTTCCTGCCCTACAAGCGTATTCCCACTCAGCTTCTGTAGGAAGACGAAATTGGTATTTAGTTGATAAATCATTCAATTTGTCAAGAAATACTTCAATATCAAAATACGAAATGCTTACGATGGGATACTCATGATTGAGGTTGCGAAATGGAGATGGCTTTTGAGGATGAAGCTCTTTGTACCCCATTATTCTTTGCCATTGCCCTTGAGTTACTTCCGTTTTTCCAAGCCAATAATCATATGTTATTTTAACTTCATGTAAGGTTTCCGAATCTTTTAAATTCTCATAGTCTCCCATAAGGAATTCCCCCTTTTTTATTTTAATAAACTCCATGCCCATAACGGGTTCCTTTAAAACAAATAAGGTTTCATTTTTACAACCTAGAAAGACAATAAGAAGTATTGCTACAAACAGCAATCTAGTTCCCTTTAATTTCATTTTAGTTTTCTAACTGCGATTAGAATACATCTTCTTTTCATGTCACAAAGCGGTTCAGCTATGATAAGTTGCGCGGTCTTGCACTCAATTTTGCAAGCCTGTCGAAGGCATGGCAGGCAGGTACACACTTAATTGGAAATTCCGCAAGGATTTCCAAAGTAGGCGAGAACAAGCAATAACTATTAGCCTTTGTTGGCGGTTCGTTGTTTTTTTATATTTGTTTATTTCTTGTTTTAAGATTGTCGATTTTATTCTTATGTAAAGTTAGTTTTAGCCTGATGTATTGTTGCAATAGATTTGGGTAGATGTTATAGAGAATATTTGTCAAAGAAATAATGAAAGCCCAATAAAAATGTTTATGTATCAAAGCGTAAATAATTATGGAGCTATAAAAAAGAAAAAGAATTAGGTGGAATTTTTCAAATATATAAGTTTGGGTAATGAGCCTAGAAATAGATGATTTTTTATTTGTTACAGCTTTGTATTCCGGGAACCTGTTTTTTATTAGTCTAATTATTATTACTCCGTTTTGAGCTACTGTATTAATCCAAGGAACACCAAGTTTCTTATATATTTTTGTAGTATTTCCAATTTGAAATGCATCGATCACCGAATTTTTAAGAAAAACAGGTAGTGAGCTTATGGCAAGAAAAAAATAGATATACCTTGTGTCTATCAAGGTAAAACAAAAAATAACAATCGGTGTCAGATTTAAAATAGACCAAGTTAAGTTTGGTATCATATTGTACAATGCCAAAGTTCTCTTTAAACTACTTGAATTTTTTATACTTTCCCGAGTCATTTTTTTAGTTACTTATTGCTTATACGGAATAGGTACTACGACTGCCAACACCCTGCTAAACGCAGGGGCATCCTTGGGTTTAAATGGTTGTATATCGAAGATACATATTTAAAGGAAAAAGGGGACGTTGCCTTCCCAGTATGGCGAAAATATGAATTTCCTCAAAAATAAAAGTGACATGAATTAATTGCTTTTAGTCCTAATAGCTTTAGGGATTGTGACATGTGTGCGGTCTACTCCGAAAGCACATGGCAGGTCGTTGAAGAGCCGAAACGCATTTTGATTTATCGTGGCGTTAGGTCAAATTACCCGTTGGTCGGGAACAACGAAGTTGTGTAGCAACATAAGTCAACTTCAGCTGAATTTGCCCCAGCGTTTATGTATATGAGCTGTGGCGTGTCTCGGCACGAACCTGTCCAGATAATAACTGGCTATGGAAAGTCCGCAGGATTTTCCAAGTGTGGACTGACCAATCCATAGCTTATATACGTCTTTGTTGTGGCACTTTTTTTTATTTATACAATTTCAGTTAGAATCCTAAAACTAACTGATAAATTAGTTCCTATAATAACCAGTACTACACTACCGAGAGGTTACTTGGAAAATATGATTTTGAGATGTAATCCGTTATTGGGGCTTCCAAATCCAATTTGTTCGCATGTGCAAGTTTATTCATAGCCAGTCCGATAAAAGCTTTGGTATTTGAAGCTATATAAATTTTGGTAGAATCATCGAACGCTCTTTTTTCGTTCGCTTTTCCAAATGCATTTTCATAGACGATTTTATCTCCTTGGACGCCAACCATGCCTATACCTTTTAGGCTATATTTTTTTATTAATTCCTTGCTTAAAGAATCTATTTTTTGAAAGTTTTGAGCATGAGATAAGAAATTAAATGCAGATAAAAAAATGAAGAGTATTAATCGGTTCATCCTATTGAATTGTTTTTATAGGACGAACCAAAACAAATTCAGGTTACAATTTTGATCATTATTAGCATTCTCCTTAACCACAACAGTACAACTATTAGGTAAGATGCATGAATTTAGTTTAGGGGCGCCAAATCAAATCAACAATAGTATCTGCGTACAAGTATGAATAATCTATTTTAATATTAAGGATCTAAAATTTTTATTGAAGAAGGAGAGTCCTAAAAAACCGCCATTTAAAGACGCAGAACCTAAGGAAAAATATAATTTATAAATCGTTCGTTTAGTGGCGCCAATTGACTCTATGTTTGTAAAAATGCATGTTCAACCTATGAACGCTGGTCATGGTCGTCATAGTAGTAAATCTGTGTTTAAGAAACTTAAATTGATTTATTGAAATCCCATAAAAACAAATACCCTTCTCACACAAGCTTTTGAACCATTCAAGTTGACCACTGGGGCAGCGGTTACTCCTTAAACGTCCTACTTCAATATGGAGAATAGATTCAATTTTAATTTTTGGTGACAGTGCTTTTGATTCCGTCCTAAAAATTCAATTTATAGAAAGCCCCGATCTGTATTACCCGGTTTAGCTGGTTTTTCTCATTGCCACTGCCATATTCGCCATCATCGTTGAAATCTAGATCGATCAATCCTTGTTTGTAGCGCATTTCAAGGGCAAGGCCGAAATCGAATTCGTATCCTATTCCTCCAAATAGGGCAATATCGATTGGCGTTATTTTAAAATTATCGCCATTCTGGTTCACTATATTGATGAAATTGTCATCGAAATTGAAATCCAGACTGGGGCCCAAAATAAAATGGAAACCCTGTCCCTTGGTAAATATCTTATTGGCCACACTTATTGACAAATAGTTAATATCGACGTCATCAAGACCCGTAGTTTCAGATTTACCACCCTGTTTCGAATAGGTAATCTCCGGCTGTAGGGCATAGGTTTCATTAAATTGAATAGGCAGTGCTACGCCGGCGTAAAGTCCGGACATCGTGTGCAGGTTGGAGTTCAAGATCTTTGCGTTGTTCACTCCCATCCTAAGGGCCATTTTTGTCCTGCCTTGGGCGAACGCGAATGTGGACGAAGCAATCAAAGCGATGATAATCGGTAATTTTTTCATGTCAACAAGGATTTTATTCAACTCTTTATTTTCATAAAAAACGAAAAGCCAAAAAGATTATTGCCCATTTAAAATTAAGTTAGGGCGGGTCGCAATGTGCATTATGAATTGGTCGTTTTTATACTTATGAAACGGCCGATCAACAGGCTATGTGTGTAGATTAATTGAAGTTTATCCTTCATGCTGATAACCAGGATGCTCATTTATATAAAATTTAAATCCCTTTCACTATTCTTAGACGATGTCAAATATTCCTTTTGTATTTTTGAAGCAGTACATCCGGATATGATTCGAATTCTTTGCATATAGTGTTTTATGGCAGCTCTTTTACCGTCAAATCTTTTCAAAATGGATATCATCGACACTTGTCACGAACTCAGTCCTTTTTCAAAAAAATCTAGCGAGGAGTTACGAAAAATCATTGTCCAAAAAGAGCATCCCAAGGGGGCCCATTTGCTAAGGCTCGGGGAAATTGATCGCTATTTTCATTTTATTC
The DNA here is from genome assembly GCA_963798435.1 of uncultured Flavobacteriaceae bacterium. Classification (GTDB taxonomy): domain Bacteria; phylum Bacteroidota; class Bacteroidia; order Flavobacteriales; family Flavobacteriaceae; genus JALHST01. The sequence continues at coordinate 224,518 of CAWCTF010000008.1, forward strand.
AGGAAGGATCGGCCCGGGTATATTATTATCGGGCCGGAGAGGACATTACTGATTATTTTGCCTTGGACGGACAGTTTATTGGAGGTTTGGAAAGTCTGTTTGAGCAGAAACGTACCCACAAGGCCATCGAACTTACCGAAGCTTCCCAGGTACAATCGTTCGATTATAGTAAATTTGAAAAACTTTGCGAACGACATCACGACATCGAGCGTTTGGGAAGAAAATTGGTCACTTACTTGTTTATAATGGCCCAGGAAGTGGTCGAGGACCTTCGTTTTTTGTCAGCCGCCGAACGGTATGAGCAGGTCGAAAAAAGGCATCCGGGGATCTCTAACCGAGTGCCGCTTAAACATATCGCCAGTTATCTTAGTATCTCGACCGTTAGCTTAAGCCGCATTCGTGCGGGTAAACAATAAGCTTTTATTTTTTTCGATCTACATCCTCCACTTTTTTTAACATATGTAAAGACGAAAAACAAGAACAGTGTCGAAATTTGTTCCAAATAAATAGTTTAACTAGTGGAACGATTAACCTGTAGTTTTGTCTTATAATCCCATTTTAGAAGACTATATGGGCTATAATTTTGATAAAAATAAGAACACCTAAAAGTTTAACGATTCTAATCAAAGATCATGGAAAGAATTTCTTTTAAAGACGCGCCCCAAGGTATGGCGCAGGTTTTAACCAATGTAGAAAAATATATCGACAAAAGCGGACTTGACAAGAAGCTCCTCGAATTAGTGCGTTTCAGGGTATCACAGATAAATAGTTGTGCCTATTGTCTTGACATGCATTTTAAGGAAGCCGTATATCTGGGTGAAACGGAAAAGCGTCTTTACTCGGTATCTGCATGGCGAGAAACTCCTTTTTATTCCGATATGGAACGGGCTGTACTTGCCTTCGCCGAAGTTTTAACAAGACTTCCCGAAGAGGAAAACAGTGATCACATACACGATGAACTGTTACAGTACTTTTCCAAGGCGGAAATTGGTTATCTCACACTGTGCATCGCGCAAATCAATACCTGGAACAGGGTAGTAAGATCTTTCGGCCCTGTGCCCGGGAATTATCAAGTTAGGAAATCAGAAATGGCATAGTGGGCAGGTGTTGCGTTACGTATGCCTTGAAGATTTTAGTCAGTGTAGTCGGGACTTCCTTAGATATGAAGACATAAAAATTAACATATGTAAATAGACATGGCCGACCCGCATGATACCTTTGTCATACGAACATATAAAACTAGGAAATCATGAAAATTGCGATTAACGGCGCGGGCATAGCAGGCACGACTTTGGCATATTGGCTGCATCGGTTCGGACATGAGCCGGTTTTGATTGAACAAGCCTCGGAGCCACGTAAAGGGGGTTATCTGATTGATTTCTGGGGCATTGGATACGATATAGCCGAGAAAATGGGCTTGTTGTCCGAACTTAAAAATCGGGCATACCATATAGAGGAAATCGATTGGGTAAACGATCAAGGGAAATCCCAGTCCAGTTTTGATGTGGACATATTCAGAGGCTTGGCCAAAAATCGGTATATAAGTATAGAAAGGTCGCAATTGGCCGACGCCATTTATGGCCTAATAAAGGACGAGGTAGAAATTATTTTTGGGGATTCCATTTCTGAGATAGAAGAAAAGGAAAGTCAGCTACATGTAATTTTCGAAACGGCCACATCACAAGATTTTGACTTGGTTATTGGTGCCGATGGCCTTCATTCCAGGGTAAGGGAACTGGCTTTTGGGCCTCTTCAAAAGTTTGAAAATGACCTTGGCCTGCGAATAGCTGCTATAGAATTGGACGGCTACCATCCAAGGGACGAGAACCGGGTTATTGGTCGTACAAAACCAGGTCGGCTGATATTTAGGGTTGCAAAGCGAAATGAAAAAACCCTCTTCCTTTTAGGGTTTAGTGAAAAACTTGAAAATGGAAAATTCCCCAAAAGTGTTGGGGCCCGTAAAGCCTTGTTGAAGGAAGTCTATAGCGATTTTGGCTGGGAAGCTCCCAAGATCCTTGAGGGAATTGACCTACTTGACGATATTTATTACGACAAGGTGAGCCAAATCAAAATGGGAAGTTGGGCAAGAGGCCGAATAGCGCTCATTGGTGATGCCGCAGCTGCCGTTTCCTTGCTTGCCGGTGAAGGTTCCGGACTTGCAATGGCCGAGGCCTATGTGTTGGCTGGTGAGTTGTCGCGGTCAGCAAATAATCACCATGCGGCATTTATTGGTTATGAAGATTGCTTAAAAAAGTTTGTTGAAGGGAAACAACATTCCGCCCTGAATGCCGCCGCTACATTTGTGCCTAAGACTACATTTGAAATAGGGCTTCGCAATTTCTTCCTAAAAGTGTTACCAGGTTCTTTGGTTGCCAAATTGGGGCTGGGGGATCTTATCGATGATATAGACTTGCCTAACTATGAAAAGGACTTGACGGTTATAGATCCCATTGCCAATGTCTTTTGATTTCTCCTAAAACAACAGATTTTAAAACTAAGATTTTGTCGAAAGTAAAATTATGCAGTTGTCGTATATTTCGTGGTTTATCCTAGAAAGCAATATGTCTTCATATTATTAGTTAAATGCGAGTTAAGCGATCGATCTGGGATTATGCAAGGTGCATTTCTGCCAATTTTTCGAAGTCAGATGATGGGGCTATTATTTTTGGTCATGTCACAAGGGAAAGCGATGTAGCCAATATCAACCACTTAGTAACGAATCCTGAGAATGCCAAGAGCGTTTTTGAAACGTATGTCGAAACAATAAAGTTCTAGCATCTGGTAGCGTTTGCCATTGAATCGATAAATTTTAAAATCTTTATGATGGAATTATATGGGAAAATGTCTAAAAGCATTCCGCAAAAAATCACCATTGTAGTTATAGAACTACTACTTCTATACATGTCTTACTGGATTTTGTTCCGGCGTGGAGGCGGTTTTTTGCTGGAGAAAATTGGTATCGTAACCACCATGGGGAACTCTGCCGTCAGAAGTATCACTTTTATTTTTTCTCTCATTGTCTTTTTTAGGATGACTTTTATGATGTTTTATCTTTTGAAAAGAAAGATTCCTTGGGAAGAGTCCATAAGTGTGCCAATGGCTTTTGCGCTGTATTATATTGGGTTTTCCTTATTGGCATATAACCGTACCACTCCCATTGAGATGTCGGATTATGTTGCTATTGCCATTTTTCTACTGGGTTCATTTCTAAATACTTTTTCAGAGCTCCAAAGGCATTTCTGGAAAAAACACCCTGAAAATCAAGGCAAATTGTATACCGGCAATTTATTTAGCTATTCCATGCATATCAATTATTTTGGAGACCTGTTGTGGGTAAGCGCGTATGCAATCGTAACACGAAATCTTTATGCTGCTCCTATACCGATATTTCTTTTTTGTTTTTTCGCATGCTACAATATTCCTAAACTAGATGCTTATTTAGCAGAGAAGTATAAAGAACAATTTGTTGTCTACCGTAAAAAAACTAAAAAGTTTATTCCCTTTGTTTATTAAAAGTATTCTCTATACCCAAAAATTTATGAAGATCCTTAAGGTTCAATGGGGAACTAATTGAATCAGTACTTATTCTATGAAAGGGATAATCCAAAAATTGAAATTTAAAATAGTTAAAAAATGACTCAATACAGGAAAATAGCAAGACCGGAAAAAAGTGAATATCCGGTTTATTCACAACATTATTTTGATTTAATAAAAACCGACAATGACATTCTAAACGAACTACACATTAATTTTTTTAAACTCAAAGAACTTATTTATGCTGCCCCTGAAGAAAAATTAGCCTATCGCTATGATAGAAATAAATGGACTATCAAGGAAATACTGGTTCATCTCATTGATGATGAAAGGATTTTCGCATATAAGGCCTTGCGATACGCAAGAAATGATAGTACTCCCCCGCATGGTTTTGAGGAAAATGATTATGCTGTATATTCCGAGGCCAATGGGCGCAGTCTTTATACAATATTTGAGGAATACTGGAGTGTGCGTCTTTCCACCATATTATTGTTTCAAAACTTGCCTGAAGAAGCATTTATGAGAAGAGGAAGCACTATTGACATTGATGGAAAAATCAAGAATGAAAGAACAGTTAGAGCCTTAGCCTACCATATTGCTGGCCACGAATTAAGACATATTAAAATAATCAAAGAACGCTACCTAGATATGTCAACCGAAGAGGGTATTATTTAAGATATCCTTTTGAAAGGTAACTAAGACTAATTTAATAAATAAAAATTTGTGCCCCCGGCCAAATTTCTCATTGAGATCCCTTCTTGAAGCGGAAGTGCTTTGACGATTGACTCTACTCTAGGAGAATTTTAACTTTTTTGTCTCCATACTTTTTGCTCTTACCGCAGTTAAGGCTTGTCCCTTCCGATAAACCGTTCTTTTCCAAGGAGAAAGTTTATCGTCTTGGCTACGTTCTTTTCGATGTTTTTTTCGGTTTTTAGGAAGGAAATATATTTAAGGATTTCCTTCTGTCTGGAAGCGGGTAACCTATCGAACACCTTTTTGGCCTCGGGGTTTTCCTTAAGTGCTTTTGACAATTTGGGATGGGGTTCGACCGTTCTCTCGGATGGGTCGAACGCCACGATAATCTCCAAGTTTTCACCAATCCGATTTGGGGAGTTTTTCAGCGTCATCGTGTTTATGTACAACCTCCATTACCCCCGATATTTGAAGAGGGTCTGTACGTACTTTTTGCCGTTTACGGCTCCGCGTATCGGTATCGGGCCTTTATCCTTTCCCGAGTGCCTGAACAGTTCGTCCAGGATTTTGTCAGGAACAAATACAAAAGGATTGATTCCGATTATTTCCAATTCTGCCTTGAACTTGTTCAATGCTGATATTCTTTGTTACATATTCGTTTTCAAAAATTCCATTAGGTAATCCGTTGCTAAAAGGACCATTCTTTTTCCATCAATCCCTTTCGAAGCTTTGGGATGGACCACGGTCCCATACTGCGGAACTTAAAACAATCCCCTCTGGGCTTTGATGGTCGGTTTAATCTGCAAGCGTTTTTGCCTTGCAGCTGCAACAGCAAGGAGAAAAAACCCGGCATCGATTTTAAAGTTCTTTTTGTATAAAGATATTAGGTAGGTTGATATTTTTTGAATTTGGGAATGAAAAATGGCAGTCTAAGAAGTAAATTCCGCCCTATAGAAAAATAAATTTCCAAAAGCATATATTTATTGCCTCCGTACGCTTTGTTCAACGTTATTAAAATCCAGCTTATTGTTTTTGCTTCTCCCATTGGGCAGCCTCCTTGTGAAAAACCAATTTCCAGATGCCCTGTTTTTTATAGTAAATATTCGTAATAAGCTGCAAGGCTACAAATATTAAAAGATTTACCAAGGCATTTAGTATGGGCACCATATCAACGGGCAGTAGATAGGCCATGCCAAAAATAATTATCGCATTTAAAAGGATGCCTCCGCCCCAAATAATCGTAGATATCCTCCAGACTCTCCGAAATTTTGGAATCCGTGTCCAAAGTTCTTCCAAATGTTCCTTGGAGACCTTCATCCGTTGCAACAAATAGGCAGCAATGGTAAAAACAATAGGCCTTTTAAAAAGTAGCGATATCAAAAAGCCACCTCCGATGATTGCAGTAAAAAATCCGGACTTGGCCAACATAAACCGGGCGCTTCCAGTAATAAAAGCCAAAGCAACGCTAATGCCCAAAATGGCCAACATGAAAATTCCGAGCCAGTCGATTTTTCGTTTCTTAATGAATTGAAATACCTGAAAGCCCACAAAAGGAATTGCACCTATCATCAGCGCAAAAAATGCATTTATGTCCATGGCCCGAAGCCCATAATAGACTGCAAGGGGATAGACCAGGCTAAAAAGGATAACTGGCCCCAAATTGCGGATAAGCCCGAATACCCTTTGTTTTGTTTCGTGGCCAATATCATGGGGAACTTTAGCATTAGTATTTTTTGGCGTCTGTTTCATTTTTTTCAATCATTAATTTCGAGACTGTTCTCTTACATTGATGCAGAAGTTCCACAAAAAGTTTAACGCGCATCGCACTAGGCAGTCTATAATTCCTAAATGGCCAAGTTTGCTTGGCAAGTATTTTTCAATCAATTTACATAGATTCTTCCTTCCCTGCTAATTGCGAGGAAACCGCTAATCATAATTGCATTTTTGAGTTTTAAATATTAACTTTCTTTAAGTTCTTATGGTCGATCTTTGGGAATTATGTATGAGCAGGCTTATAATCAAACAACTAAACCCGAATAGGTTCAAAATTGCCCTTACCGCATGGGAATACTCCCAGTTCTTCCTTTGAAGCTCCCAATTGTCGGGTAATTCCGACCAGTTTAAAGTAGCTTGGTTCGCAGGGAGCGTATAAAGGAAAAAGACTACCAGGCTTAGAACAAAAGTTGAAAATGCCAAGATCAAATATGTTAATACATGTTTTCTTTTTCGTTCTATAAATGCCCAGACAGCGGTTAAAACAATGGCCCCTATTTCAAAAATTCCCAACAAGGACCATCCGCTGTATATACCTTGAACGGTGAGGTAATCGTTCTTTGATAAAGGCAATTTATTGGGTATTTCGAGCAAATGGGCCATTAATGCGGATAGTGTTATGGCTACAATTAGGATTGTTGTAAATCGGAGTACATTTTTCATTTTTCTATTGTCTTAAACAAAGAGCATTTTCAATGTGTTTCATTTTTTGTAACGTTTATTTTATATATTTTAACGAACGGAATAAGGGTATCATAAACTGTCCAATCCAAGCATTGTGTTTCCGCTAGAATTCCTTCCATATATCCTTGTTTTTTAAATGCTTTAAAATTGCTGTAATGGCCGGAAAATTGTTGATCGAGCCATAACAGAAACTTCTGTTGCGCCGTTTTAGGTCGCGAAAATCCACAGACCAGAACCGTAACCGATATTTCGCACATTTTATTCAGTAGGTAAATAGCTTGCGACATTGGAATGACATGGAAAAATAGACTGGCAATCGAAAAATCGTAGATTTCCGAAGACCTAAAATTTTTCCCGAATTCTTAACATATAAAATCAATGTTGGTAATGTTCCTCCTTTCTTTTTGTTTTAAAGCATGGTCGATAAGCGTGTTTGATTTGTCGATGCCCAATCCATATTTGATTTTTTGGGAAAGTTTAAAAAGCAGATCCCCATCACCGCATCCGAATTCAATGAGTGTTGAGGTCGGCTCGATCAACTCCATCAATTGATTCCGAATCGGGGCAAGATTATCTCCGGACTTTAACTTTACTTTCATTTTATGAATTTGGATTAATGCGTTTCAATGGCTGGTCTTTTTTGTTTTTTGTTACTCCCGATCATTATGATGAAACGTAGGACAGTAAGAAATACCGTAAACAAATAAGGTATTACCGGAAAATATAGATTTGGGTTTCATCGTTGGTATAATAGGTAAAGGTCATTGTCAATAACGGGGGCGCGATACTGGTTGCCAATCCAAGAAGACCGCGCCAACTTCCTTGAAGTTCGCCCTGTTCGTTTTTTTTGGTACGAAGAATGCATCGATATTTTGAAAGCCGGTACTTTGCATACTACCTATCACATAGATTACCATGGTAGGGTTCAATAACCACTCGACATTTGAAAATGCAATCAATAGAAGTCCGTTAATTGAAAAGAACAAACCGAAAATTGTCATTTTAAGGTCTCCAAACTTCTTGGCCAAAAACGTCATTTTTTTAGCTGTTCTTTAAATTCATGAGTTTCAATAGTAACGGGACCAATCCGATTGATACAGCAACAAAAATTGCGACTCGAGCATAATTTAAGGTTTTCCATAGATTGGCCCGCTTATCCAAATCCGTTGCGGAACTTAAGCCTTCAGATATATTTTGGAACTCCATGATATTTGTTGCAAAATAGGCGAGTGTCCAAGCCCTTACGGCAACATGAATTGCAAAGAATATCAACAATCCATTTCTGATAGGGTTCAATTTCCAACAAAAGACAATTGCCAATATGAAGGTCAGTTCGTGCAAAGAGTGAAAAACTATCCAAAAGGTCTTTAAACTTGTACCGTTTTTGTCAGTTAACAAAGAGAATGTTTCCGGCGGATTTGCCGTCCATTTTGGGACCAGAACGGCCGTTTCAAAAATCTGTGCGCCGTTCATTAAAAAATAGGCCAATATCGTTATGAGCATCCATAATTCCGCCCTTGATAAATAACTTTCCGTAATGTTCATTGTTTTATTTTTTTAGATCTTGGGTTACGTTTTTCATGATTTCAGTTGCCGATCTGAGGTATCTTACAATCACATTCAATTCCTCCTCTGAAAATGTATTGGTCAACTCTTGAGTTCTTTTTTGCAAGTCGGTAAAAATGGGTTGGAGAAGTTCAATAGTTTTATGAACGTTTGGAACTATCAGCACTTTTCTACGGTCATTTTTATCAGCTTTTCGCTGTAGGAGTTCCTTTTTCTCAAGCCTGTCGATCAACCCAGTTACTGAACCTGTTGTTAATCCTGTAATCTCCGCAATCTCTCCAGCTGACATTACTTCGTTTTTAATAATAAGTCCGAGGTATTTGTGATCCGTTCCAGAAAGCCCGACTTTACGAGCTATTGCTTCATGCATAAGAATAGAGGTGTCAGAATAGGTTCTGGTAATTTCACTGAAATTTTCGGTTGTTTTCATTTCTTTATTTATCTTGTTTAATAAGTATCTTGGAAACAAAGATAAAAGTATTAGAATATTCGGCCAACTAATTTTCAAGATTATTTTGGTAATGAATACTTCTAACTAATAAAAAGTTTTTTGGCATCTGTGTTATATACTGCTACCATACTATTCGATTTTGTTTCCCTTATCCTACCAAAGGGAAGTGAATAATCGATTGTTCAATCTCTTTGCAGCGAGAATTTAGGTATACATTTTTCGGCCCTTGACTAGCGTGTCATGGATTGTGAGGGCTGGTAAAAATGTAGGAGGCAGCCTCTTTTCCTTCCAGGGCACCCATTTTCAACATCATCACCATTAGGGATTTATATTTATAATTCAATTCTAATGATCGGCAAGTTGACACCTCCATTTTAGAAAAGGGAGTGGCTTTAAAAATTATCTCGCTATTTGCTTCTCCTTAATCCGTATGCCCAATAATATCACCACCACATAAATAGCGATAGCAACGGTATCAACCAATGTATCTTTAAGCGCCGAAGCATTGTACAATAAAGTTCCTCCAAAGATGACCATCCAGCGAATGATCATTAAAATTGCAATCATCCTGGCTGCAAATCTGACCTTTGACAGGTCTTTATGAAACGACATTAAAATAAAAGCCACACCAAAAAGGATGTTTTCCGCCGTGATAATATGCCAGACATAGAAGAATACGGTTCTTATGCTATCGGTTATAGTAGTGACTTCAAGTTCTGGCAGCACAACATCCTGTCCGTTCCATGCATGTGAAAAGGAAAATAGAATCGCAAGGATCCCAGCAATCAAATAATAATAATTCTTGATCATATCGTTCGTTTTTTATCTAATTGACGGGGACTTCCACTTCGAGATATTCGGGATCCCCGTTTGTATCTTCGCCCTTATAAAAACGAAATGTATAAGGTTGATCGTAAACGACCCTAAACAAAAAACTGTCTGTAACTTCGGTAACTTCCTGAGTGCATAGTTGATCACTATACGTTACACCTACCGCAACAACTTCCCTAACCGAAGTGTCTTTCGGATAGACATCAAAGCCCTGAAAATAGGTGCACCCATCGGGTCTTACATAACTGACCTGTATCTCATACAATTCGCCTTGGTTAAACGAATCGGGCAGTTCGACCTCCAATATCTGCAATTTTTTAAAGGCAACGTTGGAGCCATTATCATCGTCATTACAGGAATTCATTCCTAAAAACGCTAGGATAAGCAAAACCTTTACTGTGTCTTTTATAAATCTGTTTCTTTTTAAAAATTTCATTACCATACAATTTGTTTTTTTTGTTGCTAATTCTTTTATAATATCTATTCGTTCCGACTTTTTGATTCCCTTCTAGGACTTGCGGCCCTTTAAATAAAATTCCTTTTTGCACCCACCCAACGGGCTGATATTTTACATAAAATCGTTGGTTGGGAAGTTTGTCTAAGTTTTGGTGGGAAAGGTCATACGTAAATTCGGACGGAATTTTTTAGTCCACCTATACCAGTATACGCATATTATGTATAGGCCAAGTATTGGTTTTTTGGATGCCTTAATACTGCCTTCAATCTATTAATGTTAGTGAAGAACATTTTGTCGTATCCCTAAAAAAATTGACGTATAACAATAATCAAAGAAAAGGAATACCAGATAGGCCCTAAACGACCCTAAAATTCAGTGAGATTATGCTCACAACAGTAGGGTCAATTCGGAAAACTTCTGTATGAGACTACAAAAAGGGCACATTTTAAAAATAGTTATGCATTGGAAATAGGTTCTTTAAATGGCCATAGTGTTACAATTAATTAGGGTCTGATTTTATCTCGCGACCGTCTTAAAACCCCTTCAGTATTCTCCTAATATTATCATATATTTGAAAGTGGCCCAGGGGGAACATAGCTATATACAGGGATTTCCGGTGGGAACTTAAGCCCAATGGACATTTTGGCAAATTCACATTAAAATGCAAATGAGAAATACATTCCTAATTTCATTCCTTATCGCGCTAGCTGTCAACACCTATTCCCAAAACCCAGGGAACGTTGAAATAACAATGCTTCCTGGAGAATATTGGTGGGGCGGACTCAGCGCTATCGGCCATAATACCCCGTATGATTCACAAACCATTGAAAGCCATGACCTTTGGGGTGACAACCAAGGAAATCAAGCACAACCGTTGCTGCTCTCCAACAAAGGGAGATACGTTTGGAGCGAATCTCCGATAAAATATTCCTTTGATAAAGGACAGATACTAGTAACTACGAGAGGGGGTGAAATTCAATTTGGAACTGCCGGTAAGAATTTACGCGATGCCTATAACTATGCCGTTGCAAATTTTTTCCCTCCGAACGGAAAAATACCAGAGAACCTGTTATTTACAAAACCACAATACAACACGTGGATCGAATTGACCTATAACCAAAATGAAGCGGATATTTTAAAATATGCACAAGCGATTCTTGATGAAGGGTACCCGCCGGGAGTACTAATGATAGATGACAATTGGCAGGAGAGTTACGGCACATGGACGTTTTCGGCGCGAAGATTCAAGGACCCAAAAGGAATGATAAAAAAGCTTCATGATATGGGGTTTCAGGTCATGGTATGGGTATGTCCTTTCGTAAGTGCCGACACAGAAGTATTTAGATATTTGGCCAAAGAAGGAATGCTATTGCTCGATGCTGATAGCACAGAAGAAGTGGTCTGGTCCAACACAATAGACAAAGCGGCCATTATTCGATGGTGGAACGGGGCAAGTGCTTGTTTGGACTTAAGCAACCCAAAAACACAGCAGTGGTTTGAGGCACGGTTAAAATTCTTAATGGATGAATATGGCGTAGATGGTTTCAAATTTGATGCAGGTGACGCTGATTTTTACGCTGGGGGTGTTGTGTCTTTTATACCGGGGACCAATCCCAACGATCATACCACCTACTTTGCAAAAATTGGGTTGAAATTCCCATTGAATGAATATCGGGCTTCTTGGAAAATGGCAGGATTGCCATTGGCGCAGCGGCTAAGGGACAAGAACCATAATTGGGATGACCTTCAAAAGCTTATTCCTGATTTAATGTCCCAAAGCATCATGGGATATGCCTATACGTGTCCTGATATGATCGGTGGAGGGGAGTACCAATCCTTTGAGAATGCAACGACCATCGATGAGGAACTGGTAGTGCGTTCTGCCCAAGTGCATGCCTTGATGCCTATGATGCAATTCTCGGTGGCGCCATGGCGCGTCTTGTCAAAGGAAAATAACCAATTGTGCCTTGATGCTGCACTGCTACATACTAAAATGGGAAACCTGTTGCTGGATTTAGCGGAACAAGCATCAAAAACGGGAGAGCCGATCGTAAAACCAATGGCCTTGGCATACCCTAATAACAACTATGAAACCATTAAGGACCAATTCATGCTTGGAGACCACATATTGGTTGCCCCTGTGGTTAAAAAAGGAGCGCGCAAACGAAACGTAGTTTTGCCAAAAGGGAAATGGAAAGCTGAGGATGGCAAGGAATACAGAGGCGGTAGGGTAATTGAAATCGAAGTGCCCTTAAGTCGCTTGCCATATTTTACAAATATATAATGCCTGGAAACCTTGGCTTTTGCATGACCGTTAAAGAACGTTTTATAGGACGCTGTACTATTGCTTAAAGCTGACGTATTCAATTTTGCAATGAAACGTTCGGACTGCCCACCATTCCTCAAATATCGCCAAAGAAGTTTCACAACTCACTTCAAATGTTTTTCCAGAAACGCTATAACTTTTGTTCGAATGTTCTGCATCGAACATCTCACCAAAATGCGGTGCATCTTTTATCATACTCAATTCGTTTGCGACACCTTTAATCTTTAACCAAGAACTTAATAATTGAGATTGTTTTGGTTGGCGGTTAGAACAACAAGATACTAAACTATCCCTTAATGGAATCACGCTATTCAAGCAGACATATGCCTGAACACACATCGTAAAAAATCGCAGAAGTAACTGTGGTTGGTCCCAATATCGGGAGGGATGAAGGCTAATGTGAATATTGGGCCATGAATCGCATAACCACCACACTATTTTTCTAAGGAAAAACGCCAAGTTTGGAATAATCGGTTATCCTACTATCTGCTTTTTCGTAACAAAAGGTTGTTGGTAATGCCGTTGGCCCGTGGCTTTGTATAAGGCATTGGCCACCGCCCCGAAAACAGGGGGAAACGGAGGTTCTCCCATACCTGTTGGGTCGATTTCATTCTGCACAAAATGCACCTCGATTTCTTTTGGTGCTTCTTGCATACGGATCATTTGATATTGGTGGAAATTATTTTTCTGGGGCACTCCGTCCTCAAAGGTCATTTCCCCAAAAAAGGCATTGCCAACACCATCGGTTATGGCACCTTCCGCCATGTTTGTGGCTGCATCAGGATTTACCACCACTCCGCAATCAATGGCGCAAACTACTTTTTCCACCACAGGTTTGCCATTTTCCATCGTTAAATCCAGCACATGCGCCGCATAGGAGTTATGGCAAAAATAGGCCGAAACTCCCCGATGTTTCGTTTCATTATTTTTGTTCCATGCCGATTTTTCCCGCACCAATTCCAAAACACCTGCATAGCGTTCGGGGTCGTACTGATTATCTTTCCCAACCGGGTTTTCCTTGGCGCGTTTTAGCAGGTCCAAGCGAAATTGAATAGCGTCCTTGCCCATGGCTTCCGCCACTTCATCCAAAAATGCCTGTTCGGCCCCAGCCATAAAATTGGATCGGGGAGCGCGGAAAGCACCTACCGTAATATTGGAATCAATGGCCCATTCTTCCGCCAAGTAATTATCGATCGCGCCGGCCGGAAAACGATTGGCGAACAATGGGCTCTCGGGTATACCGCCCGCCTTTATATGCATGGCGGTCAAATTATTGTTTTCGTCAAAAGCCGCGCGATAAGTGGCATGATAGGTTGGGCGATAAATACCAGTCGTCATATCATCTTCACGGCTATAAATTAACTTTACGGGAGCATTTACTTTTTGGGAAATTAAGGCCGCTTCCACCACAAAGTGTGCATAGCCCTTCCTTCCAAAACCACCTCCCATTCTTGGCATTTCCATTTCAATATTTTCCTTCGGTATTCCCAAACTGCTTTCTAGCGTAGGAATGATAAAGGATGGAATCTGGATGGGTGCCGCAATTTTCGCCTTTTCTCCTTCTACATGAGCAAATGCATTTATAGGCTCCATGCTATTGTGGGCAAGAAATGGGGCCGAATAGCTTCTCTCCAAAACCGTTGCTGCATTCTTGAAGGCGGCCTCAGGATTCCCGTCCTTCCGAACAATATTTCCCGGAATGGCAGCAAGGGCTTCCATCTGTGCCTTGTGGCCCTGTGTGGATTCCAGTCCCGCAGGGGTATTTCTTGTTTCCTTTCCAAAAAACCCATTGACAATTTCAGTAGTTGCAGTGATGGGCTTCCAGTCGACATTTAATTTCTTTTTGGCCTGCATTACTTCCCAGGTAGAGTTACCGACGATTGCCACCAATTCAGGAAAAGCGTTGGTGTCAAAACCGTGTTTTTGAAATCCCTCCTTAAAACTTTTGATAGTTATTACATCCTTGATGCCTGGCATGGCCTTGACTTCCTTGTCATCAACTGATTTCAAGGTCATGCCAAAAGCCGGCGGATGTACGATCATAGCGATTAACATCCCTTCTTTTTGGTAATCCATGCCAAACATGGGTACCCCGGTTACAATGTTTTTCGCATCTACATTTTTATGGGAGCGGCTGATCAGCTTAAATTCCTTCACCTCCTTTAGTTGCACTTCTGCAGGCACGTCGAGTGTGGCTGCAACCGAAGCCATTTCACCGTACCCAGCCGATTTTTTCGTTGTTGTGTGTTGCAATACTCCTGCTTCGGCAGTAATTTCTTCTACGGGAACTTGCCAGGTTTGTGCAGCCGCAGCTATCAACATGTGCCTTGCAGTTGCACCGGCCATTCGAAGGGGGATCCATCTAGCTTTTATTCCCGTACTGCCGCCTGTAAGTTGAAAGCCATATTTTTCTGCATGATAGGGCGCTTGCTCTACCAACACGTTTTTCCAATCCACATCCAACTCTTCTGCCACTAACATGGGCATCGATGTTCTAATATTCTGACCGAATTCTGGATTCGGTGTGTAAATGGTTACGACCCCGTTATCCCCAATTTTCAGGTACGAATTCATCTCGAACCATTCGTTGGGCATTTCTGTACCGGCCATCTCTTTTGCCTGTTCCGGCTTACAGGAATTTAAAAAACTGAATCCGAGGACCAATCCTCCACTTGCCAAACTTGTATTCCTAATAAAAGCCCTACGTCCAATATGTGTGTTTATCGTTGTCATCTTCTAATTTTTTCTAATTAAATGCTTTCGGCATTTGCGGCTTTTTTAATGGCCTTTTTGATTCTCGTATACGTTCCGCAGCGACAGATGTTACCGTTCATGGCAGCTTCGATTTCTTCATCGGAAGGATTTGGGGTTCTTTTTAACAAGGCGGAAGCTGACATTATCTGTCCCGCTTGACAATACCCACATTGAGGCACATCAATTTCCAACCAAGCTTTTTGAACTGGATGATTGCCATTATCGCTCAAACCTTCTATAGTAGTAATCTCTTGCGTACCTACCGCGGAAACCGGAAGTTGACAGGAACGCACGGCGTTATCTCCTAAATGTACCGTGCACGCACCACATTGGGCGATACCGCAACCGTATTTGGTACCCAACAGTTTAACGTGGTCTCGAAGCACCCAAAGCATAGGCGTTGCAGGGTCAACATCGACTTCTTGGTTTTGCCCGTTAATTTTTAGATTGAATTTTGCCATGATTTTAGTGTAAGTGGATGAATAGATTCAAATTACGAAAAATATGTAATTTATACAATGTATGGTATATTAGAACAATCTGGAATCAAAAGAATTAAGATAGTTCCTATTATCATTTCAAATGCTTTTCTAGAAACGCCATAACTTTTGTTCGAATATTTTCCACATCGAACATTTCTCCGAAATGCGGCGCGTCTGGGACGATTATCAGTTCGTTTTCCACACCTTTTACCGTTAACCAAGAACTTAATAATTGGGACTGTCTCGGGGAGACCAGATCGTCCTTTTCCCCATGTATAATTAAAAAAGGAGGGTCGTTCTCATCCACATAGGTGGTAGGGCTAGCGGTCTTTGCAAGGTCTGGTCGGTCAAGCGGTGCGGCACCTATCAATAACGCTTCTGGTGATTTTGGGTCAATGGCGCCAGGAAATAGAATCAGTTCCGAAGGTCCGTAAAAATCCACAACGGCGGTAAAGGAAAAATCACGGGATGTGCCGGGCATAAAGAAGTCATCAATCTGATTATTTTCCGATAGTCCCTGAAATGAAGCCAAATGTCCGCCTGCGGAAAAACCCATTAGTGCAAATCGTTTGGTATCAAACCCATACTTTTCGGCGTTATCATATAAATAGGAAACCGCCCTATTGCAGTCTTGAATCTGGGCTGGAAAAATGGCCTGCGTTGCAAATCGGTAATCTATGGAAGCCAGCGCATACCCCCTGTTAATGATTTCTGCTACCGTATTTTTCATATAACCGATGTCGGCATACTTGTCGTTGCCGATCCACCCACCACCGTGAATAAATACGATCAACGGAACTTTGCCCTTTACATTGGGCGGTACATATATATCCAAAAGATGCTTCGGCAAGGTATCATTGTTGTAGGCAATATTGCCGTGCAAGATGGTACCTTCAGGAAAAAGAGAAATTACCGGATTGGAAGTTTGGCCAAAAGATGTTTGGCACACTTGGAAGGCCATTACGAGAAATAACAGTTTTACTAGTTTCATTTTTATATATGTTTTCATTTAATTAAATGTAGGATGTAAACCTAACATTTTCAATCTATTATTCTAATTATCACTAAACGCAACACTAATAGTACCAGTACCCAATGCTTCTTCAAGTCCGGTGGGATCATCGATGCTTCCCAGTCTTTGTATAACTATACGAGGTTGAAAATGAGTTATAGAACAGCACCAAAGTATTTGAACCATAGAGCATTAAGTCTCCATTTTTAATCGACCCGGGATTGGTGGAATTTGTCGGTAAACTTTTAGGCAAATCATAATATTTCTCGTTACCGTTCAGCTCAGTCATATTTATAGTCATTGGTAAAAGTTCTTTGAATGCTTTCGTCGAATTAGTATCCAAAAGCGTCGCGGTAAAGGTTTGTGAATTTACCGTGATTTTGATTTTTTCGTTTGCCATTGTGCCATTGTTTTCGGTATTTATAATATCATCTTCTTTGTTGCAAGAGGAAGTACTGCCTATAAATACAGAAGTATATACTAAAACCATTAAAAATAAAGATTGCATAAGCAAATTGTTATTTTAAACATGCCTAAGAGAATACAGCCAACTTATAAAAATGATAACCTTAGTAGATTGTTATATAGCGTTATAGGTTTCATCTGTTACCTTCTCCATCCAATCCACCACTTTACCGTTGAGTTCCTCTTGCGTGGCGATATGTGTCATTGCCATGGTCGTCGATGCTCCATGCCAATGCTTTTCCCCTGGAGCAAACCAGACGATATCACCAGGCTTGATTTCTTCGATAACCCCTCCCTCCCGTTGCACGAATCCTATTCCGGACAATACAATTAACGTTTGCCCAAGAGGATGCGTGTGCCAAGCTGTTCTCGCACCTACTTCAAATGTTACTTCGGCCGCACCGGCGCGTCTGTGTCCGTTTGGTTGAAATAAATAGTTGATGCGAACTTGCCCCGTGAACCAATCTTCCGGGCCTTTTACTGATGGTTGAGAACCTAATCTTGTAATTTCCATTTGTTTCAATTGTTAGGTGTATACTGCTCATCCGTCACAGGCTCAAGCCAGGTAACGAATCCATTTTCCGTTTTCGGCAAAATATACATCTGTGTAAGACTGTTGTTTTCAGTAGCACCATGCCAATGCCTTATATTTGCCGGAACCTTTATGACATCACCCTTTCTCATCGTTTCCCTTGGCTGTCCCTCTAGTTGATGATATCCCACACCATCGAGTACAATTAGAATTTGCCCGCTCGGATGGAAGTGCCAATTTGATCTGGCACTTTTTTCGAAATAAACATTCCCCACAAGCGTGTTGTAGATAGAATCATTTGCGACCAAGCCATAATTATAGGCATTGCCTGTGAAGTTATCAGCATTCCCAGCTTCACCCCTAGGAAAAATTGCTTGTTCAGAAGGATTCGATTCTGTGTTTTCTTGTTTTTCAACTTTTGTGTTGCAGGCCTGACCTAAGAATAATAGGAAGGCAATTGCAAGTGTGATTTTTGCTCTCATTTTATCTGTTTTAAATTTGCTTGATGATTTTCGCCGGAGTACCACCTACGACCACATTGTCGGGTACGTCTTTAGAAACGACCGAACCTGCGGCAACTACCGAGTTTTCGCCAATGGTTACGCCATACAAAATAGTGGCATTGGCACCGATCCATGCATTCTTTTTTATGCGGATGGGTTTCGGAACCAACGAATGTCTTTTATCGGGAGAAAGAGGGTGTCCTTCGGAAAGCAAGCTGACTTTGGGCGCTATCAGTACGCCATCTTCAATGGTAATTCCTCCCAAGTCCAAAAAAGTACAATCGAAGTTAATGAATACGTTTTTTCCGATTTTTGTATGTCTGCCGTAATTGAGATACAAGGGGGTAAAAACAGCGACGCTTTCGTCAATTTCATTCCCTGTAATTTGGCTAAGCAGATCCCTGATTTCTTTTGGGTCTGTAGCGTTGTTCATCTGCACCAGTAATTTTTTTGTGCTGTACGAGGCCTCACGCATTCTATAGGCTTGAGGGTCGTTTGGCGGAATGGTTTCCCCTTTGATTAACCGCTCAAAAATGTCGCTATCAAGAGGATGGGAACTATTTTTTTGATTTTCTAATTTATCCATTTTTACAAATTACATTTTTTTCAATGTTCATTATATTTTTCGATTCGACATTCGCCTGTTGGCACCCCCAAAGCTGTACACTAACGAAATATTCCATGTAAAATCATCTTCTGGTACGATCTCGGTATCGATGGCCTTATTGAGGATGGCCGAAACAGAAATGGGAAAATCCTTTTTTATCAAGGAAACAAAGCCCACGACATAAATGCCCTTTAAATCGTCTGTAACCAAATAATAGGCTTGAGGGGACACATTAAAATACAACTTTTCAGAAATATACAGGTTGTTGAAGGTTGAATTCAATACCATAAAGTGGGTGTTTTTAACCCCTTCATCAAAGCCATGGCCATATAGATAATAAATTCCTAGCTCCACTCTGTTCGAAATTTTATAGCTGGGCGCCACTTCGGCGGCCACGTAACGCCGTGTTTCCAAAAGCTCCTCAGGTTGACCAATTCTAACAATATTGACCGTCCTGAAGTTCAGGGCAGGGTGTGCCCCAAGACGCAATGAAAACCGTTCATTTTCTATTGCCTTATACCGAAACCAGAAAAGAAAGGACCAAGGCTTGCCTTCCAACGCAAAGCGCATATCGGGTTCAAAACTTAATTTTCCCTTGGTAAATTTCAGATCAAATAAAATGGCCGGATCTCCTAAAGAAAAGGAGGGCACCAACGAAATTCCATTATGTGTAACACTTACTGTTCCTCTAAAATCATCAAGGAACGGTGCTGTTTCTTCTTGCGCCCACGAATTATAGCTGCACAGAAAAATAAGTAGAAGTACCGTCAGTTTTTTTATGGTACGAGAAGCAGATTTCATGAATAATTCGGTTTTCTGTAGCACAAAACTACATAGTATATGAATTGCATTTGTTACACCAATTACGCACATAGTGTCAAATAGTACGTATTTTGGTCAAAACATTATTTGAATTGAAAGAGACAGGGAAAATTAAGCCACGAATTTTGCAGATTGAAATGTCGAAGGAAAAGGAATTACCGAAAGATTTCAATACCTATTACCATACCCATTTATTTTGTCACCAAGGAAGCCTCTCTTTTTTATTTAACAACCAAAAAATGAAATGTAAAGGCGGTGAATTTTTGTTTTGGTTCGCTGAGAGCCAATTGAAGGATTTGGTATTTTCCAAAGCTTTTAAGGCAACGGTTTTGCTGGTGGAGAAGCATTTTTTATACGATAATATCCCTGATCAAAGTTGGAGCATCGATTCCATACTGCATTCCCGTCAATATCCCATAAAACAGTTGAACGATAAGCATGACAGGCACAGGGTCTTATCAAATTTTCGAATGTTGCACGATAAATTCCAAGATAGGGAACATCGTTTTTATGAAGAGGTATTGAAACTACAAATGCGGTTGTTCATTCTTGAAATGTGGCACACCTTTGCAAACGAATACGAGCGCAGAAAACGCACCTTGCAAAGTGGGACATTGTACGAGCGCTTCGTTCATTTGGTCCAAGAACATTGCATGACCGAAAGGGAAGTACGTTTTTACGCCAATAAATTGAACGTTACCCCTAAATATCTGAATTTTGTTTGCAAGCAAAACTCAGGTGTTACAGCATCTGAATGGATCCAACGATACACCAAGGAGCGTATTCTGCTTTTATTGCAGAACAAAAATCTGACTATTACCGAAATAGCCGATAAAATGATGTTTTCAAGCCGGTCGTTTTTCACCCGGTACGTGAAAAAGGTTTTGGGGACTACACCAACCGAGTATAGAAATCGATTGGCGTAGAAGTTAAGGTTTTCCCAGGCATCAGTTTATGGTTGGTGATGGTTGGGTAAGCCTCAATTGACGTATGCCATACCAATTATTTGCCGAACTATGATGCTTTTTGTTTTTCTATGCGTCTTGGGGATAGGTAGACTGGTATTTTGTTCGTGACAAATTTATAGCTTTTTCTTATGTCGAATAGACGCGAAGGTAGCGTACGGCAAGTTTGGGAAGCCCTCTAAAGTAATCGCAGGACCCAATCAAAAGATGATAATCCTATAAATATTCTATTCTGATGATATTCGGCTGCACTAGATTCGGTCCCATACAATAATTGCCTGTAAACCACTATCCTATAGGTATTTTTATTATATTTAAGAAAACATTAACGTCTAATCCCGCCTTGTAATGTCTGGCCATACCATTGAAATAATATTGAGTAGACAATTGGCGGATTGTCTTACGGTGCCCGTTTTTATTGTAGACCCTAAAGGTACCTTATTATTCTATAATGTACCTGCAGAAGAAATACTTGGAAAAAGGTTTGAAGATTCGGGTCCTATGCCATTGGGCGTTTGGGGTACCTCCTTTTACCCCATGGACGAAGACGGCAACCATTTACCTGCAGGTGAGCTTCCACTTGTAAAGACCTTGAACAACCAAGAACCTGCACATAAAACATTTTGGATAAAAAACCTTTCGGGCAAAACCACAAAAATTTCGGTTACCTCCATTCCCATTATAGGTCGATCTAAAGAATTTACGGGTGCTATAGCTATATTTTGGGATAATGAGCGTCGGATATGAGGGTAATACTACATGGTACTCGCGGGGCGTATCCCACATCTTCCATCGAAAATCAAAAATACGGCGGAAATACCTCATGCATTGAAATCATAGAGGACGACCAACGATTGATCGTAGACGCCGGGACTGGGATTTTGGGAATCGATTTTGATGCACATTATACCTCGGACCGCATAGATATACTTTTGACGCACTTGCACTTAGACCATATCCAGGGTCTGGGTTTTTGCAAACCCTTGTTCAATCCTAAAAAAGATGTACACTTATGGGGCCCCGGTGGCAGTACCCATTCGCTCCAATCCCGCTTGAACCGATTTTTATCACCACCGCTTTTTCCTGTCGTATTGCGCGATATCCCGTGCAATCTTCAAATACACGAATTGCCGAATACAACCTTTTCGTTGGGTCGATTTGTAATTACCTCAGAATTTATTAGTCATCCGGGGCCAACCGTGGGTTTTAGGATCCAAAGCGGTTCCAAGATCCTTACTTACATCCCGGATCATGAACCTGTTCTTGGCCGAGCGCATTTGTATAATGAGGATGACTGGGTTTCGGGCCTCGGATTGGCCATGCACACGAATCTCCTGATTCATGATTCACAATATAGCGATGAAGAATATCTCGATAAAGTTGGGTGGGGCCATTGTTCCTTGGAAATGGCAGCCGAATATTCGGTGAGGGCCCATGCCGAGCGATTGATCCTTTTTCACCACAATCCCGCCCACAGCGATGATTTTAGGACGCAAATGTTCGAGACATTTATGAAAAAGGGCAACTATGACTTTCCCATCGAACTTGCCGTACAAGGCCAAGAAATCGACCTTTGATAGTTGCTGATCGTGATTTCTTGTGACTTTAGGCATGTACGTTCTGCAAGCGGCCTCATTAATCGTGTAAGACCCAAAATGGGACCTTTGTTTGAAAACCGACCTTCTTAATGGTAGAATCAAACAATAGTTGTTGGAAAAAATTTAAATTTTTGGCGACCATAAGGATCATGCCAATAGTATTGGTCGTAACAAAATCTTGGATCGTATCGGAAACATTTGGTCCTTCCAAATCATCAAAGCTATGTGCATTGGGAAATAGCTCTTCAAGATATTCTTGTAAATCAACCTTGTTATGGTATTGGGTGGTACTTAATTGAGGTTGAAATGGGTTTACGTTCAAGATATGTAGCGTAGTCTTGCAGAGGGTGACTATTTCTGAGATACTTTCTAAGATAGCATGGGAATAGTAGAAATTAAAGTCGGTCGGAAATACAATTTTATGAGGAGCTTGGGGGGGTGCGTTTTCTGGTATAATAAGGGTATTACAGCGCACTTTGGTAATTACATCACCCGTGTTGCTGCCAATTATATATTTCTTGAGGCCTGAAGCCCCTTTTGTGCCCAGCAGTATAAGGTCTATCTTTTTGTCAATAACATGCTTACGGATGACTTCTACGAAAAGTCCATAATCACATTGGGTAAAAAAACGATGTCCTTGTAAATGGCTTGTCTCCCGAATTTTTCGCATTATTTTATCCAAATCCTTTTCTGCAGCCACCTTTCGATGTTTAGCGGTTTCGGCCAACGAGGGCCCATTGGCAATAACCTTTGCCCGTCTTTCAGCAAAACCGAGTATGTGAACAATATAAAAGTTACAAGGAACATCCTGAAACAATGCCAGGGCAAAATTTATGGCATTCAGGGAGTTCGAGGAAAAGTCGGTAGGTACTAATATGTTTTTCATAGTGAGGATTCGTGCCTATAAAGGTAATAGACCCGAATTCCTTATAAAATGACCGTTATCATCCCGCTGATCTAAAGGCCGATTTTAGTCAAAAAGTCAAATGATATGCTTGAGCGCTTTTAATTTCAATATTTTGATATTTCTCCCTTCAATTGCGATTAAGCCTTCCTTTTTAAAGCCTGACAAGGTGCGGATTAAACTCTCGGTGGCGATTCCTGCCACACTGGCAAGATCGTTTCTTGAAATTTTAATGGGTTCTTCATTATTTTTATTTAGGATTTCGGCGAACTGCAATACAGTTTGAGCAGTTTTTCTTCGAACGGACCCATAAGCCATTTGTAGCAATTGACTTTTCATTTCGGTAAGGTTCTCGGTAAGTAGCCCCATAAGCTCCAGAGAAATTGATTGATTTTTAGATACGATGTCTTTAAGTTGTTCCTTCGAAATTCCGGCCAATTCAACAGTTTCCAACGCTGTTGCTGTTTCAGGGTAGGGGCTATTTTGCACAAAGGAGGAAAGACCCAAAAAATCGTCGGCACGGTGTAGGGATGTAATCAATTCTTTCCCGTCCTCATCAATGGTATGACACTTAACTACGCCTTTTAAAATAAGATATATTTTATGGGAATGTGTACCTTCATGAAAGACCATTTGACCTTCGCCATAGGTTTCAATTTCCCCATTGTCATCAAAAAAGTTCTTCAGCTCGTTCAAGGTTTTCATTTCATCGTTGTGCGCTGGCCCTGATAAGGATTCCCCCGCCCCCATGCGTGCTACCAATTCGGTTTTTGCCAAACGGCTTGCAATGGCACTTAGAAGATCTTCCTCTTCAAACGGTTTTGTCAGATAATCGTCGGCCCCTAGATCCATCCCTTTTCGTATTTCTTTGTGTTCGGTTTTTGCCGAGAGAAAAATAAATGGGATTTGATTGGTGACCTCTGCTGAAGAAAGTTCCTGCAAAACGCCATACCCGTCGATCTCGGGCATCATAATATCACACACGATAAGATCGGGGATACGTTCTTTGGCGAATTCAATGCCGATTCTTCCATTTGGCGCCACGATGACCATGAAACCGGAAAGCTCTAGGAGCTCTTTGGTATTTTCGCGCAGTACTTTGTCGTCCTCAATCAATAGAATCGTTTTCATTTACGGGGTTTTTAGAGGTGCTAACGGAATTTTTATACGAAAGATGGAACCTTTATTTTCAACACTACTAAAATTAAGACTAGCACCTAAATTTTCAAGATGTTGTTTGGCAATATTTAGACCAATACCGGTTCCTTGGGTCAGTAAGACATTTTCAGCTCTAAAATAACGATTAAAAATATGTTTTTGTGCGGCCTTGGGAATCCCTATTCCTTGATCAATAACATGTATGCGCAAGAATTCGTCGTCTTTTTTTGCATTGATATCGATTACTGAATCCTCAGGTGAATATTTGATTGCATTGTGCAACAGATTCGAGAGTGCCAATTCTAGAATTTTTTCATCAAAGCTGACCATAATGCCATCGATATTTTCGGGATAGCTAATTCGCTGTCCGGTCTTCAGTAGCATATTGGCATCATAGATGACCTCATTGACGATCTTGCTTAACGGAAAAGTCACCAATTTGTAGTTTACCTTTCCAGATTCCAAGCGCTCCACTGATAAAAAATCGTTGAGAATCGCGTCTAAATAGCGCACTTTATTACGTATTGTAGTGATATGCTTGTCCCGTTTATCTTGCTGATCACTATCGGTATATTTGGCCAGTAAGGTTATCGATGTTAAAATGCCACTGAGTGGGGTTTTGAATTCGTGGGAGACCAAAGACAAAAATCGTGTTTTCAATTCGTTGAGCTCCTTCTCTTTCGCTAAGGCCTCGGTCAATTGTTTGGTGCGCTCCTTAACCGTTTTCTCAAGTTTTTTCGTATAATTCAATCGCTCGGTAATATCGACGATTATGGCTACAAAAACATCCCTTTCCCGAATTTTTGAAGCTTGAAGATGGGCTTCTACTGGATAGGTCGTGCCATCCTTTCTTTTATGGGCTGCCTCGAAAACGAGCTTCTCCCTTTTTTTGTCTAATAAGGGTTGTATCAGTTTTCGAAATTTGATTTCCGTAAATTTGGGTGTAATAGTTTACCGCGGTCAATTTCCTAAATTCCGCTAGGGTATACCCCATATTGCTTATTGCCCCATTATTAACATCTACAAACAATAGGGATTGTGCATCGAATATATATATTTCGTTTAATGATTCATCAAAAATACGGGCCCAATGTATAAGTTCCTGCTCGGCCTTTTTTCGTTCGGTAATATTTATGACCAGGGCCATCACATAGGTATGGCCATAAAGTTCAAACGGATTTAGACCGGCCTCCACCGGAAATTCCTCTCCCCCTTTGCGAACGCCATAAAGGTCCCGACCTCTCCCCATTTGGCGTTTTCCGCTTTTTTTTATAAAGTCTTTAACATGGTCAATATGGGCATGATGATATTTGGTGGGAATCAGGATATCGAGCGGTTTGCCCAATAATTCATCCTCAACATAGCCGAACATTTCCTTTGCCGAGAAATTGGTAGCAACAATTTGTTGTTCTTCATTAACAACGATAATTCCTTCGGAAATGCCTTCCGAGAGTAGATTGAAAATATTACTATTTTTTTCAAAGACATGCATGTGTCAAAAGTATGACAACTAAGTGACTTGTGTCATATGTAAAAACTATTTTCAAAGTGGCTTTAAACCCCATTGATAACTTCGGGCACCGAATTTATTGGGGCATATCGATTCGAATAATTGAATCGCTAAAGCCGCTTCCCAAAATAAGGGCGCCCCTAGGGTGGGCCTTCGACCTGACTTGAATTACTTGGTATACTTTATAGGGAATTAACCACCTGTTGCAATTTATTTGATACCTCTGAAGCAATACTATAAAGCGCCTTATTGTCTATGGCTTGCATCGAGGCGATGGGATTTACTGCAGCGACTTCGATCGTAGCGTCGTCTTTTTCCTGGATGATTACATTACAGGGAAGCATGGTGCCCACTTTATCTTCCGATATCAAGGCCTTATAAGCAAAATCGGGATTACAGGCACCCAAAATCAGATACTTGTGAAAGTCGACATTGAGTTTTTTCTTTAAGGTGGCTTGCAAATCAATTTCGGTCAGGATACCGAAACCTTCATGTTTTAAGGCCTCCGTGGTTTCTTGTACGACACTATCAAAGGATTTGCCTTTTAGAATTTTTGAATAATAATAGCTCATTTTTCACTTTTTGAATGCAGGTTCTTATTGAATTTATTGCTGGGTATGTATAGAATATTCCTTAAGGTTTTATCGTTTTAGCGGTCGATTGGGCAGCGTTTGTGGTAATCCATTTAAATAGATTTTGCACATCTTCCTTACGACATAGTTGGGTGCCCTCTGTCATGGTGGCTGCTGTACCGCAAGCGACGCCAAACTGCACCATTTCAAGCAGGGAACTGCCTTGAATTAGGCGATAGACCATTCCGGCGACCATACTGTCTCCGGCGCCGATGGTGCTTTTTTGATACACGATCGGGGCATCAATATATTCGCAGCTATCTTTGGTGGCCAACAAGGCACCTTTGGCGCCTAAGGAAATTACGATAACTTCACAGGAATGGTCCTTCAAAAATATTTTGGCATATCGTTCCAATTCAATAAAGGAAATCGAGGATACGCCACAGAGGCCACTAAGCTCCCCTAAATTTGGTTTAAGCATATAGACACCGACTTTCACCGCTTCTTTTAAGGCTTCACCAGAGGTATCCAAAATGAATTTCACGTTTTTTTTCTGGCATATTTTGGCCACCCGCCCGAAGAAATCAATGGGCATTTCAGGACAAAGACTTCCACTGGCGACCAAGACATCCCCATCTTGTAAAGCATCATGTAGGTGTTCCAGGGTTTTTTTCCATTCGAATTCACTTACTTTGGGTCCGGGCATCCCAAACCGATATTGCTGATTGGATGTGGTATCGGTTACTGCGAAATTTTCACGGGTCCATTCTTCTATAGGGATAATTTCCTGGCGAATATGCCGGGCGTCGACCAGGTCTTTTAAATGTTTTCCAGTACGGCCACCGGCCAAATACATGCATAACGACGTTCCCCCTAATTCTGCCAAGACTTGTGAAACATTGATGCCTCCACCACCAGGTTCGAATACGGGATCGCCACACCTTAATTTGCTAGTTGGTTTGAGGGCGGCCACAGTAGTACTTTTGTCAACGGCCGGATTCACCGTAAGCGTAAGAATCGAATTCATTTAATTAGTTGTTGCTCTTGAAGTTACCTTTCAAATATACGCGCTACCAACAGGGGCACCTATGATAATTGTCATTGTAAATGAACCGATGTGCCAAAACATCGTTATAAATTTTGATTCGGCTCAAAGTTTATTTTACGAGGGTGTATTTGAAAAAATACTTCGGGTAATCGATAGGGTCACTATTAGCGAGTTCGTTTTATTGAAAGCCGTATCTTTAAAGTAATTTCGAGCACTATGACCGTCCATCATCTCGGCGAACAAAATTCGCTGTTAAATCAGTTTATTGCGGAAATCAGGGATGTTGAGATTCAAAAAGACACCATGCGATTTCGCCGGAATATTGAGCGTATCGGCGAAGTCCTGAGCTATGAGCTTAGCAAGTTCTTGACCTATTCAAAAGAAACGGTTATTACGCCTCTCGGAAATACTGAAATAGCGATTTCGAAGGACCGCTTGGTGCTCTGCTCGGTGCTTCGGGCAGGCTTGCCGCTACATCAAGGAATGCTCAATTTTTTTGATAGGGCTGAAAATGCATTTATTTCGGCCTATCGTCATCATCAGGACGGTGAAGATGCCTTTGAGGTCATCGTGAAGTATTTAGCCGCTCCCGCATTGAAGGGGAAAACCCTGTTGCTCTCTGATCCAATGCTGGCTACGGGCAAGACTTTGGAAAATGTTTTGAAGGCATTAATGGCGCATGGGGCACCAAAACAAATACACATCGTATCGGTAATTGGGGCTACCGATGGCATTGAACATATTCAAAAGGTTTTTCCAAAAACAACGCATTTGTGGATAGCTGCGATCGATAACAAATTGACTGATAAAGGCTATATTATTCCAGGTCTTGGGGATGCGGGCGACCTCGCCTTTGGTGTAAAACTGTGACCAATATTCCCTTAGTGTTCAATTGTTGCGGTAGACTTTCGACGTTTCCACCACTTCACCAGTTCATACCATACGACAGAAATTATACCCACACCTACACTTATCGACAATTGGTACAAACTCAATGGTTCAAATTGAAAAAAGGCCGTAAAAGTTGGAATAAAAAGTAAGATCGCGGCCAACCCAATGGTAATACAAATAATCACGGGCACCAAGTTGTTCTTATAGGTTAAGGTCGTAAAAATCGAATAATAAAAAGAACGGTTCACCAAGGTAAGCATGATGTTCGCGCTAATCAAGACCATAAATACCATAGTCCTGGTAATCGCTTCATCAAAACCCATTGCGATGGCAAATTGATACGTCGATAAAGACCCCAGTGAAATAACAAGACCCTGAATAATGCTTGTAAGCAATTCCTTGAACTTAAAAAAGCGATTGGTAAACGGCCTTGGCCTTTGGGTCATCGCATTTTTTTCCATGGGTTCATTTTCATAAATAATCGAACAGGTCGGGCCCATAATCAACTCAAGCAAGATGATATGTGGCGGTGTAAAAATCGTCGGGTAAATCCACCCGAGTGCCAACGGTATGAATACGGTCAAAATAATTGGTATGTGGATCGAAATTATATATTGTATGGCCTTTTTTAGGTTGGCATATATTTTTCTACCCATAGCAATGGCATCCACCATTCGCGAGAGGTCGTCATCTACCAATATAAGTGAGGCGGCCTGTTTGGCAATTTCGGTGCCTTTTTTGCCCATGGCAATTCCAAAATGCGATGCTTTTAAAGCTGGACCATCGTTCACGCCGTCACCGACCATGGCAACGACCTCGCCATTCGCTTTCAGTGCATTGATGATCCGTAGCTTAGCTTCCGGAAACATGCGGCTGAAAATAAAGGTATCCTTAACTTTTTGAGCCAATTCCTGTTCATTTAATTGCATGAGTTCATCGCCTGAAATACATTTTTCATACCCCTTGAACTCGATTTGTTTGGCAATGGCCAAGGTGGTTTCGGCATAGTCTCCCGTTACTAGTTTTACCTTGATGCCAGCCTTATCGAATTCTTGTAACACCGATTTTATATTTGCCTTTGGTGGATCATTGAACGCAACTAAACCCTTGAACTCAAATTGAAAATCCTGCTGATGCTCTGGAAAGTCGGATCCTTTAAAACGTGCGATACCCACGCCTAATATACGATAGCCATCTTTCCCCAATAATTTTATAGCATCCCCTATTTTAGCTTTTTCTGCGGGGGACAGGTTGGAAACTTCACGAAGTGCTTCAGGGGCACCCTTGGCGGCAATAATTCGATGGCCTTCGCCATTCTCATAGATATGTGTCATCATAGGGGGTTTCCCACCTATGGGGTATTCATGAATCATCTTGTACATGGGTCTTTCATCGGCCACATCAAGTTTTGAATAGGCCGTATGCAAGGCTACTTCCATGGGGTCAAACGCAATTGGCTCACTGGCCCACATGGCAAGGGTAATAAGTTCCTTTGCCGCATCACTTTGTATTCCTTCGAACGATTCGAACGTATCGCTTTTTGAGATGTAATATTTGACCAAACTCATTTTGTTTTGGGTTATGGTCCCCGTTTTATCTACGCAGATGACGGTCGCACTTCCCAGACTTTCAACGGTTTTCATCTGTTTGACCACAATACCCATTTTCATTAACCGCCAAGCGCCCAACGCCATAAAAGTGGTAAACGCGACTGGAATTTCCTCCGGTAGAATGCTCATGGCCAGCGTCAAGGCCTTTAATAAGCTGTCTAATAGATTATAGGATTTAAAATAGTTGATGCCCCATACCAAAAGAAAGGCGATGCCTCCTATAATCGACATGTTTTTTACAAAGTTCCCTATCTGTTGTTCCAGTGGAGTTTTCTCCTCCTTGATCGCCTCGAGACTTTTTCCTATTTTTCCGAGTTCGGTCATATTACCTATGGCGGTAATCGTTGCAATTGCCAATCCACTTGCCACCGTGGTCCCTGCAAAAATTGAATTATCCGATTTTTCGGCGTCCTTGAAAACCGCAAGGGATTCTCCTGTTAAAATAGATTCATCGACCGAAAAATCGTTAGAATGTACAATGGTGCCATCGGCAGGGATGGCGGTGCCCTCCTCCACCATAAGTTGGTCTCCGAGCACCAATTCCATGCTGGGAATACGAACAACTTCCCCGTTACGAATTACAGTGCAATTAGGCTGTGTCAATGCTTTTAGGTTTTCCAGGGCCTTACGACTCCTTGAATCCTGATAAAGCGAAATAGACCCGACAAGGACAATCGCAAGTGCCAAGAAAATTCCGTCCCCGAAACTGCCACTTATAAAATAGATGGAAGAGGCTACCAACAGTAATAAGACCATGGGCTCCTTGGCTATATTCTTTAGGGCTTCCCAAAAACCGCTTTCCTTCTGGTAGGTGAAGGTATTCAGGCCGTATTCCTGACGTGCCCTTGTTACTTCTTCGTCGGTCAGGCCCTTGATTCCGAAATTATCTATAGACATATTGCATATGTTTTGGCATCATTGATGGAGTTTTCTAAATACGAACCAAAAGTTCGGGACCAATCTCAAAAACTGAATTGTATTTCGAATCGAAAGTACTCAATAATATGATTGAAAAAATGTATTGAACTGACCCAAATCATGTCATAGATATTTTCACGGTCGTACTTTTGAGTCACTTTTAATAGATTGTTTAACCTAAAATATAAAATTATGTCACTTGTAAAATTTAGAGCAAGACCCTTTGGCAACCTTATGGCGCAGGATTTTTTTGATATGGATGATTTTTTTGACAACCGTTCGCGTGTACGTGATATGTTACCGGATCGCTTTTGGAATGGGAAAAGATCCGAACCTGCATTGAATATTAAGGAGACCGAGGATACCTTCAAAATTGAACTGGCGGCTCCCGGATTCGCCAAAAAAGATTTTGAAATCACGATCGATGACGGATGCCTCAATATTTCAGCGGAAAGATCGTCTTCCGAATCCGAAAATGAGGAGGCCTATACACGTAGGGAATTTAGCTATAATGCGTTTCAGAGATCCCTTCAATTGCCCGATTCCGTGAAACAGGAAGCCATCAAGGCATCTTACAAAGAAGGCATCTTGAGTTTCGACCTTGTTAAAAAGGAAACTTCAAAAAAATTACCCCCTAAAAAAGTGCAAATTTCATAAAGCACCGAATTGATTCAGTGATTCTCGTATTACAACGCCCCCGTAGTCTATTTGTGGTAAGTGCTATAAACTTTGTTGGGGGCGTTGTTTTAACCTACATTGCTTCATTTGCCAATTAAGAGGAGCACTCATGTACATTTTAATTTGTTTGATGACCTCGTTCTATTGGTAGTACAATCATAGACAAAGAACCCCTTTTGTTTTCCTAGCGGGACTAGGAAGGGTCGATTCTATTATATTGACCGATTAAAATATAAGGGAGGGTTCAATAGCTCGTCTAAAAAAGGAAATTTTAAGGTTTATTCGTTCAAATATCAAGGGAAAAACCGTTAATGGCTTCCAATTCGGCGGCTCGTATTCCCCGTATTTGATTTTTTTTAGATTTCAAAGCCTGTAATGCACTTTGATACCCCAGCTGAAATATCGTTTCAATATTTCCCATAGAAAATAGGCCGAAATTCTGCATATCCTTTGGGCGTATCATAAGGTCGCAATCTGCGAATTTCGAAAACGAAACTTTGTCGAGCATAATGTGATAGGTCCTTTCCAAAACACTATAGCTATGTTTAAGATCGCTTATCTTGACTTTATCAAACGGATTCACATAGACCCCGATAATATGGTTGCATAGGGGTTTAATAAGGTCTACCGGAAAATTGTTCAATACGCCCCCGTCGGCATAATATCCAGAATTTATTTGCACGGGAGAGAAGACCCCGGGAACGGCTGCCGAAGCTAAAAGTGGTCGGATCAATTCCCCACTATGAAAGATTTGTGAGGTCCCATCCAATAAATTCGTCGCAGTAATATAAAGAGGTTTTTTGAGTTTTTCAAAGCTATCGTTGACCAGATACTTTTTCAAATGGGAATAGTATTTGGAAGAATCTAAAAATCCAGGTTTGTTTTTCGCATATTTCTTCATGGAAAAGATTTCGAGGTTCTTGAAAAAATCAAGGATTTCCTCCCAGCCGCATCCCGCTGCATGGAGTGCCCCGACAATCGCCCCGACACTCGTACCGGCAATATGTGTCGGATAAATATCATATTCCTCAAGCGCCTTTAAAACTCCGATATGCGCGACCCCGCGCGCACCACCACCGGAAAGTACTAAACCTGTATTCATTGCTAATTGCTTTTTAATAGGATTAAACGTATTAAATATCCGGGAAGACGGGTATGATCTTTATCAGTTGATATTTCGAATGGCAATTGGAGAATTTTCGTAATGGGTGCCTTGAACCTATCCTTAAAAAAGTGACAAATGACCGCCCAAGACACATAGCTTCTTTCTACCATACCATGGCCTAGATACGGGCAGTTATATTCGGGGTTTATAGAAAAAGCCGCTACCAAGGATAACATAAAGATCAATCCTGATAGGGCACCACGAAAGTGCCGTTATGATATCGAACTAAAACTCCCCATCAACACTTGTAACAGCCATAAGCAAAAAAATTCCTCCCTATCTTCAAGGTAAGACCTCATGTCGGCAACTGCGTCACTGAGGTTCCGCTTTAATTTCTCAAAGATTATGCCTATTTATTTTTGAAATTCGGCATTCTTTTTTCGCAAATCTTCAAGTTTCCGTTCTAAAGTGGCGATAATCTCATCTGCCTTATAACTCATTGTGGCGATTGCCTCATCTAATCTTCGGTCGAAGATGTCTTTTTTCTCATTGGCCGTCTTGGTAAGTTCGTCTTTGGCATGTGAGATACGATCTGCCAAGTCGTGTGTTGTTTCGGAGACTTTATCCTTAATTTTATGGCGGGTCTCGACACCTTTGTCAGGGGCATATAAAACACCGAGTGCTGCACCTATGGCAGCTCCTGTTAGTAATGCCAGGAATGCATTTCCACTATCATTTGTCATGACTTTGTTATTTAAGTTATTGATTCAATTAAATTTAAGTTTAAAAATAACACCTTAGAAACTCATTTCAAATGATTTAAATCATACTCTGCTGGTGCAGTGTCAGGTCAAAAATAATTAGATTGGGAATACAACGTATCTCAAGATATAGAGCGGCAAGGCAAGCGATATGGAACATGCCGTCATTTACAAACAGAGTTGTATGTTCAAGTCAATTCCAAACTAAATCTAGAACTCGATTTCTAGCCCAATGGGGCAATGATCCGAACCTAGAACCTGGGGATATATGGTGGCCGATTTAACTTTATCGATCAGCGAACTACTGATTAAAAAATAGTCGATCCTCCAGCCCGTGTTTCTTTCTCGCGCCTTAAAGCGATAGCTCCAGTACGTATAGGCTACTTTATCGGGATGTAGGTGTCGAAAAGTATCCAAAAAACCAGCATCGAGGAAATTGTCCATACCGTCGATTTCGATTTGGGTATAGCCCGCCGTCTTATTATAGTTTGATTTATCGTTTTTAAGGTCGATTGCGCGATGTGCTACATTGAAATCACCGCAGGCAATGACGGGCTTTTTTTTCTCAAGATTCTTTAGATACTTCAAGAAATCAGCATCCCATTGTTTTCGATATTCCAAGCGTTCAAGTTGTTGGCCCGAGTTGGGCACATAGACGTTGACCAAGAAAAAGTGAGGATATTCCGCACATTGTATGCGACCTTCTGAATCATGTTCTGCAACTCCCATATCCATGGTCAGCTGGCTAGGTTTGTGCTTACTTAGAATAGCGATTCCAGAATAGCCTTTTTTGTCGGCCGAATTATAATCGACATGATAATCGGTCATTGGTGAAAGGGCCTCTTTTACTTCCTCGACTTGTGCTTTGGTTTCCTGTAAACAAAGGATGTCAGGCGCTATTTTTTCGATTGCATCAAAAAAATCCTTTTTTACAATCGCCCGAATGCCATTAACGTTCCATGAAATAATCTTCATATGCTGTTAGTTTGATATTTCGAATACTGTTAGGAAACCCTTTGTCTGCCGACCACTTCTTTTATATTGATCCGATAGACGATTGGGATTCCATTATCTATAATTTTACTTGAAAATTCACTTATGTAGTTGGGGCTTGAATTTTCTTTTTTAAGAACAAGCTTTTTTACGCCTTCCGAAAATTTATGGAGCAGGTGTTTTGCCGTAATCCCGTGCAATTCCTCATACTCCCCATGGATTAATACAGATTTCCAAAGAATAACATTCGAAATTTCGTCGACCTGAAAAGACACCGAACCGTTTTTACGCATGGCCTCGATTTTTCCTCCTTTTCCAGAATAACTAATGATGCTATTGTGTTCAGAATCATAAAAATAGGTAATTGGGACAATTTCAGGGCTTCCCGCTAAAATATAGGCTATCCTGCCGACATAATTTTCGGCCAGGAGGGCGATACAGTCTTTCTTATTTAAATCCTTCATATTGGTTTCCATTTACTATTCTGGTCTGGACACTAGTGTATGTAAAAATACACTGAATCACATAGAAACCAAATGACAAAGATCAGAAATCGAGGCTAGTTGGAGTATTAAAATATTTGTATTTAAATATTGAATCGAGTCATTTTGGGCATATTGGTCGATAACTGCCTTTAGCCAACAAGCTATAGGAAGATAATTGCACATCTTTAATTTTAATCGAAGAACTAGCATCATAAAAAGTCACATTTTGGTTTATTAACCATCGACTTGTCTATCACCGGATTTCGCAGTTGGCTCTTGCGTTTGAACAAGATTAAAATAAAGTAAGAATTTACCATGACCGGGGGTCCTAAGACCGCTGATGACAAAGCGGTCAATAAATCACAAACCAAGTTGAAAACGGCTATAACCGGGACTAGTTGCCCTTACTGTTCGCTTTTTAAAGGAGGGCTTCATTAAAGCTAAGTAACGGCACCAAAATTTTCGATTCCATTTTGGTGACCAGATCCGGGACGAAAAGTTGGTGGTACAGGTCCTTGTCCTTTCGTTCGAGCATGACCAAAAGATCGGCATCTGTTTTGAGCACGAGGGCATATAAGGCCGTATAGATCTCATCGGATGCTATGACCTCAAATTCGATATTTCCGGTAGCTACTTTTTGCGCTAACATTTCCTTAAACCAGGCCATTTGTTGCTCACCGTCATATTCCTTTTTGTTGGTGACATGTACCACCTTTAAACAGGCGTTGAATGGTTTCGAAAAAGCCACCAGTTTATTGATGGCCAAGATATCGGCCTCCTCAAAATCGGTGGCATAGATTATGGTTTTAATTGTCTGGGATGAAAAGGTATCGGGTACCGCCAATATCGGGCATGTTGCTTTTTTTATTAATGCTTTCGTGGTGCTTCCCAATAAAACTTCTTTAAACCGGCTGATTCCTTTCGTGCCAACAATCAATAAATCGGCATCGAATCGCTCAACTTTATCAAGTATTCCGTCTAAAGCCGAGTCGTTTTCAGAAACTTCTATCTGTATATTGGCAATGGGTAATGTTATACCAAGATGTTCGGTAAAAAAATGGCTAACACGCTCTTTATGTTCTATAAGTAGCGCTTCTTCCTTCTTGAGATAGGTCAGTGATACCGAACTAGCCAACAAGACAGGATGTTCAAAGACATGTGCGACAATCAGTTTGCAATTTAATTTTTTGGCCATTGAATAGGCCAAACGAAGTGCATTGATCGAATTATCCGAATAGTCGGTAGCATACAGGATCGTCTTCATTATCGGTGGTTTTATTTATATTGCAAAACTATCTAATTCAATAGTTATTAAAAATGACAATGGTCATTTGCTGGGAACGGAGTGCATGATTTTTATCATTTTTAAAGTTGCCGCACTCGACTATATTTATCATGACAATGTTTAATTAAATAGCGCCATGGAAAAAAATAAGAAGTATAAAGAACATAAGGTATTAAAAAATGGTTCATGGGATGAAGTATACGTTTTAACGGAACACTGGAAATCGGATATGGAATTTTATAGAGACGACCTCCGTTTTTTACACCATCTCATAGACAAGTATTTTATATGGATCGCAAAACCTGAAAATTTGATGCTTGTACAGGAACTGAAAATCAGTTTGTATGAACTGAATAAAAAGAGCAATGAATTATTGGAAAAAACCAGTAACCATCTACGTAAACTGGGGCATCAAGTTGAAAACCCTGCTCAGGGCGAGACAGGAGTCCTTACCGAGGAACACGAATACCTTGAAGCTGAAATTACGGCGTTTGTAAAATCATTCAGACGAAATAGAAAAGAGGTTTTTGCCATTACTGAATATATTATTGATAGTGAGCAATTGGCCAGTTTGGTAGAATAAAGAGGGTACAATGTTAATTACTGCTCGGTATCAAGATTTTCCGTCACGTGATAGAACGACGCCGAACCAATGCAATTTCGTGTGTCGGATGACCACCGCTGGATGTGCCGATAATCGTTATTTGACCCTATGACAGATGAAGTTGACCTTCAGGAATTTTAATATCGCAGATTGGTTTTCGTTTTACCGTATCTTGGCGGTGCCGTTGTTAGCAGGTCTATTATGGTTCGACGAGCGGCACTTGTTTACTTGGTTTTTGCTATTAAGTTACAGTACCGATGCCATTGATGGTTTCTTGGCAAGAAAATTAAAAATAAGTAGCGCCAGAGGTTCCCAATTAGATTCTATCGGAGACCAACTAACTTTTGTGATGGGCCTACTGGGCCTTTGGGTTTTCGAAAACCCTTTTATGAAGGAGTACCTCGTACTCATACTTATCGCCTTTATCCCATATGGTATTCAAATGGTGATCGCGTTTAAGAAATATGGTAAAACCACAGCGTTCCACACCTATTTAGCCAAGACTTCAGCACTTTTACAAGGGGTGTTTATTTTATGGACCTTATTTTTTGACCCCCTGTATTGGCTTTTTTATTTGATGATCATCATCGGGATTTTAGAGACTATTGAAGAAATCACCTTGATCTTTATGTACGAAAGATGGGTAGAAGATGTCAAGGGAATTTATTGGGCCTTGAAGGATGAACGCAGAATTCCAATGGAAACATAGAAGCGCATTGATGCTTGAATTATTAAGTCAAGATACTTGCTTGAAGCGTGTTGTGGGCTTTTGTATTCCGGTTTTAGTAAAGGAGTTTATTCCTTCTCTAATTTTCATTATGACAAACAATAATGAACATAGGGTAATCAGGATGACTAAAAGTCTGGGACTTGAATTCGAGTTAGAATGACGGGCATCCTGTTTTTGGTTGGGTCATTCCCGTAAATTTGTAATTTTTCGGGAATCTTTAGAACGCAGTATATGATAATAGTTGTATTTGGGCTTCCGGGATCGGGAAAGAGTTTTTTTGCAGCACGCTTGGCTGAAGCACTTGTAGCTAATTATGTGAATAGTGACGTATTGCGAAAGAAAATGTTCTTGGAACGCACGTATTCCCAAGCGGAAAAAACAGTGGTATATGACGCCATGGTGATTAGCATGAAAGAGGCGATCCGGAAAAAAGAAAATCTGGTACTCGACGCTACTTTTCATAAACGTGAAACCAGGAACATGTTCATTGAAAAAGCTCGGGAAACCGTATTCTTTATCGAAGTATGGGCGGCCGAAGCTATCATCAAAGATCGGTTGCTCATGAGTAGACCCTTTAGTGAAGCCGATATCAAGGTTTATCAGTTAATAAAAAAGGAATGGGAGCCCCTAAGGCTGCCCCATTTGGTGCTTGAATCGACGAATGAAAATATTGATGAGATGCTCCAAAAAGCCGAAGAATACCTGAATTATGACGCGAGAACAAATTGATACGCTACTGTCTGACGGGGATTTTCCGGAAGTGACGGGTCAACGTCGATTGATTACGACCCATATTTCATGGGTAATCGTATGTGACCACTTTGTGTATAAGATCAAAAAGGCGATCAAGTATTCATTTCTTGATTTTTCGACATTGAAACTGAGAAAGTTCTTTTGTGAACGCGAATTCGAATTGAACAAACGACTTACTCAGGGCATCTACCTTGAGGTGCTGCCGATATTTACATTGAGAGGACACCTACAAATCGGGGGAAAAGAGGGAACGATTTTGGACTATGCCTTAAAGATGCATAAAATGGATCCTGAAAAGCGGATGGATCTGCTCATAATGCAGCATAAGGTACAATTGATTGATATTGATACTTTGGTCGAATGCCTAGCCGATTTTCATAAGAGGACATCCATCATTCATACGAAGGATGTCCTCGAAATCAAAGATAAGTTCTCGGACCTGGCTTCCGAAAAGGAATATCTGTTGAAGGAGCTAGGACATAGGAGTTGTTCGATCATTGATAAGGCGATAGCTGTTTCAGACATCTTTCTTCACAAAAATGAGACATTACTTAACGACCGCCTAAAGAGGGGGTACTATAGGGACGGCCATGGCGATTTGCATACCCGTAATATTTTTTTGTTGCCGGATCCACAGCTTTTTGATTGCATTGAATTCAATGATGAATATCGACAGATCGATGTTTTGAACGAAGTCGCATTTCTATGTATGGATCTTGAGGCCCTTGATAGCAATGAGTTTTCCGAAAGGATCATAAGGAAGTACAATAAACTATTCCCAACAATGCAAACTCCAGAGGAACATAAATTATTCGTTTATTATAAAAGTTATCGGGCAAATATTCGGGCCAAGGTGAATAGTCTACGGGCAAAAAGTGCATTGAATATCGCTGAAAAAAAGAACGCCCTCGTTGAAGTTCAAAAATATTTAAACATGATCGATACCTATCGAATAGCATTGGAATCGTAATGATATTTATCAAAAGGGATGAAACTGAAATCAAAATCGATAAACTAACATGAGTTATTCAATTAGAACAAGTGAAGTTTGGCCGATACTCGCCATGATGCTAGCAGTACTTTCACAGATGCTGCTACTACTGGTATTTAAGAACGTGGTACTAGTAAGTATCGCGAATTTACTGCTGCTTGTGTTTGGAATACTTTGGTACGCAAGCGTGCATTTTGAAAACACCTTTAAAAAAGACCTGCGTATTGCGAGTGCGAATTTCACGTCTACGAATGAACTACTCATCGAGAAGCACTTGGCTTCCTTGCCTTTGGTAGTGCAAAAGTATCTGCGCTATGTGGGGGTTGTAGGTAAACCGAAAATTCAGAATATGAAGATTACGTTTGAGGGTCA
Source organism: uncultured Flavobacteriaceae bacterium (assembly GCA_963798435.1). Taxonomy (GTDB): domain Bacteria; phylum Bacteroidota; class Bacteroidia; order Flavobacteriales; family Flavobacteriaceae; genus JALHST01. The sequence goes on from CAWCTF010000008.1 coordinate 263,941, forward strand.
GATGCGGGAGAAAGGCAAGGATTGGTTTGAATTTACTTCAGAACAATACAATTTTTTTGGTACCCCCACCCGTCTTTTTTTTATGAAGGCAAAAATTCGGGGCTTCCCGGTTTCGGGCTATCATGCCTATAGAAAAGATGGGGCCAGTATGCTGATAAAATTGCTATCCCTATTTCCCGTGGTCACACTGCGGGGAGGTGAATTATTTCGCACGGAGACGGTTACTTTTTTTAACGACCTGTGTCTTTTTGCTCCAGCAGCCCTTATCGATGAACGAATTCAATGGAAAGAGATCGATACGCGTTCGGCTAAGGCCACGTTCACCACTAATAACATCCGAATTTCGGCGATTTTACATTTTAACGAAAAAGGGCAGCTTATAAATTTTATTTCGAACGATCGCAGTGCGGTTTCCGAAATGAAAACATATCCTTTTTTTACTCCTGCTAAAAACTATCAGAACATCAATGGATTCAATTTAGCAACGTATGGGGAAGCCATATGGGGGTATCCCGAAGGGGAATTTGTCTATGGCAAATTTAAGGTGAAAAATATCGAATACAATGTTTCGAATGTTACCTAAAAGATCGAAAAATGTGGGTGGTAAGGCTATGATACCGGTAAAATAATAAAATACATTTTAATTAGGGATCCATTATTAACCATTCTTAAATTGTACCCATACGGCTTGATCGCCACGGTGGATAATCCCAAGCAATCTTAAATTGGGGAAACTGTAAAGATTTGAACCCCCTAGATATGGAAAAACGAAAATTAGTAGGAATCAAAATCGTCCATACCCTCATATGGCTTTTCTTCAATGTAGTGATCTTCTATCTATTATACGCGGTAATTACGAATAGGATCGATTGGCGGGTATGGGGTTGTATCGCTTTGGTCGTCATCGAAGGGTTGGTGTTGGCCGCCTTTAATATGGTTTGCCCATTGACACTTATGGCGCGGAAATATTCTGATTCGACAAAAGACAACTTTGATATTTATCTACCGAATTGGTTGGCTAAATACAATAAGTTGATTTATACGTCCCTATTTGCTTTTGCGATTCTTGTTCTGATACTGCGGTTGTTTTTTCGATAAGATTTCGCCTTCATCCTAGTCGATGTCGTCAAAATACCTGTAAATACCCCCATTTAAAAATAATCTTCTTTTTAGAGCAAGATCCTGTTGTTATCGGTATAATCAAGATGCAGAAATCTGATGAATTTATGGCAACGGCTTCACCATGATATCTTTATAGTAGATTACACTTCCAGGATCATGGCCTTGCAAGGCAAAGGTGCCACTATTCAGTACCCGATATACCCCATCGCCCTCTCTTTTTGGGTGTTCTGGTTCGGTATAATCAACCACTACGATTTCATTGATTTTAATGATGATTCTTTTGCCTACTACCTGAATGTATTCGGTATACCATTCATTGTCAACGGCATAATTTTCAATGACATCCTGAATGCCGTACAGACTACCGGTGCGCCTCCAATCGGTGTGCGAATTATTTACTTGTACCTCATAGCCGTATTTTGGCCAACCGCCCTCCTGATATTTTGTATGGATATAAATGCCCGAATTGGCGCCTGGTTTGGTCATTACCTGTGCCTTGAATTCAAAATTTTTAAAGTCGTGATTTTCTATCGGCCCATCATAAAATAAATGCGCCGTCGGGCCTGCTACTTTGATCGTTCCATCTTCCACTGAAAAGGTAGCAGCATTGTCACCGACCTTCCAGCCATCCAAGTTTTTGCCATTGAATAAGGAAATCCATCCCGAATCTGATGCACTATCTGCCCCTTGTGCCTTTAAGGCAGGAGCGAAACCAAGAACAAAGACGAATACCACTATATATTTACATATAAACTTCATAGCCATTTCACTTAAGATTTATCTGTACAAAGTATGAAAAATTTATAATAAATGCGGTAAACAATAGCCGGAATCGCGTAAGGAAAAAATGAAAGGACGCATTTGGCAAATTGGAATTTTCTTTAAAAATAAGGTCAATCTGAATCGATCCTTGGAGCGAGCCGTATTCTGTCAATTTTATAGCTATTCTAATTTAGTTTTTTTAATTTAAGACCTTCGATTTGCGCCAATATTTAAAATCTTAAATAAAGTAGTATTGAAATATTTAGTTTGTGAAAAGCCCGGACAATTTCTCCTCAAGGAGAAGGCAGTTCCGAAAAGAGGGGAAGGGGAGGCCTTGTTGCAAATCCTGCAGGTAGGTATTTGCGGGACAGACCTTCATGCCTATGCAGGCAATCAAGCCTTTTTTACCTATCCTCGGATCCTAGGCCATGAACTAGCGACCCTGGTTTTGGAAATCGACGATAATCCGCTGGGGATTCGTCGTGGTGATAAGGTTTTGGTGATGCCCTATATCAGTTGTAAAAAATGTGTTGCCTGTCGAAAGGGAAAAACCAACTGTTGTAAAAACCTGAAGGTGTTGGGGGTACATACCGATGGTGGGATGCAGGAAAAGATAACGGTACCTATCGATTTGTTGTTGCCCGCCGGTCAACTTACAAATGACCAAATGGCGATCGTGGAGCCGTTGTCAATAGGCGCCCATGCCTTAAAAAGGGCAGCACTCAAAGCAGGGGAGACCGTGGTGGTCATGGGTTGTGGGCCCATCGGTATTGGGATATTAAAATTGGCGCAACTGGCCGGTTCGAAGGTCATTGCGATCGACATGAACGAAAATCGCCTGGCCTATGCTAAAAATAAAATTGGCATTGACTACCTAGTGAACGCGTCTGATCAAGTACGTGAAAGAATCCATGAAATTACCAAGGGGGATATGGCCGATGTGGTTATTGATGCTACGGGACATAAAAAGGCGCTTGAATCTGGAATCGATTATATGGCACATGGGGGGCGCTATGTTCTGGTCGGACTATCAAAAGGTGAGCTTGTTTTTAACCATCCGGCCATCCATGCGAAAGAAGCTACAATTTGCTGCAGCAGAAATGCAACTTTGGAAGATTTTAAAGAAGTAATTTCTGTTTTACAATCCGGAGCTTTTCCTGTTGATTCCTATATAACCCATACGGTCGGGTATCAAGATATGATTGCCCATTTTGAAGGTTGGTCGGATCCTAGGAACGGGGTTATCAAAGCCATGGTACTATTTTAATTGAAAGCACAAAAACCCACTATGACGATAGACGCACATCAACATTTTTGGAAATACGAACCGCGCAAGCATGCATGGATCGATGATGAAATGGCCGTAATACGACGTGATTTTCTCCCAACTGACCTTCAGAAGGTCTACCAGGAAAATGGCATCGATGGTTGTGTGGCTGTACAGGCGGCACAGACGCTTGAGGAAACTGATTTTCTGTTGCAGCTTGCCCAGGAAAACGATTTTATCAAAGGGGTAGTCGGGTGGGCCGATTTACAATCAGAAAAAGTCGAAGAAGTATTAAACCTCTACCAAGAACATCAAAAAATAAAGGGTTTCCGGCATATTGTACAAGGGGAAGCTGATCATAATTTTTTACTACGACCCAATTTTCTAAGGGGTATCTCCTACCTTCAAAAGTATCAGTATACCTATGATATTCTTGTTTTCCCCCATCAACTGGGTGCAACCCTAGAGTTCGTAAAACATTTTCCGAATCAGAAATTCGTAATCGATCACATCGCGAAGCCCTATATCAAGGATGGATTTTATGACGGATGGGCAGTATCTGATGCAGGAAATTGCTAGAAATGAACAGGTGTATTGTAAATTATCGGGGATGATTACCGAAGCTGACTATCATAAATGGTCAACGGAACAATTGCACCCCTATATGAATTTGGTGATGGAGGCCTTTGGTCCCGACCGCATCCTTTTCGGTTCAGATTGGCCCGTATGCTTGGTGGCGGGTAGTTATAGGAAAGTGAAACAAGTTGTGACCGATTATATTGCCGTTTTGAGTCCCTCGGAACAACATGCGATCATGGGTGAAAATGCCATAAAATTCTACGGTCTTTAAACGCGGTCTTCAGGAGCGTATCGTGACCTAATGCCTTAAATCTATTTACGATTGGCGAATATCCAATGGACCATAGCGCTGCTGATGTAGTTGACCCATAGAATTGAAAAGGCGCACAATTATTATCTGAAAGTAAGGCGTGAACCATTCCCAAAGGCATTTGAATGGTATTCTCAATCAACCGAAGTTAATTTTTCCTTGATTACTTTCCCCATATAATCTAACTCGTCCAAAGCCTTTTGCGCAAAATTAAAGAGGCTCAGACATCGGTCTAAATTTTGATTTTCGTAGGTGACCTTGTAATATATATTGCCGTTGAGATAATCGGTCAAAGCGCGAAGTCCGTGCATAAAGGGCATAAAGACGGCGCCATACGACAATGAGGCCAATTCTTTCTGGTTCAAAAACGGACCTATGGAAGCCAAGCCATCAATAAACGACACGAATAGGTCTCGATTGAAGGTAATTTTGGCCAGGTCTTTTTCGTCTTCCGAGGCCGTATTGGCAATTGTACGCACTGCATCTCCAAAATCATAATAGAAATAACCTTTCATAAGGGTGTCTAAATCAATTAAGCACAAGGCCGTATGCGCTGTTTTTGAAAAAAGTATATTATTGAGTTTGGTATCATTATGACAAATTCGAAGTGGGAGATCCAGATTTTCTAAGATCTGTAATTCCTTAAAAATTTTAGGAACGAATTCGATGGGTTTTTCCGCTTGCCTTTTTTTAGGGAGGCTGGAGCCGGCAATCGCTGTTTCGAATTGTTGCTTTCTTAGGCCAAGGTCGTGAAAGCGAGGTATGGTGTCGCGGTACATCTGAAGATCGGCATCTTTCAGGAGTATATGAAATTTACCGATGATCCTTCCCGCTTCATAGGCAATCTTTAGGTTAGTGGTCGTATTATAGGTCGTACTATCACCCAAGTACGTCATCAGCCGCCAATAGCCATCGATTTTTTCAAAATAGGTGGCGCCGAGCGTTGTTTTGATGAGGTTAATTTGGGCGTATCCTGTATCGTCCAATGTTTTAAGGGCACGGTTCAAATTGGCCATAAGGCCTTCGATATCCCCAAAAACATTCTTGTTGATGCGCTGTAGGATGTACTTTGGATACTCGTCGTCCAAGACGAGAAAAGTATCGTTAATGAAGCCGTTGTTTATCGTTTTGAGGGTATAGTTTTTTGGCGCAACTAAAAAGTGTTGCAAGATGGCACTGGCCGTAATGAGGTCCTTACTGCCCATTGGTCTCCTATGTTAGTTCCACAAAGGTGATGGATAGCCTCCTGAATCTGTAGTTTCCTGCAATTGTGCAACCGCCATTTCCCGATCACTGGCATAGGTTACCCCAAACCATTTGCCACCAGACGGAACTACTTTGACAACAACTTCATTTTGCTGTACCATTTCCTGAATCACAAAGGGGATATAAATTTCACCTTTTTCAAGATTTTCACCTTTGTGAAGAAATCGTTTTAGGTCTCTTTCAATCGCATCAAAAATCGATGGCCGACAGATCCAATAATTCATACTCACTAACTCGTTGCCGGTAAATTCGAAACCGGAATCTAAATCTACTACCTTTGATCCTTGCTGTGCGAGTTGGGTGCGCTCGATTACAGAGCGCAAGGTATTGTTGTCGTCGGCAGTACAGACACCCCTTGAAACCGATCCATAATCGGAAAGGGTATCTTTCAATGTATATCCAACAAGTGCGTAGGCACCCTTATTTATAGGATTTTTAATGAATTCGGCGGCATTCTTAAAGGCCCCTTTGCCATAATAATCATCGGCATTGATTACGACGAAGGCATTGTCGATCACATTTCGAGCCGTCCAAACTGCATGTGCCGTACCCCAAGGTTTTTGGCGCTCGCCAGAATATTCTGAACCTTTTGGAATATCCATTAGTTCTTGAGAGAGCACATCTATCCTGATATTCTTTGGAAGTCTTTGGGATAAGTGGTCTTTTAAGTAGTCGACATTGTCTTTCTTGGTAATGGCAACGATATGGTCAAATCCGTTTTCCAAGGCATCAAAGATGCTGAATTCCATTAGAAATTCTTCTTTGGGGCCCAGCCCATCAAATTGCTTTAACTTGCCATATCGGCTTCCACTGCCTGCAGCCATTAAAAGTAAGGTCATATACAATAAATTTGATGGGGCAAAAATAATACTTTGCCATTAAAAACACCCTTCTAGGACGATATACCTCAAAAATTAGACTAATTGCTACCCTTGTTTCAGTTGCCCCGCCTATTTCAAACTGATATTTATCATATTTTTCGCTCCTCCTGATGGCTAATTTTGTGCCAAAGCATATTATTTTCATGGTCAATCTCATTCAGAAATATAATATACCAGGACCTAGATATACCAGTTACCCTACGGTTCCCTACTGGGATATGGACGGTTTTTCTGGAAAAAAATGGCAATTAACGGTTCAGCGAAGCTTTGAGGAAAGCAATGCCAAGGAGGGTATTAGTCTTTACATTCATCTTCCTTTTTGTGAGCGTATGTGTACTTTCTGTGGTTGTCATAAACGTATTACCAAACGCCACGAGGTCGAGGACCCCTATATTCAGGCGGTTCTTAAAGAATGGAAATTGTATTGTGACCTTTTTCCCTCAAAACCGATTATTAAGCAACTGCATTTGGGGGGCGGCACACCAACATTTTTTTCACCGGAAAATCTGCAAGGGCTTCTACACGGAATTTTTAGATTGGCCAACAAGGCCGATGACTGTGAGATGAGTTTTGAGGGCCATCCAAACAATACGACTCGGAGACATCTTGAAGTACTATACGAAATTGGCTTTCGTAGGGTAAGTTATGGGGTTCAAGACTATAATGAAACAGTACAACGGGCCATTCATAGGCTACAGCCTTTTGAAGCGGTAAGGAATGTTACCCAATGGGCCCGGGAAATCGGATACACTTCAATCGGTCATGATATTATTTTTGGATTGCCTTTCCAGACCTTGGCACATATCGAGGAAACCATTCGAAAGACGACCGAACTAATGCCTGATCGTTTGGCCTTTTATAGTTATGCCCATGTACCGTGGTTGAATGGCAACGGCCAGCGCGGCTACAAAGACGCCGATCTACCTACGGCCGACGAGAAGCGTACCCAGTACGAAAAAGGAAAAGATGCCTTGGTCAAGGCAGGGTATTATGAAATTGGGATGGATCATTTTGCCCTGAAGTCAGACCGTCTTTATCAGGCGACACAGCTAAGCGAACTGCATCGAAATTTTATGGGCTATACCGACGCAAGAACACAATTGATGATAGGTCTGGGTGCCTCGAGCATAAGTGATAGCTGGTACGGTTTCGCACAGAATGTTAAGAATGTCGAGGAATACGAGCATTTAGTTGAAAATAATATTATTCCCATTTATAAGGGTCACATTCTAAATCAAGAAGACCAGATAATAAGGGAACATATCCTAAATTTAATGGTTCGTTTTGAAACCTCTTGGGCAGAAAATGAAGATAGATTTCCTGATTTGGGGTGGACCATAGGGCAACTCACCGAAATGGAATCGGATGGCTTGCTCGAACTTACCGAGGATCATCTCACGGTTACCGAAAAAGGAAAACCATTCATTCGTAATATTTGTATGGCTTTTGACGTTCTCTTACATAGGAAAGCGCCAGAAACACGTTTGTTTTCTATGACGGTATAGCGTGCTGACATCAATCCAAAATAAATTCCCTGGAATGGGAAGGTAAAATAACAGGAATTATGAAAAAAATAATAGTACCCATTGACTTCTCGGAACAATCCGAATATGCCCTAAAAGTAGCGGCGGCCTTAGCCAAAAAACATGGTTCCGAGATTTTGGCATTGCACATGTTAGAGCTTAATCAAGCCATGATAACTTCTTCGGAAGGCTTTCATCCCGAGCAAACGGTCTTTCTATTAAAAATGGCCGAAAAAAGATTCAATGAATTTTTACATAAGCCGTATTTGAAAGACCTAGCCATTACGCCTATCATTAAACATTTCAAGGTTTTCAGCGAGGTAAATGAAGTGGCTCAGCAACATAGCGCTGATTTGATCGTCATGGGTTCTCATGGAAGTGATGGCCTAAAGGAAATCTTTGTAGGATCGAATGCCGAGAAGGTGGTAAGAAATGCCGAAATACCTGTTCTGGTAATAAAGAATGATATCCCCAATTTTAAAGTGGAGCGTTTTGTGTTCGCTTCCGACTTCAAAGAGGAGAATCTTTTAGCTTTTCAAAAGGCGAAGGCTTTTGCCGATATGCTCAAGGCTAAAATGGACTTGGTATATATCAACACCCCAGGGGATAATTTTCTTAGCACAACCGACACCTATGTTGCGATAAATGCATTTTTGCGCAAGGCCAACGTAGCCTATGAGGTACAAATATTCAATGATTATAGTATTGAAAGGGGTATCCTGAACTATAGTGAAAATTGCAAGGCAGATGCCATTGGGATACCTACTCATGGTCGAAAAGGGCTTTCGCATTTCTTTATGGGAAGTATTGGGGAAGACGTAGCAAATCATTCAAAAATTCCGGTAGTGACCTTTAAAATATAAGACCGGCAATCGAGGAAGCAAGCCTTCTTTTTCGTTGGACCAATTAAAAAGGGGAGGCCATCGGCCTCCCCTTTTTAATTAGATTGCTTCTTCATTGCCTGATGGCGTTCAATCTGATTTTTTAAGCATCGGGAACAATTTCCTTACTTCTTCATCGGTAGGCTGTTTTCCGTATTCGCAAATCTCAAAACCTTCGGCATGCAAGGCGTTTCCTGCGGTAGTTCCGTACCACTTTTTTAAACTTTCCTTGGTAGCTTCGTTTGGTGAGGCATAACGCCATTTTGACAACATTTCCAATCGCGCCTTTTCATCTTTGGGCACCTTGTCCAAATCCCCGGTAGTCCAAGGCAACCATTCGAAAACCTGTGATTCATGGGCTGCAAGGGCATAGATTTTTTGGTCAAATACCGAATCGATATTAATGGCGATGTCTGGTTCGAAAGGACTCGGTTTTTTAAAGCCATCTTCAGAATACAAAAAAACAGGATTCTTGGTCAGGGGCGGTACTTCGGGGGCAACATTAGGTACAATCACCATATAGGCCGCATCCTGAACCAATACACCGGTGTATCGATGATCCGGATGATAATCATTTGGCCTGGGCGCAATTACGATATCCGCATGCCATTTTCTAATTTCGCGAATCACCTTCAAGCGGTTCTCCAATGTGGGCATCAATTCCCCATCATGGTTATCTAATACGGTATACTCGACGCCAAAGCGTCTTCCTGCCTCTTGGGCTTCGGCAATGCGTATTTTTGCCAATTCCCCGCCTCCTTTATCTTGATGGCCTGCATCTCCATTGGTAAGTGAAACAAACTTTACGTTATGGCCCATTTTTGCATAAAGGATGGCGGTGCCACCTGCATCCATATCACAATCATCGGGATGGGCACCAAAAACGATTATGTTGATTTTTTCGTTTTGCGAAAAAAAAGGCGTTATCCAGAAAATCAGAAAAAGGAGTATTAGGTATTTTTTCATACGGTTGTTTATTTATCGATTAATTTCATTGCATCGGGATCCCAATGTATCGGTTTTCCCGCATAATAACTTGTGTTCGCCAAAAGTGCGGCCCCAGCAGCGCGTAGACCGAAGGTCGGGTCTTCGACAATTTCGCCCTTATTTCGAATGGCCTGAAAGAAATTGTAAAAGTGATCATGATGTGCTCCTTTGTAATCACGTGGAGCCTCCCAGGTGGTTTCCCCGGTTTTTAATTCAGAGGCCCTCGGCTCCAAATTTTTAAGGGCGTATGCTTCGCTAATCTTCTTTTGGGTTGCCTCGGTATAGGCTATCATTGAATAATCATCGGGAACCATATCTAATTTGGAACGCGTAAGTTTTACCGAGTTTTCATCTACTTCCATCACCCCTTCGGTGCCGACCATCTTGAAACCTCCGCCACCACCTCCACCGGCGATGAAATTCACACGGAAAGAGGCATTGAACGCTGCATGGGTCGCTGTTTTTGGATAGTCATAAAATGTTAAAGTCACATCGGGTACATCACGACCATCCTTCCAATAGCGAAGACCCCCCGTAGACAACGCCCTGTTAGGGCCATTTGAATCAAGGATAAAATTCAGTGTTGAAAATGCATGTACAAAAAGATCGCCTGCCACACCGGTACCATAATCCTGATAATTGCGCCATCGAAAGAAACGGGTCGGATCAAAAGGGACTTTGGGGGCACTACCCAAAAAAGTATCAAAATCAATGCTGTCCGGGTTGGCGTCGGGAGGAATTGGATATTGCCAAGCCCCTTCGGCAGAATAACGGTCATTGTACATGTCTAAAAGTACCATCTCCCCAATGGCACCATCGGTATAAAGTTGTTTGGCTTTTTCATTGCCCAAAGATGACAGCCCCTGACTCCCTATCTGACATATTTTTCCGGAGCTTCGATGCGCCTTAATAATTTCCTGACCATCCTCATAGCGTTGTACCATGGGTTTTTCGCAATACACCGATTTGCCGGCCTTAAAGGCATCAATAGCAATTTTTTTATGCCAATGATCAGGGGTAGCGATAATCACCGCATCTACATCTTTACGATTCAAGAGTTCCCGATAATCGCGGGTCACGAATAGATCGGTGCCCCAAAGTTCCTTGGCACGATCTAAACGACCAGTATATAGGTCGCAGGCCGCCACTATTTTTACACCGGCTACGGTTAAGGCGGCATTCGTATCGTGAATTCCCTGGATTCCGGCTCCTATTAGGCCAAATTGGATTTGCTCGTTTGCCGAATAGTGACCGATTTCATAATTTTTTGATAGTACTATTTTTTGCTCATAGGATGCGGTTAAAATAAGTGGTGCCGAAGTCACTGCAGCCGAACCCAAGACGGCCTTTTTTAGAAACTGCCTTCTCGAGGTATGTTTTTTCATCATTGTAGTGCTTTTGATTTGAACAAAAAATGCCTAGGAAATTACACTTTTTACCCAGGACTGCCAAATTATTATTTTCTCAGGGAATGAAAATTTTACTCAAGCAAAATCCCTTGAAATTTATAATCGGTACTTAAAGGAAAGACTTTTTATTTGGTTGCTATTCGCCACAAGGCGCATAGCTCAGCGGTCAGAATGAAAGAACTTTTAGCTTTTAGTGCGGTGTTCATATATTTGAAGATAGAGCATGGTGCTCATTTTTTGCGCCCTGTTCTTGGCGATCCATGCGGTTTCACCCACAAAAAGTTCGTCAATCGGTAGCGAACCACTGGTTGAGCCAGAGTCCGAAATGTTCTGACGTTACCCCGTGGTTCATTTTATCATCGACTTCCTGGTGAGCGGTTACCGGATTCCCGTAGTATTTGCGTTTTAAAAAGAGTTGTGTTTCCCAGAAATCGGTCAGTAATTCTAAATGGGCGTCCCAATCGGTGATGATGCTATTGAAAATTGGTCCTAGGACTTTATCATTCCGAATCTTCGTGTAGAACGAAACGACCAAAAGGTGTACGTCTTCCCTATCTTGTATATCGGTTCTTACAGGCATTATCCGGGTAGTTGATTATGTGTTGCAGCCGGTTTTTTTTCTCCAAGCCACCATTTGGCTTTTTGTGCTTTTTTGACCAAATTGAATTTTTTTATAGCGTAGGTACTGATATGCTCTGCCATTTCTTCCACCGAATCAGTAACGAAAAGCAATTTCAAGTCCTCTTTACTTATACTTTCGTTTTTTGCCATAATATCGATATGTTCGCAAAGCTCTTTGTGATAATCCCGGCCAAAGATCACAACTGGGAAATCATTGATCATTTTAGTCTGGATCAGGGTAAGTGACTCGAAAAGCTCATCTAATGTGCCGATCCCACCAGGCAATACCACAAATGCATATGAATATTTTACCAGCACATATTTGCGTACAAAAAAGTAGGGAATATTTATCCATTTGTGTAAATACGGATTGGGATTTTGTTCTCTTGGTAAGATAATATTGCATCCCACCGAATATCCACCCGCTTCATAGGCCCCTTTATTGGCGGCTTCCATAATGCCTGGACCTCCTCCGGTCATTACCGTGAATCCCAAGTTGGCGAGTCGTGCGCCGACAGCTACGGCCTGCTTATAAAATGGATTATCGACTTCAAATCGAGCCGATCCGAATACGGTAACGCAAGGGCCGATAAAATGCATGGCTCGAAATGCCTTTATAAAACTGAATTGCACCCGAAATGTAAAAAAAAACTCCTGTAATCTTGATTTTGGACCGCTCAAAAAGTGCGATTCTGCAGGTTCGAGATGATATTGGTTGGTTTGATTTTCCATTCGTTGACTTTTTTTAACTAAATACAGCTAGGCCACTCATTACTATGGTATAGGCGAGTGTCTTAAAGAATTGCGGATAAATATCTAAACTGCCGGCACCTTTGAACATCACAATGCGCAATACCTGAACAAAATATTTAATTGGGTTGAACTCGGTCAAGCGCTTTTCCCAATGGGGCATTTTTACTATTGGAATAAAAAAACCGCTCATTAAAATAAAGATGAAGTTGTTTAGGATACCATGTCATTGCCTTGGTATCATTGGCACTTTCTCCTTGGCATCCTTCGGATTTTAAAATTGTATCATAAAGGAAGAAGGGCCATCGATTCATTCGTGAAGTATGAATTTAATCACAAAATTGGGATAATCGCCCAATAAAAGCATAATTGTTAGGTGTATTTAGTCATTTTTCGCAATAAAATAGACCTAAGCTCAACCAATCCTATACTTTTTCAAATTCTCCTTCTTGTAGTGTTTCCCGTTCTATTTTTTTGGCCCCATGGTTCGGTAGATTGAATACACTAAGTTTCGAGCAACAATCTAAAAAAGACCGTACAGGGCTAATGGCAGTTCATCTCAGCCGACACAAGGTGATTCGTTGGCTTTGGGGATACATAAGGGATGCCTAATCCCAAACCGCGTAAAATAAAAAGAAGCCCCATGATTACCACAAAAACCGGAATCAGTTTTTGCACTTTGCTTCGTATGGGCCCTTTTAATACGTTACTTAAATAAACGGCCGTGGTCATCAAGGGGATGGTACCGATTCCGAATACGATCATATACAAACTGCCTTTAAACGTATTTCCCATGGCAATGGCACCAAAGAGGGCTATGTACACCAAACCACATGGTAAGAAACCGTTTAAAAAACCAATGGTCAAGAAGGTATCTGGCGTCTTTTTTTTCAATTCCTGCCCTAATTTGTTCTTGATCTTTGAAATTATTTTATACAAGGGTTTCGACAAATTGTATTTTGAGAAAAGCGCACTTGGGATGACTACTATTACAATCATCATGATACCAATGATGATTGACAGCTTCTGTTGCAATCCGAAGATATAGAGCCCTTTGCCCAAGAGTCCGAAAACAAGTCCTATAATCCCATACGCCATTAATCTCCCAAAATGGTAAATAAAGATCTGCGTAAATTTTTTAAGTTGGTTCGATCTATCTACAGGCAGCATAAAAGCAATGGGACCGCACATGCCGATACAGTGCAGACTTCCGAATAATCCTAAAATGAAGGCCGATAGTAACATTTATTATTTTGACACTAGAAGTTTCAAAAGCCGACAACTTGACTTATAGTTTCTATGAATTAATTTAAACCCAAACCAACATAGGTTGTATTTCTGGTTTCCTTTGAATTTGGCACCTTTATAGTTCAGGTATGGTTTTCAACAGTCTGACCACTATTTTAATAGGTAATACATTCTTTGTGCAAATACTTTTTTCCTTCGTATTCCCAAGAAACTTTAATGTCCCAGCGACCATCCAACAAACGTTTGTCGGGTATGAGCAAATGTAAATCGGATAGACGTAAGGAAACATCAAAATCCAATAGTTTATTAGATGGTCTGTACAGGGACACCGTACCTATTACCGCATCACTGCGATATTCTTTGGGAAACTCCAGAAGCAATCCTTCAGTCGTTCTATTGATTTTTATGGGGTTCTTGGCATCACGCGCATTGGTCTCGGCATTGATTTCGCTTTGATAGTTCAGTTCCGCCTTATAATAATCCTCGGTGACTAGATCATGGTGTGCCCGGTCATCTGTCGACATGCGAATGACAAAAAATAAGATAAAGCTTATAAAGACCGCGAAGGCGATTAAGATACCTGTTCCCCAATTTATTTTCATTGTTGTATTTTATATTATTCTATCTCGAAATCGTATCTGATGCCAGGCGTTATAGTGAACCTGTGGGCCGACGGTTTGTGTAAAACATCCCATCAAAATAGGTGCTTTTCGTTAGGTCTCCGATACTATTTAAAAGAAAGAACCGGTTTTCACTGAACGTCTCTTTTGGTTAAAATTGTTTCTTATCGATAGCTTCTTGGTGCCAAAAAACTGGCCGAGGTCGTCTCTATTAATTTATCACCACTATATACCCCTATTTTAATCTTATCCTTATCCCCGTTGAGCGCGGCCAAATTGATTTCTATAAATAGGGTGCCTTCGGCCAACGCTTCGGCGGGCACTGAGAAATTATTCTTTCGTACCAACCGCAATGTTCCTGTATGTGATAAAAGCTTAAAGTGTACATCAGGAATTTCTTTCGTTGTCTTGTTCAAAAGCTTATAGGTAAAAACGTTGCTAATCATATTCCCTGCTTTGTGCTCATACAATTGCCCCGGCAATCTCAAGATGTTCGCCTCAAGATCATTTCTTAGAAATAACATACCGATCAAGACACCTGTCAGTATTACCAGCACCGCGGTATATCCTTTTAATCGTGGTGTAAACTTGAATTTTTCCTTTTTTGTAATCTCATCTTCGCTGGCATACCTGATCAAACCTTTTGGCAGATTTACCTTTTCCATGATCTCGTCGCATTCATCAATACATGCCGTACAGTTTACGCATTCGAGTTGAGTTCCGTTGCGGATATCGATTCCCGTGGGGCAGACATTTACACATTGAAAACAATCGATGCAATCCCCAACACCTAGGGCCTGCCTATCTTCGTTCTTCCGCCATTTTTTACGGCCGTTTTCTGCCTCGCCTCTTTTGTGATCATACGCCACGACGATGGTCTTGTTGTCTAATAACACGCCTTGCATTCGGCCATAGGGGCATGCGATGATACATACTTGTTCCCGAAACCATGCAAAAACAAAATAGAACACTCCTGTAAAAATCAATAGGGAAATCAACGTGCTTATGTGTTGTAGTGGGTTTTCAGTAACATATTCGATCAAGCGATCGCTTCCGATCAAATAGGCTAGGAATACATTGGCGATGATAAACGAAATAATGAAGAAGACGGTCCATTTTAAAACGCGTTTCCTAATCTTTTCAGCATTCCAGGCTTGCCGATCGAGTTTCATTTGAGCACCACGATCCCCATCGATCCAATATTCCAATCTGCGAAATACCATTTCAAGAAAAATCGTCTGAGGGCACATCCATCCACAAAAAATACGGCCAAATGCCACCGTAAAAAGTGCAACAAAAATGACTCCAATAATCATAGAGAGCACGAATAAATGAAAATCCTGTGGCCAAAACGGGAAGCCAAAGATGTTAAATCGTCGTTCAAGCACATTGAACATCATAAATTGATTTCCATGGATCTTAATGAATGGGGAAGCTATTAGGAAAACCAATAAAAAGTAACTTACGTACTTGCGATATTCGTAGAATCTACCGCTTGGCTTCTTTGGAAATACCCATGCCCGCTTTCCATCTTCTTTGATGGTGCCCATTGAATCCCTAAAATTTTCGCTGTCCTGATTCATTCTTTGACTTTTTTTCTCAATTTCCTTTTTGATGGAATATTGAAAAGGATAGGACCAAATAGGAAACCCCTATTCGGTGGATTGCGCGGTAGGCTATTTTAGTACCACAGCTACCGAATCCTTCACCATTGCCGTAGAGTCTTGCGTTTTCTCTGGCATGGTATCCATCGGCGCATTAGGATCGACCCACAATTCGCCTTGTGGTTCCTTTGGATTGGCTGGTGTCTTACCATTGATATTTTCGAGGACATAACTTGCCACTTGTGCAATTTCCAAGGGCTTGAGCGTCTGTTTCCATGCAATCATGCCTTTACCGTCCCGGCCACCTTCCGATATGGTATGAAAAACATTTTTGATGCCGCCTCCTAGAATCCAATAGGCATCCGTAAGGTTTGGGCCAATGCCGCCTCCGCCATCGACCATATGACAGGCCACGCAATTTGATTCAAAGATTTTTTTACCGGCGTCAAGGTCTACAGCATCAGTGAGTAGTTCAACACTATTGGCATCTACGAGGCCTTTGGCATTCTTCTTATATTCGGTAATTTCCGCTTGTGCCTCGGCAACTTCCTGTTCGTATTCGAGTTTTTGATCATAGCCATTGAAAATGTGAAAGCGTGCTAAATAAACAATCGCAAAAATGATAGTTGCATAGAACATATAGACCCACCACGGGGGTAAATTGTTATCCAACTCACGGATACCATCATAATTATGGTCGAGTATAATTTCACCTTCTTCCTCAATGGGTTTATTACCGGTTAATTTTTTCCAGAGATTTTTGCCCCAGTTCCATTCCCATGATTTTGATTTTGAGGTTAGGTACCTTGCCTTCGCTTCTTCAGAGAGGGTCTGGAACATCACGTTTTCGATAGCGTGCAGGATCAATTCGATGGCGATCAAGAGCAACAAGACCAATACCATAAAGTAGCGGGCCACAGGGTACGCGATGATTGCTGGTTCTTTGCCTGAATCGATGACATATTCCATCAATCCTAGAATGACAAAAAAGAGTAGGGGGACCCGAATCCACCAAGGTGTCATATTTCTCATAATAAGGGTTCTTTAGGTTGGTTATCATTTTCCAAGGGCAACTCGCTAACTTCCTTGATATATGCCTTTTTCGCGGTCATTACCCACCAAAAAAGAAGTACAAAAAAAACAAAGAAAATAAGAAGGGAAATCATAGGATAGGTGGCAACACCTTCAATACTTTCCATATAATTTTTAACGAAATTTAGCATAGCTTCCTTATTTTGTGACTCGGAGAGATCATCTGGAAGTAAGACTTCATTTCGTTCGGTCGTACTTCAGATTTTCGGTTTTCCGAATCAGTTTTTAATTATTTTCTGTTGTCGCCTTATCAGTATCCTTCACTTTAATGTCAGTACCTAGCCGCTGTAGATAGGCGATAAGCGATACGATTTCCCGATCGCGCATCTCGATGAATTCGAGTCCGTTTTCTGCTGCATATTTTTTATCTGCTTCATAATTCTTGGCAAAATCAGGATCCATATATAGGTTTTTTTCGATTTTCGTAGCCTGCTCGTCCATCGACTTCTGTGCATTGGCTATTTCTTCATCGGTATACGGCACCCCTAGCGATCCCATGGCTTTCATTTTGGTCGATATATTGCTACGATCATGACGACTACGCACTAACCATTGATACGAGGGCATGATAGAGCCTGAAGAAGTGCTTTGCGGGTCATACATATGGTTTAAATGCCAATTGTCTGAATATTTTCCGCCGACACGCAAGAGATCGGGTCCAGTTCGTTTACTGCCCCAAAGGAAGGGATGGTCATATACGAATTCACCAGCTTTTGCATATTCGCCATAGCGTTCGACCTCGCTGCGAAATGGACGCACCATCTGCGAATGGCAGCCAACACACCCTTCGCGAATGTATAAGTCACGACCTTCCAATTCAAGCGGTGTGTATGGTTTTACACTACTTATGGTCGGAATGTTCGATTTTACTAAAATGGTCGGGACGATTTGGATAATTCCACCGATCAGAATGGCCACGGTTGCCAATATGGTCAATTGAATGGGCTTGCGCTCCAACCACGTATGAAAAGTCTCGCCAGCGGTTCGCTTTTTAGACACCCTTGTAAGTGCCGCTGCTTCGGCCAATTCATCCTCGACCTTACTGCCAGATCTAATAGTCATAACTACGTTGTAGATCATAACACAGGCCCCAATAATGTAAAGTGTGCCCCCAATGGCCCGCATCCAATACATGGGTATTATTTCATGCACCGTTTCAAGGAAGTTTCCATATACCAAAGTGCCGTCCGGATTGAAATCCTTCCACATCAAGGCCTGGGTAAAGCCGGCGACATACATTGGCAAGGTATATAATATGATTCCCAATGTGCCGATCCAAAAATGGAAGTTCGCAAGACCTATCGATGCCAAACGTGTTTTGAACATTTTAGGAACTAGCCAGTAGATCATCCCAAAGGTGAGGAAGCCGTTCCAGGCCAGGGCACCGACATGAACGTGGGCAATGATCCAGTCACTGAAATGTGCTATGGCATTTACGTTTTTGAGTGATAACATGGGTCCTTCGAAGGTTGCCATCCCGTAACCGGTGATTGCGACCACCATAAATTTGAGTGTGGGATCGGTGCGCACTTTGTCCCATGCTCCGCGAAGTGTAAGCAATCCATTGATCATTCCACCCCATGACGGCGCGATCAACATTACTGAAAACGCAACCCCTAAATTCTGTGCCCAATCAGGTAAGGCAGAGTACAATAAATGATGCGGACCGGCCCATATGTAGATAAATATCAAAGACCAAAAATGAACTATCGAAAGCCGATATGAATAAATGGGCCTATTGGCCGCCTTTGGCACAAAATAGTACATCAAACCTAAGAATGGCGTAGTCAAAAAGAAAGCAACGGCATTATGTCCGTACCACCATTGCACCAAGGCATCTTGCACCCCGGCATATACCGAATAACTTTTTAGGGCACTGACAGGAAGTTCGAGGCTATTAAAAATATGAAGTACGGCTACCGTTACGAAGGTGGCCACATAAAACCAGATAGCGACATAGAGATGTCGTTGTCTTCTCTTGATCATGGTGCCGATCAGGTTGACTCCGAAAGCCACCCAAACCAAGGCGATGGCAATATCGATGGGCCATTCGAGTTCTGCGTATTCCTTCGACGTGGTATACCCTAAGGGGAGCGTAATGGCGGCTGCAACGATGATCAACTGCCATCCCCAAAAATTAAAGTTGCTCAGAAAATCATTGAACATTCGGGCCTTGAGCAACCGTTGTGTCGAATAGTACACACCGGCAAAAATTGCGTTGCCAACAAATGCGAAGATGACCGCATTGGTATGCAGCGGACGCAATCGGCCAAAACTTAACCATGAAATGCCATTGGTTAAATTGGGAAAAATGAAAAGAAATGCCAGTAGAAGACCGACCGACATTCCAACGATTCCCCAAAACATTGTTGCATAAAGGAACTTTTTTACGATTTTGTTGTCGTAATAGAATTGCTGTACTTCCATAATCTTGGTTTAGAAAAATGAGATGGAACAATAAGGAAACCCAAAAACAAATCGCCTCAACACGAAGTTGTTTTTTATCCCATATGCTCTTTTCTTTTTTTAAGTTTGACTGATTTTTTTTTGGTTTCTAAATTTTGGAATGATCTGCTCTTCCCAGGTTCTAGGAGCTTGGGCGGCTTTACTAGCTCATCCTCGAACAAAATGCGCACAGAAGGGGTATACGTGTCGTCATATTGACCGCCACGTATCGAAAGGATAAAGGCAGCGAAAAAAATAATTGCGACCACAAGGCTTATCGACAATAACACATAAATAACACTCATACCCTTTTAAATTCTGGCGTAAAACTAAAATGTCGCCACTTCATTAAATATGACATTTGTCAGGTTTTCCTATTTTATGGATTCATGGCAACTTTCTACCCATTAAATTTGTCATAACCGTCGTAAAGGCGACGATGCTTATCGAACTCAATGGCATCAAAATCGCCGCGATCACGGGTTGCAACTGACCTGTAACCGCAAAATAGAGTCCGACTATATTGTACATTAGCGATAGGGCGAAACTCAATTTGATGATTTTCATGGCCCGCTTAGATGCCTTTATATAATCATATAGCTGTTGAAATTTCGAGGCATCCAGAATCGCATCACAAGCTGGTGAAAAGACGTTTACATTTTCTGAAATAGCAATACCGACATCACTTTGAGCAAGTGCCCCGGCATCGTTAAGGCCATCACCTACCATCAAAACTTTTCTCCCATTATCCTGCAATGACTTGATAAACTGTAATTTATCTTCGGGTCTTTGATTGAAATAAAGCGGAGTTAGTTTTGGCAGTAGCTGCTCTAAACGGGTTTTCTCGGCTTCGTTATCTCCAGATAGAATGGCCAATTGTAGTGTGCCTGACATGGAATCGAAAAGCGCTGATAGGCCTTCCCGGTATTGATTGTGAAAAACATAACAACCTTTGTAGTGGTCATTGCTACTTATATGTACAGAAGTTTTATAGGCATTGGAAGCAATGGGAATCCCAACGAAATCAGCGGAACCAATTTTAATTTGGCTACTATCTTTTGAACCAGTCAGGCCTTTTCCCGCGAATTCTTCATATTCATCCAAGGTCAAAATGTTTTGTTCAGACAATAGCTGATATAAGGTACGGCTCAAAGGATGGTTCGATGCCCGCAACGTATTCTTCAATAGCGATTCTTCTTCAAGGGTCAAGGCCATTCCTTCATAGGTTGCCGTACTTTTCTTGGCACTGGTTATGGTTCCCGTTTTATCAAATATTGCGGTATCAATTTGAGCCAGTTGTTCAATGGTGCTGGTATCTTTTAAATAGAATTTCTTACGACCAAAAATTCGGAGCATATTGCCTAATGTGAATGGGGAAGCAAGCGCAATGGCACAGGGGCAGGCAATTATCAATACTGAAGTGAACACGTTCAAGGCCATAGCGGGTTTCTGATACAGCCAATAAGAGGTAGCCACAAAGGCGATGATCAATACCGTGAACGTAAATCGTTTGCCGATGCTGTCGGTGAGGGTCTCGAATTTACTTGACTTGTCTTGACGGAAAATCGAATTGCCCCATAATTGGGTCAGATAACTTTGGGAAACCGATTTTAATACCTCCAGTTCAATGGCGCCATTCAATTGCTTTCCACCTGCAAAAATCGTATCGCCTACTTTTTTCACTACAGGTTCGGCTTCCCCCGTGACAAAGCTATAGTCGATTCGCGCGGGCCCTATTTTAAGTAGACCGTCAACAGGAATTAGTTCTTCGTTCCTGATCAATAACCTATCGCCTTTACGAATATCGTGCACCTGGGTAGTCTCTTCTTTTCCCTCTTGGGTTATTCGAGTTACCGCGATGGGGAAATAGGATTTGTAGTCACGCTCAAATGATAAAAATGAATAGGTTTTTTGTTGAAAGAATTTCCCAAGTAATAGAAAAAAAACAAGGCCTGAAAGGGAATCAAAAAAACCAGGTCCCCAGTCGAAAATAATTTCCGTGGTACTTCTTAGAAACAAGACCAGGATTCCCAGGGCAATGGGAACATCAATATTCAACAGGTTACTTCGTAATCCTTTGTAAGCTGAAATAAAATAATCCCGATCAGCATAAAAAACTACAGGTAGTGAGAAGGTAAACATTAACCACCGGAAAACGTCCTGATACTGATTTAGCCAGAACTCGCCACCCGACGCTTTACTCGAGGCTAAATCGAAATATTCTGGAAATGAAAGAAACATAATGTTCCCGAATGCGAAACCGGCAATGCCTAATTTATAAAGAAGGCTCCTATCGATCTGTTTTTTTCGGTTGTCAAAATCATCCAAGGAAATAGTTGGTTCATAACCTATTCGCGCCAAAAGCAACACGAGTTGCTTTAACGAGATTTTTTGACTGTTATAGGTAATTCGTACGGTCTTTCTTGGGAAATCGACTTGTGAACTGCGTATGGATATATTTAACTTGTTCAGGTTTTCCAGGATCCATATACACGAACTGCAATGAATATGAGGAATGTAGAGGTTTACGATTTGTAGGGTATCTTCATTAAATTCGGTAAGCCTATCGACGATCGCGGGAGAATCAAGGAAATTGTACTTAGATACCACCTCTTTGGGCGTGGCACCAGCGGCGGCCTGCAAATCATAGTAGTAAGACAGGCCATTGTCGGAAAAGAGCTCGTACACCGTTTTACAGCCCGTACAGCAAAAATATTTATCATCGATATGCACCTGCCGATTATCGCATACCTCACCACAATGGTAACACACTTCCGTATCCTTGAATTTTGACATTTGCTTTATACCTGATGCAAAAATGGGTAGGTTTTGTCTTCTAAAACATGATAATTATCAGATTTTCTTTATGGTGTCAGAAGTAATTTTGTTATATTGGGTTAATTGGTATGAAGTATGGAAAGTAGATGTGAAAATTGTATCATTCGCCAATTCAACTCTTTACGGGCAATGAATAAAGAGGAATTGAAAAAAGTCGCCGATTCTAAAATTACGATGTCGGTAAAGAAAGGGGAGGCGATTTTTAATGAAGGAGATAAGCTTGATGGTGTTTTTTGTGTGCGCGACGGAGTTTCCAAACTTTCAAAATTAAGCGCCAATGGCAAAGATCAAATCGTAAAACTTGCCAGTAAAGGCCAAATTATGGGACAACGTTCTGTAATTTCTGAGGAAACCACCAATTTAAGTGCTGTTGCGGTAAATGATATGCAAGTTTGTTTTATTCCAAAGGAAAGCATTACCCATACGCTGCACACGAATCCTAATTTTGCCATCGAAGTTTTACGGCATATGGCGCACGATTTGAAGGAAGCCGATGATGTCATAGTAAATATGTCACAGAAAACGGTCAAGCAACGCATGGCAGAAGCGTTTTTATACCTCCAGAAGAATTATGGCGAAGATCAGGAGGGGTTTCTCACATTGATACTTTCTCGCGAGGATATTGCCAACGTGGTAGGTACGGCCACCGAATCATGTATTCGTATTATTTCAGAATTCAAGAATAAAGGATTCCTAAAAACTTCGGGAAAAAAAATCGGAGTCACCAATCAAAAAAAATTACTCGATTTGGTGGAGGGATTCTGAATTTCAAGCCAGTATAAACCTGACAAATATCATAGTTTCTGCCTGCGCATCCTTCTAATTTCACCCGAATAATTAGAATGGAAAAGTATGAAGAATATACTGCTACCTACTGATTTTTCTGAGAATTCTTGGAATGCCGTCCAATATGCCATTGCCCTGCTTAAAGAGAAAAGTTGCATCTTTTATGTACTACATACCTATACGCCTGCCATTGCCAATCACCGTTTTATGGCCGCTGCGCTTTACGGGGACAACAAGGAAGATACACTTCATATGGCATCGCAAAGAGGTTTAAAAAAGGTGGTGCGGCGAATACATAAAACGCATAATAGGTCGAACCATCGATTTGAGACGATTTCCTCATTCAGTTTGCTGACCGACGTAATTCAGGAGCTTATCGAAGAAAAGGAAATCGATTTAATAGTCACGGGAACTAAAGGCGCGAGTGGTCTTGACACCGTTTTTATGGGAAGCAATACCGTACGTATTATTAAGTCGGTAAAAAACTGTCCTATCCTGGCGATTCCCCAGTATTTTAAATTTCAAGCACCCAATCAGATTGCCTTTACGACCAATTTCAAGCGTTTTTATACGCTTTATGAACTACGGCCATTGATCCAATTGGCAGCTATGTTCGAAGCGACCATACAAATTGTTTATGTACAACACGAATCCAAGGAGCTCACTGAGTTACAGCAATTCAATTTAAATATACTCAGAAAATATTTCGGGTCGGTGGTGCATAATGTACATACGGTCCCCGTAACGAACACTGTTGCCAACTCCCTTGAAATATTTACGAACGGATTGAAC
The DNA here is from genome assembly GCA_963798435.1 of uncultured Flavobacteriaceae bacterium. Classification (GTDB taxonomy): domain Bacteria; phylum Bacteroidota; class Bacteroidia; order Flavobacteriales; family Flavobacteriaceae; genus JALHST01. Next base: position 287,724 of record CAWCTF010000008.1, read on the forward strand.
ATTTACTTATTGGCCATGCTTAATTACCGGCATAGTCAAATGGAAAGGATGACCCGTGAACCGGTAATCAAGCAGATAGCCTTTCATACCAGGATTCCGCTTTTAGTAATGCCAGAACTAAGTACGAACATTCATTTAAAAAAAAAGCTGAGAAACGAAATGTCGATTCTTAAATAGGTCGTGAGCCAATCGGGTGATCTTCATAGAAATCCTCGAATGTTTTAGTGGTAGAATAGGTATCGGTCAATACCTTGTACACCATATAGACCAGGGCAAACTGGCCAATCATGGTGCTATAAAACACCCAATTAAAAGGTAGGCCTATCACGGCCATTATCGTTACGATTATTAAAATTATCGTCGTGGAGGCGACCCAGAACATTGCAGAAAGTTTCATATGCTTTTTTGTATAAAGGTACAGAATCCGAGAGGGGACATTGCTTAAGGGAATATTAAAAATTATACGATGTACCCATACCGTTAATCGTTCGGTCGTTTAAATATAGCCATAGTATTTAGGGGCACTAACCTCTTGGTGTCTTTCCTGAATAGCACGTATTTTGTCCTTATTTTTGAATCCAAAATTTATCCTCTTCCGGAATGCTCTTTTCGCTTCCCAAGGCCAAAGGATTAAATTCAGTCTTGGCAAAGAGGTACCAAATCGTTGAAGACAATGCCGGAGTGATATCAGCATGATCCCACAGGAAGTCTGAACCATAACTGGTACCATGGTTAGAGGAATAGGGCAATCCGATTGATTCGGTTAAAGTGGCACTATTAATGAATGTTTTTTCAAGCTCGGTCAACAAGCTTTTGGCGGCGTTTTTCATGCCTCCTGAATTAAAGGCCACCGCCATTTGGGCGGTGCCTTCCAACCAAATAACATCCTTGTCCTCATCAAAACAATAGCCGGTAATTTCTTGACCCGTTATAGTAAGTGATTGGGTGTTCAGATACCGTTTTGAATCTTGAAGTGTATTTTCCGGAAAATTTTCAAAAATCATATACCCTAGCGCATGAAGGTCTAATGCATAGGTATATGAAGGGTTTTCCGGCCATGCTAACAAAGAACTGCTTTCACTGGCCCATCGTTGGGTTTTTAAAAATTTAAGGATATTTCTATGAAAATCATCATACCCTGGTACAGCGTTAAAAACGGTAATAATTCCTTCGGTCACTTTAGGAATTTGAGACCCACCTTCATTAAATCCTCCCCAGAGTCCGCCATCATCATCCTGTAATGAGCGCAGCCATTTTGTTAATTCAGCGGCCATGACATGGTACTTATCGTTGCCAGTAGTATGAAAATATTGGTTGATAGCAATGAGTAGCCATGCATTATCCCCTATCCAAGTGCGATTGCCGTTATCCCCATTCCCGTTTCTGAATTGGTAAAATCCGCCAGAACCATTCAAGAGTTCGCTTTCCACGTTGGTATTAAAATAGTCAAGAATTTTCTCGGCCTGGGATATTTTTCCTTCGTGGATAAAAAGAATGGCTGCAAGTGCATTGTCATATAAGGAGACAAAATTTGAATTTTCCGAGCTTTCTATAAGTCCAAGAGGGAGTTGCATTTTGGTCACCCAATTTGAGGTTTTTTGGAGATCTGTGATCACTTTTTCACTCTCTGGAACCGCAAGGGTTATTGGAAGTTCAACAGGAACCATCGCGATGACATCGGTATTGAAGCCTTCGGAGCTTTCTTCCCGGGCACAGGAAAGAATAATTACGGCAGTCGCAAGTACGATTGTTAGTTTTTGTAGCATAAGTTGATTTTGAAAAGGAGGTCCAAATTCAATTTAAAGCTACAGTACAAGCGCTTTATATGATGTATTTTTCTACGAATAGGTCTTTTGCTCGTTGAACGACCGATCCCTTCGCGGGTCACCTATTTTTTTCGCTCTTTAGACCGTGATGCTTGCCTGCCCTTCATCGATGGTTCAGCGGGATGAAAGGGTTCGCTTTGGCCTTATCACATCAAAAACCAAAAGATAGTTTCGTCTTTTTGTTACATCAATAATCAAAAAGCTTTCTTATATTTGCCCTGTTGTGTTGTGACCCAAAGCCTGTAAAAAGGCGAGGGCCAATGAAAGGCTTTCCATAATGGGAGGCTTTTTTTGTTGTTAGTAAAAATACAATAGACCAGATTAAAGTTTCAATTGCCGCCAAAACCTCAAATTGTTTGTGGTATCCCATCCTTTGGTATAATCCATCCAATTAAATTCCCATAAAATCTACCCTTAATTTTCTAGAATGATACTGTTTCGTATACCCAAAATTATTTTATCCCTTGAAATTCGATTTATACGTATTTTTTGATACATTTAATCAAGTATCTGCGATTTGATTTCATTGTCTTTTGATGGAATGATCGCTATTTAGGGAATACCCCGGAATGCATACTATTGTGATAAGTCTCACAACACCATCACCCCCTCGATTCAATTTATTTTAATGTGTACTAATCGGCAGTTTTGAGTAGTGGCTTGATAGCTGCATCCGATTCGCATACCATAGAACGTCGAACCTTTTAAAACAACCACATTCCTTAAACCCATTATTATGAGAGCTATTTTGATCGTTTTAATCGCCTGCAGTTTATTTGGAGCTTGCAATTCCCCTAAAACGAAGGAAGTCGTAAAAGATGAAATGACCCAAGTGGTCACTCCGATCGAAAGAGGGAAATATTTGGTCGGAATCCTTGGTTGCAATGACTGTCACTCTCCGAAAACGATGACGCCAAATGGCCCCGCGCCCGACCCGGCAAGATTGTTGTCAGGTTATCCTGCGAAAGTAGAATTGCCGCCTTATGATTTGGAATCGGCGAAGGGATATGTGCTTTTCAATCCGGATCTGACAGCTGCCATCGGCCCTTGGGGCACTTCTTTTGCAGCCAATCTAACCCCGGACGAAACGGGGATTGGCAATTGGTCGGAAGAACAATTCCTCACAGCCCTTAAACAAGGAAAATGGAAGGGGATGGAAGGGGGACGGCAATTATTGCCCCCTATGCCTTGGCAAGGATTTACCATGATCCCCGATGAAGATGTCCTGGCCATCTTCACCTATTTAAAAAGCTTGAAACCGGTTTCGAATGTGGTGCCCTTGCCAATCCCCCCTAAAAGTTAAGACGCGATTACAAGGCATGCTTTTGGTCGCACTTCTATAAAGCCGGCGAATTGTCTAAATGGGTCTGCAGCATGCATTGCTTCAAGTGCCGTATTTCGAACATATCTATTACTTCCATTTTGAAGTTCGATGGCATTGTTTTACAGAACCTATTAAATGTTGTAAATTTAGGTACGCCTAAACGAGAAGAGTATGCCATTGTATCATAGACTAGGAAAGATACCCGAAAAAAGACACACACAATTCAGGAAGGCTGATGGGACCCTGCATTACGAGCAACTTTTTGGGACTGTCGGTTTTGATGGGATGTCGTCTTTGATGTATCATTTGTACCGACCGACACAGGTGAAAGAAGTAATCAAGACGATGGATGTTTCGCCTACGGCGATTGTTGATCACAATATAAAATCACGGTTGTTAAAGGGATTCAATGTCAAACCCGAAGACGATTATCTGGAAAGCCGGAAAACGCTGTTGTTCAATAATGATGTACATATCGGTCTTGCCGCCCCTAAAAAATCCCTGACCGACTATTTTTATAAGAATACCGATGCCGATGAACTTTTATTTATTCACAAAGGCAGCGGTACCTTAAAAACGATGTTGGGGGAAATTCCTTTTGAATATGGCGACTATTTAGTGATTCCAAGGGGCATGATCTACCAAATTGATTTCGATACGAAGGAGAATCGCTTGCTAATCGCTGAAAGCTATCATCCCATCTATACCCCAAAACGCTACCGGAATTGGTTCGGACAATTGCTCGAGCATTCGCCCTATTGTGAGCGTGATTTGAAGTTGCCTAGGAATTTGCCGACACACGATGAAAAAGGTGATTTTTTGATAAAAGTAAAAAAGCAAGGACACCTGCATCATATGGTATATGCCACCCATCCTTTTGATATTGTGGGCTGGGACGGATACAACTATCCGTATGGTTTTTCGATTCACAACTTCGAGCCAATAACAGGAAGGGTCCACCAACCCCCGCCGGTACATCAAACCTTTGAAACTGCTGCGTTTGTAGTGTGTTCATTCGTGCCAAGAATGTATGACTATCACCCACTTTCGATACCCGCACCCTATAACCATTCGAACATTGATTCAGATGAGGTATTATACTATGTCGACGGCGATTTTATGAGTCGGAAGAATATTGACAAAGGTTTTATTTCCCTACATCCGGCAGGTATCCCCCACGGGCCGCATCCGGGCACCTATGAGGCCAGTATCGGGAAAACAAGGACTGAGGAGTTGGCCGTGATGATCGACACCTTTAAGCCCTTGAAGTTGACCCAAGCTGCTTTGGATATCGATGACGGGGTGTATTATAAAAGTTGGTTGGAGTAACTAGTATGTAAAGAACACCCTATCTATTTTTCAATTGGGTGATAGCAGCTGTAAACGTGTCGACCAGGTCGCGTCTTTTACTTGAATCCTGGGAATTGGGTATCAATGCCCCATGAGAAATCGTTCCCAAGAACATACTTGTGTCTGCAGCGTACACGATAGTAGCTGCCAAATTTTTGAGGGAAGTGGCGGATATTAACGGGGAAGACGCATCGATAATTACGGCATTCAAGTATTCACCGATGGTGAAGAACTCGGTAACATTATTCCCCATCGCCTGTCTACCTGAACCGCTGGCCATCGTGAGGGCGTATAGGCCACTATCATTTTGTTGTCCCGATACATAGGTAGCTCTTTGGTGACTGATCAAGCGCTGACCATAGTCTAATATGCGAAGTTCTTCGAGCGGATTCAAACCTATATGGCTATCGGTGCCGATGCTCCAGTTCCCACCGTGTCTTTGATAGTTTCGCAACGGAAATAGCCCATCCCCTAAATTGCCCTCGGTACTTGGGCAAAGCACGACATGGGCCCTGCTTTTGGCAATTCCGATGGTTTCATCTTCGGTAATATGGGTAGCATGGATCAAATGATAGCGATCGGACAGGTCAATATTTTCCAAAAGCCATTCCACCGGTCGTTTTCCAAGATAGTCGACAGCGTCGGCAACTTCTTGCAGCTGTTCCGAGACGTGCAAATGAAAGGGTATAGCCTGAGGCCCGACTTTGGTGATTTCGAGAATGTCTTTGGGTTCGACCCCCCTCAGCGAATGCGCTCCCATGCCGATCTTGGCAAGCTTGTAGTATTTACACGCGTCCTGGCTTGCCTGTAATAACACTAAATAATCTTCGATACTTGGGGAAATGAAGCGTCGTTGGCGTTCATTGGGCGCAAGTCCGAATCCTCCTTTTTGGTAAAAAATGGGAATCAGGGTGATACCGATTCCAGCTGTTTTTGCAGCTGCAATCAACCGGCCGCCCATTTCTGCCGGATCGGCATATCGGTTTCCATTTTTATCATGATGTAGGTAATGGAATTCTGCGACGTTCGTATAGCCATTTCGCACCAATTCTGAGTATAACATGGTGGCGATCACCTCCATTTGGTCGGGATCCACGCCCAGTGCCAACTGATACATCGCCTCGCGCCAGCCCCAAAAATCGTCTTGGCGGCCTTGGACCTCATGTTTTTCGGCAAGGCCTGCCATCGCATATTGGAAGGCGTGTGAATGTGCGTTTTGGAAGCCGGGTAATGCAAAACCGTTGATGATTTCAAGGGAGGTATCCGTTGGGTCGAAGGAGGCAATGTTTGTAATAATGCCTTCCGAATTAATCGTTACAGACGCATTTTTCAACCAGCCGGCTTGCTGCAATATCCCTTTGAAATAATACGTTTTCATCTGATGGCAATCATGTTTTTGATTAAGCCCTCCAACGTGGTACGCAGTACGTTTTTAACTAGCGCTGCTCGGGAGTCATTAAAAGTAAGTTCATTATCATCCATATAAAGTATTTTGTTCATTTCCAATTGAAGCGCATGTATCTTATTTTTAGGATTCCCAAAATAGCGAGTGATTTGCCCCCCTTTAAATGGCACATTGTGGCGTAGTCCGAAAGATCCCGTACCTAAGCCTTTCAATGCCGCTTGGATTATTTGGGTATCTGCTGTTTTTTCGTTGTTATTTCCCAAAATCAAATCCGGAAAGGGGTCTTTTTGAATGGTGCTTATCAGATGGCGTATCGAGTGGGCATCCCAAAGTAATACCTTGCCAAACTGGTTTTTTCTATCTTGTAAGAGCGTTTCAAGCTTTTTGTAGTAGGGCCAGTAATAGGCATGGAGCCTTCGTTCGATTTCAGTTTGGTCGGGTTCGTATTCTGGGGATCTGTAAATTTTATTTCCATAAAAATCGGTGAGTGGAACATGGCTTGTAATGAGCCGGCCATCATCATATAATGCAATACTGTCGGGATCTCGATTCAGGTCAATGACCCATCTACTCAGGTTCGCTTTGAGCATCGTGATTCCCAAGGCAGAAGCAAAATCGTATAGCTTATCGAGATACCAATCGGTATCGTCCAAATAGGTTTGCAACCTTTTATTATAATGGCCATTTAGTTCTGGGGGAAATTGCGTCCCCGCATGGGGAATACTGATGATTATCGGAACGAAATCGGCGGTGGGTTCAATTATTTTAAAGAGGTCCATACGTTCAAAGATAATTAAGTTCCATGGTCTTTAAGTTGCCTTACCAGCTATTTCAACAAAGATTAGCTCGCTATGTTCGATGCCTACAAAGTCTATAATTTTAGCGTTCAACTCACGTAGTATGAAAAGCTCCCCTTGACATATTCGTTGTGGTGCTTCAGGTATAGGTATGGTAATTTCCCCGACATGTACATACATAAAAAGCCAGTCGAGAGGTTCGTCAATAGTATAAGTGCCCTTGGCCCCTTTGTTGATTTCACACCCCCTAAGATTCGATGTAAAGGTGCCCCTGGTCATAAGATTAAAGTCTGTACATTTTCCGATGGACCTTGTTTTCTGTTGGCCTTGGAAATGATCTACATCGAATTTATGGAGTTCTTTAGTGACTTGACGCTCATGTAGTAAGGTAATTTTACCGCTGAGGACCATTAGTTTTCGCTCCACGCCCGGCAACTCAGTGAAAATTGTTTCCTCGGCCGTTACCGTCGCAACACTGATCCTAAAATCAAAGTCGTGGTTTTTGAAGTGTGCATGCTCGGGATAGATAAAAAGTTGCGTAGTCGTACCGCCCGACCAAAGGGCTGTTGAAAAACTATCCGATCGAAGATGTGAGCTTTTCATTCAATTTTATTCATTAAAATAGACCATCCAACAAGCGATCATCTACCAAATTCGGTATTGTAACCCGTAGTGTGGGCGTGCGTTCCATTTCCCGTTTGATGGCAAAAAGTGCTTCAGGATTACGCGCCCAACTTCTACGTGAAATGCCATTGTTCACGTCATAGAACAACATATTCTTCAATTTTCGGGAGGCCTCGTCCGAGCCATCCAAGACCATCCCAAAACCGCCATTGATGACCTCGCCCCATCCAACGCCACCCCCATTGTGGATGGAGACCCAAGTAGCGCCGCGAAAACTATCCCCGATGACATTCTGAATGGCCATATCGGCAGTAAATTGACTCCCATCATAGATGTTACTGGTCTCCCGAAAAGGAGAATCGGTACCGCTAACATCGTGATGATCACGGCCAAGAACGATCGGGGCTGAAATTTCCCCGGATCGAATGGCCTGATTAAATGCTTCGGCAATCTTGGTTCGACCCTCGGCATCGGCGTATAAAATTCGGGCTTGGGAGCCAACTACCAATCGGTTTTCCTCGGCCTCCTGGATCCATTTGATGTTGTCCTGCATTTGTTGTTGGATTTCCGACGGGGCATCCGCTTTTATTTTTGTCATGACCTTGAGCGCAATGGCATCGGTTTTTTGAAGATCTTCCGGGTTTCCGGAAGTACACACCCAACGAAAGGGGCCAAAGCCATAATCAAAACACATGGGCCCCAAAATATCCTGTACATAGGAGGGATACCTAAAATCAATATTATTTGTAGCCATGACATCGGCGCCAGCGCGGGAGGCCTCCAATAAAAAGGCATTTCCATAATCGAAGAAATACGTGCCCTGGTTTGCGTGATGATTGATGGCGGCTACATGCATACGCAAGGTTTCTTGTACCTTCTCCTTAAAAGTTAGCGGGTCAGAGGTCATTAATTCATTCGATTGTTCGAAAGTGAGGTAGACGGGATAGTACCCACCTGCCCAAGGGTTGTGCAAGGAAGTTTGATCGGATCCCAGATGCACAAAAATATTTTCTTTCGCGAATCGTTCCCAAACATCGACAACGTTCCCGATGAAGGCCAAGGAAACCACTTCTTTTTTTAATTGTGCGGTCTTGGTCCTTTCCACCAGCATCCCGAGGTCATCGACAAGCTCGTCGACCCACCCCTGGGCATGTCTTTTTTTGGCCGCTGTGGGATTTACTTCTGCGCAGATGGTAATACAGCCGGCAATGTTACCAGCCTTGGGCTGGGCACCGCTCATACCACCTAAACCAGCGGTCAAGAAAATTTTGCCAGCGGGCGTTTCCCCTTTTTTCAAGACTTTTCTAAAAGCGTTCATAACTGTAATGGCCGTGCCATGCACGATTCCTTGTGGCCCGATATACATGTAGGATCCTGCCGTCATTTGTCCATATTGTGTTACACCAAGGGCATTGTACTTCTCCCAATCGTCAGGTTTGGAATAGTTCGGAATCATCATACCATTGGTAACTAACACTCGGGGGGCCTCTTTCGAGGAAGGGAACAACCCCATCGGATGCCCAGAATAGACATGTAGGGTCTGTTCTTCGGTCATAGTTGCCAGATAACGCATTGTTAAAAGGTATTGCGCCCAGTTCTGAAAAACCGCCCCATTGCCGCCGTACGTAATCAATTCCGCCGGATGTTGCGCGACCGCGGGATCCAAATTGTTTTGGATCATTAGCATAATGGCCGCCGCGTGCACCGTTTTAGCGGGATATTCGTCAATGGGCCTGGCATACATTTTATAGTCAGGACAAAACCGATGCATGTAGATCCGCCCATGACTTAGGAGTTCTTGGGCAAATTCTTTCGATAGTTCGGAGTGCCATTTTTCTGGAAAATAACGCAGGGCATTGCGAATGGCCAGTTTTTTTTCTGCCAGACTCAGGAGGTCCTTGCGTTTTGGGGCATGGTTGGCATCGTTCGCGTAGGCTTTTTTGGGCGGTAATTCGGATGGAATGCCTTGCAGAATTTCTGATTTAAAATCCGAGGTGCTCATGTTGTCTAAATTTTATAAAAAGTTCAAAACCCTCTGACCCTGCCTATGTCTGGTCCGCCTTCCTTTTATCCTATGGGAAGAGTGTTTGTCTGTTTTTCATAGCCGGCCTTTACTTTTTTTCGGCTCCCCTCTTTTTTAAAGAGGGGTGTCCCGACCTATTGTCGGGACGGGGAGATTGGTCATGATTTTTTCGATTTATTTATAATCCATTTTCTTGAATTGATGTTCTGTTGCTTGAACCCTCCGTCACGCCCCGATAGTTATCGGGGGCATGACACCTCCCCTCATCTGAGGGGAGGAGCGGATAAAAGTTTATCTGTTTCGATAAAATCATAAGTTATGCTTATTAAAAACCAATTCCCCATTTTTCCATACCATACAAGGCTTTAGATTGCCTTGATTGTACAAGATCTCATTGTAATGGTTCGTATGGAAAATGCTGATGTCGGCCAAATACCCTTCCTGTAGCGTTCCTCGATTTTCTAATCGTAGCGCCCTAGCAGCCCTAAAGGTGATTGCCGCCAAAATCTCTGCGTTAGTAAGTTTTTCAAAAGCGCCAAGAATCGCCGCCTGGGTCAAGAGATCGCCCATGGGGGCGGATCCCGGATTGTGGTCGCTAGCAATAACCAAAGCAACGCCTGCATCTAAAAGGCGGCGTGCCGGCGTATAAGCGCACCCCAAGCCTAAGGAAGCACCTGGCAGCGCGGTGGCGATTACGTTGCTTTTGGCCAATAGTTCAATTTCCATTTGGGTACTTACCTCCAAGTGATCGGCGCTAACGGCATCGAAGGCCACGGCCACCTCACTACCACCGGTGGTAAATTGGTCTGCATGAACGGTGAGATCAAAACCCATCTCTTTTGCTTTTTGAAAATAGGGGGCGATTTCCTCTTTTGAAAAAGCACTTTCCTCGATAAAAGCATCGATGCGCCGGGTCAATTTTTCTTCCTTGAGTTTCGGAAAAAGTAACGAACTAATACGTTCTAAATATTCTGTTGCATTACCGTCAAAATCCCGGGGAAGCATGTGTGCAGCCAAACACGTGGTAATCAGATCGGCCGACGTGATCGTATCGGCTTCCTTGATCGCCCTAAGAATTTTGAGTTCTTCGTCAATGGTGAGTCCGTAGCCACTTTTTACCTCTAGCGTCGTGGTTCCATTCTTAAGATGACGATTCGCCAACTTCACGGTGCGTTTGACCAATTCTGATTGACTTGCCTTTCGTGTGTGGGTTACGGTATCCCAGATACCACCACCAGCTTTGGCAATTTCCAAGTAGGTTTTTCCCGAATTTCGCATTGCATAGTCTTTGGCGCGGGAGCCTGCAAAGCAGATATGTGTATGGGAATCAACGAAACCGGGAAGCGCGACATGGTCTCCGTCCAAATGAAATATTTCGATGCCTTTATTTTGGTCACGGAGTTTGTCATAGGGACCAATAGCACCGATTTTTCCATTGGCAATCAGGATGCCTGCAGCTTCATATATCACCAAGGCAGCGTCTGATAGCGCTCCTTTGAGCGAAAGCCCTGTCATGGGTACTATTTGTTTAAAGGGGCCTATTATGATTTGTTTGTTCATCTTTGGGTATCAGTGGCAGTTCTTTATATACCTTATCATTGCGAATGAGCCTTTGGTCATAAGGGGAAGAAAAAGCAACCGGTGAAACAAAAGTGGTTCTTCGTGCCGATTTCCTTACACCTTGTATTGACAATAAGTTAATTTTCTTTTACAATTACCGTTTTCTCAATACGTCTCAAAAATCCCAGAATATTTCGTATCCAATGAAATTCCTGTTTTCAATCCAACTTTATTTAGAACCTCGATTAATTTCTTATTCTTGATTATCTGGATGCCGATGGCGATATCATCGGCAAATACCCGGTCCTTGGCGGCAAAGGTTACTTTTTTACGGATGGCCTTATGAATTTCATCCAAAAAGACCCCAGATTTTAAGGGTTTTCTGAACTCAAAGGCCTGGGCGGCGGTCAAGAGTTCTATTGCCAAGATTTTTTCTACATTCTCGATGACCTGTAAGGCTTTCCGGCCTGAAATCGAGCCCATACTCACATGGTCCTCCTGCCCCAACGAAGTAGGTATGCTATCGGCGCTTGCTGGAAAGCAAAGGCCCTTGTTCTCACTGGCAAGCGCGGCCGTGGTATATTGCAAGATCATATAGCCCGAATTGATGCCAGTATCGTTCATCAATAATTTGGGCACGCCCGGGATATTACCCTCCAGCGCGAGATAAATCCGCCGGTCTGAAATATTACCGATTTCGGAAGCGGCCAGACAAGCGTAATCCAAAGCCATGGCCAAAGGTTGCCCATGAAAATTCCCACCACTGATGGTCAAGGAATCATCAATGATGACCGGATTGTCGGTTACCGAATTGAGTTCTATTTCCAGCAATTCCTTCAAATGGAGCCAAGCGTTTCTAGAGGCACCGTGCACTTGCGGGATGCATCTTAGGGAATAGGGATCCTGCACTCGATCACAATCAATATGGTCTTCTAAGATTTCAGAACCCTTCAAGAGTCGTTTCACCCGTTTCGCAACGTGTAAATTGCCTTTGAAAGGGCGTAAGGCATGAAGTTCGTTATAAAAGGGTTTCACCGATCCCTGTAGCCCTTCGATCATCATGGCCCCGATAATGTCGGCCTGTGTTAGGCAGCTATGCAATTTTTCTACTACTTTGATGCCATGTGCGGCAATAAATTGGGTGCCATTGATTAGAGCCAGCCCCTCCTTTGGGCCCAGATCGAGCGGTTGCAGCCCGGTTTTTTTAAAAAGCTGCTCGGTTGATAATAGGGTCCCCTGATAGTTCACTTTGCCCAAGCCTATCAAGGGAAGGAACAGATGGGAAAGCGGTGCGAGGTCTCCTGAAGCCCCGACAGAACCCTGGCAAGGCACTATGGGGATGGCATCGTTTTCAATATGCCAAATGATTCGGTCTAAAGTGGTTTCCGCAATCCCAGAATAGCCTTTGGCCAACCCATGTACTTTTAAGATCATCATCAACTTGGCCAGGTTATCGTGAATCGGTTCTCCGACCCCGACACTGTGGCTTTGAAGAATATTTTTCTGTAAGGCCCTGGTCTCCTCCTTTGAAATCTTGGTCGTACATAAGGGTCCGAACCCGGTATTGATACCGTAAACGGGATCTCCTTTTTCGACGATGACTTGAACGATTTTCCAGCTCGCCACTATTTTTTTACGGGCCGATTTGGACAACTTCATTTTGGTCTTCCCTTCGGCGATAGCAAGTGCCAAACCCGCGGTTAGCCAATCTTCCCCTAGGAAAAATGTTTTTGGCATCGAATGCATTTGATAAATCTATTTGGTGGCTTAAAAGTATTCATTCCAATTGAGAATCCCCAACGGATTGTTTTTAACTTTGGGGTTTAAATCCTATCGTATGATTTTAGACCTGATCAAGAAAAGACGCGCCGTTTTTCCGGCACAATACAATGGGCAAACGGTGGAGAAGGCCGACATCGAAAAGCTTTTAGAGGCAGCCAATTGGGCCCCTTCCCACAAAAAGACCGAGCCATGGCGATTTAAGGTGCTACAAGGGGAAGCCAAGGAAAAATTAGGCCTGTTTCTCTCGTTGAAGTACATGGAGAACGATCCCAAGCCCAAACAGTTCACTGTTGAAAAATTGATTGCCAATCCAAAAAGGGCAGGGGCCATCATTGCCATCTGCATGCAGCGAGATCCTTTGGAAAGCCTTCCTGAATGGGAAGAAGTGGCGGCCACCGCGATGGCTGTCCAGAATATGTGGCTTTGTTGTGCCGAAATGGGTTTGGGTTGTTATTGGAGTTCCCCCGGACTCATTAAATATATGGACGAATTCTTTGAATTGAATGATGGGGAACGATGTCTTGGCTTTTTCTATTTGGGGCACTATGATGACGAACTTCCAGAAGTGACACGACGGCCCATAGCCGATAAGGTGGTTTGGATGGACTAATTAAAATAGGGAAAAAGGGCAGCGCGATACTCCCAGGAGGTTGAAATAAACATGCCAAAATATACGGCGGCCACCAAAAACTTTAAAAAAGTACCCGTCAAAAACCCCAGGAAGGAGCCAAAAGCCGCTTTGGTGGCGGTTTTCCGATCGGCCTTATTGAGCAGTTCCCCTACCAAGGCCCCTAAAAATGGCCAAACGACGATGCCAATGGGGCCTAGGACCGGAAAGAACAGGGCAACCAAAAGGCCGAGGGTCGTGCCTATGACCCCATACTTGGTGCCCCCGAATTTTTTGGTGCCAACAGCGGGAATTATATAATCAAGTGCAACCACAATCAAGGCGATGGCCCCGGTGATCCCGATACGCAGCCAATTGTCGGGTACTGCTTGGGTCAGATGCAGTAATACCAATCCCAACCAGCTCAAGGGTGGGCCAGGAAGTATGGGCAAAAAGCTTCCTAAAATACCAATGATCATAAGAAGTAATCCCAGAAAAACTAGAAGGAGATCCATCGGCGAATTTTTGATTTGACGAAAATACAGCGATTTTGTTACATGATCCGGTTGAAAGGCGCTACGCAAGTAATTTAGGGGAAAGGGCATTTCAGCAGTCAATCCACAGCCATTGAAAAGTTTTTAACTAAAATATTAGTTTAAACTAAAGAATTAGTTATATTTGTTGAAATGTTTAACTAAAAACTTAGTTTCAATGAAGCAACTTACAAAAGCGGAAGAAGAGGTCATGCAGCAATTGTGGCAATTGCAGAAATGTAATGTGGCGTCGATCATTGAACAATTGCCTGAACCGAAACCGGCGTACAATACGGTTTCTACTATTGTTAGGATCTTGGAAAGTAAAGGGTTTGTGGATCATGAGCAGGAGGGAAAAGGCTATTTGTATTTTCCATTGGTCAAAAAGGCCGACTACAGCAACCAGTCGATCAACAAATTGGTCGATGGGTATTTTCAGGGATCGTTTAAAAGTATGGTCTCCTTCTTTATGAAGAAGAACGACATGAGCCTCGCTGAATTGGAATCGATTTTAAAGGAAATAAAAAAGGACACCGAACTCGGCAGCCGCAAATAAAAAAGGATCGAACCTAAATAGATGTTCATATGCTACAATATATTCTAGAAACTATCGCCTTTCAGTTGGTGTTCCTCCTCATCTATGATTTTTTGCTGAAACGGGAAACCTTTTTCCAGTGGAACCGGGTATACCTTATAGGTACCTATGCTCATGTCACTGGTACTGCCCTGGATCAAGATCGAAGCATTCAGGAACACGGTCCCGGACCGATATTATATAGCCCCTCAATTTTTGTGGCAACTTGATGAAGTCACCTTGACAGCAGGGGAACGTTCACTTTCAGGGATAACTTGGGAATTGGCGCTACTTTTAGGCGGAATGCTCTTGGCAACCCTGTATTTGGGGTATAAACTGTATCAAATTTATGCATTACGAAAAAAAGGGCAGGTAGACTACTTTCCTAAATTTACCCGTGTGGTGGTGGCCAACAGCCAAATGGCCTTTTCGTTTTTCAGGGCGATCTTTTTAGGGGACAAGGTTTTGGAACGCGAACATGAAAATATCATCCAACACGAATTGGTACACATCGAACAAAAACATACCTGGGACCTGTTGTTTTTTGAAGTGATGCGCATTGTAGGCTGGTTCAATCCGTTGGTATATGTCTACCAAAGCCGAATTTCCGAACTCCACGAATTTATCGCCGATGCCCAAGTGGCCAAGACCCATAAAAGGGAACAGTACCAATTGCTGTTGTCGCGAGATTTTTCAGACACGGCATATCTCCTTTCATCAATCAATTTTTCAAAAATTCATTAATCAAAAAACGAATCGTCATGTTACAAAAATCAAGATCAAAAAAAGTTTGGCAGATGAAGTATCTTCTTTTATTGCCCATTTTAACAGCCATGTTATTCTATACTTCCTGTCAAAGGGACAGCAAGGAAATGATTGACGCGACCCTAGTAGTAGGGAATGTTGAAAATTTAAGCGCACCTGATGAAAAGGAGGTTTTTACGAAGTTAATGGAGCTCTCTGAAAGCTCTACGAATTGGACCCTTACGGTTAAGGATGAAAATTCGACATTAAGTTCGTTCCCAGCGAGGATGGGTCGTATATTACTGGCCCAAATGAAGAACATATTCAAGGCCAAAATGGCCATTGATTCAAAGTTTAATAAAAGAAGTTTCGATTTGCCAACGCCGGTTTCTTCGCTTAACTCTGAGGAAATATATAATGAAATGGTGGCAAAGCGAAAGTTGCTTGCACAACAAGTGGGTGAAAATCACCCTACAATTTTAAATCTCGACCAAAAGATTGCTTTGTTAAAGGAAAGCATAAATCCCAGCCTTCTTCAACCAATTGACTTTGCAACAATTGATGTGGTTCCCATTTTTCCGGGTTGTGAAAATGCGGAAGACAAACGGGCCTGTTTTAATGAAAAAATGATTCAGCACGTCAGCAAAAATTTTAACTACCCACAAGAGGCCCAGAGATAATGGGATCCAGGGCAAGGTCTATGTCAATTTTATCATTGACCAAGCGGGGAACATTACCGATATCAAAAAGAACGGCCCGGATAAATTATTGGAAGAGGAAGTAGAACGGATCATTTTGCTGTTGCCAAAAATGATTCCGGGGAAACAAAAAGGAGAACCAGTGAGCGTCCCATTCTCGCTGCCGATAACGTTTAAATTGAAATAAGCACCAATTTCGGTTTTCGACTACCAACGAATTCCCTGATAACCTATTCCTCCCATTAGTTAAAGGGAGGTGGATTCGCGCCTATTTTGGCGGGAAGACGGAGGGTTTTGCCAAACACAACATACTGGTCAAACAAGACAAAACTCCCCTTTCTCCCCGCCACAGGCGGGGATTCATTCCCCTCTTAAACGTAAGAGGGGAGCGGGGTACTAAGGGAAATTATAACCTGTTCCTCCCTTTAGTTAAAGGGAGGTGGATTCGCGCCTATTTTGGCGGGAAGACGGAGGGTTTTGCCAAACACAACATACTGGTCAAACAAGACAAAACTCCCCTTTCTCCCCGCCATAGGCGGGGATTCATTCCCCTCTTAAACGTAAGAGGGGAGCTGGGTACTAAGGGAAATTATAACCTGTTCCTCCCTTTAGTTAAAGGGAGATGGATTCCCGCCTATTTTGGCGGGAAGACGGAGGGTTTTGCCAAACACAACATACTGGTCAAACAAGACAAAACTCCCCTTTCTCCCCGCCACAGGCGGGGATTCATTCCCCTCTTAAACGTAAGAGGGGAGCGGGGTACTAAGGGAAATTATAACCTGTTCCTCCCTTTAGTCAAAGGGAGGTGGATTCCCGCCTATTTTGGCGGGAAGACGGAGGGTTTTGCCAAACACAACATACTGGTCAAACAAGACAAAACTCCCCTTTCTCCCCGCCACAGGCGGGGATTCATTCCCCTCTTAAACGTAAGAGGGGAGCTGGGTACTAAGGGAAATTATAACCTGTTCCTCCCTTTAGTTAAAGGGAGGTGGATTCCCGCCTATTTTGGCGGGAAGACGGAGGGTTTTGCCAAACACAACATACTGGTAGAAACAAGACAAGACTCCCCTTTCTCCCCGCCACCAGGCGGGGATTCATTCCCCTCTTAAACGTAAGAGGGGAACAAGTAACGAATTCCCTCATAACTTGTACTTGCCTTCCGCCCCCATAGCTATCGTGGTTGAAGGGAGGCGCTTTTTACATAGAGAACAGGGTCCGCTAATTGCCCAAATTATCGTAATTTCCACCCTACAATGGGGCAAATGCGAAAGTTTTGGGTCATAGTGTTGGTATGTGCTTTCGTTTCCTGTGATTTTTTTGAATCGCAGGACAAAAAGGCACGCGACCTTGTCAATCAAGAGATGCGCAACATCGATTGGAACGAGGTTGATAACTATCCCCTGTTCGAAACGTGCGATGAAACGCTCCCAAAACTAGATCAAAAAGCTTGTTTTGAAAATGAATTGGTAGCCCATTTTGCGGCAACCCTCAAGGAATTCGAATATATTTTGGACACGGACATCAGTCCGACGGTATATGTAGATTTTGTAGTAGATAGTGCTGGTAAAATTACGGTTTTAGACATCG
Organism: uncultured Flavobacteriaceae bacterium; assembly: GCA_963798435.1. Taxonomy (GTDB): domain Bacteria; phylum Bacteroidota; class Bacteroidia; order Flavobacteriales; family Flavobacteriaceae; genus JALHST01. The sequence goes on from CAWCTF010000008.1 coordinate 305,158, forward strand.
AAAAAGATAATAAGATTGATTTGCAAATGCCTGAATTCGACGGAATCATTATACAAAGTCTCAAGGGGCTCCCAGAAATTTCGCCTGCTTTGAAGCGAGGTATCCCTGTGCGCACGAAATTTCGTATTCCCATCGTGCTTGGCAGTGAACAGTAATCAGCAAGCAGTGGGCAGTGAGCAGTAGGCAGTGGTAGTTGGCAGGGAACAATTAGCAGTAAACAGTAATCAGTGAGCAGTGAGCAGTGAAACAATGAACAATGATCAGCCTAGATTCACCATTGAACATCGAACATTGAATTGAACGCAGTGAACAGTAAGCAGTCGCCAGTGGCAGTTGGCGGTAAGCAAGGGTCAATTAACAATAAACAATTAGTGGTAATCAGTCAACCTTGAACATTGAACATCGAACAATTTGAAGTGTCGTCATCACGAGGTACGAAGTGCAAAGTACGAAGTCAGAAGCGCGAGGTACGAAGTTTAGAATAACAAATTCGTATTTCGTATTATCAAATAACCCAATAACCTAATAACCACAAACCATAAACAAATATCATTTTGCCTTCAGAAAAAATAATTTTAGGAATCGATCCCGGTACCAGTGTGATGGGCTTTGGCCTTATTAAGGTAGTCAATAAACAAATGCAGTTCGTTCAGATGAACGAGCTATTGCTGCAGAAATATGAAGATCCCTATACCAAGCTGAAACTTATTTTTGAGCGTACCTTAGAATTGATCGACACCTACCACCCCGATGAAATCGCTATTGAAGCCCCGTTCTATGGCAAAAATGTGCAGTCGATGCTAAAACTGGGACGCGCCCAGGGCGTTGCCATGGCAGCCGGACTCTCACGGCAGATTCCGATTACCGAATACTTGCCCAAAAAGATCAAAATGGCCATTACAGGTAATGGGAATGCCAGTAAGGAGCAGGTGGCCAGGATGCTCCAAAGTGTTTTGGGACTAAAATCCTTGCCCAAGAATCTAGACAGCACCGATGGCTTAGCTGCCGCCGTATGCCATTTTTACAATGAAGGTAGGGTCGAGGTCGGTAAAAATTATTCTGGCTGGGAGGCGTTTGTGAAACAGAACCCCGGGAAACTTAAAAAGCAGTAAGCAGTAAGCAGTCGACAGTAGGCAGCGGGCAGTAAGAAGTAAGCAGTGAACAGTTGGCAGTGGGCAGTAGGCAGTGAACAGTAATCAGTGAACAGTAGTCAGTAAGCAGTAAAAGACAAATAGTAATTGTTTCAATGAAATTTCAGGACCTCCTTGTTTACCAAAAATCTTCAGAATTGGCTATGGCTATTTTTGAAATTACCAAGACATTTCCAAAAGAGGAGACGTATTCCTTAACTGACCAAATTCGTAGGTCTTCAAGAAGTGTATCAGCGAATATTGCGGAATCTTATGCAAAACGACGTTATCCACAACAATATATTAATAAGTTGACCGATAGCGATGCCGAAAACTTAGAGACCCAGACCTGGTTAGAATTTGCATTAAAATGCAATTATATTGAACAAAACATTTTTGACTGGTTCTTACAACAAAGTCAGGAAGTTGGAAAGTTGATTTATTATATGATAAATAATCCCGAACGGTTCGGCTCAAAATAGCCCTGTTTACTGTTCACTGATTACTGTTCACTGAAATATGTCCGGTATATACATCCACATCCCATTTTGCAAGCAGGCGTGTACGTACTGTGACTTCCACTTTTCAACACGCCTGGGGAAATCGACCGACATGGTCGCCGCCTTGCAGAAAGAACTTATTTTGCGCAAAGATGAATTCAAGGGGGAGATTGTCGAGACGATTTATTTTGGCGGAGGTACCCCTTCCGTGTTGGCAACCTCGGCCTTGCTGCAACTCATTGAAACGGTATATGCGAATTACCAAGTAATCGACACTCCTGAAATCACCTTGGAAGCGAATCCCGATGATTTATCCAAGGATCGAATTATACAATTGGCGAACGGCCCTATTAACCGACTTAGTATCGGCATCCAATCATTTTACGATGAGGACCTTCAGTTTATGAACCGGGCACATTCATCAAAGCAGGCTAGTGAGTCCCTGGCCATGGCCGCAGACTACTTCGAAAACCTTTCAATAGATCTGATATATGGGATCCAGGAAATGGACAACGATCGCTGGCGGCAGAATATTGAAAAGGCCTTGTCATACAATATCCCTCATATTTCAAGCTATGCCTTAACTGTTGAACCTAAAACGGCCTTGGCCCATGCTATAAAAAAAGGGTTGGTAAAACCAGTGGATGATGAAGTTGCCCAAGAACACTATGCGATCTTGGTCGATGCCATGGAAGCCGCAGGTTTTGTTAACTATGAGCTATCCAATTTTGGTAAGCCAGGATTTTTTTCCAGGAACAATACGGCCTATTGGCAGCAAAAAAAATACCTGGGTATCGGTCCGTCGTCACATTCCTACGACGGCGTTCGTAGAGGTTGGAACATCAGTAATAATACGAAATATCTGCAAGCCATCGCACAGGGGCGACTTCCCATGGAAATCGAGGTCCTGTCTAAAACGAACCGCTACAATGAAGCGATTATGACCGGTCTTCGGACGATTTGGGGCGTTTCATATGCACAAATTGCTACCGAATTTGGGGACGAGGTGGTAAGGTATCTGCAAAAACAATCAAAAAAACACATCGAAGGAGAGTTCTTGAAAACGGAAGGTGATCTTCTATTGACCACAAAAAAGGGGCGATTTTTGGCAGATGGTATTGCAGCAGACCTTTTTTTAGTAGTTTAGACATTATGTTGGCAACCATACTCCATTCAAAAAAATCATACAAGATCGACCTCTCCAAACCCTTGGATATTTCCATTTCCATTCATGGCGACTCCAAGAACGTGAATGCGTGGTATTTGGGGCCTCCTAGAATTACCCCGCATACCGAAGGAACCTTTATCGGGAAAGTTACTGAAGGTGCCTCCACCAATTTTAACGATATCTGGTTCAATCCGCATGCCCATGGTACCCATACCGAGTGTGTGGGCCATATTACCGATGCTTTTCATTCAGTGAGTCTAAATCGAAAACGAACGTTCTTTTTGGCAGAGGTGATTACCATTGCCCCCGAAAGGATAAAAAAAGACTTTATCATCTCAAAAAAGCAATTGGTATATGCCCTGAAAGCTAAAAACGTGGAAGCAGTAGTCATTCGAACCCTGCCGAATACGCCGCATAAACTGTCCAGGCACTATTCAAATACGAATCCGCCTTATTTAACGGAAGAGGCTGCCCAATTCTTAGCGGATCAATATGTGCAACACCTTTTGGTCGATCTTCCGTCGGTAGATAAGGAAAAAGATGGGGGGCATTTACTTGCACATAAAGCATTTTGGGATTTTGAAGGAACCATGCGCCATGAAGCCACGATTACCGAATTCATTTACGTAGATAACGACATACAGGATGGTGCCTATTTCCTAGATTTGCAGATAGCGCCCTTTGAAAACGATGCCAGCCCATGTAGGCCGATTTTATATAGGATCGAAGATTGATAGGATGTCCGAAGCCAAATGGAATGCTTCTAAATTCAACGCGCACGAATTGCCGATAGCTACTTGGCCTTGCTAATTCGAACGAGTGTTAGATCGTACCACGAACCTAAAAATTGCAATCAATGAAAAATGCACTGAGACTTGAAGAACTAGCAATGTTTTTGCTAGGAATTTTTATGTTCGATCTTTTGGGATACCCATGGTGGTTGTTTTTTGTTTTGTTCCTAACTCCTGATATAGGTATGATCGGGTATGCCTTGGGCAATAAGAGTGGGGCGTTGTCCTATAATATTTTTCATCATAAGGGGATTGCCCTACTTTTGTATTTTGCAGGGATGTATTTTTCGCTACCTATAGTGCAATTGGTGGGCGTTATTTTATTTTCCCATGCTTCCTTTGATCGTATTTTAGGGGTTGGGTTAAAATATGAAAAAGGGTTCAAATACACCCATTTGGGTGAAATTGGAAATAAAAATGGATAATATTCCTGGTCTTATTATCGGATTAATTTTAGGCGCCTTACTCATGTATTGGCTGTTCTCTAGGTATCGTCGAAAGCAGAATATGGAGCGCACCAACGAACAATCGATTATCTTATTGGAAAAAATACGAAGTGTCTGTAAATTGATATCTGTGGAGGGGGAGTTTGCTGAAATTTATTCCTATGAAAACAAGAAAGAGGTTTTCATGAACCTTTTTGGGAGTAAAAAGAAAGCCTTGATCATCATTAATGCCAAGACCCATATTGGGTTTGATTTCAAAAAATTACAAATGCATGCCGAAGTCGATAAAAAAAAGATTGTATTGACCTACTTTCCGCAGCCCGAAGTTTTGTCTTTAGAACCTCAATTGAAATTTTACGACATTAAAAATAGCATGTTCAATACCTTTTCATCCAATGATCTGACCAATTTGAACAAAGAGGCCCGACAACATATTTTAGATAAGATACCTGCGAGCGGCTTGATTGAAACGGCTAAAAAGGAATCGCTTGAGGCAATCCTCCTTATCGAAAAAATAGTCGAGACCATCGGTTGGAAATTAGATTATTCGGCCTTGCATATCAATGAAAAACATAAAGAACTTCTTGAAAAATAAAAATCACAAATCGTACCTTAGTACTTTTAACGGCCGCTTGAAGGCATGGCCAAAAAAAAATATTACATGAAACAATTTGATTCCAACTTTACACACACCGTTTTTTTTTGGTTAAAGAACCCTGATAGTCAAGACGATTGCAAGGCGTTTGAAACCTCCTTACAAAAATTCCTCGATCATTCCGGTTTTGCCAAGACGAAATTTATCGGCAAACCCCCAAAAGCCAGTCGCGATGTGGTCGATGGGTCGTTCACCTATTCGATGATCGTCACCTTTGAATCTGCCAAGGCACAACAACACTATCAGGATGAGGCCCCTCATAAATTGTTTATTGAGGAGTCGAGTCGGCTATGGACGAAAGTCATCGTGTATGACTCGGTGGGTATCTAGTAACAGGAATTTGTATTGAAGTTTTTCTTCCAAAATTTGGCGTAGCAAGTACACCTATGACAGCAATATGAACATCGAGGATTTTAGACAGTATTGTATAGTCAAAAAAGGAGTTACCGAGGAATTTCCCTTTGACGAATTTACATTGGTCTTCAAGGTGATGGGCAAAATGTTCGCCTTGGTTTCTTTGGAAAAGATTCCTTCCCAAGCGAATTTAAAATGTGACCCCGAAAGAGCTATGGTGCTAAGGGAAGAATATGATGGGATTATTACCCAAGGGTACCATATGAGCAAAATTCATTGGAACACCCTTTTCCTGGAAAACCTGCCGCCCAAACTCATTACTGAACTGATTGACCATTCGTATGATCTTGTCGTTTCAAAACTCACTCAAAAGCAAAAGGCAGAATTAACTTCCCTATAAAAAATAGCATGCCCAACAAGCAGATCAATGCGATTATAAGCAACTTGACCGAAGTCTTTGAAGGGGAACCATGGTACGGAACTTCGGTTATGAAGAAATTGGAAACCATCGATTGGCAAACCGTCAATGAAAAAAAATACGGGACAAAATCAATTGCGGTTCTCTTGGGCCATATGATAAGTTGGCGGGTCTTCGTCTTAAAAAAACTGCAAGGAGACGAGGCCTTTGCCATCCAAATCGATAATCACGCTGATTGGCCGAACATACATATTACAAGTGCCAATGAATGGGGTGAACTTTTGGAAGAATTGATGGCTACCCAGAGGATGCTACTTAGTTTATTGGCGAACCATGCCGATGCACTCCTCGAGCAAAAAGTTCCAGGCAAAAATGACACCTTCCGTTTTTTGTTGGAGGGCATTGTACAACACGATGTGTACCATTTGGGTCAAATTGCACTCTTAAATGCGATGCTCGGAAGTTAGGCAAGAATGGGTATCTTTACTTCCTTAAAACAACGTGTTTTTGATGCAGGAAGTAGTCGATTTCTATAAAGATCAAATCCAAGAAAACACGACTTCGTTGGCCCGGCTCAAACAACAATTGTTTTATGCCAGCATGTTGCGTTTGGTAGTTTTCGGAGTGGCACTGTTCGGAGTGTATTTTCTTTTAGGTCAAACAAGATATGTCTTGGCCGTAGTACTGGTCGCCAGCGTTATTTTTGGTTTCTTGGTTTCCAAACAGGCCGAGCTACAATACCAACACGATACGATAGTGGCCCTCTTAGCCCTCAATACTACAGAATTGGAGGTCCTTGATCGAAAATTCCACCACTTGCCAGAAGGGGCTGAATTTAAGGACCCCTTACATGCTTATAGTCAAGACATCGATTTGTTCGGTCGTGGCTCGTTTTATCAATATTGCAATCGAACCGTGTTGCAACAAGGCAGCGAAACCTTGGCGCACCTATTCACCGAAAACACCACCGATCAAATTGCTGCCAAACAGGAGGGCATACAAGAATTGTCACGTCTTCCGAAGTGGCGACAGGGATATTCTGCGGTTGGTTCAATGGTAAAAACGGAAACATCCTATGCAACCATCATCAAATGGATGGCACATTATACACCCTTTGTTCCGGAAATAATGAAATGGCTGCCGAAGGTATTTTCAATAGCGTCCATTATTTTGCTGGTTGTTTATTATATGGATTTTATTTCGGGATGGTTACTTACCGGATGGTTTTTTCTTGGATTGGCCATCACGGGTAACTTCTTAAAGCCGATCAACACCCTTTCTGCCGCTTGTGGAAAAATTCAGAGCACCTTTCAGCAATATCAAAAGCTTCTGGCAAAGCTCGAGGAGATTGAATTTCAGTCAGAATTGTTAAAAAGTAAGCGGGAGGTCATCATGCAGGGCACAGAAAAGACTTCCAAGACCTTGAAACATTTTGCAAATCTTTTGAACGCCTTAGATCAGCGCAATAATATGCTTATCGGATTTTTGGCAAACGGTTTTTTACTTCGTGATCTGCAGATAGGGTATGCAATCGAAAAATGGATTACCAAGAATAGTGCGAAAACCGAAAGTTGGTTTCAGGTCATTGCCTTTTTTGATGCCTATAACAGTTTGGGCAATTTTTCCTTCAATCATCCATCATATGTATTCCCGGCACGTACCGATACAGGTGTGGTGTTGAATTGCAAGGGCGCAGGCCATCCGCTGCTTTCGCCTGAAAAATGTGTCCTCAATGATATTCAAATTGATCGGGGCCAGTTTTTTATTATTACGGGCGCGAACATGGCCGGGAAGAGTACATTTTTACGTACCGTTTCCCTACAGATCATGATGGCGAATGTGGGCCTTCCGGTGTACGCGACGGCCTCGGCCTATTCGCCCATCAAACTGATAACCAGTATGCGCACCAGCGATTCCCTGACCGATGATGAATCTTATTTCTTTTCAGAATTGAAACGATTGCGATACATTGTTGATGAAATTCAAAAGGATGAATATTTTATCGTGTTGGATGAAATCCTAAAAGGCACGAATAGTACCGATAAGGCCAAAGGTTCCCGTAAATTTTTGGAACGACTGGTCGGTTCAAGATCTACGGGGATTATTGCTACCCATGACCTCAGCTTATGTGAAGTGTCAAAGGAGTATCCACAGATTGAAAATCATTATTTTGATGCAGAGATCATTGACGGGGAATTGCATTTTGACTATACTTTTAAAAAAGGGATCTGCCAAAATATGAATGCTTCCTTTTTACTTAAGAAGATGGGGATCGTAAATTGAGAATACAGTAAATTGCCCTTTGAAGTGAGTAGACCCTTGTCTAATCGTCGGCGTGTTTTATATTTCTGGTTTTTAAAGGCCAAATTTAGTCTCAGGAGAACCAGCTTCGTTTTCCACCATTCACCCATGCCAATACAGCCGCCAACATAACAAGCCCCATGGTCCCACTCGCACCAACTAGAATCGGGTCCATAGTACACTGTAGCCAGGAATAGTTTTCGGGCAAATCGCGGAAAAAGGTTCCCCAAACGATTATCAGGATGCTAAAGGCGACCGAAACGATTCCTTGTGCCTTGCTGATTTTTACCTTGTAAAGCGCCAATATGAATAACCCCAAGATTCCGCCCCCGAATATGCCCGAAATTTGCCACCAAACATCCAATGCACTTTGTGCATGGATCATCCAAAGTGCAAAACAGATTCCTAAAATACCCCAGAATATAGTCGTGGCCCGCAACATTTGGAGGTCTTTATTTTTTGAATCCCCCGATTTCCAAAATTTCTTGTAGAAATCAATAAAGAGAACCGTGGCCGAACTGTTCAGGGCAGAATCGATGGTACTCATCGAAGCTGCCATGATTGCTGCGATCATGAGTCCTTTTATACCAGTTGGTAGCTCGGTGGCGATAAAATACGGAAACACTTGATCGCCTTTGACTATGCCGGGGTCTAAGTCGTGAAGGTTGCCATCATAGAATGAAAATAGGGCAGTGCCAATATAGAGAAAGATGGCGGTCAAGGGCAAATAAATCAGCATGGCGATCCAGACAGATTTCTTGGCTTCCCGCTCATTGGCAACCGTACAATATTTCTGGGTGTAGTTCTGATCGGCGATCAGGTTGCGTACATTTTCGGTAAGACCGTAAATAATCATGACCCAAACCGTACGATGACTCAACGAAAAATCGGTATCTCCCAGACTCAATTTGTGGTTTTCAAAAGCCGTTTGCATCAAGTTTTCAGGTTGAAACAATACCTCCGCTGAGAGTACATATACAGCAAATGCGATGCCTATGATCATAATGACCGACTGCATGACATCGGTCCATATAACTGCCTCGATTCCTCCCATAAGGGTATACAAGATGGTAATCACTCCCAAGATGATGATTACCGTCGTAATATCGACGGCAACAAAGGATGTCAATAATAGGGAAGATAAATACAGAATTACGGCGACACGGCCTACCATAAACAAAAGGAAGGAAAAAGCGGCATACGACCTTCCCCATCCGCCGATGTTTTCTTCCAAATAACTATAAACAGATATGATATTATGCTTTCTATAATGCGGGATTACATAGCGGGTAACAACCCAAGCAACGGGAATGGCCGATAATGCAAAGATCAAAGGATGCCAATTTTCGTCAAAGGCCTTGCCTGGGACGGCAATGTAGGAGATACTGCTGGTATACGTGCTCATTACCGCAATTCCTGCTGCCCACGCAGGAATACTCCTGCCAGCGATCATAAATTGTTCCGACGACTTGCTCCTTTTTAGAAAATAGAACCCCATCCCCATAAGTATCAGGATGTAGACCAGTATGATGAACAGATCAATGGCTTCTAGTTCAAAATTCATAGGCGAATGTTGAAATCCCCTTGCTTACTGCATTCCGCTAGAAATAAACGTATTTTGGCATGATCCGATGCTCCATATCGTTGTAATGGCGGTGCGACATAGTCTTGGCAAATTCCTAATTCGGCAAGTATGCCTTTTGTTCCCAAGATATATTTAGAGGCGTGTTTTCCGATAGCATACAAGGTATCATTGATCTTTTGTACTTGACTGTTCAACTGGGCTATTTTTTTGGTATCCTGGTTGATACAGGCTTCGTAAAGGGCAACGAATAAGCTAGGAAAAAAATTGGCGCCTCCAGGTACTGCCCCGTGCCCACCTAAATGGATGGCATCGACCAACAATCCTTCGATTCCGGTGAAGACCGCGAAATTAGGAGTGTCCTTAAATTCAGCGATAATCGCTTTGAGATATTCCCGATCCCCAGAACTGTCCTTGATTCCGATGGCACCTAATTTCTTGGCAAGTGATACTGTTTGGATCGAAAGATGCAGCTTTGTACAGCTTGGCATATTATAAAGCATGAAAGGTAGGGGAAGCCTTGGCGCTAAATAAATCAGGTAATTTTGCAGTTCGTTTTCTGTAATCGGCAAATAAAACGGAGGTGCTACTACCACTGCATCTGCACCTGCTTTTTCAGCATATTCGGCCATAGCCAAAGATTCTTGGGCCGAGGTATCGGTTATGCCGACCAAAATGGGTACCCGTTTGTTCACAAACGTACATACTTCTGTAACTAGCTGCTTTCTGATGGCGTAAGAAAGACTAGGGCCTTCTCCAGTAGTACCCAATAGAAAGAGGCCATGAATCCCCCCCTGCAGCATATGTGCAAGTAGTTTCTGAAGCCCTTGGGAATCTAGATTCCCATTTTCGAGTAATGGGGTCACCATCGGCGGAATAATCCCCCGTAAAGGTCGGTTCATTCTTGAATTAGATTAATGCTGAAACAAAGTACGAATAATTTTTCCGTCATTGCCATGCTATAATTACAGTGCGGTTCATTCGGCCATCTTATTTTTAATTCATTATTTTTATAGAGCATAATTGTCTGTTCGATTTTTATAGCCGGCCAATGTCGATTTCATGATCGCCGTATGGAGAAGGCAATAATCCAGATTACTTTTGATATTCACTAAATGAGAAACCTGATTGTACTATTTCTCTTTGTCAATTTGCTGCAAGCGCAACAAGTGGTCGAACATAATGATGTATCCCCAAAAATGAAGCATCCGGCAATCCGATCCGAGGAATTCATTTATGACCTTGATAAGGCGATGACCCCTGAATGCCATGCATCAACAATAGCAATTAGCAATGGCCTGGTTATTGCCGCTTGGTTCGGGGGGACCAAGGAAAAAAACGTGGATGTAGGCATTTGGTTATCCCGAAAACAAGCGGGATCATGGGAACTACCTATTGAAGTGGCCAATGGCATTCAGCAAAATGGCGAACGTTATCCCTGCTGGAACCCCGTCCTTTTCAAACCAAATGATGGGCCTTTGTATTTATTCTATAAGGTAGGGCCTAGTCCACAAGCGTGGTGGGGACTTTTTATGACTTCGGAAGACAATGGGAAAACCTGGTCCCGACCCAAGCGATTGCCAGATGGTATTCTGGGCCCTATTAAAAACCAACCCGTTGAATTGTCGAGCGGGAAGATCATTTCCCCATCAAGTACCGAAAGCGGCAACGTAGGATGGCAAATACATTTGGAATTTAGCGACGACGCATGTCAGACCTGGTCTAAGACGGGACCCCTGAATGATCCAAAAGAAATAGGGGCCATCCAGCCAGTAGTTCTGAACTATGGACATGGAAAACTACAATTGTTAAGCAGGACAGAAAATGGGTTCATCGCACAGAATTGGTCCCAGGATTATGGTGAGACCTGGAGCGAAATGTCCCGAACCACCTTACCAAATCCGAATTCAGGGATAGATGGCGTTACACTCAAGGATGGCCGGCAATTGTTGGTCTATAATCCAGTTGCTGAAAACTGGGGAGATAGGGCACCCTTGAGCCTGGCCATATCGATCGACGGAATTAATTGGAAGCAGGTACTTGAATTGGAGACAAAGGCTCCCAATGCTGAAAAGGTCGAGTATTCCTATCCTACGATCATTCAGGCCCTTGACGGGTTAGTTCACTTGGTCTATACCTGGAATCGCAAAACAGTAAAATATGTGGTCCTTGACCCAAATAAATTATAAGTAACGAATATTAAATCATTAGAAGCATATGCTCGGATTAAGAACAGTGATTTACCAGGTAGGCGATATGGATAAGGCAAAGGTCTGGTATGGCGAGGCGTTTGAAACGAAACCCTATTTTGATGAACCTTTTTATGTAGGGTTTTCGATTATGGGGTATGAACTCGGGCTGCAGCCAGAAGAAAAGGCGGTATCGGAAAAGCCCGCAAGTGTTTTGGCCTATTGGGGAGTCGACCATATCGATGCAGCATACGACCGACTTTTGCAGTTAGGCGCAACGATGCATGAAGTGCCGACAAATGTTGGTGGAGAGCTCATGGTCGCCTCGGTTCGAGATCCATGGGGAAACATCATCGGACTTATTTATAATCCGTATTTTAAATTGCCATAAGAAGTAGGGCCTAAATACTTTTTATCTGTAAGTCATGAAAGGCATCGGCCTGCAATTTTAGTAGCGCTTCGGCCTTTTGTTTTTTGTAGGCATATACGGCTTCCTCTTCGGCGATTTCGCTATATATTTTGTCATTCAAGACCCTATCGGTGGCCAGTATTTTTTCACGCTGCTCCACTTTTTGGGTCACCCAGGTCATTACCACACTTTCTTCATCCTCCAACTTAAAGTCGTATTCACCCTTCGGCGCTAAAAGCTTTGCAATAATCGGGGAGGTTTCTATGGCCAGGAACAATAAAAAGATAAAGAACGATGGAAACCATGGCAACTCACCCAAGGCAGTGATCCGTGCCATGAGTCCGTCAAATCCATCTATAATCGGTTGGGAATCTTTCACCACAGTGGCATACTCGGTATTGAGGGTGGCAATCTGTGATTCGAGGTCGTTGATCTTTTGGGAATTTGTCTGCTTAAGTTGTTGCAACTCTGCCAAGGCAGCATCATGTTTTTCACGTTTTTCCTTATATACGGGACCTTTTCCAAGGAGTTTTGTGCCGGCAGTGCCTTCGGCCTCAGAAATGTAGGTATCATATAGGGCATTGGTTTCGGCTTCCTTCGCGGCAATTTCACCTTTTAAACTGGCAATATCCTGGTTTAATTTATCTACGGAAGGCGTATACTGTAGTGCCAATTGTTCTTTGTTGGCCAACGTGAGTTCGTTCTTCTGTTCGAGCAATACTTGATTGATCTCTTTTTCAAATATCTTCATTTCCAAGGGCTTGGAAATGACTACGGCAATGATGATCGCCAAGATAATCCGTGGGCTCGCCTGCAACAATTCACTGCCGAAGCTATTTCTTTTTTTGATAGTAGAAACGATGAATCGATCTAGGTTAAAAATCAATAGGCCCCAGATTAACCCAAAAAATATAGCCGTGTACACGTTGTCAAAAACCGTATAAAGCGCGTAACTACTTGCAATAAAGGCCATAACCGCAGTAAAGAATACCGTGGCGCCGATGCCGGCATATTTGTTCTGTTCCCCTTGGGAACATGATTTCAGGATACTTGCGTCAGCCCCTGAGCAGAGGATAAAAAAGTTTTGTAACATAGTGTTCGTTTTTTGATTTGACCGCCCAAGGGCGACTTGATGTTCCTATAGACTTTTAGAACGCAGAAAATTTTGATTTGTTACAGGGCGCGCCCTTAAAAATTCGATACTGCTTTTTTGGGTAAGCAGGTGCGGATTTATAAATAGGGCAATCCTTAGATCAAATCATGTTGGGACGCCATACGTATTAACGTTGCGGTGTTCTTGGCCTCGAATTTGGCCAAAAGGTTTTTCCGATGGGTGTCGACTGTGGTACTACTGATGAAAAGTTTCGTGGCGATCTTGTTATTCGTCATCCCTTCGGATATGAGCATTAGCACCTCCTTTTCCCTTCTTGTTAAGATCGGGATTTTTGACCCCTCATTTTTTTTGATGATGAGGGCGGCTTCATCACTTAGGTATGTTTTGCCTTCCATAATCGTTTCTATAGCGTCTACCAATTCCTCGCGCGTTGCATTTTTAAGCACATAGCCCGACGCGCCATTTTCGATGATTTTATTTATATAGCTCTGTTGGTTAAAAGAACTAAGTGCAATTATCTGAATTTTTGGGAATCGGGACTTTATTTCCTTGCAAAGGTCGATGCCGCTTTGATCGGGTAGATTGATGTCTAAAAAAATCACATCGGGTCTGTGTAACTGCAAGAATGCCATACAGGAGGCCGCACTCATGGCATGACCCATCCATTCGATTTCGTGTTCGTTCTGAAGGAGTGATTTTATCCCCTCAATAATCATGTAATGATCATCGACAATAAAGATACGTGTTGCCATTTATACCGTGATTTCAATATGTACTGAAGTTCCCTTGCCCTTTTGAGAGTCAACGCTGAAACTTCCCTTTAAAAAATCGATTCGATGCCGTAGGTTCGTCCAGCCTATGCCGTTCGAAGTGTTCAAAATCTGGGTGTCGAAACCGCGACCATCATCTTCTACCGTAACAACAAGCTGCGCCCCTGATTTGGTTACCTGCACGATACTATTTTCCGCTGCCGCATGTTTTAAAATATTGTTGATGAGTTCCTGGATGATCCGGTAGATGGTAATAGCGACCGTTTGATCGATTGCCGCTTGTTCCATCCCAAAAGATAGGTAGTTTATTTTCACTGCCCCGCTCTTACTGATGTGGTTACAAAAATCTTTCAAGGCGGTATCCAACCCAAACTTTAATAGGGATTCGGGCATCATATTATGGGCCACCCGGCGCATTTCCTTTATTGAACTGTCGAGCATGTCTATACTTCGTTCAAAAACCTGCTGATTTTCATGGGTCATGACCATAGTACCTTTCATGTTCTGGAATGAATATTTGATTCCCGATAGCATCCCCCCAAGGCCATCGTGGAGGTCTTTGGCCAAACGGGCCCTTTCCTGTTCCTCTCCTTTTAAAACGGCTTCGGTAGCAGCCAATTGCTTCTCGGTTTCGAGCTCGTTGATCTTGAGGGCCTGGAGTTTCTGTTTATGGCGATAGCCTCTATAAGAAAGAAAGCTTAGCAGGAGAATGGTGATGATAACCCCTATAAGCAGATAGTTCAACATGTTTTTTTGTTTGATTGAAAGTGCTTGTATTTTTCGATTGTATTCGAGATTCGAGATAATCGCTTCTTTTTTTCCGATTCGAATTTGGCTTCCAACAGGTTGATATTCGATTTGCTTTTTTCACCTATGATCGAATCATTTAGGATTTCAAAGTGCTTGCGAAAGCGCAAAGCCTCACTAAATCGTCCTGTTACCTCGGCTAATTCGGATGCTTTTTGGTACAGGTCCTTTAATTCATAGTTCGAACCTAGGCTTTGGGCCAAATCGATTCCCAGAAGAATATGGTGTTCGGATTCCTCGTATTGTCGACTTTTCATCAGCAAGTCGGCCAAGCCCATGTGGGCGTACATTTCATATTCCGGTGCTTCTTTTGCCTTTGAAAGGTCGATTACTTTGTGATAATATTTCAAGGCTTGTGGTTCATTGTTCTGTGCGTTATGCACATCGGCCGTGCCCAACCACCCGTCTAAAAGCACAATATAATCATTGGTGTTCTGCCCAATTTGGGTTATTTCGGAATAGTGTTTCAGGGCTTTTTCATACTCCTTTAGTGACAGTTCGGCCGTAGCGATGTTAAAAGTCGATGATGAAATGGCATATGCGTCGTTTAATTCTTTTGCCAAGGCTAATGACTTTTCGGCATAGTCCTTTCCTTTTCCGTACGCCTTAAGATTGATAAAAATGGAAGCGAGATTGTTATTGATAATGCGTTGCAATCGTTTATCGACGATTGCTTCGGCAATTTTCAATGCACGCAGATAAAAGTCAGTTGCCAATTGGAAATCGGAAAGATAATGCCATTCACTGCCTACATTGATCAGGGCGGTGGCAATGTCATGCTGATTGCCGATTACTTCATACAACTTCAGGGCTTCTTGACAGAGTTCAAGAGCGTCTCTATAGCGCCCTTGCGCATTTAGTATTTCAATGGCGTGACTTGCATAGGCAGCGGCTCCTTTCTTAAATTTAAAGGCCTGTGCACGTTCTTTTGCCAGATTGTAATACCAAAGGGCGGAGTCGGGCAATCTATTGGCCAATGCTTCGCCATAGGCATAGTAAAGTTGTACCTGGGCGGTGTCATTTTTCGTATGTTTTAGTTGCCTACGCAGACTATCCAATTTAGCCGTCTGTCCGTAGGTGAACGATAGAAAGACACAACAGACAATGCATAGCAATGAAAATTTTAAGGAAGGGGAGCAGCCCGGCATAGTTGATAATTTTCTTCCTTAAAAGTAAGGATAGCCACTTTCACGGCCATCCCCTTTTTCCATGATTTTTTATGGATGCTTAAAAATCCTGTTTTTAGGGGATTGTGCGGATGTATTTTAAAATCGACTTTTATCTTATAAAATTTGATAGGACTACATCAAATATGAACAGGTTGCTTTTGATGCAATTTTGGGGATGCCAATTTGCCGGCAAGATAAAGATGGAATAGGACGAAAATCCAATTAAAATAATTGTTAAATAAATACCATAGTCAAAATGAAAACAAAATATGCCGTACTGATTAGTGTACTAGGATTTTTAGGGATATCGGCCGTGAAATTGGGTCGAGGATATTCTATCCAAGACTGGGAATGGAGGCTCAAAATGCGCAATTCTAGCATCCTTGCGAACATTACTGAAAGCCCCAATGGAGAAATTGATGCCGACGACGGGTATTTTAAACTTCCCTATGCCAAATTATTGCCCTCTGTAATTTCGGGCGATAAGATTGGAGCCGCTAAGGAATTGTGCGATTATATAAAAGTGTATTGCAATAGCCAAGAATTTAGCAAGGAATATAGCAGCAGGAGGGAACGGAGCAGGCCCTCAAGCGAACCTACACCAATGGATGCGGAAACCTTGAAAATGACCCGGGAAAGTATTCAGGACATGGAAGCTGAACTAGTGCGGAGCAAAAAAATTAAAAAAGGACCCCGTAGGGAATAAACAAGGTATCGACGCCTATGAAATGATGATCGGACCCCAAAAGGCCCTCTTGGCTGAATGGGAAGATCTCACTCCGAACAAGACCAAATGGGAAAAAAAATTCCCAGCTGATCCCGCTGTACTGATCAAGGCAAGATTGCAGGAATATCTTAAACTGGTTGCTACCGTCGATTTTAGCGCGCAGCTCACTGCACCTGACAAATACAAGATCCGGAAATTCACGAATTCTAAATATGAAGCAAATGCCTGCCGAATGGAAGGCTTGCTATCGGGCCGGAAAAGAAGTCAACGGGGTGGTTACCACTTTTGTAAAAGACTGGCTGAAAGGAGAAATCATGCACGTCGAACAAGGCAAGCATGCCGAAGTCTTCCAGTAAGTACGAATTCAAAAACGAATGGGGAAGTCCCCGCTACTGGAACCGTTACCGGAGGCACCAGTCTCACAGGTAAGCGGCACTCAGCAAAACGACAGCAGTGAACAGGCGATAAAATAAAAGAAATCGTTGTTGGGCAAAATGAAGGAGAAGGCCAAAGCAATTATTAAGGATTAAAGGCGAACGATATCTAGAAGATTTTTTCCAACTTGTTTTAATGTAGTTCAAAATCAAAATTTTATTATCTATTGTCCGAATTTAATAAGCTGTTGAAGTATGAAAAAATATGTATTTATCTTCTGCGCCCTATGTTTTTGTCTACCTGTAAAAGCACAATTATTAAAAAACCTAAAGAACAAAGTGGTTGCAAAAACAGAACAAAAGGCCAATGCCGAAGTTGACCATAAAATAGATCAAAAAATCGACGGTGCCCTAGAAAATGATGGCAACAAGGCAAGTACGCCTGCAAGGCCAGAAAAAGTGGAATCAGGGCCAACAACTGAAGATGCCAATGAACCACAACCTGAATCAAAAAAGTTAGCGCAAAACAATGCTGCCTACTCCTCTAAATTCGATTTTGTGCCAGGGGAGCAGGTGGTTTATTTTGAGGAATTTACCGATGACGCCATAGGGGACTTCCCGGCGAAATGGAACACCAATGGATCCGGGGAAGTAGTTTCTATAGATGGCTTGGAGGGAAAATGGCTGTTACTGAGACCACAATCAAATTTTACCTTAAACCAATTTTTGGAACTACCCGATAATTGCACCATTCAGTTCGATGTCATGCTTTCGCTTCCTTTTGAGTGGGCTTCAAATCCGTTGAACTTTGCGCTAGGGGATATTAAAAACCCGGATAATTTTTTGAATACCGAGCACTATTCATTGAATGACAATCGAAACATCACCTTTTGGTTAAATATGCATCCGAGTAATGAAGCGTCGAATTCCAATGGCTATGGAAGCTATTTGATGAATAATACATCGACCGGTAATTTGGTCAACGAGAAACTAGATCTAAAGAATTATTTTGTTGATCAAGTCGATAAGTTGCCTTTAAAAGTCTCGATTTGGCGTCAAAAACAACGGTTGAGGGTCTATCTCAATGAAAATAAGGTGCTCGATCTGCCACGCATATTGCCAGAGTCGATGCACCTCAATGCCCTGGTCTGGCAAACTTTATCATCACAAGACGACAACTACTACTTTATCGGGAACATTCGAATTGCTGCAGGGGTGCCTGATTTGCGTAATAAATTGCTTACCGAAGGCAAATGGTTCTCTAACGGCATCCTGTTTGGAATTAATTCGGATATCATAAAACCGGAGTCATATGGTATTTTAAAGGAAATCGCCACCCTCCTTGAAGAACAACCGAATATGAACCTTCAGATCATTGGGCATACCGATAGTGATGGGGACGCAGCAGCTAATTTGACGTTATCCAAAAAAAGGGCCTTGGCAGTTAAAAATGCCCTCGCAAGTGATTTTAAGATTGCTGACTCGAGAATGCAAGTCGATGGGAAAGGTGAATCCGAACCCATGGCTCCAAATACAAATGCGATTAATAAGGCCAATAACCGCCGCGTTGAATTTATAAAGATCGATTAAATCTTGGCTGTTTTTCCATTATTAGGGCGATTTTATAAAGATAAAGCCCCGATTTTCGGGGCTTTATGTTGAAATTTAATTTTCAAAAGGTTCGGTAGATAGTTTTACAATAGGATGTTTTGTATGGGAGCCTGTAGTCTCAATATTGATTTGGTCGTTGTTTTTTAGGATTGCAATGGCCTTGTCAGAACTAATCTCTTGGTCTTTATAATAAAAGGTCGCTCCTTGTTTTGCCATTTCGATGATATGGTCCAAAGGGGATACAGGAGGTGGGGGCGGGGGTGCCACCGGAGGCACATGGGGATTGATTTCTTCAATGTGAATGACTTCAGGAATTGCATCAACTACAGGGCTTACTTCGATTTCCGAAGGATGTGGTGGTGGAGGTGGCGGCATGTGGCCAATTACCGGGGATACTGCCCTTGGGGCTTCCGGTGCAGGAGGCGGAGGCGGGAAATCTGGGAAGGGTTCGGCTTTTTCCCTTTGTGCGTCGGTCATCCGGGCATAGATGCTTTTTAGATGATCTACCTCTGATTTTATGATACGGATGTTACCTGATTTGATCATCGCATTGTATTCTTTGGCCATGGCATTGTATTCCGCTACTTGTTTTTCGGTTGCCGGCTCCTGACCTGGGGGTGGGGGGCATTCTGGAAAGGGCTGGGCGTTTCGCTTCTGATCGATGGTCATCAATTTGTAGATCGATTCAAGCTGCTTTAACTCCTGAAGCGGAATGACCCTTTTTTGAATCGGTACCGCATTGTATTTTTCGGCGATGCGGTTAAACTTTGCCACCTGACTTTTTGATGCTTCGCTCTGCGCTTTAGATTTTGATGGACGAACAAGCTCGACTTTAGTAACGCCATAATCTTGCACCATTTTTTCGACCGTTCGAATAATACCCATGGGCACGTCAACATCTGGTAGGATCGATGAATGCACCATATTGGATCGCTGGTCTTTCGTAAGGGCGTCATTGAATTTATTTAAAACCTCGGGCAAATTTTCCAATGCGACGTGCTGGTCATTTACCGAGATCAATCCATTTTTATCAATAAGAATTTCAATGTCCTCTGTAATAACAAGTGAGTCGACCATATTCAATTTGAGGACATTGATATTTTGTAGTTCTTCCTTGATCGATGCATTTCTATTTGCGTCTATGTCCGCATCATATAGTGGCGAATTATGATGAATAGGTATTTCCTTAGTTTCACTGAACCCAAATAATAACAGGGCTAACAAGGGCAGTAGTAATAGACTTCGAAGTACTACCGATTTTTTTGTGGTGCTTTTTTTCATGACTGAAATTCGTTTTTTGATGGATGAATAATTAATTGAGTTTGCCATTCCGAAACCGATCGGAAGTGGGGTTCCCGCCTTTGATGAGAAAGCGAGGAGCATTGATTGATAGGTGTTGGCGGGCATGCCGGCCGTAACAACAGCTTGGTCTGCCAAGAATTCGTGGTTGAGTTTAATCGCTTTTTTGGCAACATAGAGTAACGGATTGAACCAAAAGAGCAGTTGTAGCAGTTCAACAAAGAGGACATCAAGACTGTGCTTTTGGGTGGCATGGGCCTCTTCATGCAACAATACCGCTTCTGGAATCTGTTTTGCTTCCAATTGTTGCCTGTTTAAAAAGACATACTTAAAAAATGTATGGGGAATCACTGGATTGTGTAATAAGACCTGTATGATGTTTCGCCTTTTGTTTTTCGGATTGTTATGGATGCGCTTAAAAATCCCCGTAAGATTTCGTAGGAATTGAAGTCCGAAAATGCCTGCTCCGAGTAAATAGATGGCCCATAAAATTAATGGAAGATACTCGGTAGAGGTTTCCATTTGCAGCATCTCAGTGGTCGAAAGTTCCCCGGGAATCGTGGTCACAACGGAAGTTATAGGTGCTACCTCCACATATTCGACAAAAACAAGTGCGGGGATTATCAATGCAACTATCATGGAAACCAAAAGATAATAACGTTTGAAGACATGCATGCGTTCCTTTTCCAATAGGAGCTGGTAGAACATCAGGAAGATGGCCAAACATGCGCTCGATTTAAGAAGGTATACCAACATGGCCTATTTCTTTTTAAGTTCTTTATCGATCAGTTTCTTCAAAGCTTTCAACTCGGCCTTGCTCAGGTCGGTCTCCTGGGTAAAAAAGGAGGCAAATTGTCCGGGACTGTCATTAAAGAAGTTTTTTATAAGGGTATTTACCTGTTTTGAAAAATACGCCTTCTTTTTTACCACGGGGTAATATTCCCGGGATCGCCCTAAACTTGTATAGGCCACAAAACCCTTATCGGCCATCCGTGTTAGTAATGTCGCAATTGTGGTTGGGGCAGGCTTTGGCTCAGGATAGGCATCCAACAGATCTTTCATAAAGGCGGTCTTCTGTTTCCATAGGATTTCCATAAGCGTTTCCTCTGATTTTGACAATTGCATCTTCTACATATTTAGAATTAACTCTACAAACATAGAACAAAAAATTTAATTCTACAACTGTAGAGATAATTTTTTTAAAAATTGCCACAGGCTTTAGCTTTTATTATTTGAATTGCCACAGGCTTTAGCTTTTATTATTTGAATTGCCACAGGCTTTAGCTTTTATTATTTGAATTGCCACAGGCTTTAGCTTTTATTATTTGAATTGCCACAGGCTTTAGCTTTTATTATTTGAATTGCCACAGGCTTTAGCTTTTATTATTTGAATTGCCACAGGCTTTAGCCTGTGGATATATAAATGAATCAATATTTAGGCTTTAGCCAAATCTTTTTCCTCCAGATAGATCTGAAGGCAATTCAACAGGGTGCTTTGATATTGCAGTGCTATGCATTATACTGCTGATGATAGATTGGCAAAGGCAATAGCCTGGAAAAATCTGGAGGCAATTCAACAGGGTGCTTTGAGATTGCAGTGCTATGCATTATACTGCTGATGATAGATTGTCAAAGGCAATAGCCTGGAAAAATCTGGAGGCAATTCAACAGGGTGCTTTGATATTGCAGTACTATGCATTATACTGCTGATGATAGATTGTCAAAGGCTTTAACCAGTATAGATCTGGAGGCAAAAGATTTTAAAGATTTCGCGATGCCCTTTATAAAAACATATATCCATTTTGTCTTCAGTACCAAGAATCGCGAACCTTTTCTCCATTCGCCGGCACTACGAAGCAAGGTCTGGAATCATATTCGGGAAAATGCTCAAGAGAAAGGTGTTTTTATCGACTTCATAAATGGTTATTCGGAGCATTGCCATTGTCTAATTTCATTAAGCGCTGACCAAACTATGAGTAAAGTAATGCAATTGGTTAAGGGAGAATCTTCTTTTTGGATCAATAAAAACAAGCTATGCCAAAGCAGGTTTGAATGGCAGGATGAATATTATGCGGTTTCAGTCTGCGTGTCTGCACTCAATAGGGTGAGGAATTACATCAAAAATCAGGAAGAACATCATAAACAAAGGACTTTTGGTGAGGAATACGAATCGTTTATTATGAAAAATAGACTTGACTAAAGCAGTTTGTAAAGTGGTATGTGCAAGCAATCCTCGGTTACATCACCGCTAATGGCCAGCGGGTTGGGACGTGGTCGATTTTTTTCAGTGTTAATTTGCCGCGTTAGGGATAGTAGCGAAAAGCCCGGATCCGTAGAACAACGGAACGGACTTGCAGCGGATAGCCCGACCCGCATCGGGGCATGGTGTTTTCTATCAGTATGCAAGGAAGGGGAACGCCCTTATGATATAATGGTACATTAATTATTAACTTTATTATTATATGTTTGCGCTAAACGATAGTGCATATGGAATTATTAAAGCAATTGCAGGAAAGAAGTGGTTCGAAATGTGAGCTGTGCGGCACCACTGAGACACTACGAGTGTACCAGGTGCCACCAATTTCAATTGGGGGTGTTGATGGAAGTCTCTTGGCCTGTGCGACTTGTATAGACCAAATTGAACATCCCGAAGCGACCGAACCGAATCATTGGCGCTGTTTGAACGATAGCATGTGGAGTGAGCATGAACCGGTAAAAGTTGTAGCATGGCGCATGTTATCGCGGCTTAAGATCGAGGGGTGGCCCCAGGATTTGTTGGATATGCTTTATTTGGAGGCTGATTCCCTACTATGGGCCAAGGCTACTGGGGAAGGGGTGGCCGAGAGCGATAAAATAGTACATCGTGATGTCAATGGGGTTAATTTGGAGGCGGGCGATTCTGTGGTCCTGATCAAAGATCTGAAAGTCAAGGAATCCAGTATGGTGGCCAAGCAAGGTACAACGGTGCGACGCATTTCCTTGGACCCCGAAAATGCGGAGTATATCGAAGGCAAAGTCGATGGCCAACAGATTGTGCTGATTACCAAATACGTAAAGAAAGTCTAAAAAGGGCCAAATTGCTAAGAAGGTTCTTCCAGATATAGCTTGGTGTAATATGTATAAAAATACGGAATGGTTTCGATGCCTTTTAAAAAATTCCAAACCCCATAATGTTCGTTAGGGGAATGAATATTGTCACTGTCCAGCCCAAAACCCATCAAAATCGACTTACTACCCAGTTCTTTTTCAAATAGGGACAAGATGGGGATACTGCCTCCCCTTCGCATGGGAATGGGTACTTTCCCGAACGTCGTTTCAATTGCTTTGGCTGCAGCGCGATAGCCGATTGTATCGATTGGCGTTACATAGGCCTGTCCCCCGTGATGGGGCGTAACTTTTACATGAACGCCTTTTGGGGCGATTTTTTCGAAATGGGACGTGAAGTGTCGGGTGATTTCCTTCCAATCCTGATCAGGCACTAAGCGCATAGAGATTTTTGCATGGGCCTTTGCACCGATAACCGTTTTCGCCCCTTTTCCGATGTATCCGCCCCAGATGCCATTGACGTCCAGAGTAGGTCGGATCGAACTACGTTCATGGGTCGTAAAGTTATTTTCCCCATACACCGCGTCAATCCCCAATTCTTTTTGAAAGGCTTGTATATCAAAGGGTGCTTTGGCCATTTGGCCCCGTTCCGCTTTGGAAATTTCTACCACCTTATCATAGAATCCTGGAATGGTAATATGATTATCCGCATCATGTAGTGAAGCGATCATTTTGGCCAGGATGTTGATGGGATTTGCCACGGCCCCACCATAAAGTCCGGAGTGCAGGTCCCGGTTGGGACCGGTAACCTCGACTTCTACGTAACTTAGTCCGCGCAAGCCGGTTGTTATCGAGGGTATCGTATTGGCGATTAGGCCGGTATCGGAAATTAGGATGATGTCGTTCGCTAATTTATCCTTGTTTTCGGCTACGAAGGCTGCCAGGCTATTGCTGCCTACTTCTTCCTCCCCTTCGATCATGAATTTTACATTGCAGGGTAATTGACCGGTTTGGATCATAAACTCAACGGCTTTGATGTGCATGTACATCTGGCCCTTATCATCGCTAGACCCACGGGCATAAATGGCACCTTCGGGATGGGCTTCGGTGTGCTTTACTACGGGTTCAAAAGGAGGGGAGTCCCACAGTTCTAACGGATCTGGGGGTTGCACGTCGTAGTGCCCATATACCAAAACCGTCGGAAGCCCAGGGGCTATTATTTTTTCTGCGAAAACAATTGGGTGGCCATCGGTCTCAAAGACTTCCACTTGGTCGCAGCCTGCTTCCTCCAACCGTTGTTTTACAACACTGGCCGCATCGATTACATCTTGTGTAAAAGCCGAGTCGGCGCTTATCGATGGAATTTTAAGGAGTTCGGTGAGTTCGTTGATAAAGCGATTTTTGTGAAGGGCAATGTAATCATTGATATTCTGCATGGAATTAATTTGGTTTGAAAAACTAAATTTACAAAAAGAAGTTTTTAAAGATTGAAAATTTAGAGAATTGAATTTTTGACTTATATTTGCATCCCGTTTGCAATTTTTGGCAAGCAGGATTTTGATGCAGGCGTGATGGAATTGGTAGACATGCTAGACTTAGGATCTAGTGCCGCAAGGTGTGAGAGTTCGAGTCTCTCCGCCTGTACACAGAGCGAAAGCCGACTTTTAGGAGTCGGCTTTTTTATTTCAAAGAAGTTAGTACCTGTGACGATGGGAAGATATTCCTTGCGTCCCTGGGGGCAGAATGCCAAACATATCATATTTAGTTCTTTCGAGAACGCGATTCAATTAAAGAGAACGTTTCGGCAATAATAACTCGTGAATAAAGATCATTTTTTTCACCACACCTGGCGCAATCACAAACGGATAAACATCGGGGATGCCCATGGCACGATTGATACTATTGACAGCAAAGGATAGGGGTACACACGAACGAACGATGCTTTCAAAATCATTCGCGAAGTAAGGGTCGAAGGAAGCTGTTATTTTCATACTTTCTGAAACGGCGCCCGAAGTTACCTCCAAGCCAAAAAAGTGGGCCGTCTCTACCATGTCCATTATATGTAGATAGTGCGCCCAGGTTTCCGCCCAATCCTCCCAAGGATGTGAAGTAGCATATTTACTTATATGGTGATTTTCCCAGTCTTCAGGTGTTGCTTGCCTATAATAGGCTTGTAGGGATTCATTGTAATTCGCTTGCTCATTCCCAAAGAGCACCCTAAAGTCTTGAAGTACCTTTTGATCACTGAGAACCAGTCGCTCCCAAAAGTAATGGCCAACTTCATGGCGAAGGTGGCCTATGAGTGTGCGGTAGGGTTCTTTTAGCTGCATACGCATTTGTTCCCGTACTACAGAATCGGCTTCCCGTAACAGGATGGTAATGACCCCATCGGCATGACCTGTCATGATTTGAGGGTCGTTATTTTTTGCGATAAAATCAAAACACAACCCCTTGTCATTGCTGATCTTACTTGGTAGCTCCAAGCCTAATTTTTGAAGTTGATAAATTAGGCGGTGCTTGGCAACCTCCAAATTTTGCCATTTCGAAAAATTATTTTTATCAGAAAGATCTGGGATCGTCCGGTTGAGTTGACATGCAGGGCAATACGGCTGAGCGTGGTTTTTCGCTATAAGCCAATTGCATACCCCATACCCCTTGTTTTTGCAATACTTAAATTCAATTTTTTCACGGTCGGAAATCAGGGTAATAGCTGTAGGGTCAAAAGTGAGCATCTCTCGGTCAAGGTGCCAATAGCCAGATAAATGTCCGCAATTTTCACAGTGGTCGTTTTCAAAAAACAACGGATGACTACATTGACCACATTGAAAAACCTTCATAGACAATTCGCCATTTTATGGCGCGAATGTAATTATTAATAAATGGGTTGCAATATCCAATCGAAGCTAATAGTAACTCCTTTGAATGCATTTCGGAAATGCGAGGATGCTTTCGATAGGGTTACTAGCATGGAAATTGTAATCTTTCTTACCTATTTAAAAGCAATCAGTATCTTTAACCTGTCCCTCGCTAGGATGTAAAGCTTAATAAGGTATGATGAAGTTTGTGCTGGCCCCAGATAAATATAAAGGTTCGCTAACGGGTTTTGAAATCTGCGAGGCGCTTGAAACCGGTTTAAGCAAGGTTTTCAAGGATGCAAGGATCATCAGGTTGCCAATGGCCGACGGGGGGGATGGCACCATCGATGTAGTACGCTATTACTTGAAGGCAAAAACCAAGACACTGACTGTACATGATCCCTTGTTCAGACCGGTCGAAGCCAACTATCTCTACTCGGAAGACACAAAAATCGCCTATATTGAGATGGCCGAGGCATCTGGCCTTAAGTTATTATCGGAAACCGAAAAGAACGGTATGGCGACTACTACTATTGGCACTGGTGAACTCCTTTTGGATGCTATCAATAGGGGGGCTGAGGAAATTATTTTGGGTATCGGGGGCAGTGCTACCAATGATGCGGGAATGGGCATGGCCACGGCTTTAGGTTTCGTCTTTTTAGATGCGAATGATAACCCCCTTGTTCCCTATGGCGGTAACCTAATACACGTTCATGCAATCGATGTTACGGCAGTGGTGGAACCGCTCAAAAATGTCACGGTAAAAGTGGCCTGTGATGTGACCAATCCGTTTTATGGTAAAACCGGTGCGGCACATGTATATGCCAAACAAAAAGGTGTTTCCGATAAAGAGATCGTTCTTTTGGATAAAGGACTGCAAAATTTCGCCAAAGTTATTCTTGAAAAGTACGGGATAGATGTGCAGCAGTTACCAGGCGCCGGGGCCGCCGGAGGCATGGGCGCGGGGACTTCGATTTTTCTGAATGCCGTCTTGACTTCGGGCATTGATTTAATCAAGGAAATGGCTGATTTTGATTCCCAGATCAAAGGGGCTGATTGGATTATTACCGGTGAGGGAAAATTAGATGGACAAACTTTATCGGGCAAGACGATCAATGGGGTCGTCAGGTCGGCAAAAGACCAGCAAATCCCTGTGGCCGCTTTCTGCGGAGCAATCGATGTTTCAATTACAGATCAGGAAAAATTGGGGCTTGATTATGCGGTTTCAATCGTACAGGGTATTTCAAGTTTGGATCAAGCGGTATTGTCGAGTTATGATAATCTGGTTAAGGCAGCGTATAATTTCGCGAATGTTCTAAGACTTAAATGAGCGCACTTCGCTTTCCCTTGAAACATCTAGGTCGAAATTCCGGTTTGGTTGGTATGTTTATTTAATTAAAAACATACCCCAGCAACCAATATAGAATCAGAAACACGAAGACTGCTCCGATACACCCACATTTGCCGCCTCCTATTTTGTTGGCGCCCCAACCAGCGATAAGGGCTCTAATGATATTTTTCATATTCGTTGAAATATTTATTCTTCCTGAAAACTTTTCGAAAAATAGTAAAAGTCATTGGTTCAAACTAGCTCCTTAGCTTAAATAGTATGCTGTAATGCACTTTTTAATGCCTTTAAAAACACATGGCTTAGATCGAATGGTACCAAACTAGTCTGCAAAGCGCAATTTAAAAAGTTGTGAGTTGATCTTTAATTTTTTTGCCTGTCGTGGCACCCTTCCCGAAATCTCGGGATCAGTAAGACTTTATGGCATTGGTGTTAAGAATTTAGTCGGTCGAGCTAAAATGTCGTGACCGATGCCCGTACCTTTATTTATGGCAAAAAAGTGGGAAAAGCCCTTGCCATAATAATTATTTACTAATTTAAAATTCAAACATATGAAAACGCTGGAAGATTTATTTGAACATCAACTAAAGGACTTATATAGTGCAGAAAGTCAACTTATAGAAGCCTTACCAAAAATGGCAAAAAATGCGACTGATAAAAAACTCAAAAAAGCCTTTGAAAATCATTTGGAAGAAACCAAGGAACAAAAGAGCAGGCTTGAGAATATCTGTCGCACATTGAATATCACGCCAAGTGGCGAAACGTGTAAGGCAATGAAGGGTCTCATTACTGAAGCTGAAAGTTTTATAGACGAAGCCGAAGATGATGAAATCATGGATGCCGGACTTATTGCGGAGGCGCAACGCGTGGAACATTATGAAATTTCCGGGTACGGAACCGCCGTACGGTATGCTAAGGAATTGGGACACAGGGATGTTGCAAAAACATTGCAGGAAACCCTTGATGAGGAATATGATGCCGATAATGCACTTGATGAACTGGCAGAAGGCAGGCTAAATCGAAAGGCCATCGAGCAAGCCTAAAATTAAATCATAGCCGCCTTTAATCCATCTCTTTAAAAACCTAGGATTCATTTTTATTTGGGTCAAAAAAGGAGGCTTTCGGGGCAAGGTGTTTGATTTATCTAGTATAATTTAGAATAGAATTAATTTAGTAATCCGTCTGCATTTTTTATGTAGACCCTAATACAAAAAACAATGAACAATGATCAGTTAGAAGGAAAGTGGAAGCAAGTAAAAGGTAAGTTCAAACAAAAGTATGGTGATTTGACCGATAATGACCTAACATACTCAGAAGGTAAATTTGATGAAATGTTGGGCCGATTGCAGGAAAAAACCGGAAAACAAAAGGAACAATTGAAGGAAGAAATCGAAAATTGGTAAATATTCCCTCAAACTCTTTTATTTAGTGCTTAAACCCCCGCCTCACGCGGGGGTTTTTAGTGCGGATAATTCAAAGAATGGGGATAATGTAGTAAATCCACAAATTGCTATAGGGTGCCGCGCATATTGCAAGACAAAATTAAAGACATACCAATCATTTTTGTTACCGTAGTGCGTAACAAAAAAGTCGCAGCTTATGGTTTGTTTTAACATTGTAGCCGTGATTTTGTTTCTTACATATTCGAGTTTATGATATAGTCTTTTTCAAATAACTTCAAGCAGGCTTCATGTGATACTGTTCATTTTAAGAACCGCAATAATCAAGAAAGACTTCATAGAATTGCCATGATTTTATAGTTCATCATAAAAAAAACCGGTCTTTAAAGACCGGTTTTTTTTCTTAATTTACCATTCCTATCAGGCCGATACAGCTGTCAAGTTCTGGTTGTCCTTATAGCGTTTGGGGCTACAATCGTATTTTTGCTTGAATATCTTTGAGAAATAACTTCTACTTGTTAAGCCAATAGTATAAACGACTTCTGAAATATTCAGGTCTGTATTTTTAATAAGTTCCTCTGCTTTTTGTACGCGAACTTCCCGAATATAATCTGATACCGTCCTATCGTGCATTGACTTAAATCCCTCTTGGAGTTTTGTAGGTGAAAGCCCTGATTTTCGGCTAAGATACTGCACGGTAAATTGCACTTCCGGGTAATTCTGGATAAAATTGGTAAGTTCCCTGATTTCTTCCATTTCCCGCACGGTCAAAGATCCGATATTTTTACTTTGATTTTCAACATCATCGGCATGCTGTTGAATTTCCAACGCCAAGATCATATGTACCAAACCTTCCATATTGAGACTTCGTACCATCCCCGTTTCCTTGATAGCCTTTAATTGTTGGATTTTGTCTTCGATTTTAAGGTTTAAGGAACCAACGTAAAAAAAGTTTTCATCCTTGGCATTAAAGAATGTTTCGTGCAGTTTGAAATTCAAATCTTGTTTCTGTGAAGCCTCTTTACTTGTAGTATTTACTACAATAAGAGACGTTTTAAGGGCTTTATCATCCTTTTTAAAATGCAACCGATGTTCTTGGCCATTTGTGCTGGTCAGGATGCCTGTTTGAAATTTGTGTAATTCCCTTTTTATAGTTGTGTTGCCAAAGCTGTGCGTTAAACTTCCCTGAGAACAATAGGCAAAATATATGGGCGAGGCGTTCGGACTATCAATGGCCATGGTGAAATCTTCCCTAAAAAGAACATCGAATTCCACATACGATATACCTCCCTTAAACGATATGCCGCGTATACTTCCTTGTCCCAGTTCATTATTAATGTCCATGGTATATTCTTCCGCTAATACATTTAAAGACCCCCCCAATTTTAGGGCCAGTTGTTCAAATATATTTTTAATCTTGGTTGTTTTTAATTGTGCTGTTTTCATCTTTTTTAAATTTTATTAGAATAGTTGGCTGTTGACGACTAGTTGGAAGCATTTGAGAAATATCAAATCATGTACGCTTTACTCGGCTACCTACCTTAGTATCAAACTTGTGCCTCTTGATTTATGTTAAAAATTGTTCTTCCAAACAACTTATTACAAACATACAAGGAGCACTCCTGCGGCCTCTTACATAATTTTATGTTTGACTTACATAATTATGGGATTTATTAAATTAAATGTTAATATTCAGCCGATTTTGATGGGCTTCGTGAACAATCGCCTGACAAGGAACGCAGCGGGTGCCGTAGATATAATAAAGAAGTAGTAGCATTTATCGCCGCTGATTCTTGGCCAATAAAGCTACGATCTAGGTAGGAATCGAAGAATTTTAAGCGGGCAGATAAATATAAAAAGTAGATCCTTTGCCGGGATCGCCTTGGGCGTGAATATAACCTTGATGATTTAGGACTATTTTTTTACAGATGGCTAGACCAATGCCCGTACCTGAATATTCGGTTTTGGAATGTAGCCGTTGAAATATCTCAAAGATTTTTTCAGCTTGATCCTGACCAAATCCAATGCCATTATCACTTACGATTATCTTATAATAGGAATTGGAGGGTTTGTAAAAGGGAATAGTAATCTGGTCACGATGTACTTTAGAGGTGTCTAAAAGAATTTTGCATTGTATTTTAGGGTTTCTATATTTGATGGCATTCGAAATCAGATTGGTGAACAACTGCTCCATCTGAAACGAAACTCCATTGATTTTTGGCAGTTTGTCTTTGACTATAATTTTAACTTTTGCTCCTCGCACTTGCTCACTAAGATTTTCTATGACCGAATTGAGTACTAGGTTTAAATCAATTTTGGAAAAATTCTCATGAGCGCTTTCTATGCGCGAATAGGTTAGAAGGTTCAAAATCAACGATTGCATGCGATTCGCTGCGGCTACCACCTTTTCGAAATATGTTTTTCCCTGGCTCGTTAATTTTTTCATCTCAGATTCCTCAATCCTGGAAATAAACATCTGTATTTTCCGTAAGGGTTCTTGTAGGTCGTGGCTCGCGACACGGTTGAAGGCCTCCAATTCATCATTACTGCGCATTAGCTGAAGATTACGTGTACGTAATTCACCTTCTACCCTAAGGAATTCAGTAACATCCTGTACCACACCGATCAATTTCTCCTCGCCGTTCGTTTTAATAAATTGACCTTTTGTCTTGAGGTATTTTATGTCCCCGTTCTTCGCGAATATGCGATATGAAAATTCAGTAGGCGTTTTTTTCTTAATGACATTCCTCCCAATTTGGTCATATCCTTTGATGTCGTCAGGGTGGACCAATGATCTAAAAGCTTCAAACGATGGCGCGAATTCAGTGGGATCATATCCTATTATGCGATAAAAATTATCTGAAATTTCGGTGACACCGGTTTGAACGTTCCAGATATAACTGCCGATTTTCGCCATGCGTTTGGCTTCGATCATTATTGAATTTTGAATTGCCAATTTTTCGTTGACGGAAGACAGATCCAAGATGGCATTTTTTTCTTTTGTAAAATCAGTAGAGGTGACCGTCACAAGATTGCCCGAACGAATTGCGGTGCCCAGGAACCAATATTTTTTACCATTGATATTCTGGATACTTTCATATTCAACGGGGGTATTTTTTACATAACAGGTGACCAACTTTTCAAAAACGCCCGATTCGAAGATACCTGGGTTGATTTCGGAAGCTTTTTTTCCTACGATTTCATCAGGTCGGCTTCCAATGATATCAAAAATACGTTCATTGATATAGCGATACCTAAAATTAATGGGGACCCCGTTACGTCCTAGCTCAGGTTCGAACGACATGATAACATTCTTGGTACTTTTTAGAACACTCTCTAGCAAGGCCTGGGTCGTTTCGAGTTCATTGTTCTTATTAATAAGGGATTCATTGGCCAATCGAAGTTTTTCCTCCCCTTCTTTTTCCGAAGTATTGTTTCGTGCGGTGACCAAGACACCAATTGACAGGGGCTTTATGATCGTTCTGAACCACATTTTATGTCCATGCACTGAGATTTGATGTTCAATATCAATGGTCTCTTTTTGTTCTACACAACGCACAAGGCCATTAAATTCGCCATTGATTGAGAATAACGGGAAAACCGCGGAAATTAATTTACCCGTAATTTCTTCCGGATGAAGCCCAAGATAGTCATAGTTGCATTCGTTGGCGAAAATGATCTTGAAGTCTGTAATTTTGCCGGAAGTGCCATATACCGGTTCATAATAGTTCATGATATTATCGGTACTTCGAAGCACGCTTTGCAAAAACTCTTCAGACGATGCGATTCGCTTTCGATCCACGTCAATAGTTCGAAAGGCAATAATGAACACTCCTAAGGAGAATATGGCGAGTATAAGGGACGTTAAGGGGGTGATAGTAGATTGGGAACTATATTCGGCCAGGCGGGTTCGTAATAGATCGGTTTTAATAAATGTTAGCGTAGTTTTGTACTGCCGTAGACGATTCCCGATGGTGGCAATCGATTTTACCTCGCCTTCCACACTAACGCCCTCGCCTTTTGGCCAGTCCATTTTATCACTCAATTCCGAATAAGTTACAAACAAACTATCTTTTAATAAGGTAATGGCGTCCAGTGTTTTTTTTTGTTCGGGGATGTCATCAGTGAGTTCGTAGAGCTTGGCCAGCGAGTTTTCGGCTTGAACCTTATAGTCATTTTGCATGTAGGGAAAAATGGAATCTTGTACGATAATCGATCTAAATGCGATTGATTCGAGGATATTGAAATTGGAAAAAAGGGTATTGATTTCCTTGTCGACAATCAGGGATTGTGAAACAAGATTTGCTGATTTCTGAAGATTTTTAATTTGGGTATAGGAGATACTTGCAATAAGTACTAATAGAAACACCGCAATTGCCAGTGCTAATTTATAAGGAGCCAAGGAGGTAAATATGCGCCGAATATTCATAGCTTTTAATAGAGCACCCAAATTTTTTATAATTCCGATTCTTGTGGCATTAAAATCCATTGTCCGTCGGTCCTGGCCGGCGCGTGGATTCTAAGGTCACCAAAATCTTGGTAGGCAAAATTACAATTTGAGCAGGAAATTGTCCAAATTAAGATTGGAAGAATGATATTGCCAATTTATTTGAAGTACTTTTTCAACTGCTTCTTGCAATTTACGAAAGTTATTGGGCTTGTTTAAATAAATATTTGCCCCATTTACAAACGTCTGTTCAATGTCATACTCGGAAGAAGAGGTTGAATAAATGGCCACAGACACTTGGTTTAGAGCTGAGTTCATTCGAATTTCCTTTAAACATTGCATGCCATTTTTTTTGGGCATATTCAAGTCCAGGAATACGATGTGGGGAAGCACAATATTTGGGAGGGCCAAGAAATCCATCAATTCCTTACCATCTGAAAACAATGATAATTTCGTTTTGATTTTTAGGTCCTCAATGGCTTCCTTGAAAAGCAACCGGTCATCCTCATCATCGTCGGCAAGTACAATATTCAAGTTATTGAGCGGCATTGTAGCTGATTATTGATTGTTAAAAGGTTGATTCATGCGCTTTTTCAAAATACGATGGTATGCGGAGGGCGTCAATCCCGTGGTTTTTTTGAACTGTCCTGACAAATGGGCAACACTACTATAATTCAATCTATAGGCAATTTCCGTCAATGTTAGATTGGTTTCTGCCATGAGTTCTTTTGCCCGATCGACTTTTTTTAGAATCACAAAATTTTCGATCGAGGTATAGGTAGCCTCTGAAAAAAGATTCGAGAGATAGCTATAGGAATAATTCAGTTTATCGGCTAAGTATGATGAGATCTTATAAAGTTGGACGCTGTCATCGGCCAGCATTTCGGTTATAGAATCTTTAATACGTTCGACCAAATCCAACTTTTGACCATCGATTACCTGTATTCCATATTTCGCGAGATTATCAACGAGTGCCTTATATTGAGCCGAGGGAATACTTCCCTTAATCTCGACTTCCGAAATACCATTGATTTGGTAAGGCACTTCTAACTTTTTCAACTGTTCGGTTAAAATGGCTTTACAGGTAAAATTAAAATCGAATTTTACAAAAATTTTCATCGTTGCATGGTATTTTTAATCGAAGGTCAAAAAATGCCAAATCGGCACAAAGATGGTTTAAATATTGGTATTAAATTAACTTTTTTTCGTATTTATGAACAGTATTGAACTTCGTTTTCTCTATGTTTTTTTCGAATTAACCAACTAGGTAAAAAATTTAAAGAAATGAAACTGAGTAGATTCACAAAAAGGGCTTTATTGGGTGGAATTATTTCAATGTTGGTCTTGCTGGCGGGTACCTTTTTATTGGGAAAACTGAGCGGGTATGAAGCCAAAGTACTTATTAAAAACTCCGTTTCAGGGATGAATACCCTATGCAATACGATTGCTTTAGCCTCGGCAACCATACTGGCACTCCTGTTGACTTTGCTCAGTGTCAGCGCCAATTCACGTTCAAAACTTAAGAAAGCGCATTATCAACATGTGTTACAAATCGCAAAATTAGATACGGCCGTCTTTATCGCAGCTGTGGTGTCTTTTTTATTGTTAAACCTCCCCATTACTGAATCTGATACGGTACCAAATAACTGGTTTAATCTGATCTATTATATTTCTTTGGGCATTTCTAGCGCCCTCAGCGCGGCCTTGATCGTTGTAGTTCTGATGTTGTACAATACCGTCGTTAGTATTATTAAGATTGTGGGTCTGGGTATGACCGACCACCCATTGGCCGATACACCTAGTGAAGATAAAAACGAAGGCAATTGAATTCTTATGAATTATGATGGATGACCCTAGAGAGTTCGGGGATCGCTAAACTAGTTACCTTCTTGTTTTTCAATTTTTTCGGAGGAGGTTAGCACGATTGGAACAATTGCTATCTGGAATGTTTTTAAAAAAATTGGCCGCTTCGAGATTCGCCGTTGGCCCATAGCCCAGTAAAAAGGTACCTTTTATCCCATCCTGCGTATCAAGAACATAAAGTATCGACATATCACTAGGATTGCTAATTCCCTCGTACCGATGTTCTGCCACGATATAAACTTCTTCTGAAGAATATGTTTTCTTGGTTTTGGTATCCACAATTTTCCCATTCTGAAATCGAAAATTACTGGTATATCCTTTTTCCTGATACTTACCTATCAGGTCAGTCTCATTTTTTGCATATATATTTTTTGCCATGGTGCATTATTATATTATTGATTTATAAACATCGAGCGTATAAGTCGCTATTAGAGTATAAAAAAAGACGGCGTTCTTTGGATAAAAACGTCCGTCTTATTCAACCAACCAACCAACTAAATACCGCTCTGAAATCAAAATTCAATTATCATCAGTGGCATCGTCTATTTCATCGCCTACTTCTTCGACGCCTTCTTCTACTTTGTCCCCGGCATCCTCTGCAGCATCCTCTACTTTTTCCCCTGTCGATTTGGTATCCCTGCAACTCGTTACAGTTGAAACCGAAGTTGTTGTACTGAACACCACTAATAATGCGTATAATATACGTTTCATTCTATTTATAATTTTTAGATTAAACTTTTCTTCTTCCCGTAAAAAAGGATATTACGACCGCTACTATAAAAATAAAGAATAGGATTCTGGCAATATCGGCAGACCCTTCGGCAATGCCTCCAAAACCAAAAACTGCGGCAACAACTGCGAGAATCGCGAAAATAATTGTCCATCGTAACATACTCATTTGTGTTTAGGTTATTATAATAAGATGGTCGAAATTCCATCTCTCTGACAAAGATTGAATAATAAAATCAATTGCATTGATCCAATCGGTCAAAAGCTTGACGCATTTCTAAAAGAAAGTCAAACCATATCGATAGTCTTTCATTCGAATACTAACACTTTGATTTGACTTTTTGGTTCTATTTTTGATAATGGTGACCAAGATTCGAGCTATTTTTTCGAACCTAAGATGTATAGGATATTAAAATGTTTATCTTTAAAGCGAAGCGCAAACCTAAACCACTACTTATATCCGATGAGCCTACAAATTAAAGTCCGGGATGGGAAGATACGTGAATTGATACAGGATCTGGCTGATAATATGAAGGTCGAATTTCAAGATTCAAATAATGAATTCTACCTACGAATTCCTAAGAAGTTAGGGTCTGGTTTCGTTAGGGGAATTCAATTTGAGCATGGTATTGGCGTCCTTGAATTTAATTTCACCTTAACTGAGGATCTGATTCTACAATATACCGCAGGTTTAGTACATCCGTTAAAATTACTATTCAATCGTGCGTCAGAAATTCAACATAGGTTTGAGGATATTGACCAAATGAATCAAACGGATCGTTTGGAAAATCTACTTGTGGCCAGTACTCCTGAAAATAACCATCTTCTCAAATTTTTTGCCAATAAGTCAGTGAAGGTCTTAAGTCTTGAGATCAACCGAAAATTATTCGAAGATAAAATTGAAGATTTCATTTCGGATATGCATGAGGATCTGATGAAATTATTTCGAGATCTGAACGGTACGCAGCTATTTTATCACAAAGATTATTACAGCTTGGAAATCGCAAGATTCTTGGAAGAATTTTCTTCTTGTGAACTCACCGACTTTATGAAGGTTGTCTATCAGGAAGGTAAGGCGTATGAGATCTTATCCCATCAGCTTCAACAGTACTTGGATGATATCAATAAATCTGGTACTAGAAAAATATTTAGACAAGCCCAAGTTGAAAAGATTGAAAAAGCCGCGGCTATTATAAGCAATGAATTGGATAGTATGGATAATATCGTTGAATTGGCCAAAAGGGTTGGGCTGAATCAAAATACGCTGCAATCGGGATTTCAAAAACTTTATAAAACTTCGGTAAATGAATATGTTCGGAATACCCGTTTAGAAAGGGCCAAGGAATTGCTGGAACACACAGACATGAACATTAGCGAAATTTGTTATAAAATCGGTATCAATTCAAGAAGTTATTTTTCGAAGCTTTTCAAGGAAAAGTACAATCAAACCCCCAAGCAATATCAAAATGTGGTACTGAAAAAAAAGGTCATTTAGTAACAAAAAAGTGAACGAACCCGCACTGTTTTAATGATACGATCAGGTACTTAAAAGTCCAAAAGATTCAGAAGTAGTTCCTTTATAGCACCTATGCTGTTAAGAAGCTTTAAAAGCAATCCTATTCGCTTATATAAAACCCGCTTGACCTTCTATTATAAAAAAAGAGGGATATAAATCCCTCCCATTTTTAAGCTCAAAACGTTTTACGAAACATCTTCCAGATGTTTGATGGTTTCAAGGCCCGTTTTTATTTTAAGCATTTGTTGTGTAAGCAGGGCACGCGTGCTAGGTGGTAAATCAGTTTCTTGAAGAACATCCTCATATTCGTCTAAGGCAGCTTTTTCACCAGTGATGGCGGCCTCTAGCATAGCCTCGTCATCATGTCCGGCAAAAAATGCCTTAATATCCATCCAGGCGCGGTGCAAATCACCTGCAGTACTTCCCTCGCTCTCTGTCTTTTGGCCATAGGCCACAATCTCCGACTTCAAGGC
Organism: uncultured Flavobacteriaceae bacterium; assembly: GCA_963798435.1. GTDB lineage: Bacteria > Bacteroidota > Bacteroidia > Flavobacteriales > Flavobacteriaceae > JALHST01. The sequence goes on from CAWCTF010000008.1 coordinate 342,648, forward strand.
CGAACTAAAAGTAGCGCGTTCTTTTGATTTATTCTCAAAATAGGACTTCAGATTCGGATGCTCTGCATGTTCTGCTGCTTTCATGAATCCTTTGATAGCATCTTGGTTTTTCTCCAATATCGCATTCAACTTTTTTCCAATAGTTTCTGTATAGGTACTCATTATCATAGTCTTATAAATGATCGTCGACTTTATTTATTGATGGGCCACGAATTACATCATTATCAAAAATAATAAGGCAGACACTATAATTTTGGTGCAATGCATTGAAATATTACCTCATAAGAAAAAGGTATTTAATCGGTCGCACAAACGTTAAAATTTAGTTCGATTGGATCGATCTGTAACCGCCAAAATGGGGATTTTTAAACTTCTTTTTAAATTGAATTTGTGTGTCTTTTATTAAAAAGACGTCTTCCCACTCTTATGTATGTCCATGCTTAAGTTCGTGGGAAGCACAAATTCACTTCAAGGCGATAGTTATTTTAAGTAGGTTTTGCAGATTAGTTCCTTCTAACGACACGTTAGTAAGCCGGGGTTTAAAATCTGGTATAATAGCTCTTTAGTATGATATCATACCAATCGCTAAGGAGCGAGCTATACATGTTAAATGGGGTGTATGTACTGTGGGCTATTTAGGCCAAGAATGTTCAAAGGCAAACTCTGATTGAGGCATACGATGACGGTCCTGGGCTTCTTTGCGACGTAGCTTTTCAGGCAATCGTTTCAAATCGCCGCCATAGTACCCTAAAGCGAGTATCGTAGCCATATCAAAGCCATCCGGGATTTCGAAATCTTTCCGCGCCTTCTGTTTATCGAAATGCGCCATGTGATGAACAGCAATGCCGAGGTATTCTGCTTGTATTGTCATGCTTCCCAAACACAATCCCAGATCGTACAGTGCATTAAAATTCACTTGTTCCCCATCGATATTTTTCTTAAAAACGGTCAACAATAACATGGGTGCGTTTTTTGCCCATGTGCTAATTCCAGTTGCTAAACATTCCAGTAATAAATCATAGGCCCTTGTTCCTTTTTCGGCGTAGATGAACCGCCACGGCTGCAGATTACCACCACTGGCCGACCAACGAACCGCTTCGAACACTTTTTTTACGTGAAGTGGTGATAAAGGGGTGGCCTGAAAGATTCTAGGGCTGTACCTTTGTTTGAGGAGAGCAAATATTTCATAGGTTGAATCCGCAATTTTATCAAGTCGTATTTGGTCTGCTTCTTTTTGCATTTTAATGGAAATTTAAATGTTAAAGCCCCTTGATTACAATTGGTATGATATTAGGCTTTTTTTCATGTATTTTTTAACACTAAAGCAATGATTATTAACTTCATTGATTGCGTCTTTTGGTTTATTAATTTCCTGGATTTTAGATTGTAACCGCATGTGACCTATCTAAACTGCGAGTACCATAGACGGAAGAGGAAATACTTTTATGATTCATTTTTAAAAAATCACAAAGAAGTTTTTTTGGGATAAAAATCGAGGGATTATCGCACCCGAATGCGTGGAAACGCAACTATCTTTACTAAAATCACCATTGTCCTTGGTGTACTTTAGATTAATTGAATAAATATGACGCACTTGAAAAAACACTATATCTTTTTGGCTGATGATGATTACGATGACCGTCAATTGTTTTCCGACGCCTTGGAGGAGCTCCCATTTCAGGTCGAAGTAGTCACCTTCGACAATGGGGTAACCCTTATGGCCGAGCTCCTAAAGCTTGAAACAAGACTGCCTGACGTTATATTTTTGGACCTTAATATGCCATTAATGAATGGGGAGGAATGTCTTTCCGATATCCGTGATGAATCACGATTCGATACAATCCCCATTATAATATACTCGAATTATCTTGATACATTGAAGGTGGAATTATTATATTCCAAAGGAGCGAACAGATATCTTAAAAAACCTGCCCAATTCACCAAATTAAAATCCGCACTTTCCTATTGTATTGAATCGCTAGAAGCTGCAAAATATACCAACCCCACCACTATTGTTGATTTTTTAATTAAAGACTAAAAGGGTGTGGGAAGGCGCTTTAAATTTTAATGAATCCCTGATTTTCTTCTAGAAGTATCTAATCACTTTCACTAGGTTCCTTTGAATTCTTACCATATTCCTTTTTATAAATAGAAACAATAAGAAGGAACAGGCTCACGAGTAATGGCCCAAAAATCAGACCGATAAATCCAAATATGGGAACTCCGACAATTACGCCTATAAGGGTAATTAGGGGGTGTACATTGTCAAGTTTTCTAAGAATAAATAATCGAATGATATTATCGGTAGTTCCCACGACAACTATACCATATATCAAGATGCCCCAGGCCTGAAATAAATCGCCAGCCGAAAGCGAAAGTATAAAAACGGGCAGAATCCCAAGGAAAGCACCTATTATAGGGACCATCGAACCAATGGTCACGATGACCGCCCAAAAAAATGGCGCCTTTACTCCAAATATTAAAAATCCGATTAAGGCGACAATTCCTTGGGCAATTGCTACCAATGGGATGCCCAAGGCATTTGATCGCACCATCGCGCTTATTTCCTTACTTATGATGGTAAGATTTTTAGTTCCCACAGGGATATAACTAAACAATGAATCATGAAGTTGACGGCGGTTGGTAAGCATGTAATAGAGCAAAAAATACATGATGGCTACTGCAATGAACATATTAAAAGTGCCCCCAGCGAAACCTTGTAGGTTTTTGGAAAGCCATGATGAAACTGCTTCAGAGTCAATTTGCGAGGTAATTTCAAATCCCAATCGATCATTCCAAAGGGCCAATTGCTCTTTAATTGCGGCAATTACCTTTTCCGAATTATTGACCGCTCGGCCTATTTTATTCCCTAACATCCAAATGGTACCTGCGATGGGAATTAAAATGCAAAAAAACGAGGCCACTAAGAGTAAACCTGCAGCCAGTTCGGGCCGCCATTTTTTCTGGACTAGTTTTACCATAGGGCCCTTTAATAGAACGTACAAGGTAATTGCTCCCAATACACCCGATAAATAAGGCAATAAAGCTTGAAAAATAAGGCCTCCTAATAAAAGTATGAGGAGCAAAACAAAAATTTGACGAATAATCTGTGGAGGTATTGCTTTCATATTTGTTGATCATCTAAGTTCGTTTTCCGCATTTTTTAAATCGTTACGCCTACGGCATTGTTAATGATAGAATATTTTTAATTTAGAAACTGCCGTCGTCTTCATCCGAAAGCATTAAATCTATTACCCTAATTTTTAGCACTCAGTTTTTTAAAATGTTAATTTTTTATAATGTTTCCTTAAGGTATGAATGGTAAAGCTTTTTATCTTAGTGGTGATATGCCATTCTGTATGCCGTCAAGGTCTTATAAGGTTTCCCAAGACAGAATCTGCTAAGACTTCTAGGTTTTTTAACCTTAACTTTGCAGCCCAGTCAAATGTAGCCATATAACCGAAGGTTTATGAATGCTTTTGGTTTTAAAATTGCCATTATGGTTTGCGGTTGCATTTAAATAAAATTCGGGAATGAGGTTGGTAAGCATCTTAGTTTCTTAGGATTTAGCAATGACACGTTTTTTTGTTGACTGTTTTGATTTTCAAAATTGGCCAATTTTTATTGTGTTTTCCCATTACTTTTTCCCATTTCCGGTAAGGGTGCTAACCACTCCGTCCCGCACATTGAGCCATAGATAGTTGAAAAATGATTTTGTAGGATCTCGTTCAACGTCAATGGTTCCAAAACGATATGCTTTTTCTTCGCTATTCGAATTGCTGGCCATAAACATTTTTCCAATGGCCGTAAGTACTTTGTTGACCGCTAAGCGATCCTTTTTTAAGATTATAAATTCAAAATCGTCATATTTCATTTTCATTTCCCCCGAAGATTGTATGGCATTTCCACTAATTGTAAAATAGAGTGCATCGACAGAACCTTTGGTTCTAACCCCCATATTCGGTTCTAAAAATTGATTAATGCTTTTTGCCTCAAAATTCGAAAAACTTCCAGATGCGGTAAAGAAGTCGTTGGTATTGTTCATATCAAAATTCCAATCCAAAGTGACGGGTGCTTGACCCATAAAATGGGCTTTTGCTTCGATCGACGTTTTGTTTTCCGCGCTATAGGTATTCGATACGTTCGAAAGGGTTGCATCGACCGCTTCGAAATATATGCGTCCAGCTTTCGAACCGACATTTACCAATTCTTCGTAGCCGATATGGCCTTTATCGATCTTCAAAACCTCGATGCTGAGCTCAATGGGTAATTCGCGTAACATGCGGCTATAAAGCCGTTTGGTTTCAAGGTCGTCGTCGATTAATTTGTCCCTGTAAATTTCGACATTGGGTTGATCGAGATGGGCCTCCGCTGCCGATATGAAAAATTCTTGATCATGAAAACCAAATTTTAACTGTTGTAAACTAACTATGGGAATGGTAAGCCCAATATGATCATGTTCGCGGGTCAAAATCCTTGAAAGTTCGCGTTTGTTATATTTTGAAGCAAGTTTAAGCGTATTGATCCGCAATTCACCATCCTCAACATGCAAAGAATCGATATGAATAGCTTCATAAGGACCGAGATCTACAAAAATTTTCGATGTCGATAATGAATAACCATCGAATGTTATGGGCAGCTTATTCGTGATGCGTAATGAGTCTGTCGCAATGCCATATAGCTTAAAATTAAAAGCGGCGACCTTGACCAAGACGCTGTCGTTATCATCTTTTACAGTAAAATTGGCATTTTTAACACTTAGCATGTCGACAGAAATCGATTTTTGTAAATCGACCAAGTTACTCGAAAGGCTATCCTTTTTAGGAAGGGCTTTGCGCGAATATGTGAGTATATCAGGATTAACAAACAGTACATTTTTAAATTTAATGGATGTATGGATCAGATAGTCCCAATAACTTAGATTGTCAAGTTTTAGGGCATCCATTTTAATCTCAGCATGTTTTAAGAGCGTATCGCGAACCATAAAAGTAGCGGACACCCTCTGAAATTCTACGGAGCCTTTTAGAATGTTAATATCAATGTCTTGATATGCCAGTTTGACGTTCGAGGGAATTTTGCTGTCAAGAAATTCGCTTATGGCCGATTTAGCCCACAATTGTATCACAATCAAAACAAAAAGGCCTATTACCAAGAAGCCTGCAAAAAATTTAAGGATGGTTTTTTGCAAGGATGTCATAAGAAGAATTTATTTAATACAAAATGGTGCCGGCATCTATAGAAAATGGGAAGCTAAATATATACATTTCTAATTCGAAAAGATCGAATTTGAGATATGCTTCCCATCTATCCAGTATGTTCCTGCTATAGAAAATTTGTCAAGTTATCGATGGTTGTCACTTTCTAGATAATTGGATAAATATGGGTGAAGTAACTTTCTACGATAATGGATTTAATCGCCAGCTTGACTTTTGTAATAAAGACTTAAAGCGGTTTTCTGCCTGAAATAATATTGTATAGTATGGCGATTACGGCAATCACCAACAGAATGTGGATTAAACCACCGGTGGCCATTCCGGCTACGATTCCAAAAAAACCGAGTGCCCAGATAATAATACAGATTACGGCGATTAGCCAAAGAATACTTCTCATAATATAATGTTTAAGTGATTAATTTAAAATCTAAAAATAAATGCCTCTGCCCACGCTCAGTGTTCCAATTTTCTACAAAGTCGGTAAACTCTTTCTTTTCAATTTTGAGGCACCCCCTTTTATAGGAAACCGGCGATAACAGACCAACACACAAGGATTTTCCTAGAATTAATTTATAAAGAAACAGGTAAGTTCAAGCATTTGGAATATGGATGTAAAGTAAGATAAATACTTAACAAACCGTTAACTCTAATGCATTTAATGTTAATGCGATTACATACTATATCGTGACGACTACTTTTACTACTTGTTAATAATGGTAGGTTAATTAAAGGTTCAGTTCTAAACTGTAGGGTCTTTATTGCTTTTTATGGCCGAGCTTCATCAACTTCTGAAATAAGGCGTAAAAAAAAGGACCAATTGGCAAATGCGATACAATTTATACGGGTAGCGTTCATGCATGCAGTCGATCATTTATATATTGCGATTGAATAATAATAAAAACACATATATAATGAAGACTTTAAAAACTATATCGGTTATATCCTTCCTATTGGTGGCATTTATTGGTAGTTCGCAAACCCAGGAGGATCAACGAATCATCAACGATGCCAAAAAGGCAAAAGCGATGCTTATTAAAACGAATGCAGGTATCGATGCATACTTCAAAAATGCTTCTGGGTATGCCATTTTTCCGAACGTAGGAAAAGGAGGCCTGATTGTTGGTGGCGCCTCTGGCAATGGAGCGGTTTACGAAAATGGCATCCTCATTGGAATGGCCGATCTAAAAAAGCTGAATGTCGGACTTCAAGCAGGAGGTCAGGCGATTACTGAAGTGATTTTTTTCGAAACCGATGCGGCTTTACAGGAATTTAAAAGCGGAAAGTATGAATTTTCGGCCGAAATGTCAGCAGTAGCCCTTGAATCTGGCAAAGCGCTAAACGCCAACTATAATGATGGGGTGGTCGTTTATGCGATGCCGAAAGCAGGATTAATGGCCGATGTATCGGTGGGGGGTCAGAAATTCACCTATCAACCTTTTAAATAATTTAAATAATATGACTCACAAAATACGAAAAGGCCGGCATTAGCCGGCCTTTTTATTTGGTTATAATGAAATTAATTAATGAACCAATAGTTGTAAAGGATCCTAGTTACAATTGAACCACGTTAGCAGTTTTGGCCGTTCCAAGACTTCCTACGGCTTTTCGGTAGTTGCTTCCCTAGGCAAGGTAGCCTCATCATTTTTTTTGCCCATTTTCGCATCGAAATATTGCAATGCCTCATCTGTAGCATGTGAACCGCCCGCTATTCTCAAAGTATCCAAGAGGTTCATCACCATGGTTTCTTCTTCGATTTGCTCCCGTACGAACCACTGTGCAAAGTTCCAAGTAGCATAATCCTTTTCTTCCAATGCCGCGGTCGCAATGTTGTATATTGCAGTCGTATTATCAACCTCGTGTTTAAAAATTTTTTCAAAACAGTCCTCCAAATTCGTGGGATCTGTGGGAGGTGCGCTAAGCGCGGTTATTTTAGGTTTACTTCCCCTGGCCATAATGTATGTAAGCACCTTCATCATATGATTTCTTTCTTCATTGGCATGCCTGAATAGAAAATCGGCGGTGCCGGCGTACCCCTGTGTTTCTGCCCAGGCGCCATATGCCAAATAAATTTGGGACGCATTCGCCTCTTTTGTTACTTGGTCATTCAATAGTTCATGAAGTTTTTTAGAAATTCTGTTCGTGTCCATAATTTAGGTTTTGTATTATAAAAAGCTCAATAGTTCTCCTTTCTATCCATTTGAAGCCATAAAAAAAAATAGTGGGATTTTCAAAAGAACGCAACGTTACAAGGTATTGAAAATAGGATTCCCGGATGACCTCGTTCAAGAATACTTTTAACGCGATTAACTAGCTCACCCGAATATGAAGACTTTAGAACTTCGAGTTAAAGATATTTTATATGGTCAAATTTGTGAACCGCCTATTTAATTCGATACCGCTAAATTTTTGATTAAAAAGACACCTTTAAAAATATTGCAAGTTTTAAATTTGTAATCATAAGTAGGTAATGTAATACATTTAATCTCAAAATAAATGTTTTACTATAGGTTTGGAAAGAGAGCGTGGGGACGCTCTCTTTCCTTTTTTTAAGCAAAAGAAATATTGGCGGCTGTGTTGAAGATTATTTTATGAAGCATTAATGTCAACAGTCACGACCAAGTATGTACCATTCTCGGCCAAGGTTTCAAGGAAGCAAGCAAAATACATCGTCGGTAAACCGGTATAAAATATAGCGGCAATTACATGTCAAATAGGTGCAGCCGTCATGCCGCTAAGACCTTGCATATGCTTTAGTTTTTAACTGTAAACGCCTGTTCGATTACCTTTGCCGTAGTACTAAAACTTTGCGCCAATAGGGTGTCGACATCCATGCTCGCCCAATACCCTTTGTTAAAAAGTTCTACCGAAAGGCCACCACGAAAACCGGACTCGTACAGTTTTGGAAGAATACTATCAAATGGGCATATGCCCTCCCCGGGCAAAACCCTATCGGCATCGGTAAGTGATTCACGTGGGGGAGTAGCCGGGAAATCGTTCATATGAATAACTGGCAGACGTTTACCATTGAGACTATCCAAGGTATTATAACCACTTCCACCTCGGTATAGATGATAAAAGTCGAGCAACATTGCAGCATCCGGATGGCCCGTTTCAATCACGATTTTGGCACAATCGGATAATTTATTCAAGGCACCGGTGCCCCAAACTTCAAGAAGCGGAATGACAGAAGTCGAGCTGGTTAATTCGAGAATGTCACGATATCGCTGGGCATAGGCTACAAATTGAGAGCAATCCAAGGCTTTTATTCCCATAACAGGGGCTGCAATGAATTTTCCGCCCAATTCATGGGTAATGCGCATCTCATTGTACATTTGTTCAATGGCTTTTTTTCGCTCCCCAATATCATCACTGCACCATGGGGCGAAGCCTATGATGTTTTCAAGCACCAAATTACCCTTTTCTAATTTCTCATTCAGCGAAGCAGTCGTACCTCCATTTTTTAAATAGGTCATGATGTCGCGCATCCACAATTCTATCCCATCAAAACCAGCCTTGGCGACTTTGTCGATTTGCTGATCGACACTCAGATTGTAAGCAGAGATCGTTGAGGTGTTCAGGCTTATTCGAATGGGCACCTTCGCCAGTGCATCCGTTTTTTGATGGGTTTTGATTAGTGGGGCTTTGTTGAACGAAAGACCCCCGAGGGCCGCGAACGAACCCAAAATACCGGTACCTAGTGCTTTTCTTCTTGAAATTTTATCTTCGTACATGGGTTTTGTATTTAATCCCCTAAGGGATGGATGCTAGTGCTGTAACAGGTTTTAAATATAGGCAAGAAATACCAAAAAAAATCAAGCACCCTCGTATTACTAAACAGGCTCCTATAGGTATTTTCATGCTCACTGTTACTATGCAATGTCTGGGCAGATTCCTTAAAGTACCCATTCGCCATATGATAACCAATCGTTCGGATGGTTCTAATGCCGATTTGTGCATTTTGGTAACTTATCCAGGCTTCGTACCTTAGTCAAAATATGAAAATGGCAACTTCCACAAAAATGGTAATCGCATTTCAGGGTTTTGATGCTGCCAATGCACAGGATCCCAATATCGAGGAAAATTCAGGCAAGACCTATCCGAAAGAGCTCTTATATGCCATGAGGATGACTGATATGTTGAATGACTTCGTTCCGAATGCCTCAGAGGCATTACAACTTGCGGTTCGTTGCCAGCATATTTGTCGATGGCAGATTCCTAGGGAAACCTATGATATGAATCGGGCAGGGTATTTAAGATGGCGTCAAGACTTAAAAAAGTTTCATGTTAAAAAGGCGACTGAAATTTTAGAGAGTGCGGGTTACGAACAATCTATGATAGACACGGTTTCATTTCTGTTGGAAAAGAAGCTATTAAAGAAAAATGAGGAGACACAAACGTTGGAAGATGTTATATGTCTTGTATTTTTAACGTATTATTTAACGCCTTTCGCCCTGAAACATCCACTAGATAAAACAATCGCCATTCTGCAAAAGACGTGGCAAAAAATGTCTGATTAGGGACACGAGGCGGCCTTGAAATTGCCGCTATCCCAAAAATCAGGGAAATTGTTGGCCAAGGCGGTCGAAGGTTGAACACTGAAGGCAAGTGCCTTTTTTCATCGTATTGATATGGAACGCAATGAACTTTACCCCGTTTTCTTGAAAGTGTCCCAACTGAACATTTTAATAGTGGGCGGCGGAAATGTGGCTTTTGAAAAACTGGACTTTCTACTAAAATCAAGCCCAAATGCACAAGTTGAAATAGTGGCGTTACACTTTCGGGAAGAAACAAAAGGGCTCGCGGATAAACATAAGATTAAGATGCATGTGGCTGCCTACCATTCCAACTTCCTAACTAAAAAACACATCGTTATTGCCACAACCGATGATAAAATCGTAAACGAGCAGGTTTATTACGATTGCAGGGAACGTGCCATTCTCGTGAATGTTGCCGATAATCCTCCCTTTTGTGACTTCTATATGGGCGGAATCGTCACAAAGGGCCATGTTAAGATCGCCATTTCCACCAACGGTAAATCCCCTACCACTGCAAAACGGTTGCGCCAATTTTTTGAGGATGTCCTCCCTGAGAATATCGATGATTTGGTGAAGAACCTCAATGCGTATCGAAGAACCCTGAAAGGTGATTTTCAGGAAAAAGTGGCGAACTTGAATGAATTTACAAAGAGTCTTCTAAAGACTAAGGATGATACGATGTAAAAGTGTACCGGTTCTTAGCTTTTTTATTAAAAATTTCATAAATATAGAAAGCTAATTACCAAATAAGTATTAACAATTGCTATTTTAGTTATAATTAAAGTATTTAAACTAAATTCACACAAAAAGTAATATGGATTTTACCGAACTCGCCATAGAATTTGAAAATAGGAAAATGAGTAACATGTCTACAAGCGACAGGGTTACTGCTTCTAGGGAAGCAAAGGATTTGATATTAAAAATCAACGAAGTCTACAAACAGACCAAGGATGTCAAGTTGATGGATCTTATGAAAAGGATTACTGAAAAGAAAAAGAAAATCGATAAGCGGCTTAAAGGACGTTTGGAAGTCTAAAGGCTTTGGCGCGACGCTTGATTGAAATAAAGTATTTAAAAAATAAGAGCCCCTCGCTAGCAGGGGCTCTTATTTTTAAGATCGGTCAAGGACCACTTTGTTTGGAAAAAATGGGGGTTTAGATGTATAAAGGGGCTAAAAGAACCCGAAGGCAGCTAAAATCAAACTTACGACAACTGCCAGCAAGATTCCTACCAATACAAATACCATAACACGAAGAAACCCGTTCAAAACCCGAATACCAAAAGTCATTTCCTCTTCCATGATGTTGATTATTTGCGTTAAATCTACATAATTGCCATTAAAAACTAAAGTTTTGGAAGCAATATTTCGAGTAACTACCTCATTTCTAGTACTCTTTGACGTTAAACGGCCAATTAAATCGATTAAATAAAAATCACTCACCCTTTTTTACGACCCCCAAGAAGCTTTTTACTTAATTCCTCTAAGGAAACACCCTTTGTCTCAGGCATCATAAAGCGCACAAAAAGCAATTGTAGAACCATCATGAACGCAAAGAATGCAAACACGGGACCAGGTCCGACCCACGCGAATAGCGCGGGGACCGAAGAGGGAATGATTGCGGCCAAAACCCAATGGGTAGAACTTCCGAAAGACTGTCCGGCTCCCCGTAAATGATTCGGAAAAATTTCGGCAATAAATACCCAGATAACGGCACCTTGGCCAATGGCGTGTGAGGCAATGAATAAGAACAGGAAAATTGGGACGGCCATACTATGCCATCCGAGGATAAATGCCGCGGCTACCAGTGATAGCGAAATAATATAACCAACAGAACCTATATACATAAGCTGTTTTCTCCCCAATCGGTCAATCAGAAAAATCCCGACGATGGTGAATATCAGATTGGTTATTCCGATTCCTATGCTACTTAAGAGCGCCGTACTCTCGCCAAGTCCTGCGGCTTCAAAAATGCGTGGGGCATAATATAGGAAGGCATTAATACCAGAAAATTGGTTAAAAAATGCAATCAAAAAGGCGAGCATCAAAGGAAATCGATATTTCTTCATAAAAATGTTCTCAGACGCGCTGTGTTCATCAAGTCCGCTATCCATATCGGCTTGCAGTGCTTCAATGGTAAGTTCGGGGTTTATGGCCGCCAATACTTTCTTGGCTTCCTCTGTCTTGTTTTTGGTCAATAGCCACCGTGGACTTTTAGGAACGGTCAGTACGAAGAGTGTATATATAATGGCCGGGATGGCTTCTACGCCGACCATCCATCGCCAATCGTTGTCACCAAGGCCACTTAACGCATAATTCGATAAAAAGGCGACCAATATACCAAAGACCAGCATAAATTGATACAGGCCCACCAATCTCCCACGATCCTTGGCCGGTGCAATCTCTGAAATATAGGCGGGCGCCGCGACAGTAGAGGCACCCACGCCCAATCCACCGATAAACCGCGCGATTGCAAAACTAGTTGGGTCATAGGCAAAGGCCGATCCGATGGCCGATACGGAATATAGTACGCCGATCCAAATCAAGGTGTTTTTTCGTCCTATTTTGTCAGTAGGGATGCCGCCGAAAATGGCGCCGATGACCGTTCCCCAAAGTGCCATGCCAATAACCACAGTACCATGTATAAATTCAGAAGTATGCCATAACAGTTGTAATTTCTTCTCGGCACCTGAAATTACGACGGTATCAAAACCGAAGAGAAATCCCGCAAGCGCTGCTATGAGGGAAATTTTGAGGATTTTGGAAATCATGATGTTGGTAGTTGGTTTTTGTAAAGCTAACAAAAAAAACCAGACGAAAATAAATGGCCACTAGGCAATAGCGACCATCGGTTTCAAAGTGTCCTGGGCTCGCGATTTTTTAACGGGTTTTGATTCCTTTGATTTGGGCGTACTATCTTTTGGAATGGAAATTGTATCCTTTTTGCTTTTGGTAGCAGGAGGCGTATTTTTCTTTTGCGTATTTTGGTGTTGCTCCCCGATATTTTCCCGGCAGGAAATCATCATGGTCATTACGGCAAGTAGGATGACGTATGATCGAAAATTCATGGTATGCACCGAAAGGTTCAGAGTAATTTACGGATATACTCCATGATTTGGATGCTGGCCCCTTTATTTTCTGCAACATAAAACCTATTTATGGTACCCGTCCTTTCAAGAAATAGGGGTTCTTTAAAAAAACGATCCAGTAGTAAGGCCAAATCACCCTTCGATCGAACGACGTGAATCCCTTGCTTGGCTACAAGGTCATTCGCCTCTTTGAAATTTCGGTACTTAGGACCGATGATCACCGGAATTCCGAAAGCCGCCGGTTCCAGTGTGTTATGTAACCCGGTAGCAAAACCGCCTCCGACGTAAGCCACATCGGCATAGCTATATATTTTGGTCAACAGGCCGATGCTGTCGATGATCAAAACATCGCAATCGGCTGCATCACGATGTTCTAATTCTGAATACAAGCAGCTTTTCCTGAGGATATTTTTTTGTAGGTTTTCAATATGATCTGATTTTATGGTGTGGGGGGCCAAGACATATTTAAGCTCATTTTGTGGGCGATTCATATAGGCTATCAAAAGTGCTTCATCCTCGGGCCACGTGCTCCCGGCAACCATACAAAATCGCTTTCCTTTAAATCGTTCCATGAATGATAATGTATTGTCTCGGGCAAGTATTTCAGAAACTCGATCAAAACGAGTATCCCCGCTTATCGTGCAATTCGAATATCCTATTGACTCAAGTAACTTCTTGGAATTTTCATCCTGAACAAAGAAATGGGCAAATGTGCTTAAAGCGTTGCGCATAAATCCTCCGTAAGACTTAAAATATATTTGGGTTGGTTTAAAAATTGCCGAGATCAACAGGGTGGGAATATTTTTATCCCCTAGCGCCCTTAAATAATTGGGCCATATTTCATATTTGACGAAGATGGCCAGTTTAGGATGCGTCAATCGAAGAAAACGCGCCACATTTTTTTGGGTGTCCAATGGAAGATAAACGGTGATATCGGCGTCACCGGTATTTTTCTTTATTTCATAACCCGATGGAGAGAAAAAGGTTATCAGGATTTTATGGTCGGCATAGGCATGTTTTAATTTTTTGATAACGGGAAGACCTTGTTCATATTCTCCTAAGGATGCCACATGGATCCAAATGATGGCATCGGTTTGGAGAATCGTTTGTTGTAAAGTGAAAAACGTTTGTGTCCTTCCTTTTACAAAAAGCTTGATTTTTGGCTGGAAGAACGCCACTATCCGGAGGGAGAACCCTACAAGTATTACAACAAGATTATATAAAAAATACACCGAAAGTTCGTTTAGTACGAAAATACATTTCTTTAGAGAATAGTTGCTTATTTTTGTGCCATTACTAAAAAAAGCCCGAGCATGCGAAAAATACAAATGGTCGATCTGAATGGCCAGTACCAAGAAATCAAAGGGGAGGTTAACGAAGCCATAGCCAATATTATGGAAACGACGGCTTTTATCAACGGGCCCGAGGTACATGCCTTTCAGAAAGAATTGGAGGATTATTTGGGCGTATCGCATGTTATACCCTGTGCCAATGGGACCGATGCCTTACAGATTGCTATGATGGGGCTTGGTCTTCGCCCTGGAGATGAGGTCATTACCGCTGATTTCACATTTGCGGCTACGGTCGAAGTAATAGCCTTGCTCCAATTGACCCCGGTCCTGGTCGACGTTTGTCCCGACACATTCAACATTGATATAAAAGCCATTGAAAGGGCCATTGGCCCTAAGACAAAGGCCATCGTTCCCGTACATCTCTTTGGTCAATGTGCGCCGATGGAAGAAATTTTAGACCTAGCAATAAAACATGGCCTATTTGTCATAGAAGACAATGCCCAGGCGATTGGTGCCGATTACACCTTTAAAGACGGTAGCAAAAAGAAGGCTGGCACCTTGGGGCATGTAGGATGCACTTCCTTTTTTCCTTCGAAGAACCTAGGTTGCTACGGTGATGGAGGTGCGATTTTTACAAATGACGCTAATTTGGCGCATACCTTGCGTGGGATCGTCAACCATGGGATGTACGAACGCTACCATCATGACGTGGTCGGAGTCAACTCTCGATTAGATTCTATCCAAGCTGCCGTACTTCGTGCGAAACTTCCAAAATTGGATGCGTATTGTAACCGACGTCGGGAAGCGGCCAGAGCATATTCAAAGGTCTTTAAAGGTCAAAAAAATATTGTGGTTCCCAAGACGGTCAATGGTTGCGAAGGAATCTGTGACACATGTGATTGCCATGTTTTTCATCAATATACGTTGCGGATCACCGATGGAAAAAGGGATGCTCTGGTAAAATTCCTCTCGGAACACGGCATACCCTGTGGCGTTTATTACCCCATACCGTTGCACCGGCAAAAAGCGTATCTCGATACACGTTATAAGGAAGATGACTTTTCTGTGACCAACCAATTGGTCAACGAGGTCATTTCTTTGCCGATGCACACTGAATTAGATGAAGAGCAGATAGGTTTTATTGTAAATAAAGTTATTGACTTTATAAATATGTGATCTTGGGAGGTGTTTAGGCCGATACGAGCGTGATTTGAATACAAACAAATTTGCCAGCTTTAATGAAGGTCTAAGGGATTAGAAAAAATACTTCCTGAGTAAGGGTGATTAGTAATGAATATCGATATCAAAGATTAAAAATCCAAAAAAGAATTATGAAAATATTGGTGACAGGAGGTCTCGGATTTATCGGGTCGCATACGGTGGTAGAATTACAAAATGAAGGTTTTGACGTGGTCATCATCGATGACTGTTCGAATTCATCAGAAACCGTCCTCGAAGGTATCATGGCAATTACCGGGAAAATGCCCCTTTTTGAAAAATTCGATTTAAAGGAAAAGGCCTTGGTCGAGGATTTTTTTAAACGGCATCATGATGTTGCAGGCGTAATACATTTTGCGGCTTCAAAGGCCGTTGGTGAAAGCGTATCCTATCCTTTGCGTTATTACGAGAATAATATCGGCACTTTGGTCTATATCCTTAAAGAGCTTGTCAAAAAGAAAACGGCAAACTTTATCTTTAGTTCTTCTTGTACGATATATGGTCAGGCCGATAAAATGCCCATAACCGAAAATGCGCCAACTAAACCGGCCGAGTCTCCCTACGGGAATACCAAACAGATGGGAGAGGAAATAATTGCGGACACCTGCAAGGTAACCCCTGGATTGAATGCCATTTCACTGCGCTATTTTAATCCCATGGGGGCGCACCCCAGCTCAAAGATCGGGGAATTGCCCATTGGTGTTCCACAGAACCTAGTGCCCTTCATTACACAAACAGGTATCGGTATTCGGGAACAATTGTCAGTTTTCGGCGATGACTATCCAACAAGCGATGGTACCTGTATTCGAGACTATATTTACGTCGTCGATCTGGCAAAAGCCCATGTCGTAGCCCTGCAGCGCCTATTACAAGCTAAGAATACCGACAATTACGAAGTTTTCAATGTTGGTACAGGTACGGGGACTACGGTTTTGGAAGTTATTCATAGTTTTGAGAAAATTGCAGGGATCAAATTAAATTATAAGATCGTAGAAAGACGCCCTGGCGATATAACAGAGGCATACGCCGACACGCGCAAGGCCAATGAGGTGCTTGGTTGGCAGGCCCAATATTCATTGGATCATGCCATGAAATCAGCTTGGGACTGGGAACAGGTACTGCACAAAAGACACGCATAAAATATCGTAAAATTTAAGGATTCAATCGAACCATCGACCAGGAATAATCGTATAGTAAGGTATGATAATGAATTTTCCCAATAGCGCAGAATTGCTTCAGCATTCACAAAAGGAAGCCCTGTACTCTAAATTGGTGGCGCAATTAGAAAAAGATTTTGTCTTGGCCAACATTCCGTTCGAATTGGCCCAAGACATTGCCCCGAGCGAACTCAAGATTATTTTGCATGAAAAGATATATGTGCTGATCATGGAGAAATTTTCCGATTACCTGAATCTATTGTATATCGTCGATGTTCCTGAAAAGGCCATTCGCGAAATTGTAGTAACCGATGTGGTTGAGGTTTCAGAACAGGTCGCCTTCCTTATCCTAAAACGCGAACTGCAAAAGGTTTGGTTAAAATCAAAATACTCCTAGGTTTATTAAGGAAGAATAATTGTATCGTTCAAAAATATACCCGGACGAAAGGCATCCAAGCATTCGGATAAATACTTTTGTCGATGTTATAAAGCACATCATAACCAACTCCTACCGTAAAATTTTGGTTCACAAAGCCAATTCCTAAAAATAGGGCTTGTGACCAATAATCGTGCTCCAATCTCAGGATGCCGTCATCATAGGACCTGTTGATGCGAAGTTCCTCGAATTCTGCGGAGACCTGAAGAAATTGAAGTGGATTGTAAAGGGAAATCCAGCTTCCGCCATAAGCAAGAAGCGTATCGTCCCTGAATTTTGAATAGCTAAATAGTAAGCCCGGACCTGTAGCAAATTGATTATTGAACTCGTATATGGCACTCGGGGAAATCGTTGCGTTGAACCCGCCATTCGTAAATCCTAGGCCAACACCACCCCCAAAGTGTACATTTCGATAAAAATCATTGCTACGATTCCTATTTTGGCCGCTGCCGATGACTACGAAAAAAACAAAAAAAATGCTCCAAAACATGTTTCTGTAGCACATAAATTGGTTTTTTAATTGCTATTTTTAATTTTTTGGGATATTGGGAGCTAAGATACGATCAGAAATAGTAAATGTTGTATTTTTGATGTGATTTTATGGGTCGCATGTCACCAAAGGTTTTAGGGTCGTTTTGAAGAATGCATACTTCGGACAAAATTGGTCATGTATCTAATGAAATCGATGAATTTAATTAATGCTATTGCACTTTAAATGGATAGATTTTCCTTTTTAAATACCGCGCACACCTCATTTTTTGCGGACTTATACGATAAATATCTCAAAAATCCCGACAGCATTGAACCAAGTTGGCGTGCATTTTTTCAAGGATTTGATTTTGGGGTCGAAAGTTCCTTGGATGAACTCGATATTGAGACTAACGGTATTGGCGAATCAGATCTATCGGGGCAACCTACCGAGATGCCACATTCCTTGCAAAAGGAATTTCAAGTACTCAAATTAATCGATGGGTATCGGAGTAGAGGGCATTTGTTCACAAAAACCAATCCAGTTCGGGAAAGGCGGCAGTATACACCAACCTTGGCCATTCAAAATTTTGGGCTTACCGAAAGTGACTTGGACACCTTATTTAATGCGGGTGAAATTTTGGGGATCGGCACGGCTACCTTACGTGAAATTATTGATCATCTACAAAAAATATATTGCGAGGCGATCGGGGTCGAATATATGTACATTCGAAGCCCAGAGCGTATCGAATGGATACAGAATTGGTTGAATATCAATGATAATCATCCGAAATATGATGCAGACCGAAAAAAATATATCCTAAGAAAACTAAATCAAGCGGTTTCCTTCGAGGGGTTTTTGCATACCAAATATGTAGGCCAAAAACGTTTCTCCTTAGAAGGTAATGAGTCGCTTATCCCGGCTTTGGATGCCGTAATCGAGCGGGCAGCTGAAATGGGTGTGGAGGAATTCGTTATGGGGATGGCCCATAGAGGCCGTTTAAATGTACTTACGAATATTTTTGGAAAAGCTGCCAAAGACATCTTCAGTGAATTTGATGGGAAGGACTATGAGGAGGAAATTTTTGATGGGGATGTGAAATATCACCTGGGTTGGACCTCGGTACGCAAGACGGTTCAGGGAAATACCATAAAAATGAACATAGCCCCCAATCCTTCGCATTTAGAAACGGTAGGTGCGGTAGTAGAGGGGATTACTCGGGCCAAGCAAGATCAGTATTTTCCGAACGATTTTTCGAAAGTGTTGCCCATCGTTGTTCATGGCGATGCCGCCATTGCAGGACAGGGCATTGTATACGAGGTGGTACAAATGGCCAATCTTGATGGTTATAAGACGAATGGAACCATTCATATTGTCGTCAATAACCAAATCGGGTTTACGACCAACTATCTCGATGCGCGAACATCGACCTATTGCACCGATGTTGGCAAGGTCACTTTAAGTCCCGTACTTCATGTCAATGCCGATGATGCCGAGGCGGTCGTGCATGCATCATTATTTGCATTGGAATATCGGATGCGATTTAAGCGCGATGTGTTCCTAGATCTTTTAGGCTATCGAAAATATGGCCACAATGAAGGAGACGAACCCAGGTTTACACAACCAAAACTTTATAAGGCAATTGCCAAGCATATGAACCCAAGGGACCTTTATGCCGAGCGATTGATGGCCGAGGGTATTATTAAGGAAGGCTATGTGGCACAGCTCGAAGAAGAATATAAGGCTTCCTTGGAAGAAGAATTGGAAGATTCCCGAAAGGCTGAAAAAACGATCATCACACCCTTTATGGCAGATGCTTGGAAAGGATTTGTCAATGTGCGCGAATGGGAAATGATGCAACCGATCGATACCTCCTTCGATAAGAATAAGTTGACGGCAATCGCAAAGGTGCTCACCGAATTGCCGTCGAACAAGAAATTCTTGCGGAAGGTTGAAAAACTGATCAGCGACCGAAAGAGTATGTACTTTGAAACCGATAACCTTGATTGGGCTATGGGTGAACTTTTGGCCTACGGCACCCTACTTGAGGAAGGTTATGACGTTCGTATGTCGGGACAGGATGTCGAACGCGGGACGTTTTCGCACCGGCACGCCGTTTTGAAGGTAGAGGAAAGCGAAGAGGAAATACTACTTTTAAACCGAATTTCTGATAAACAAGGCGTATTTCAAATTTACAATTCACTTTTGTCTGAATATGGCGTCGTAGGTTTCGATTATGGCTATGCCATGGCGAGCCCGAACACGTTGACAATATGGGAAGCACAATTCGGGGATTTTAGCAATGGTGCCCAGATCATGATCGATCAGTACATTTCTGCCGCCGAGGATAAATGGAAACTGCAGAATGGCCTCGTACTGTTTTTGCCACATGGTTATGAGGGTCAAGGGGCAGAGCATTCGTCGGCACGCATGGAACGTTATTTGCAATTATGCGCTAGGGACAATATGTTTATCGCTGATGTTACCACGCCTGCGCAGATGTTTCATATTCTGCGGAGACAGATGAAAGTCGATTTTCGAAAACCACTAATAATTTTTACGCCCAAAAGCCTTCTGCGCCATCCAAGGGCAGTTTCGACAGTTGACGAGTTCGCTTCGGGAGGTTTCCAGGAAGTGATAGACGATGTGTCGGCCGATGTCAAAAAAATCAAATCAGTGGTATTTTGTACGGGCAAGTTCTACTATGATCTGCTTCTGGTGAAAGAGGAAACGAAACGGGACGATGTTGCCTTGGTACGATTGGAACAGCTCTTTCCGTTGCCGACCGAACAAATGAAAAATATCATCACGAAGTATAAACATGCCGATGACTTGGTGTGGGCACAGGAGGAGCCGAGGAACATGGGTGCTTGGAGTCATTTGATGATGCATTTTGACGATGTGTCGAAATTTCGGGTGGCTTCCAGGAGATTTTATGCCTCACCTGCCGCGGGTAGTGCCGTTCGGTCCAAGCGCCGACATCAACAGGTGATAGACTATGTGTTTGACAAGACTAAGGACAACATGGGTCGGCCCAGTAATACAAATTAGGATAATATCAAATTAGACCATAATGATTTTAGAAATGAAAGTGCCCTCCCCAGGGGAGTCGATCAAAGAGGTGGAAATTGCAGAATGGCTTGTGAGCGATGGGGACTATGTTGAGAAAGACCAGGCCATTGCAGAAGTCGATTCAGACAAGGCCACCTTGGAACTACCTGCCGAGGAAAGCGGAATTATCACGCTCAAGGCCGAAGTAGGTGATGCGGTCGCCGTTGGTGCGGTGGTATGCCTCATTGATACCGATGCTGCAAAACCAAGGGGTACAAAAGAAGCAGCTAGCGCTACGAAGGAAGCTCCTGAAGCAATTAAAAAAGAACCGGCAAAACCGAAAGAAGAACCAAAGAAAGTAACCTATGCTTCTGGAACCCCTTCCCCGGCGGCAAAGAAGATATTAGATGAAAAAGGGATAGCGTCCAATACCGTAAAGGGATCAGGTCGTGATGGTAGAATTACAAAGGAAGATGCTGTAGAGGCCATTCCTGCTATGGGAACACCGACCGGAGGAAATCGGGGCGAAACGAGGTCCAAACTTTCTATGTTGCGTCGCAAAGTAGCAGAAAGATTGGTAGCGGCAAAAAACGAAACCGCCATGTTGACCACGTTTAATGAAGTGGATATGACGGCAATTTATGGACTGCGGGATACCTATAAGGAAGAATTCAAGGAAAAGCATGGGGTTGGCCTTGGGTTTATGTCTTTCTTTACAAAAGCAGTGGTACGAGCACTTGAAATGTATCCAGCCGTAAATTCGATGATTGATGGAAAAGAGATGATATCGTATGATTTTTGTGATATCAGTATTGCAGTATCGGGGCCAAAAGGGTTGATGGTCCCTGTCATTCGAAATGCCGAGAACCTTACTTTTAGGGGGATAGAAGCCGAAGTCAAGCGCTTGGCGATCCGTGCGAGGGAAGGAGAAATAACGGTTGATGAAATGACGGGCGGTACCTTTACGATTACCAATGGCGGCGTTTTTGGATCCATGCTGTCAACGCCGATTATTAATCCACCCCAAAGCGCTATTTTGGGAATGCACAATATTGTTGAACGCCCTGTTGTGAAAGAGGGTGCCATCCTTGTGGCGCCTATTATGTATGTGGCGCTGTCCTATGACCATCGTATAATAGACGGCAAGGAATCGGTCGGTTTTTTAGTGGCCGTAAAGGAAGCCTTGGAAAAGCCGGTCGAAATCTTGATGGGCGATAATGAGAAACGGGCATTGGAACTTTAGCCAGGCATGTAAATAAAGTCATAGGCCAGTTCTAAGCGAGCTGGTCTTTTTTTTTGGCTCACCCTTGAGAATCTAAAGGTCAGGGAATATCAAATGGTTTTATCTTTTAGATTTGGAATTTTTTAGATATAGGCATCGCTTTTTGTAATCGATTATGGCATCAGCTCCTATGAGAATATCGGCGCCAAGGATGCCATCAACAGGCAGTGCATTGTGTGCGATCAACGCCTCGTTTACATGCACCAGGTCAAAGAGAACGATTTTTAGATGTTTCTTTTTCCAAGTACCGATGTTGATTTTATTATTCGTGGCCATCAAGGTTTCCATATTCGTCGCTCCGGCTCCGGCCGCTTTTAGCTGTGATTCTTGGGAAGTGAGTTTAAAAAAATCGGTTTTATCGAAGCCTACGCAGGTGTTCGAAGCCCCGGTATCTAGAATAAAGCGGCCAGTAATACCATTTATTTGAGCCACCAGCTCCAAATGGTTTGTCGCCGTGAACACCAAAGGGATTTTTATATATTTTTTATTGCCAAGAAATTTATTGAGGCTGCCCATTTATCATTTTTGACAAAGATAATTCTATTTTTGTGACATGATGATTACCGACACTCACACTCATTTATATAGTGAAGCATTTGAGGAGGATAGGAAAGATGTAATCGCAAGGGCTTTGGAAAGCGGGACACAACGTTTTTTTATCCCGGCTATTGATTCGTCCTATACCGATGCCATGTTGGCGTTAGAAAAGGCATACCCCGACAACATGTACCTTATGATGGGGCTACATCCTACGCATGTTAAAGCGAATTATCGTAACGAACTGGCTCATGTCGAGGAGATGTTGCAACGCCATACGTTCTATGCGGTTGGTGAAATCGGTATCGATCTTTATTGGGACAAATCGTTTCTCCAGCAGCAGCGTGAGGCCTTTCAGTATCAGATACAATTGGCAAAGAAACATCAATTGCCCATCGTAATTCATTGTAGGGAATCGTTTGACGAGATCTTTGCGATTCTTGAATTGGAAAAATCGAAAGAGCTGTTCGGAATCTTTCATTGTTTTACAGGGACCCTTGAACAAGCCGAAACCGCCATATCATATAATATGAAACTAGGTATCGGTGGGGTAGTAACTTTTAAAAATGGAAAACTCGACACATTTCTAAATAAGATCGATTTAAAACATCTCGTGCTAGAAACCGATTCCCCATATTTGGCCCCTGTACCATATCGTGGCAAGCGCAATGAAAGCAGTTTTATAGTACACATCTTAAAAAAATTAGCTGATATCTATGGAAAGGATGAAGCGGAGATCGCCAAGATAACCACTCGGAATTCCATGGATATCTTTGGAGTTTGATAATTCGGGCATATGATAAAGCGCACCAAGATCTTACTAATTTATACCGGCGGCACCATTGGTATGGTGAAAGATTATGAATCGGGAACCTTAAAACCATTGAATTTCGTAAACTTTTGAAGAATATTCCTGAACTGCACCAGCTTGATTGTGAAATCGAAAGCGTTTCATTTCAAAAGCCGATTGATTCATCGAATATGAATCCGGATCATTGGGTCGATATCGTCTCCTTGATCGAGGCGCATTATGAATCACACGATGGTTTTGTTGTGCTCCACGGGAGTGATACGATGAGCTATACCGCCTCTGCCTTGAGTTTTATTCTCGAGAATTTAGGGAAACCTGTAATTTTTACAGGGAGTCAATTGCCTATCGGAGATCTGCGTACAGATGCCAAGGAAAATCTGATTACCTCTATTCAAATTGCAGCCTTACAAGAAAAAGAGGGTCCGGTAATTCAAGAGGTGGGCCTTTATTTTGAATATAAATTATATCGTGCAAATAGAACGACGAAAATCAATGCCGAACATTTTGAGGCTTTTGCGTCCTTGAATTATCCTCCGCTAGTCGAATCGGGCGTTCATTTAAAGGTAAATTATGAATATCTTTTGAGAAACAGGCATTCAAAGAAGTTGCAAGCCCATAAACAATTGGATACTAATGTGGTAATCCTTAAATTATTTCCCAGGTCTCAATAAAACCGTTTTTCAAAGTATTTTGAACATTCCTGGCCTAAAGGCAGTGGTACTTGAAACCTATGGGGCAGGCAATGCACCGACCGAGGAATGGTTGGTATCGGCACTCGAAGAGGCAATCGATAAGGGATTTGCATGTTGTTAATGTAACACAATGTTCGGGAGGAAGTGTAATTATGGGGCAATATGAGACCAGTGAACAATTACGCAAACTTCAGGTGATCAACGGAAAGGACATCACAACGGAGGCTGCCATAACAAAACTCATGTATCTTATTGGGAAGTCAAGTTTCGTCTAAATTGTTGAAAACCATATTTGAAACGTCATTGCGCGGAGAAATGCAATAAAAATAACTGGGTTTAAATTTCCTCAACTAATATTTTTTTTGTTATTTGGGCAACCCGTAAAAGGCTAGTATTAGAGAGGTGGCCGAGTGGTCGAAGGCGCACGCCTGGAAAGTGTGTATACACCAAAAGTGTATCGAGGGTTCGAATCCCTTCCTCTCTGCTGATGAAGTTTTACTTTTTATATTATGTTTTTTTTATATCTTTAACCCTATTAACTAATAAATTTAAGTTTGAAAGAAATGAAAAGATTATTCTCTATCCTGGCCATGGCCGGGTTATTTGTGGCAGTTACAAATACAGTAAGTGCAAAAGTCACTGCAGCAGTGATAGTATTTTGCAAGATGCGGCTCCTGAAGCGGAAAAAGGCTTTACTCAAGTGTTAAAGGAAAAATTTATTGAGGGCGGTGCCGGATTTATGGGAATCGTACTTTTATGTTTAATTCTTGGTTTGGCTGTTGCTATCGAGAGAATTATTTATTTAAACATGGCGAGCACCAATACGAAAAAAATTGAAACAACAAGTAGAAGATGCTTTGGCATCTGGTGGTGTCGAAGCTGCAAAAGAAGTTTGTAGAAATACAAAAGGACCTAGTTGCTTCTATTTATTACCAAGGCTTAGATAGAGCGGGTGAAAGCATCGAATCTGCTGAAAAGGCGGTTGTCGCTTATGGTGGTGTTCAAATGGGACAATTGGAGAAGAACGTATCTTGGATTTCCTTGTTCATCGCATTAGCACCGATGCTTGGGTTCATGGGAACGGTAATCGGTATGATTCAAGCCTTCGAAAAAATTTCGGCGGTTGGTAATTTAAGTGCCTCGCTTATTGCAGGTGATATTACAGGTAGCATTGTTAACCACCGTATTTGGTCTTATTGTGGCAATTATCCTTCAGGTATTCTACAATTACATTATCGCTAAAATCGATAGTATCGTAAATGACATGGAAGATTCGTCTATTTCATTGATCGACATGTTGGTCGACCACAAAAAATAAGTTATACCAAATACACAACTGAATTATGTATAAAATTGTAAAAATAGGATTGGTTGTCTTAGGACTGATCGGCGTTATCCTTTGGTTGATGTTGCCAGATGGGAAGATGCCGGCTGCCGAAGCGGCGCAAAGTGGCGCAATGGGCGCCATGTTCATGCTGACATACGCACTTATGGCGATAGCGGTTATATTTAGCTTGGTTTTTTCTCTAAGAAGCCAATTTTCAAATCCGGCAAGCCTTAAGAAATCGATGTTTGTCTTAGGCGGATTTTTATTGGTATTGGCAATTGCCTACGTTTTGGCCACTGGAAGCGATGTCAATTTAGATGAAATGTCCAGAAGAGGAATCAATACGACCGAAGGAACGGTAAAAAATATTGGGGCGGGCTTAAATGTATTTTTCATCCTGACCTTAATTGCCGTCGTTGCCATGTTATGGGGCGGATTTAAAAAAATGACAAGTAAATAAAGAGAATATTATGCCTAGAAGAGGAGCACCACCAGAAGTAAATGCCGGGTCTATGGCAGATATCGCATTCTTGCTACTCATCTTTTTCTTGGTGACTACCACCATTGAAACCGATGCGGGCTTGGATCGTATGTTGCCCCCGATTGAACCGCCGGATACCGATGTTATCATTAAACAAAAGAATATCTTTCAGGTAAATATCAATAGGGAGGGCCAATTGTTGGCCGATGACGAATTGATCGATTTGAAGCAATTAAGGGCCAAAGCCACTGATTTTTTAGACAATAACGGTGATGGAACTTGTACATACTGCAAAGGAAGGAAAGTAGCCGAGTCATCTGATAATCCGACCAAGGCGATCATATCTTTGAAAAATGATCGGGAAACCAAATATGGCACCTATATCACTGTTCAAAATGAACTGGTTGGTGCTTACAACGATTTGCGAAATCGAGAGGCCCAACGGTTGTACAACAGGAATTTTACCGATATGGAGGCTGAATATCTGAATCCGGAGACATCGACGAAGATTAAGGATGAGTTAAAGGAAAAGGTTCAGAAAATACAGGACTTATTTCCTCAGAAATTGTCAGAAGCCGAAACGTCGACGGGTACGGGTAATTAATTAGAAGTTAAAGCAATAGGTTTATGTCAAAATTTAATAAGAAAAAAGGTTCTGGTGATGTGCCTGTGGTAAATACGGCTTCCTTACCCGATATCGTATTCATGCTATTGTTCTTCTTTATGACCGTTACGGTAATGAAGGACAATACCCTTAAGGTTGAGAATACGTTGCCAAATGCCACTGAGGTGAAAAAACTCGAGAAAAAGGATCGTATCATCTATATCTATGTAGGGAAACCTACTCGAGAGTATGAGAAGGTGTTTGGTACTGAGCCGAAGATCCAACTCAACGATAAGTTTGCCAATCCGAGTGAGGTAGGCGACTACATCTTGCAAGAACGTGCTAAAAAGGCCCAGGAGCTTCAGAATGTACTGACTACGGCCCTTAAAGTAGACAAGGATGCCAACATGGGGCTGATTTCTGATATAAAGCAAGAATTACGTAAAGTGAACGCACTCAAGATAAATTATACAACCTATGAAGGGGATGCGTTTTTGAACGTTAAAAGATAAGTTGAATAGCCAAATTTTATGTTCATATAAAGCGCCTTGATCAACCGATTGAGGCGTTTTTATTTATGTAACTTTGGTGCTAATGAACTATCAACAAGACATTTTCAATGAATCGCCGATTGTTAAGGATGAACCGAATAGATGCTATAACATTTCATGGCACATCGGTGGTAGGCGAGAAAGGATATTAAAAGTAAGATAATAAACTATGAAACAATTGGTGCTTTGCTATATCCTTTGTGGTATTTCCTTAGGTACCTCTGCGCAAACAAAAAATGACAGTACGGTTTATGATACCAACTATCTGGAAGATCAATTCTATGTCGGGATAACCTACAATTTCTTGCTGAACAAACCTAAAAATGTTACACAACGCAATTTATCCTACGGCCTTCAGGGCGGTATTATAAAGGACATCCCTATAAATAGATCGAGGACCAAGGCTATCGGAATCGGATTTGGTTACGCCTTTAATTCCTATTATTCGACCCTTTTGGCATCTGAAACGCAAAATGAAAACAACTATACGGTTTTAGATGCCGAAACCGATTTTAAGAGAAATAAGGTCGAAACACATATGATCGAGTTTCCTTTAGAGTTTCGTTGGCGTAATTCAACCCCCCAGGCGTATAAATTTTGGCGTGTGTATGCAGGCGCCAAGGTTGGTTATGTGTTAGGTGGTAGGTCTAAATTCGTGTCAAGTAGTGAGAAACTATCTTTTTATAATACTGACATCCTTAAATTTCACTATGGACTCACTCTTAATTTTGGCTATAATACATTCAATGTGCATGCTTATTATGCACTTAATTCACTTTTTAAGGATACCACATCAGTCGAAGGGAATCACATCGATATGAAGCCTTTGCGTATTGGGCTCATCTTTTATATTTTATAACCAGAACTTCACCGTAAGGAGTTGGGTTATCAACCCGATACTGAATCCAATAAATAATTCAGCGCTATTGTGGGCTTTGAGATAGAGTCTGGAAGTCGCAGTCAATCCGGTAAGAAAAATAAGTAGACTTATCGCCAAGGTAATATTTACCTCAAAATGAATGCTAAGAACGATTAGGAACATCAATAAGCTTCCCATTCCCATTAAGTGCATGCTAGTTTTCATACGAAAATACAAGAGTAATAACGACGTCAAGGTGGCCGAGAGAAGTCCCACGAAATAATAATACAGTTCGGGAATGTAATTATTTGGTAATACTTTGTAAAGTATCAAAAAAAGCAACCCGATCTGGATAAACAAGGGGTATTTTCGCTCTTGCAGGCTTGTAATAAATACAGAACTGGCCATGCCTAAGTTTTTCAATATTAAATAGGCAATCATCGGGATGATCACCGTTAATATAAAGATGGGTAGAAAATTCCCACTCTGCAGTTCCAAAGGGCTGTATTTTGGGGTAATGATGAAATAGGCCAAAGTTCCTGCAATTGGCACGAATATGGGGTGAAAAATATAGGAAATCACCTTTAGGAGAACCTTCATTAAATCTTTTTTCGCAAGCGTGCTACCGGAATATCCAACTGTTCCCTATACTTGGCAACTGTTCTTCTGGCAATGGGATATCCCTTCTCTTTGAGAATGACCGCCAATTTATCATCGGTAAGTGGTTTTCTCTTCTGTTCTTCTCCAATGACCGTTTCCAATATTTTTTTGATTTCCTTGGTAGAAACATCCTCTCCCTGATCATTCTTCATTGATTCCGAAAAATAATCCTTGATCAGTTTGGTACCATAGGGGGTGTCTACATACTTGCTATTCGCCACCCTTGAAACTGTTGATACATCCATATCGATTAAATCGGCAATATCCTTTAGGATCATGGGCCTTAAATTGCGTTCATCCCCGGAAAGAAAATATTCGTTTTGATATTGCATGATGGCATTCATGGTGATGAACAAAGTCTGCTGTCTTTGACGAATGGCATCGATAAACCATTTGGCCGAATCCAATTTTTGTTTGATGAAAAGTACGGCATCTTTTTGAGACCTTGACTTATCCTTTGCATCCTTATACCCCTGCAGCATATTACTATATTCCCTTGAAACATGAAGTTCGGGCGCGTTTCTCCCGTTCAAGGCCAGTTCAAGCTCGCCATCGACAATACGAATTGAAAAATCGGGAACCACATGCTCAACAATCCGATTATTGCCCGAAAAAGAGCCACCAGGTTTCGGATTGAGCTTTTCGATTTCTGAAATGGCGGCTTTAAGTTGCGCTTCGGTTATGCCATGTTTTTGTTGTAATTTTTTATAATGCTTCTTGGTAAATTGATCAAATGACTTTTCGAGAAGGGCAATGGCAAGTTCCACACTTGGTCCCTGATCTTTTTGTCTCAATTGTAGAATGAGGCATTCTTCCAAAGAACGTGCAGCTACCCCGGGCGGATCGAGTTCCTGAACCATTTTAAGAACCTTTTGCACGGTTTTTTCGTCAGTGTGGATATTTTGCGTAAAGGCCAGGTCATCAAGAATATCTGACAGTGGCCTTCTAATATAGCCACTTTCGTCGATACTGCCGATCAGAAATTCGGCGACACTCCATTCATCATCGGTCAAATACTCGGTATTGAGCTGGTTGATCAAGTATTGATTGAATGAAATCCCCGCAGCGTACGGAACACTTTTTTCTTCTTCGTCGGCACTATAGTTGTTGGCTTTTGTACGGTAATCCGGAATTTCATCATCGCTGAGATATTCATCAATATTGATATCATCGGCATTGATGCGCTCGCTGTCATTATCACCTTCATAAATATCCTCGAAATCATCTTCCGGTGTTTCGCTTTCTTCCTTGCCACCTTCCAAGGCCGGATTTTCTTCCAATTCTTGTTTTAATCGCTGTTCAAATGCCTGTGTGGGCAATTGTATCAACTTCATCAACTGGATCTGTTGTGGTGATAATTTTTGCGATAATTTGAATTGTAAGTGTTGTTTTAACATCAAAGGTGGCTTGTATGCCTTATAAAGTTAAAGAATTAGGTTTAAAATTCAGCGTTTTGTGGCGTTCTTGGAAATGGAATTACATCTCGAATATTCCCCATGCCGGTAGCAAAAAGTACTAGGCGCTCAAAGCCGAGTCCAAAACCACTGTGAACAGCGGTCCCGAATTTTCGAAGATCTAAATACCACCAGAGTTCCTTTTCGTCGATACCCAATGCAGCTATTTTTTCCCGCAGAAAGTCTAAGCGTTCCTCTCGTTGTGACCCCCCAACGATTTCACCGATGCCCGGAAAAAGTATATCCATGGCACGCACCGTTTTCCCATCCTCGTTCAAACGCATATAAAAGGCCTTTATTTTGGCGGGATAGTCATAGAGGATAACAGGGCACTTAAAATGTTTTTCCACCAAAAACCGCTCATGTTCACTTTGCAGGTCGGTTCCCCATTCATTAATGGGATATTGAAATTTTTTCTTTTTATTCGGAGCACTATTGCGCAAGATCTCTATGGCTTCCGTATAGGTGATTCGTTTGAAATCAGTGTCAACTATGAATTGTAATTTTTCAATGAGGGGCTTATCACTGCGCTCTGTCTGCGGTTTTGATTTCTCTTCATCGAACTGTCGTTGCTCCAGGAACTTCAAATCTTCTGAACAATGCTCAAGAATATAGCCAAGGACATACTTGATAAAATCTTCTGCAAGATCCATATTATCATTCAAGTCATAGAAGGCCATTTCAGGTTCTATCATCCAAAATTCGGCCAAATGTCTTGAAGTATTTGAGTTTTCAGCCCTAAATGTGGGGCCAAAGGTATATACTTTGCCAAGTGCCATGGCGTATGCTTCGGCTTCCAATTGTCCCGATACCGTAAGATTGGTTTCCTTGCCAAAAAAATCTTCCCGGTAGTTCACCGCGCCATCTTTGGTCAACGGGGGGTTTTTTTCATCAAGTGTGGTAACCCTGAACATTTCACCTGCGCCTTCGGCATCAGAACCCGTGATGATAGGGGCATGGAAATAGTAAAATCCGTTCGAGGTAAAATAATGGTGAACGGCAAATGCCAATGCCGACCTCACCCGCATAATCGCTGCAAACGTATTCGTACGAATACGCAGATGTGCTTTTTCCCTAAGAAATTCTAGGGAATGTTTTTTTGGCTGAATCGGATAGATTTCTGGATCCGCATCGCCATGAACCATAATATCGTTTACCTGAATTTCAACCGTTTGACCTTTTCCTTGGCTCTCCACCAAGGTCCCCGTAATCTTCAGGGCCGCTCCTGTATTGATCTGTTTAAGGACCGCGTCATCAAACTGATTAAAATCGACTACGCATTGAATGTTTTTCAAGGTCGATCCGTCATTTAAGGCAATAAAACGGTTGCTTCTAAAGGTTTTCACCCATCCATTGACTACAACGACCTGTAATACAGGAGGGGTTGTCAAGAGTTCTTTTATACTAATTGTGTTCATCTAAAAATTTAAACCCCAAAGATAGCCTTTTGATAAAAAGAATCGACTTTGGAAATATAGAAAAGTAGCTAAAAACCGGAAGTTTACTCCTCCGTTTCGGAGTTAGACTCGTCCTGTGGGAGAATATCTATCTGAGGTTCTTTAAGCACCTCTTTATTCGCAATACTGCGTTCGAGTGATAATAGCAACGATGGCAGTAAAATAAGGTTTGATAACATGGCACACAACAGCGTGGCCGAAACCAAGGCACCCAAGGCCACGGTCCCCCCAAAACTTGAAATCGTAAATACCGAAAATCCAAAGAAAAGAACAATGGAGGTATAAAACATACTGACCCCGGTTTCCCGTAAGGCGGCATACACCGATTTTTGGATGCGCCATTTATTGGCGATAAGCTCTTGACGGTATTTCGCCAAGAAATGGATCGTATCGTCGACTGAGATCCCGAAGGCGATACTGAACACCAAAATGGTGGAGGGCTTTATGGGAACTCCGGCGAAACCCATGACGCCTGCCGTAATCACTAGAGGGAGTAAGTTGGGTATCAAAGAAATAACCACCATGCGAAAAGATCGAAATAAATAGGCCATGAAAAGTGCGATCAGTCCTATTGCCAACGCCAAGGACATGATAAGGTTTTTCACCAGATATTTCGTGCCCTTAAGAAAAATGAAGGCGCTACCCGTCATGTAAACATGGTATCGGTCCGCCGGGAAAATTTTGTCGATATTCTCTTGGAGGCGTTCTTGGATCTGTTCCATGCGATCTGTTTTTACGTCCTTCATGTACGTGGTGATCCTCGCGGTTTGCCCTGTGCTGTCCACAAAATTTTTCATTAGGTCCCCATTGCCCTTTGATTTACGGGCAACATCCATGATGAAGTTGAATTCCTGACTGGTAGGGAGCTGGTAATATTTTGGAATACCATTGTAAAATGCCTGTTTGGAATATTTCACCAGGTTTACGACCGATATAGGTTTAGAGAGTTCGGGAATTTCATCGATAATCTGTCCGAATGCGTCCATTTTTTTTAGATTGGATAACTTTAAGACCCCCTTAGGATTTTCTGTATCCACGACAATCTCTACCGGCATAATACCGTCGAATTCCTTCTCAAAAAAACGAATATCCTTAAAGAATTGAGCTTTTTTAGGCATGTCTTCGATAGGGCTTCCTGAAATATGGATCTGGTACATCCCGATGATGCCAACCACCAAAAGGCTTATCGCAGTAATATATACCATGATTCTTCGGTTTCGAACGATATGCTCCATCCAACTAACAAAGGTGTCGATCCAATGTTTGTTCAAATGTTTTAGATGTTTGGTCTTGGGCAGGGCCATAAAACTGTACACGATCGGAATAATCAATAGTGACAGTATAAAGATCCCGATAATATTTATGGAGGCCACGATACCGAATTCCTTTAAAAGGGTACTATCTGTGATAATGAAGGTAGCAAAACCGCAGGCAGTGGTCATGTTCGTCATTAGGGTGGCATTTCCCACTTTTGAGATGACACGCTGTAATGAAAGCGCCTGATTTCCATGTTTTTTGACCTCTTGCTGGTATTTATTGATCAAGAAAATACAATTAGGGATCCCAATTACAATTATCAAGGGGGGTATAAGGGCCGTCAAGACCGTAATCTCATACTGCAAAAGCCCCAAAACACCAAAGGCCCACATAACCCCGATGATAACGATCAACATTGAAATAAAGGTGGCGCGAAAACTCCTGAAAAAAAAGTAAAATATCAAGGAAGTAACGCCCAAGGCCGCCAAAATAAACTTTCCGATTTCATCGATTATGTTCTGGGAATTCATTGTGCGTATATAGGGCATGCCCGAAACATGCACTTGGAGGCCGGTATCGTCTTGAAATTCAGTTATCAAATTCGAAAAATCCTCAAGGATAAAATCTTTTCGTACCGAGGTATTGACAATATCCTCGTCTAGATAAACCACCGTCCGAATGACACCGTCCTTTTTGTTATAAATTAAATTATCATAGAAGGGTAGGTCGTTGAAAAGGTGGTCGACCACTTCGTTTACCTGCTTCTGCGTCTTTGGTTGGGCGGAAAGCAATGGAACTAATTTGAATTCATTCGTAGTCGAATCCCGCACCAGTTGTTTTAAATTGTCAGTTGAAAGCACCAGCTCTACTTCTGGAAATGCCGCCAATTGTTTGCTCATCTTGTTCCAACGATTAAAGTTGGAAGGGGAATAAAAGTTACTGTCTTTTACAGCGAGCACAATCGTGTTACCTTCCTCTCCGAATTTTTTTAAAAATGACTGGTATTCGACGTTGACCGGATGGTCATCGGGCAACAAATTGGCTTGGGAATTGCTAAAACGCATTTTATCCCATTGAAGGGCCAAGAAAACCGTGATGGCAACAATTAGGAATAATATGAGGATACGGTTCCTTAAAATTAACCGTGCCATTCTCGCCCAGAAGCCTTGTGTTAGTTTTGCCGCCATTTTGTGATGAGACTTCCTCCGTAAAGGCCTATTGGGTCTTTCCAAGGTATTGACTCTAGTTGGACTCTGCTGTTAATCGGAGTCTTATTTGTTTTATAAAAGTGGGTCAAAGGTAGAAAATGCTAGGTTCTGTTCCTACGAATTGAAGGGCGAATTCTAACTTTCAAAAAATAGTGCTTTGGCGATAAAAAAAAGGCCTGATTGCGAAAAGGTATTCAATGCGAAGTAATTAAACCTTCATGATTTCAGCCTCTTTAATGGCAAGATGCGTATCAATTTTTTTGATATAGGCATCCGTTAATTCCTGTAGGTCAACTTCTGCATTCTTTTGCAAGTCTTCTGAAACATCAAGATCGCGAATTTCCTTTTTAGCATCCTGACGTGCATTTCTGACCCCGACCTTCGCATCCTCGCCTTCCGCTTTCGCTTGTTTTACCAAATCCCTTCGCCTTTCTTCGGTCAAAGGGGGTACGTTGATGATGACAAAGTCGCCATTGTTCATCGGATTGAACCCGAGGTTGGCGTTCATAATGGCCTTTTCTATTTCCTGTAACATATTCTTTTCCCATGGCTGTACCGAAAGTGTCCGGGCATCCGGGGTATTTACATTGGCCACCTGTGATAACGGGGTCTGGATCCGTAATAATCGACCAGGACACCTGATAACATAGCCGGACTGGCTTTTCCGGCACGTATCTTTACAAAAGCTTTTTCCAAATGTGAAAGTGCAGCATCCATTCCTTCCTGCGCTGCATCTAAAATAAAAGTAATCTCTTCGTTCATAATCTAAGCGTTAAAAAAATCCAAAGAACACAAATTATACCAAAATGGCTACATATTAACCTTTGTGCCGATATTATGGCCATCCACGATTTTGAGCAAATTGCCTCTTTTGTTCATATCGAAAACAATTATCGGGAGCTTATTTTCCTGACTCAGGGTAAAAGCGGTAGTATCCATAACTTTAAGACCTTTGGTCAAAACCTCCTGGAACGATATTGTATCGAATTTTGTGGCATTTTTGTCCTTTTCCGGGTCGGAAGTATAAATACCATCTACACGTGTTCCTTTTAGAATCACGTCTGCCTCGATTTCGATGGCGCGTAAGACGGCGGCAGAATCAGTCGTAAAATAGGGATTACCGGTCCCTCCGCCGAATATAACGACCCGTCCTTTTTCTAAATGGCGGATGGCCCGACGGCGAATAAACGGTTCAGCCACTTCATTGATTTTTATGGCCGATTGCAACCTTGTCTGCACCCCTTTAATCTCTAAGGCGCTTTGCAAGGCCAGGCCATTGATTACCGTGGCCAGCATCCCCATATGATCGGCTTGAACCCGGTCCATGCCATTACTTGCCGCTGAAAGGCCACGAAAAATATTTCCACCGCCGATCACAATGGCGACTTCGATGCCTTTGGCGACTACTTCTTTGATCTCTTCTGCATACTCCGAAAGTCTCTGTCCATCGATCCCGTATTGTTGCGACCCCATCAAGGCCTCTCCGCTCAATTTTAAAAGTATTCGTTTGTATTGCATGGTATGTTATTAAATACGCACAAAAATAATCAAAAAAAGTTAGGAAGTTGTTTCAAGTGCACGGTTAAACCACCCTTAATTATTTCCTAATATTGATGCTTAGATCTGTTTAATTTTATAATCTTGCAGCGCCAAAATGCATAATTCGCAATTTGCGAAAAATTTTAAAACATAAATTAATTGCTATGAAAAGAATAGTACTATTCGCCCTTCTGGGCATCCTATTTTATAATTGTACGGCATCCAAAGCGCTGGTGTCGGCTGATAAAGCTCCAATAGCTGCAGTTATCGATTTGAATACTATAAATGATGACAAGGTACTCGTAGCATTAGATCCGGGTGCTTTTACCAAAGACACCGTTTCTTTTTTTATACCAAAAACGGTTCCGGGGACGTATAGTATCAATAATTACGGGAAGTACATCGACGATTTTAAGGCTATTGATTATAAGGGTAATGAATTGGCAGTCACCAAGATTGACGATAATACGTGGAAAATTGGAGGCGCAAAGAATCTTGATAAGGTGCACTACTTGGTAAATGATACCTATGACATCGAAAAGGAGGTCGATGATGTGGTATTCTCCCCGGCGGGTACTAATATTTTAAAAGGAGAAGATTTTATGCTAAACCTTCATGGTTTTATAGGTTATTTCGGGGGGTTAAAGGAAGTTCCCTATGTAATAACCATTAAGAAACCTGCTGCTTTACAATCAACGACCTCCTTGACAAGGAAAGTGGAAGGTGCCGATCCCAATACTGAAGTTTTCTTGGCGCGGCGTTATTTCGATGTCATCGATAATCCCATCCTATATGCAAAACCCAACACCGCATCATTTAAGCTCAATGACATTACGGTGACCTTAAGTGTGTATTCGCCTACGGGTGCCTATACGGCCCAGGACTTGATCGGACCGATGGAACGCATGATGCGCGGTCAAAAGGCCTTTTTAGGTGAGGTCAATGGAACAAAGCAATACAACATTTTATTGTATCTGTCATCGATGGATGAAAAAGATGCGGGGGGTTTCGGGGCTTTGGAACATCATACATCGACGGTAGTTGTTTTGCCGGAAGCAATGCCCAAAGAAAGCTTGGAGCAGGCCATGGTTGATGTTGTTTCCCACGAATTTTTCCATACCCTGACACCTTTAAATGTACATTCAAAGGAGATACAATTTTTTGATTTCAATGACCCTAAAATGTCACAACATCTGTGGATGTACGAAGGGACTACAGAGTATTTCGCCAACCTATTTCAAGTACAACAAGGGCTGATCGACGAAGATGAATTCTATAATCGTATCGTTGGGAAGATCAATAATTCTAAATCTTTCGACGACGCCATGTCGTTCACCGAAATGAGCAAGAATATATTCGATGAACCTTTTAAAAAGAACTATGCCAACGTTTATGAAAAGGGAGCGCTGATAAGTATGGCGCTCGATATTACCTTACGGGAACTGAGCGATGGCAAAAAGGGCATCTTGTGGTTAATGAAAGAACTTTCAAAAAAATATGATGATACCACGCCTTTTGAGGATGCTAAATTGATTGACGAAATCGTTGCGATGACCTATCCGGAGGTACGTACTTTTTTTGACACCTATGTTATCGGCAATACGCCAATCGATTATAATACCTATTTGGCTAAGGTTGGTTTGACCATGGGTCGATTCGAGAAACAGACCGGTTATTTCCTCGATGGCGATATCCCCTTTATCGATGTGGATATGGCGGGTGATAAGGCGATTTTTGTAAGAAAGGGAATTGAATTGAACAGCTTTTTTACTGACTTGGGGATACAAGGGGGTGATATTATAAAAAGTATCAATGGTATCCCGATTACCTTAGAATCTATGCGACCGATCATTGGTGCTAGTTTTGGTTGGACAGCGGATACCGATATTAAAATGGTCGTAGAACGCGATGGAGAGGAAATCAATGTGGAAGGGAAGGTAGGTGCCCCTACCATGAATGTCGAAACCATCAAGCCCCTTGAAGGTGCCAGCGAAGCGCAAATACGCTTACGAACTGCTTGGTTAAAGGGTTAAAAGGACTGATTATTTATGCGCTATAAAGCCGCCCCTAGGGACGGCTTTTTTATTTACATCGGCTAATGCATATATAAATGTAAAGTATATTTGTCATTTAGACAAATATACTTTACATTTATTTAAAATAGTTATCCTATGAAGACAAAATATTTATTACCGAACAAATTCAAAAGAATCGGCTGGTACATCTTTATCCCAGCTATGCTAATAGGAATAATTGCATGGGTCTCTAATTGGGAGCCGGCATTTTTAGAACTGCCTGTTTGGGGCATTTCGGGCTTTGAAGATCTGAAGGATGCAAGGGGTTTTCTTCATGTTGGTGAAAATAATATCTTAAATGAAATATTAGGGGTCCTTATCATTCTTGGAGGTCTTTTTCTTGCCTTTTCAAAGGAAAAAGATGAGGATGAGCTTATAGCTACCATACGCCTGGAATCCTTGGTTTGGGCGACCTATTTGAACTACGCCATCTTGCTATTTGCCTTTATTCTTGTATATGACATTGCTTTTTTTCAAGTAATGGTTTTCAATATGTTTACCATTCTGGTGTTATTTATTGTAAAATTTAATTGGACCTTGTATACACTTAGAAATTCGCTCGCAAATGAAGAATAATATAAAGGTGCAACGGGCAATACAAAATTTGACCCAGGCCCAATTGGCCGAGAGGGCGCAAGTAAGCAGACAGACGATCAATGCGATGGAGTCGGGGAGGTACGTTCCGTCTACCGTTCTTTCATTAAGACTATCAAAAATATTTTCGGTTGCGGTGAATGAACTATTCGAATTGGAAGCATCCGATTGGGAATAAAAAAAACCGCCAGATAGTAATTCCGGCGGTTTTTTTACGTTGTTAACTAGAAATTATCCTAGGGCAACCCGTTTGTAACCGGTAACCTCCAAAGATGCATCCAACGTTTTCACATAGTTGGCAACACTTAACTTACTGTCTTTTATAAAATCTTGGTTAACAAGTGTGTTATCCTTGAAAAATCGTTGAAGTTTTCCTTTAGCAATAGTGTCTAACATCGCTTCCGCCTTGCCTTCTTGACGCAACTGATCTTTGGCGATCTCGATTTCCTTGTCGATTATCGATTGATCTACCGCTTCGGGATTCAAGGCGACCGGATTCATGGCCGCTACTTGCATTGCAACATCCTTGGCTACCTCTTCGACGCCTTTCATCGAGCCTGAAAGCCCAACCAATGTGGCTATTTTATTCCCCGCGTGAATATAAGAACCTACGAAAGGGGCACTGAGTTTTTCAAACCCGCCAATTTCTATTTTCTCCCCAATGACTCCAGTCTGTTCCGTCAATTTGTCGTGTACAGTTATACCTTGAAAATCGGCGGCCAGAAAATCATCTTTCGTAGCAAACCCCAAGGCCATATCGGCCAATGCGTTCGCCAAGGTCACAAAACTTTCGTTTTTTGCCACAAAATCGGTCTCACAGTTCAACGAGATAACCACGCCCTCGGTATGGTTCGCATTCACTTTAGCTATGGCTGCACCTTCTGAAGATTCACGATCCGCCCGATTGGCAGCAACTTTTTGTCCTTTTTTTCGGAGTATTTCTATGGCTTTTTCGAAATCGCCTTCAGCCTCTACTAGGGCTTTTTTACAATCCATCATGCCGGCACCGGTGGTCTGCCTTAATTTATTTACATCTGCTGCGGTAACTTTTACCATCATTCTTATTTTTTTTAGGTCGTCCCGATACAAGATCGGGCGAACATGCTACTTATATTTAATTATGATTAAAATGGGATTATTCAACCCCTCCTTTTACGCTATCTTGCCATTCTTTTAGGGCATCCCACTTATCTTCGGCGGCCATCGCGGCTTGTTTCGGCCAAGAGGTTGGGTCTAAATGGGCCATTCTTGAACTTGCTTCGGTTAGGATATCCTTTATTTTCTCAGGCTTTGCCTTCGCCAATTTGGCATATGACTCGATTCCTGCACTAACCAGCGCCTCGGCAGCCTTTGGTCCTATCCCTTCAACTTTCGTCAAATCATCGGCTTTCGCAGGTTTTGCTTGGGTTTCCTTCTCAACAGTTTCCTTTTTCGGGGCGGTCTCTTCAGAAACAACGGGCGCTTCTACCTCCTTGGCCTTTTTGGCTTTTTCAGGGACTTCGCTTTCATTGGAAGCCTCTTTTTCTACAGGGGTCTTGGCTATTTTCTTCTTAGCCTTTGGGGCTTCGTCCTCCTCACCTTCGTTGTCTGATTGTTTCTCTGATTTACGCTCTGTCAGACCTTCTGCAACAGCATTGGTGACCGATGCCATGATAATCTCGATCGACTTGGAAGCATCGTCATTCGATGGGATTAAATAATCGATTTCCCTCGGGTCTGAGTTGGTATCGACCATCGCGAAAATCGGGATATTCAATTTTAAGGCTTCTTTAACGGCGATATGTTCCCGCATGGTATCTACTACAAACAAGGCACCTGGCAATCGGGTCATTTCGGAAATCGAACCTAAGTTCTTTTCCAATTTGGCACGAAGACGATCCACTTGCAGTCTTTCCTTCTTGGAGAGTGTTAGGAATGTACCATCTTTTTTCATTCTATCGATCGAAGCCATTTTTTTGACAGCTTTACGGATCGTTACAAAATTGGTCAACATGCCACCAGGCCACCTTTCGGTAATATAGGGCATATTTACGTTCGCAACTTTCTCGGCAACGATGTCCTTGGCTTGCTTTTTAGTAGCCACGAAAAGAATTTTTCGCCCCGAGGCTGCAATTTTCCGAAGGGCCTCATTGGCTTCCTCCAGTTTTGCTACCGTTTTGTATAGGTTGATAACGTGGATCCCATTGCGCTCCATATAGATGTAGGGCGCCATGTTGGGATTCCATTTTCTTGTTAGGTGGCCAAAATGCACACCTGCTTCCAATAAATCTTTTACTTCGACTTTTTTAGCCATTTTAAATTTAGTTTACGTTCTTTTGAATTAGCAATGTTAGAGTGGTATCCTAAAATTATTTCGGAAGCCTCTAACATTTAGATGCTAAACTAAGTTGCCTTTTGTCTGACAAGTGTCAGGTGAAAAAGGACTTTAATTGTCCCGACCTATGACGGCAAGAACTTTCAATGAACTTGGTTATCCCCAAAACGACTTCGGGGTTTGAGATTACGATTTTACTTGTAAATAGGGTTGCTCCACTCCAACGCACTGTACAAGAATTTCTTCGGTACCAGGAATTATCGTTTGGAGAACTGGAATTTCTTACGTGCTTTTTTCTGACCGAATTTCTTTCGTTCGACCATGCGAGGGTCCCGTGTTAAAAGGCCTTCCGGCTTTAAAATACCTCTATTTTCTGCATCTACTTCACACATGGCCCGGGATAAGGCCAAACGGATAGCTTCAGCCTGACCGGTAATTCCACCACCGTAAACATTGATATTGACATCAAAGTTATCTTCGTTACTGGTCATCGAAAAAGGCTGTTTTACCTTGTATTGCAATGTGGCCGTAGGAAAATAATCATTAAATTCCCGTTGGTTGACAGTTATCTTTCCTTTGCCTTTTGAAACATAAACCCGCGCAACAGCAGTTTTTCTTCTGCCTATTTTATGAATAGTTTCCATTATTTAAAGTCTTTAAGGTTTATGACAGTAGGTTTTTGTGCTTCTTGACCGTGAGCAGATCCCACATATACTTTAAGGTTCCTGAAAAGATCGGCACCCAATTTATTTTTAGGCAGCATACCTTTTACGGCTTTCTCAACAATACGGCCGGGATTTTTTTGCAGCAGTTCGGTCGCTGAAGTTGACCGCTGTCCTCCTGGATAACCAGTATACCTAAGGTAGGTCTTTGTTTCCCATTTGTTCCCTGACAAGTGTATTTTTTCAGCATTGATAACAACTACATTATCACCGCAATCTACATGTGGTGTAAAGTTGGGTTTATGTTTTCCTCTTAGCATTTTAGCAACCTTGGAAGCAAGGCGGCCCAATGTCTCACCTTCTGCATCTACCAACAACCACTGTTTGTCAACGGTTTTTCTGTTGGCCGAAATCGTCTTATAACTCAATGTGTCCACACTACTGATTTTATTGATTAAACACTTCAATCCCGTTAATCGGGCTGCAAATGTACACTAATTTGAATTAAATACAAATGCTTGTTTCTGATTATTTTTTGAATTTGCTACTTCCATGAACGGCCCTTTGTGAATAGATATGAAGGCCTTGAGATCCTAAAGGGTCTTTTTGTGTTAAATAATTCTTAAAGACCTGATTCTATTGTAACGATATCGACAATCGATTGTCTTTTAATCACATCAATCGAAAAAATTACATGAGAACGAGCCTTCTAGCCATTTGCTTTTTTTGTTATTCCCTGAATTTAGCGTTTGCCCAGGATTCGACAGCAGTCTTGCCGAAACGTATTTATGTCACCCAGGCATTGGAATCTGACGAAACCCCTATAATTGACGGACTTTTAAATGACCCTGCCTGGAATAGGGTCGAATGGGGGAACGATTTTGTAGAACAACGGCCCGATGAAAATACACCGCCTGACTACCAGACGAAATTTAAAATACTCTATGACCAAAAATCACTGTACATCGCCGTTCGCTGCTTTGATGCCGAACCCGATAAGATTGTGAAACGATTAACGCGAAGGGATGGCTTCGATGGCGATTGGATCGGTTTTTTTATCGATAGTTACCACGACAAACGAACGGCTTTTGGGTTTTTGGTCACTGCGGCCGGGGTCAAGGCCGACGTCTTTGAATCGAACAATGGGG
Organism: uncultured Flavobacteriaceae bacterium; assembly: GCA_963798435.1. Taxonomy (GTDB): domain Bacteria; phylum Bacteroidota; class Bacteroidia; order Flavobacteriales; family Flavobacteriaceae; genus JALHST01. The sequence continues at coordinate 384,618 of CAWCTF010000008.1, forward strand.
GAAATGAAGACGAGAGTTGGAACCCCATTTGGTATACCAAGGTCAATAGTGATGCCGAAGGCTGGACTGCGGAGATGCGTATTCCACTAAGTCAGTTGAAATTTGGGAAGTCTGATAATCAAATCTGGGGGCTTGAGGTCATGCGACGCCTATTTAGGGAAGAGGAGCGATCAGTATGGCAGCGCTTGCCGGCCGATACGCCTGGCTTTGTGAGTGAATTCGGCGAACTGCATGGGCTCCGTAATATCGAGCCCCAAAAACAATTGGAAATACAACCCTATACGGTAGCCAAATTCGAATCGTATGAGGCTGAGGCCGGAAATCCATTTAGGGACGGAAAAAATAGTAAGATTACGGGAGGCCTCGACGCCAAACTAGGGATAACCAATGACCTTACCCTTGATTTAACGATAAATCCTGATTTTGGCCAAGTGGAAGCCGATCCATCAGCCATCGCTTTAGATGGGTTTCAGATTTTCTTTGAGGAAAGAAGACCCTTTTTTGTAGAGAACAAGAATATTTTCGACTATCGTATTTCAAATTCCGAAGCCGGGGATACCTTTGGTTCCGACAATGTATTCTATTCCCGTCGCATCGGCCGCAGTCCGCAGGGATACCCCAATACCGCCGATGGCGAGTTCGTAGATCAGCCACAAAATACCCCCATCTTGGGAGCGGCCAAATTTAGCGGCAAAACGGCCGATGGCTGGTCGATCGGGGTCTTGGAAAGTGTTACCCAGAAGATGTTCGCCACCATTGATACGAATGGCAGCCGGCGAGATGAAGTCGTTGAGCCTTTGACAAACTATTTTGTGGGAAGGGTGCAAAAGGATTTTAATGATAAAAATACGTATGTCGGTGGGATTATTACAGCCACCAACCGTGATGAACTTTCTCCTGAGATTGATTTTTTACACAAGAAGGCCTATACCGGTGGATTTGATTTTAAGCATCAATGGAACCAACGCGATTGGTACGTTGGCGGCAACATCGTATGGAGCCATATCGAAGGAAGCCAGGCAGCCATTCAAAATACCCAAGAATCGATCGGACATCTTTTTCAAAGAACCGATGTTACTTATGTAAATGTTGATTCCTCTAGAACCTCACTGAGCGGAACAGGGGGTAATCTGCAGTTGGGCAAGATCGGCAATGGCCATTGGAAATTCGAAACGGGGGCTACATGGCGTTCTCCAGAACTTGAGTTGAATGACTTGGGTTTTCAACGGCAAGCCGATGATATACGTCATTATACTTGGATTGGATATCAAACACTTAAACCCGATAGCCTTTTTAGAAAGGTGGGCATAAATTATAATCATTGGAGCGTTTGGGATTTTGGGGGAGAACACAATAGTTTGCAATTCAATACCAACAGCTGGCAAAATTGGAAAAATAATTGGTTTACCAATTTAGGGATAACCGTAAGGCCCATTCAATATTCAAACTTTGCACTGCGCGGGGGCCCACGTTTGCGTCAATCGCCTGAAATCAGTTTTTTTAATGGCATTGAGACCGACGGGCGTAAGAAAATTAGGTTTAGTATTTTTCATAATGGAAACAAGGCCTTTGATGCTTCCAATAGTTCATACAACATTGAATTCGGGCTAAGTTATCAACCGTTCAATGCGCTGAAGGTTTCAGCCTTTCCTTCTTATACTATAAATGATGATAAACTTCAATATATAGACAATATCGATGCAAACGGCACCACCAAATATTTAAATGGCCAAATACAGCAAAGAACCTTGAGTATGTCGTTAAGGCTCAATTACACGATTAACCCCAATCTTTCAGTACAATATTGGGGGCAGCCCTTTATTTCGCGAGGTCGATACGGGGCCTTCAAAATTGTAACAGATCCCTTGGCCAAGAACTTCGAGGATCGAATCACGGCCTATTCGGCAAACCAGGTTTCTTTCTCTGACGACACCTATTCGATCGATGAGGACTTGAACGGCACTACCGACTTTAGTTTCGGGAATCCCGATTTTTCCTTTATCCAATTTCGATCCAATTTGGTGGTTCGATGGGAATATATCCCGGGATCCGAGATTTTCCTGGTCTGGTCACAGGATAATTCCCTGTCGGGCGATCCCCAGGACCCCCTTTTGAGCAGCCTGGGAAGTAATATTTTTGGTAGTAATAAGCCCAAGAATATTTTTCTCCTCAAGGCCACCTATCGATTTGTATTTTAATGCAACCCATTTAAATAACCCCACTTTTTGTGACAGTTACCCTATCGAAATGCCCAACTTTTGATCATTATTGGTCAAGTCGTTTTCATGGGATTTGGCAAATAGCAGATTGCATACCTGGATTTTATTGGAAAAAAAGGAAATTCTGGTTTTGTTTATGGTTCGAAGACGTGCTCTTTTAAAATATACGGAATCAAATTTATGAATTTTGGCTATCTTAGTAAAGCCTATTGCCTGTTTAAGGGTTTTTTTGCAAGTTTTATAGAGCTAGGATAACGTGAAGTATAACTGGAATTTAAGGTCTCTTCAACCGATCATCTCGATATGCGTTGGTTTTTTCTTGGCCGAGGGGTGTGTAGACCCTGTGGAGCCCCAGTTCGATTACGAGGTGGGACTCATATATATTGACGCCCTGGCTTCGACTGCCGAGGGGTCTTCCTATGTGTCGATCAGCGAATCGGCCCAGGAATATGGGGTATTCAAGAACAAGTTCGTGAAAAATGCAACGGTCGCCTTCGTGAATTCGGAGACCCAAAATAGCGTACTGCTCATCGAAGAAGGGGATTTTTATCTCCCGCCAGCTGATTTCAAGGTACAGGAAGGTGAACTTTGGGAACTTTCGGTACGCCTTGATGATGGGCGTACTTACCGATCTGAATCGGAGCAAGTGCTGACAGGGGTTGAAATCAAGGAGGTCGATGTTGCCTATGACCCGCAATTGGAGTTCAATGCGCCTTTGGACAAATTTATTCCGGGCCATGTTATCACGGTCAGTTTTGACGACCCCCCTGAGGCTATAAATTACTATTATTGGCGCTATCGCACCTTCGAGAAACTGGTAAATTGCCGGGTATGTTTTAATGGGTATTTAAGGAATGGGGAGTGCCAAATTGCAGATCCGAGGTCAGCGGGTTATATCAAGCCATATTATACCTATGTTTGCCAATCAGACTGCTGGCAAATACGGTATGGCAACAAGGTAAAAATCTTCGCCGATGAGTTTACCAATGGCCTTAATATCTCTTCACTGCCAGTTGGCGAAGTGCCTCTTTTTACCAAAAGGGATATCCTGATCGAAGTACAGCAATTCGCGATCTCCCCCTTGGCATATCAGTATTATCAGACCCTGAAGGACATAATCGATAACAATTCGGGAATAAATTCCCCTTTACCGGCAGCATTGGTGGGAAATCTATACAATCCAGAGGACAAGGAGGAGTTCGTATTGGGCAGGTTTACGGCCGCGGCTACCATTACGAAGCAACTTTTTGTCGAAAGGGAATCCATTTTGGAAAACCAGCTCGAAGACGAATTGCTAACGCAACCGGAGGGGTTCGCAGAACCTACCCCTCCGCCACAGATGTACGGCGCGCCTTGTGTTGAAAGTCATTATCGGACAGGGAGAATGCCCCAAGGATGGGTAGAATAATTCCATTGATGGCTACCCATATTAAAATACTACCTATATTTAAAAAAATTAAATATTGTGATTCGATTAAAACTACCCCGATTTCCCCGAAATTTTCTATCGTTGTTTTTTGTCTTTTTAATGGCTGGGTGCATAGATCCAGTGGCACCCGAATTCGATTATAAAGAGGGATTGGTTTTTATCGAAGGTTTTGCATCGACGGCGCCAGGGGCATCTTTTGTGATCGTGAGTTCATCTACCCTTGAATTTGGTATCTACGGTATAAAATTTCTTGCTGGCGCAACGGTCAGTTTTGTGAATGTCGACACAGGGGCTACCGTTTCCTTGACAGAAGCAGGGGAGTCATATTTGCCCCCACGTGATTTTGTAGTGGCACCCGGGGAACTCTGGAAACTGAACGTTACTTTGGCGAATGGGAAGAATTATGAATCTTCCCCTGAAAAAGTATTACAACCCGTACCCATCAAGGAAATTCAGGCGCGATACGATCCAGAACTGGTCTACAGGCAAATTAGCGGCGGTAAATTTGTGCCCGGCCATGCCATCACGGTAAGTTTTGATGATCCTGCCGATACCGATAATTATTATTATTGGAGCTTTCGGTCTTTTGAAAATCTTGACTATTGTGAAAAATGTCGGGACGGTATTTTTCGTAATGGGGCCTGTACACCCTATGATTTGGGGGGACGCGGTAACCGATATTTTGACTATTTCTGCGATGTCGATTGCTGGAAGATCCGATTTCCGGAGAGCATCTCTATTTTTGATGATCAATTTTCAAATGGGAAGACGATTACAGATCTTCCTGTGGGCGACGTCTTATTGTATACCAAGGAAAATGTAGTGGTCGAAGTCCAGCAATTTTCACTTACTTCCGCCGCCTACGATTACTATAAGATATTAAAGGATATTGTTGACAACAGCGGTGGTTTAAACGCACCACCGCCCGCCGCATTAATAGGCAACCTTACGAATCCTGATGACGCCAATGAATTTGTCTTTGGTAGGTTTACTGCGGCGGCTACTTCGGTGGCTTCCCTATTTATTGATAGAACCGGCGTAGCGGCCTCCCCTCTGGAATCTAGGGAGCCAGTCGTCATAGAACCGCAGTTGAATTCGCCGTATCCGCCTCCGCCGACCATTACCGCCCCATGTTCGGAGACAAAATTCAGGACGGCGATACGACCTGTTGGGTGGGTGCAATAATAAGAACATAAAGAACAACATGAGAAAAAAGGTATTTATTCTATTCGGTTACATATTTTTAGGCATAACCGGTCTGGCGGGCCAATCCCAAGAGTTTGCCCTATCTTTTGAGGTCCTTACTGCAGCCGGTGGCTTGCCGCTAGAAGATGCGCAAATTGCCATTACCCCGTGTGCGTGTGGAGGTATTACCAATACTGCTGGGAGGTTTTCCATAAAATTACCCCAAAACAATTATACGATTACGGTCTCGTATATTGGGTTTAAGGATTATGTAAAAAAGGTGTTGTTAGACAAAGCGACCATTTTAAAAGTCCAACTTCAAGAACAAGACCAACAGTTATCGGAAGTCGTGGTGCGGGCAAAACGAATTTTGGACAACGTAGAATCCCCACAGATGGGCGCCGTACAACTGCAGGTACAGGACTTGAAAAAAATTCCCTCCGCAGTGGGGGAAGTAGATGTATTACGCGGAATGACCTTGATGGCAGGGGTGAACAATGCCGGGGAGATAAGTAACGGACTCTCGGTACGGGGTGGTTCGTTGGATCAAAATTTACTGTTGTACGATTATGCGCCGGTTTTTAATCCGACCCATTTATTTGGCCTATTCTCTGTTTTCACCCCAGATATGATTTCGTCCGTAGAATTGTATCGGGCGAATATTCCAGCCCGCTATGGAGGTAGGAACACATCGGTACTGGATATCAAGGTCAAAAATCCCTATGTCGATAAAACCAGACTTGCGGGAGGGGTTGGGTTGGTTTCCAGTAGGCTTGTTCTCGAAACACCGATTATAAAAGACAAACTCTTGGTGAATGTTGGCGTACGGGCCGGGCTAACGGGTTTCTTGTTGCCTATAATTTCAAAAAGATTGAAGAACACAAAGGCCAATTTTTATGATGGTACTTTTAAACTCTTATATCTACCAACTGACAACGACCAGGTCTCCTTCACCGGTTTTTGGAGTAAGGATTTCTATCAATTAGATTTGATCAGTCAAGTGCAGAACATCAATGCCAAAAACAATCAATATGATCTTCAAACCGTGAACGGCACCTTAAACTGGACGCATACTTTTAAAGATGAGTCAAATTTGCGGACCTTGCTTATTTCCAGTGATTATACCCCAAAGACCATTTTTCCCGAACAGGTCGGCGACAATGAGATTGTGTACAAATCGAAAATTGGCTATCTGAGTTTTATTTCCGAATATTCAAAAGAGATCAATGAAAACTTAGGATATTATGGAGGCGTGCAGGTCAATCGGTTTAAAATACAGCCCGGGGAATTGGATCCTGGATCTGGCAATAGCATTCTGCCGGTAAAGCTTGAAACCGAGACGAGTTACGAATTTGCGGGCTATGGAAACCTAAATTGGAATGTCACCAAAGATTTTATCCTATCAGGGGGCCTTCGCATCAACCAATTTGTATTTGTCGGGCCCTATACCCAGGGCACCTTTGATGACATCACGGGAAATTTGATCGCCACTAGGGTCTTTGAAAAGGGCGAAGAAGTAGAGACCTATAATAGTTTGGAGCCTCGTTTGGGGGTCACATTCAAATTGGGAGAGAATACCTCCTTAAAAGCAAGTTATGCGCGGTTGAACCAATATTTACAAAACGTTTACAATACCACCACTCCCTTGCCTACTTCGCGCTGGAAAACCGCTGATATGAACATAAAGCCCCAATCGAGTGATACGTATGGTTTTGGGATCTATAAGGATTTCAACAACGATGAAATCGAAGTGGGCCTCGAAGGATACTATCGGGAAACCAAGAATAATTTGACCTATAAACCAGGAGCCGATTTTTTCTTAGAGGAGTTTCTCGAACGCGACGTAATCCAAGCCCAAGGGAAGGCCTATGGGGTTGAACTTAGTTTTAAGAAGTCTACCGGCAAATTTAATGGGTGGTTCAATTATACCTGGTCCCGTAGTTTGTTGAAATCAGAACAAGAGAAATTGGCCGATAGGGTAAATAACAACCAATGGTATCCATCTGATTTTGATAGGCCCCATGTGTTTAACGGGACCGTGAATTTTGAGGGGGATAAATACAATACGTGGAGCTTTAATTTTACGGCTCAGACCGGTCGGCCCTATACGGTTGCCAATAGTGTTTTTGTTTTGGAAGACATTAATGTCCCCATCTTTATCGATCGCAACAATGCACGATTAAGGCCCTACCATCGCCTCGATTTTTCATGGAAGGTCAAATACGGTAGAAATCCCAACAGAAAATGGGTAGGAGACTGGACGTTTACTATTTACAATGTATATAGCAGACGAAATCCCTTTAATTTGTATTATTCACAAAGACAAGGGGCGGTCGATTCGGATGTTTTCTTGGGAAGTCCGTTAGGAACGTATGAGCTTTCAGTGATGAACAGTCCGTTGTTCGCGGTAACCTACAATTTTGTTTTTGATTGATAAAAGATAAACGCTATTGCTTGTAAAATTTGGTCTTGACAAGCTGCTCTGGAGAGTTGACCGTAATCATATAAACTCCCTGTTCTAGGGCGGTAACCGCTAAATTAATGGCATTGTTCTTTATTTCCCAATGGTATGTTTGAACCAGGTTGCCATAGAGGTCCGAGATCAGGATTTCGGCGTTCGAACTATTTTGTAGCCCAAGGACATTTACGACCGTAGTGGCAGGATTGGGGAAGACTTTGATTTTTTCTGCACCTACATGTCTATCGGCTTCCTGTTGCCCACTTGCGGCTTGGGAAATCGCAAAAATCATAAAAAACAGGACACCTATTCGTTTCATTATCAAACTGGTTTGGTACATAACATTCACAGTATGCAACGCGCAAATTTGATATTTAGTATCAATGGGCCTCCAACCAGTTATTTCCTTCGCCCAACTCCACTTCAAGAGGAACGGCAAGTGTATAGGCTTGTTCCATTTCTGTTTTGATGAGGGTTTTCATTTGCGATAATTCAGGCACATAAACATCGAATACGAGTTCATCATGCACTTGGAGAAGCATTTTGGTCTTAAAATTGCCATCGCTCAATTTTTTATGGATGTTGATCATGGCAATCTTTATGATATCGGCGGCACTTCCTTGAATTGGGGCGTTGATGGCATTTCGTTCAGCCGCTCCTCGTACGACTGCATTTCCGGCATTGATGTCTTTCAGATATCGCCTTCTGCCCAAAACGGTCTGAACATATCCATTTTCCCGTGCAAATTCAATCTGCTCGTTCATATAACTTCGGAGTTTGGGGTAGGTTTTGTAATAGGTATCGATGAGGTCTTTGGCTTCCGACCTGGAAAGATCGGTCTGATTACTTAATCCGAAGGCTGAAACGCCGTAAATAATTCCGAAGTTAACGGTCTTGGCGTTACTTCGCTGGTCTCGGGTCACTTCCTTTAAAGGCACATTAAAGACCTTGGAAGCGGTTGAAGCATGAATGTCCTCTCCTTTTTTGAATGCCTCGATCATGGTCGTCTCATCGCTAAGGGCGGCTATGATACGCAGCTCTATTTGTGAATAATCGGCAGATAATAACCTATAATTTTCATCCCGCGGAATAAAGGCCTTTCGCACTTCCCGACCTCGCTCGGTACGTATGGGGATGTTCTGTAGGTTCGGGTTGTTGCTGCTCAGCCGTCCTGTAGCCGCCACCGTTTGCATATAATCGGTATGAACCCTTCCGGTGCTCGGTTCGACCTGTTCGGGCAGCGCGTCGACATAGGTGCTCTTAAGTTTGCTCAAACCCCTATATTCTAATACATCCCTGATTATTTCATGATCTTTTGCCAAATAGGAGAGTACGTCCTCGGCCGTCGAATATTGACCGGTCTTTGTCTTTTTTGGTTTATCGATTAATCTCAGTTTATCGAAAAGGATATCTCCCAATTGCTTTGGGGAGGCGATATTGAATTCCTCCCCGGCAGCCTGATAGATTTTCGCTTCCAGTTTTTCGAGGTCGCTTTCCAATTCCTTGGAGAGCACCTTTAAAAAGTGCTCATCTAAATTAATGCCCTCTAGTTCCATGTCGGCCAGTACATTCAGCAGGGGGATTTCAATGTTTTTGAAAAGGTCTTCGGTTTTGGCTTCGGCCAATTCCGGGCGAAAGTGGTGTGCCAGCTGAAAGGTAACATCGGCATCTTCTACTGCATATTCGGTTTGTTCGTCTAAAGGAACGTCGCGCATATTTAATTGGTTCTTCCCTTTTTTGCCAATCAGTTCGGTTATTGAAACCGGGGTATAGTTGAGGTAGGTTTCTGCTAAGACATCCATATTGTGCCGCATGTCGGGATTGATCAAGTAGTGTGCCAGCATCGTATCAAAAAGGGTGCCTTTTACCTTGACGCCGTATTTATCAAGCACTTTGATGTCATATTTGAGATTCTGGCCTATCTTTTCGATTTGCCCTGCTTCAAAAAAAGGGCGAAGTTGTTCTATGATCTTTTGGGCTTCATCGCGGTTTTCGGGAAACGGAATGTAAAAACCTTTCCCGATTTCCCAAGAAAACGCAATGCCGACTAATTCGGCGGTTAAGGGATTGAGCCCTGTAGTCTCGGTATCAAAACATACTGAAGTTTGTTTCATTAAATTCTGTAAAAATAGTTTCATGGCCATTTCCGAACCGATGCTTTGGTAGAAATGAGCCACCTCTTTGATGGTGTTTCTACTTGATACCGATTTGATCGTCGCCGATGCCGTTGCGTTCCCATCGTTGCCAAAAAGTGAAAATTGCCCGCCCCCGGCTTCCTGAACCTGTTTTTTCGCTGTTGGGGTCCCGCTCACTTGCGTGGGGGCAGTTGTTTCCTCTCCTGAGAAAATTTTTATAAACTGGTCGTTTAATCGGCGGAATTCCAATTCTTCGAATATTTCCTGGACTTTCACACTGTCTGGGACCGAAAGTTCATAATCCTTGGCGTCGAATTGCACGTCACAGGTAACACAAATGGTAGCCAATTTCTTCGATAGGATCCCAAGCGCTTTGTTTGCCTCGATTTTTTCTTTCATGGCACCTTTGAGCTTATCAGTGTTGGCCAAAAGATTTTCCATCGAGCCAAATTCCTCTATGAATTTCTTGGCCGTTTTATCGCCAACACCGGGTAAACCCGGAATATTATCGCTTGCATCACCCATCATGCCCAAATAATCAATAACCTGTTCGGGCCGCTCCACACCAAAACGCTTCTGCACCTCTGGAATGCCCCAGATTTCAATCCCATTTCCCAAACGGGCCGGACGATACATAAAAATATTTTCAGATACCAATTGGCCGAAATCCTTGTCAGGTGTGACCATAAAAACTTTATAATCCTCTTTCTCTGCTTGTTTTGCCAAGGTGCCAATAATATCATCGGCTTCTAAGCCTGAAAGCTCTACCACCGGAATGTGCATTGCCTTCAGGATGCTCTGAATATAGGGCACTGCAATTTTTATGGCATCGGGTGTCTCGTCGCGATTGGCTTTGTAATCTGCAAAAAGCTCGGTACGTTCGGCACTTCCATCCTTATCAAAGCACACTGCCAAATGATCCGGTTTCTCGCGTTTGATCACATCGAACAAGGAATTGACGAAACCAAGGATGGCAGAGGTATCCATGCCCTTCGAGTTGATCCGCGGACTTTTGATCAGGGCATAGTACCCACGAAAAATAAGTGCATACGCATCGAGTAGAAAAAGTCTTTTTTGGTCTGACATGTAATAGTGTGGTTAGGATTTAATAATTAAAATAGAATGTACGGGACATCCTTTAGGTTTTTAAGAGGGAATGTGATGGATGGTTAATTTGTCCTGTTGCCGTAATCATATTATAACTAAAACCCGGATGTATACAATAACCCCCAGTCTCCCCTTTTTTATTGATAGCGATAAAGCCGATTTGAAAATCAAGTTTCCCCTTATTTTTAGCTACGATTCGTTTTACGCCTTCCTCACAGGCTTCTTGGGGCGATTTGCCCTGACGCATCAGTTCTACGATCAGGAAACTTCCCACCGTACGAACCACTTCTTCGCCAACACCTGTCGCGGTCGCCCCACCTATCTCATTATCTACAAAAAGGCCTGCTCCGATAATCGGGGAATCACCTACCCGTCCTGCCATTTTATACGCCATACCGCTGGTAGTGCAGGCTCCGGCCAAATCCCCGTTTTTATCTATGGCAAGCATGCCGATCGTGTCGTGGTTCTCGATGTTAATGACCGGCTGGTATTTTGAGGTCTTCTTCCATTCGATCCATTCTTGCTTTGATTGTTCGGTCAGTAAATTTGTTTTTTCAAATCCTTGCTCGTAGGCGAATTGTTCGGCTCCTTTTCCGGCCAGCATTACATGGGGTGTATCCTCCATCACTTTGCGGGCCACCGAGATGGGATGCACTATGTTCTGCATACAGAGCACCGCTCCACAATTGCCATCCTTGTCCATAATACAAGCGTCTAGGGTTACGTTGCCATCCCGGTCTGGCCGACCTCCGAGGCCCACGGTCTGGTTACTCGCATCGGCTTCTTCGACCATGACTCCTTGTTCCACCGCATCGAGCGAACTTCCACCGGTATTAAGTATCTCCCAGGCCTTGGCCGTGGAATTGTGGAAATCCCAAGTGCAAATAACAATGGGCCGCACTCCTTCTGTATTGAATGTTTTCGGAGCCTTATCCTGTTTTTTATCGGGAGTAGAGGCCATCATGGGAGCTGTTAGCATACTTGCCGTAATTGCGCTCGTATTTTTGAGAAATTTTCTTCGCTGCATGAATTTGGATGTTTACTTTTAGGGCGTTAAATATAGCAAAAATGCTGGTAGAAGTTTGTGCTAATTCGGTTGAATCTGCCCTAAATGCACAAAAGGCGGGAGCAGACCGTATCGAGCTTTGTACAGAGCTCGGTGTTGGGGGCGTAACACCTTCGTACGGCCTCTTGAAGCAAATAAGGCAAAGACTACAACTGCCTGTCAGGGTGTTGATCCGACCTAGAAGTGGGGACTTTACCTATTCAGAGGCGGCATTCAATGCGATGCTCCAAGACATTGACCTGTGTGTTGAACTGGGATTTCAAGGAATCGTTTCAGGGGTCTTGCACAGCGACTTTACATTGGATGTGGAGCGGACGAAACAGTTGATAGCCCGATCGAACGGTCTCGAATTTACATTTCACAGGGCATTTGATTGGGTCAAAGATCCGTTTCGGGTATTGCGACAACTCGAAGAACTGGGTGTACATACCGTTTTAACCTCCGGACAAAGCAGTTCGGCATTGCAGGGTATCGAAATCCTTTCAGAACTTCACAAAATGGCTACTTCATGCACAGTTATGCCTGGAGGAGGTATTCTTCCCGAAACCGTTAAAATATTCAAGGATACAGGTTTTGGGGCTATTCATCTTTCTGGAATCAAATTTAAAAAATCATTGCCTGTTTCACCATTAGTCCCTATGTCTTCTCCAGCCCTTCTAAAAGATGACGAAATCGGGATATCAGATACTGAATTGATTCGAAAGGTTGTACGAAACGTTAAATAAACGAAAAATGAGGTAGGCGTGACCTATTTAAAAAATACTTTTGTAAAAAAGGAATATGCTACGTTGGATCTTATTTGTACTTATTTATCTGGCTTTAGGACTTTATTCGCTTCAAGCCCTGAAAACGGCTACGAGATACCCTTGGGTGTATTATTTATTCATGGCAGTGTCGTTGGTCGTTTTGGGTAATTTTATCTATCAATTTGCACTTGGTGGGGACGATGGTCGTGTTCTGAGCAGACCTAAAAGCTATGCGTTCGGATTTTTACTTACCATAGTCACGTTTGAATTGATCACCATCTTTTTCCTTTTTTCAGAAGACATCTTTCGCCTTTTATCAGGCAGTTATCATAGATTTTTTGGGGTTGACAAAGAATTCAGCCTTCCCGAAAGACGCAGGTTTCTGAGCATCCTTGGTCTCGGAATCGCTGCAGTTCCGTTTGGTGCCTTATTATATGGCATGTATAAAGGCAAGTATAATTTTAAGGTATTGAAATATACGGTTGAATTTGATGACCTGCCCGACGCGTTTGACGGGTATCGGATTACGCAGATCTCTGACATACACAGTGGCAGTTTCGACAATCGAAAAAAAATCGAATATGCGGTAGACCTTGTAAATCGGCAAAAGGGCGATGTTCTTTTTTTTACTGGGGATTTGGTAAACAATAAGGTAGGGGAAATGTATCCGTGGCAGGAACTTTTTACCACGCTTACGGCCAAGGACGGGAAGTTTTCAATTTTAGGGAACCATGATTATGGAGATTATGTAACTTGGGACACCGAGGAAGAAAAAGCTGAAAATCTTGAGGAATTAAAGCGCTTGCAAAAGGAAATGGGCTTTGATCTACTGCTAAATGAAAGTCGCTACCTGCGACGTGGAAATGATCAGATTGCCCTTATAGGTGTCGAAAACTGGGGTAGGGGCGGTTTCAAAAAAGCGGGTGATCTCACGAAGGCCGCCTCCAAAATAGCCAAAGATGATTTCAAGATTTTATTGAGCCATGACCCTTCGCACTGGGAAGATGTCGTCATTCATGATGAATATCACTATCATTTGACCCTGAGCGGCCATACCCATGGCATGCAGTTTGGTATCGAAATTCCGGGATGGGTGAAATGGAGTCCTGTGAAATGGCGCTATAAATACTGGGCGGGTATGTATGAAGTACTGGGTCAAAAAATCAATGTGAACCGAGGATTCGGGTTTTTAGGCTACCCAGGAAGAGTGGGCATCTGGCCTGAAATCTCGGTAATAACACTTAAAAAGAAGACCGTAGTTTAATTTTTTCATAAAGTTAGCAGACAAAAACTAGGGTAACATCGAATTTTTAACAATTTTTATTACATTTGGCCAATAACCCAATGCTATTTATATGTCGAAATTTGGCGATCTTATAGATTTAAAAGTTCCTGTTTTGCTTGACTTTTATGCGGAATGGAATGAACAGTCAACGGCAATGCATCCTGTGCTTAGGGATGTTGCGGCCGCCTTGGGTGATAAAGGTAAAGTCATCAAGATTGACGTAGATAAGAATAAAGAACTATCGCAGGCCTTGCGCGTGAAGGGCTTGCCTACGCTAATGATCTACAAGAAGGGGGAAATGGTTTGGCGACAGAGCGGGGAACAAGACGCCAACACCTTGATAGGCATCCTTAACGAATACGTATAAATACCATACGCGCTACGCTACTTCATTTTTAAGTACTCCTACATTGCTTGATGGCTGCCATCTAGGTTTAGGCAATTTCACGGTTGCTTGGTGTACGCCTGAAAATAGGCGTGGTACAATGACAGTATCGATTTCGACAATCATCTAAAACTAAAGGCTGACAAGCTGCTGATCAGTTCTTTGGGACCAATGAAGTGTCCTTTAATTCTTCCGATTCCCCTTTTTCTTCGACCTTGATGGCATCATTGGCCACGGTATCGATTACGGGTAAAGTGTCCTCAATGTCCGGGTCTGTATTCAATACAGGATTTGTTGCTCCCTCATCCTTATAGAAATGGCTGAACTTATCAATGTATTCATTAAAGATCAACGTCTCCTTTTCAGCCATTTCGCGGTCATTATTATCGATGAGGATGTCGATGATCCTTCGATACGCTTCCATGTCAGATATGATATCATCGATCTTGCCATATTGGGCGTCCAACGGTATGCCCTCGTAATACTGCAATCTTTCTTGGTAAATGGTCTTTAATTTTTCAAAAAGTTCCCGGGCGTTCTTGGTTTCACCAACTTTATAGTAACCGTCGACAAAGGGTTCAACAAAGGTATAAAAGCCAAAATAAGCTACGGGCATATTCTCCATGGCAATATTGATCACTTCTTTGGCCTTTTCGATCTTATTTTCTTTTAAAAGGGTCTCCATCAAACGGGCCAAGTTACTTCGATACGAGATTCCTTGAATGCGTGTTTGGGGATCGTGATAAATATCAGGACTCCCCGAATTGCCCCATTCCCATTTTTTGATGATGTCGAACATCAGGTCTGCATCGATCCGGCCCATATCAAATGAATTTTTTCGTTCGGTTTTTATGGGACCAACTTATAGGCCATCCCGTCTAATTGCAGATAATCTTTCATCCAAATATATTCGGCGTCATCAAAGCTTCCTCCAGAAAAATAAATAGGCCGTTTCCAATCATTATTGGCAAGGATATCAAGCATCATCATACTTTTTTTGGTAATGGCATTCGTTGGAAGGTCGACATCGATATAGTCCAGAATAAGTGCGGAATCTTTTTCTTTTACCAGCCCACTCTCTAGCACATGCTGCTTGTTTACGGGAATACGGATCTTATTGGTCGGGTAATACACAATATTCAGTGTATTATCAGAGTAATCACTCAAATCGGCGCCTTGCTGTTGCAAGATGTGCTTCAATTTCGTTTGTGGTTTATCACTATCGATCCAATTGATAAAATCCTGTATGGGCCATCTGTTTTCTGTGATGCCTTGATGGTAAAGCACGTCCCTGGATCCCCATCGATAGCGATCATGTGCGATTTGTGACGGGATAGGATCACTATCGTAGGCCTTCCGCTTCATTTGGTCGACGTACCAATCGGTTTCAAAAAGGCTCGTGCAAACAATGCGCACGTCGGTTCGGTATTTTTCGATTTCCTGGGCGTACCAAAGTGGAAATGTATCATTGTCGCCGATTGTAAATAATATAGCCCCTGCATCTTCCTGACACGAATCAAGATAGGCCTTGGCCGATGCTCGGGTCGTATAGCGGTTTGCACGGTCGTGGTCATCCCAGTTTTGATAGGCCATCACCGAGGGTACTGCCAAGAGGCAGATCAAAGTCACTGCTGGTGCAAGTACTTTGGGGGTCACCCATTTTTTAAATTCATCGAAAAGGCCGTAGACCCCCAAACCGATCCAGATGGCAAAGATATAAAACGACCCTACCAATGAATAGTCACGTTCCCGAGGTTGAAAAATGGCGGGATTCGTATAAAACTGGATCGCGATACCCGTGAACAAAAAGAATATGAGCAATACCCAAAATTGCTTTGGGTTTTTTGATACCTGAAATATAAGGCCGATAAGGCCTAAAATCAGAGGGAGAAAGTAATAGGTATTGCGCGCCTTGTTGTTCTTGATATCACTCGGTAGGTTCTCCTGACTCCCCAGCCGCATGTTGTCGATAAAATTAATGCCGCTTAACCAGTTTCCATTATCATTATACCTTCCCTGTACATCATTCTGTTTTCCAACATAATTCCACATGAAATAGCGCCAATACATATAGCCGAACTGAAATTCGAACATGTACTTTATATTTTGCCATAAACTTGGGGGCTGTACCTCAAGGTACTCACCAAAGCGTTTGAGAAAACTAATATATTGTTCGGCATCGATTTCACCATTTGCAAAGCCTGTTTTTACCTGATCGACGGCTTTGCGAAGTTCTTCACTCGATTGTTTCATCTTAAAATCCAACGGGCCAAAATAGCGCATATAGTTCTCGGCATTTTGGGTGCTCCACATTCGGGGCAAGAGGCCTTGATGCTTCGGATTCGGGCCTTGCTGGGCATTTTTATAATGGTTTACGATGATATATTTACCCAAAGTTTCATCTTTTTCGTATTTGGGCTTTTCGTCGGTGTCCTCCCCGGCTGGAGCAAACATATCTGAATAGTAGGTTCCATAAACTGGGCTGTCAACCCCGGGATATTGTTCCCGATTGTAGTAAGCGAGCAGGGATCGCGCATCTGATGGATTGTTCTCGTTAATAATCACGTTGGCATTGGCACGGATGGGTAACATTATCCAAGATGAAAATCCGAACATAAGGAACAGAAGACCTAGCACAATGGTATTGGCCGTCTTAAAATTATTTTTTCGCGTATAGCGCAGACTAAAATAAAAGGCGGCAACAAAAAGTAGGCCTATAATTATTGAACCCGAGTTGAACGGGAGTCCGATACTATTTATAAAGAATACCTCGCCCCACCCGAAGACTTTTAGCACATAGGTCAATGAAAATTTATAGACCAACATTAGAATCCCGATAACCGCAATATTGGCGATCAGGAAATTTTTGACGGTCGTGGTCTTATACGTTTTAAAATAATAGAGTAGGCCAATGGATGGAATTGCCAAAAAGCCCATGAATTGAATTCCGAAGGTAAGACCGACAATATAAAATATCAATATAAGCCAACGGTCACTTCGGGGATCGTCAAGGTTATCCGTCCATTTTAGGCCCAGCCAAAGCAGTAAGGCCATGATGAAACTGGCCATGGCATACACTTCGGTCTCGACCGCATTGAACCAAAAACTATCGGTAAAGGCGAATGCCAACGAACCTATCAGGCCGCTTCCCAAAATTGCAATGCATTTGCTGTTGGTGAGGGTATCTTCTTTATCGATTAGTTTGCGGGTCAAATTCGTAATGGTCCAGAAAAGAAAGAGGATCGTAAAAGCGCTTGAGACTCCCGAAACATAATTTACCATTCGGGCTATTTGATCCGGCGCCAGGGCGAACATGGCGAAAAAGGCTCCGATCATTTGCAGTAAAGGGGCCCCTGGGGGATGGCCTACCTGTAATTTGGCGGACGTGGAGATGTATTCGCCGGCATCCCAAAAGCTACTGGTAGGTTCGACTGTAATCATGTAGGTAATCAGGGCAATAAAAAATGCGACCCAGCCAAGAAGGGTGTCCCATTTCTCGAAGTTCTTTAAAAACATCTAATCTAAGGTTTATCGAATGTGGCGAATTTACTAATTAAAAAAGATATGGACAGCTATTTTTGATAAAGCTTTAACAGCATTGAAGTGGTGTCCCAATTGATTATTGTAACCAAAAATGTTTGTGCAAACCAAACTTTGTTCTAAATTTGCACGCTCTTAGGCCGAACTTGTTTCGGGATAGGATGCGGTATTGGCCTATGGTGTAATTGGTAACACAGCTGGTTTTGGTCCAGTCGTTCTAGGTTCGAGTCCTAGTAGGCCAACAAATTAAAATGATCTCAGTAATTTTACTGGGATTTTTTTTTGCCTTTAAATTAGGTGAGGGAATTCAATGATGAATGCACAATTCTACTGTTGAGGATCTATACGAGATTCATTGGTCACAGGTATGAATCAAAAGCCTGAATATTCTTGAAAATGGGGTTTACAAGGATTTTAATCACATTATGGGGAATTCTCGCAACATTTCTTCATAGAGGTTAGTTCGTTTCTAAAGACCAGGTCTTGCCAATTGCAGGTAAATTTACGATTAGGGAAAAATGGGAAGCTAAATCCTTACAAAACAGCGTCGGTCATATGAATGTAGACTTCACCTACTTTTGGGCAGTTTACCTTGATATCTGTGCGAATCTCCTTGATTAGGCTTTCTGCTGAAATCAAGTCAAGTGCGTCAATCACTTTCAATTCCACAACAACCAATATGTTGTCGGGGCCAAAATGTACGGTCTTCGGGAATTGATAGGACGCAATATTCTTATTTTGTTTCAATAGGTCCTCGATTTTCCCCAAGGTTCTGAGATTGGCACTTTCCCCCAACAACAATCCTTTTGTCTCTTTCGCAAGGAAAATGGCCACCAGGAAAAGCAAGGCTCCGATAAGAAGGGAAGCCACTCCATCTAAATACGGGTTCTCTAATTTTATTGAGAGATAAACGCCCAACAAAGCAATGACCAAACCTAGTACGGCCGCCGAATCTTCAATTACCACAGCAAAATTAGCGGGGTCCTTACTCTTAATGATATTTGCAACCAACCTCCCGGAAGCATGCGATTTGTTAAACTGTCGCAACGCAATAATCAACGAAATACCCTCAAAAAGTATGGCGACCCCCAATACTGAATAGTTCCAAACAGGGTCTTCAATCGATCTGGGGATCTTGCAGTGTGTGAACGCCTTCATAGATGGCGAATCCGCCACCCAATGAAAATATAAGGATACTGACCACAAAACTCCAAAAGTAGATTTCCATGCCATAGCCAAAAGGATGTTTTTTATCAGCGGTTTGGACGGACCGTTTAAGGCCCAATAAGAGCAATAATCCATTACCGGTATCGATGGCGGAATGGATACCCTCAGCGAACATCGCTGAACTCCCCGTGAAAAAAGCAGCAATAAATTTGCTGATGGCGATCAGTATATTCGCCGAAATAGCGCCATAAATCGAAACTTTAGAGGTACCTGACATACATATTTTATAATTAATGATATTAATAAAACCTAGGGTCTTTCAAAGAAACGTAATTAAAAATCAATGAAGAATTCTCTTGGTTGCCCAATATAATTCAACCGTAATTTAAGAGATATTCATGAATGCGCATTGCGCAGACCGCAGGATACGATTTATAAGATTCACTCGAAGAGATATAATTAATAAAACCTTGGTGGATGCCCTAAACCGAATTAGGAAGAACTTATCTAAAATTAAATCTTTATATTAAAATGTCGAACGATGTACTTGGCAACCTATCGTCCGCCATAGCCGTCAACGGTTTCATGCTTTGATAGAGTAAGGTCTTGAGCTGATTAAAGGAAGTTGGTTTTTGGAGATATTGATTTGCCCCATCTTCTTTGAGTTGATCTACTTCGCGTTGAATATAGGAGCTTGAATACACGATCACCCAGATTTTCGAAAATTGCTTAAAACTTCGAATATCCAATAAACATTCGAAACCATCCATGATCGGCATGTGTAAATCTAAAAATATGGCTTCTGGAAGCGGACTGTCGGAAAATAGATCGGCCATTAAATCCAATCCATTTTCAAATTGTTTTATTTCCGTTAAAAGTGGAATTTCTGAAAAGGCGTCGATAAAGATGTCTCGATCTTCGGTGTCGTCATCCGCTACATAAATTTTGAAGGTTTTCATAATGCAATGGTTTAGCTGTACTCTATAATCACAGAAAGAATATCATACGATTGTTTCGAAGTGATTTTTGATTTTCAAATACTCAAATCACCTTCGGTGCCAAGATTTTGTCTTTTTCCTGTTAAGGCACCAATTCCCATTTTCAACAGACTCACTAATTTGCCGCTTTTAGTGTCCCAATAATGAGCGACTTCCGGAATAACTTTTATTGCTGTAAGATTGGGGTCTTCGATTCCATCGAACCAGGCATCGTCCGATTTTCCATAGTAGCGTTTAAGAACGGCCATATCACTTGTTATAAACGCGTTCCCATAGATGGTGAGGAAGGCCATGTCGCTCGGTTTTGAGTAGATCAATTGAATGCTTCTGTCTGAATTAATATGGCCATTATGCACACTATTCTTATTGCTTAAAAACCAGATACAGCCTTCATGATCTACCTCCTTGGTGCTCATGGGAACATGATGCGCCGGTTTTCTACCCAAATTGGTCTCCATGATTGCAATGTCGATGTTTTCAGCCATTTCCTTCAGTTTACTTTTGGCTTCCTTTTGGAATAAATTTTTTTCGCTCATAATTTTTCTATAAAGTTAGTTGAGGGCAGTCACATTAATGTCTGTTATTAAATTGGATATTGACGCAAAACATCCTTTTCAATACAGAAGAAGAGGTATGCGCTATACATTATTGAATAAATGAGACCCCATCGGCCACTTAAAAAGGTTCCTACCAGGGCAACTCACGAAATTAATCTTGTTAAAATTGGAATGATTCTGACCCTAAAATTCGGTTTATCGGTAATTCTTCCTTTAAACTCCAGTTTGTCATTTTAAAGCAAGGATGGGGACCTTTCGATTAAGTCGATTGTTCAAAATCGGGCACTCAGTGTAAAATAAATAGGGAGCATTACGCTGGAGGATGCTGCGATTTCAAATGGGTTAAATTCTATTTTTTTTGGTTTAAATGCGTGGCTGAATTTCAGCTAGATTCGTAGTATTAACCCTAAAATTTTTACATCATGGAAAAGTATAATGAAGAGAACGATACGTTCGAAAATTATGAGGATAACTACAATACTACGGAGCAATATAACTCACAGGAAGCGTATGCTGAACTTGAGGACAAATGGTACGAAATCGAGGACGAATATCGTGCGCGTTATTTAGCTATTACGGATCAAGATGTCGATTTTGAACCCGGGCATTTTGATCGTACCCTTGACCGGATCGCTCGGAGGATGGATAAGTCGCGAAGTGAAATACGTACTGAAATCGAAAATTGGTAGGGTATTGATAGCCATTTAGTATGAAACCGCCACCTTCATGAGGCGGTTTTTTTGGTCTTTTCTGTCATTGGATATCCGTCTAGAAATCATCGTTATATTGAATTTGGGAAGTACTTGATGCTTAAAAAATGAAAGAAGAAAAAAAAGTAAATCTTTTTGAGCGATGGGCGCAAAAAGTTACACATGCTGCCGGAAGTACCCCGGCCATCCTGATGGCCTTTATCTTGGTAATCGGATGGGGCACAACGGGACCTTTATTCGATTATTCAGAAACTTGGCAACTGGTGATAAATACCGGAACTACCATTATCACATTTTTAATGGTCTTTCTGATACAAAAATCGCAAAATAGGGATTCTATGGCCGTCCAATTGAAGTTGAATGAACTCGTTGCAGCCAGTCAAACCGCCAGTAATCGGCTGATTGATGTGGAGGACCTGACCGAGGAAGAACTCCAACGATTGAGGAAATACTATGAAAAAATAAAGAATATTGCAAAAAAGGAATCCTCATTGCAGAAAAAACATTCGATTGAAGAACAGGGCCAGGATGCCAAACCAAAACCTAAAAAAGTGAACAAAAAACCAGTCGGAAAAAAAGCGCGGGCAAAGCCAAAATAGTAAAGTATGTTTTGATGTGCTAATTAATTGATGCCCTGATAAATTTGCCAATGGTACCTCAAGGCACCCTTGGCTTTTAAGATGTGCTGTCTGAATCGTCCGATGTGCTATCAGCTTCCAACTTTTCTTTTGACGGCTCTGAAGTTTCTTTCGCAGGTATTGTGGTGGGTTCAGAATGGGCCCATAATTCATCCTCGAATTCGTTACGTGCATGAATTTCCTCATCGATCTCGTCCAAGATCGTTCCCATTTTCTGTTTATCCTGGATCATGGCCCAGGTCATTATCAGGCTGGTCGCTATAATAACAAAGAGCAGTACGCCCGACTCGAAGGTCTCGATTTGCGCCTGGGCGGGGATGGCATAGAATAGCAGTACGGTTATCAAGCCCCGAGGAGCAATAAAGAGTTGTGGAAAAATGTCCTTGCCTAGAAAGACCCTCAGAAGTACATAGCGAATGGCATAAATGGAGGCGATGATCAAGAGGCTTATTATGGCCACCTTGAGACTGATCAAGGAAGCGAGCACAATCGTGAGCCCGAAAATAACAAAGAAAAAAGTGCGCACCACAAAGGCCGTTTCAAGCGTAATGATATGTAATTCATGATAGATCTGTTCGATTTTTTCATTGTCGAGAAACACATCCATTTTCCCCGGAAAGAATAATTTAATGTTTTTTATGACCAACCCAAAAATCAGGATGATGATCAACGAAGACAAATGCATTTTTTTACCGACTGCATAAAGCAGTAATAGTACCGCAATGAGCAAAAATAGTTTTGCCTGACTTTTGATACGTTGAAATATCAAAATAAGGGCATAGCTTGCCGCAATCGCCACCACGATGGTCAAGACGATATTTCCGGCAAATCCGGCTACCCCTGAATCTGTGGCTGGATCAAACCCTGCAGCTAGAAAATAGAACATCATGATGCCTATGATATCCGAGAAGGTACTTTCGTAAATGTGAAATTCTTTCTTGGATTCTGACAATCCACCGACACTCGGAATTATGATGGCACTTGAGAGAATAGAGAGGGGAGTGGCATACAACCAGGCTGATTGCATGGTCATTTCAGGAATAAACTGATAGATTATTAGGGCGGCTACCCAAGCCGAAGCCACGAGGCCGATTAAGGCAATGGCCGTAGATTTTAGGATGGGAACCAGTTTTTCACGCTTCAATTCCAACTCCAAGGCAGCCTCGAGAACGATCATTATAAGCCCTATAGTTCCTAAGATTTCCAAAGTACCCGTAAAATCAGGGGTATTCGGAACGAAATAAGCCAAGACATATTTTAAGAGAATGCCCAACACGATCAGCATAAGCACCGACGGGATGTTTGTCTTTTTTGAAATCCCATTAAACCAAAAAGATAGGATAACAATGATGGCGGCGGCAATGATCAAGTCGAATGATGATACAATATCCATAGAAATAAGACTGCTTATTAGTTTTCTGGCTAAAAATAGTATTTAATCGCGATTTCCCATTTTTTATTTCATCCATGGTTTCTGGGTGGTGGAAGGAAGCAATCATGCGCCAATTTGTTGCCAAAATTTCAGAAGCAGTTCCAGAAGCTGTGATTGGATTCAAAAAAATTTGTATATTTGCACCACTGAAAGGATATAAATGTATTCATGAGGGGACCCTAAAGTCCTCTTTTTTATTGTTGATACTTTGGGACAAAGGCTAGTTTTATGGCTATTGACCCTACCAGGCAAAAGAATTCAGATGAAAATGGGCCTGTTGGTATCCATAATGTTAAAGTATGTTGAAGGATACGGTAACTGAACTTTTGAACCAAGCCCTGAAGGAGGAGGAATCACTCTTTTTGATCGATTTTTCGATTTCCTCGGATGCTAAAATAAAGGTGGTTATAGATGGTGATACGGGAGTCACTGTAGCCGACTGTGTTAAGATCAGTCGTGCCATCGAACATAATTTAGACCGGGAAGAGGAAGATTTCTCCCTAGAGGTGACATCGGTCGGGGCGGCAGCCCCTATGCGTTTGCCTAGACAGTATCAAAAAAATATAGGAAGAAAAATACATGTGGCGACCTTTCAGGAAGTTTTTGAAGGGAATTTGACGGCTACACAAACCGATGGAATCATCCTAGAATGGAAGGCCAGGGAACCCAAGCCTACCGGAAAGGGGAAAATTACGGTTCAGAAAAGAAAGGAAATCAAATTTTCTGAAATCAAGGAAGCAAAAGTTGTATTAAAATTTTAATTGTAGTTTAGAGATGGAAAATATTGCGCTGATCGAGTCTTTCTCGGAATTCAAGGACGATAAATTCATAGATAGGGTTACCCTTATGGCCATTTTGGAAGATGTCTTTCGAAATGCCCTCAAAAAGAAATTTGGATCGGATGATAATTTTGATATCATCATCAACCCTGATAAAGGCGATTTGGAAATTTGGAGAAACAGGGTGGTCGTTGAAGATGGCGAGGTCGAGGAGCCCAATGAGGATACTCCCTGTCGGAAGCCCGAAAGATCGAACCTGATTTTGAAGTAGGTGAGGACGTTTCCGAGGAAGTAAAGCTCATCGACCTGGGAAGAAGGGCAATTTTGGCCCTGCGTCAAAACCTGATTTCCAAAATCCATGAACATGATAATACGACTATTTACAAGCAGTTCAAGGACCTTGAAGGTGAGATTTATACCGCAGAAGTACATCACATTCGGCACAAGGCCATTATTTTATTAGATGACGAGGGCAACGAGATTATACTTCCTAAGGATCGCCAAATACCATCAGACTTCTTTCGAAAAGGGGATAATGTTAGAGGCATCATTGAAAGTGTTGAACTAAAGGGTAACAAACCGACCATCATCATGTCAAGAAGTTCCCCGAAATTTTTAGAACAGCTGTTCTTTCAGGAAATACCTGAAGTATTCGACGGCTTGATTACAGTTAAAAAAGTGGTTCGAATCCCAGGTGAAAAAGCGAAGGTGGCGGTTGATTCCTACGATGATCGAATAGATCCCGTCGGAGCCTGTGTCGGTATGAAGGGGTCTCGAATTCACGGAATCGTTCGTGAATTGGGCAATGAGAATATTGATGTAATCAACTGGACGAACAATCCCCAATTAATGGTGACCAGGGCGTTGAGTCCGGCCAGGGTGAGTTCGGTTAAATTAAACGATGAAAAAATGACGGCACAGGTTTATTTAAAACCTGAGGAAGTTTCCAAGGCGATTGGTCGGGGAGGCCACAATATTCGGTTGGCCGGGCAATTAACAGGATATGAGATCGATGTTTTCAGGGAAGGCGTTGAGGAAGATGTTGAATTGACCGAATTCTCTGATGAAATAGAGGCTTGGATCATTGAAGAATTCAAGAAAATCGGAATGGATACGGCACGTAGCGTTTTAGACCAGGATGTCAATGATCTCGTAAAACGCACGGATCTTGAAGAAGAAACAATTTTGGAAGTTGTACGTATACTAAAAGAAGAATTAGAAGATTAGCTATATATTAGCAGCAATTTAAAGAATAGGAATCGGTATTTATGGCAGATAATGCAACGATAAGGCTTAATAAGGTTTTACGCGAACTTAATATTTCATTGGACAGGGCGGTAGATTTTCTGAACGCCAAGGGGCATGATGTAGAGGCACGCCCGACAACGAAAATATCCAACGAGGTATATCAAGTTCTTTTGGATGAGTTCCAGACGGACATGAGCAAAAAAGTTGCATCCCAGGAAGTTGGCGAGGAAAAACGAAAAGAGAAAGAGGCACTTAGACTCCAATTAGAGCAAGAGCAGGAAGAGCGAAGAGTGGCTAGGGAAAAAAGAACGGCTTCTACCGATATTATTAAGGCCAAAGGCACTATTTCAGGACCAAAGACGGTTGGTAAAATAGATCTTAGCCCCAAGAAAAAGGAAGAGAAAGTAATTCAGGAAGCGGTCAAGCCAGAAGTAGTCGAAGAAGTCGTAGAAACCCAAGTACCTGAAAAGCAAGAAACACCTGTACCAGAAGCACCTGTTGCCGCGCCTGTGGAAGCACCTGCGCCAAAGACCGAAGTGGTCGAGGACAACGATACCCTTACTACCAAATACAAAAAATTAACGGGTCCGGTCATTACGGGCGATAAAATAGACCTTACCAAGTTTCAAAAGCCGAAGAAAAAGAAGGAGGACTCGGTTCCTTCAGGCTCCAGTGACCGTAAGAAAAGAAGGAAACGCATCGTGGGAGGCCCAGATAAGGATACACCACGTGGGCCATCTCGGGGACCATCAACAGGGGGTGATGCCCGAAAAGGTGTTAAGCGATTCGCAACTGCCAATAAAGTCGAGCCCACAGAAGAGGACGTACAGAAACAAGTACGCGAGACCCTCGAGAAATTGCAGGGCAAGTCGAAAAAAGGAAAAGGAGCTAAATATAGACGGGACAAAAGGGATCTGCATCGACAACAAACCGAGGCCGACCTAGAACAACAAGAACTTGAAAACAAGATCTTAAAGGTTACCGAATTTGTTACCGCTACTGAGGTAGCTACTATGATGGGGGTGGCTACTACCGAAATTATTTCGGCATGTATGTCTTTAGGTATCATGGTCACAATGAACCAACGACTTGATGCCGAGACGCTTTCGATCGTTGCCGATGAATTCGGCTATGAAGTAGAATTCGTAACCGCCGATATCGAGGAAAGTATCGTAGAAGAAAAAGATGATCCAAAGGATTTGAAACCAAGGGCACCCATTGTTACGGTAATGGGGCATGTGGATCATGGAAAGACCTCCTTATTAGATTATATTCGAAAAGAAAATGTCATCGCCGGTGAAAGTGGCGGTATTACCCAACATATTGGAGCCTACGCGGTTACCCTTGAAAATGGCCAAAAAATCTCATTCCTTGATACACCTGGGCATGAGGCCTTTACCGCCATGCGTGCAAGGGGGGCTCAGGTTACCGATATCGCCATTATCGTAATTGCAGCAGATGACGATATCATGCCACAAACCAAGGAAGCGATCAGCCATGCGCAAGCGGCAGGAGTACCTTTGGTATTTGCCATTAACAAGATCGATCGACCTACGGCCAACCCTGACAAAATCAAGGAAGGTTTGGCCCAAATGAATTTATTGGTAGAGGATTGGGGTGGAAAAATACAGTCTCATGATATTTCGGCCAAAACAGGACAAGGGGTTAAGGATCTCTTGGAAAAGGTTTTGCTGGAGGCAGAACTATTAGAATTAAAGGCCAATCCGAACAAATTGGCAACCGGTACCGTTATCGAGGCATTCTTGGACAAAGGAAAAGGATACGTTTCGACCATCCTAGTGCAGGCAGGTACCTTGAAGATCGGCGACTATGTGTTGGCCGGCACCTGTAGTGGCAAAGTAAAGGCGATGCACGATGAACGGGGCAAGACGGTGCAGGAAGTAGGACCATCGATGCCCATCTCCATTTTAGGATTAGACGGGGCACCTCAAGCCGGTGACAAGTTCAATGTAATGGAAGATGAACGGGAGGCCAAGCAGATCGCCAGTAGAAGATCCCAGTTGCAAAGGGAACAATCTGTGCGTACCCAACGCCACATTACCCTTGACGAAATTGGTAGGCGTATTGCCCTTGGTGATTTCAAGGAACTCAACATTATCCTCAAAGGGGATGTCGATGGCTCTGTAGAAGCACTTACTGATTCATTCCAACAACTGTCTACCGAAGAAATACAAGTCAATATTATTCACAAAGCCGTAGGACCGATAACCGAGTCTGATGTGCTTTTGGCCTCGGCATCCGACGCCGTAATCATTGGCTTCAATGTGCGGCCAATGGGCAATGCAAGATCATTGGCCGAAAAAGAGGAAATTGATATTCGTATGTATTCCATAATCTATGACGCGATCAATGATCTGAAGGATGCCATGGAAGGGATGCTTTCACCGGAAATCAAGGAAGAGATCACAGGAACTGCCGAAATTAGGGAAACCTTCAAGATTTCAAAGATCGGGACCATCGCAGGTTGTATGGTTACCAATGGCAAGATTTTTAGAAATTCGAACATTCGTCTGATTCGAGACGGGGTGGTCATCTTTACTGGAGAATTATCTTCCCTCAAACGGTTCAAGGATGATGTAAAGGAAGTAGCCAAAGGCTATGACTGCGGTGTTCAAGTAAAGAACTACAACGATATTGAGGAAGGGGATATCCTAGAAGCCTTCAAAGAAGTAGCGGTGAAGAAAAAGTTGAAGACCAAGTAAGTTAACATAACACAAAAAAAAATCGACCTAATTGGTCGATTTTTTTGGTTTTAATATCATGGCATCTGGATATTTTTCACGCACTTCGATAAACTTTCGCTCTGCATCCAGTTTGTTTTTGAATTTGCCGATGCGCACACGATAGGTGGGGGAGTCGAAATCAATTTTTGATGGCAGCTCGGGAAAATCGATATCCACCTCCGACTTAATGCGCTCTGCCGTTGAAAGCGGGCCGAAACCAACTTGAATCCGATAATATTCCTCACTTGAATTGATCGTCTTGTAGATTTCTATTAGATCGGCGATTTTCTTATCCTGTTGAATATGTATCCTACCTTGTTGGGCGACGGTCAAGGTCGTACTAAAGGCGAATACCAGCATACAGATGAATAATTTCATTCCTGTGATTTTTAGAATTTAAAGAACACAAACAAAAGTAATTTTTTAAAAGGCAAATAGAACGATTTTGTGTTTATTTAGAACAATTATAAATTATAAATTATAAATACGTTAACATTTTCAAAATAAAGTCTATGTCGTATTTTTGCGGTCAATTTATGTGCCGATAACGACCGAACCCATCTTTTATAAGAGGAAGTTTCGTGCCGAGATTTCGATTGAAACATTCTATATATGAAAAAGGTTACAAACCGCAATCAACTAGCCAGTCTACTAGGCATCAGTTTATTAGTAATCCTATTTTTTTATTCTCCTTTGCATGCACAGACCGATCCAACGACCGAAACCGCTAGTTCAGGGGATGCGGTAAAAGGGAAGGCCTTGTTTAATCAAAATTGTGCGGCCTGTCATGCCCTTGATCGCAAAATGACCGGACCAGCCCTGGCAAATATCGAAGCCCGCATAAAAGCCGACGCCGGTTTAGACCGGGAATGGATCCATGCTTGGGTCAAAAACAGTCCTGGGGTCATAAAATCGGGTGATGCATATGCAAACAAGATCTATGCCGAAAACAACAAAGCGGCGATGACGGCATTTCCGACCTTGTCGAATTCCGACATTGATAATATATTGGCCTATACGGCTGCACCGCCACCAGCACCGGTTCAAGCCACAGGAGCTTCGGTTTCTGAAACAAAAGGAGCCCCGACTTCCACTGGAATTTCCAATGAGGTAATTTTAGGTGCCTTGGCACTTGTTTTGGCCTTGCTAGCCTTTATGTTGTTTTTAGTCAACAAGACATTACGGCGTATCGCAGCGGCAAATGGGGTGGTACTTGAGAAAGAAAAGGCCGAGAAACACTTGCCGCTTTGGAAGGCCTTTGCTAAAAATCAATTTCTGGTACTGGTCACGGCCATCTTCCTATTATTGGGCAGTGCATATTTTGCATATGGCTGGATGATGCAGGTAGGTGTAGATCAAGGATATCAGCCTATACAACCCATTCATTATTCCCATAAAATTCATGCGGGTGACAATAAAATAGAATGTAAATACTGCCACTCATCGGCCCGCGTTTCCAAAACTTCCGGCATTCCGGCCTTGAATGTGTGTATGAACTGTCATAAATCTATTTACGAATATAAAGGCAACCCAGAGGGTCCGAGCCAGGAAGATATCGCCAATGGGTATACGAATGAGTTTTACACCGGTGAAATAAAGAAACTCTACAAGGCAGTTGGATGGGATGAGGAAAACCAGAAATATACCGGAGAATCGCAGCCCATTGAGTGGGTGCGAATCCATAACCTACCTGATTTTGCCTATTTCAATCATTCTCAACATGTAACCGTTGCTGGAATCGAATGCCAGACCTGCCACGGGCCCGTACAAGAAATGGAAGTTATGTACCAATTTTCACCATTGACCATGGGATGGTGTATTAATTGTCATAGGACGACCAATGTGAAGGTCGAGGGGAATGAATATTACAAGAAGATCCACGATGAGCTCTCTAAAAAATATGGGGTAGACCAATTAACGGCTGCCCAAATGGGAGGTTTGGAATGCGGAAAGTGTCACTATTAAAAAAATAAAAAGGAGCTAATTACAGAGATATACGTATGGCATCAAACAAAAAATATTGGAAAAGCGAAGCGGAGTTAATTCCCAACGATTCCATTGTTGAGACATTACGGCAGAATGAATTTGTTGAGGAAATTCCGGTCGATGCGTTTTTAGGCGACAAGGAGACCTTATCGGCCACTAACACAAATCGACGCGACTTTCTAAAATATGTGGGTTTCAGTACTGCTGCGGCTACTTTGGCCGCTTGTGAGGGTCCGGTGACAAAATCGATTCCGTATGTAGTGCAACCTGAGAGTATTATTCCCGGAGTATCGAATTATTATGCCACTACCATTGCCGACGGGTTTGATTTTGCCAGTATCCTGGTAAAGACACGGGAAGGAAGGCCTATAAAAATAGAGAACAATACCGATGCCAAAATTGGCGGGAAGGCAAATGCCAGGATACAGGCGTCGGTTCTGTCCTTGTATGATAGCACACGCCTACAAGGCCCTATGGCGAACGGGGAAGCTGTTGCTTGGAGTACCCTGGATGCCGCTGTAAAGGCAAAATTGGGAAGTCTAAAAGATTCTGGAAAGCAAATTGCTCTCTTGACCCAAACCTATGCGAGTCCGTCTACGGCGAAACTCATCGCCGAATTCAAGCAAGCCTTCGGAAACGTGAATCATGTTATCTATGATACGATTTCCGAGGATGCAGCTTTGACTGCCTTCGAAAACAGATATGGCGAACGGGCCTTGGCCGACTATGATTTTGGGAAGGCCGATACCATCGTTTCCTTTGGAGCCGATTTTCTGGCAGATTGGCAAGGAGGGGGCTTTGATAGTGGTTATTCAAAGGGTCGTATTCCTAAAAATGGAAAAATGTCCAGGCATATACAGTTCGAGGCCAACATGTCCTTGACCGGTGCCAAGGCGGATAAACGGGTCCCGTTGACACCTATGCAGCAAAAAATCGCCTTGGCGCAATTGTATGCTAAATTGAACGGGGTCAATGTTGGGGGAGAGCTCCCCGAATATGCGCAGCGGGCCATTGAAAGTGCCGCTGCACAAATACGAAAAAATACATCGGCCGCCGTGGTCGTAACAGGCATCGACGATGTCAGTGCGCAAGCGGTCGTTCTCGCAATAAACGAAATGTTGGGCAGTGCTGCTTTCGATGCCAAGTCTCCTAGATACGTGCGGCAAGGCCGAATAACTTCGGTAAATACCTTGATTTCCGATATGAAGGCAGGGAGAGTTGGTGCCTTGATCATCGACGGGGTAAACCCAATGTATACGTTGCCGAATGCTTCCGAATTTAAGGAGGGTGTGGAAAAAGTCGATCTTTCGGTCGCCTTCTCGACAAACTGGAACGAAACCACTGAGGTAACCAATTATGCCGCCGCAGCCAACCATTATCTTGAATCGTGGGGTGATGTACAGTTGAAAAAGGGACATTATAGCCTTATGCAACCTGCAATTCGTGAATTGTTCGATACACGGCAATTTCAGGGAGCCTTGATGCAGTGGCTTGGAAATACAACTACGTATTTTGAGTATATAAAGGATACATGGAACAGCACGATCTTGAATGGATCAAGCTGGAACCAGGCACTTCATGATGGTGTTTTCACTTCGATGGAGGGATCAATGGGCCAAGAAGCCGGAGCCGTCGACCCTGTATCGAAAACGCCTATGGCTTCGGACAAGGAAACAGGAAAAGAGGCCGTTGAGGTCGCTGAAGCAGCCATGGTGCCGATAGCCTCGGCGGTGAGCAGTTTGGCGAACGCGACAAGTGGTGGAGGAATGGAACTGACCTTATATTCCAAGGTGGGCATGGGCGATGGCCAACAAGCCGGGAACCCATGGTTGCAAGAATTTCCGGATCCGATTTCGCGCGTTTCCTGGGACAACTACCTAACCGTTTCCAAGGCAGATGCGGTTAATTTAGGA
Organism: uncultured Flavobacteriaceae bacterium; assembly: GCA_963798435.1. Lineage (GTDB taxonomy): Bacteria > Bacteroidota > Bacteroidia > Flavobacteriales > Flavobacteriaceae > JALHST01. The sequence goes on from CAWCTF010000008.1 coordinate 416,345, forward strand.
TTGGCCGAGGAACATGTGGCCAATGGAGGTTTAAATGGCAGTTATGCGAAATTGACCGTAAATGGGATTTCAGTGGAGAATGTCCCCGTTATCATCCAACCCGGACAAGCCAACGGTTCTGTTGGTCTTGCTTTTGGTTATGGACGAAAAGTTGGGATGAAATCGGAGATGCAGACCGGTGTGAATGCCTATCCATTGTACCAAGGTTTTAATAAGATTCAATCGGTAACCGTCGAAAAATCGGCTGGCATGCATGAGTTTGCATGTATCCAGTTGCATCGGACCATGATGGGCAGGGGTGATATCATCAAGGAAACTACCTTGGAGATTTTTAACACAAAAGACCATGCCGAATGGAATATCGTTCCTGAGGTTTCCTTAAACCATCAGGAAGTGCCCGCAACCTCGGTAGATCTGTGGGACAGTTTTGATCGTTCGATCGGCCATCACTTCAACATGTCGATTGATCTAAATGCCTGTACCGGCTGTGGGGCCTGTGTGATTGCCTGTCATGCAGAAAATAATGTTCCGGTCGTTGGGAAACAAGAGGTCAGAAGAAGCAGGGATATGCACTGGTTGCGTATCGATCGGTATTATTCTTCCGAGGATACCTTTGAAGAGGACGAGATTAAAAAAGATGAATTTGACGGGCTCTGGGGCGAAAAAGGTTCCTTGGGTGGTTTTGCCGAAATGGAACAGCCCGCAGCTAATCCGCAGGTATCCTTTCAGCCGGTTATGTGTCAGCATTGCAATCATGCCCCATGCGAAACGGTGTGTCCGGTCGCAGCAACTTCGCACAGTCGACAAGGTCAGAATCACATGGCTTACAACCGATGTGTAGGTACTCGGTATTGTGCGAACAACTGCCCTTATAAAGTGCGTAGGTTCAACTGGTTCCTCTATTCGAATAATGACGAGTTCGACTACAATATGAATAATGATCTGGGCAAGATGGTCATCAATCCCGATGTAACCGTTCGTTCAAGAGGGGTTATGGAAAAATGCTCCTTGTGTATACAACGCACCCAGAAAACGATATTAGATGCCAAAAGAGATGGCAGGACGATCAAGGACGGAGAATTCCAGACCGCGTGTTCGGCCGCCTGTGGCAACGGGGCAATCGTGTTCGGGGATATAAATGATGCCGATAGCAAAGTGGCCGAATTGAAGAAAAGTGAAAGAATGTATCATTTGTTGGAACATGTCGGCACAAAGCCCAATGTGTTCTATCATGTACAAGTGAGGAATACCAACGAAGCATAATAATTAAGGGAACGTAACTATATACTAAATTATGGCGTCGCATTACGAAGCACCTATACGAAAACCTTTAGTACTTGGAGATAAAGGCTACCACGATGTGTCTGTGGACATAGCCGCTCCGATAGAAGGAAGGGCCGATAAGCAATGGTGGATTGTATTTTCCATTGCCTTAGTGGCATTCCTTTGGGGGGTTGGTTGTATAATCTATACCATTTCCACAGGAATTGGGGTCTGGGGATTGAACAAAACCGTCGGCTGGGCCTGGGATATTACCAACTTCGTTTGGTGGGTAGGTATCGGGCACGCCGGTACTTTGATTTCGGCGGTACTTCTATTATTCAGACAAAAATGGAGAATGGCCATCAACCGGTCGGCGGAAGCCATGACGATTTTCTCTGTAATCCAGGCGGGCTTGTTTCCGGTAATCCATATGGGCCGCGTATGGGTGGGTTATTGGGTACTGCCGATTCCGAACCAGTTTGGATCCCTCTGGGTAAACTTTAACTCTCCGCTCCTTTGGGACGTTTTTGCGATCTCAACCTATCTTTCAGTTTCCTTGGTTTTCTGGTATACCGGTTTGTTGCCCGATTTTGCGATGATCCGCGATAGGGCCGTAAAACCATTTCAGAAAAAAATCTATAGTCTTTTAAGCTTTGGATGGACTGGCCGTGCCAAGGATTGGCAGCGCTTTGAGGAAGTGTCGCTGGTTTTGGCCGGATTGGCAACTCCTCTTGTACTTTCGGTTCACACCATTGTATCGTTTGACTTTGCCACTTCCGTTATTCCGGGATGGCATACCACGATTTTCCCGCCCTACTTCGTTGCCGGAGCTGTTTTCTCCGGTTTCGCCATGGTAAATACCTTGCTTATTATTATGCGCAAGGTGTGCCATTTGGAGGCCTATATCACCGTGCAGCATATCGAACTGATGAATATTGTTATCATGATTACCGGTTCAATTGTAGGATGTGCCTACATTACCGAGTTGTTCATGGCGTGGTATTCAGGAGTCGAATATGAGCAATACGCCTTTCTAAACAGGGCTACTGGACCGTATTGGTGGGCCTATTGGTCGATGATGACCTGCAATGTGTTCTCGCCACAGTTTATGTGGTTCAAAAAATTGCGAACGAGCATTATGTTTTCCTTTTTTATATCGGTCATTGTGAATATTGGTATGTGGTTTGAGCGATTTGTCATTATCGTGACCTCCTTGCACCGCGATTATCTTCCTTCTTCTTGGACGATGTTCTCACCTACCTTTGTCGATATCGGGATATTCATAGGTACCTTGGGATTCTTTTTCGTATTATTCTTATTATACGCCCGGACATTTCCGGTAATCGCCCAAGCCGAGGTGAAAACTATTTTGAAATCCTCTGGCGAACGCTATAAGAAGCTCAGAGACGCCGGGAAGCCTTTATACGAAATCCATAAAATGGGAATTGCTACCACAGGTAAAATTCATGCGGAGCCAATTGTGGTCATAAAGCCTGCCATACCGATTCAGGACAAGAAGGAGGTTTCAAATTTATTGGAGTCCCTTGGCACGTTCGATGCTTCGAAAGAAACTGCCGACGACCTGAAAAAAGTTAAGGGAATCGGCCCTAAGATGGAAAAGACTTTAAATCAGATCGGTATTTTCACTTTTGCCCAAGTCGGGCGAATGACCGAAAAAGAATACGACCTGTTAGATTCGATAACCGAAGCCTTCCCAGGGAGAGCACAACGTGACGATTGGGCAGGACAGGCTAAAAAATTAAATAACAAACGTTAGGTATGGCATCAAAATTTATTCATGCGTATTATAATGATGACGATGTGCTCATGCATGCCGTCAAAACTGTAAAAGCTGCCAAACACCATATCGAGGAAGTATATTGCCCATTTCCCGTACATGGTCTTGATAAGGCTATGGGGTTGGCTCCTACCCGCATCGCCATTACTTCGTTTATGTATGGCTGCTTAGGGTTGACCGTTGCCATCGTTATGATGAACTATATAATGATCGAAGATTGGCCCCAGGACATCGGGGGAAAACCCAGTTTTAGTTATATCCAAAACATGCCGGCCTTTGTCCCGATTATGTTTGAGCTCACCGTTTTTTTTGCCGCTCACCTAATGGTAATCACCTTTTATCTTAGAAGTAGGTTATGGCCTTTTAAAAAGGCCGAAAATCCGGATATACGAACCACTGACGATCATTTTGTTATGGAGATCGAGTTACACGATAATGAAAAAGAGCTGAAAGATCTTTTGATCGATACGGGTGCCGTAGAAATTAACATCGCTGAAAAAAACAGTCATTGAATATGAACAGTTTTAGAAAAATAACCATTGTCCTGAGTATTCTGTTAGTGGCCGCTTGCAAGCATGAAAATAGCCGCAACTACCAATATATGCCTAACATGTATGTGCCGGTCGGTTATGAAACCTATGGGGAAATCGACTTCCTTTCGAATCGCTTGGAAGCCCGTCAGCCTGCCGCAAATACAATCGCAAGGGACCATTTGCCCTATGATTTTGAGAATACACCACAAGGAAAGGAAATGGCCATCTTGCAGCCAAGTCCGTTAGATTCTTTGGAGATTGACAAAGACCTAGAGGTAGGCAAGGGGTTATACACCATCTACTGTGCAATCTGTCACGGGGACAAGGGCGATGGACAAGGTACCTTGGTCAAGCGTGAAAAAATCCTGGGTGTACCTTCCTATGCAGATCCTGCCAGGAATATTACGGTTGGGGATGTGTATCATACCATTTATTACGGTTTGAATTCTATGGGCTCATATGCAGGCCAATTGAATCCAAAGGAGCGTTGGCAAGTAGCCGAGTATGTAACACAACTGAAACAGGACTTAACTAAATAATACATAGAACTTAGATATGTACACCTTTTCAAATAGACTCAAGATAGGTTCCGTCATTTTAATGGCCATCGGATTATTGGGAATGGGCTATGGTTTTTTAACGATGCCCGCTACCGCAGAAGAGGCCAAGGCTATGGTAGCCGTTGCCGGTCATGGCGAAGGTCATGGGGAGGCAAGTGCTTCTGAATCGGCGCATTCGGAGGTCAATGCCCATATGACCGATGCAGAAGGCCATGATGCATCGCACGATGAACATCTTTTGCATCAACTTCAAAATCGACCGTGGGCCGCTTTATACGTGGCAGCCTTATTTTTTATGGTGATCGCGTTAGGGGTGCTGGCATTTTACGCAATACAACGTGCAGCACAGGCAGGATGGTCACCTTTATTATTCCGTATTATGGAAGGAATAACCGCCTATCTGGTTCCAGGGGCGATTATTGTATTTGTAATCCTGGTCTTATCGGTTTTGCATATGAACCACCTATTCGTTTGGATGGATCCCGAGGTGGTCGAACATGATAAACTATTGCAAGGAAAAGCAGGGTATTTAAATCCGACCTTCTTTTTGATCAGGGCCGTCATCTTTATGGGAGGCTGGATTTTATACCGGGAATATTCGCGAAAATTATCGTTGGCCCAGGATGCATCGGATGATAATTCAAATTTTAAAAAGAACTTTCGAATCTCGGCAGGCTTTCTGGTCTTCTATTTGGTAACCGAATCGATGATGTCTTGGGACTGGATTATGAGCGTAGAGCCGCATTGGTTCAGTACCCTGTTCGGTTGGTATGTCTTTGCCAGTATGATCGTTTCCGGAGTTACGGTAATAGCGATGATTACCATATATTTAAAATCGAGGGGCTTTTTGCCCAATGTTAATGATAGCCATGTTCATGATTTGGCCAAGTTTATGTTCGGCTTCTGTATATTTTGGGCCTATCTTTGGTTTTCACAGTTCATGTTGATCTGGTATGCCAACATCCCAGAGGAAGTCACGTATTTCGTTGCAAGGATCAACGATTATAAGCTGCCATTTTTCGGCATGCTCGCTACCAACTTTGTATTGCCGTTTTTATTGCTTATGAACAGTGATTACAAACGCATTAACTGGTTTGTGGTAATGGCGGGCTGTATCATTTTGGGCGGTCAATATATCAATTTTTTCCAGATGATCATGCCATCCACAGTGGGTGACCAATGGTATATAGGCATCCCCGAGATAAGTGCTGTTTTGTTCTTTGCCGGCTTTTTTATCTTTTGGGTATTCAGAGCGATCGCAACTGCTCCATTGGAGGCCCAACGGGATCCCTTTATTGAGGAAAGTAGGCATTATCATTATTAGTAAGTAAAGTATAATTCGAAATCATACGATGACAACATTATTGACTTTAGCGGTTTTATTGCTTGTGGCAATCGCCATTTGGCAAATGACCAAAATTTTTGAACTGTCCCAACTTCGAACGGATAATTACCAGATAGCGAATGACGACGATAACAAATACAACGGTTATCTCATGTTCACTTTCCTTATCTTTATTTATGGCATCACCATATTCAGTTTTTGGAAATATGGTAAATTTTTCTTGCCGGATGCCGCTTCTGAACACGGTGCTGAATATGACCAATTGATGTTGGTCTCTATGGTCATTATTTTTTTCGTACAGACCATTACCCAGGCGTTATTGCATTATTTTGCCTATAAGTATCGCGGAAAAAAAGGAAATAAAGCGCTTTTCTTTGCCGACAACGATCGGCTGGAATTCATATGGACGATTATCCCTGTGATTGTTTTGGCAGGTCTGATACTTTGGGGATTGTATACCTGGACCAATATTATGGATGTAAATGAAGACGATGACCCCTTGATAGTAGAACTGTATGCTCAGCAGTTCAACTGGACAGCCCGCTATGCCGGCGCCGATAATGTTTTGGGGATGGCCAATGTTCGTATGATCGATATCGACAAGGCAAATGTACTGGGTCTGGATGTATCCGATAACTATGCAACCGATGATGTAATCGTAAAAGAGTTGCATCTTCCCGTAGGGAGAAAGGTCAATTTTAAAATGCGGTCACAAGACGTTTTGCATTCGGCATTCATGCCCCATTTTAGGGCGCAAATGAACTGTGTTCCTGGAATGATTACTCAATTTTCATTTACACCCATTACCACTACCGAAGAGATGCGCCGACATCCCGATGTAATCGACAAGGTAAAACGTACCAATAAGATACGGGCCGAGAAGGCGGCCAATGGGATTCCTAACAACGATCCTTGGGAGTTCGATTATATTCTACTTTGTAATAAGATTTGTGGCAAATCACACTACAATATGCAGATGAAGATCATTGTTGAGACCGAGGAGGAATATAATGCATGGATGAAAACCCAACAGACTTTTGGTCAAACCATGGCATCGATGCAATAAGCATCTTATTTAAGGATAATATAAAATAACACAAAGATTATGTCTGCAACAGCGCATGTACACCTAGAAGAACACGCAGAGGATCATGTTCATCATCACAAGGAGACTTTTGTAACGAAATACATTTTCAGCCAAGATCATAAGATGATCTCGAAACAATATTTGATTACGGGATTGATCATGGGATTCCTAGGTATTTCCATGTCGATGTTGTTCAGGATGCAACTGGCATGGCCGGGGGAATCTTTTCCCATTTTTGAGGCCGTTTTGGGTAAATGGGCCCCAGGTGGGGTCATGGATCCTGAAATGTATTTGGCACTGGTTACCATACACGGTACTATCATGGTGTTTTTTGTTTTAACAGCCGGCCTTAGCGGTACTTTTAGTAATCTTTTGATACCCCTACAGATAGGTGCACGTGATATGGCTTCCGGTTTTTTAAACATGGTATCGTATTGGTTGTTCTTCGTGTCATCTGTCATCATGGTCCTTTCCTTATTTGTAGAAGCTGGGCCCGCTGCCGCTGGGTGGACAATCTATCCTCCATTGAGTGCGTTGCCTATGGCCATGTCTGGATCAGGTATGGGGATGACCTTGTGGTTGGTTTCCATGGCTATTTTTATCGCCTCTTCCTTGTTGGGGTCACTGAATTATATTGTAACTGTAATCAACCTAAGGACTAAAGGCATGTCGATGACCCGATTGCCATTGACTATATGGGCCTTCTTGGTGACTGCTATCATCGGTGTAGTTTCCTTCCCGGTCCTGCTTTCGGCCGCTTTATTGTTGATTATGGATAGAAGTTTTGGTACGTCGTTCTTTCTCTCGGATATCTTTATCCAAGGGGAGGTCTTGCACTATCAGGGTGGTTCACCCGTGTTATTCGAGCATTTATTCTGGTTCCTTGGGCATCCCGAGGTATACATTGTCATATTGCCCGCGATGGGCATTGTATCTGAAGTGTTGGCCGTAAATTCACGCAAGCCGATCTTTGGATATCGCGCGATGATTGCATCTATTTTGGCCATCGCATTTTTATCGACGATTGTATGGGGACATCATATGTTTATTTCAGGAATGAATCCGTTCTTGGGCTCCGTATTTACGTTTACTACCTTATTGATTGCTATCCCATCGGCCGTTAAGGCGTTTAACTGGATTACGACGCTATGGAAGGGAAACCTACAGTTGAATCCGGGGATGTTATTCTCGATAGCCATGGTATCTACTTTTATTACCGGAGGATTGACCGGAATTATCCTTGGTGATAGTACCTTGGATATCAATGTTCACGACACCTATTTTGTAATTGCGCATTTTCACTTGGTGATGGGAATTTCAGCGGCCTATGGGGCGTTGGCCGGTATCTATCATTGGTTCCCGAAAATGTTCCAAGGTAGGATGATGAACAAAAACTTGGGCTTTGTGCATTTTTGGATAACCGTGGTTGCTGCCTATGGAGTATTTTTCCCAATGCATTTTGTAGGTATGGCAGGAGTACCAAGACGTTACTACGAAAATACCGCATTTCCCATGTTCGATGAATTGAGCGATATTCAAGTGTTGATGACGGTATTCGCCCTCATCGGTGGAATTGCACAATTGATTTTCGTCTACAATTTTTTCCATAGCATCTTTTATGGAAAGAAAGGGCCGCAAAACCCTTGGAAAGCGAATACACTAGAGTGGACAGCCGAGGTGAAACACATTCATGGAAACTGGGACGGCCCCATTCCCCATGTGCACCGATGGGCTTATGATTATAGCAAAACCAATGAAAATGGTGACTATTTCATTCCTGATCAGGACTTTATTCCACAAACGACCCCGCTGCTCAAGGACGAGGAAGAATTGCAGCATTGATAGCTGCCATAGGATATACTCTAAAATGCCCATCGGAATATGTTGGGCATTTTTTATGATACCTATTAAAAGATATTGAATATATTTAAAACACTTTTGGGATTCCACTGAGCTGTACGCTGATGGGTTGATCCGAAGTTTAAAAACGTTCCAAAGTCATTTGACTTTGGGTTTAATTAATTGTAACATGAAAAATATAGTGATATTGATAGGCCTCTTGGTTTCCTTTCAAGCTGTGAATGCCCAGCGCAAGCCCAAGATCAAGGGCAATCGAAAAGTTGTCGAAGTTCAGCAAGAGTTGCCGCCTTTCAATTCAATAGAATTGGTCGATGATCTGGATATCATTCTCCAAAAATCCTCCCGGGAAGGGTATTCACTAGAAGCAGACGATAATCTGATCGACATCCTAAAATTCAAGGTCCAAGACAGTACGTTGTATATCTCCTCGTTTTATAAGATTACGGGCAAGAAGAAACTCGATATTACCATTCAGTTTGTTGATTTAAAAAAGCTGACCCTGCAAGATGGCCGCATTGATATGCAGGATATCATTACGACCGATGAATTGTATGTAACTACTTTTGGAGCTTCCCGCTTAGAGTTGAACGCTTCGGCCCCTTATATTCAGATTAATATGGAAGGAATGAGTTCGGGAGACTACAACTTGGCAAGTGATTCCTTGAACATTACCTTAAAGGATCGGGTCGATGCTAGTATTTATTCGGTCGGGGAAAGTAGTGCGATCAAGATGTATAAGAATGCCTCGGCAAAATTGGAAGGTAAAGTCGATATTTTTTATGCCGATCTCTATGAAAACTCAAATCTAAAGGCCGAAAAATTAGAAGCAGAAACCGTGAAGGCGACCCTGCAGGAATCGCCCAGTGCCAGCGTATATGCCCTGGACAATTTTGAGCTTTCTTCGCGTGGATCCTCCAAGACCTATTTGTACGGGGAAGCCAAAATCGTCATCCTCGAATTTTTAGATACCTCGCAATTGAACAAGGAGAAGTAACGTTTGGTTTCAGAGTAATGAATAAGGACTAGAGATAAGAAAATTGGAGACTAGAAGCTAGACATAAGATGCATACTGCTTACTGCAACCGCAACTGCCACTGCGACTGCCTACTGCGCACTGCGTTCCATTCAATGTTAAAAGTAGGCTGATCATTGTTTATTGTTAATTGCTTACCGCTTACCGCTTACCACTTACCACTTGCCGCTTACTGTTTACTGTTTACTGTTCACTGCGTTCCATTCAATGTTCAAAGTAGACTGATCATTGTTTATTGCTAATTGCTAATTGTTCACTGCCTCCTCCTTCGCTGAAGCTTCAGAGGACCTGCACTGCCTACTGTTTACTGTTCACTGCCCACAGCTCACAGCGTTCTCTTCAATGATTAAAGTTCAAGGTTCAAAGTAGATTGAACATTGTTTATTGTTAATTGCCAACTGTTCACTGCAACTGCCTACTGCTCACTGAATACTGCCCAAGACATCCAACTTTTAGTTCGCGATCGGCGCCGTCATACAATGTTCCGGGATGCCGAAACCGTCGACTAGAACCTCAATATGAGGCCGAAGCTCGGTGCATAGGCGTTCGACGCGTTGTCGTATCGCCTTTGATTTGGTGCCTCCAAGATAGCCCTGCTCTAAATACCATGAGGCATCTTCCCGAATCGTATAAAGGGCATGGAGTGTTCCCAGTTTCTGAAAGAGCAACCTATTTTTTTCGTCGGTGATAGTCTCGGTAAAATCGCAATAGGTGGTATAGGCCAGTTCTGCGCTATAGGCTTTACCCAAAACCAACAAATGGGTCTGTACCTTCAAGAAGGCCTGATAGGCGGGGACGCCTTTCTTGATGTAGTCCCGAATACGCAAGGCCAAGGTATAGGTCAACCGGCGGGTGCGATATGCAAAAGCATGCTTATGAAATTTCGGGTTATACAAATGGTCTTTGTCGACCTTGTTGGCATAGACGGGGTTTATGGTCGTAAGTTTATCATTGATCTGCATGCCCAAAATCTTTAGGACCGAGGAAAAGCCTGCACTGTTGAATTCGGCCTTAAAATCTGATAAAACACCTTTGGCGGCCAACTGCAGCAAGACATTGTTGTCGCCTTCAAAAGTGGTAAAGATATCTACGTCGCCCTTCAGGTCGGCAATACGGTTTTCAATCAGATAACCTTTCCCGCCGCAGGCCTCGCGACATTCCTGAATGGCACTATTGGCATACCACGTAATGATCGATTTCAGGCCGGCCACTTGGGTTTCCACTTTTCGTTTGTCGGGTTGGCTTTCATCGCTATAGTGAGCCATTAAATTTTCAAGCGTAACATGGTAGACGTAAGCGCTAGCTACCAAAGGTGTCAAACGTAGCTGATGCGTCGGGTAGTCCATTAACAGATCTTCCTGCATTTTGATAGCATCGTTGAATTGCCTGCGTTTTAAGGCATACTTGATGGCAATCGCCAAGGCCATTTTTGCCCCTCCCAGGCCGGCCCGCGCCACGCATATCCGGCCGCCGACCAACGTGCCCAGCATTGTAAAAAAACGCTTGTTCGGGTCTTTGATATCCGAGTGATAAGTGCCGTCATCCCGTATTTCCCCATATTTATTCAGGAGATTTTCCCTTGGCACGACCACTTGGTTAAACCATATCTTACCGTTGTCCACCCCGTTCAAACCCAATTTATAGCCATTATCCGCTATTAAAATTCCAGGCAATACCTCGTGTTTTTCATTTCTTAGGGGTACCAAAATGGCATGTACCCCTTGATTCTCGCCATTTACGATCAGCTGTGCGAATACCGAGGCTAATTTGGCATGTAGGGCATTCCCGATATATTCCTTGTTGTTGTCTTTACCCGGGGTATGTACGATTAGGGAATCTGTTTTCGGGTCGTAGGTGGCCGTTGTCTTGATACCGCGCACATTCGATCCATGGCGGGTTTCGGTCATTGCAAAACAACCTAATAAATCGGCCTGCCCCGCTGCCTGTAAATACCGTTCGTGGTGCTTTTTGGTGCCCAGTTTTTGGATACTTCCACCAAAAAGGCCGAATTGCACCCCGAATTTAATGGTCAAGCTCGCATCTACGAACATCAAATTTTCGAAAATGCCCGCATAAGCCTCCATGTCCCCCGTACCCCCATAGGCCTTGGGATAGGCCAAGGCCCCATACCCCTTTTCACCCAAATAACGTACTTGTTGTAAGACAAGGTTTCGAAATTCCTCTTTTTCACGATGCAGGCCCCAAGCAAAAATGGGATCTGATAGGAATTTTCGAAAAGCATCGATGATCTTTGCATGCTTCCCTTTTAAAAGCGTATCGATTTCGTTTGGGTTGTAGTAGTCAGAGGTGCTAGAATGCTCAGTTTCGACATCGAACAAATGGTTATAATGGTTGGGTTGTATCCCAAGATGTATTTCGATATGCTTGATCTGATCATTAAAGGGGCATTCCTTTTCATAGTGGCATACCATTTTTTGGCTAAAAGTCGACAAGGGATAGGGTTCGCTTTCCACCAGTTTTACCTGTGAATTCGAAATTAGCTGCTTCCAATATTTAATTTCAGAATTTTTTGGCGGCTTCTGCTTGTCTAGCCAAGAAAGAAGCAAATGCTGATCTTCCTTACTTAAAGCAGGATCTTTATCCAAGGCATTCTGCACTACATTAATTTCGGAAATCGAAAGTAGATCATCTGACCAGATTACATAAAATAACGGAATATAGTGTAGTACCCCAGGGGAATAACGATGTGTTTCCATACTTTGAAAGTACGATTTTTATACAAATCGTACGTAAAAAGACCTTCCCTAAAAAGTTGTGGGTACCCAAGACACAGAGAAAGGAAATTTTATTGGGATTGCAACGAATAGCTACTTGGACCCGCCTTCGATATTGCCATACTGACGCTCTCGTCAAATTTCTTAAAATTCTCATTGAAGAGCATGATAAGTTTCTTCTTTGCCAGATCATATTTTGGTTTATCAGACCATGTATTTTTTGGAAGCAGTACTTCCGAGGGTACATTAGGACAACTCGTGGGTATCTGAAACCCGAATTCTTCGTCTTGGACGAAAGCGACCGTGTCAAAATTTTTCTGATGTATGGCATCGATCATCGCCCGGGTATAATTCAGTTTTATTCGATTGCCGACGCCATAGCCACCGCCCGTCCAACCTGTGTTTACCAACCATGCCGTTGCTTTGTGGTCCTTGATTTTCTTCGCGAGCAATTCGGCATAGGTATTGGGATGCCACATCATAAAGGCCGCCCCAAAACAGGCACTAAAGGTGGCCTGCGGTTCGGTAACCCCCATTTCTGTCCCGGCGACTTTGGCAGTATATCCCGATATAAAATGATAACTGGCCTGTTCAGGGCTTAATTTGCTGATTGGGGGCAAGACCCCAAAGGCATCACAGGTAAGGAATATAATATTTTCAGGATGTCCGGCGACGCAGGGCATCTGGATATTTTCAATGAAATCGATAGGATAGGCCGCACGGGTATTTTCGGTAATCGATACATCGGTATAGTCGACTTTTCTACTGCGTATATCATAAACCGTATTTTCCAACACGGTTCCGAATCGGATCGCATTAAAGATATCGGGTTCCTTGTCGGCCGATAAATTAACGGCCTTGGCATAACATCCGCCTTCAATATTAAAAGTACCTTCATCGGTCCAACAGTGTTCGTCATCTCCAATAAGCTTGCGCTTTGGGTCGGCACTCAAGGTAGTCTTGCCGGTACCTGAAAGGCCAAAAAGGAGGGTAACATCATTTTTTTTGCCCACATTGGCCGAGCAGTGCATAGAAAGCACCCCTTGTAATGGCATCAGATAGTTCATAACCGAAAAGATGCCCTTCTTCATTTCGCCGGCATATTCGGTACCGAGAATAACAATTTCCTTACGTTCCAAGTTGATGTCGACGCTGGTTTTCGATGTCATTTCAGAAGTGTACCGATTGGCGGGAAATTGACCGGCATTGAAAATCACATAATCTGGTTCCCCAAAATTCGCCAATTCTTCGTCAGTTGGCATGATCAACATATTCTGCATAAAAAGTGCATGATAGGCGCGCGAACAGATAATCCTCGTTTTGATTCGATATTTTGGATCCCATCCTGCGAAGGCATCCACTACAAATATATGGTCGAGCATATTCAAATAGTCGATGGCGCGCTCATGGTTGACCATAAAGGTATGTTCATCCAATCCTATATTTATTTTCCCCCAATCAATATGTTTTTCCGAATCGGGATGTTTCACGATGCGCTTGTCCTTGGGGCTACGACCCGTTTTTTCACCCGAATAGGTCATCAGGGCACCTACGTCGGAAAGGGCTGTGCCCTTTTCCAATCGCAGCCCCAATTCATACAAAATGGGCACGCTTGTATTTCTATAAATCTTAGAAGTATTGATTCCGTATAAGGTAAGGTCAAATTGATCCGACATATGATTGAATTGTAATTAGTATATAACCTGCGCTTCAAAGATCCCAATCACAGGCCTAAAAAAGAATGATAAATATCATATACCCAGATAGAATCGTATGAAACTCCGGTAGAAATCCAGGAGTTCTTTTTACTATCTTTGAATTAGAAACCTGTTTCGAGAGCAACTTCGAGTGCCCGTTCGAAATTCAGGTCTGGGTGTTCCTGATTCTTTTAGGAATATCTTAGTATATCAAACGTGGCGATGAACGATTATTTAGATGCAACGGGAGCGCATTTCTCCCCAGAGGAGGTTGATTTGGAAAGGGCATTACGGCCCATTACTTTTGACGACTTCACAGGACAAGAGCAAGTATTGGAAAACCTGAAGGTATTCGTTGAAGCCGCCAATCAAAGGGACGAAGCCTTGGACCATACCTTGTTTCATGGCCCACCTGGATTGGGCAAGACGACCTTGGCCCATATTCTGGCCAATGAATTGGGAGTAGGCATTAAAATCACATCGGGCCCCGTTTTGGATAAGCCGGGTGATCTTGCCGGATTATTGACCAACCTTCAAGAACGAGACGTGTTATTTATCGATGAGATCCATCGGTTGAGTCCGGTCGTAGAAGAATACCTGTACTCGGCCATGGAGGATTATAAGATCGATATTATGATCGAAACAGGCCCCAATGCACGTTCGGTGCAAATCAATTTGAATCCGTTTACCCTTATTGGGGCCACTACCCGTTCCGGATTATTAACGGCGCCTATGCGGGCCCGTTTTGGCATCCAAAGTCGCTTACAATACTATTCGACCGAATTGCTTTCGACGATTGTCGAACGAAGTGCGGAAATCCTGAAAGTACCCATTTCCCAAGAGGCGGCCATCGAGATTGCCGGTAGGAGCAGGGGTACGCCAAGGATCTGCAATGCCCTTTTGAGAAGGGTGCGCGATTTTGCGCAGATCAAAGGGAATGGCAAGATCGATATTGAAATTTCAAGATTTGGATTGAAAGCGTTGCATGTCGATATTCATGGCCTCGATGAGATGGACAATAAAATACTTACCACGATTATCGATAAGTTCAAAGGTGGCCCCGTAGGTATTTCGACCTTGGCCACTGCTGTATCAGAAAGTGCCGAGACCATCGAGGAAGTCTACGAACCTTTTTTGATACAACAGGGTTTTATCATGCGCACTCCCAGGGGAAGGGAGGTCACTGAATTGGCCTATAAGCATCTTGGAAGGATCAAAGGTGGAATACAACCAGGATTGTTTTAAATGCGAGATCTTGAGGCCATCTCCCAATATGAGGTATTTAAAAACCGAAAAAGAATCCTTAAAAATCCCCTGCCGTTCCATCATGAAAATTTCAAGAAATATGGTGATATCTTCAAAGTCAGGATTGGTTTCAGAAAGGCGATAGTTTTTACACGGGATCCGGTGTTCATACGGCACATCCTTCAGAAGCAACATAAAAAGTATGGGAAGTCGACCTTACAGACACAAGATCTCGCCAAGTACATCGGACATGGGATCTTAACTTCCAACGGGGAACATTGGCGTACCCATCGCCGTATGGTTCAGCCTGCTTTTCATAAAAAGAAACTCGCGGGTCTTTTGGAAATTATGCAGCGGGCAATTCAGACAGAATTGCTGCGCATTATACCACAAACAGACCAAGATATCTATCCCCTAATGGGAGATTTGGCGTTTCAGGTAGTTGCGAAGTCGCTTTTTAGTCGCTCGGATATTCAGGAACGCATGCAAAAGCTCCAAGAATATACCGAGAAGAACCAGAAAATGCTGATCCGGGAAATGCGGCAGCCCTATTTTAAATGGTGGTTTCACTTAAGTGGTCAAATACGGCATCATTTGGCCTTGGCCGAGAAAGGCAGAACAATCCTAGGTCAACTTATTGAAGAACGCTTGAAAACCGGACAGGAAAAAGACGATTTATTAGATATGCTCTTATCGGCCAGATATGAAGACGGGACATCCATGTCACGCGAACAGTTGATCGACGAAGTATTGATTTTGTTTACGGCCGGTCATGAAACCACGGCGAATGCCTTAAGTTTCGCCTTTTTATTATTGGCAAAGCATCCTGAAATCCAGAAAAAGGCCTTTCAGGAAGTGGCGGCCTCGCAGGAACTGGAAAGTGACCAGATGGCTTATATTTCAAAAATGCCCTTCATTAAACAATGCATCGAGGAGGCCCTGCGACTGTATCCTCCTGCATATATTATTGATCGGGTCGCTCTTGAGGAAGATGTAATCGATGGCCGGGTAATTCCAAAAAACACCTTGATCTTGATGTCGCTCTATGAACTGCATCGTCATAACCGGTTTTGGGATTCGCCTGGAGATTATCGTCCAGAACGCTTCGACCCAGAGAAAAACAAGATACTACAGGAATACTATTTTCCGTTTGGGGCCGGCCCAAGAATGTGTGTCGGGAATAATTTTGCCATGTATGAAATGGTCTTGACCGTTGCAGAGGTCCTAAAAAAATTTTCGCTACATACTGGCATTGAATCTGTAGAAATCAATCCTTTGATTTCATTAAAACCTAAGGAAGTCTTCATTAATTTTACAGCAAGGGAACATTTTGATCACTAGAGCGCACTATACCGAGGCCATCAAATCTGAGGCAAAGCGCCTGGGTTTTATGTCGTGCGGCATCTCAAAAGCCGACTTCTTGGAGGAAGAGGCCCCGCGATTGGAAAGCTGGCTCCAAAACAAGATGCAAGGCGAAATGGGGTATATGCAAAACCATTTCGATAAACGCCTGGATCCCCGCCTATTGGTCGATGGTGCAAAATCAGTGATTTCCTTACTGCTCAATTACTATCCGGAAAAGACACAGGTCAATGACACTTTAAAGATATCGAAATATGCCTATGGGCAGGATTACCATCACGTCATCAAAACAAAATTGCGACAACTACAGGAATTTATTTCCAAGGAAATCGGGGAAGTGAATGGGCGTGCCTTTGTCGATTCCGCTCCAGTAATGGATAAGGCTTGGGCCGCAAAAAGCGGACTCGGTTGGATCGGGAAGCATAGCAATCTATTAACCCAAAAAGCGGGGTCGTTTTATTTTATTGCCGAGTTGATAGTTGATCTTGATCTCGTCTATGATGGGCCCGTTACCGATCATTGCGGTACGTGCACAGCCTGTATTGATGCATGCCCCACCGAGGCCATTGTTGCGCCCTATGTAGTTGACGGCAGTAAATGTATCTCGTATTTTACCATCGAATTGAAAAATGAAATCCCTACCGAATTTCACGGGAAATTCGATGATTGGGTCTTCGGTTGCGATATTTGTCAGGATGTATGCCCATGGAACAAATTTTCCAAACCACATTCCGAACCCTTGTTCGATCCGATGCCTACTCTGTTGGAAATGACCAAAAAAGATTGGGAAGAGATAACCGAAGAGGTCTTTAAAAAAGTCTTTCAAAAGTCGGCCGTAAAACGCACCAAGTTTGCAGGTCTAAAGCGGAATATCGATTTTCTGAAATAATCCGAGGGCTGCGATATCGTTTTCGTTACAATCGAAACTTATTTTTATAGGTGACATTCCCGATTTGCTACATTAAAAATACTATATTGGATACTAGATTTTTTATGACCAAACCATCGAATAATGAAAATTAACAAGCCTCATTTAACTTTTTGGCAAATATTCAATATGAATGTTGGATTTCTTGGAATTCAATTCAGTTTTGGATTGCAGCAAAGCGCAATCAACCCCATTTTTCTTTTCTTAGGCGCACACGAAGATCTTTTGCCTATTCTAAATATAGCGGGTCCCATTACAGGCCTGATAATTCAACCTATAATAGGAGCCATTTCTGATAAGACATGGTCGCCGCGATGGGGCCGGCGGAAGCCCTTTTTTCTTATGGGTGCAGTTTTAGGTAGTTTGTGTTTGTTCGCATTTCCGTTAAGCCCTTCCTTATGGTTTGCCGTAGGGTTATTATGGATCCTGGATGTCGGGAACAATATGGCCATGGAACCGTATCGCGCTTTCGTAGGGGATAAACTACCTGAAAAGCAATTAAGTTTTGGGTATCAAATGCAAAGTCTTTTTGTTGGGGCCGGGATACTTTTGGCGACGGGGTCCATTGTCCTTTTTCAATCTTGGTTTGGCGCAGATTCCCCGGAAGTGGCCGGGACCATTCCCAAGTGGATCTATTATTGCTTTTTTATCGGGTCTTTTTTGTCTTTGACTACCATTATGTGGTCTGTATTCAAAACCCCGGAGATTCCTCCGACCAAAGAAGAAATGGCGGAGATAAACCTACACAAAGGGCTTCCGTTCATCGATCGATTTAAAATGCCATTTATTGAAATTTCGAAGGCGGTCAAAGAAATGCCCAAATTTATGTGGCAACTTTCGGCCGTTTATTTATTTCAATGGTATGCCTTATTTGTCTATTGGCAATTTATCACGCCCCTTTTTAAAGCTACGTTGGGGTATGATACGTCGAACGCAGCTGCACAAGCAGCAAAAATGAGTCTGTTCTATAATATTGTTACGGTTGTTATCGCCCTGGCCCTAGTGCCCTTAACCTTAAGATATGGAGGAAAAAAGATCTATGCCTTGAGCTTATTTGGCACAGGACTCGCCTTGATCCTGATTCCTTATATTGCAGATCCATTTCTTGTGCTGATGCCTATGGTCTTGTTCGGGATTGGATGGGCCGCAATGATGGGAATCCCGTATACCATGGTGTCGAAAATCGTTCCTCAAGACCGTCGTGGTGTCTATATGGGTATTTTGAATATGATGATCGTTATTCCAATGGGTATTGAAACCATTACCTTCGGCCCGATTTTTAAACATTTTCTGGGAAATAACTCGATCAATGCCATTTTATTCGGAGGGGTGTTTTTCATCATCGCCGCTATTTTGGCGTTGCGTCTCAAAATGCCGGAAGCCAAGGAATCGTAACTCAAAATGGGGTCAGGTAACCCGAAAACATAAAGACAGCGTCAAGGCAAAGAATCCAAGTATGCGAATACCGACGAGCACAATATAATCATCGTATTTTATCTGAATGCAAAACTGCCGAATAAATTAAACGCAATGGCTATCAAGCCTGCGAAACAATCATCCTTATTCCCGCATCGATTCAAGGATCTTTTGCTCGGAATGTTTTTTTGAAAAGTTTATCGCGCATTCGATCAATGCCAAATGCGAATAGGCCTGGGGAAAATTTCCGAGCAGTCGCTTGGTCTTAAAGTCGATGTCCTCGCTGAAAAGTCCCAAATGATTTCCATAACCTAGAATTTTGTCGAAAAGCGCCGTCGCCTTTTCCTCCTCCCCGATTTTAAAGAGGCTATTGATAAACCAAAATGTGCAGATGGTGAACGATGAGGAGGGTAGCCCAAAATCATCCTCGTTCTTATAACGATATAAGAGGCCATCATTGCTAAGTTCCTTTTCAATGGCCATAACCGTACTTACATATTTCGGGTCCTTGGCCGCAATAAATCCGTAGGATTCCATCAACAAGACCGACGCGTCCAAATGCGAAGTACCATACGATTGTACAAACGCCTTTTTATCGGCATTCCAGGCATTTTCGTGGATGTCATTGCGAATTTCCCGTTCCAAGGACACCCATTTATCGATTTTATGGGACTTATTAAAAATACGACCGATTTTTATCGCACGGTCGACCGCCACCCAGCAAAGTACTTTTGAAAATGTAAAATGCCGGTCTTCGGTCCGAAATTCCCAAATTCCTTTGTCACGTTCTTTCCAATGTTTTGATACGATCCAAACGATGCCTTTGGTAATGCTCCAAAGTTCTTCGCCATTTTCGATTTCGGTGCTGAATTTCATAAGTTGTTCATAGATCAGATCCATCAAAATTCCATAAATGTCGTTCTGTTTTTGGGCATAAGCGGCATTCCCGATGCGTACGGGTTTTGAGCCCATATAGCCACTGAGGTGGTCTAAGGTGGTTTCGCTGAGTTTCTTTTCTTTGTTGATGCCATACATGATCTGTAATTTCTCATCCTTATCCGGGATGAGATCTATGATGAAACCAAGATACCGTTTCGCGACATTTTTATGACCAAGTTCAGACATCACCTTGACGACCATTGAAGCATCGCGTATCCAACAAAAGCGATAGTCCCAATTTCGGACTTCTCCGATGGTCTCGGGTAATGAGGTGGTCGGGGCGGCCAAAATAGCTCCCGATTTATCATAGCTAAGCAATTTTAATGTGACGGCACTACGGCTTATTTCAGCATTGTACTTTTTATAGGTGGGCGTATTGTTGCTCCAATTGAGCCAATAAACTTTCGTACGCTCCAGTTCCAAATACATTTTACTCGTATTGGGAAGTAGTAGTTTCTCGTTGTAGCCAATGAGAAAATACCCGTCTTTGTCGATTTCGATTTCCCGGCCTTCGATGACGGCATTTTTGTTGAAAGAGGTGTATAAAAATACAGTATCGAATTTCTCGGCATGGGTAAGGCTTGCAATGAAATTATGTTTTACGAACGACTTGGTTTCCCCAAGGGCATATTCCAATTTGGGGTCGTAATGCACCTTGAATTTCGGTTTCCCGGAAAGATGTCTTATATACCTTACAATTTCAGGGGGAGAATGATAGCCGCCCTCTGAATTGCGATACCGCGGCATAAAATCACGTACTTCAAAAGCATGCTCCCCATCAGTGAATTTCGTGATCAATAAGGCGGTATTTTTTTTATATCGTTGCTGTATCGTATAGGTATCCTCCACATGGATCTCAAAGCTTCCTCCCTTTTCGGTATCCAATATTTTGGCAAATACCGAAGGAGAATCAAATTCTGGCAAACAGCACCAGTCGATACTTCCCGTTTTTGAAATTAATGCCGCACTTCTACAATTTCCAATTAATCCGTATTCTAAATTATCCATTCCCTAAAATTCTTGGTTCAAATGGACAATTGATTGCTTTTGCCCATTTATTTGTCGAAATTTAGAGAAATTATATCGGTATTTAAACCAAAATGGGTCAAAACAAAGAATATATGGGCAAAACTATCATTATCTCAAACAGGTTACCCGTTAGATTACAAATTGGCAATGGGAACATCAAGGCCATACCTAGTATCGGGGGTCTGGCCACTGGAATGAAATCGGTTCATAGCGGGGGTGATAGTCTTTGGATCGGGTGGAGCGGGTTGACCGATGAGGAGATTACAACCGATCTATCGGCCAAAATTGATCGAGCCCTTGCCAAACATGACTGTTCAAAGGTAAGCCTCACTGCCGAAGAGGTAGAGGGCTTTTATTATGGCTTTAGCAATCGTACCATTTGGCCTCTTTTTCATTATTTTTTGGAATATTCCGAATTTGAACTCGATAGTTGGCGCACCTATAAAAAAGTAAATCGGAAATTCGCCGATGCAATTTTGGAAAAGACAGGGGAAAAAGATACTATCTGGGTACATGATTATCAACTGATGCTGGTCCCACAAATGATACGTGAAAGTCGCCCGAATATTTCCATAGGGTTTTTTCTGCATATCCCCTTTCCATCCTATGAAATATTCAGGACCTTGCCATGGCGCGAAGAGGTTCTAAAGGGACTTTTGGGGTCAGATCTCATAGGTTTTCACACCTATGATTATGAACGACATTTTTTAAGTTCCGTTCGAAGACTTTTAGGTGCTGAAGTGAGCTTCAACGATGTACATTATGATGAAAGGATCATCAAGGTCGATTCATTCCCAATGGGCATCGATTATAAAAAATTCAATCAAGCTGCCCTGGAACACGGCAAAAGAAGCTCGGAAAATCAATCCGAATTACAACAACGATTGAATACACATAAAAAATCAGATCCAAGTGCTAAATTTCTCCTCTCTATCGATCGTTTGGATTATTCCAAGGGCATTGCCAAAAGACTCAACGCCTTTGAATATTTTTTAAACAAATATCCCCAATATAAAGAAAAGGTGCGGCTGATTATCTTGGCGGTGCCCTCGCGTTCGAATGTACCACAATATCAATTGCTGAAAAAGGAGGTCGATGAATTGGTAGGGCGCATCAATGGGGAGTTTTCAACTGTGAATTGGACCCCGATCTGGTATTTCTACCGGTCTATGCCCTTCGAAAACTTGATCGATCTATATACATCTAGTGATATCGCTTGGTTGACACCATTGCGCGATGGCATGAATCTGGTCGCAAAAGAATATATTGCCACCCGTACCGATCAGAGTGGGGTCCTGATTTTAAGTGAAATGGCGGGATCTGCAAATGAAATGTATGAATCCTTATTGGTCAACCCTAATAATTTTGAGCAGACTGCAGATGCCATACATGAGGCCATCAATATGCCCGTTGCAGAACAAAAGGCCAGAAACACAGTGCTTCAAGAACGATTGGAGCGTTACAATGTCGAAAAATGGGCCAATAGTTTTATGAATTCCTTGGCGGCGCAGCAGGTGCGTGAAACGGCCAATGTTTCCAAAAGTCTTACCGAGCAACGTTTACATACCATTTTAGAGTCTTATAGGAAGGCAGGGAACAGGTTGTTGTTCCTGGATTATGATGGCACCTTGGCCGGATTTCACAATGACCCACAAAAAGCAGGCCCAGACGAGGCATTATATGCCTTGCTTGATGCATTGAGTTCGCAAGATGGTACAACGATTTACCTGATCAGTGGGCGCGATAAGGATACCTTTGTCAAATGGTTTTTACCCAAGAAATATAATATGATTGTCGAACATGGCGTCTGGATTTCTAGAAATGGCGAAAAATTTCAATTGTTGGAAAATGTAAAAAATGATTGGATGGAGAAAATCCGTCCGGTGCTCGAATCATTTGTTGATAGAACGCCAGGAAGTTTTATCGAGGAAAAGAATTATTCCCTCGCATGGCATTACCGCAAGGCAGATCCTGATTTAGGAAACCTGAGGGCCTCAGAACTGAGCAGCGTTTTGACCAGCCTGATCGGGAGCGATGATCTCGGGGTACTAGACGGTAATAAAGTCATCGAGGTTAAGAGCAGCAATGTTAATAAAGGCCGTGCCAGTATGCGTATTTTGGGGGAAGGTGATTATGATTTTGTTTTCGCGATGGGCGATGATTGGACGGACGAATTCATGTTTCAGGAACTTCCCGAGACCACGGTTACCGTAAAGGTTGGTCGGCAAAAAACGCAGGCCAAATATTATGTTGAAAATACCCAAAAGGTACGTGAGCTTTTGAAGGGTTTTGCAGATATCAAATAAATAAACCATGGTGCTGGTGTTTTCAGTTTTGTAAGGTGTTCGACTTCCATATAAAATGCCTTCCAGGGTCATCTATTGGGCTTTTTAGGGAAGCACTTTTTATTTAATCAATATAGGGTATAACACTTATCAAAAGATTACCCTTAAATTTGTGCTCTAAAACATCATACCATGAGTAAACAAAAGCAAAGAAGGGAGGCGTTGATCTACCATGCCAAGCCACAGCCTGGTAAAATTAAGGTGGTTCCTACTAAACCCTATGCCACCCAACGTGATCTTGCACTTGCCTACTCACCAGGGGTAGCCGAACCCTGCCTCGAAATAAAAAAAGACAAGGACAATGTCTATAAATATACGGCCAAAGGCAATTTGGTGGCCATAATTTCTAACGGTACCGCCGTTTTAGGACTTGGTGACATAGGCCCACTTGCTTCAAAACCAGTCATGGAAGGTAAAAGCCTCCTATTCAAGATCTTTGCCGATATCGATGGTATTGATATCGAATTAGATACGAAAGATGTCGATAAATTCGTGGAAACGGTGAAAATCATAGCGCCGACTTTCGGGGGTATCAACCTAGAGGACATAAAAGCCCCGGAAGCATTTGAAATTGAAAGACGGCTAAAGGAAGAACTAGATATCCCCGTTATGCATGACGATCAACACGGAACCGCTATCATCTCAGCAGCCGCGTTGTTAAACGCCCTTGAAATCACGAAAAAAAAGATTGACAAGGTCAAGATAGTCATTAGCGGTGCCGGAGCCGCCGCCGTGTCTTGCACAAAACTTTATAAGGCGTTCGGTGCCAAGGCCGAGAATATTGTAATGCTCGATAGCAAAGGCGTTATTCGCAAAGATGCACCCAACCTTGCCGAATCTAAACTAGAATTTGCAACCCACAGAAAGATTGATACTTTGTCCGAGGCCATGAAAGATTCCGATGTTTTCGTCGGCCTCTCTATTGCAGACGTCGTTACCCCGCAAATGCTTTTGTCAATGGCCAAAAATCCCATTGTTTTCGCGATGGCGAATCCGAATCCTGAAATCGATTATAACTTGGCCATCAAAACACGCAAAGACATCATTATGGCCACGGGAAGGTCTGACCATCCGAATCAGGTAAACAATGTTTTAGGTTTTCCATTTATTTTCAGGGGGGCCCTTGACGTGCGTGCGACGAAGATCAATGAAGCCATGAAAATGGCGGCCGTAATGGCCTTGGCCGAATTAACAAAAGAATCAGTGCCTGAACAAGTGAATATCGCTTACGGCAAGACCCGCTTGACCTTCGGAAAGGAATATATCATTCCGAAACCATTCGATCCCCGCCTTATTACAACGGTGCCCCCGGCGGTAGCGAAGGCGGCCATGGAAAGCGGTGTCGCCAAAATGCCCATTGAGGACTGGGAAAAATACAAGGAAGAATTGTTACAGCGCTCTGGTAATGATAACAAGATCGTACGTCAATTACACGAACGTGCCAGGATGGATATTAAGCGAATCGTTTTTGCCGAAGCCGACCAGTTAGATGTTATGAAAGCTGCCCAAATCGCCTACGAGGAAGGCATCGCAATGCCTATTTTATTGGGTAAGAAACATGTGATCAAGGCCCTAAAAAAGGAGCTCGATTTTGATGCCGATCTATTGGTAATCGATTCCCATTCCGAAGAGGCCGATGAAAAACGGGAGCATTATGCTCAAAAATATTTTGAAGATAGACACCGAAGTGGAGTGACGTTATACGGAGCACTTCAAAAAATGCGGGAGCGTACCTATTACGGTTCGATGATGGTAATGCAAGGTGATGCCGACGGAATGATATCGGGGTATTCAAGGGCGTATCCGACCTTGGTGAAACCGATTTTTGAGGTTATAGGGCGGGCGACCGGGGTGCGAAGAGTTTCAACCGTGCATATAATGACAACCGATAGGGGCCCGATATTCCTAGCCGATACGTCGATAAATATCAATCCGACGGCCGAGGAATTGGCTGAAATCACCCAAATGACGGCCAATGTAGCTATGACCTTTGGCTTTAATCCGGTTATCGCCTTATTATCGTATGCCAATTTTGGTTCTTCAACACATCAATCTGCGACGAAAGTGCGTGAAGCGGTGAAGCTGTTGCATCAAAGTAACCCAAGCCTTCAAGTGGATGGCGAGATCCAAACCGATTTTGCCTTGAACCAACATCTCAGTCAAAGCAAATTTCCGTTCTCTAAAATATCGGGAAAGAAGGTGAATACCCTTATTTTTCCGAATTTAGAATCGGCAAACATCACCTATAAACTCCTAAAGGAGCTTAACAAGGCAGACAGCATTGGTCCGATTATGGTCGGACTTAGAAAATCGGTACACATTATTCCCTTAGGCGCCAGTGTCGATGAAATCGTCAACATGAGTGCCGTTGCAGCTATCGACGCCCAGGAACGTGAAAAACGAAAAATAGCCAAAAAAGGGAAATAATAAGAATAAAGAAAGTCAAAAGATATCCATTGCCGGTTATCTAATAGTCCAATACCCACTGACCAGTTGGCATTAGCAGTAGCAGTTGCTGATGAAGATAAATAGAATAGCAGGCTTTGGCAACGCGATTTAGTCATTTTAAAATATACCTCGTACTTCATACTTAGTACCTTGTACTTTGCACTAAACCTTAAACCTTAAACCTTAAACCTAGAACCTAGCAATGATCCATCACTTAAAAGGAAGACTCATTGAAAAAAATCCGACCTATGTTATCATTGAATGTGGTGGGGTGGGGTATTTTGTGAATATTTCGTTACATACCTATTCTAAAATACCGGATTCAGAGAGCTTACAACTTTATACCCATTTGCAGATAAAGGAAGACTCCCACACTCTTTTTGGATTTGTGGAGAAATCGGAACGTGAGATCTTTCGATTGCTGTTGTCGGTTTCGGGGATAGGTTCAAGCATTGCGCGTACCATGTTATCCTCAATTTCCCCAGGCCAGATCCGGGATGCAATTGCAAACGGTGATGTAGCGACGATACAGGGCATTAAAGGAATCGGTGCCAAAACTGCACAAAGGGCCATTTTAGATTTGCGAGACAAGATTTTGAAAGTCTACGATATTGATGAAGTTTACACAAGTTCAAACAATACAAATAAGGATGAAGCGTTATCTGCTTTAGAGGTTCTGGGGTTTGTCAGAAAACAGGCCGAAAAGGTCGTCGACAGAGTCTTAAGCCAGGATCCTACGCTAAGCGTTGAGAACATCATTAAACAGGCGCTTAAAAATTTGTAAAGAGTTTGAAAAAAGGGGCAAAAAAAAATCTTAAATCCGTATTTAAGCTTATTTTTCTGTGTATCCTATTCTCTGTGGCCACCGGAACTTCGTGGGCCCAGGATACAGGGGAAGAAGAAGCCAGCGAGCAAGTGACCGATTCGGTCAAGACGGGATTTTCCCTCGGAAGAATCGAACTTGAGAACCCCAAGAGCATCGTCTCAAAGTACATTTACGATCCCAAACTTGACCGGTATATCTACAATGAAAGTATTGGTGATTTTGACATTGGATACCCAATAATCCTTACCCCGGAACAATATATGGAGTTGGTGCGCAAAGAAGGCATCAAAGCATATTTTAAGGAGAAGTCAGATGCCTATTCCGGAAAGAAGGAGGGGAGTGAGGAAGCCCGAAAGAACCTATTGCCGAATTTTTACGTCAACAACGATTTTTTTCAGACCATTTTTGGGGGAAATACCATTGAAGTAATCCCGCAGGGTTCGGTGGCCATGGATCTCGGTATCATCTGGCAGAAAAATGATAATCCGTCTTTATCCCCGAGAAATCGAACCAACCTTTCTTTCGATTTCGATCAAAGAATTAGCCTAAGTATGTTGGGCAAGGTAGGGGAACGGTTGCAAGTAACCGCCAATTACGATACCGAAGCGACCTTCGATTTCCAAAATATCGTAAAATTAGATTATACGCCTACCGAGGATGATATTTTACAATCGATTGAAGTGGGAAATGTAAACATGCCCTTGAACAGCTCTTTGATTACCGGCGCCCAAAGTTTGTTCGGGGTTAAGACTCAACTGCAATTTGGAAAGACAAAAGTGACCGCCGTATTTTCAGAGCAGCGATCCCAAAACAATACCGTAGTGGCCCAAGGGGGTGGTACACTCAATGAATTTACGCTGACCGCCTTGGATTATGATGAGGACAAACACTTTTTTTTATCGCACTATTTTAGGGATAACTACGATGCGGCCCTCGAAAACTACCCTTACATCAGAAGTCAAATTCAAATAACGCGTTTAGAAGTCTGGGTAACCAACAGAAACCAGCAGACCCTAAATGTTCGAAACGTGGTAGCCTTGCAGGATTTGGGAGAATTCAATGCCCAGGATACGCGAATCGGGCAAGCCAACGGGAATCCTGCCGGCTTTTTCAATATGTCAGGTCCGAACAACGATCTTCCCAGAAACAATGCAAATGACTATGATCCGGCCATGATCGGTGCTGGGGGTGCCCTTACTATGAGTATCCGTGATATCGCCACCATCGAAAATGGGTTCAATGTACCAGGGTATTCGGTAAACCAAGGGTTCGATTATGCGATTTTAGAAAATGCCCGTAAACTTGAACAAGGAAGGGACTATGATTTTAATTCCCAGCTGGGATACGTATCCTTGAACCAGCGGTTGAGCAATGATGAAGTATTAGGGGTGGCATTTCAATACACCTATAATGGGGAGGTTTTTCAAGTTGGTGAATTCGCTAATGGTGGACTTGACGCCACTACGGTTTCAGGAGGCATTAATCCAATCATCAACAACAACACACTTATCCTTAAATTATTAAAGAGCAATATTACTTCGGTATCCGATCCGATATGGGACTTGATGATGAAGAATATCTATGCAACAGGTGCCTTTCGGTTAAGTCAGGAGGATTTTAAAATGAATATATTATATTCAGATCCGACCCCTAGAAATTATATTACAGCGGTTGATCCGGCGACCTGGCCTGCCGAACTCGATGACAAGATCCTTTTAAACGTATTTAATTTCGATCGTCTCAATGTATATAACGACGTGCAAAGCGGTGGGGACGGCTTCTTTGATTTTGTTCCGGGCATAACGGTCGATATGCAGGGCGGGCGTATCATCTTTACCAAAGTCGAGCCTTTCGGTGAATATTTATTCAATAGATTGGGCGGTGGTACCTATGATGTTGCCAATGATCAGGGCTATAATTCGAACCAAAAGCAGTACGTTTTTAGAAACCTATACGCTTCTACCAAAGCGGCCTCCCGGGAAGATGCCGAAAAAAACAGGTTTATTTTAAAGGGACGCTACAAATCAGAAGGAAGTAATGGTATTCCTATTGGGGCCTTTAATGTCCCACGGGGCTCGGTACGGGTCACTGCTGGTGGGCGACAATTGCAGGAAGGAATCGATTATACCGTGAATTACCAGGCTGGAACAGTACAGATCTTGGATCCCAGTTTGGAGGCTTCAAATACGCCTATCAATATCTCAGTAGAGAATACAGCCGTTTTTGGCCAACAGACGCGTCGATTTACGGGCATCAATGTCGAGCACCAATTTAATAAGAACTTCGTGTTGGGGACAACCCTCCTGAACCTCAATGAACGCCCGTTGACACAGAAATCAAATTATGGGGTCGAACCCGTGAACAACACCATTTTTGGTTTAAACGGAAATTACTCCACTGAAATTCCGTTTTTAACGCGGATGGTCAATAAATTGCCCAATATCGATACCGATGTGCCTTCGAATTTGTCATTACGTGCAGAGATTGCCTGGCTGAAACCGAATTCCCCGAAGAATGCAGATTTTCAAGGCGAGACGACCACCTATCTCGATGACTTCGAAGGGGCGCAGGCCTTGATCGACATTCGTTCCTCCCTTGGATGGACCATGGCCAGTACGCCCTTGGAATTTGGCGAAGTGCCCGATGAAAAGCTCTATGGCGGTTCACCTGATGATGCCAATAATTTATTGAACGGCTATGGGAGGGCGAAAATGGCCTGGTATACCATCGATCCAATTTTTTATACCAATCAACGCCCGACCGGGATTAGTGATAGTGATATTTCGACGAACACGACACGACGAATCTATATCGACGAGGTATTCCCTCAGACCGACGTGGCACAGGGCCAGACGACCGTTCAGGGAACCCTAGATTTGGCATACTACCCCAATCAAAAAGGCCCATACAATAATAATGACAATTTTAATGGCCTTGCTCCAGAGAATAAATGGGCCGGGATGATGCGTTCCTTGAGCAGTACCAATTTTGAACAGTCGAATGTTGAATTCATCCAATTCTGGGTACTAGACCCCTATGTCGACGGTATCGCTACCAGCCCTGGGGAACTGGTCATTAACCTAGGGAACATTTCCGAGGACATACTAAAGGATGGCCGGAAACAATATGAAAACGGATTGCCCGATGTAGATAGTACCGAAGCTACGGCTTCGACTTCATGGGGAGAAGTGCCACAGACCCAAGCGCTTGTGTATGCTTTTGATGCCAGTGAAACCAACCGGGGCCTTCAGGATATCGGCTATGATGGCCTGAACGATGCCCAGGAAGCAGCGGTTTATACCTCCAATCAAGGTGCAGACCCGGCTGGGGACAACTATACTTATTATCTCAATAAAGATGGGGGAATCCTCGAACGGTATGTAGACTTTAACAATCCCGAAGGTAATTCCCCAGTTCAGGTAACGAACACCAATAGGGGCTCCACTACCTTGCCCGACGTTGAGGATATTGACCGTGACCTCACCATGAATACGGTGAATAGTTACTATGAATATCGCATCCCCATCAAGCCCAATACCGTTAAAGATGACAAATATGTTACCGATATTAAGGAAGATCCTACACCGACTTTGCCAGACGGTAGTCAGTTGAACAGCCGATGGATCCAGTACAAGATCCCTTTAAGCGATTTTACCAAGGCGCTCGGAGGTATAAATGATTTTCGGTCGATTAGTTTTATGCGGATGTACCTCACCGGATTTAATAGTGATGTCGTCTTGCGATTTGCAACCTTGGACCTTGTTAGGGGTGATTGGCGTACCTATACAAAATCATTGCAGCCCGATGTTGATCCAGATCCATCAGACGATGGTACCCTTGTAGATGTGAATACCGTAAACATTGAAGAGAATTCAGTACGTACGCCCATTCCTTATATATTACCGCCAGGGGTCGTTCGCGAACGTCTGAACAACAACAATACGATCATCCGCCAAAATGAACAATCGCTTTCGTTCGTAGTTAATAATCTAATGCCCGAAGATTCCCGCGGCGTTTTTAAAAATGTCGATATCGATGTACGTCAATACAAAAAAATAAGGATGTTCATTCATGCTGAAGAAATCTCGGAAACCGACTATCCGAACGGCGCAGAACCCCTGGTCGGATTTTTGCGGATAGGCACTGATTTTTCACAAAATTTCTATCAAATAGAATTGCCTTTGCAATTTACCCCCTTTGGTTCAACTTCTGAAAACGATATATGGCCGGAAGCGAATAATATTGACATCGATCTTTCCGATTTGAACAAGATAAAATCGATACGTATTAATAATAGGAGCACCATTCCTTTAAATCAACTTCAATTTTTTGATATCGAAAATGGGGCCATCACCCCGGTCGCCGAATTTGCCCCTAGGACCCCGGGCAGTTTGCGGGTCGGGATTCAAGGAAATCCCTCTTTGGGTAGTATCCGGGGGATGATGGTAGGCGTCAAGAATACCGATGATCTAGCGGCCAGGGGAGAGATCTGGTTCGATGAGCTTCGTTTAAGCGGTTTGGACAATAATGGCGGATGGGCAGCCGTAGCAGCATTGGATGCCAATATAGCCGATTTCGCGAATGTCTCGGCCACAGGGGGCAAAAGTACCTCTGGGTTTGGGGCCATCGATCAAATGCCCAATGAGCGCGCCCGCGAAGATGCCATCTCCTATGATGTGGTCACCAATGTGAACCTCGGTCAAATGTTGCCCAAAAAATGGGGCATACAAGTGCCCTTTAATTATGGTGTTTCCGAAGAAAAGATAACCCCAGAATTCGATCCTGTGTACGACGATCTTAAACTCGATGATCTAATTGCCTCGGCACCTGATCAGCAAACAGCCGATGCAATCAAAGAACAGGCAGAGGAATATACGAAGCGCACGAGCATCAATTTTATCGGGGTGCAAAAAAATAGGAGCGAAGAGGCGGAGGCAAATTTTTATGATATCGAGAATTTCACCTTCAATTATTCGTATAATGAAACAGATCATCGCGATTTTGAGATTGCCAGCTTGCGAGATCAAAATGTGGTGACAGGCTTGGTATACAATCATAATTTCAAACCTTTGGAAGTTGCCCCGTTTGCCAAAAAAGACTCGTTGTTTACAGGGAACTATTGGAAATGGCTCAAAGAATTGAACCTCAGCTTGCTGCCGGCGAGTATTTCGGTAAATTCGAATATCAACCGACAGTTTAACCAGCAACGCTTTCGGGATGTTGTCGAAGATGGTGTAGATCGCCTGCAATTGCCTTTATTACAGCAGCGCAACTATCAGTTCAACTGGCAATATGCCATTAACTATAGCCTGACAAAATCACTACGCCTTAACCTTACGGCCTCCAACAATAGCATTGTCAGAAATTATTTGGGCGATACCCGGGACACAGAGGGAAATCTCGAAGTCTTTAATGAACTCAATCTTTGGGACGGATTTTTCAATATCGGGGTACCCAATCGCCATTCCCAACAAATGCAATTGAATTATGAATTGCCCTTCGCAAAGATCCCGGCACTCGACTTCATGAATGCACAGTATAGCTATACCAGTAATTTTGAATGGCAACGAGGCGGTGACGCCTTAAGCCAGGCAGTTGCCATAGCACAGAATCCGTTGACGCCCTTGAGTGAACTGGATCCCATTTCAATCAATACCGTACAAAATGCCAATACCCATAATCTCACGGCATCGATGAGCCTGCAGAAATTTTATGACCTTTTGGGCCTAAAGAAGGCCGATGGCAAAACAATGGCGAATGCAAGCACCCCAGTACGTCTTGATAAGGCAGGGAATCCGGCCAAGAACGCTGCGCCTCCCGCAAAGAAGAGTAGTGGTCTATTTAACACCGCGGTCGATGTTTTGACCATGGTCAAAAGGCTCAATGTAAATTATAATGAGAGCAATGGTACCGTGCTTCCGGGCTACACCCAATCAATCGGTTTTATTGGAACCACAAAACCTTCTTTGGGCTTTGTCTTTGGGAGTCAGGCCGATGTTCGATTTGAGGCTGCCAAGAATGGTTGGTTGACGACCTATCCTGATTTCAACGATCAGTTCTTACGACGTACCAACCGGCAACTGAACCTGACAGCTACCGCCCAGCCGTCACAGGATCTCACCATTGATTTGTTGGCCGACCGACAGTATTCGAATAGTTTTCAGGAAAACTATGATTATGATTCATGGAGACAAGAAAAGAATTCGTTGATCAATGAGTATGGTAACTTTAGTATTTCGACCCTGATGATCGGTACGGTCTTTCGAAAAAGCGACGAATTCAATTCGGCGAATTTCGAAAAATTCAAGGAAAACAGAATTATTATTGCCAATCGATTGGCGGCCAACAATGGCCAGACTGGCGCGGTCGATGCCGAGGGTTTCCCCGAATTATTTGGTAAAACACAACAAGATGTGCTATTGCCTGCATTTTTTGCCGCTTATACCGGTCAGGATCCCAATAACGTAAAATTAGACGTATTCAGAAAGATACCGATACCCAATTGGAATATCAAGTATACCGGGTTAATGCGTAACAAATGGTTCAAAAAGCAATTCAAACGGTTTTCGTTGAGCCATGGGTATCGGGCCGCTTATAGTATCAACTCCTTCCAGACCAATTTAGAACGTACCCAACTCATAACCGACGGGGCGGCTCCGATCGATAGTGAGACCGGTGACCTGCTCCCCGAGTATATCTTGAACAATGTTACCCTTACCGATCAGTTCAATCCCTTGATGCGGGTCGATTTTGAAATGCAGAATTCGGTAAGCGTCCTCGCCGAAGTACGCACCGATAGGGCCATGTCCTTGAGCTTTGACAACAACCTGATGACCGAAATCGATGGCAAGGAATATACGGTTGGTCTGGGCTATCGTATTAAGGATGTTCAATTCGTGACCAATATCGGAGGAAATAAAACCCGCTTAAAAGGGGATTTAAATTTGAAGGCAGATGTCACGCTACGGGATAATATCACGATTATTCGAAATCTTGATATTGACAACAATCAGATTACTTCGGGTCAAAATTTGATGTCGATCAAATTTACAGCCGATTATGCGTTGAGTAAAAACCTGAATGCACTTTTTTTCTACGACCATTCGTTCTCCAAATTTGCGGTTTCTACCGCTTTTCCACAAACGACGATCAATACCGGGTTTACCTTACGGTATAATTTCGGGAATTAAAACGCACAAAGTGTAATAGTCTTCAAAGGCAATACCAGCAGTTGCGATATGCTTGCTAGGGGGTTGATCTGCCAATTGAATTCTGATATCAAACCGATAATTCAGCTGCTTTTTTTGGAAAGAAGGGAAAAAAATAAATAGTTGTGGTAAAACACCCGCCTACTGCTTGGTGTTTTTGGCGATTCTTGAACTTACATTTTTTCTTGAATACCTTTGGGGAATCAGTTACATTTGTTTCGCAAAAATAAAAACGTACAATGAATATACCCTCAGAATTAAAGTACACTAAGGACCATGAATGGATCAAAATTGATGGTGACATCGCCACTGTAGGCATTACCGATTTTGCGCAAGGGGAATTAGGTGATATCGTATACGTAGAGGTTGAAACCTTGAACGAGACCTTGGGGCGTGAAGAGGTTTTTGGTACAGTCGAAGCGGTAAAAACAGTATCTGACCTGTTTTTGCCTTTAAGCGGGGAAATCATCGAGTTTAACGCGCTGCTGGAAGATGAACCTGAAAAGGTAAACGCTGACCCTTACGGTGACGGTTGGATGGTGAAGATCCAGCTAAGTGACCCCTCTGAGATCGAAACCCTCCTAAGTGCGGGAGACTACAAAGAACTTATTGGTGCTTAAAAAGCACGGCTTCACACTTCTTTTTTTTGGGTGGATGGTGTTCGTGACCTGGTCGAGTCTGGTTTCCCTATCAGACACCGACTTGCCAGTTTTCGATATTCCATATTTTGACAAAGTGGTTCATTTCACCTTCTATTTTGTGGCCGTTATCCTGGGAATTTTGAGTATGAACCAAAATGGTGCCATCCATTGGCGCTTTAATAAAGCGGCCGTTTTTTTTCTTGTCACAATGGTTCTTTTTGGTATAATTATTGAGATTATACAATATAATTTCACTTCAGATAGAATGGGTGATCCATTCGATGCGCTCGCAAATAGTTTTGGCGCGCTTTGTGGTGTATTGGTCATGAAATTCGCAGTTCAAAACAAGAATGGATTAAAATGGAGGCAATAATTGCTTTTTATATAATTATTTAATTAAATTAGCGAACCTTTAAATAGTAAGATATGGAACCAAAAAAGAATCCCAAAGCGGATGTAGGACGTAACAGCAGTCTTTATTTTGTAATAGGACTGGCGGCAGTTATGCTTTTGACCTATGTAGCATTCGAATGGAAAACCTATGACAAGGCGAATGAGTATGACATTTCAATGAATGTTGACGACAATTTGGACGAAGAGGTGCCCATGACAGAACAAATTAAAACACCGCCACCACCGCCACCACCAGCTGCACCTGAAATTATCGAGGTCGTGGAAGATGAGCAGGATGTCGAGGAAACGGTTATAGAATCTACCGAGACCAGTCAGGAAGAAGAGATTGTAGAAGTGGCCGATGTTGAGGTTGAGGATGTTGAGGAAGATGTCGATGTCCCTTTTGCAGTTATTGAAGATGTGCCTATTTTTCCTGGTTGTGAAGGCGCCAAGGATAAAAGGGCCTGTTTTAATGAAATGATCCAAAAACATGTTGGTAAAAACTTCCGATATCCAGAAATATCCCAGGAAATGGGTGTCCAAGGAAAGGTATATGTCAACTTCGTTATTCAAAAAGACGGAAGTATCGGCAATGTTAGGATGCGAGGTCCGGACAAAAACCTAGAGGATGAGGCCGCAAGGATTATTAGCAAACTGCCCAAAATGACTCCAGGAAAACAAAGGGGTCGTGCGGTAAGGGTGCCTTTCAGCCTTCCAATTACATTTAAATTGCAATAGTCGATTTCGAATATATTAAAAAGCCCTGGCACATTCGTCAGGGCTTTTTTTATGTGTCAAATTTCCTAGTTACGTTAATTCCCTTTTAAGCTTACATAGAAGGTTTCACGCAACGCTTCCGGTTTTATAAAACCGTTCCCATGAACTTCATCATAGGCTTCGGTTATGCTTGCATCTTTGATGACATCCTCAAGTGAAGCATTCGCCTTGATCGCCGCTTCGACTTTTGATTTAATGATTTCCAACATCACCACATATTTCTGAAGTGCTGCCTTATTAGAAGGCCTTCCGTGGCCCGGGATTATTTTGGTAGCATCATTGATCAGGAGCAGGGCTTTTTTATGGGCATTGATATACCCAGCGACACTGCCCCCGCTTTTAAGGTCGATAAAGGGATAACGTTCTGCAAAATAGGTGTCGCCCATATGCAGTACATTATTTTCAGTAAAATAGACCATGGCATCCCCATCGGTATGGGCATTGTGTACATGAAATGCCATGATGGTCTCCTCCCCGTCGTGAAAGGTGATATCGTCTGAAAAAGTTATTTCAGGCAACATCTTTTCGTCGAAGGCCGTATTTTCAGATGGTTGGGCACTCAGTGTTTTTCTGACATTATCATGAGCCACAAGGGTGGTTGCCTTTGAATTGAATTTGGCATTACCACCAGTATGGTCGCCATGCATATGTGTATTGAATAAAATGGCAATCGGTTTATCGGTTAAGGTCGCAATGGCCGATTTGATTTTTTCGCTCAAACGATCGAATTGATCATCGATCATAAACACATTTTCTTCTCCTACGAAGATTCCTATGTTGCCGCCTTGCCCAGTAAGCATATATACGTTACTCGAAAGGGTGTCGATGCTAATGGTAACTTCATCATCTTGTGCAAGTACATAGGTTATATTAAGAATGCACGCCAAAAGAAATAAAAGGGGTCTGTTTTTCATCATTGTATCCTGTTTAGGGTTATTATCTTGCTGTTTTCCAAAGATAAGAGAAACATGCACAATTGATTGGATAAAAATCATCGAGGGGCTATCTTTGCGCCCTTATTCGAGTTGGAAAATGAAAACTGCGATCGGAACGGCAAAAAGTACCTCATGGGTCCAGATTTATGCTGATTTTAAGGAGATAACCAAGGCAAGGTTGGCAATTAGTGTGGTTTTCTCGTCCATCGCCGGCTATTTGCTCGGTGCCGATACCGTTGAAACCACATCACTTTTACTTCTTTTTTTTGGAGGTTATTGTATGGTAGGGGCCTCTAATGCCTACAATCAAATTCTTGAAAAGGATTTGGATGCCCTTATGAACCGTACCATGAATCGGCCCATCCCCTCTGGGAGAATGTCGGTGAAAACGGCTTTGACCATTGCGGTCGTATTGACGGTATTGGGAGTGGGTCTCCTGTATATCCTGAATCCCAAGACAGCGATGTTTGGGGCCATATCTATTTTTTTATATACCAGTGTCTATACCCCGCTTAAGACAAAGACACCGCTTTCGGTATTTGTTGGAGCTTTTCCGGGAGCGATTCCTTTTATGCTTGGATGGGTGGCCGCAACTAATGATTTTGGCATCGAACCTGGGACCTTGTTTATGATACAATTTTTTTGGCAGTTTCCCCATTTTTGGGCATTGGCATGGATGCTCGATACCGATTATAAAAAAGGGGGATTCAAAATGTTGCCTACCGGAAAAAAGGATAAAGGTACCGCCCTACAAATCATTATGTATACCATTTGGATGATGGTCGCTTCTATCATGCCGGTATTCGGTATTACAGGAAGATTACATCTATCTTTGGTCGCTGCCATTGTGGTCTTTATGTTAGGCCTGATCATGCTGATCTTTGCCTTCCGGCTTTATGAGAAACAAGATAATGTCTCAGCTAGAAAATTAATGTTGGCCAGTGTAAGCTATATTACATTGATGCAAATCGTATATGTAATCGACAAATTTATTTAACACACTATGGATTTAACGCAAGGTACTGACCAGGAAAAAAATGACAGGGCGAAAAAAATGATGCTCTGGTTTGGCATTGCAAGCCTGCTAATGGCATTTGCTGGGTGGACGAGCGCATATATCGTTAGCAGTACCCGTGAAGATTGGATACACGAATTTACCTTGCCCACTTCATTTTATCTTAGTAGTCTGGTTATCATTGCAAGTAGCATCACCTATATTTTGGCTAAAAAGGCGGTCAAGGAAAGCAAAACAAAGGGTGCGACCAACTGGTTATGGGCAACATTGGTACTAGGGATTGCATTCATCGTATTGCAAATCAATGGTTTTTCGCAAATGGTTGCCCTGGGATACTATTTTACAGGACCGACCAGCAATATTAAAATGTCCTATATCTTTTTAATAGCCATGGTGCATATCGTGCACGTACTTGCCGGTATTATTTCATTGCTTGTGGTGATTCGAAATGAAATTAAAGGAAATTATACCCCGAACGAAATGCTAGGGCTCTCTATGGGGGCAACTTTCTGGCATTTTTTAGATTTCCTTTGGCTCTATTTGATGATTTTTATGATGTTGGTAAAGTAATATTTTTGAATAATTTAGGTTTTGATGATTTATCCCTTTTGAATAGTCGAAAAAAATGTAAATTTGTGCAACTTATAATCAACCTTTAGACTTTATATGGATTCTACGGTAACAACAGCTACAAATGAAAGCGTTTGGGGAGGTGGCAACCAGCCCTTGGGAGCGAGTTATGGTAAGTTGATGATGTGGTTCTTCCTCGTATCCGATGCCCTTACTTTTTCAGGTTTTTTAGCTTCCTATGGTTTTTCCAGGTTCAAATTCATCGAAATATGGCCCATTGCCGAGCTGGTATTTACCCACGTACCTTTTTTTCACGGTAACTACCCCTTATATTATGTTGCTTTCATGACCTTTATTTTGATCATGTCGTCAGTAACCATGGTATTGGCCGTTGATGCCGGACACAAAATGCAACAGACCCGTGTTATTTGGTATATGTTCCTAACTATTATAGGTGGTGCCATTTTCGTCGGTTCCCAAGCCTGGGAATGGTCGACCTTTATACGGGGTGACTATGGTGCCCTAGAGACCAAGGGCGGCCGGATTCTGCAATTTGTAAAAGCCGATACAGGGGAACGAGTGGCCTTGGCCGATTTTGCTAAAAACATACCCAGTGAACGCGAAGACCTTAAAAGGGATAAGGGACTTTGGTTTCAATCCGAAGGCTACCTTCCTTCCCGTTCTGTTGAAGAAGTGGTCGAAGGCTTTACGGCGAATCCGAATATTCTGATACGCACCGAGACCATCAATGAAGATAATCATAAGGTCGTATTGACCCGAGAGGAATCACTGAATAAAATCAAGGATGCCGCCCAAGTCGTTGAAGGCGCCAATTTGATACACAATGAATATGGTAGCCGGTTGTTCGCTGATTTCTTCTTCTTTATTACAGGATTCCATGGTTTTCACGTATTCTCCGGGGTCTTGATCAATATTATCATTTTCTTCAATGTGATCCTGGGTACCTATGAGCGCCGTGGACATTATGAAATGGTTGAAAAAGTAGGGCTGTATTGGCACTTTGTAGATTTAGTATGGGTATTCGTATTTACGTTCTTTTATCTGGTATAGACCTTTTAAATGCAAGTTCGAACCCTGCACGGATCTTTTGAATTATGACATTAAGAATTATTTAGCATGGCACACGCACAAAAACTGGAAATCTTTAGGGGATTATTGAAATTCAAGACCAATGTCCAAAAAATCTGGGCGGTATTGATTTTTTTGACGGTCGTTACAACCATCGAAGTAGCCTTGGGTATTATAAAACCACATGCCTTGACCCACTCCCATTTTTTAGGTATGAAGGTGTTGAACTGGATCTTCATTACGTTGACCTTGGTAAAAGCCTACTATATTGCTTGGGACTTTATGCACCTTAGGGATGAAAAGAGTTCGTTGCGCCGGGCCATTGTCTGGACCCCGATTTTTTTGGTGCTCTATCTGATTTTTATTTTACTTTTTGAAGCCGACTATATTTACAATGTCTTTAAGTATGGTTTTGTAAAATGGAATTTCTAGAGGCAGCAAATCATTTAAAATTAACAGCAATATAAGACGGTAAAAGTGCCGTCTTTTTTATTTTTGCCTGTGTCATCGATTCGGCGTATATAAATCCCATGAAGAAAATCTTTGTCTTGGTTGTATTATTTGTTTTGCCGATCGTAGCGTATCTATTCTTTGCTTCGGGGGTCACTAATTTTGGTAGACTTCCCGTACTGACCCAAAAAGTAGCAGGCATACCGAATAACGACGCCTCGATAAGTTTTAATGATAAAATAACGGTATTGGGATTTTTGGGGAAGGAAGTGGCCCAGAAAAAAGGGAATGCCTTTAACCTCAATGAAAAAATATACAAACGTTTTCAGGACTTTGATGATTTTCAGTTCATCATGGTGATGCCCGAAGGGACCGAAGTAGCGGTCGAGGCCCTGAAAAAAGAATTGGGTACGCTGTCGACCATTGATAAGTGGCATTTTGTTTTTCTGCCTGATTCGAGCATCCGCGATTTATTTCAATCGTTAGGAACCAATCTGGCCCTTGACGGGAATCTGGCGACGTCTTATGTATTTTTAATTGATAAGAACCAGGCACTACGCGGAAGGACCGATGACGAGGATCTAGGTACGAAATATGGCTTCGATACCAATTCGGTTGCTGACCTGCATAATAAGATGATCGATGATGTAAAAATCATATTGGCCGAATATCGATTGGCCTTGAAAAGAAACAATTCAAAATTAAAAACGAAGGTATGAGGAACAAGTACTCCTATATTTGGATCTCATTGATAGTGTTGATATTCGGGATTATTTTTATTCCGAGGATCATCGAAAGACTGCAGAACGGTACCGTAGTACAAAATGACCGAATGAGCGTAAAGGACAAAAACCAGGTCCTGGCGTATGTGCTTTTAAACGGGGAGAAGAAAAAAGTACCCTCCTTCGAATTTACCGATCAGGACAGTCTATTGATTACCGATAACGATTATAAGGGCAAAGTATTTGTAGTTGAATTTTTCTTCACTTCCTGTCCATCCATATGTCCTTTAATGACCGATAATTTGGTATCGGTTCAAAACGAATTCGCGCAACGGGATGATTTCGGGATTGCTTCTTTTTCAATTACCCCTGAATATGATACCCCTGCGGTTTTAAAGGAATATGCCGAAGAACATGGTATTACTGATATCGATTGGCATTTGATGACCGGCGATCCTGCGAAAATATTTGAACTGGCGAATGCCGGTTTCAATATCTACGCCGCGCAAGCATCCGATGTGCCGGGCGGCTTTGAACATTCCGGATTATTTGCCTTGGTCGATAAAAATGGGTACCTACGCTCACGTGTTGATGATTATGGCAATCCCATTGTATATTATAGAGGGTCGATACCCGAGGCACAGGGCAAAAACGATATCGGGGAGCAGGAGCAAATTGGTGAATTAAAGGAAGACATTAAAAAATTATTGCAGGAATAAGATGGATGTAATAACCCTGAAGGAAAAAAAATTCAATCGCTTGATTACGGTAATTTCAATTATAGTTCCCGTTGCGGTTGCCGTACTCTTTGGCGTAAAGATTCCCAATGTAGAACGTTTAGGGTTTCTACCACCTATTTATGCTGCCATCAATGGCGTAACGGCGCTACTTTTGCTCTTTGCGCTGTGGGCTATAAAAAACGGGAAACGAACAGTGCATCAAAATTTAATGACCACGTGCATCGGGCTGTCCCTATTGTTTTTAATACTATATATTGCCTATCACAGTACTTCCGAATCAACCACATTCGGGGGGGAGGGCCTCATCAAATATGTGTATTATTTTATATTGATTTCGCACATCGCTCTGTCAATCGTCATTATCCCTCTAGTTTTAAAGACCTATGCGAGGGCCTATTTGGGTAAATTTGAAGGCCACAGGAAATTGGCACGAATTACATTTCCAATTTGGCTCTATGTGGCCGTATCGGGGGTAGTGGTTTATCTGATGATTTCACCGTATTATCCACAGTAATAAATTATAGAATCGGGTCGTCCATTTTGATAGCCCCATTACACGAAAAATGAAACAAAGACAAATTATCTTCATACTTTCTATTGTGCTTTTGCTACCTCAATGGGGCGATGCCCAGTGTGCCATGTGCCGTGCCGTCCTGGAAAGTGGGGGAGATGTGAGTGCGGCCGAGGGTATCAATAATGGCATTGTGTATCTTATGGCCATCCCCTATATCTTAGTCGGAGGCTTATTTTATTTCGTCTACCGGAAAATCAGGCAGTAACCCGCTACAAACTTTTTAACATATTTTAAGAGGTTTAAGTGTAACAAATGGGGGGTCTTTATAGTCTTATGGTTATACTTAGGTACAACATTCATCAATCAATACCGACCACATGTTCGACATCGAAAGATGGCAGGAGATATTTGACACCATCCGCAAGAACAAATTGCGCACATTCCTTACGGGCCTCTCGGTGGCTTCCGGTATTTTTATCCTTGTGATCTTATTGGGTTTTGGTCAAGGCATGCAGAATGGCATTGCACAGGAATTCGAGGAAGATGCGAGCAATCGGATCGGTGTTTGGACACAAGTGACCACCAAGGAATACAAGGGTCTGAATCCAGGCCGGCCCATACGTCTTCGCAACGATAACTACGCCTATCTTGAAGATAAATATCAAGATCAATTGGAGTATAAGTCGCCCAACTTCAGGGTCTTTAATGCCAGTATCAATTATAAGAAAGAATCGGGGGCCTACAGTGTTCAGGGAATTTCCCCAGAATACCAGTTCATCGAGAACGAGTTTATTTCGCAAGGGCGTTTCTTGAATTACAAAGACCATGAAAGTGTCTCGAAAGTAGCCGTTATCAGTAATAAAATACGCAAAGAACTGCTTCAAAATGAAAAGGAACCCATCGGGAAAGAAGTAAAAATTGCCGATTTGAGTTTCCAGATCATAGGCATCTATGGCGATAAAGGGG
Source organism: uncultured Flavobacteriaceae bacterium (assembly GCA_963798435.1). GTDB lineage: Bacteria > Bacteroidota > Bacteroidia > Flavobacteriales > Flavobacteriaceae > JALHST01. Next base: position 458,814 of record CAWCTF010000008.1, read on the forward strand.
GCGATCGGGAAGAAGATCGAATCTATATTCCTTTAAGCACGGCGCAACGCGTATTCAATGGGGGCGATAGCTTGAACATGATGTTCTTTACCCTGAAGCCGGCTGCCACCTTCGAACAGACCTTGAAAGAATCAGTGCAGTTTACCGATGAGATGAAAACCTATCTTAAACAGGCACATACGGTAGCCCCCGATGACGAAAGTGCCATCCATACCTTTAATACCTTAGAGAATGTGCAGCGTTTTATGAACCTTATTGGGGGCATAAAATTTTTCTTTTGGTTTGTAGGGGTCTGTACGATTATTGCCGGAATCGTAGGCGTTAGTAATATCATGCTCATAATCGTGAAGGAAAGAACCCGTGAAATCGGCATTCGTAAGGCCTTAGGCGCAAAGCCTTGGTCGATTGTGGGCATGATCCTGCACGAAGCCGTATTTGTAACGGCGGTATCTGGTTTTGGCGGACTTATATTTAGTATGGGACTGCTTGAACTGGTAGGTCCGAATGTCAAAGTAGACTATGTCGTCAACCCCGCTATTGACTTTAATGTCGCTTTGACCATGGTATTCCTGCTCATTTTTGCAGGTACCCTGGCGGGATTTTTCCCAGCCTGGCGCGCGGCCAAAATACGTCCCATCGAAGCATTGAAAGAAGAATAAAGTACCAATAAAAGCGCAGAGAACAAAATGTTTAGCAGAGACCGTTGGAACGAAATTTTACAGGTACTGACCACAAACTGGTTCAGGACGATTCTTACTGCCTTTGGTGTCTTTTGGGGCATTCTGATTCTGATTATCTTATTGGCGGCCGGCAAGGGCCTTGAAAACGGGATACGTGCCGATTTTGGGGATATTGCTACGAATACCATGTTTATGTGGACGCAGAAAGCAACCAAAGCGTATAAGGGGCTGCCCAAAGACCGACAATTCAGTTATGATACGGGGGATGTGGCCGATATCTGGGAACAGGTAGATGGGCTCCGCTATGTATCACCCAGAAATCAGCTGGGGAGTTTTAGAGGGGTGAGTAATGTCATTCGAGGCCTCAAAACAGGTGCCTTCACCGTATATGGAGATTACCCCGAGATTATTAAACAACAACCGATGGATATTACTTCGGGACGATTTTTGAATCAGTCGGATATCAATGAGAAACGCAAAGTCGCTGTAATCGGGGTCGATGTGAAATCAAACATGTACGATCCCGGTGAGGAGGCCTTGGGAACCTATATCAAAATCAACAATGTCAATTTTATGGTAATCGGTACCTATAAAAAGAAGAACGCAGACGGGGATGGAGAAAATGCACAAAAGGAAATATACGTGCCGTTTACGGCCTTTTCACAGGCATTCAATCGCGGGGATAAAGTAGGTTGGATGGCCATCACTGCAGTTGATGAAGTACCGATTACCAGTATTAAACAACAGATTTTCAATATTGTAAAAGAAAACCATAGGATCCATCCCGATGATCAAAGGGCGATAGGGCACTTCGACCTGAACGAGCAGTTTCAGCGTGTTGTAAGCCTTTTTGGGGCACTAGAGCTTATTGCCTATTTTGTTGGCATCCTTGTTTTACTATCGGGCATCATCGGGGTCAGCAATATTATGTTGATCGTTGTAAAGGAACGCACCAAAGAGATCGGAATCCGAAGGGCCCTGGGCGAGAGTCCGTGGTCGATTAAAAAGCAAATTTTGATGGAATCTATTTTTCTGACCATCATTTCAGGGATGGCGGGAATCGTGATGGGTGCTTTGGTAATTTATGGCATCAATTATATTTTGCAGGTTAGCGGGCCGGTGATGATGTTCATCAACCCCAATGTGAATCTAGGAGTAGTGACCATAGCCCTAATGATTTTGATAGTTTCAGGGCTGTTCGCAGGTTTTATTCCGGCAAATAGTGCGATAAAAGTGAGGCCCATTGAGGCCTTGAGAACCGATTGAGTTCAAGAGAACAACGTGAATGAACCTAGTGTAGAAGGCCGACTGAAAATTTGATGCCGTTACACAACATAGTATAAACAGAGCGATAAACAGCGATCCTAGTTAAAAACCAAAACATGAAAAAAAGAGTAACCATCATTATCTTAATCACCATAGTACTAGCCTTCGGAGGTGCCATGTATTACCTCTATCAAAAAAATGCGGAGGACCCGATCGTGTATGAAACCGAGAGTGCATCGACCCAGACGATTGTCAAAAAAACAGTGGCTACAGGTAGTATTTTACCCTTGGAAGAAGTGCTTATCAAGCCGAATATTTCAGGAGTCATCGAAGAGATTTTTGTCGAAGGTGGTGATTTTGTAAAGGCTGGGGATCTATTGGCCCGTATTAAGATTGTTCCGAACCTGAATGCGCTCAACGAGGCAAGGAATACCATTGAATCGGCGCAAATCGCCTTGGAAGATCAGAAAAGGAACTTAGATCGACAAAAGAACCTTTTCGATAAAGGGGTGGTCTCTAAAGTCGACCTTGAAAAGGCCCAACTCACTTTTGACCAGGCCAAGCAATCCTATGCCGCGGCCAACAAAAGATATGATATCGTAAAAACCGGAACTACTTCAGGATATGGTAATTCGGCGAATACGCAAATTAGGGCAACGGTGAGCGGGATGATCTTGGAAGTACCCGTTGAAGTAGGGAACCAAGTCATCGAGAGCAATAACTTTAACGAAGGTACCACCATTGCCGCGATTGCCGATATCAACAAAATGATCTTTGAGGGCAAGGTCGACGAATCGGAAGTCGGGAAAATAAAAGAGAACCTACCCTTGGAAATAACTGTCGGAGCTATAGAAAACAAAGTCTTCGATGCCGTACTCGATTATATCGCCCCGAAGGGAAATGCCGAAAATGGCGCCATACAGTTTGAGATCAAAGGAACCCTTCAAAAACATGACACGACATTTATCAGGGCTGGCCTAAGTGCAAATGCCTCGATTATCCTAGGGCGAGCTGACAGCGTGCTGGCGGTAAAGGAAGCTTTGGTACAGTTTGACGGCAAGACCAAAAAGCCCTTTGTTGAAATTGAAGAAGGAACGCAAAATTTTAAACGAAAGGATATTGAATTGGGCATCAGTGATGGCATTTATGTTGAGGTCAAGTCGGGCATTACCAAGGACGATAAAATAAAGGTGTGGAACGCCATTAAACCCGAGGAGTTCGGCGGATAGTCTTTAGGTTCCTGCACCTGTATGGCAGTATGTACAGTATGTAGTGTGTTCTCTCTCTTTTTAAAAAAACCTATACATCATGTATTTAATTTGGGGAGGTTGTTGGTCATGTTCCTAATCGTATCTGGACTTCCACAACCTTGCTTACTTTTAAGTATCTTAGGGGCAACAAGTGATCAATTTACATGAAACCTATTGTTGTCCTCTTCTGTGTATTCCTCGTTATAAATTGCTGTACCCGCAAACCGGAACCCAAAACGGGCCATACCCTAATCACCAAATGGCAAGGAGGTAAAAAATCGGCCCTATCGTTGACATTCGACGACGGGATCATCAATCAGCTCACCGTCGCCAAGCCTATCCTGGATAAACTAGACTTACCAGCTACGTTCTTTATAATCACTGGGAAAGTTAAAGGCGCTGCCACTGGTAAATTTATCGGTCGTCCCCAACAAGAAATCATCGCTGAAACGGCGCGTGTCAAAACCAACGATGAAAATTTCTTCGAAAGGGGGTCCTTGATAGGTTTTACAGGCACTACCGAAGCCCTGGACTATCATTCGCGCGCAGGCGCACTTTTTGAAAACGGCAAAAAAAAGGAAGCCTATAAACTCTTGGATGAAGCGTATGAAAGACTTCGCAAGGGCAAACTAAGGAATACCGATGAAATTGTCTTTCATAATAATCCTGTCGACACCACTACGTGGCAAGAATACAAACAGTATACCTTACAAGGGCATGAAATAGCGAGCCATACGGTCACACATCCACGCTTGGCCATTTTAGATGAGCCGAATCTTCTTTACGAATTGAAACAAAGTAAGGCAGATATTGAGAAATATTTGGGGGAGAACTATACGTTTTCAGCGGAATGCCCCTATGGAACCGAGGATGAGCGCGTAATGTCTTATGCCCACCAAGTATATCCAGCTTTAAGAAATCGTATGCCAGAACCCTATTTGGAAGAGATAAACCGATCCAGTGATGCAGATCCAGAGGCCTCCGGGAAAGAATATGTGCAATGGCAACGCGGTCCGGTCAATAGGATCAGCATGACCGAAATGAAAGGTTGGGTCGATACCAGCCTGGCCCATGAAAATATATGGCTGGTCCTCGTATTTCATGGCGTCGATGGCATTGGCTGGGAACCAAGGACGGCTGCCGAACTCGAAGAATATTTTGGCTATGTAAATGATCGAAAATCAGATATCTGGATAGCGACCTTTGGCAATGTCACGAAATATATCCGTGAAAGGAAATCTGCAATAATCAAGGAGGACATTCAGGACGATACTATTGCGGTTTCTGTATCATCGGTACTTAATGCAACGATCTATGATGTTCCTATGACCCTGAAAACGCATGTACCCAGCACTTGGAGATCAGCCATACTTCACAGTAAAAATAACACCGAACGCGACAATAGGCTTACGATATTTAGCGATACGTCGGGATCCTATGTCATGTACCCATATCGACTTGGTGATGGCAAAGTCCTGTTAACGGAGTCTTTAGATAATTGATAGGCAAGTTCGCAACTATAGGTAGCTATGAAGGTGCTTGGGAAGAGGAATACCGAGGAGAGCGTGGGCAGAATGGGTTTTTATAGGGGCGAATCAAAAGAGTAGCTAGTGAGATCAAAAAAAATATATTTATGAAAAATACATGTCTAAACATCGGTCTATGTTTGCTTTTTGTTGTCCCTAACTTCGGTCAGGACGCTGTAAATGACAAAGCCCAGGAACGGGAAATCACTGCCTTGATCGACACCTATTCCTCGGCCCGGACCGAGAAGGATTCCCTTGTTTTAGATGGAATCCTAACGGAGGATATCGATCAACTCGTTTCTTCGGGAATCTGGCGAAAAGGGAAAATGACTGCTTTGAGAGGCATGCTTCAAAGTTCTGAAACAAACCCTGGGGAAAGAAGCCTTGTCATCGAACAAATACGATTTTTGAAAAAAGACTGTGCCATCGTGGACGCTCGCTATCATATTCAGAATACCGATGGCACCGAACGAAGAATGTGGAGTACCTTTTTCGTGGTTCAGGATGATTCAAAGTGGAAGATCTCGGCCATTCGAAATATGCTACCGCAGGTAAATACCAATAAATGAAGGGTATTTCGATTTTAAAGGTGTTAGAAAAGATTAGTTACAAGAACATAAGAATACAGTGGGTATGGAAAATATAAAAGTGGTATCGCCAGCACAACAGCAAGAGCTGCTTAAGATCCTAAAAGTTCGTTTCGAGAAAAACATGCAGCGTCATAAAGGTCTTGTATGGGCCAACCTACAAAACAGACTCGAAGGGAATTCGCAAAAAATGTGGTCGATCAACGAAATGGAGCGAACTGGGGGAGAACCCGATGTGGTCGGCCAGGATAGTGCGACCGGCGAATATATTTTTTTTGATTGTTCTGCGGAAAGTCCAAAAGGCCGTAGGAGTATTTGCTACGACGGGGAGGCCCTTGAAGCTCGCAAGGAATTCAAGCCTAAAAACAATGCAATCGATATGGCCGCGGCCATGGATATTGAAATTTTATCGGAAGCCCAGTATCGCGCCCTGCAGCACTTCGGAAATTTCGATGCAAAAACATCGAGCTGGATCAAAACACCTTCCGGGATTAGAACACTGGGAGGGGCCCTTTTCGCCGATTTTCGATACGACACTGTCTTCGTTTATCACAACGGCGCCTCCTCGTATTATGCTGCCCGGGGGTTCAGAGGGTGTCTAAAAATTTAAAGTTTCGGGGCATACTTAAAAGTGTAGGGGAATCAAAAAAACCTACATAAATTTGTAATTCGGTAGCTTTTGTCAAAATGAGTGAACGCTACAAATAGGGCATTGGTAGTTGACCTGAAGGGGGAGTTTGGGCCGAAACAATTGGTTACCATATCTCTATAAAATAATCCTTGAAATAGTCCGAATACAGACAATCGTGGCATAGAATGTGCTTTGTATCGCTCGAACGTGCAAAATGACTACGTACTAAAAGTTTAAAAATATGAAAATGAACAAAATCAATACCATCGTATTCTGCCTATTTACTACCATCTTATTGGCGCAAAATCAAGATCAAACGAAGGCCCTTGAGGTAATAGGATCCGCAAAGCTTGCGATTACCCCCGACCTCGGCATCTTAAATATCAATATCAGTAATATCGATAGCCTCTTTAGCAAATCGATTTCCGGGCTCAATTTCAAATCGGATGCTATTAACAAACAACTTATTAAAATTGGCTTTCCGAAATCTGCGATTCGCACCCATAATTTTGATGTTCGTAAAAATATCGTTTATAGGGATAATAAATCGATTGATAGCGGCTATGTGGCAACCCAACAAGTTCAACTTGAATTTAAAAATGACCCAAATAATATTGCCAAGATATTAAATCAGTTTTCAAAGGGGGGTACCGAAATCGATCTTGAATTTTAATTTTAAGGTATCTGATTCCCTGGCGACAAGCATCCAAGATCAACTTATCAAATTGGCTACCGAGGATGCCTTTCGCAAGGCGAAACTAATCGGTACGGCGGCGCAAATCGATTTAAAGAAGTTGCAGAAGATAAACTACAGCAGTTCGTTCAATGGGGGCATGCAAGTATTCGATAATAATCAACGAATGAATGAAGCGATGTATCTGAAAGGGAGCGCACCTTCACAAGGTTTTACCCCTACCGACATGGTCTATACCGACACGATTCTATTTGTTTGGAATTTTGAGTAGAACACCTTAAAATCGGGTTTACCAAGTAGGGACCTATTGGCCGAAAATGTCTATTTTAGTTTCAATGTTCAACTATTTTAGAAGCCTGCGGGCCCGATTATTAAAAGAAGCGATGTCAAGCAAAAAGGAAAGCGAATTCAGTAGTACTACTTCGACTTCCCGTAACGCAAGACAATTGGTGGTCAGGTACGTGGGCTATGCTATAGGGGAAATCGTATTGGTCGTAATCGGGATATTGATTGCCTTGCAGATCAATACGTGGAACGAACATAAGAAAGAGGAAGCAGCAACCATAGAATATGTCGATAACCTTATTGAGGATATCAAACAAGATACCTTGATGTATGCCAACCAAATAAATGCGGCCCAAATAAAATTCAAATTCAGTAAGGAAATTAATGAATACATCAACCAGGGGAAAGCAATTACTGACACCTCGGCCTTTATAATACATCTTCAGGCAATCGCTCGGTTATTGCTGCCCACCATCAATGACAATACCTACAAAGACCTGATAAGCACCGGGAATATGAAGTTGATCCGGGACAAAGAAAGTATCGATGCCATCAAAAGTTATTACAGCGACCCAATTTCCTGGTGGTATTCAGACTATAAAGATCAACTGGTAAATGGGTACCTGCCCTTGGTCGTTGATGCCATCCCCATGCATCTCCATGAAGAGATCATGACCAACGAAATGGGCGCCAATATATCGGATTTCCAAGATCGGGCCTTGCTTGCGAATAAGGTGGAAAACTATACGAAAGACGACATAATGACCATAATGGATGCGCTTCAGGGAAACAAGGAATTCGCTTTTCAGCTCAAGCGCATTACGAGGTCCCATTTGGTACAGGTAAAATTATTGGATCTGGGTAAAAATAGTGCCGTCTCTCTTTTGGGGAAACTGAGAGAATGGCAACAGGTGTATACGAAGTAAAGATTAGAATAAAAGTCTTTATATACCATCCTCAATAAATTGACAGTCTATAAAAGTAATATTTAGGGTATTTTAATTTGACTTTGTATACTAATTGGCTACTTTTTTGAAGCTATGCCGAGTACATGAAATCCTGTTCATTTAAGATCTGGTCTTTGAGTAACCAGCCAAAATGCCGATATTTTAGAGAATTATCTTTTAACAGTGCAATTGCATGGAGAATTTGCTTGTTAATTTTTATATTACGGCGGGTAAAATTGAAGTACTTGCATACAATGGCATAGCGAATGATATGAATATTTGGCGATGCATTGCGCGTTGATACTAGGTTTGATAATGATAATTCGGCACATTCTTATTCTTATAACTTTAAATGTGAAAAAATAATTAACCATGAATACAGGAATACTATCGAAAAGCGGAGGCAATAATCGTTCGTATGCATCTTGTTGGTTTTATACAATGCTTGGCACTTTGAAAAAGGGTATCTTATTAATATCGGCAGCGGTTCTCATGCCGATGATGACCAATGCCCAGGTAAACGAGGATCGATTAGGTGCATGGTATATGTATTTTTTCGACACCACCTTTCGGGAAAGTGCATGGGGAGTTCAGGGCGATGTTCAATACCGAAACTGGAACATTGCCGGAGACCTTGAACAATTGCTGCTTCGCGGGGGATTGACCTTTAGCCCACCCAAGGCTGCTATTAAATTTACCTTGGGTTATGGCAACATTACTACAGGGACCTATGGATCAGGCCAATCGACCACCAAGGAAAGTAGAGTATACCAGGAGGCTTTGTTTCCAACACAATTGGGACGCTTCTTTTTGAACCATCGATTTCGTTACGAACAACGATTTGTCGAAAATCAGGATTTTAGAACGCGTTACCGTTATAATTTATTTGTAAACATTCCCCTTAATGCTGCTGTATTTGAGGCAAATACCTTGTACCTCGCTTTCTACAATGAACTCTTTATCAATGGGCAGCGAGCAATTGGAAATGGAAACGAGGTCGGGATTTTTGATAGAAACAGATTGTATATGGCACTTGGCTATTTCATCAATCCAAAACTCAAAGTCCAATTCGGGATTATGAATCAAACGACTGATAATTGGGCCAAAAATCAACTACAATTCAGTTTACACCATAAAATATAAGTCGGCCATCTAATACCTTGTCTAATGCGACAAGGCATTCGTTACCATAATTTGGGTAAGCCGGATATCTGGGATTGTACTTTTACCATTTGACTGCAGCTATTTTTAATAAATCAAAAAGGTCATGAACATACAAGAGACAAATGTTACCATAAATGTGAGGGACTTGAACCAGGCGATTTTATTTTACAAAGGAATCGGTTTTGAGGTCCGAGATCGTTGGGGGGACCATTACGCCCAAATGAAGGCCCCCGGCATAACGCTCGGCCTGCATCCGGCCCAGGAAAATAAGTTACAAGGAAATTCTGGGAATGTTTCGATCGGGTTTACTACCGGCAATTTTGAAGATGCAAAAAGTAGCCTATTGAAGCAGAATATTGCCGTCACGGAAAGAAAGGAAGCCGGCGGACAGTTTCTCCATTTCGAGGATGTCGACGGGACCTCGCTCTATTTTATTAAGCCCAAATGGTGAACGTGGCGCCATTATAAAATATAAATTTACAAGCAAATGAACTGGAAATCCTTATTGGTTGCTACCCCCTTTTGGCGGAACAACGCTATGGCCCTCGTACGCATGCTATTGGGGGCGTTGTTGATTCTATCATGGCCAGGAGGTTTTCAATGCCGGCTTGATGAAGGAGTATGCAGACTGGGATAGTTTTAAGGGTGCCAACGCCTTATTTATGGTATATGCAGGGAAATCTGCCGAGCTCATAGCCGGCATCTCCCTATTGCTGGGACTATGCACCCGATTTGGGTCGCTCTTGGTCATCGTTACCTTCCTGTACATTACTTTTTTGGTAGGAGGCGGTAGGTTTTGGTATGAAGACCAACACCCCTTTATGTTCGCAATGCTTGGGCTGATCTATTTTTTTAATGGCCCAGGGGCATGGAGTTTGGATAAAATAATATTTGGGCCAAAAGACGTTATGGGCAATTAGCGACCAGAACTGCTTGAACGTAGGGGTAACCCTTTAAAATTCATAACAACATGATCACAGAAATCGCTTTTTCGGAAATGGCACTTTCCTTTCAGGGCACCGAGCAAACGAAGCATTTTGATCGCATTGGTTTTAAAGTAGTCGGCAAGCGCATGTTCGCTTCGTATTTGGCGGCCAATAATACCGCGAATATTTTTTTAACGCCAAAAGAACAAGCCGTTTTTTGTATGATCGATGCGGTGAACATTTATCCCGTACCGAACAAATGGGGCGAAAAAGGGGCCACGACCTTCGAACTGAATGTAGTCTTAAAACCTCTTGTGCTCGAAGCCCTGTTATCAGCATACCAAAATGTGATAGCACCCCCCAAAAAGTAACAGCCTACTACCTATTTTTTTTATGGGAAGAATTGAGAAGCAGGTCGATGTCTCGTTTCTTAGGTAAACGTCCTAAATTCATGTAACTACACTAAAAGGGATGAAAAGAGGGTTAGAAATTAGAAGTATATCGGTATGAATTCCCGGGGGGAAGATCAATTGCTTGTAGGTTGCTTTTTCTGGGAGCGTTCGATCTCGTGGGTAACTTCTTTCAATAGATGTTTCAGCTCTATTTCTTGACGCTCCTTGATCTTATGCTCGATGATGCGTTCGATCGTCTTTTGCTTTTCCTGTGGCAACGCATTGAATTCCAAGGTCAGTTCGTCTTCCTGCTTCTTGATCATTTCCCCCTCCCCGGTAATCAACCAAACCAAATCAAGCTCGGGATAGATACGCGTAATCGTTTCAATGACATCGCTCCCGACCGAGGCGTTGTTTTTTAGCATGCGCAAGGTATACCCGTTCCCGGCCCCGATTGAGAGATCGAACTTTCGGGCGCTGAGGCCTGCGTATTCAATAAACTGCATTAAACGGTTGATGGTCTTTAGCATCTGCGAGAAAATATTCTACGAAATATCGAGATAATGCTTCAAAGGTACAATTTTAAAGGGAAAAATTAAAAAAATTTACTGGTTTTGTATATATAATTTATTATTAATATAGAATATATGCGATATAATTTTGTTATATAGAAAAAATTCTATATTTATGCAATATGCTATTCAACCCATGGATCTAAATATTTAGGATTCTATGTGAAACGGCCAAATTTTGAAAAGATGAAATCGATTAAAAACCTAGAACGCTTGCGACAATTACATGCGCTGATTGAGAATGAGCGCACAGGTTCCCCAAAGGACTTGGCGCATAGAATGAAAATTAGTGAGCGTTTGGTTTATAATCTAATCGAACAATTAAAGGACTTTGAAGCAAGTATATGCTATGATCGGGGAAGAAAGACCTATTACTACAATGACGATTTTCAATTAAAGGTTAAAATATCGGTTTTGGTAATTAGTAATAATGAAGTAACCAGGATTTTGGGGGATACATTTTCCGAAAATTAAAGTGGGAAGAACTAATTACTGCAAGGTTCCTGCAATTTGGCCCGCTATATTTGATATAAATCGAAGGAAAAAATAATCAAGGAAAGAGTTGTGTGAATAGGTGCTTTCAACGAATATCCTATTTAATGAAACTAAAAACCATCAAGGAAAATGCGTTTAATTGTAAAAATACGTATCATAAAATGGAAGAGACCGGATGCCATTGCCAAAAGAAGGTGATTGTGTAACTTAATAAGTTGATCATGCAAAATGAAATGTTAGATTTATTTCAAGTCGAAGAACTTGAGAAACGCTACGAAATGGGTTGGTTAAAAGGAGGTGAGGTCGGTGCCTCTGCCAATTCAGACGGTTATGTTAAAGTAGAGGCCAAAGTTAAGTTTTAAATTTAGCGTAGGTAATGGAAGTTCGGGGCGGTTTCGCCCCTACTTCTGCTAATGAAATGAATATGAATACAATGTATATAATCAGATTATTCACCTTTTTAGTAACCATGGTGTTAGGCCTGAATATGTATAGTCAATACAAACAATTGACGGTTCTCGATAAAACGACCCATGAACCGATAGAGTTGGTAAACGTTTTTTATTCAAAATTTAACGAAGGGAGTATTACCAATAGGGATGGTAAACTTAGAATAGAGACACGAAAAGATACATTGACTTTTAGCCATATCAACTATGCAACCCTAAAATTAAATGATAGCTCCTTACAAGTTGTCGACAGTATTTATTTGGAACCTATTGTAAATACTCTTGATGAAGTAATACTCTACGATTTTGATTTAAAACAAAAGCTCGAATTCGTATCGAAAAACTATGAAAAGCTATATATGGAAAGTCAGACAACCAATGAAACCACCTATAAGGAGAAACTAAAAATAAATAATCGTTTGGCCAGGTTGATCCAAGTACAACTTTCTTGGTGGCAAAAGGGGTATAAATATGATTTTTCGATGGGCATGGATAAACAATGTGCATTTATTTTGAAAGGAATCGAATATTCGAAAATACCTACCGAGAACGCATCTTTGGCTGATGGGGCATATCTTGAAAATGATTTTATGATACCTGCCTTTTATCTAAATTACTATCTCTTATTCCTACATCAATATACCACTGATATTTTTATCGACCAAGTACTAAAAATTAGGGGCGTTACCCAAGTCATCTTTTCGGCACCTGTGGTTTTAAACGATACGACCCTATCAAATTTAGTGAGGAGCGAAGTTGCTTTTGATAACGTATCCGGTGCTATTACTTATCTAAAATTCAATATGCAATACCCAGATAATCCCAAGCAGGAATTCTCCGAAAGAAGAAAGGTCTATTATGAAAGTGCCACTACCAGCCTAAATCTTGAATTGAATTTCAAGCAAGTATTTTATAAAAAATGGTTTCTATCTTCCTTCAAATCAAATGTTGTGGGAAATATTTCTTATAGCGGAAAGCATGAGGCGTTTGAAATGAAACAAGAATTATTTATAACGAAAACCTCCAAAGGCAAAAATATTGACAAAGCAAAAATAATTATGCTCAATAAGCCCTTTTATGAAAATTTTCCAAGTGGTGTTACTCTTGAAAATAATATACTCTTAACGAAAGAAGAGTTAGACTTTGTGAACGAAAATTAATTGAAGATGATACCTGCAAACCAAATTGAAAATGACCTTTCGCCAAGGTTCTACAAGAACTACCCGCGCTTATTTTCGAATTATTTTGAACCTATTGACCAGGACATCCTAATTCAACTGTCAAGAGCGGGTTATTTATACTATCATGCTACCTTGCTAATTGATGGGCTAATTGACGATAAGGAATTTGAAAATCTCCCCTCAATTATGCAATTGCAAGAGGAAACAATAAAAGGCTTGACCTCGATTTACGGGGTCAAATCTATTTTTTGGCAATTCTGGAACACCCGCAAAAATGAATATTTTAAGGCCGTAAAAACCGAAAAAAAATTCACCTATGATAGAAAAGTTCGTTTTGCCGAATATGCCGACTTAGCGGATCAAAAATCGGCGTTTGGGAAAGTCGCTATTGATTGTGTATACCTATTATCAAAGAAGAAGAATGATGACCTTTATGAAGCCCTATTAAGATCACATTATTATTTCTCCGTGGGTTTTCAATTATATGATGATGTAAAGGATTATCGCGAAGATTTTAAGAAGGGGCAATTCAATTGGGCAATTTATGAACAAAGAAGAGGGGTTAAAATGGGGGCGATTAATGAAGATATCGGTCAATTGCACAAACTACTTTTTATAAATGGGATTGGGCAAGAAGTGTTGGGGAAATCTATTTCCTGTTTCGGAAAGGCCCTCCAAATCCTAGATGAATATAATGATAGTGAATGGAAAGGGATTGTTTTGGAAACTAAGGAACAAATTGAAAATTATTTGGAGATAACAAGGGGATATATCCAAACCCTGGAAAAAAGGGTCGAAATAAAAAGGAGGGAAACTTCAAATCATACATTTTTTAATTATCGTAAGACGAAGGAAACCGTTCTCAAAAAGGGCCTTGATTTCATAAAACAAAGCTTCCTTGAAAATTATGCCGAACTCAAACATATAATGTATTTAAGTAAAGCCGAGGGTTTCCAAAATGACGAGGAAATTCATATTTCAGACGTATTTCAGCGAGCGCTACTGAACGAATGCCTTATTGGCATTTGTAAAGTAAATGCTTTTAATTCCACCAAATATTTTGACCAGGAATGTCAATATCTGATCGCCCATAGAAACCGGGATGCTATAGGCGGATGGGCATATTTTCCGACCGTTGTCGAGATTGCAGCCGATATTGATGATTTAGGACAAATGATCCAATTATTTATTCAATGTGGAAGGCAGGACCTAATACATATATATTGTACACGGGCCATTGATATGGCAATTAAAGAACGTACATGTTCGAATGGTGGGATAGAAACTTGGATTATTCCCAAAGAAAACCATGATGCCAGACAACAAAGGCAGGTACATTTCAACCAGACAAAATGGGGTAGTGGGCCGGATGTAGAAGTAGTGGCAAACTTTATATATGGGGTACATCAATTCGATTCAGTAAAGTATCAAGTGCCTATTAAAAATGCCCTAAAATTTATCATTGATCACCAGAACGATCGAGGATATTGGGATAGCAGGTGGTATTATGGCACGTTTTATGGAACATATGTCTGTTTAAGGATATTAAATGAATTTAAAGATCGGTTCCCGGTCTATATATTAAAGGCCATTGAATATATCATTGACCATCAAAATAAGGATGGTGGCTTTTCAACCGAGCCTGGGAAAGCCTCAGATCCCTTGGCTACTGCCTTTGCCCTGCTGTCGCTAAAATTTTTCTTGAATTCCGAACATAAAGCCGCACAAGATGCAGCGAATTATCTGCTGCGGGTACAACATGTAAGCGGGCATTGGAATGAGAGCAATTTCATAAAACCAAAAGCCTATGAAGCCTATAAGAGTAAAACCCTTACCACTGCCTTCGTCCTAAAAGCCTTGCATTATGGAAAATCAATATGATACCGTCGTGCCGGTTCTATCTAAAAACATTAGCTATTCTAAGTTTACCGAATCTGAATATATTTTAAGTAATAAGGTGCATCGACACTATTTGAAAATAAATGCTGCAGTTTATGATATGTTGCGGCAAGTTGATGGTCGGAAAAATATGAAACAAATAACAGAGCGCTATCAAGAGCTATATAATAAAACTATAAACGTTGAGGAGTTACGTCAACTTTTGCATCTAAAGTTAGCGCCCTATGGTATTTTGGAAGGGATGGAGGAGACTATAAAAGGACATGCAAAGCCACATTATCTTGTATTTAGCTTTATAATTTTATCGGAATCGGTAGTTCGAAATATTACCAGGCACCTATATTTTTTATTCAATAGAATGAGTGTCGTCATCATTTTAAGTATTTCTCTAGTAATCATTATACTAATGTTGACCCTGAACTTCGATTTATTTACAGTGTTTAACCTTCGTAACAGCTTAGTCTACTTTTTTGTTACCATGGCGATAAGTGTCACTTTTCACGAAATAGGCCATGCCACAGCTGCTGGGTATTATGGGGCCCGCCACGGAGGAATCGGGGGTGGTTTTTACCTTTTTACACCAGTATATTTTGCCGATGTCACTGATATTTGGCGCCTAAAAAAAAGACAACGCATCGTTGTCAATTTGGCGGGTATGTATTTTGAGTTCATCTTTTGTTCCCTATTAATGGTAGTTTCGTATTTGGCGGGAAATACTGCCTTGCTTCTCGTGGCATTAGTGGTTTGCCTACATACCTTGTTTAATCTCAATCCATTTTTAAGAAGTGATGGGTATTGGGTATTGTCAGATCTTACCAACCAACCAAATCTGTTCTTTCATGCTACCCATAAAATACTAGATGTATATCGGTTTATTTACCAGAAACAGCCGATTCGATGGAAAAGGGTCGATGTTTTTTTATTGATCTACGGGGCGCTTTGTTTTTTGATGATCGGCATATTTATTTATTATATCCTGATTGAAAATCCGAATTCAATTCTTCGTTTTCCACAAAATGCATTTGGTTTTGTCAAGCGTATTTTTGACCCTTCTTCTGAGTTTTCAATCCTCGAATATGGCGACTTGATTGTGCCCCTTGTCTTTTATACGTTTGTCTTAAAATTGGCAAGGGCCTTGATAAAAAGAGTCTGTCAGCCTTTTTCTTGAATGGGAGCCTTTCGTGAACAAACATCAGTTGGGTTCAAGATTCGTTCGATTCAACAGATTACTGCGCTAAAATGTCTATTCGAATGAATTTGTTGCGATGCCCATTCTTTTTGGTGTTGACTATTGTGATGAGCAACAGGTTTTATGACCTATTCCATCCTTCAACATAACCTTTAAAACGCCCAAAAGTAAAAAACAATTAGGCCAGCCCATTTTTAAAGCTGAGTTAGCAATACCGCCTAAAAACACCTTGTGGCGGTTCACAATTTACCCAGATAAGCTACATTCGAGGGCAAATGGAACCTAATTTTAGCCAACGGCCCCCATCCCATTTATTTTAACATAAATTTTTGAGAAAAACTTGTAACATTTCAACACCTTGCAAGTCTTATTACCAGTTTTAGAAGACAAACCTCCTAAAAACACTAACCGTTCAGCATGATAGAAATTAAGGATCTTCACAAATCATATAAGATGGGGAGCAATTCCCTACATGTATTAAAAGGCATCAATTTTTCAGTCGAAAGCGGCGAACTGGTCGCCATCATGGGATCCTCGGGTTCTGGTAAGTCTACCTTATTGAATATTCTCGGAATGCTCGATGAGGCCGATTCGGGCGAATATACGCTCGATGGGGTGCCGATCAAGAACCTGAACGAGACCAAGGCCGCGAACTACCGCAATAAGTTTTTGGGCTTTGTATTCCAATCCTTTAACCTAATCAATTACAAGAGTGCCCTTGAAAACGTGGCTCTCCCCTTGTACTACCAACGCATGCCCCGGAAACAACGCCAGGAAAAGGCGCTTAAATACCTTGAACAAGTCGGGCTAAAAGAATGGGCCACGCATTTGCCGAGTGAACTTTCGGGTGGGCAAAAGCAACGCGTTGCTATCGCCCGGGCCATGGCGGCAGAACCCAAAGTACTTTTGGCCGATGAGCCTACCGGTGCCTTAGATAGTACCACCTCGTATGAGGTGATGGATCTCATCCAAAAAATCAACGACGCGGGCAACACCATCTTGATCGTTACCCACGAACCCGATATTGCCGATATGTGCAAACGGATCGTACACTTAAAGGATGGACTGATTATCGAGGACAAAAAGATAAAACAAGTAAGAGCAAAGGCACATGTTTAGTAGGGACAGCTGGCATGAAATTTTCGATACCATTCGAAAAAACAAACTACGGACTTTTCTGTCAGGTTTTACCGTGGCTTTGGGGATCCTTATTTTTGTTTTCCTGGTAGGGCTTACCAACGGCCTCGTCAACACCTTCAATGAATTTTTTGCCGACGATGCCAGTAACACCTTCTACATCTTTGCGGGTCGTACTTCAATGCCGTATAAAGGGTACAAGTCAAACCGTCAAATACAATTCGAAAACGACGATCTGACCGATATTGAAAAGAATTTCGGGCTTGTCACCGAGTATGTGTCTCCACGTATTGATCGCGGCGGCCTCGTAAAATACAAGAACGAATCGAACAATTATTCGACCCGTGGGGTCAGTGCCGATTATCAGTTTGCTGAAAAAACCATCATCATGAAAGGGCGCTACCTGAATTTGGAGGATATTAAGCATAAGACCAAGCACGCGGTGATCGGAAGACTCGTCGAACGGGATCTGTTCGGCCAAGAAGATGCCCTAGGCGCCTATATCGATGTTGCTGGCAGTGTTTTCAAGGTCATTGGGGTTTTTCAGGATGACGCCGGTGATGATGAGGAACGACGTATTTACATCCCGTATACCACACGGCAACTCATCGAAAAGAACACCGACAAGGTAGATCAACTGGTGGTCGCCTTCAAACCTGAAATCGGGTATGTAGGGGCCATGGCCTTTGAACATAGTCTCAATAAGTTCATTCGGGAGAAAAAATACATCAGTCCCGATGACCAAAACGGCATCTATATTCGAAATGTGGCCGACCAGATAAAACAAAACCAGCAATTCGCGGGGGTACTGGCCTATATTGCAGGTTTTATCGCCTTTGGGACCATCTTGGCGGGCATTATCGGTATCAGTAACATCATGGTCTTTGTAGTGAAGGAGCGTACCAAGGAATTGGGTATCCGAAAGGCTTTGGGGGCTACGCCTCGATCGGTCATAAGTTCCATCTTGGTAGAGTCGGTCTTTATCACCACCATATCCGGGATCTTTGGGATGATCCTAGGGATCGCCATTTTAAGTTCGATGGGCGAGAAGTTGAAAGACTATTTTATCACGGATCCTATATAAATATGGGTTTGGCAATATTTGCCACGACTATTTTGATTGTTTTCGGGGCCATCGCGGGGTACATTCCCGCAAAACGGGCCGCTAGGATAAAGCCGATTGTAGCACTAAGAGACGAATAATATGCGATTTTTATTTGACAGTAACGTTTGGCAGGAGATCTTCGGGTCTATCAGTAAGAACAAGACCAGGACCGTTATAACCATGATCGGGGTACTCTGGGGGATTTTTGTGTATATAGGTCTTTCCGGCGCTGCAAAGGGGATGGACAACGGTTTCGAATCGGTCTTTAAGACAGTGTCGATGAATAGTATGTTCGTTTGGGGCCAGAGTACAAGCAAACCTTATGACGGCTTTAAGACCGGGAGGGAGATGCAATTGAAATTGAAGGACGTGACCACATTGCAAAATCGAATTCCTGAGATCCAATACATCGCGCCTAGGATCAGCCAAGGTGATTTTGGTAACGATCCCGTGTACACGGTACGAGGTCAAAAATCAGGGAGTTACACTTTGAACGGGGATTACCCGGTATATACCAAAATATCGACTAAAAAAATATACGATGGGGGGCGGTTTCTCAATCAGGAAGATATCGATCAGGCTAGAAGGGTCATCGTCATCGGGGAACGTACCCAACAAGAACTCTTTGAAAAAAATGAAAATCCGATCGGCCAATACATCCGGGTAGGGAATGTATATTTTCAGGTCATCGGGGTTCATAAATTGGCCCAGGGGGTCAGTTTTGACTCGGACAGTGCCATGTTCATTCCCTTCTCGACCTATCGACAGTTGTACAATTCGGGCGAAAATGTTGGTTATTTGTGCATAGCCGCATACGATAATGCCGATGTGGTGCAAGTTGAAAAGGATATCAAGGCCTTGCTTCGCAATTTACACCGTGTTGACCCCGAAGATGAGCGGGCATTCGGTTCTTTTAATTTGGGGGAACAGTTCGCGAAGGTTTCCGGTTTTGCAAAGGGCCTGACCTTTGTCTCCCTTATTGTGGGCATTGCCACTATTTTGGCCGGCGTAATCGGTATTGGGAACATTCTTTTGATTTCAGTCAAGGAGCGAACCAAGGAATTGGGCGTACGCAGGGCGTTGGGCGCTACCCCTAGCGAGGTTCGCAACCAGATCATCCTCGAGTCGGTTTTCCTGACCTTGCTTTCAGGTATTATCGGCATTATTCTAGGTGCCGGGGTGTTGGCCCTCATAAATAATCTTACAAAAGATATCAATTTTCCTTATACGAATCCGACCGTGCCGATACCCTATGTTTTGGGAGCCTTGGCCATTATGGTGATATTGGGAACCTTGATCGGGTTGATCCCCGCGCAACGTGCGGTGAGCATACGGCCCATTGACGCCTTACGGGAGGAATAGGAAAAAGTTGCCAGAGGGCAAATAGCAAGGAGTCGAGGCGATGAATGCATGTTTGATCAAATCGATTTCAAAAGGAAAACAAAGGAACATTAAACAAATAACTATAAACAAAAATCAACTAATACACTTTAAAATGAACAAAATAGTAAAATATATCTTGATAGGGGTTTTGGTGCTGGGGGCACTATGGGCTGCTGCCTTTTTTATTAAATCGAATAACCAGGGGGCTGTCACATTCGAAACACAAAAGCCCTTTATTTCAAATATAGAAAAGAAGACCGTTGCTACGGGAAAAGTCGTCCCAGAGGATGAAATTGAAATTAAGCCTCAAATATCAGGGATTATCGAAAAGATTTATCTTGTGGAAGGCGCTAAAGTGAAGGCAGGGGATTTAATCGCGGTCATCAAAGTAGTTCCCAATGAACAGTCGTTGAATCAAGCCCGTGGAAGAGTGACCAATGCACAGATTGCCTTGGACAATGTTAAGATCGAATACAACCGAAACAAGGCCCTGTTCGATAAAGGGGTGATTTCTAGTCAAGACTTCAATAACCTACAATTGCGCTTCGATCAAGCGGAACAGGAATTAAAGAATGCCCAGGCTGACTATCAGATTATCCGGGTAGGATCCGCAGGAGGATCTGCATCGGCCAATACGAATATTCGGGCGACGGTCGATGGAACGATTCTCGAAATCCCTGTTGAAGAAGGGGACCAGGTCATTCAAAGTAACAATTTTAACGATGGAACCACGATTGCAACCATTGCTGATTTGAGTAAAATGATTTTCGAAGGAAAAGTCGATGAAGGGGAAGTCGGGAAATTAACCGTGGGAACCCCCTTAAAAATAAGCCTTGGTGCCGTTGAAGGGAAAGAGCTTGATGCCAAATTACGGTTTATCGCCCCCAAAGGGGTCGAGGAAACCGGCGCCGTTCAATTTAAGATCGAAGGGGATGTCGAGAATAAGGACGATGTGTTTATCAGGGCAGGCTATAGCGCGAATGCCTCTATGGTACTCGAGAAAAAAGACAGCGTCATGGTGATTCCGGAAGCTTTGCTTCAATTCGATAAAAAGACCGATAAACCGTATGTCGAAGTAGCCGTTGGAAAAGTGGAAGATCAAAAATTTGAACGTAAGGATATCGAAGATCGGTATTTCCGATGGCGTAAACGTCGAGGTGGTATCAGGCCTTACCAAGGATGATAATGTGAAACAATGGAATAAGACCGAGCCGATTAAGAAGGGGGACGAAGAAGAGGGCGCAACAGCGAATAATTAAGAATAATTGACATCAATCTGCCTGCCAACGGTGGGTTAAAATAAATAATCAAAACATGAAATTTAATCACATCGCTTTACTACTGCTATTCTCAGTAGGAATGATATCGGCCCAACAAAAAAAATGGACCTTAGAGGAATGTGTCAACTATGCCGTTGAAAACAACCTTACCATTGAACAATATGAATTAGACCTTGAAAATGCAACCATCGACAGATCCGATGCGATTGGGGATATGTTGCCTAGTTTAAACGGACAGATGAGTGTTTCGGGCAATACGGGGTTAATTCTGGATCCGACGACCAACGGTTTTGTTACGGGCACCATTTTTTCTGCCTCAAGTAGTTTTACGTCCTCGGTGACGTTGTTCGATGGTTTACGGAATCTGCATCGGTTGAACCGGGCCAAATTGAGTGCTATAAGCAGTCAGTATCGTTTAGATAATCTTAAGGACGATATTCGACTCATGGTGGCCAACTCGTATTTGACGATTATCTCGAACAAGGAGTCCTTAAAGGTATTCAGGGCACAGAATGCCGTAACCCAACAAGATCTGGAACGCACCAAGGAATTGGTATCTTCGGGCGTAGTTCCCCAGGGAGATCAACTAGAGATCGAAGCAACCGTGGCCAACCAGGAACAGCAGATCGTGAATGCCGAGAATTTGGTGCTTATATCGCGTATCAATTTGGCCCAGCTACTACAGATTACCGATTATGATAATTTTGATGTTGCAGAAATGGAGTTCGAGATTCCCCCTTCCGATATCTTGAATAATACCGCTAAGGAGATCTTTGAGAAGGCCTTGACGTTTCGAAACGATATCAAGTTCTCACAGTCGAATGTAGACTTGGCCATGAAAGACGTCGATATTGCCAAAGGAGCGTTATTTCCTACCATTGGTGCTTTTATTAACTACAATACACGCTATTCGGATCAAACTAGGGATTCCTTGACCGGGGAGCAGATTGGGTTTAAAGATCAATTATATATCAACGATGGCATCTCCTATGGTGCCCAAATGAATATTCCGATTTTTAATGGTTTTTCAACGCGCAATAACATACAGCGTTCAAAAATCAGCTTGGAGAAGGCGAGATTGCAATTTGAACAAGACAAACTGGATCTAGAAACGAATGTAAATCAGGCTTATGTAGATGTCAGTAGTTTTGCGAAATCGTATGAAGCGGCACAAAAAACCTTGGAAGCACGTCGTTTGGCATATAACTATGCCAAGGAACGCTACGATGTCGGTCTGATGAACGCCTTTGATTTTAGCCAAGCGCAGTCTCGGGTAGATAATGCCGAAGCAGAGTTGGTTAGCACAAAATACAATTACATCTTCAGATTGAAGGTCCTGGAATTCTATTTTGGAATACCGATTGTCTTGCATTGATGACCTTAAAAAATACCTGCAAGGTTTTGTAGACCTTGCAGGTATTTTTCATTTTAGGGTACGCCGTCTTCGGCGTATCTTTGTCCCATCATGGCCATAATCCTTCATCTAGAGACAGCGACCACGAATTGCTCGGTAAGTGTCGCAGCAGACGGGAAACTTCTTGCGATAAAGGAAGAAGATACCCCTGGTTACTCACATTCGGAGCAACTTCATGTTTTTATAAGCCATGCCTTAGACGCGGCTTCGTTGAAAATCACCGATCTCGACGCCATTGCGGTAAGTAAGGGCCCAGGATCTTATACGGGGCTACGTATTGGTGTCTCGGCCGCCAAAGGGCTCTGTTTTGCACTCGATATCCCTCTGCTTGCCATCCCCACCTTACAAAGTATGCAATTGCAGGCGGCAACGTCTAATTATGATTTTATAATACCGCTGTTAGACGCACGGCGTATGGAAGTCTATTCGACGGTGTTCGACGCTGAAGGGACTGAGTTGCGGGAAACCAAGGCCGAAATCATCGATGCAACCTCGTTTGCAGTTTTTATAAATCGGGGAAAAGTACTTTTGGTAGGTTCTGGTGCCGAAAAATGCAAGGCACTTTTAGCGCATCCAAATCTTGAATTCAATACAGCCTTGGTTCCCTCTTCTCGGGAAATGTGCGAACTCGCCTTCAAAAAATACCAAGTTGGGGACTTTGAGGATGTTGCCTATTTTGAGCCCTATTATCTCAAAGATTTTCTACTACAGGGCAAGCCCAAACCCTAATTGTTTTTTATGGCATTCGTACCTTCCCGTTCTTCAGCTTTCAGCTGATCATAATAGGCCAAAATCGCCACGGCCTCGGCTTCGTCACGAACATTTAATTTACGTTCCCGGGCATAGGTGCGCAGCTCTGAATACTTATCCCATAAGACCGCAAAGACTTCCTTTCTACTGAGGCCCAATAAGGGTGTTGCTGGTTTCCCTTTCGGCTTGATATAATATAAAACGCTTGTTTCAAACGTGGGAGGTTTAAATTGGGTATACCCATTTTCGGGATCGACCGGTCCTTTGATCGTTTTTATGATTCGTAGATACAGCAGGGTTTCACCGTCGTTCAGAGGTGAAAAATACCCGGATTTTAGGTTGCTATGGTCTAAATAGTCGATATATTGGAAGGTCTTGCCATCAATCTGCGCTTCAATATCCTTGCTTTTTGATAGATAGACTTTTTGCTCATCTTGCAGAAATTGCACCGCATCATGATAGGCATCATAGCGCATGGCGAGTTCTTTTTGCTTTTTCCCATTGAGGAACCATTGCCCCAATTTGAATTCTTGATCCAGGTAGGGCGAACCCGCTACGAGATACTCATGTTCGATACGATTAATGTCCCTTGTGGTTATCTTGAAGGGTGCGTCAGCCTGAGCCATGCAAATCACCGGGAACAGAATCGCAAGGAGGATACTGGGCTTATTAAGGGTATTTCGCAAAGAACCAACCGATTCCATCCTTTATTTTTTGGTATGCATGACCCGCTGTGGAAATGGAATTTCAATATCGGCTGCGTCGAATTGCAGTTTTAATTCTTCCAATACATGAAAATGTGCCGCCCAGAAATCTTCGTTTTTCGCATAGAAACGCAAGGTCAGGTTCACTGAACTGTCGGCCAGTTCACCAACATAGACTTCAGGTGCGGGTTCTTTAAGTATTTTTTCGTTGCCGGTGCAAATTTTGAGAAGAATGTCCTTGGCTTTTTTGATATTCGAACCGTAGCTGATTCCGACATCGATCTTATCCCTACGGGTAGCTTCCCCATTGTAGTTGACAATCGTATTGTTTGACAATTGCCCATTGGGGACAATGGCAATCTGGTTGCCGAATGTATTTAATTTGGTCGTGAAGATGGTGATCTCCTTCACACTGCCATCGACCCCTTGGGCCGAGATCCAATCCCCTACTTTAAAAGGCTTGAAAAGCAGAATAAGTACCCCACCCGCAAAATTTGCCAAGGATCCCTGCAAGGCCAGTCCGACAGCCAATCCTGCGGCACCTACCATGGCCACGAGTGAAGAAGATTGTACGCCTAGTTGGGTGATGACCAGTACAAATAATAAAAGTTTTAGGCCAATACTAATGAAGCTTTGTAGAAACGATTCAAGGGCCAGATCGTAATCCTTTTTTTCAAAAAATTTACGGACGATCCGGTTGATAAATTTAATGACCCAACGGCCTACGAATAGAATCAGGAGCGCAGAGATAATATTCGGCGCTATTTCCAGGGCAAATTCCAGGGCCCGTTTCCAATAGTCTTGGTAGTTTGCAAGTTCATCCATAAGGGTGGTATTTAAGCGATTAAATGGCAAGAAAAAGAATTTAAGCTTCCTTGTCAAGAAATTATAACTAATGTAATGTTAATTTTTATCATACAATAGCAGTTGCTTCAATACCTCCTCGGGCGTTGATACGGGTAATTTGCAACTGCCGTGCTGGCAGACATAGATCCAGGTTTCGCCTAGGACGTATCGGTCTTGAAGTAGTGAAAGTTTACTGTCATCATGCGATGTTCCTGCTAAAATGGTATTGGGAAGATACTTCCCAACCAATTCCCGTGCCTTTTGCTGGTAGTTTTCGCCTACAATGGCCACTTCATAAAAAGGCTGCTCATAATAGAGGTCGAGCTGCAACCAGTTGGCGTAGCTTTGTACATTTTCAGTAAGATTCATCTGCATCGTCTTCAGCATGTGTAGCGCGGTATCTTCATAGTGTGCATCCGGAAAGAACTTCGAGAGCTTAAAAAGCGCTTTGGCCAAGATTGAATTCGAAGACGGAATCACGTTGTCCATAGTTTCCAAGGTCTTTCTGATCACATAGGCATCTTTTTGGGAGGTGAAGAAGAACAGGCCGCTATGGGGGTCATAAAAATTATCCTGGCAATACTGTGTCAAGGTTTTGGCACGTGTCAACCACGTTTCGTCAAACGTAACTTCATAGAGGGCGATATAGGCATCAATGACCGAGGCATAATCTTCTAAATAGCCATTGATCGTACTCCGTTCATTTTTGTAGTTATGAAAGAGTCCGCCGTCAGGCCGTGTCAAACGTTCGCCTATAAAGGCAGCGTTTTGCAGGGCCAGGTCTAAATACGACGCATCGCCCAAATACCGATAGGCATCGACCAATCCCTTCAACATCAAGCCATTCCAGGAGGTAAGGATTTTGTCGTCAAGACGGGGCCTACTTCTTTTGGAGCGCTCTTTTGATAGAATCTGCCGACTTCGGTCAAGGATCGTATGCAATTGCGACACGGTTATATGATGATTTTTTGCGATTTCCTGGTCGGTGGCGTTGCGGATCAAGACATAATTGTCATGCTCCCAGAGCCCGTAACCATTGATGTTATAATAGTCCTTGAAAATTTCGAAATCGTTGCCTAACAATTTTTGCAGGTCGGCATCCTTCCAAACGTAAAAGGCGCCTTCCTCTAATGTTCCCGAATCGTCGAGGCTATCTGCATCCAAAGAGGAGTAAAAACCACAATTTTCATCCAGCAATTCATTGGTAACAAAGGCAATCGTCTTTTCAACGGTTTCTTTGTAGAGTTCGGATTTGGTGACGGCATAGGCTTTTGAATACAGACTGACCAATTGGCCATTATCATACAGCATCTTTTCAAAATGGGGGATATGCCATTTGGCGTCGACCGAATATCGTGAAAAGCCACCGCCAATATGATCAAAAACTCCGCCCCACGCCATTTTTGTCAAAGTAGTATTTACATATTCGACGGTTTTAGGGTCATTTAGAGCCACTCCAAAGTGCAGTAGGAAATTCAAATTAACGGGCATCATAAATTTAGGTGCTCCCTTATACCCGCCCATCGTAGTATCAAAATACCCCGACCAATCTTTTACGACCTTTTGCATCTGGGCCAAGGACATGATCTCGGCGTTTTCATGACTTTCCACCAAATTGATGTTCTTGATGCCCTCGGCTAGATTTTGGGCATATTCCGATAGTTTTTGCGGATCTTTTTCATGGAGTTCGGACAGCTGCTGCAAGGCCTTGATCCAATTCTCCTTTTGTACATAGGTAGCGCCCCAAAAAGGGTGACCGTTGGGCAGGGCGACAATATTCAACGGCCAACCCCCGCTCCCGGTCATCATTTGTAGGGCATCCATATAGATATGATCAACATCGGGCCGTTCTTCACGATCGACCTTGATACTGATAAAATGATCGTTCATGACCTTGGCGACCGTTTCGTCCTCAAAACATTCATGTTCCATCACATGGCACCAATGGCAGGCGGCATACCCGATACTGATCAATAAAAGCTTGTTCTCCTTTTGGGCTCTTTTCAAGACCTCTGGGCTCCAAGCCTCCCAATTTACAGGGTTATGGGCATGTTGTAGTAAATAGGGGCTCGTTTCGTTAATAAGGGCATTCGTATGTTTATAGGTCATTTGTTCTGGTTTTTGACCATAAAGAGTGCATAGTGTAAAAAATGCGATACTATAGGATAGACACAGGCGCATCTTCAAAGTTAAGACTAAATTAGGGCATAAAAAAAGCATCCGTGATTCCTCGCGGATGCCCTAAGTTTGTTTGAGAATACTAGCGTACCTCGAACGTAATCTTTACGTTTACCCGATAATTGTCGATCTTATTATCCTTAACGGTGGCGCTTTGCTCATGAATATATATCGAGCGTATGTTCTTTACTGATTTTGAGGCTTCCGCCAAGGCATTTTTTGCTGCTTCTTCCCAGCTTTTATCAGAATTCGCCAATAGTTCTATAACTTTTAAAACTGCCATACTTTACGTGTTTTTTAGATTTCCATCAAGATAATAAATAATTCCGCAATCGCGAAGGCGTTATGACAAAATTAACCGTTCAAGGCTACGACCTCATGTATCTTGTCGCCCATCATATTTTTCAACATGGTCTCGATCCCGTTTTTAAGGGTAAAGGTCGATGACGGGCAGCCGCTACAGGCGCCTTGTAAAATGACATTGACGGTTTTCGTGCTTTCTTCATACGATTTGAAAAGTATGTTCCCACCGTCGCTCGCAACCGCCGGGCGTACATATTCTTCTAGAATGTCGATTATTTCCTTCGAGGTGTCATCAAGGTGTTCGTCCTGAATTTTCATTTTTGGGGCTTCAGCGACTTTTTTGGAGACGCTTTGAGAAGAGACGGCCTCATTGCCATTGGCTAGGAAATCGCGAATCATCTCACGCAGGTTCATCGTTACTTCCTCCCACTCGGCGACCTCATATTTGCTGACCGAAACATAATTCTCATCAAAGAATACCTCTTTAACAAAAGGAAGATGAAAAAGTTTTTGGGCCAAATCAGACTCCTTGGCTTCATCGATATTCTTGAACTCAAAGGTCGTGGGGACGATTCGCTTATTTGCTACGAATTTCATAACTGCCGGGTTGGGCGTTACTTCTGCATAGACGGTTACCGGAACACTCCCAAGGTCATCCTGCTCGATGACGATTGGTTCACCGGCATTAAGGTATTCTACCAATTGTTGGGCTACTTCATCCTTGACGTCGTTCCATTCAACAATATCAAAACGCTCTAGGCCTATAAAATTTCCAGAGATGTAAACGGTCTTTATAAATGGCAAATAAAATAGCTGCTGGGCCAAAGGCGAATTTTTAGCATCGTCTATGTTCTTGAACTCGTAGTTTTTACTTTTCACCAAGGCGTGATTCGCCTCGAATTTTAGGATTGCCGGATTTTTGGTGGGCATAACCGAAATGGAATACTCTTTCATACGTATGAATTTTTACAAAAATACGAAGGTTTTGCCGCTTTTCTGCTATATAATAATGTTGTATTTCATCCGTTATACTTTATATTTAATCGATTTTATATCCCTATATTTTTTGATGAAACAGCGATTTTTGCTTCTATTTTCTTTTTTGGCATTTGCATTTCAGTCGATTGCACAAGAAGGAATACCTGTATATTTCGATTATTTGGCGGATAATTATTATTTAGTGTATCCCTCCATGGCGGGGATCGGTGAAGGAGGAAAAATCAGGGGTACCATACGTAAACAGTGGTTTGCCGTCAAAGAAGCACCGAACCTACAGACCTTGAATGCGAATTTCAGGTTAGGCGAAAGCAATAGTGGGGTAGGGGCAATTTTTTTTAATGACGCCAACGGCTATCATTCCCAGACCGGTATAAAACTTACATATGCCCATCACCTTAAATTGGGTGGGGACATTCGTTATCTTAACCAACTTTCATTCGGCCTCAGTGGTGGCGTATTACAAAGCAGCCTAGACGAAACCGAATTTAGGTCGGTAATACCGGATCCTATCATCACCGGATCAAAGAATAGCGTAGGCTATTTTAATGTTGATTTCGGGATGTCGTATAGTCTAATGGAGTTTTATGCCCATTTTGCCGTGCTAAATGCCTTGGGCAGTGGTCGAGATCTATATTCTGCGATAGAATTCGATAATTTAAGAAGATACTTGTTCTCTGCTGGGTATGTATTCGGAAGAAATGAGTGGCAATATGAGCCCTCATTCTTACTGCAAGTAACCGAATTTACCCAGGAAAAGACTTTGGATATCAATGGGAAGGTCTATAAAGATGTTGATTTTGGTAGAATTTGGGGCGGTATATCATATCGAAGAAGCTTCGACGGGGCTCAATTTCAGTCGAATGGTACCTTGAGCGACCAAAGCCTCCAATTGATTACACCGATTATTGGTGCCAACTTCAAAAATTTTATGGTCTCTTATAATTATTCCTATCAAATGGGCGATATACGATTTGACAATGGTGGTTTTCATCAGATTACCGTGGGATACGATTTTGGCCAGACAGAGCGAAGGTACGATTGTTATTGCCCGGCGGCCCAGTAGGGTTTGCCTATCGTCGCGCCCGTACCATAAAAGTCCCCTCCCTTGTGGGGAGAGGACTTCCCAGATTTGCTTATTCCCAAGTATAGTTTTTCTTGGCGGCCTGTTTTTGGATCGCTTCCAGCATCGCATTTTCCAATTCTCCTTTCGAGTTGTCCTGTCGCTGCTGTGCTACATAGGTTTCACGTTTTTTGTTCAAATCCTGAATTTCTTTCTGAATCTTGCTGCGTTCCGATTTTTTGGCTTCAATATAGGTTTGGATTTCGGGGAGTGATTTTCCTTTAAGTTCTTTTGGGAGTGCCGCCTTATCAAGTTTTTCGAAGTCGAAATCCTTGTTTTCGGAGGCATCGACCAAGTCCCACGCTTCGTTTTTATACATCCGCGAACTTTTACTGACGGCCCGCTTCACCACGACCACTTCTTCCAATGCTGCCGCATTTGAATCCTGTTCGGCCTGTAAGGCTTTTTTGGAGGCACCCTGGCTACCATATGAAATGTAGGTGCCATTTAGTTTCGCGTTCAGTTGAATGATTACGTCATCATAAGGCGTCGAAATGTATACCACTTCGCGATTGTGGTCGATGGCCATATATTCCCCTCCGGTCAAGATGGCCCCATTTTTCCACTCAGTATTGACGCCTTCCTGATAGGTTCCACAAAAAATCGTATTGACGATAATATCGTGCTCCTTGGCATCGATGACAGCATCCCTGTAATTAAGTTTTCCTTGGGTAAATGGTTCATTGCCGGCAATAAAGATCATTTTAAGATGGTCTTGGTTCGTGCCCCAATCCAATTGTTTTAACGAAGTGCGTATGACCTCCCCACAATATTCTTCGCCTCCGTTCGTAGTGAGGGAGAATAGTTTTTCTGAAATTTCATCCAGGTCGCTACTAAAATTCAATACCTGTTGAATATATCCTTCCTTTTCAGAAAGATAGTCATTGCCATACTGATAAAGGGCGATTTCTAATTTTGGTCGTACGTCGTTGCCGCATTTTGCATGGGTAAATTTATTCACGATATCCCACAATTGTGCCTTGGCCTGGTTGATCAGGCCGTCCATACTGTTACTGGTATCGAGCAATAATGCAATTTTGACGGTATTGTTCGCAGGTTTTTCTTTTCCATCAAGCGATACTGCATGGGCTATAAGGGTCTGAGGCCTCTCGGTCTTTAACTCGCAACCAAAGGCTGCTGAAAGGGAAAGTGTCATAAAACCGATTCCGAGGAAATGGTGTATTTTTTTCATAATGAGTTGTATTAATTTTGTTATTCACGATTCATAATGCCGTAAAATTGGGGTAAAGGAATTTTAAAAAAAACAGGGAATGAGCGAGTGGGTACTTTGATCGAGTCAACGTGACCATCGAGTGCGTTAAGCCTTAGAATGACCATTTTTAAAGACCTTTTTGGTGATTTCGATATTTTTTAATACCACAAATATCCCCTAAGTTTACAGTATTGAAATCAAGGAATGTACAGAACAGGATACCTATTTATACTGCTTTTAATAGCAAGTAGTACCGTATTTTCCCAGCAAGCAACAACGGGTGCCAAAGTGCAGGTCAAAGGAACCGTCAAAAGTATGGAGACCAGGTCCCCAATTGCCGGAGTAGCCATCTCAACCGATAGTGGGGCTTTTACGAAGACCAATACGTTGGGCGAGTTTAGGATAACCGCCTACGTGGGAGACCAATTGATTTTTCAAAGTCCCGATTTTGAAACGGTTCGGCATCAGATTAAAAACAGTGAAGATGTCGACGTTTTGGTGCAGGGTTATGTAAGTAGCCAAAGCAAGGGCGCTAGTAATGACCTATCTACAAATGAAGCATCACTTCACAAAGCTTATTTAGATTCGGCGACCTACTATAAGCGCAACAATATTGAAAAAAGTATCGATTTTATTACTCAATCGATCTCCCAGCTTGGCAACCGCGCTGACAAAAAACAATTGGCCGAATCGTTATCGGCCCTGGGTGAAGTCTACCAATACCACAAACAATATGATCTGGCCATCACCAACTACTTAGATGCATTAGCCGCCCATAAAACAACGCGTACCACACTATTGTTAGGAGGGGTTTACCTACTGAACAAGGAGTTTCAGAAAGCCGAGGCAACCCTATTGCCGCTTTTGGAAATTAAAAATATGGTGCCATTTCAAAGGGTGCAACTTTTCGAATACCTGGGCGATGTGTATGCAGGGACCAGCCAAGTAGACAAGGCCATTGCCTATTATGAGGAAGGCTTAAAAATAGCAAGTAAGAACCAGATAACCCCGAAAATGACCGATTTGAATTCGAAGATCGGGGATGTATATGCAAAAGGAGATCGTTTACAGGAGGCGGAGGCCTATTATGGGAATTCCCTTGAATTGGCCAATACGCAGACACCACAACGGGCGGTGCAGGAAAAGGAGAAGGTCGCCGATTTTTACAACCAAAAAAATGCCTTTGGTGAAGAAATCAAAATGCGGAAGAAGAGCTTGGATGAATTAAAAAGCCTTTCCAAATCAGTGCCTGAAAATGAAAATGCACCCCAGAATACCGATTCGATCACCGCACAACGCATTAATTATAAAATCGCGAATGCCTTTATCGCCCAGGATAAATATGATCAGGCAATACCCTATTTACAGCAGAGTATCAAGGAAGCCGATACGGAAGACGACCTTCTTGTTCAAAAAGATGCTACCCGAAAATTATCGGAAGTCTATAAATATAAGGGAGACTATACAAAAGCCCTTGAAACCTACCAGAAGTATGTGGCCGTGGTCGATACCTTATATGTGCGCAAGGAGCAGGAAATTTCACGGGCCGCCCGATTCAATCGTGAAATGGCCGTAAAACAAAGTCGCATTTCAGGCCTTGAACAGGAACGGCAACTCTCACAGAGCAAATACGACTTGGCACTTGCCGAACAAAAATTGGTACAGGAAAGCAATCGAAGACAAAAATGGCTTATCTATTCGCTGCTTTTTGGTATGATTTTATTGGCGGTTGCGGCCTT
Source organism: uncultured Flavobacteriaceae bacterium (assembly GCA_963798435.1). GTDB lineage: Bacteria > Bacteroidota > Bacteroidia > Flavobacteriales > Flavobacteriaceae > JALHST01. Next base: position 491,118 of record CAWCTF010000008.1, read on the forward strand.
TTTTTTCTATCGCAGCAACCAACAACAAAAATTGGCGAACAATTTATTGGCCCTAAAATCGCTGAGATCCCAAATGAATCCGCATTTTATTTTTAATGCCTTGAACTCGGTCAATACGTATATCGCCAAGAATGATGAGCGTAGTGCGAACCGGTATTTGAGTGAATTCTCGACCTTGATGCGGGCCGTTTTGGAAAATTCGGAAGAAGATTTTATTCCGTTGTCGCGTGAGTTGGAACTGTTGGAACTGTACACCAAATTAGAACATTCCCGCTTTGCCGAAAAGTTTGATTATGAGATAAAAGTAGCCGAAGATGTTCCTGTTGAGGCCTTTCAAATTCCACCAATGCTGTTACAGCCCTACATTGAAAACGCGATCTGGCATGGTTTGCGCTATAAGGAGCAGAAAGGATTCTTACAGGTCACTTTGAATAGGCTAGGCGATGAGGTAATCGAAATCGTTATCAAGGACAATGGCATCGGGCGGAAAAAATCGGTCGAATTCAAAACAGAACATCAAAAGAAACAGAAATCAAAGGCCATGGGGAACATCAAAAAGCGTATTGCCATATTGAACCAAATGTATCAGAACAAGGTCGATGTGACCATTTCAGATCTTGAGATCGATGGTTCTGGAACCCAAGTACATTTTATCTTAAAGAAACATACATGAAACTAGCCGCCATTATTATTGAGGACGAGGCGACCAGCCGGGAGATACTGCGTGGGTACCTGCTAAAATATTGCCCCGAGGTCAAGATGATCGGAGAAGCTGCTACCATCAAAGAAGGCTTGCAACTCGTTGAAAACCATGAGCTCGACCTTGTTTTTTTAGATGTTGAAATGCCATACGGGAACGCATTTGACCTACTAGAACAGGTACCAGATCGCACCTTCGAAACCGTATTCGTAACGGCCTATGACCACTATGCCCTCGACGCCCTCAATAATCATGCGGCCTATTATTTAATGAAGCCCATTAGCATTGATGAATTGCAGAAAGCGGTCAAGTATGTCTGGGATATCAAGGAAAAGGAAGATGCCTTGGAAAATACCGTGCTGCAGCCCAAGCTAAAAAGTGTTGGTGGTAAGATTACCTTGCCCCAACAAGATGGGTTTCAAGTATTGAATGTTACCGATATTTTATATTGTAAGGCCGATGACAACTATACCGAAATCTATCTGACCAATAAAAAAATCCTGGTGAGTAAGACCCTAAAATATTTCGAAGATGCCTTGACCGAATTTCAGTTTGCACGAATTCATAAATCGTATTTGGTCAACGTAAACGAAATCGTAAAATACAAAAAAGGAAAAGGGGGCAGTGTCGTGGTCTCCAATGGGAAGGAATTGATGGTATCGCCTGCCAAGAAAAAGGATTTGTTATCGTATTTTTGAAAGTGCCTAAGGTTGAAAAAGAGAGTTCAATACCACCGGCCATAACCAATAACCCTTAGCACCATGCTTATAAAAACAATAAACGGGAAAACGCCCCAAATGGGCAAGGATTGCTACATCGCGGAAAATGCTACCATTGTTGGCGATGTCATCATGGGTGATTTCTGTAGCCTTTGGTTTAATGTAGTACTTCGCGGCGATGTGCACTACATTCGCATGGGGGACAAAGTGAATGTCCAGGATGGGGCCGTGATCCACTGTACCTATAAAAAATCGCCTACGAACATTGGAAATAATGTCTCTATCGGCCATAACGCCATCGTGCATGGCTGCACCATAAAAGACAATGTGCTCATCGGGATGGGCAGTATTATTATGGATGATTGCGTGGTAGAGAGCAACAGTATTATTGCTGCCGGAGCCGTCGTTACCAAGGGCACGATTGTGCCTTCAGGGTCTGTTTATGCCGGGATGCCCGCCAAGAAAATACAGGATATCAGGCCCGAACTCAGTGCCGGGGAAATTGACAGGATCGCTGATGCCTATGTCATGTATGCCAGTTGGTTTAAGTGAACAGTGGGCAGTGAACAGTATACAGTAAGCAGTAAACAGTAAACAGTAAGCAGTGAGCAGTAAGCAGTGAGCAGTAAACAGTGAGCAGTAAGCAGTTGGCAGTAAACAGTGAGCAGTTGGCAGTGAGCAGTTGGCAGTAAACAGTAACAGTAAGCAGTGAACAGTGAGCAGTTGGCAGTAAACAGTAAGCAGTGAGCAGTAAGCAGTTGGCAGTAGGCAGTAAACAGTGAGCAGTAAACAGTAAACAGTGAGCAGTAGGCAGTGGCAGTGAGCAGTAAACAGTAAACAGTAAACAGTGGCAGTAGGCAGTAAGCAGTGAACAGTGAGCAGTTGGCAGTAAACAGTAAACAGTGAGCAGTAAACAGTGAAACAGTTGGCAATAGGCAGTTGGCAGTAGGCAGTAGGCAGTGAACAATAAACAGTTAACAATAAACAATGAACAATGACGTCATCACGAGGAGCTTTAGCGACGCGGTAATCTGTTTCTTTTTGTATTGATTCAGGGATTTACCCCCGCCGAACACGTGAGCTATCTGGAAATGGCCGATTCACACCTTTAAAACTCAGGAACTTTACAGGAATTACTTATTTTTGCGAAACTTTAAACGGCTTGAAATGAAAGCATATGTATTTCCGGGGCAAGGGGCTCAATTCGTGGGAATGGGACTTGATCTTTACGAGAAAATTCCATTGGCGCAAGAGCTTTTCGATGCCGCCAATAAAATTCTTGATTTCAATATTACCGATGTCATGTTCGAAGGAACCCCAGAAGCATTGAAGGAGACCAAGGTAACCCAACCGGCCATCTTTTTGCATTCGGTAATTCTAGGGAAAGTAATGCCAAAATTTAAACCCGATATGGTCGCCGGCCATTCCTTGGGAGAGTTTTCGGCCCTGGTGGCGAATGGGGTACTGAATTTTGAAGACGGACTCCGATTAGTCTATAAACGGGCACTGGCCATGCAGAAGGCATGCGAAATGCAGCCGAGTACCATGGCAGCGGTTTTAGGATTGGAAGATAGTATCGTAGAACGAATATGCCAGGAAACCCCGGGTGTGGTGGTCGCCGCTAATTATAATTGTCCGGGCCAATTGGTCATTTCCGGAGAGGTGGAAGCAGTCAACCTTGCCTGCACCGCCTTAAAGGAGGCAGGGGCACGAAGGGCACTGGTATTGCCCGTTGGAGGGGCTTTTCATTCCCCACTTATGGAACCGGCCCGGCAAGAGCTGGCGGCTGCCATTGAAAGTACGGTCTTGAACGAACCGACTTGTCCCATTTATCAGAACGTAACGGCAACGGCCGTCACCCGTGCCGACGAAATCAAACGCAATTTAATATCCCAGTTGACCGCTCCGGTACGGTGGACACAAAGTGTTCAAAACATGGTCAAGGACGGGGCTACTGAATTTATAGAAGTAGGGCCTGGGGCCGTTTTACAGGGACTGGTCAAAAAGATCGCCCCCGAAATGCAAACGGCTTCCGCGGCGATTTAACCAGAATACCCATGATTTTACCCGAAAAATGTGCTAGTTAAGCTTTATTTTGGCCTCATATGGCCGTTTTTTCGTAATATTGATATCCTGAATTTTATCTTTGGGACCACCAACCTTTGCATGAATTTTCTTAGAAATTCAAAGGAAAAGCTATGATATTGAAAAAATTACAGGCGGTATACCGCACATTCCCCTCCCCATTTTCTTTTAGTCGAACGGCACTATTGGGGATTTTTTTATTGCTGGGGATGAATTCATATGGGCAGATCGGCGTGAGTATCAATGACCCTTCCCCGGTGCCCGAAGGGAATACGTGGTCACTACACAATTGATATTCACGGTGAGTATCGCTTCCTTTAATCTATTTGCTGATATTACGGTGGATTATACCATTTCCGGGGGCAATGAAAACGGCTCCTCGAGTACGTTGACATTTCCAGCAGCTTCTTTTGTTTTGAATCAGAACATCATAGTCACCACCACTGGGGACACCACCATTGAACCCGATGAGGTAATAACCATTACATTAAGCAACCCCAGCGCGAATGCTTTCTTAGCGGATGCCTCAGGAACAAGTAGTTTTACGAATGATGATAGTCAGATTTCGATAGGGTCGGGTATTGCCCAGGACGAGGGCAATAGTGGGGCGACGGCCTATGTTTTTTCAGTGACGCGTATCGGGGATACCTCTGGGGCGGCCACGGTAAACTATACCGTTACCGGCAGCGGTGGAAACCCGGCCAACGGGGCAGATTTCACAAGTGGCTCCTTAGCAGGTGCAGGTGGTACGGCAAACTTCTCGGCGGGTGCTGCCAATACAACCTTTACCGTAAATGTGAATGGAGACCTTACCTTTGAGCAGAACGAAACTTTCACGGTCACCTTATCTGCACCAAGCGGGGGGGCGACCTTGGGCACGACAACGGCCATCGGCACCATAAATAATGATGACAGTACAAGTGTTTCAATAGGGGGGGGCGTAGCCCATAATGAAGGCAACAGTGGTAATACAGCCTATGTATTTACGATTACCCGTACGGGGGATACCTCGGGGGCTGCAACTGTTGATTATGGTGTATCGGGAACCGGTGCCAGCCCGGCAAATAATCAGGATTTTCCAGGTGGGCCTTTTCCAAGTGGTACCGCGAATTTCGCTGCGGGATCTGCAAATACGAACATAACTATCAATGTAAGCGGCGATATTACCGTTGAGCCTGACGAAACATTTTTGGTGACCCTAAGTAACCCCAGCTGCGGGAATGGTCATTGGCACGGCAAGTGCGATCGGGACGATAAACAACGACGATAGCAATACGATAAATATGGGTGGCAATGTTTCCAATAGTGAAGGAAATAGTGGACCCACGGCCTATAGTTTTACAGTGAACCGTACCGGCGATACTTCGGGCATTGCCAGTGTCAACTGGGCGGTTACTGGCATTGCGCCAAACCCAGCGAATGCAGCCGATTTTGGGGGGAGTTTTCCCACCGGTACGGCCAATTTTAGTGCAGGATCCCCAAGCACGAACTTCACCGTCAACGTGCAGGGCGATATTACCATTGAACCGAATGAAACCTTCCGTGTGACCCTGAGTGGTGCTACGGGTGGGACCTTGGGAACATCTACCGCAACAGGGACCATTACCAACGATGATACATGTGGCGGCGGTACGAGTGCACCGGTACTTAATGCGGGCGTACCCACGACTTTTTGTGATGTAATCGATACGAGTCTAAGCGATTACACTTCGAGTACGCCCCCAGGGGGTACAACCCTTGTATGGACGACCGATTCCGGGAACCCAACCGATACCAATTCGCATTTGACTCCAGCCCAAATCGCTGATCCCCTCCCGGGAACGTATTATGCCTTGTTTTATGATGCGGTCCATAATTGTGCGAGTCCGTTATTAACAGTTACCTTGATATTGAATACAACGCCTACCAATTTGACAACTACGGGCGATACGATTTGTGGTCCTGGCATGGTAAGCCTTTCGGCTAGTGCTACTACGGTAACAGGTTCGCCTACCTACAATTGGTATACGGCCCCGACAGGGGGTTCGCCGGTAAGTTCCTTGCAAAACTATACGCCGACCATTACACAAACGACTTCCTATTATGTGGAAGCTACTCAAAATTCATGTGCTACCACCCCTAGGGTGGAAGTCATCGCGACGGTTATACCGGCTGTCAGTGCGGGTGCAGCTACCAATGCCTCCTCGTGTAACGATGCTACGTATGGCACCACCACCCTCGATTTGGACAACCGCTTAGTCGGGGCGAGTGCCGGTTCCTGGGCCTTTACCTCGGGTCCACTACTCGAGAGTATTATACCAGACGCTCAAAACGTAGTCAATTTTCAGGGGCATGCGAACGGCGATTATGTCTTTACCTATACCACTACAGGGGCCCAAGCCCCATGTACCAATGACTCGGTAGCGGTGACCATCTCGGTAAGTAGTTGTGATACCGACGACGATGGCGATGGTCTGTTGGGCGGTATCGAAGCCGCCTTGGGTACGGATCCTAACAATGCTGATACCGACGGAGATGGTATTGATGACGGCACCGAAGTGGGGCCCGACACGGCGAATCCCCTAGACGGGGATGGCGACGGTATTATCGACGCCCTTGACTCCCTGATTTTAGATACTGATGGCGACGGCATTGTTGACCAAGACGATCCTGGCAATACGAATCCCTGTGTCCCGAACATCAACAGCGCGCTGTGCCCTATTGATCTGGAAGTTACCAAAACGGCAAATAAACCAAGTGTGGCGGTAGGGGAACAGGTCACTTTTACAGTGACGGTGAATAACCTTACCGATACGCCTTTGCAGAGTGCAAAAATCAGCGAACTGCTTACCCTTGATACGGGTTTTCAATATGTCTCCCACACCCCCTCAATAGGAATCTACGATCCTGTCGTCGGCCAATGGGATATTCCCGCCATGGCCGGGATGGAAAGTGCTACCTTGGAAGTCGTCGCAGTAGTATTGCCCACGGGTTCGTACAGCAACACGGCAACCTTATTGCAATCGGATCCCTTCGATTCCGATGCCTCGAATGACGCGGGAACGGTTCAAATAACGATCGGCAATCCGGATCCCAATGTAGATCTCTTGGTGGAGAAAACCGCAGTAAACCGGAACCCCTTGGTGGGCGGTGAGGTGACGTTCACCATTCGGGTCACGAACCAATCGGGAATAGCCGAACCCATCAACAATATTATCATCGAGGACGCAAATCTAGTAGCGCCATCGACCGATTTTGTCTATGTCCCGAATTCAGCAGTAGCCGATATGGGTGCCTATGATGACCAAACGGCACTCTGGACGATCCCCACTCTGGCCCAAGGGCAGGTGGCAACCCTGAGTATTACCGTACAAGTGCCGACTGAAGGTATTTTTTCAAATACGGCACGGCTCATACGATCCACGCCTTTAGACGGTTCCCCAAATGCGAACAATGAATCATTCGTAACCATAAAAGTAAGTGCCCCGACGGCTGCCACTCCCGGTTTTCTATTTAATGAGTTCTCACCGAATGGAGATGGTACAAACGATGTATTAAAGATAAATACCCGGGATGCCAATAGCAATTTAGACGTACCCATAACCTATTCCATTGAAATTTACAATCGCTATGGCAATTTGGTTTTCAAAGTCGAGAATCAAACCGATAACCGGGTATGGGACGGTTCCTATAAAGGATCCGATGCCCCGGCAGGTACTTATTTCTATCAATTGATCTATGATGTTGGCAATGGTGCGCAAACAACAAATGGCTGGATACAGCTTATAAGATGACACAATCGATGAATCACAGCCAAAGGAAACAGCGATACAGGCAACTTTATATGTTTATAGGGCTTGCCCTGTTGTATGTGGTTGTTGGGTATTCCCAAAAGGAGCCACAATACACCCAATATATGTACAATATCGGCAGTTTTAACCCGGCCTATGTCGGGACCGTCGAAAAGCCCGAAGTGTCCCTACTCTATAGGGCACAATGGTTGAATATCGATGGTGCCCCACGCACCATCCGGGCTGGGGTCAATATGCCGTTTGCCGATACTGGCCATGGGCTCGGATTCAATATCGTAAATGATCAAATCGGGCCCTCTACCCAGACCTATTTTAATCTGGCCTATTCGTATGAAGTCGACCTTTCCGCGGCGATTAAATTATCGTTCGGGATGGATATCGGAGGAACATTATTAAACGTTGACTTTTCAAAAGGCACGTTCGAAAACCCGGGAGAACCTTTGAACAATCAGAACTTAAGCGAATTTTATCCCACCCTTGGCGGGGGGCTGTTTATGTACCAAGACGATCTATGGTACTTGGGCATATCGACCCCTAACTTTTTCGGCGATGGCATCTACAATGATAATGTGGCCCAGATCGTCGATGACAAATGGCAATTTAATTTTATAGGGGGGTATGTCTTTGAACTGAATGAAAACCTCAAACTAAAACCCGCATTTTTAATCAACTATTTAAAGGGGGCCCCACTGAACACCAATGTGTCGGCCAATTTTCTGATCAATCAAAAATTCACGGCTGGCGCCTCCTACCGTTTTGATAATGCGGTAAGTGCCTTGGCGGGATTTCAGATTTCAAGCAGTACATTCGTTGGGTACGCCTATGACTATAATACGAATCCGTTGGGCAAGTTTAATAGTGGGTCGCATGAGCTGATATTGAAATTTTATATAGGACAAGGAGTTAAGGGCGAAAAAGGCAATAAGCAGAATGCCAAGGGCAAACCAAAACAAATTGATACCCCGAGATTTTTCTAAATAACATCGAATTATGCAAGTAAGGATCTTTATACTGTTATTGGGCTTGAACATCGGTTTTGTGATGGCACAAGAAAAAAAATCCAAGGCAGATATTTATTTTTATGAATATGCCTATGCCGATGCCATTCGTGAATATCAAAATGAAATGCGAAAGGCACCCCTTTCGAGCCAGCAGATGTTGAACCTGGCCGATGCCTATTTTCACCTAGGCAATTATAATAATGCCTCGAAGATTTACATTGATGTAAACAAGAAGGATTCCCTCTTGACGAATTTCCAGTTTAATAAGATGCTTCAAAGCCTATCAAAATCTTCGGAAAAGGAACGGGTACTGGCCTTCCTAAATACACGAAAACCTTTATTGTCAAAAGAATTATTAGAGAATACCGATTTTAATGAGGAACTGCTGGCAAGCACCTCAGACGATGGCCTGACCTATGAAATATTCAATATCAATGGCAACAGCCCCCAATCTGATTTTTCACCGGCCTTCTACAAAGACAAACTATTGTTCAGCAGCGGTAGGGGTGAAAAGTCGAGAAAGTCGTATGGCCCTTCTGGGGAATCGTTTCTCGATATCTATGTGGCAAACCTACGGCAAGATGGCAATGTTTTGAATCCGAATAAGTTCCTTGGAATTCCCGATTCAAAATTCCACAAATCGACGCCTTATTATTCTAAGGAAACCGAACAATTGTTTTACATTTTATCGAATACCCAAAACGATGAACTGGCCTTCGACGAAAACGGTAAAAACGCGCTAGCTATTGGAATTGTCGACCGAAATGGCGTCTTTAATTTTTTATTGAAAGATCTTAGTTCCTCTTTTTATTATCCCTTTTATCAAGATACAAAAGGCAAATTGTTTTTTGCGGCGCAATTAGATGACAGTTATGGGGGTACCGATATTTACTATGTCTCTACCAACGGAGGGCAGATCGTATCGCAACCCATCAATCTGGGACCGCGTATAAATTCGCCTGGGAACGAAATCGCGCCGTATGTACTTGGCAATAGCCTCTTTTTTTCCTCCGATGTTTTTTACGGTCTGGGGGGAATGGATATTTATAAATCGAATATACAAGGCGATGGCACTTATAGTATCCCTGTCAACCTTGGAAAGGGCATTAATTCTTCTGCAGACGATTTTGGGATGATCATCAAGGAAAACGATCAAGATGGGTTTACGGGCTATTTTGCTTCCAATAGGGCTGGGGGCAAGGGCAATGATGATATCTATAATTTTACGGTCAACAAACTGCCCGGACTTAGGACCTTGGTTCTTCATGGAAAATTGAGCAAACCTGATTCAGGTCAGGCCGTTGACAACGCTACCATTCGCATTCTCGATGAAAACAATAATGTGCTTAAGCAACTGGTAAGTGATGAAGATGGAGCGTATAAATTCGAAATCCCGTGGCGGGACAACATTGTATTCGAGGTGAAAAAGGATCGGTTTTCCTCATTTGAGAGCCGCATTGATAAAAAAGCGCTCGAACAGCTTCAAAATGCCCCTTTTGATATCCAGATGTTGCTACTTGACGATGTGATAACGGTCAAAGAGGATCAACCGGTCTTAAAACTTAAGGACCTGGCTTTCATTACTGGAAAAAGTGCCATTACCCCAGAGATTGAACTCGAGTTAAACAAGGTGTTGGAAATCGTCAAGAATTTCCCCCAAATGAAACTCCGTATCGAATCACATACCGACAGCAAGGGATCAAGTACTTCCAATAAAAAACTTTCACAAGACAGGGCCAACGCAATCAAGTCGTATCTGTTAAAGAACGGCATGCCAGAGGCGAATATCTTGGATGCCATCGGATTTGGTGAGGAACGCCTTGTGAATGATTGCAAGGATGGGGTGTATTGCCTTGATTTTTTACATAAGCAAAATGTTCGGACCTATTTTATCGTGGTGAATAACGATCAATTAAACTAGCTTATCAGCTTGAAAATTGCTTAGAATACGACCATCCAAAAGTACAGCAGCGAAAAAAGGGAAAGAAAAACGATACCGGCATAGGTGAGCATTTGCAGCCACTTTTTTGGGTGATCAGCTTTCGGTACATCTTCGCTCGTCACGTTTAACAAGTTCATATAGCCTATAATCGGGGCGACTACAAACGATACGAAGGTCGCGAGGGCGACCAATTGCCCCATATTTGCTGAAAAAGCAGTAATTACTACAAAATTAATCAGGGCAAGCACTACAACAGTAAGGGCATAAAAGACCTTTTTAACCTGGGGTATTTTCTTTGGAAAGAGCAAGTGTAAAATATCGAGACTTACCCTGGCAACCGCATCGTGCGCCGTCATACAGGTACTGAACATCGTTGCAAAGGCCGAAATCGCAATAAAAATATACGCCCATGGGCCGATATGCACTGTAAACATACTTACCACCTGATCGGCAAAGGTCACCGCATTGCCACTGAGCACAGTATTGGTGCCGTATAAGGTCATCACCCCTATGGTTAAAAAAAACAACGCCAATATAGCCGTCATGATATAGCCGATATTAAAGTCCTGCAAGGATTGCCTTAAAGTAGGTTTGCCCGCTTTGGCCTTCCATTTTTCAATACTCCATAAACTTACCCAACTCGAAGCCTCTACAGTAGTCGGCATCCATCCCATAAGACTGATGACAAAAAGAATCCCCACATCGTTGAAGAGGGCCACTGGTTCAAAATTATCTACGGAAGCTACCTGCCCTTTGAAAATCACTAACATCGTGGTAATCACAAGGGCCACGAATAAAATGGTAACCAAAATCTTGAGGGAGTTTTCTAGAAATTTATACCGACCGATTATAAGCAGCAGGGTTATGAAAATAAAAAGGCCCAAAGCGGCCATGGCAATTGAAACCCCCGATAATTTAAAAAGGTTGATCAACAAGCCAGCGGTCACCGTATACAAGGCCGCCAGAATGGTAAAGGTCGTAATCAAGTTGATAAGGGCGTAGAACCAAAGATAGCCCTTACCGCGGTTCAGATAGCCCTCGATCAATGAGGTATTGGTCGCATGGGTATAGCGCACGCCGAATTCGAAAAAGGGATATTTGAACACATTGGCCAGAATGATCGGGATGATCATGATCCAGCCATATTGCGCCCCTGCCTTGGTGGAAAGGACCAAATGTGAAGTACCGATGGCCATGCTGGCAAATAGCAGCCCAGGACCGAGATTTTTCAGAAAGGTGATGGTTTTTGACATGGGTGTTGGTTGACCTTAAATTACTGATTTTTGGGCAGGCATATCCTATGATATTTGAATTTTCAAATCGTTACCAACCTCCTGAAGCTCCACCGCCACCGAAGCCACCGCCGCCGAAACCACCCCCAAAACCGCCTCCGCCTCCGAAGCCGCCACCACTTCCGAAGCCACCGCCCGAACGGCCACTTCGTCCCATATTACTGAGGATGATCATATCCCAAAGGCTCAACCCAGTAATCCACGCTTCCCGCCATTCCCGCCTCGGTTCCCTTTGTTGCGATTGGCCAAAATAATAAGGATGATAAAAAAAATGATAAAAGGGAGCAAAGACTTGAATGGAAAACCGTTGGGTTCCTCAAAGCTGCGTTCTTCCTTAAATTCGCCCGTAAGTACTTGAAAGATTGCATCGGCCCCATCATTCAGTCCGGCATAGTAGTCATTATTTTTAAATTGGGGTATAATAACGTTTTCAATAATTCGACGTGACATGGCATCCGTGAGATTGCCCTCGACGCCATACCCCGTGTTAATGGCAATCTTTCGGTCGTCCTTGGCCAGGAGTATTAAAATACCATTATCCTTTCCAGCTTGCCCAATGCCCCATTTTTGACCCCATTGGGCCCCCAAATAGTTGATCTTCCTCCCCTTCGGTTGAACGAATTATGGCAATTACGATTTGTGTAGAAGTGCTGTCGGAATAGCGAATAAGTTTTTGTTCAAGGGTCTTTTCCTGACCTTCGGGCAGCAGGTTTATGTAATCATAGACACTGGTCTGTAATTTGGGTTTTTCGGGAATTTGGTATTGTGCAAAGCAGGCGGTGTACCAGCAAAAGACCAAAATAGATAGACTACCCTTTCGATACCTCATTGCTAAGTTCATTTGTATCGCCCTGTATCCATGGGAAATGCGCTTGTAATTCCTTACCGGCTTTTTCAATTCCGGCTACAAGACCTTGTTTAAATTCGCCTTTGGCAAAATGGGCTTGGATCGTATCTTTCGTCGATTCCCAAAAATCAGGAGGTACCACTTGGTGAATGCCCTTATCCCCATAAATCGAAAATTTACGGGCATTGACGGCAACATAGATCAATACGCCGTTCCCATCCTTGGTATTGTCCATTTTGAGCATGTGGAAAACTTCTTTCGCCCGTAGTAAATGATCTTGACCCACGTGCGATTCAATATGCACCCGAATTTCCCCGGAAGTATTTTTTTCTGCTTCCAGGATGGCCTGTACAATCTCCTCCTCTTCCTCGCTCGTCAAAAAATCGGCTACTCTGGACATTGAAATCACTTAAATTCGAAGTTCACATCAGGTGCTTTTTCAGATCCCGCATCGGCTTTATATCGTGCCATTTCCTTGAAACCAAAAAGACTTGCTAACAATTTGCCTGGAAATTTCGTCGTGTGCACGTCATAGGTATTTACAGCTTCATTAAAGCGATCACGTGCAACGTTGATTCGGTTTTCAGTGCCTTCCAATTGTGATTGTAATTCCAGGAAATTTTGATTGGCCTTCAGATTCTGGATAGCGTTCCACCACGACCATCAATTTTCCCAAAGCGCCGGTCAGGCCACTTTGAGCCTCCTGAAAGGCCGCCATTTTCTCGGGGGTAAGGTTGTTGGCATCGATGGTAGTCGCGGTCGCCTTTGCACGGGCATTGATAACATCGGTCAAGGTGCCTCGCTCAAAATCGGCAGCACCCTGTACTGTTTTGACCAAATTACCGATGAGGTCGTTTCGTCGTTGATAGCTGCTTTCTACATTCGACCAGGCTGTTTTCGCAGCGGCCTCATATTCCACGGCCGTATTATTGAAGCCGACGGCCCATTGGTATAAGCCAACAGCTACGACAACCAGAACGATGAGTATGATTAATCCTTTTTTCATTTCAATGTATCTTTTAAGTTAGTTTGAACGCTATAGTTGATCTTTGATTTTTATGAGCTCGGCCTTGACCCTTTCCAATTTTTGGATGATGTCAAAATTCGATAAGGTCTTTTGCTTATCTTCTTTTAAATGGATTTTCGCGCCTTCTAAGGTAAAGCCGCGTTCTTTGACCAGATGGTAGATTATTTGAAGATTTTTTATGTCTTCAGGCGTAAATTTTCGGTTTCCCTTTGCATTCTTCTTAGGTTTCAAGACATCAAATTCCTTTTCCCAAAAACGTATCAATGACGCATTGACATCAAAGGCCCTTGCGACTTCGCCGATTCCATAATATCTTTTATCAGGTAGGTCTATTTGCATTAATCAAGGGATTGATTTTCTTGTGTAGCATATTTCAGCATGTTTTCAAATTCTTCCGGAGTCAAACTTCCATAGTAGAAGTTTATCGGGTTGATGCGATCCCCATCTTTCCAAACCTCGTAATGAAGATGAGGCCCTTCCGATCTTCCAGTGCTTCCTACGAATCCAATCAGATCGCCCCGCTTCACCTTTTGGCCGACTTTCACGTTGTACTGGCTTAAATGCCCATAAAGACTCATATATCCGTAGCCATGCTCGATGCGAATGTGCTTCCCGTAACCTGATGAATTGTTGTCGGCACGACTCACCTTGCCATCCCCCGAAGCGTAGACCGGCGTGCCCTTCGGTGCGGTAAAATCCATTCCCCAATGCATTTTTCGTGCTTTTGTAAAGGGGTCCGAGCGCCAACCATACCCTGAGGCCATCCGTGTCAAATTTTCATTTGCTATGGGTTGAATAGCAGGTATTGCGGCCAATAATTTTTCTTTTTCCTCGGCGAGTAATGATATTTCGTCCAATGATTTCGACTGGATGGCCAATTGTTTTTTAATAATATCCAACCGTTTGGTGGTGGCGATTACCATCTCCGAGTTATTAAAACCCTCAAGCTCCTTATAACGGTTTACGCCTCCAAAACCAGCCCTTCGTTGTTCATCAGGAATCGGGTTGGCTTCAAAATAGAGGCGATAGATATTATTGTCGCGTTCCTCGACATTTGCCAGGACATCTTCGATTTGCTCTAACTTCTTGTTTAAAAGTTGAAATTGGAGTTCATAATTATTAACCTCGCGGGTCAATGAGAGTTCCCTAGGCGTATTGATAAGGCTGGTATTCAACAAAAGTAAAAGTCCCATCAATCCAAAAAGCAGGGACCCCAAAAAGAAAAACGCGATATTTCGGTAACGTCTTGATTTTTTTGGTTCTATCTTCCGATAGGAAAGGGTGTCTGGATCGTAATAATATTTTACTTTAGACATGAATGGATTTTATCCTATTTTTGTGCATTCTCTTTAATACGGACATATCACAATAAACAAATATAAAAATTGTTTTGAAGATACCGTTAAAATTATAAAAAGCTTACCAATTTCTATGAATTCCGAGGATATCAGAAAACAATTTTTGAACTTTTTTAAGGAGAAAAAACACAAGATCGTACCGTCAGCCCCCATGGTGATCAAGGATGACCCGACCCTTATGTTCACGAATGCGGGAATGAATCAATTCAAGGAGTTTTTTCTGGGGAATACGGTTCCGAAATACCCACGCATCGTCGACACGCAAAAATGCCTTCGCGTGAGTGGAAAACATAACGACCTGGAAGAGGTAGGCAAGGATACCTACCACCATACCATGTTCGAAATGCTCGGAAATTGGAGTTTTGGCGATCCCGCACAGCCGACCCTTGGTTATTTTAAAAAGGAGGCCATTGCATGGGCCTGGGAACTTTTGACCGAGGTGTTCAAGATCAAGAAGGAAGATCTCTATGTTTCGGTCTTTAAAGGAAGTGATGATGCCGATCGATTGCAAATGGATCAGGAGGCGTACGACCTATGGAAATCGATAGTTCCCGAAGAGCGCATTATCCTTGGTAATAAAAAGGATAATTTTTGGGAAATGGGCGAACAAGGTCCTTGTGGCCCTTGTTCGGAAATACATGTAGACATACGACCGGCCCATGAAAAGGATAAAATCCCAGGTGCTACCCTAGTAAATCAAGATCATCCACAAGTCGTTGAAATATGGAATCTGGTATTTATGCAGTACAATCGCAAGGCCAACGGTATGTTAGAGACACTTCCTGCCAAACATGTCGATACCGGGATGGGCTTTGAACGATTATGTATGGTGTTGCAAGGGGTGCAATCGAATTACGATACCGACGTCTTTACACCGATCATTCGTGAGATCGAGACCATCACCAATTCAAACTATGGTATTTCCGATGAAACCGATATCGCGATTCGGGTAATAGCTGACCATATTCGCGCCGTTTCATTTTCGATTGCCGACGGACAGTTACCCAGTAATTCTGGCGCCGGGTACGTGATCAGAAGAATATTACGGCGTGCCATTCGGTATGGTTTTACCTTTTTAGACACAAAGCAACCCTTTATGTACCGCTTGGTCAACGTGCTAGCAGAGACAATGGGAAATGCTTTTCCCGAACTGAAAAAACAACAGCAACTGATCGAGAATGTTATTAAGGAAGAGGAGCATTCTTTTTTGAATACCTTAGAACAAGGCCTCTTGCTGCTCGACTCGATCATTAAAAAGGACCAGGGTAAAAAAGTAGATGGAAAAAAAGCCTTTGAGCTTTATGACACTTATGGTTTTCCAATAGATCTTACCGCGCTCATATTGAACGAAAAAGGCTATACCCTAGATGAAGAAGGTTTTAATAACGCAATGCAGGCACAGAAAGACCGTTCACGTTCGGCTTCCGAAATCTTTAAGGAAGACTGGATCGTAATTTCAGAGGTGTCAGACCAGGCCTTTTTGGGGTATGATACCTTGGAGGCCACGGTACGGATTGTTAAGTATCGAAAAGTTACCTCAAAAAAGGAAGGGGAACAATTTCAGCTGGTTTTTGATGCAACTCCTTTCTATCCAGAAGGTGGAGGGCAGGTTGGGGATAAAGGCTACCTTGAAATGCACAATGGCGATGTGATTTACATCGCGGATACAAAGAAAGAAAACAACGAGATCATTCATTTTACGAATGAAATACCCAAAGATCCTCAGCGTTACATTTAAGGCCGTAGTAGATGATAAAAAGCGTCAACTTACGCAACGCAATCATACGGCCACCCATCTTTTGCATCAGGCGTTGCGGGAAATACTCGGCAAGCATGTTGAGCAAAAAGGCTCGGCGGTACATTCAAACTATTTGCGATTTGATTTTTCGCATTTTGCCAAGATGACCCAAAAGGAATTGTCAGCCGTTGAGAATTTTGTAAACGCACGCATCGAAGGCAAACTCCCTTTGCAGGAAAATAGGGATATTCCTATTGAAACGGCCTTACAGGAAGGGGCCATGGCCCTGTTCGGGGAAAAATACGGGGATGTTGTGCGTACGATCCGGTTTGGCCAATCGATTGAACTATGTGGAGGCACCCATGTCAGGAACACAAGTGAAATCTGGCAATTCAAGATACTTTCGGAAGGTGCCGTTGCAGCAGGTATTAGACGCATTGAGGCCATAACCTCGGATGCTTTGCGTGATTATTATAAAGCCGCCGATACGACGCTCGTCGATATACGACGCATGTTGAACAATACCCAGGATCCCATCAAAACGGTCGAAGCGCTTCAAGATGAAAATAACCGGCTGAAAAAAGAAATTGAGCATTTGTTGAAAGACAAGGCGCGAAATTTGAAAGATGATTTATTGAAGGAACTAAAGGAAGTCAATGGCGTCAATTTTTTGGCTATGAAGAATCGATCTTGATGCCGGTGGCATCAAAGACCTTTCTTTTGAAATGGGTCAGGGAAATGATCGATTGTTTTTACTTTTTGCAACAGAACAAGATGGAAAGGCCCTGTTATCGTGTTATATATCAAAAGATCTGGTAGCATCCAAAAAGCTGGATGCTGGCAAGATTGTGCGTGAGCTGGGCAAATTCATTCAAGGTGGTGGTGGGGGCCAGCCTTTTTTTGCCACTGCAGGAGGCAAAAACCCGGCTGGAATACCTTTGGCCCTCGAAAAAGCCGAGGAATACGTCAACGTATAAGACAAGGGCATACTCCTAAAAGTGCATAAAGGGATACGCTCGAATTCCAGGCCGGTACCGGTACCCCGACAAAAAGTATAACAATGAAACTTCAAACACAAATCGCGCTGCAGAAGGCTAATAGTCCTATTGACTATGAGAGTCGCATCGTCTTGTTGGGTTCGTGTTTTGTTGAAAACATAGGCGAGAAACTCCACTATTTTAAGTTTCGCTCGATTGTCAATCCGTTCGGGATACTTTTTCATCAAAAAGCCATCGAAAATGTGGTGGAGCGATCATTTCAAGGTATCAAATATAACGAAAACGAAATTTTCTACCAGAACGAACGATGGCATAGCTTTGATGCGCATTCCGATGTAAGTAATGATTCAAAGGAAGTTTTGCTTTTAAATCTCAATCAGGGCCTGGAATCGCTTCATAAGGAACTCCATAAATGCACCCATGTGCTTATTACCCTTGGGACATCCTGGGTATACAGGCATTTGGGTTCGGATGCCTTGGTTGCCAATTGCCATAAAGTGCCTCAAAAGAAATTCGCAAAGGAAATCATGTCGATCGAGGCGATTGTCAAGAGCTTGGAGAACACCTGTAATCTCATTCAAGCGAACAACGGCCATGTGCAGTTTATTTTCACGGTATCACCCGTACGACATCTTAAAGACGGATTTGTTGAAAACCAATTGGGCAAGGCGCACTTGATTAGCGCCATTCACGAATTTGTTAGTAGGAGCGCCAAGCACGGGAAGGTGAAGGCCTATTTCCCTGCCTATGAACTCATGATGGACGAAATGAGAGACTACCGTTTTTATAAGACCGACATGCTACATCCCAACCAATTGGCCATCGATTATATTTGGGAAAAGTTCAAAGTTGTTTGGATCGATAAAAGTGCTTACGAAGCTATGGAGCAGGTGGGAGCGATTCAAAAAGGGCTTCAACATCGACCATTTAATCCAAATTCGCAACAGCATCAAAATTTTCTAAAGGCACTGCAGGCTAAGATTTCCGATGTGCGAAAGCAGCATCCATTTATCGAATTTGATGGTTTGCCTCATGATGCAGGATCGACTCGGTAAATTTTTTATGAGGGCCTTTTTTGGGCCAATATACGAAAAGCAGAACATCCTGAATTGAAATTGGCGATGTGGTTTGATATCAGGGATTCAATTTAAGTCGATAGTCTATACATGCTTTGCGCACGTATAACAAAGTATAGCATACAATCGCAAAAACACGTGCAGTACGTTCGCGGAAATAGTGTTGCCATTATGAAAAAAATACTCGCGGGTGCCCTAATAACCTTGGCAGGCATCCTAATTTTTAGATCGTGTTGGGATGATACCAAGAACAAGTCGATTCTCGAAGAAAATTCGATGCTGATCCAACAGCAGATTGAGAATGTTTCTAAATTGATCGTGACCGAGGGCCATTTTGCCGAGGTTTATAATTATAAGGATTCGCAACAACTTTTTGGTCCCTTCCTAACCGCAAGCAAAAAGGCATTGGTGGTGGTAAATGCCGAGGTTACGGTGTCCTATGATTTGAGTAAAATCGTTTTTGAGGTAGATAAGGATTCAAAGACCCTTTCGATCCAAAGGCTACCCAAACCGGAAATCAAGATCAATCCTGATATTGAATACTACGACGTGACTGCCGACTATCTGAACCAGTTCAATGCAGAGGACTATAATAAGATCAAGAAGAATATCAATGCCTCATTATTGAAAAAGATCCAGGCCTCCTCGCTTGAGCGCAATGCGGAAAACCGCTTGCTCAGTGAGCTTTCCAAGTTTTATATTTTGACCAATTCGTTGGGTTGGAAGTTGGAATATAATAACCGGGCCGTTCAACAGAATTTATCCGAGTTCCTTTTAAAAGAGTAAGTCCCAGATTCTAACAGGCCAACAGAGCAAGATAAAGCGGGTCTTACAGGTAAGTTTTGGCCCAAAGTATATATTGCTCCCAATCATAAGGGGTAACATCATGACCTCCAGAACGTAGGTGATAGCTCAAAGTGTGAAGTATGGGCTTGTTTATGCCCGGGCTAATTATTGAAGGGAGACCCTTTTCCCCGAATAAGTTATAAACCGGAGTGGCGTAATAGGCACCTAAGAATTCCCCACGCGGATCAGCCCAATGGTCTTCGCTCGCACTTGCGACATATAGCGGTCTTGGGGCTATGAGTGCAAGTAATTCGTGTTGATCTACAGGCAAGGCCTCCTCATTTTCATTGAACTTCTTGAAATCAGCGCAGAACCAATGTGGAAAAACTTCATTAATACGACCTACGGTTTCCCCATATTTTCTTTTGGATAAGGCCGCACCAACACAGCCTGAATTATTTGATAGTACGGCGGCAAAGCGTTCATCGGTAGCCCCGGCCCAAAGGGCTGCTTTTCCTAAGCGGGAATGTCCAAAGACGAGTACCTTGCCGATTTGCGGGTCCCCAGCAAGATAATCCATCGCCTTGCTTAAACCGAAGGCCCAGGCGGCGATACTTCCCCATTGATCTGGACCGGGTCGTGCTTGATCTTCTGTATAGAACAAGGATTGAATACCATCGCTAAAGTCATTTTTATCAGGATCGATTTCCCCATAATACAAGGTGGCCAGTCCGAAACCTGATTTTATTATTTTTTCAAGATCCCACCGATGTGCCCGTTTACCCCGGGAAGCTTCGGTAGCCAAATTTTCTGTGATTCCCAATTCTTCGTCATTGCTATTCCATGCCTTGGTGATGATTACTTTTGGATCCGACGTAATCGTATGATTGCCATGAAAATTATATCCCAAAAAAAGGGGTGCCTTTGCAATGTTTTTGGGGAGGTAAATAAGGACATTAAAACGCAGGAATTTCTGATTTTTTGACAGGGTAACCTCGATCTGTTTTCGAATGGCGGTACCCTGTAAGGCATCGTCGTCTTGTTCTATTAGTGCAAAGGAGAAAGCATCGAGCGTACCGGGAACTTGACCATAGACCTGTTTCCCAAAGAAATTTAAAAGTTCAGGCCTGCGTATATCGATCCATTCCTTGGAAGCGATTATTTTTTCACCGCTAAACGTGGTAAGTGGGTCTGGTAACTGAAAATCAGGTACATTTTCTTCGTCATAATTGGGTGTAAACTGGGCAGCTGTCATAAGCAAAGTAAAAAAGGCGAAAAATAAGCTAAACGACTTTTTCATAGTCAATCTATTGATATTAAACAAGGGCCGCAAATTCCCCGAGGAGGACCTATTTACTAAGCTACTAAAATTTTGTCGACCAAGGCCAATCCGTCATCGATCAAATGCCCGACCTTTGGATTCTCGCGTTTTACGGTTTCCAAATGTTTTAGGATTTCCTTAGCGAAATTAGTATCGCCATTGGTTTTGGCCAACTCGAACAATTCAACGGCCAATAACCAATCGTTCGGGTACTGGGCCTTTATTTCTTGGAAGACCTTGTTCCTCGAGATCGTGGTATTGGAGCCTTCTCGAAATTCGCGAATTTGCTGGTATAATTTCCCCAATTGGGTCTGTTTTTTATCCTTTGGAAATTTAATAGTAGTGCTTGTTATTTTGTGGGTTACTAGGTCAAAACTATTCAAATCGGCCGGCCCATTGAATGCAGAAACGATTTTTTCGCCAATCGCCAAGTTGTACATTTCATCGTCTGAATCAAAGAGTACGTTTTCGCCATGGAAGACTTTGCAGTTCCTGAACGTAATCAGGATGATTTCACCCCTTAAATTTCGTGTCCCTGTAACGATACGTCCTGATATTTTGATTTCACCTTCAAATTCAAGGGTAACCAGCTCACCTTCATAGATATTATACGCTTTGAGGTCCCGTGGGCTCATATCCTCGATTGCAAGATTGATCCCTTTTAGCTTTCCGATGGGGCTGCCAAAGCCTGTGGCGTGACTTTTGATACCATGTCCGACCAATTCCTTTTCACGATATGCCAAGGCCGTAGGTCCCTTGGTTTGAAAGAAAACAGGTTTGCCCTCGAATTCCAAAAATCGATCGAAGTTGCCCGAAATTTGCAATCCTGTACTTAATTCAATGGTCCCCAATTCTTTGGAAGCAATCAGTTTTTTAAGACCCTCTAAACCCCCTTTTCGTACCCCCATCGTATTGGCGAATTCTTCGAGTACCTGGCTCAAAAACGCAAAATCGGGCGTAACAAAAAGTTGTGGCTGAGGTTTGGTAATATCAAATGGCGTATGCGCAGCTTCCATCGAGTAGGCTATTTTTTTGACCGAATCAGACTTGCACCAAGCGCTTTCCCCAATAGATGATAAAAGGCCGGCACCATAGATCTTCGGATTTTTCAATGTGCCAATGAGTCCATATTCTACAGTCCACCAATGGAGATTACGAATAAGGGCCATTTCACTAGGTGTTCCCATAGTCTGTTGAAGTTCGGCGATGGTCTTTTCGGCCCTTTCGATTTCATCTTTTGGAGTCCCCGGAGCTTCCTTAATGATAGAAAGATGCCGTACCGCTTCGTACAATTCAAAATCCTGGGCGTTCGAAATGGCCTTGCAACCAATTTCACCAAAACGTCTTAAATACTCGGCGTATTCAGCGTTGGCAATAATCGGGGCATGGCCGGCGCCTTCATGTATTATATCGGGAGCAGGGGTGTATTCAATATGTTCGATTTGTCGAATGTCGGAAGCAATAACCAGGACATTGTAGGCTTGAAACTCCATAAAAGCGGAAGGCGGAATAAATCCATCAACAGCTACTGCGGCCCACCCGATTTCCTTTAAAATACGGTTCATGCCATACATGTTAGGGATATGGTCGATAGAAATCCCTGTTTTTTTGAGTCCGTCAAGATAAGATCCATGGGCCACCTTACTCAAATAATCAACATTCTTGCGCATTACATACCGCCATACCGCTTGATCAATTGCCGAATACTCCTCATAATTTTGAGGTTTGATATACTGCTTTAAATGGGTAGGAAGTTTGTCAAGTATGTAGTTGCTTTTGTACGACATGTGGTACACTTTTTTAAGATTTAAAGATACAAAAAGGCATTTTACCAAATTTGTGATTTTCCGTTACTCATATAGACAGCACCGATGATAGCGGCATCCATAAAAAAACCGCTCGATATTGGAGCGGCTTTTAATTTTTAAAGGGCCATCTATCTGCCGGCGATGGCATTTGGAGGATAGGCCTTAAGAATTTCGGTAACAAATTCCCGGATACGTTTTTCTTTTCGTTCGGGGTTTTCTATATTTCCAAGATTCCCGACCCCTTTGCCCTGCCAAACCAATTCCTTTGATTTGGCATCTATAATATCAATATATAAAGAGCCTTCTGTTCGGGTGCTCACATTACTGCCACCCCAGCCAGGGCCCCAATACCAAGGATTCCATCCCCATCCATAATAACCGGCTCCCCAATAATTGTTATAGATATCGACTTGTTCTTTTTCCTTGGTGAAGATACTGATCAAAACGTCGGGGGTATTCGACTTGGTAAAACCACGGTAGGTCATTTCTCCGTCGATCGCCTTTAATATCCGTTTCTTGTCTAAGTCTGATATTTGCGCCTTGTCTATGCCTGTTTTGTAAAAAGCGTAGGATTTATAGGTGTTGAAATTTGCTTTTTGATCATAATCCGACAAAACACGTACAGAAGTACAGGAACTAAAAAATAGCAATACGAACACGGGTATCGCTGCAATTTTTATTTTTTTCATAACCATTTTTTTATTAAAAAGTTTGCTGTTTTTCCTTAAATAAAATCAAAAATCATGCCGAACCAACGGTATGTTATCGCGAATTGGTTTTCGTATCGTAACCGAAAGGGCAATGCCTGCATCCACTTTCACAGCAATACCCTCTTTTAAGATGGTATTGCCGGGTAAAAACCCGATAACCCTCCTGGGAAAGGTAAAAATCCCCATCTTCAATTGGAATGATTTCGCTCATGTATCGCCCCAGCGGACTAATTTCTCTAATCGTAGCATAAAATTAAGGGATCTTTGTTAATAAAATAGCATGAATGATCTTAAAGCCTGCCTTTCATGGGGAATAGCAGTACATACGACGATCCAATACAATTGTTTGCAACCCAATTCTGTTATAAGAAGCGAGGGTTTTATATTTTGTATCTTTGTCGAGCCCCGTTCTAATACGGATATATGATTTTAGTCGTAAAAAAGATTTTTTATAGCAACTACGTTGGACTTTCTTTTTGGCCTTTTATTTTTTTAAAGTATGAAAACCTAAAAGAAGATCAAATTCTCATCAATCATGAGAAAATACACTTAAAGCAGCAGCAGGAATTGCTGTTATTGCCTTTTTATATTTTGTATGTAATCGAGTGGTTGTTGCGTTGTCTATACTATCTTGATAGTTATAAAGCGTATCAGAATATCAGCTTTGAACGGGAAGCATATTGCAATGAAACTAACTTGGAGTACCCATCCGAAAGAAATGCCTTCGGTTTTCTAAAATATCTTTAACTACAAAATAAACCGATTTTGTGCCCAGTGTTTATCATCCCATAAAACTTCCTATTTTATCTGAAAAAAAAATTACGCTTACCGTCAAACGTGAGGACCTTTTGAATCAGCACATTTCTGGCAATAAATTGCGAAAATTAAAATATAATATCCTTTATGCCAAGGAGCTCGGGCACGATGCCATTTTAACCTTTGGCGGGGCCTATTCAAATCATGTTGCGGCCACGGCCTATGCCGGCAAAGCGTATCATTTTAATACGATTGGGGTTATTCGTGGAGACGAACTAGCTAAAAACTGGGAATCTAATCCCACTTTAAAGTTGGCTGGCGAACTTGGGATGCAATTTAAATTTATTACAAGGGAAGTGTATCGCAAGAAGGATGATCAAGCATTTATCGATGGCTTGAAAAAAGAGTTCGGTCGGTTTTATTGGTTACCAGAGGGGGGTACAAACGCCCTTGCGATAAAGGGATGCCAAGAAATCATTTCGGATAGCGACTACGATTTTGATATCCTTTGTTGCGGCGTTGGAACAGGAGGAACCATTGCTGGAATAATCAATGGTTCTCATACTAGACAAACGGTTTTGGGTTTTCCTGCACTAAAGGGCGATTTTTCAAAAGAAGATATTCGTAAATTTGCCGACAAGGAGAACTGGAAATTACAAAACGAATATCATTTTGGAGGTTATGCAAAGGTCTCTGGTGAACTTATTAATTTTATGAATGATTTTCGCGAAAAAACACAGATACCTTTGGATCCTATCTATACGGGAAAGATGTTATATGGTATTATGCATATGATAGAAAATGATCATTTTAAGTCAGGCACCAAAATACTGGCGATCCATACGGGAGGGCTACAAGGGATCCAGGGCATGAACCAATTGTTAGAAAAAAAGAATTTACCATTAATCACGGTATGATACGAAAAATAGGGGTGTTGCTTGTTTTAGGTAGTTTTTTAACGGGTTGTAAGGCCAAAAGGACCGTAGTCAGCACACACAGGGAAAGACCGATGGCCGAAGTAGTATCGGCCAAGCCCAAAACTATTAAATATGAAGGTGACGGGCTACATCCATTACCCGAGGATGACGGGCGTTTCATAAAATTCGCGGTGTCGTCGATTTCAGAATATATCACCACCTTTTCCGAAGTGGCCCAATTTGAGATGAAGTCGTACGGAATACCGGCAAGTATTACATTGGCCCAAGGCCTTTTGGAAAGTGGATTTGGGAATGGTGAACTCGCCAGAAAGACCAACAATCATTTTGGCATCAAATGCCATACCGGATGGAACGGTGATTATGATTACCATGACGACGATGAAGCTGGGGAATGTTTTAGAAAATATAATCACCCTAGATATTCGTTTAGGGATCACAGTATCTTTTTGTCGAGCCGATCGAGATACGCTTCCCTATTCGAATTGCCAAGCGATGATTATCGAGCTTGGGCATACGGACTGCAAAAGGCGGGTTATGCCACAGATAGGCGCTATCCCCAGAAATTGATACAGCTCATAGAAACCTACGGTCTTCATAGATATGATACGGCGTTGGCACGTACTTCCTATAAAAAGGAACCTAGCCCGAAAGTGGCCGAAAATTATACGTATGTCGTGCAAAAGGGGGATACGCTTTATTCTATTTCAAGAACTTATTCAGTTTCGGTCGATGACTTGAAAAGATGGAACTATATGTACGACAACACGATTACCGAAGGTCAACAACTTACTGTTAAGTCTGCTAAATTCAATAAATAGATGATATACCAACGAAGTAGTGCGTTGTTTGCCGAGGCTAGGAAATATATCCCCGGAGGTGTTAATTCACCGGTGCGCGCCTTTAAGGCGGTCGGAGGTGACCCCATATTTGTCAACAGGGCAAAAGGTGCTTATTTATATGATGAAGATGGGAATCGTTTCATAGATTTTATTGCTTCTTGGGGCCCATTGATTTTGGGCCATGCATATCAACCCGTGCTTGAGGCAGTGATTGAAAAAGCAAAAAAAGGAACTTCGTTTGGGATGCCGACCGAAATAGAGACCGAACTTGCGAAACTAGCTGTTTCGATGGTACCCAATATTGATAAGATCCGTTTTGTAAATAGTGGTACCGAGGCATGTATGAGTGCCGTTCGATTGGCGCGAGGTTATACTGGAAAAGAAAAGATTATAAAATTTTCGGGATGTTATCATGGGCATTCCGATTCCTTTTTAATTCAGGCAGGAAGCGGGGCAATGACATTTGGAAGTCCTAATAGCCCAGGTGTAACCGCGGGTACTGCGAAAGACACCTTACTTGCCAATTTCAACGATTTGGAAAGTGTTGTAACTTTAGTGGCGGCTAACAAAGGTGAAATTGCAGCCATAATTATAGAGCCTGTTGCTGGAAACATGGGTTGTATTGCGCCAAAAGAGGGCTTCCTCAAAGGCCTTCGGAACATTTGTGACCAAGAAAATTGCTTGTTGTTATTCGATGAGGTCATGACAGGTTTTCGATTGGGAAAGGGGGGTGCCCAAGAAGTTTTAGATATAAAAGCAGACATTGTAATGTTCGGCAAGGTAATCGGAGGGGGTCTTCCCGTAGGCGCCTTTGCAGCCAAGGAGGAAATAATGAATCATTTGGCGCCTGATGGCCCTGTCTATCAGGCAGGGACCTTAAGTGGTAATCCCTTGGCCATGAGTGCAGGCTTGGCCATGCTTACCCAACTTAATCACAATCCCGAGGTGTATGAAAGTCTTGCTGAGAAGACGGCACATTTACACGAAGGATTCGACAATGTACTTCGAAAATCTGGCATTCCCTATCAGATAAATCGCTTTGGAAGTATGATCTCGGTGCATTTTACAAATGAACCTGTTGTTGATTTTGAAACTTCTTCGAAGGGTAATAATGAAATTTTCAAAAAGTTTTTCCACGGAATGTTGAAAAAGGGAATCTATTTGCCACCCAGTGCGTTTGAAAGCTATTTTTTAAACGATGCCTTAAGCTATGCCGATCTTGACGAGACGATAGCCGCCTTGGAGCATATAGTTCCTACATTGAAATAAAAAGGGCGGTATAATACCGCCCTGATTTAAATTAATTCCCTTTTTCGGGCTTCATTTCCTTTCTCATCTTTTTCTTACCCTGCATTTTATGGCCATGCATGCCTTTTCGATGATCCCTCTTTTCCCATTTCTGGAATTGCTCTTCCGATAAAATCGACTTCATTTTATCCTTTTGGGCAATCTGATGATCCAACCGTTCATTTTGCATGGCAAAACGTTCTTCCGAAGTGCGCTCCTTCATTTCACCATTTTCCTTTTTTGCTTTGAACGCAGCCATCTTCTCTTGGCGCATTTTGGCATTTTCCAAGTTTAAGGCTTGCATTTGCGATTGTTGGGCGGTCGTAAGATCTAGGGCCAACGTCATTTTTTTCGTTTGTAAAGTGGCCATTTGCTCAGGGGTAAGATCGTGCATATCATCGCCATGACGCTTTCCATCCTGTTGTGCTATGCTGGTTGCCCCAACCAATAGCATCAGTACTAAAATTGAATTTTTCATCTTATTTTTATTTTAATGATTTATGAATAAGACCCCTAAAAGCAATAAGAGTTTAATACTGATTTGGCAATTGTGATTAGTTTAACGTACATTAACTAAAGGCCATGAAAAAAGGCACGGATGCATACCCGCGCCTTTTATTCTATAAAATATAAGTAGGTTAATTGATTTCCAACGGAGTATCTTGATTTTCTTCTGCTTGGGCAAGCTGTATGCTTTTAGATGTTTTGAGTTCACTTGAATTCGTATCAAGGCTGTAATAGGCTATCGATGCTATAAGAAAACAAACGAAGTAAATTAAACTTTTTATTTTCGGATTCATGATATCAGGTTTTTTAATTACAAATCTAAGATAGGTATTGTAAGGCCTGAAATATTCCAATTGTTGTAAAACGCCAATTTATGTAGGTAAGAATGCTTTAAATTGTTGAATAGCGAATCAGTTCATCTGATTTTTCGGTATTTCAGCTGTACCGCGCTAATTAGGCGTTATTCTTTGACGGTATCCCAGCTTGAATTTCCAAGGTGTGGTTTCAAAAAAAGCGGCTATTTCTATATTTTATACCGTTACATTGTAACATTTGCATTTTTTAAGCGTCTATTAGGTATAGATTTTCATTTTCAATTAGCGAATTAGTCAAGAATAAAGCCATCCAATTGCTTGGAAGGCTTTATTTTTTTAATAGGTGTCTTAAAAAGGCCTCTATTTTGGACTGATAAACAGACTGAATCGTGTCCCAATCGAATTCCGATAAATTTTTGGTCATAAAAATCCTGCTAAAAATTTCAATTTATACTACATAATCAAGGATAATATTGTGAAGTTGATAATTTTAGATTCCCGAACATACGATATTCGTTTTTTAACCCATACCGCCCTTTATAATTTCCTCCGAACAAGCAATAAAAATTCGTTTGTTCGTTATACTGTCTCATAGTTTTAACCATTGAAAGTAATGAACAGAAGACAAGTAACACTAAGTATAGCTTTGGGTCTCATAGTTGCGAATGCGGTATTTGCCACCGATCCCAAAAGAGACAAAAGACCCTTTGATATTAATTCTATAGCATTGTTTGAGGAAGAGGCAGTAATTGAATTGGGGTTTAATACCTCCGAATATTTACCGGAGGGTTTTGATCCCTATGCCTATCCACAAAATGTTGATGGATTTAATTACATTGATGAGAGAGATTCTTTCGAATTGGAATTTGACACAAGCAACTATTTGCCGGAAGGCTTTGATGCTTTTGAAAAAGCACAATAGATTCCTTCTTAATTGTACTGATTTTTAAAACCTCCATTCTTCGTGGAGGTTTTTTTGTTTCAAATTTTGGCCGCATGCAGTGGTAACAGCTTAGGGACCTAACAAATCGTCGACCTAGGGAGCAATTTAGAACACGAGTGGGATGATAAATTGGAACATCAAAATGAGGAGCACAGTTGCTATCAAGTTCAAAATTATTCCTACTCGGGCCATTTCATGTACCTTGATGTAACCACTGGCAAATACAATTGCATTTGGCGGGGTGGCCATCGGAAGCATAAAGGCACAACTACTCGCAATGGTTACCGGGATCAATAGATAAACAATTGGCAGATCCAGCCCTATGGCGATGCCGGCCACTACCGGTGCCAAGACCGCAATCAATGCCACATTGCTCATCAATTCGGTCATAAAGAGCATTAGAACTATCAATAGGGAAGCCGTAAGTAACACACTAATATCACTCGTCGCGATGGCATTGGCCACAAGGGCAACAATTCCACTCACCTGCATGGCTTCGGCGAGCGCCAATCCACCACCGAAAAGGATTAAAATTCCCCAAGCCAACTTTTGCGTATCCTTCCAATCAATCAAGAAATCCCCTTTCTTAAGATTGTATGGAATCGCAAACATCGCTACTGCCGCGGCCATACTGATAATTGTATCGTTCAATTTTAATTCGGGGAATATTCCATTGATGATCGTTCTGAAAATCCATAGGAAAACAGTGACGCCAAAAATGGTCAGGACCATTTTTTCCTTACCACTCAAGGGCCCCAATTTCATTAATTCTTCATGGATAATGTTTTTTGAGGCCGTGAATTTTAATTGACGACTTGGGAACATCCATTTGACCAGCACCAAATAGCTAATGGCTATCATAACGACCGAGAAAGGTACCCCAATGATCATCCACTTTACAAAGGATATCTCAATGTGGTATTGATTTTCCAAAAGTCCGATCATTACCGAGTTCGGTGGTGTTCCGATAACGGTGGCAATACCCCCTGCATTGGCCGAAAAAGCAATTCCCAACATCACACTTAATGCGAAATTACGGTCGTTTTTGGTAAATCCGTCGGCATCGTTGACCAAGAGACCGATTACCGACATAGCGATGGGCAACATGACTACGGTTGTGGCCGTATTGCTGATCCACATGCTAAGGGAAGCAGTGGCGATCATAAACCCCAAGACGACCTTATTGGGTGTAGTTCCGGTAATCTTGATAATGTTCAGGGCAATTCGTTTGTGCAAATTCACCTTTTCGAGGGCCAGGGCCAGGATAAAGCCGCCAAAAAACAAAAATACGATAGGGCTGCCATAATTGGCGCCTACATCATCGATCGGCATAATCTTCAGTATAGGGAACATGAGTAATGGTAATAGTGCTGTGACCGATATTGAAACCGCCTCGGTAATCCACCAAACAATCATCCAGGAGGCCACCGCAATTACGGCATCGCCTTGTTCAGAAACCATTTCAAATGGTAAATAATTCAAGAGAAGAAATAGAATAGGCCCTAGAAAAAGCCCTACTTTGCTACTAAGGTTCATAGGTGGTCTTTATAGCCTCTAAGCTATGTTTTTTCTTTATGATTTAAAAATTAGTAGACAATAGAATCTGCAGCTATCGTAGGCAATCGATAAGCGCCAAAATCAATGTTAAGTTTGCTACTGTCCCTTTTTTGAGCACTTTCGGCCCTTACCTT
This sequence comes from uncultured Flavobacteriaceae bacterium, assembly GCA_963798435.1. Taxonomy (GTDB): domain Bacteria; phylum Bacteroidota; class Bacteroidia; order Flavobacteriales; family Flavobacteriaceae; genus JALHST01. The sequence continues at coordinate 521,592 of CAWCTF010000008.1, forward strand.
CGTATTATAGAGATAGAGGTTTCGCAAATTTTTGAAGTCGTAAACTAGTTCCAGGTAACGTGTTTCAAACTGGGAACCCGTCAAGTTGATTGATTTCAAATGTGCTAGGCCGACCAGGCGTTCGATGTTTTTGCCGGTCACCCTCGTATTATCCAACTTTAATACAGTTAAATTGGGGAGCATGGCCAACTTCTCAAAAATGGCATCACTAATTTGTGTACCTCCTAGATCTAGTATCGCAATTTGTTGTGCAATCGGTTCTAATAACCCAAAATCTGCAGCGTCAAAGCCAGGTTTGTTGATACAGGAAACCTTCAAGAAATTCGAAGCCTTGCTAATTTGATCTACATGAACACCAGAGCCCTTTAATTGCTTAATAGCGTCATTGTCCCCCATGGCAATTTCCACATTGGGATAGTCAAGATCTATTTTTTTCGGGAAAAACGTTAGGAACAGGTTCTTTGCAAGGCCGAGTTGTCCGATTGATTTATCGAATGGGTGTCCAAGGGCGATCCAGGATTTGATTAATTGGATTTCCTCTTTGGTAGGTTGTCTTTTCTCTTTGGGAGGCATATGGTCTTCGTCATTTTTAGGGAGAAGCAATCGTGCATAAAGCACACTTTCTTCCGGATTCTTCAAGTCTATAATTGCTCCATGTTCGCCCCCCTTTAAAATGCCTTCCTGCGAAGTAAGTCGAAGCCCTCCTTTATTTTTTTTGTCGTTATGGCAGCTAGCACAGTTGTTGTTAAGTATCGGCTTTATTATATCTTCATAGAATTGTGCATTTTGCCATGTAGTATCATTCAATAGTATGTGCTTCTCTTCAAAAGTTTCAATACCGAGAATTGATTTTAGTTTGTTTGGCAAAGGTGCTGTCAGAAAGTCATCCCCATGCGTGATGCTCCCACCCAAGTGACCCGTAATAGCTATAAGTATAAAAAAAAGTGAGGCAAATACCGTAATCGGGATTTTTGACAACACCCCTATGCTTTTGAGCACTTTGAGTCTGGCGTACATTAGGAAAGAGAAAAGCACGGTAACGATACCAGACCATAAATGCCATTTCACTGTATCAAAAGTAAATCCTTCGCCTATGTATTGCAGATACCCGGAGATACACGCAAGGATGGCAAGGATACCTGCCCATAAATAAATGCGTGGAAGAAGCCGTGTGTATTCCTTTTTTTTATGGTCAAGCCACTGTAATAACAAGGCAAGTACGATAAACCCGATGGGAAGATGAATGATGAGAGGATGCAGACGGCCTACTAGTTGTTTTATGACATCCATAGATCAGGCCAAAATCTCTCGAATTATTTCTCCCTCTACATCGGTCAATCGAAATGGCCTTCCTTGAAATTCATAGGTAAACTGCTCGTGGTCGAAGCCGAGCAGATGCAGCATGGTGGCATGTACATCATGCACGGATACGCGACCTTCAATGCCTGAAAAACCAATGTCATCCGTTTTTCCGTGACATGCACCTTTTTTAATACCTCCACCGGCCATCCACATGGTAAACGCATCGCCATGGTGATCACGTCCTTTAAAGCCCATTTTTTTGCCTTCCCGGTTTTCCTGCATGGGGGTCCTGCCAAATTCACCACCCCAAACTACGAGGGTTTCCTCTAATAACCCTCTTTGTTTTAAGTCGAGTAATAAGGCTGTCATAGGGCGGTCTATTTCCCTGCATTTGTTTCGTAGGCCAAGATCCACGGCATTGTCATGATCAGTACCGTGACTGTCCCAGCCCCAGTCGAAAAGTTGAACAAATCGAACTCCTTGTTCAACAAGTTTTCGAGCCAATAGGCAATTGTTTGCAAAAGATTCCTTGCCTGGTTCAACACCATACATTTGTTTGATGCCATCAGGTTCATTATTGATATCCATTACTTCGGGTACGGCAATCTGCATACGGTATGCCATTTCATATTGGTTGATGCGGGCCAGGATTTCAGGATCCGCATATTGGGCATATTCGTTTTTATTGATTTTGTTGATGGCATCAATGGTCTTCTTCTTGAGGCCTCTTGAGACACCTTCAGGATCATCGAGGTACAAAACGGGATCTCCTTTTGACCGGCATTGTACTCCTTGATACACCGAAGGGAGAAATCCGCTTCCCCAGACACTTTTACCCGCATCGGGTGTTTTGCCACCGGACGTTAGGACGACAAAACCAGGGAGGTTTTGATTTTCGGAGCCAAGCCCATAGGTCACCCATGATCCGATACTGGGTCTTCCCAATCGAGGACTTCCGGTATGCATGAACAATTGTGCAGGGCCATGGTTGAACTGATCGGTATGCACCGCTTTTAAAAAGGAGACCTCATCGACTACTTTTTTAAAATGGGGTAGGTTGTCCGAAAGCCAATTGCCAGCTTCACCTACTTGTTCAAATTCGGCTTGAGGACCCAATAATTTAGGAGTACCCCGTATAAAAGCGAATTTTTTCCCTTCGAGAAGCGATTGTGGACAGGCTTGATCGTTCAATTTCCGAAGCTCGGGTTTATAATCGAACATTTCCAATTGGGATGGTGCACCCGCCATATGAAGGTAAATGATGTTCTTTGCTTTAGACCCAAAAGGGGGCGCCAACGTAGCAAGCGGATTTAGGTCACGTTCGGTATATGCCAATGACGATTTTTTAGGGGTTGTGCGAAAGGGATCGCATCCCATAAAAATAGAACCCAAGGCCAGACTGCCCAAGCCGGTGGCGCATTGTTTAATAAAGTGCCTTCGGGTCTTGGCCTCCAAATCGCGCCTTACTAGCTCCATGATCAACTTTTCACTCGTATTCATTACGCTTTGCTTAAAAATTCATCAAGATTCATGATCGCATTGGCCACCACGGTCATGGCCGCCAATTGTGCGTTGGTTTCCGTTCCAAAATTTTGGAAGGCCTTGTTCGATTCCCCAGCATTCTTAAATTCAGCAAGGGAGGTTTTATACAATTGTTTCAGAATCTCTAATTTTTCTGGGCTAATCTTCGAATAGGTGGCTTTTTCATATCCGTAGCGTATGCCTTGGTCTACTTCAAAGGCTTGCATCTTCTTTGCCAAGTAGTATGCGGCCTCCAAATATACCGGATCGTTCAAGGTCACCAAAGCCTGCAAGGGGGTGTTGGTTACCGTGCGGCCAATAGTGCATACTTCACGGCTCCCTGCATCAAAAGTGATAAATGAAGGGTATGGGCTTGTGCGTTTGAGGTAGGTGTAAATTGCACGGCGATACTTGTCATCTCCTTTACTTTCGACCCATTTTTCCCCACTATATACCGACTGCCATATATTTTCGGGTTGTGGCGGCATTACCCCCGGACCGTACATTTTAGTGCTTAATAGACCTGATACGGCCAAGGCCTGATCGCGAATTTGTTCAGCGGATAGTCGTTGCCGAGGTCCCCTGGCATAAAACGCATTTTGCGGATCGATTTGATAGGCTTCGGCATCGGTTGCTGAACTTTGTCGGTAGGTTCCAGACATAACTATATCTTTTATCAGGGCCTTTATGCTCCAGTGGTGCTCATTCATAAGCCGTAACGAAAGCCAATCGAGTAGGGCGGGATGGGTTGGGGGATCAGATTGGGTGCCCATATCTTCAATGGTAGAAACGAGGCCCCTACCAAAAATTTGTTGCCATACCCGGTTCACTACCGTTCTGGCGGTCAACGGGTTCTTTTTGCTTGTGACCCATTGTGCAAGGCCCAATCGGTTTTTTGGCCATGAAGCTTCCCAATCATTTAGCACTGCGGGTGTTTTGGCTGTTACCGTATCGGCCTTCAATTGCCAATTCCCACGTTCGAAAACTTGCGTGGTACGGTTCATATATGGGGGATTTTCCACCATAATGGGAAATTCAGGGACTTTGGTATTTACTACTTTCAAAAGTTTGTTCTGGATCGCTGCATATCCCTGTTTGCCGGAGGCAGGTAAATCTTCCAAAAAGGCAAACCAGACCATAAAACTGGTGGCCGTTTGAGGAGCCAAGGCGTTATTTTGGGCTTCGATATATAGGTTTATTTTTTCGTTTGTTTTTTTGAAGGGGACCCCTTTGATGCTGCTGCCTTGGGTCTTATCGAGAGTAAACTGCGATAGTATTTCCCCTTTGGCATCGTCTTTTTTGATGGTGATTTTCGTGCCGTCGTTTCCGGACCAATAGCTAAGATACATTTCACTGGCATTGTTGGTGTAAACATCGTTGAGGTGGGCCGAACCATTGTTCCAAAGGGCCAGCCACTTGGTGTCGGCAAGTTCCCCATTGGTAAAATCAACACAATTGTGGAGCTGGTATTTTGGCTCCATATAGCTCAAAAAATCGGTATAGGCCTTCACTGTTTTAGGGTTTCCATTTACTTCAACCCAGTCAATTATTTCAGTGACCTCTTTTTGTTGTTCCGGGGTATAGACACGAACATTCGGTTCTTCGCCAGGCGTATCTTCGTCCCGTGAATTATTAAAAAATGCCATTGCCTCATAATATTCCTCATGCTTTATGGGGTCATACGGATGACTATGGCATTGCACACATCCGATTGTAGTGCTTTGCCAAACTTCGAAAGTCGTATTCGTACGGTCGATTACTGTGGCCACCCTGAACTCTTCATCATCAGTGCCCCCTTCGTCATTGTTCATCGTATTTCTGTGGAAAGCCGTTGCAATCAATTGATCTACCGTGGGGTCGGGGAGAAGGTCGCCGGCCAGCTGTTCAATCGTAAATTGGTCGTAGGGCATATCTTGGTTGATGGCCTTGATTACCCAGTCACGGTAGGGCCACATGCTTCGGCCGAGGTCCTTTTCATAGCCTTTGGTGTCGGCATATCGCGCTAGGTCTAGCCACCAGCTAGCCCATTTTTCGCCATAGGCGGGCTGTTGCAAAAGACCATCTACATACACTTCATAGCTGATTTCCCCTTTTGAAAAGGCATCGTAGGCATCTTAATCAGGTGGGAGGCCCGTAAGATCAAGGCCAACCGTCTTGCCAGTATATTTGGAGCTGCCTCGACATTCGGGTGCAGAAGATTATCTTTCATTCGAGCCAAAACGAATTGGTCGATGCCATTCTTCTGGAAAAGCGTTTTTTTGTTCGCGATATAACCTGCTTCTTGCGATATTGTGGGCAAAGGGACTTCCTCTGGAAGTGAATACGCCCAATGTTCGCCCCATTCGGCACCTTGGTCGATCCACCGTTCAAATAGTTCGATTTCTGACTCGGAAAGCTTCGGTTTTTGATAGGGCATGCGAAGTTCAGGGTCCGTTTCCTTGAGTCTTCTGATTAATTCGCTGCCTGAGGCATTACCAGGCATGATGGCGCGTTTGCCTGATTCGGCCAAACCCATTGCCTCTTCCTTAAAAAGGAAACTCAAGCCCGAATTCTTTTTTACTCCGCCATGGCAGGTGATGCAATTTTTGTTGAGAATGGGTTTGATATCGGCACTAAAATCGACCTTTTGTGAAGGTTTCATGAAATACCAGGCGAAGAGGACCAATACCAATGCAGTACATACTAGTATCCCAAAACCTGTTTTCCTATGCATACTACAACCCGATAGGGAAGGTGACTATCGAATCTAAATATAACAAATTTTAGAAGGATGGCATAGGGGTATCAAAAAAGTGCACAGTCGGATTTCTTTATCATATCAAAACCACCATTTTCGTATCGCCATCGACCACAACCTTGATCAAATCATTATGAGATAATGCCTTCATTGATTTATCCCATTTTTTGCCGCTCAGGGTGGTTTTAGACCGGAGTGTCTCCAAGGCCATTTTACCTTCCGATTTTAAAAGGGAAAGAATGGCCTTTTCTTCCTCGCTTAAGGCGACCGCCTTTTTTTCGGGTCGCATTTGGGGAAAGAACAAGACTTCCTGAATCGATGAATTGTTAGTCATTAACATGACCAAACGATCGATTCCAATACCGATTCCCGAAGTGGGAGGCATTCCGTACTCGAGGGCCCTCAGAAAATCTTGATCAATGAACATAGCCTCATCATCGCCTTTTTCAGAAAGTTTCAATTGATCTTCAAATCGTTCCCGCTGTTCCAATGGATCGTTTAACTCTGAATAGGCATTCGCGATTTCCTTGCCATTGGCGATTAGCTCAAAACGTTCGGTGAGGGCAGGATTGCTCCTGTGCTCTTTTGTCAGCGGACTCATCTCTTTGGGATAGTCGGTAATAAAAGTAGGCTGTACATAATGGTGTTCACATTTCCCACCAAAAATCTCATCGATCAATTTGCCGACTCCCATACTATCATCTACTTCGAGATGCAGCTTTTTGGCAACCTGTTTCAATTCATCTTCCTGCATACCGGCAACATCGAAGCCCGTATGTATTTTTATGGCCTCTAAAATTGGGACACGGGGGTACGGGGCCTTAAATTCGATTTCATTCTTTCCGACTTGGACCTTGGTCTTACCACAGGCCTCCATGGCCACTTTTTCGAGTAATTGCTCGGTGGTGTCCATCATCCAATGGTAATCTTTATAGGCAACATAGAGTTCCATTACCGTAAATTCAGGATTGTGGGTGCGATCCATGCCTTCATTCCTGAAATCTTTAGAAAATTCATAAACACCATCAAAACCTCCAACGATCAGACGTTTTAAATAGAGTTCATTGGCGATTCGCAGGTACAAAGGTATGTTCAAGGCATTGTGGTGTGTTAGAAATGGCCTAGCCGCCGCTCCTCCTGGAATGGGTTGTAAAATAGGGGTTTCGACCTCCAAATAACCCTTGGAATTATAAAATTCACGAATGGTATTGGTTATTTTGGTGCGTTTAATAAAGGTTTCCTTTACGGAAGGATTTACCACAAGATCCACATAGCGTTGGCGGTACCTTTGTTCTGGGTCGTTGAACTCATCAAATAGATGTCCTTCGGCGTCTTTTTTAGGCAAAGGCAGGGGTCTAAGGGCTTTGCTCAGAAGTGTAAATTCTTTTACCAAAACCGTTTTTTCTCCAACTTGGGTCGTGAAAAGCTCTCCTTCAATGCCAATAATATCCCCGATATCAAGCAGCTTTTTGTAGACCTCGTTGTAAAGGGTGGTATCTTCATCGGGGCATAGTACATCACGGTTAAAGTACACTTGAATTCTTCCGGAACTATCCTGCAATTCAGCGAAGGAGGCCTTACCTTGTATCCTTCGTGACATTAACCTACCAGAAATAACGACTTTTTTTCCCTCCTCAAAATGGGCTTTGATTTCTTTTGTGGTGGCATCGACCGGATAAAGTGGTGCTGGATAGGGATTTATTCCCATTTCCCGCAATTTGGTCAATTTTTCCCTTCTAATGACTTCTTGTTCCGAAAGCTGCATATAGGTGCTGATTAAGGCTGCAAATATAGCGAGTCTGCATTAATCTATCAATTAGGCTACGGCTATTATGATCCGTGATGTAAATTATTAAGTTGGGAGCGTAACAAATCGCATAAATTTGCGTCCAATAGGTACATCGATCAAAATCAAAGACGCATGAGCATATTACGAGTCATATTGGCCATTATTTTCCCGCCTTTATCGGTAATTGGAAAAGGCTGTGGTTCTTTTATAATTGTCCTTTTACTTACGTTTTGTGGCTGGGTTCCTGGAGTGATAGCGGCCCTTGTAATTTTAAATAACCCGAATTAACGGAGGCCTGACTGTTGAATCCTTTAGTGATCTCAAACACAAATTCGTACCTTTGACGGTATGAACAAAGAGGTCTATATCGAAGATTTAGGGCTGATGGAATATAAGACGACCTGGGACTATCAAGAACGATTGTTCCAGGAAACGGTCGACCTTAAAATCAAAAATCGAAATGTAGGGGCACAAGAACCGACGCCCAATTATTTTCTGTTCGTCGAACATCCCCATGTATATACGTTAGGAAAGAGCGGGTCTATTGAAAATCTATTAATTGACGAATCACAACTTGAATCAAAAGGCGCCAAATTCTATAAGATAAATAGAGGAGGGGATATTACCTATCACGGCCCAGGCCAAATTGTGGGGTACCCGATTTTGGACCTCGATAATTTTTTTACCGACATTCATAGATATCTACGATTTTTGGAGGAGATGGTGATTCTCACCTTGGCCGAGTATGGGTTAAGGGGAGAACGTTCAAAAGGGGAAACAGGCGTTTGGCTTGATGTCGGCACACCATTTGCCCGTAAGATATGTGCTATGGGTGTACGGGCGAGTCGTTGGGTGACCATGCACGGTTTTGCACTCAATGTCAATGCTGATCTGGGCTATTTTGATTTGATGATCCCATGCGGCATCAAGGGCAAGGCCGTGACGTCGATGAACGCAGAATTAGGAATCAAGGAACTGGATATTTTTGAAGTGAAGCAAAAATTATCAACCCATTTTGCGAGACTTTTTGAAGCCAAACTAGTACCTCCAAAAGCCCAGGTCTAAATCGTATATTACAAGCGTCTTTATGGCAAAGATTATTTTGAAAACTTCGTGAGTTCCATACGACTTATAAGATCCCCGTTTTTTTTGTAGGTTTCCTGCTTTACCATTCCCACACCCTCCGCTAGCCATAATTTGGTAAGCATTTCTTGATTAACACCCATGGCTTGGGTTTTATTTACTTCAGAAATAAGATAGCAATCGAAGTTTCCGGCGGCGGTAGTCACATTTTCCTTGGTTTCGACTTTTCGGTCTACCATATCAACGACAATTTTCATGTTCATCCCTTTCATACTCATAGTCATGGTTACGTTGGCATCGGCAAGCTGCTCGCCTACCGAAAGATCATTGGGCAGTTCAATATCCGTACCAGAGAAATCCATTTCCATGCCCATATCCTCATATTGCTTCATCATTTGAGAGGGCATCAGTGAATTGAAGTCGATCTTGATACCATCTGAAGTACAGGTCATCTTATAATCCGAAACCACGAGTTCTTTCCCTTTTTCGTCTGAGTATTTCATGGCCATAGTGGCCGTAGTATTACTTCCCGTACTTTCAACGGAGGTTATGGTATAATCACTCACGCCTTCGGTCTTCCCTTTTTTGTTGGTCATAGTATATTGAAAGGAGCTTCCTTCGATCATGGGATAATACCTACTGCAGTTAGTTTGGGCTTTAATTGATTGCATGCCAAAGAAGCATATGGCGAGAAACGGGATAAGAATTCTTTTCATTTTATATTTTATGTTTATGATATTATTTTACTATTTAATACGATGTGCTTTCTGTGCATAAAAATTTAGCCGATGCCCAGGGAGTAACGTTTCCTGTATCCTTGCCCTCGACTAGAAAACATGGGTTGCTGGGTGCATTTCACTGTTTTATAAACTCGACCCTTCTATTTTTGGCCTTTCCATCCGCCGTGCTATTGTCACCCAAAGGTTCTGATTCGCCCTTCCCTTCAGCGGTCATTCGATCGGCAGCTATTCCATAAACCGAAATCAAGGTATTCTTTACCGCCTCTGCCCGCTCTTTGGAAAGTTCCATGTTGGTGGCATCGTTTCCATCGGCGTCGGTATGCCCAACAATCTTGAGTTTCATGCTCTTTTCCTGCTCCAGTACCTGATAGATTTGACGTATGATTCCCATTGATTGGGGTTGAATATTGGCCGAACCACTATCAAAGTTAATTCCATTGGTTGACACCTTGCCATCGGCAATCAACTTTTTACGAAGATCCATACCTCCTCCGGCAATCTTAAGATTTTTGATAAACAAGCGATCTTTGCCGTCCACTAGACCTTCTAAATCGAAGCGGATATAATTCAAGATGTCGTTCGGGACGAGTTTGGGAAGGTCTAAATATTTAGTTTCGTTTAACCATAATCTAAATCGCGTGCCGTTGACGGCGATTGAAACGTGTGGCATTTCAAGGACCACTTTCCTTATATCGGATTCCACTAGATTATTGATGGTTGTTTCCCCGTTGATACTGTTCCAAATACGAATGTCAGTATCTATATATTGGCATAGGGGTAATGTTACCCTGATCCCGTTTTTATCGGTGTTGTACCAATCGTACGAATTATTATCCCTGAGGTTTAGTATGAGGTTTGCCCCGCTCGAAGTGCTTTGATCTATACCAAGCACCATAAAATCGAACTCGATGGTAAAGTCCTCCGGAAAATCCTTAATATCAGGATAATAGGCGCTCTTAGATTTGAGCTCGAACCATTTTTCAGAAGATTCCCCGTATGTTACTACTTCCCCATTACCATTTGTATCCCATTTCGCGGGAAAATCCCCGACAAAGTCATTCGAAAAATCATCGAAGAACAAAAGTTGATCCCCGGGCACATAATCGAATTTACTATAGATCTTGATCGACTTCTGGCCCCCTTGGACAGACGAAGCTACGGCCTCGTTTGAGGCTGTGGTTTTGTCTACAGATCCTTGGTTGTTTCGATTTATGTCGGGACTACCACTTGAAGTATTCGTATCACCCTTAGGTTGTTCTTTACTGCTGGGTTCTAAGATGCTATCCAAGACCTGATCCGTTTTTTCCTGGGTTTCCTTTTCCACGCGACGTTCAACGGTTCTTTGGGCAGCATCTTCCGCCCTTTTGCCAAGTCTTTTAAGGAGCTGTGCGTTTACATTTCCAGCATATCCGATGAGAATAATGGGTAAAAGAATTCTAATTGATCTGCAAAAGGTCTTCATAGCAATAAAATATAAATATCTAAATTTTACGAATTATAAAATGCATCCGGAATGGTTTTTAAAATAAAATCAGCTCGTATGATGTTCGGGATATAAGCACTTAAACATTCGTGACGCCTATGAATATACTAGAAAAAAATGGCGAGTGTGGACCAAAATTGTACAACTGGTGCTCAAAGTTGTATAATTGGTCAAAATGCAACTTCAGCGCATCTTGTATACTATAATCGAATTGTCCTGATCCTTGGCGACCAATTCAAGTTGTCGATTATTATTCACATCGGCCATATCGATACCCGAAGTGCCATACACCGGAAAGTTGGGAATCGCTTTGGCTTGGCTGTCAAACAGATATATTTTTTGATTCTGTATATCTGTCACACTCACATAGATTTTATCGTGGATGTAGAAAATTTGGGGTTTGCTATAGACTCCTAATTCAAGTTCCAATTTTCGTCCCTTAATGCTTAGGATGTTGTCGTTCATATACACCAAGGTATTGTTGGTGGCGTCGATGCCATGATCTTTGTTTAGGTTTAAATGGGTCGTGGAGAGACCGCCATTGGCATCGATGAGATATAACATCCCATTTTTATCGGTCGTAATGAACTTATTGGTATACAAATAAACCTTGTTCTCCGAAAAATCGATTTTCCCATTCACCTTTGTGCGAACATTGCCTACCCTATTAACTATTTTTAAACTTCCATCGGCTAATCGGAACACCAAATAATCACGATTCCCGATGATGAAATGTTGTGGAGCGCCTAGAATTGGTTTATCGGCACGTGTAAATTTAAAGCCACCTACAACTTTACCTTTGTTATTATACATAAATATTTTTTCGCCTTGGGTGACCACAAAGCGATACTCCTTCTTGTTTTCATAATCAAAAACCGCCAAGGGATTTAGATTCCCCCCTTCATATGAAAAAGTGAACGGTTTTACCTCATTTCCATTTCGATCCAAAATCAAAAATTGATGATCCGTTGTGAAGGCCAATTGTAGCCTTCCATTTTTAAAAATATCGACTTGTTGAATAGCCCCTTGTATGCTCCCGTCCAATTGTTTTTTCCATATAATTTTTCCATCCGAAGAAATCAGGTACAGCACGTTTGCAACGTCTTGGACCACAATTTCTTTTTTGTTCGTAGTATGATTGGTAACAAATTGCGGATTAGTCGCAAGGTCATTTTCTAGTTCCAAAGTGAATACGGGTGAAACCTGAAGTTTCCGTGACTCTTTTTCGATTTCTTGGATTACCGTATTGGTATGATAAAAATCGTCATCTGAAATAAGTTGGGTTCCAAAAACAAACTTGGAAACGTCTGATTTTTTAATATCGGCAGGCAATGGATCCCTAAAATAGTTTTGAGACATCGTTTCAACTCCCTCGGCACTTGAGATGAATAAAAAAGTAGATTCTGTGGCCAAGGACTCCATAGCGGCATTGAACATGGTCGTCTTATCGAAGGTTGCACCATTTTTATAATTGCTGATGATCTCTTGCAATGCTTCTTTATTTTCGGAAAACAGGAAGGCATTTTCCAATATAGTACAATAGTTGGGCGTAAAGTCATCAACCAGGGGATACAAGGAATTTTTAAGGAAATCTAGGAAACCAAGCTCCAGAATTTCATTGCCCAGGTATACAGAACCATCCTTTTTGATTCCCATAAGATAATCTGCAATAGTCTCGGATCCAAACGTGTTCAGCAAAATTATTTTTTGACGGTTTAGATAAATAAACCCGATTTCCTCCACCGTATTAAAAAGTGAATCCATTGGAGTTTCCCGTTCCAAATATTTTTGTTGGTTTTCTGAAAATCGGGCATATTCGTCAAACGTATAGGATGCGATGGCATTTGCATTAAAAGGAGCAAAAGAGCCAGTCTTGTTGAGCAACGGATTCGTATGCTTGAAAAGGTTTATATAATTTTTGGTTGAATCGCTAGCAATAGCAATGCCATTGAGTTGTAAATAATCTTCCCCTAAACCGATATCTACCGAGATCCAATCGGCAAATTTTGAAGTAGCGAACTTCGAAGGATCCAGCAATAATGAGCTGAATGCCGTATCGGTTTTTTTTAAATTAACAAAAACAGATGCCACTTTCGCCTTATTGGCAGTTTCGTAAAGTCTGACCAAAGTAGGCGAGTTCCATGGGCTACTGAGGTGATTCGTGAGATTTTCAAGCAGGGCCTGGGATGAACTAAAAATTCTAGTATCATCGACGAGCGTGCCGAAAAAGGATGCGCCATCGATTTTGTATTGATCAAAGGTGAAATTTTCGTAGGTAATTTGTTCGACGGTTTTGTTCGGCACCCTATCAATGTCTAAAAGTTTCTGATGATCCCTTGTTATGAAAATATAATCTAGGTTGTCTTTATCACTATTTGAAAACACAAGAATACTTTCCGATTCAGTTTGGACATACTCTAAATTTTTAATTTTCGCAACGATTGACTGGTAAATGCCCAGCGTCTTTGCTTTTGAAATAAACTCATTTGACCCAAAGGCTTCCTTAAAGTCGTTGAGGTTATTGATTTTAATGATTGCCACGGGGTCTTTTGGAACAAAATCCAATAAACTGGAAGCGACCTTGTGCTCGTTTTCACAACCGAAGCAAAAAAGTAGGGCGAGTACAACGAGTAATTTAAATTGCATACAAGAAAATTTCACACAAATTTAGGGTATTAAATATTCAAGGACAATTGCTCTGGCAGTTGTCTAAAACTTTTTCTATGATGCGCTGTAATTCCATATTTACGAATGGCATCGCGGTGCTGCTTCGTCGGGTAGCCCTTATTTCTTTTCCAATTGTACATGGGATGTATTTTATGCAGTTCCTCCATATAGTCATCGCGATATGTTTTTGCCAACACCGAAGCGGCTGCAATACTCATGTACTTACGATCACCTTGAATAATACATTCAAAGGGCACATTTGAATAGGGCTTAAAACGATTTCCGTCAACGATAATAAATTTTGGATGGGTCCCCAGTTGTTCAATGGCCCGGTGCATAGCTAGCATTGAGGCGTTCAGGATATTTATTTCGTCTATTTTCCTTGGAAACACATGGGCAATCCCAAAATGGAGACAACTGTTTTCAATGATAGGTCTCAAGATAGCCCGCTGCTTTTCTGATAAGAGTTTGGAGTCATTTAGCATTTCATTGCTAAAATCATGTGGAAGCATCACTGCCGCCGCCGTAACAGGACCTGCTAGGCAACCGCGACCAGCCTCATCGGTGCCTACTTCATCGACTATAACATGAAATAGCTTGAGCAATACTTTTGGTTTTTGGTAGCAACGAAGATAAATTAAATGTGGCGATTAGGGAATATTCATGTGATTTTGGCATTCATCCCATATGGGCGTTGCAGCAAAACTTTCACATTTATTTACGAACAAAAAAATTAACTTTGTCCGAGTTAGACCAATAAATGAGATATTTTCTCCCGTTGTTTTTGTTTTTACTGAGCGCGCCGCTGTTTTCCCAGCAAGATTCGACATTAAGGTCCAAGCAAATGGATTCGTCTGATCTTGCCAAAAAAATTGCCCGAAAATCAAAGGGAACGGCAAAGCCGGGTGAAGCTCAAAAAATAACGATCGAAGACTATAAAATAATCACTTATTCCCGGGATACCACCTATTTAGATACCACCCTTACCATTCAGAAAGAATTTAGTTACAATTATCTAAGAAGGGATATTTTTGAATTGATGCCTTTTGCAAATGTTGGCCAGCCGTATAACAAATTAGGGGTCGATTTTGAGAGTAATACCATGTATCCTGCGATGGGGGCCAAGGCAAAGCATTACAATTATATGGAGGTAGCGGATATAGACTACTATAATGTAGCGACGCCTATGACCGACCTTTTTTTTAAGACAACTTTTGAAAAAGGCCAACTCCTGGATGCCTTGCTAACTTTTAACACCTCACGTAGATTCAATTTTTCAATTGCGTATAAGGGCTTCCGATCTTTCGGGAAATATCAATTCAATCAAGCACAATCAGGTAATTTTAGGACGACCTTGAACTATGAGACCAAAAATAAACGGTATAATCTGCGGGCCCACATTGCCGCACAAGATATTGATACCGAAGAAAATGGCGGCTTGGCCAATCTAATTCAATTCGAATCAGGAGAATCAGAATTTCGAGATCGATCAAGGATCGATGTGCGTTTTACCGATGCCGGCAGTAAACTTTTGGGCAAGCGGTATTTCTTGGATCACCAGTATAAATTGATCAAAAAGAATAAGGATTCTTCACTTGTTGAAAAGACTTCCTTGGCCTTGGGACATCAGTTTAATTATGAGACCAAGTACCAATTGTATACCCAGACAGCGGCCAAGGATTATTTTGGGGATGCCTTACTTCCGGCTATTTACGATAGGGCAAATCTCAAGACCATGCAGAACGAATTCAATATCGAATTTTACAATGCAACACTTGGAAGATTAAAGGGAAATATAAGCCTCCTCAATTATAATTACTTTTTTAATAGCACGCTACAAACCGATACCCAGCTAATACAAAATCAGCTTAAAGGTACTGAGATCGCCATCGGTGCAGATTATAAAAAGCAAATTGGGGGCTTTATGATCGATGGCGGGGTAAAATATAAGGTTTCGGGCCAACTCACCGGTAGTATCCTAAATGCCTCGGCAAGTTACCAGATTAACGAGGCCAATAGGGTAAAGGTGACCTTATTTTCGCTCTCCCGCATGCCTGATTTTAATTTTCTTTTATATCAAAGCGACTATACCCAATACAATTGGCAGTTTTCTGACACTTTTCAGAAACAAAGTGTGAATAGCCTGCAATTTAATCTCGATTCGAATTTTTGGGGAAATATAACAGTCAAATATTCAAGACTTGGCAATTATACTTATTTCACATCGGCGCCGGGCATTCTGATCGAGGAGGGAAAAGAAGAGGCGAATGTTCGACCGTTTCAAGAAAAGAGTAGTGTCAATTATTTAAAGGTAAAATATGCCAAGGAATTCAAGCTAGGGGGGTTTGCTTTAAACAATACCGTACTCTATCAGGTCGTTGAACAAACCAATGATGTGCTGAACGTGCCACAACTCGTGACCCGTAATACGTTATATTATTCATCGGATGTTTTCAAAAAAGCAATGTACTTACAGACGGGTATTACCTTCAAATATTTTACTTCTTATTATATGGATGCATACAATCCTTTGCTATCTGAATTCTTTGTACAGGATGCAGTAAAACAAGGAGGATATCCGATGTTCGATTTTTTCATCAATGCACGGGTAAAGCAAACGCGGATTTATTTAAAGGCCGAACATTTTAATGCAGGATTCGGAAAACCAAATTATTATGCTGCACCCGGATATCCCTATCGCGACTTTGTAATACGATTTGGTTTGGTATGGAATTTCTTTTCCTAACAGCTGGTCTGTTTTTGCATTGCTACATAAATGGCTCCTAGACCATTGGTCTGTATTGGCTTTTCTAAAAATTTAGGTGTAGGCAAGTATTGACAAAGGGTTATTATAGGGTTTCTTAAAAAAAATGTTCGAATCTTACCTATTGATAGCCAATATCTTAAAATCTTTTTTTAGAAGCTTTTCAAAAAATTCGATGTATGTATTGTGTAACCAAAAAAACCATCTTATATTTGCACCCGCTTAGGGAACGATGGGGATGATTTTGATGTTTGAATGGCGCGGGGTGTCCTTGAAAAGGTCCCTTTTTTTTGAGAAGTTCATTGACATACTGTAAAGACGAAAAAGAATGCGCCGCATCCTAGGAAGCGGCGCGCCAAGGGACTATAGAGATATAGGAACGAGGAAACGGGGCCGGGGGACGATTCGGGGCGTTGGCGTTGATGATATTTAACGAACAACGATGAAGAGTTTGATCCTGGCTCAGGATGAACGCTAGCGGCAGGCCTAACACATGCAAGTCGAGGGGTAACAGGGAGCTTGCTCCGCTGACGACCGGCGCACGGGTGCGCACCACGTATGGAACCTGCCCTCTGCAGGGGAATAGCCCAGGGAAACTTGGATTAATGCCCCGTAGCATCATACCCCCGCATGGGCGGTATGATTAAAGCCTTCGGGCGGCAGGGGATGGCCATGCGTCCCATTAGCTTGATGGTAGGGTAACGGCCTACCATGGCCGCGATGGGTAGGGGCCCTGAGAGGGGGATCCCCCACACTGGTACTGAGACACGGACCAGACTCCTACGGGAGGCAGCAGTGAGGAATATTGGACAATGGGCGGGAGCCTGATCCAGCCATGCCGCGTGCAGGAAGAATGCCCTATGGGTAGTAAACTGCTTTTATACGGGAAGAACAAGGGGTACGTGTACCCTTCTGACGGTACCGTAAGAATAAGGACCGGCTAACTCCGTGCCAGCAGCCGCGGTAATACGGAGGGTCCGAGCGTTATCCGGAATCATTGGGTTTAAAGGGTCCGTAGGCGGGCCGTTAAGTCAGGGGTGAAAGTCTGCGGCTCAACCGTAGAAATGCCTTTGATACTGGCGGTCTTGAGTCATGGTGAAGTTGCCGGAATATGTAGTGTAGCGGTGAAATGCATAGATATTACATAGAACACCGATTGCGAAGGCAGGTGGCTAACCATTGACTGACGCTGATGGACGAAAGCGTGGGGAGCGAACAGGATTAGATACCCTGGTAGTCCACGCCGTAAACGATGGATACTAGCTGTCCGGGGCCTTGAGCCCTGGGCGGCCAAGCGAAAGTGATAAGTATCCCACCTGGGGAGTACGTTCGCAAGAATGAAACTCAAAGGAATTGACGGGGGCCCGCACAAGCGGTGGAGCATGTGGTTTAATTCGATGATACGCGAGGAACCTTACCAGGGCTTAAATGCATTTTGACAGGGCCAGAGATGGCTTTTCCTTCGGGCAATTTGCAAGGTGCTGCATGGTTGTCGTCAGCTCGTGCCGTGAGGTGTCAGGTTAAGTCCTATAACGAGCGCAACCCCTACCGTTAGTTGCCAGCATGTCATGATGGGGACTCTAACGGGACTGCCGGTGCAAACCGCGAGGAAGGTGGGGATGACGTCAAATCATCACGGCCCTTACGTCCTGGGCCACACACGTGCTACAATGGCCGGTACAGAGAGCAGCCACGCCGCAAGGCGGAGCGAATCTACAAAACCGGTCACAGTTCGGATCGGGGTCTGCAACCCGACCCCGTGAAGCTGGAATCGCTAGTAATCGGATATCAGCCATGATCCGGTGAATACGTTCCCGGGCCTTGTACACACCGCCCGTCAAGCCATGGAAGCCGGGAGTGCCTGAAGTCCGTCACCGCAAGGAGCGGCCTAGGGCAAGATCGGTAACTAGGGCTAAGTCGTAACAAGGTAGCCGTACCGGAAGGTGCGGCTGGAACACCTCCTTTCTAGAGATGCCGCGCCCCGGAATGTTTTCCCGCGCCCCGTTTTCGCTTCCTATTTTTTTCTTGTATGTTTTTTGGTTTTCGGTACGTCTTTGCGGTATATTATGGTATAAAAGGAACGGTCCCGACGCGTCGGAATCCGGGAGAGTCCCGTAGCTCAGCTGGTTAGAGCGCTACACTGATAATGTAGAGGTCGGCAGTTCGAGTCTGCCCGGGACTACGAGCCGGGGCCCGCTTATGGGGTGTCCGGGACGTTCATTGATTGATAAGTAGGAATTGGAAATTCTGGGAGTTGGGAGATGCCCTAATGTTTGGGATTCGGGATTTCATTTTTTGGAATTTTCGTTTGTTCCGATCGCGGGGGATTAGCTCAGCTGGCTAGAGCGCCTGCCTTGCACGCAGGAGGTCATCGGTTCGACTCCGATATTCTCCACAGGTATTAGAGATTCGGCCAAAGGGGCCGGAGCGTCCCGAACTTGCTTCGGGAAGGTCATCGGTTCGACTCCGATATTCTCCACACGGGCGGAAGCCTTTAAGTTCATTGACATATTGGGACAGGGCATATACTTGATAAGGGTATGTGCGCTGAAGAGAAGAAAAACACGAATTTTTTAAGTAAAGAAGTACGAATTAGAATAGAACAGAAGGTCTGGCGACAAGCTGGAAAAGGGCGTATGGGGAATGCCTAGGCTCTCAGAGGCGAAGAAGGACGTGATAAGCTGCGAAAAGCCGCGGGGATCGGCACACACGATATGATCCGCGGATGTCCGAATGGGGCAACCCACCATATTGAAGATATGGTATCCCGCAAGGGAAGCAAACCCGGTGAACTGAAACATCTAAGTAGCCGGAGGAGGAGAAAACAAAAGTGATTCCGGGAGTAGCGGCGAGCGAAACCGGATTAGTCCAAACCGATGTCGTTTCGGCGATATCGGGGTTGTAGGACCGCGATATTCGGTGCGCAATGAACCGGAACCCTTTGGAAAGAGGGGCCGTAGACGGTGATAGCCCGGTACGGGCAAAGCGCGTTACCGATAGCGGTATCCTGAGTAGCGCGGGGCACGTGAAACCCTGTGTGAAGCCGGCGGGACCATCCGCCAAGACTAAATACTCCTGAGAGACCGATAGTGTACCAGTACCGTGAGGGAAAGGTGAAAAGAACCGTGAACAACGGAGTGAAAAAGATCCTGAAACCATACGCCTACAAGCGGTCGGAGCCCCGATTCGTCGGGGTGACGGCGTGCCTTTTGCATAATGAGCCTACGAGTTACTTTTACTGGCAAGGTTAAGGTCTTCAGGACCGGAGCCGTAGCGAAAGCGAGTCTTAACAGGGCGCCCATAGTCAGTAGTAGTAGACGCGAAACCGTGCGATCTACCCATGGGCAGGTTGAAGCTGTGGTAACACATAGTGGAGGACCGAACCCGTTGACGTTGAAAAGTCTTGGGATGACCTGTGGGTAGGGGTGAAAGGCCAATCAAGCTCGGAAATAGCTCGTACTCCCCGAAATGCATTTAGGTGCAGCGTGTAGATAGTTTCATAGAGGTAGAGCTACTGATTGGATGCGGGGGCTTCACCGCCTACCAATTCCTGACAAACTCCGAATGCTATGAAATGTTTCTGCGCAGTGAGGGCATGGGTGCTAAGGTCCATGTCCGAGAGGGAAAGAACCCAGATCACCGGCTAAGGTCCCAAAGTGTGTGCTAAGTTGATATAACGCGGTGGAACTGCATTGACAGCCAGGATGTTGGCTTGGAAGCAGCCATTCATTTAAAGAGTGCGTAACAGCTCACTGGTCGAGCGGTTCCGCATGGATAATGATCGGGCATAAGCACACCACCGAAGCCGTGACTTCCATTCTATGGAGGGGTAGGGGAGCATTGTAGTGCCGCTGAAGGGGTACCCGTGAGGGGCCCTGGAGGAGCTACAAACGAAAATGTAGGCATAAGTAACGATAATGCGGGCGAGAAACCCGCACGCCGAAAGACCAAGGTTTCCCCAGCTATGCTAATCAGCTGGGGGTCAGTCGGGACCTAACGCAGACCCGAAAGGGGCAGTGGATGGACAACCGGTTAATATTCCGGTACCCGCCCGCGCTAAACGCGACGGAGGCGAGAAGTTGGTGCGTGCAGACGGAATCGCACGTTGAAGGGAGCGGCAACGCCCCGATAGTACGCCGAGGCTACGGCCAAGGCGATAATCCAGCATATCGACTTCCAAGAAAAGCAAGCGAGGCGGCCCGTACCGCAAACCGACACAGGTGGTCGGGATGAGCATTCTAAGGCGCTCGAGAGATTCATGGCTAAGGAACTAGGCAAAATAGACCCGTAACTTCGGGAGAAGGGTCGCCCCCGCTTCGGCGGGGGCCGCAGTGAAGAGGTCCAGGCGACTGTTTATCAAAAACACAGGGCTCTGCAAAATCGAGAGATGAAGTATAGGGCCTGACACCTGCCCGGTGCCGGAAGGTTAAGAGGAGACGTCATCCGCAAGGAGAAGCGTTGAATTGAAGCCCCGGTAAACGGCGGCCGTAACTATAACGGTCCTAAGGTAGCGAAATTCCTTGTCGGGTAAGTTCCGACCTGCACGAATGGTGCAACGATCTGGACACTGTCTCGGCCATGAGCTCGGTGAAATTGTAGTATCGGTGAAGATGCCGGTTACCCGCAGTGGGACGAAAAGACCCCGTGCACCTTTACTATAGCTTCGTATTGACCTTGGTCAAGCAATGTGTAGGATAGCTGGGAGGCTTCGAAGCCGCGTCGCCAGGCGCGGTGGAGCCGCCGTTGAAATACCAGCCTTTGCTTGTCCGGGGCCTAACTCCTAACGGAGAACAGTGCGTGGTGGGTAGTTTGACTGGGGTGGTCGCCTCCAAAAGAGTAACGGAGGCTTCTAAAGGTGCCCTCAATACGGTTGGTAATCGTGTGCAGAGTGCAATGGCACAAGGGCGCTTGACTGAGAGACATACAGGTCGACCAGGTTGGAAACAAGAGCATAGTGATCCGGTGGTTCCGCATGGAAGGGCCATCGCTCAAAGGATAAAAGGTACGCCGGGGATAACAGGCTGATCTCCCCCAAGAGCTCATATCGACGGGGGGGTTTGGCACCTCGATGTCGGCTCGTCACATCCTGGGGCTGGAGAAGGTCCCAAGGGTTGGGCTGTTCGCCCATTAAAGTGGCACGCGAGCTGGGTTCAGAACGTCGTGAGACAGTTCGGTCTCTATCTACTGCGGGCGTTAGAAATCTGAGTGGAGCTGACCCTAGTACGAGAGGACCGGGTCGGACCGACCGCTGGTGCACCGGTTGTCCCGCCAGGGGCATTGCCGGGTAGCTATGTCGGGATCGGATAAGCGCTGAAGGCATATAAGCGCGAAACCGGCCACAAGATGGGATTTCTTTAAAGGGCCGTGGGAGATGACCACGTCGATAGGCCACAGGTGCAAGGGCGGTAACGTCCGTAGCCGAGTGGTACTAATTGCCCGTCAGGCTTGCGCACAACGTCCCCCCCCGCCCAGTGCGGGGGGCGACAGCCTTTTTTCTACTTCGAAAGATACCTCCTTGCCTAAAGGATACGTACTTGGTCTTCCCTTCTTCCTGTCCCATTATTATGTCAACAATATAGTCGGCGGTCTGCCAGTTGCAGCGTTAAGGTCAAAGGACCGCACGCAATGCACGGCACACTGAGGACCTAAAATTTAGGTGGCCATGGCGACGGGGCCCACCCCTTACCATTCCGAACAGGGAAGTTAAGCCCGTCTGCGCCGATGGTACTGCTATACCAAGTGGGAGAGTAGGAAGCCGCCTTCCTCGAAAAGTCCCTCACAGTTTTG
>CAWCTF010000009.1:0-8862 GCA_963798435.1 uncultured Flavobacteriaceae bacterium
ACGGAAATCTTATGAAGCAGTATTCCTTTATAGGTGTCATATTAGTTTGCGCGATCTTCTTGGCCTGTAATAAAAAGTCACCAAAGCCGGTCGCCCAACCGCATAAAAAACCAAATATCATATTGATATTGGCCGACGATCAGGGATGGGGCGATTTGGGTCATAGTGGCAATTCGAATCTTAAGACCCCGAATATCGACGCCTTGGCCGCAAATGGGGTTTCCTTTGATAATTTCTTTGTGCAACCTGTATGTTCCCCAACGCGCGCAGAACTCTTGACCGGACGCCACTTCACCCGATTAGGGGTTACTTCAACCTCTGAGGGCGGCGAACGCATGAATCTCGATGAGACCACCCTGGCAGATATCTTAGAAAAAGCAGGGTATGCAACCGCAGCCTATGGTAAATGGCATAACGGCACACAACCTCCCTATCATCCAAATTCTCGGGGATTTGAAGATTTCTATGGATTCTGCTCGGGACATTGGGGCAATAATTTTAGTCCCATGCTTGAACACAACGGGGAAATTGTCACGGGAAATGGATATTTGGCGGACGACCTTACTGATCACGGTCTTGAATTTATTGCACAAAACGCTCATAAGCCCTTTTTCCTCTACCTCCCGTACAATACCCCCCATAGCCCAATGCAGGTGCCTGATGCTTATTGGGACAGACATAAGGACGCCGTTTTGGAAAAATTATATCCCGGTCCAGAGCAGGAAGATCTTAATTTTACACGCGCAGCCCTCGCCATGGTTGAGAACATAGACACCAATGTGGGGCGAATTATGACACAACTCAGTACCCTGAACCTTACCGAAAATACGATCGTTCTCTATCTTTCCGATAATGGCCCAAACGCCTTTCGTTGGAATGGCGGCCTGCGGGGCAAGAAAGGTTCGACCGATGAAGGCGGGGTGCGAACACCATTTTTTATGCAGTGGAAAGATTCGATTCCGAATGGAAAACGAATAAACCAAATAGCCAGTGCCCTTGATATTTTGCCAACATTGGCAACACTGGTGGGTGTGAAAGTTGACACAAAAAAACCGATTGATGGACGTGACCTGTCGCCCTTGATTTTCAATGAAAAGCCCTCATGGGACGAACGATTGGTCTATAATCATTGGAACGGAAAGACCAGTGTACGTTCCCAGCGTTTTCGATTGGATGAAGCCGACAGATTGTATGATATGGAACACGATCATGGGCAGACCAAGGATGTTTCCACGGCATTTCAACAAATCACCGATTCGCTGATAAAGGCCAAGGCAAACTGGTTGGCCGAGACGATGCCAATTGCCAAGGAGAAAGATGATCGCCCATTTTCCTTGGGGTATCCCGGAAATCCACTCACGCTACTGCCAGCACGTGATGGCATGCCACACGGCAACATACATCGCAGCAATAAATATCCCAATGATTCTTTTTTTACGAATTGGATAGACGTCAATGATAGCATTACTTGGGATGTCGAGGTCCTCGCCGAAGGATCGTTCGAGGTGCAACTCTACTATACCTGCTCTGAAAAAAATATAGGTTCAATTGTTGAATTGAGCTTGGGAAATAGCAAAATAGCCGCCAAAATCACCAAGGCCCATAACCCCCCGCTCGGCGGAATGGAACATGATCGCGTACCGCGAATGGAATCGTATGTAAAAGAATTCATACCCATGAACCTCGGAACCATGACCCTGAAAAAAGGTCGGGGATACCTTACCTTAAAAACCTTGGAAATTCAAGGTAAAGAGGCCTTCGATATGCGACTTTTGCAATTCAAACGCATTCGATAAGCGCCCTCTTCACGTACTGTTTTGGGGATGGTAATTCTCTTATCAATACGTCAGCTTTATTGCGGTATCTCGTTTTCACTTGCGTTTTCCTTGACGCTTCTACCTTAACTTCAATCGCGGAGATTTTTAATGTTTTTCAGAAGATTACGTATACTATGAATTAGTGATCTATGACTATTCCCACTGAAAAGCAATATACATGCATTGATCATTACCGAGATTTCTAATGGCGTGTGGTACATTTGACCCGGTAAAATATACATCGCCGGCTTTTGCGCCGAATATATCGTTGCCGATTTCCATTTCTGTCTCCCCTTTGATCATAATGATGATTTCGGGGGCACGATGTGTATGGGGTTCATGACTTTTAATGCCGCCGTTCAAATTGGTTAGATGCATTTCATAATACGGGCACATGACCGTCTTTCTATTAAAATAATTTCGAATTCCACCGCGGTCATGTTCCTTGAATGGTATTTCCTCAAATTCCAAGAGGGCCGATCCTTCCTTTTTTCCCCGTACAACATCCATATCATCTGATACATACGTCATTTGATAATAACTTGTATTTTGGGCTTTACTTTTTATGCTGGCCTCGTCTTTAGGCATAATGACCACCACACTATTAGGGCCAATGGTTTTTGATGTCCCATTGAGCGTAACCTGAAGCCTCCCTTTTTTTACAATAATAATCTGCTCCTTATCTTCCTTAAATAAAGATTTCCCTTCCGCCATATCCATAAAGTTAATGTCGAATTGCAGGTCTCTTAAATGAGCGGTTTGTCCTTTGAAGAGGATGGTGTCGTTGCTGTTTACGGGATATTTGTACGCCCTTGATTTAATCGATTCCCTAACAACGTCACTCCAAAGCCATGCAAGGGACTCGGGCAAAATAGCCCCTGCCTGTTTCCCATCATGGCCTCCAGTGCCACTCACGAATTTGTGTTCATAATCCTTGAACGTAAATGCTGATTCCATTTGAAGGTTGGCCAACCACCAATTTCCATAGGCATTATCCAAATCATTCGACCCATCTTGCATATAGATCTTTATATCCTTTTTCTCAGACTTTCGAATCATAGATGGATAATTATGCCCGCCCCGAATGTCGGTAAAACTTCCATAATGACTCAATACCTTATGAAATCGATCCGTATGAAACCAGGCAACGGAGAAGGCACAAATAGCACCAGACGATAATCCGCCAATGGCAGTCATATTTGGATCATCGGAAATAGTATACTCTTTTTTGAGCTGCGGAATCATTTCTTTTAATAAGAATTCACCATAGCGTCCACTGACCTCATCATATTCAAAACTTCTATTGGTTACTCGCCAAGGACTCTCGGCCTTAGGCGCGTTTTTATCATGTCCGGGATTTATGAACAAACCTATGGTGACGGGCATTTTACCCTGAGCAATTAAATTATCAAATACGGTAGGAACTTTAAAATCGCCTCCCAAATCAACGTAGGCATGCCCATCTTGAAAAATCATCAGCGCAGTAGGTTGCGAAGCATCGTATTGAGCAGGAACATACACATAATAATCACGTACAGTGTTGGCAAAGATCTTACTTTCCCATGAATATTTTGTAACTGTCCCCTTGGGAATACCTTCATATACAGCAGAATTGGGACCCTGTGTATAGTCGCCCTGAGCCCGAATAAATAGGATCCCCAGGAACAAAAAAAGAAAATGAAATGGCAACATCTTCATCTTATACAATTTATAGGTTATTACTGAACCTTTAACGATGGTATAATCAACTGCGAAAGTCAATTAAATTCGTCACTTGGCTATAATTGTTTTAAAAGTACGGTTCTACGAAGTTTTAAGAACTGCGTGGTGTGCTCTATGTCATAGGTGGCCGATTCGATCAAAAATGGATCCCGATCCAAATAGCGTGTAATTTCCCCGTTCATGGGATCCCTGTTAAGTTGTTTTAGTTCCCCAAGTACTTTTTGTGCGCTGGCATCTAATTGGTTATCGTCAAGACTTTGCAATAGGGCCGTAAGCACTTGTTTGTAGTGTGCATATACAAATTCATCCGTTGCTATTGTCCTGTCCAAGTCGTCTTCCAAGGAAAATATCATTCGATCTTTCAACATTTGGTAGCGGGCCTCCCTCCCCTCATGCGGGTAGTCCATCAAAAGATCATCATAGTCCCATGCCATTACTTTGAACTGACTTGAATTAGGATCGATGTACAAAAATAGTTCATCGGAATAGTCCCCGTTTTTCACAAAATAATTGAACCCCATCCATTTAAAATAGGCTTCTATATTCATTGAAGTTTGCAAATGATGATAAAGGGCCTCGTCTTTTAGGCGGGATACATTATACAGCGCACTGTACTTTTTTCGATATCCCTTCACCGAATCTTTGACCTTGGTCACCACATATTCCTGATCAATTTTGTGCCCTACGCCCCGCCTGATCATAAACGGACTTTTTAACTTGGCCATGGCAGACTGTGGTTTCTCTACGAGTAAATAGATGCCTTGAGACCGATCATTGATCCATAGCGTACAATAGGAATTTAAGGGCGGGAAAATTCCCATTTGTGAAAGCAGTAAAAATGCCCATCGGTTATGCCATAAATTTCTGTCCATCGCTAGGTTCAGCAAGTCGAATTTTTTTATACCTGCATGTTGGCCATCGAAGGTGATTTGAAGACTATCGGCCAAATCAACTGAAAATGACTTTCTTAGAAAGTTCAAGGTACTTTTTCCTCGAAGATGCAATTCCTTTAATTTAGCCGGAACACCATCATAGGTCAATTGGGCATTTTTGATATTCAATTTACTCCCCTTTAGTTTCTGGAGATATAAAAACTCGTGTTCGGGAATTGTAATCCGTATTTCCGGAAAATTGTCATTGACAGGCGTTGCTTCGTTCTGCCCTTGACCTGTGATTTGCAGGACTTGAAATATGATTAAATAAACTGTTAGGCAGCGACCCATAAAATAGTTAGGGCCTATCTTGTATTTTAGACATGCCAAACCGATTATATCAAGCGCCTTTATGAATTCCATGAAGATTAAGTCTCTTGGTTCGCAACCGATTTACACATGCTTTGCAGCCTAGGATCCCACTTTAAAATTAGCGAATTTATCGAAACGATTTATAAGGATTTCAGGCACCTTTACCTACCTATGAAGTCTGTTGAAATTGCTTGAATTTAATACGGCCCATTTGGCATTAAGAACGCTATTGTCCCATATTTTGAGCTTTCCGGATTGATTAGTATGGGAATAACCGAAAGACAAGTTGGCTCCTGAAGATAACTTTTGCAAATAATGGCCGTCGGCATGTATGCTATTCAATAGCTTTAATCACTTTTCCGCCTTTCATAACGAATTTTACCCGCGTCAATTCGGAAATATCATCAAGTGGATTCATTTGTGTAGCGATAATATCGGCGAATTTGCCCACTTCAATCGCACCAATTTGCTTTTCCTTCATCAATAGTGCCGCATTCACCTTCGTGCCCGCTTGAATCGCCTGCAAGGGAGACATTCCCAATTTTACGAGTTCACCGAATTCCCGAGCAGCAAAATTGGGCGGAAAACCTACATTATCGGAGCCAACACCTATTTTCACCCCGCTTTTGAAGGCCTTTTGCATCATGGCCAAGGAACCTGCCCGATACTTTTTGGTCAAGGCCAAATTCTTTGCCTGTGCCTCACTATTTTCCCAAGTTTCAAGGGTGTACGCCCCGACAGAAAGGGTCGGTATAAGATATACGTCATATTTCAAAAAGAGGTCAATGCTTTCATCATTTAAAAAAGTGCCATGTTCGATAGAGCGTACCCCCAATTTAATCGCTTTATTTATACCTTCAGTTGCATGGGCATGTGCCATGACAGGGACACCTCTCCGATTCGCCTCTTCAACGGCGGAACTAATTTCAGTGTCGCTAAAATGAACATTTTGAGGGTTATCCCCTACTGACATAAATGCCCCGGTAACCAAAATTTTTATCCAATCACTTCCATTTTTTATTTCATTTCTAACAGCCTTTCGAATTTCATCGGGACCATCGACAACAAGGCCATCGGGAATAACCTTCTGCTCTGGGGAAAGATAATTTATATCGCCACCACCACCCGTCACCGAAAGGTAATGGCCGGCACCAAAAATACGCGGGCCATCAAAGAGGCCTTTATTTATCGCATCCCTAATTTCAAAATGTGCATATTGCGTATCGGCATCCCCTGCGATCCTAAGGGTAGTCCAACCTTCAGAAAGCCAAGTTTGAACCGTCTTCAAACCGCGTAAGGCGTTAAACGCAGATGAACCTTTTAGATGATTCGTCTGATAATCATCCCCATATATTAATGGATGTACGTGTGCATCAATTAGCCCTGGTAAAACAGTATAATCCGACAAGTCGATTACAATATCTTCTGGCCGAATCGATTTTTCGGTCCCAAGTGCGACGATTTTTTCTCCCTGTATAAAAATAACGGCATTCGATAGTACTTCATTATCGTTTCCCGTAATAAGCCGGCCACAACGAACTGCAGTTTGGTTCTGTGCATTCAATATAAATGAACATTGAAGTACGATCGCCCCTACGAATAGCACTTTTTTAATTCTTGATTTTTTTGGGTAAGGCCGACGGTTCATCACAGAAAGTAAACTTTTAGTAAGGGCTCTAATATTGCTCATTTCATATGATTTTCAGAATAATCCTCCTTTGATTTTTTAATTGCGAGATCAATGTCTTCAAATATAAAATCTTTTGACAATACCGAAAATAAACCGTTTTTTTCAAAGTCTAGGAGCAGACGCTTACCAACCCCAGAAAGGATTACATTTATACTTCTAGCGTTATATGATTTTATTATTTCCTTTAAACTCTGAAAGCCCGTCGCATCGATCAAAGGTACATACCGCATGCGAATAATAATTGCTTTCGGTTTCATATTGGCAGCTAATATTGTTTCTTGAAATTGCCTTGCGGCCCCGAAAAATAATGGCCCGTTGATTTCATATAACAAAACATCCTTCGGCAACTCCTTGAGTTCTTCATCAAATAAATCCTCACTGTGTATTTGGTCATGTGTAATAGCCTCGATATTTACCGATTCACTCATGCGCTTCATAAACAACAGGCTAGAAAGCACGATTCCGACCTCTATGGCAATTACCAAATCAAAGATTACGGTCAGTAGAAATGTAGTAAGCAGGATGATCGTATCGATTCTGTTCCCTTTTAGCAACGATTTGAACTGTCGCCATTCACTCATATTGTAGGCTACAACCACCAATATCCCAGCGAGGCAGGGCATGGGTATTAATTTGGCATAGGGAGCAAAAAGCAACATAATCGATAAAAGGACCAACGCGTGGACAATTCCGGCTATGGGCGTTCTTCCTCCATTTTTTACATTCGTTGCAGTTCTCGCAATGGCTCCCGTTGCAGGTAGACCTCCAAAAATCGCAGATGCGATATTGGCACCACCTTGTGCAATTAATTCAATATTTGAACGGTGTTTGCCACCGATCATTCCATCTGAAACGACTGCCGACAGAAGTGATTCGATAGCTCCCAACAATGCGATTGCCAAAGCAGGCTGCAAGAGCGACTTGACCGTTTCGTAATCAGCATGTGGAAATACTGGAAGGCTTAACTGATTGGGTATCTCACCAAAATTACTTTCAATGGTTTCAACGGGGATAGCATATACGGCAACAAGTATTGTAGAGATTACGATCGCAACGATCGAACCAGGAATGGTATTCGTTATTTTCGGGAAATAAACAATCGTAAGTACGGTAAATACGCTCATGGTGATGGCATAAAGATTCAGGTTGGCAAATGATGAGAAGTATAATTTCCATTTTTCAATGAAATCAGCAGGTACTTTTGCGATGTGAAGCCCAAAAAAGGCATTTATCTGTGATGAAAAGATAATCAAGGCAATCCCACTTGTAAAACCTACAATCAGGGAATACGGAATAAATTTTAGCAAATTTCCCAGACGGGCAAGGCCAAAGCCAATAATTATAAACCCTGCCATAAAGGTGGCTATCGTCAACCCGTTCATACCATATTGTTGAACGATTCCATAAACAATGACTATAAAAGCACCTGTTGGTCCACCTATTTGCACTCGACTCCCACCAAAAACGGAAATTATGATCCCTGCAACAATTGCGGTAATCAATCCTTTTTCAGGAGAGACTCCAGAAGCAATCGCGAAGGCGATTGCCAATGGCAGTGCCACAATTCCGACAATCAAACCGGAGATAATTTCCTTTCGCAGTTGCTTGGCGCTGATTCCTTCCTTTAAAATCGAAAATAATTTTGGAATAAACTCCTTATTCATATAGGCTACTTATAATTGTGTTCAAATGGTGCATTCACCTATAGGGTTATACCGGCAATTGTTCTAACATTAAGAAACCCTATCAAACACTAATTCGAATCAAATTTCAACGCTTCACTAGCCTGGTACCCTATTCGTTCTGCCTTGGCCTCAAAAAAAGTTCCCGGAGGCAACGGTTTACTATATATTTTCCATAGCGAATCTTGCGGTCTTCTCCAGATGATGGTAGCATCGGGGTGTTTAGAAAATAGAACGATCCCGTCCTTACCTTCTTCCATTTCCAAAGGCGGCAATTGAGGTTGCCGTCCATCGGGCAGCCAATTGGCTATCAGCACTTTTTCAGGGTATCGGCCAAGATCATCGGTCTCAGTTATCCAATCATTCAATAAATTTCTTAAATGAACCAGCGTATCCTGAAGTTCAGGTCTATTGGCCAGATTTTCCAGCTCATAAGGGTCTTTTTCCAGGTCATAAAGCGCTTCTGCAGGTTTCGTTGGTTGCAACCATCGCGCTTGTTCAGTGTTCAGCCTGCCAGCGGCATATAATTTTCGAAGTTCTTGCATCATAGGCATCTGTTCCCGATAGGCAATCGGCATAGCTTGGGATATAGTCGTATCAAAACTTTTAATATACTTGTACCTTTTTGAACGAACTGCACGCAATCGATCGTACAATTCGTCAAAACGATCGGTCGAGTGAAACGTATACTTGGGTTTATGGGCCAC